>CAWDKH010000025.1:0-73418 GCA_963802905.1 uncultured Solirubrobacteraceae bacterium | reverse complement strand
CCGCGCTCCCCCGCTCCCGCGCGCAAGCATGGACCGCACGCGAACTACGGACCTTTCTCGAGTATGTTCAGGACGACCGGCTGTTCGCGGTCTGGCGGCTCGCGGCGACGACCGGTATGCGACGAGGTGAGCTGCTCGGCCTGACATGGCGCGAACTCGATTTCGAGCGTTCGCGGCTGCGTGTCAGCCGGCAGGTCATCCCGGCACGCGGCGGCGCTGCGTTCGGGCCGCCGAAGACGCGTCGCTCAGAACGCACCGTCGCGGTCGACGCGGTGACGATCGGAGCGCTGAAAGATCACCGCGCCGTCCAACTACTTGAGCGTGACCTCGCCGGACCGGCTTACGAAGATGACGACCTCGTGTTCTGCGACGAACTCGGCCGCCCCATCCATCCGAGCACGCTGACGAAAGCGTTCAGGGACCACCGGAAGGCCGCGGGCATCCCGAGCGGCACGTTGCACATCCTGCGCCACACGAGCGCGACGCTCGCACTGACGGCATCCCCGCCGGTGCCGCTGCACGTCGTCGCAGGCCGCCTCGGTGACGACCCGGCGACCGTGTTGGGGCACTACGCGCACCTGCTGCCGCACTTGGATCAGGACGCCGCGAACGTGATCGCAGCGGTGCTGGTCTGAGGTGCTGTCAGACGGTTCGTGTACAAAATGTTGACAAACCCGGACGCAACTGACGCTCTAGAGCCAAATACGGGGCCGCTATTCAGACGTCGGTGATCTGCAGCAGGCTCGTCGTCCCCGGCCGGCCGGAGGGGAGCCCTGCAGTGATGCCGATGCGCTCGCCCGGCTTGACCAAGCCGAGCTCGACGACGCGCGCGGCGGCGGCGCGCACGAGGTCCTCGGTGACCTCGTAGCGGCGCATCGAGGCCGCGTGCACGCCCCACATCAGCCCGCAGCGCCGCACGGTCTCGCGCCCCGGCGAGAGCGCGTAGATCGGGCAGGTCGGGCGGTGGGCGGAGATCAGGCGGGCCGAGCGGCCCGACAGCGTTGGCGCCACGAGCGCGGCCAGCCCTAGCTCGTAGGCGGCGCGGCAGGCGGTGTAGGCGATCGTGTAGGCCGGGTCGCGGCGGTCGCGCCGCACGCGGCGCTCCTGCCACTCGCGATAGGGCGCCGAGGGCTCGGTGCGCTCGGCGATCTTGGCCATCATCTCGATCGCGCCGACCGGGTAGTGGCCGACCGCGCTCTCCTGGGAGAGCATCACGGCGTCGGTGCCGTCGAGGATCGCGTTGGCGACGTCGGCGACCTCAGCGCGCGTCGGGCGCGAGGAGGAGACCATCGAGTCGAGCATCTGCGTCGCGGTGATCGACGGCCGGGCGAGCGCGCCGGCGAGCGAGATCACCTGCTTCTGCACCATCGGCACCTCCTCGATCCGCATCTCGATGCCGAGGTCGCCGCGGGCGACCATCACGCAGTCGGCGGCGCGCACGATCTCCTCTGCGCGCTGCACCGCCTGCGGCTTCTCGATCTTCGCGATCAGCGGGAGCCGCGTATGGCCGCGGACGAACTCGACGTCCTCCGCGCGGCGCACGAACGACAGCGCGACGAGGTCGACGCCGATCTTCTCGCCGGTGCGCAGGTGCTCGAGGTCCTCCTCCGGCACCGCGGGCAGCGTCGCCGCCTCGCCCGGGATGTTGAGCCCCTGGCGCGAGGCGACCGGCCCGCCGACCTCCACGACCGTGTCGATCTCGCCCGCCTCGGGGCGCGTGGTCGTCACGCGCAGGCGCACGGAGCCGTCGGCGAGGTACATGATCTCGTCCGGCCCGACGGCGTCGGCGAGCCCGGCCCAGGAGATGAACATGCGGTGGCGATCGCCGTCGCCCCCGCCGTCCCCGTCGCCGCACACGAACGTCAGGTCGTCGCCCGCGCCCAGCTCGACGACGTCGTCGCGCAGCTTGCCGATGCGCAGCTTCGGGCCCGGCAGGTCCTGCAGGATCGCCACCGCGCGGCCGGCGCGGTTGGACGCGTCGCGGACGCGGTCGGCGACCTCCGCGTGATCCTCTGCAGAGCCGTGGGAGAAGTTCAGGCGCGCGACGTCCATGCCCGCGGCCACCATCTTCACCAGCACCTCGGGGTCGCGCGAGGCCGGTCCGATGGTCGCGACGATCTTGGTCCGGCGCATGGTGTCGGTCAGCCGATGTCGACGTACTGCGGGAGCGTGAACGTGCGGAACAGCTTCGGGTTGCCCTCGCGGAACCGCACGAGCGTGCGGAAGCGGAACGTTGCCACCTGGCGCGTCTTGGCGCCCGACAGCGTCACGCGGAAGCGCCCGTTCTTGCGCGGCTTGAAGCGCTTGACGACCTCGACGCGACCGCACGAGACCCGGCGCGTGACCGTGATCCGCTGGATCGGGTCGGCGAGTGGCTGCGAGATGCGGCCGCGCACCACCACCTTCCGGCCCTTGGGCGTGATCGAGGTGATCCGCAAGCGGCGCGCGAGCTTCAGCGCGAGCGAGCGCTCCTTGCCCATACGCGCCTGGTAGCGCGCGCGGTTGGTGCCGCGCACGGCGGCCGGCGGCAGCTTCGCGGTCGCCCGGAACAGCCCGTCCTTGCCCACCCGCGGCCGCGCGACGCGCTTGCCGCTGTCCAGGTAGCGGATCGACACCCGGCGCCCGGCGAGCCGGCGGTCGGCCGCGCCGAGCAGGCGCACGCGGCCCTTGCGCCGCACCACGTCGATCAGCACGAGCCGCCGCGTCGTGCAGCGCAGCGCCTGCGTGGCGGTCGCCTCGCCGCAGCCGACGTTCGCGGCGCCCACGGTCGCCTCGCCGGCGACGAAGTTGAAGACGCTCTGGCCCGCGATCGCGAGCGAGATCGACAGCGCGCGCTGCGTCAGCCGGCTGCTGCTGCGCACCTGCTGGCCCGGCGTCACCTGCAGCCGCGCGAGCGCCTCGGGGATCGCGATGTTCGGCAGCGCGTCGAGCACGGGCTGGAGCGCGGCGCGGAAGGCCGACAGGTCGGCACCGGGCGGCAGGATCAGCGTCGGGTCGAGGTTCGAGGGGTCGATCGAGCGCGAGTCGATGGTGAGCGTCCGCGACACGGTGCGGTCGGTCCCGATCGGGACGCCGAGCACGCTCAGGCCGGCGATCGACCACGTGCCGGTCAGCGACGGGCTGCCGCCCGAGCACTGGCCGGTGACGCGCGCGTCGAGCGCGCGGATGTTCACCAGGTCCCCCGTCGGCGCGGCGAGCGCCTGGATCGCCGGGTTGAGGTCGATCGTGCCGAAGCCGGGCACCGTCTGCGCCGGGACGGACGGCGGCGCCGGCAGCCCGGGGAGGCCGGGCAGCAGCGGGATCCGCAGCTCGCCGACGCTGCCCTCGGCGGACACGCGCTGGCCGGCCGGGTTGCTGGCCGCGCCGTCGGCGCGGGTGCGGGCGAAGAAGAGGCTGCCGCTGGCGCCGCCGGGCAGGCCGGGCGGCGGCGCGCCGCCCGCGGTCTGCGTCAGGCACTCCGGGGCGCCCTTGTTGGCGGTGACGGGCTCGACCGGAGGCGCCGGCCCGAGCGCCCCGCGCACCACGCTCGCCTCGCAGGTCCAGGGTGCGGCGGACGCTCCGGCCGGCGCGGCGAGCGCCAAACCCGTGAGGAGGAGCAGGGCCGCCAACAGACGTCGCGTCATCACGCCCCCGCTTGTATCACGCGGGAGCTCGACAGACGCCGCTCAGAGCCGCTTCAGCGTCACCCGTTTCACTACTCGCCGGGGTGTCCCGGCGGCGTCGCGGCCGGCGAACTGCATGCGCACCCGCAGCTTGCGGCCGCTGCCGAGGCGCGAGCGCCGCACCGTGACGACGATCGTGCGGGTGCGCCGCGCCGGGAGCGAGGCGCGCTTCGAGCCCAGCAGCAGCGAGCGCTTGCCCTTCCGCAGCCGGCGCAGGGTGAGCGTGCCGCGGCAGCGCTTCGCCTGCACGCAGCGGACGCGGACACGGACCTTGCCGCCGTGCGCGGTCAGCTTCGACGGCAGCGAGACGAACGCGGCCCGGCCCGTCGGCCCGGACGGCAGCGCGCCTCCACCGGACGGCCCCGCGGGGCTCCCTGGCGCGACGTCGTAGCGGGCGAGCGCGAGCCGCGCGGTTCCGCCGTCGCACTGCATGCCGTGGCCCGACGCGCACGCGATCCCGGCCACCACGAGCTTGCCGTCGGCCTGGCGCGCGACCGCCGTCGAGCGCGCCACCGTCACGCCCGGGAAGCTCGTGAGCACGACGCCGCCGCCGAAGCCGCGGTCGAGCGCTCCGGCGCCGTCGAAGCGCGCGAGCGCGAACTGGTAGACGGCACCCGCGCTCGCGTGGCCGGCCGCGACCGCGCGGCCCTCGGGGTCGAGCAGGACGTCGGTGGCCACGGTGCCGTCGAGCGCGCGCGCCAGCGCGACGCCGTCGCCGGCCCAGGAGCGGTCGAGCGAGCCGTTCGCGTTCGTGCGCGCGAGCGCCATCGCCGGGTTGCCGGCCCGCTCGGTGGCGACGCCCGCCGACAGCACGCGCCCGTCGGACAGCGCGGCGGCGGCATTGGCGTAGGAGTAGGAGGCGCCGACCGGGCGGATCCACGGCGCGCTCGCTTCACCACTGAAGCCGACCGGCGTGCCGCTGAAGCGCAGGCTCTCGACGGCGGAGTTCGAGCCCGACGCGCCGACCGCGACGACGCGCCCGTCCGGCAGCCGCGCGCCCGCGGCGCCGTACGCGTACGGCGCCGAGGTCGGCACCACGACGGTGCCCCCGTTGCCGAATGCCGGGTCGGGCTGGCCGTTGCGGTCGAAGCGCGCGAGCGCGAAGCGATCGCGGCTGTCCGCCATCGCCTGGCCGACGGCCACGAAGTGGTCGCCGGGCCCGGGCACGAGGTCGGAGATCGCGTCGAAGCCGCTGCCGACGCGCGTGATCATCTTGCCCCTGGACCCGAAGGTCGTGTCAAGCCTGCCGTTCGCCTCGTAGCCGACCAGCGCGAACGAGCCGGGGTCGAGCGCGTCGGCGCTGGCGACGCCGCCGGCGACGATCGAGCCGTCGCCGCGGATGAAGATGTCGAACGCCTGCGAGCGGCCCACGCCGACCGGAGTGGTGACCATGCCGCCGGCGCCGAAGTCGGTGTCGAGCCCGCCGTCGCGGGTGTAGCGGACGAGCCGGAACGAGGAGTCACCCGTCGGACCGCACGTCCCGGTGTCGCAGGAATATCCGGCGACGACGATTCGTCCGTCCGGTTGTATGGCCACTGCCCGTGCCACGAATGTGTCCGGACTCGTCAGCGTGGAGACTCTGCCGTCGCCCGAGAAGGTAGCGTCGAGATCCCCTGGCGCCGCCCCGGCAGGAGATGCGCAAGCAGCCAGCGCCGCTAGCGCAGCCGCAAGGATCCGCACTCTGACATCCATGTCGCCGCCGACATTACCCGGGGAGCATTGAGCATGCGCGTCTTGCTGACCACACGAGGGAGCTCCGGGCACGTCACGCCGCTCGCGCCGTTCGGTCACGCGCTCGTGCGCGCCGGCCACGAGGTGCTCGTCGCCGCCCAGTGGCGGTTCGAGGAGAACGTCCTGCGGCTCGGGCTTCCGTTCGCGCCGCTGGGGGCGCCCCCCGACGAGGAGTGGATGCGCACTAATGCCGCAGTTCGCGAGCCTTCAGGCTCGACGAGGGGCACGAGCGCATGGTCGCGGAGTTCTTCGGCGAGCTCGACGTGCGCTCGATGCTGCCGGGGCTGCGCGAGCTCGCCGACGCGTGGCGGCCCGACCTGATCGTCCGCGAGAGCTGGGAGTACGGCTCGACCGTGGTCGCCGAGGAGCGGGGGATCCCGCTCGCGCGCGTCGGGCTCGGCGCCGCCGGCGTCGAGGCGTGTCAGCGAGCGCGCCGCCGTCCCCGCGGTCGACGCGGCGCGGGTCGCGGCCGGGCTGCCCGCCGACCCGAATGGCGAGCGGATGCTGGCCACGCCCTACTTCAGCGCGATGCCCTCGGCGCTCGAGGACCCGGGCTGTGCCGCTGCCGCCGCGGACACTTCGCTTCCGCACGTCCGAGGTGCCGCCACCTGCGGTGCCCGACGCCGAGCCGCTCGTCTACGTGAGCTTCGGGTCGATCACCGCCAGCGCGCACATGCCCTACTACCCGGCGCTCTACCGCGACGCGATCGACATGCTCGCTCCGCTGCCGGCGCGGTTCCTGGTCACGGTCGGCGAGGACCGGGATCTCGGCGAGCTGGGCCCGCTCCCCGCGAACGTCACGGTCGAGCGCTGGGTCCCGCAGGACGAGGTGCTCGCGCACGCGAGCGCGGTCGTCACCCACGGTGGCCACGGCTCGACGCTCGGCGCGCTCGCCCACGGCGTGCCGCTCGCGGTGGTGCCGCTGTTCTCGCTCGACCAGTGGTTCAACGCCGAGGCGGTCGAGCGCGCGGGGGCAGGTGTGGCGCTCGGCAGCGACCGGCTGACGCGCCGCGCGATCGAGCCCCCCAGCGAGGAGACGGTGGCGGCGCTGCGGCCGGCCGTCGAACGCCTCCTCGCCGATCCGGCCCCGCGCGCGGCCGCGCAGGCGATCGCCGACGAGATGCGCGCGCTGCCGCCCGTCGACCAGGCGGTGCCCGCGCTCGAGGCGATCGCGCGTTCGTCCTAGACGAACTCGCCGTCCACCAGGATCGGCTCTCCGTCGGCGCTCAGGCGCCCGCCGCGGCGCAGGTCGCAGATCATGTCCCAGTGGACGGCTGACTCGTTGACGCCGCCGGTCTCCGGGTACGAGCGGCCGACCGCGAGGTGGACCGTGCCGCCGATCTTCTCGTCGAGCAGGATCATCCCGACCGGCTGGTCGATGCCGAAGTTCGTGCCGATCCCGATCTCGCCGAGCAGCGACGCGCCGTCGTCGGTGGCGAGCGTCTCGCGCAGGTACTCCTCGCCGCGGTCGGCGCGCGCCTCGACGACGCGGCCCGCCTCGAAGCGCAGCTCGATCCCTTCGACCGCGACGCCGCGCGGGCTCGACGGGATCGTGTAGCGGATGCGGCCCTCGGCGGAGTCCTCGTGCGGGCCGGTGAAGACCTCGCCGGAGGGCATGTTGCGCTTGCCGTCGGAGTTCACCCAGGTGCGTCCCTCGACGCTCAGCGTGAGGTCGGTGCCCTCGGCCTCGATGTGCAGCTCGCGGGCGCTCGAGAGCCGCTCGATCAGCCGCGCCTGCGTGTCGTGCAGCTCGCCCCACGCGGCGACCGGATCGTCGCGGTCGAGGAACAGCGCGCGCTCGATCAGCGCGGCGAAGTCGCCGGTCGAGAGTCCCGCCTGCTGGGCGCCGGCGGGCGTCGGCCAGACGGTCCCGCACCAGCGGCGCTCCATCGCGAGCTCCCGGATGCCCGCGCGCGTGCGGGCGGCGCGCGCCAGCCGCGCCGGGTCGACGCCGGCGAGCTCGCTCGTGTTCTCCGGCGCCTGGATGGTGAGCAGGCAGTCCGAGCGCTCGGTGTCGGCGAGCTCGGCGGGCGCGTGCGAGTCGAGGTGGACGTCGCGCGACGCCGCCCAGTAGCCCTCGCTCTGGCCGGGCAGCGACGCGCGCAGCACCGGCCACGCCTCGCGCTCGAGGATCTCGCGCTGGAGCGCGAGCAGCAGCGGCGCCGCCTGCGTGGTCGAGCGCACGAGCACCTGCTGGCCCGCCTGCACGTCGAGGCAGTAGCCGGCCAGCAGCTGCGCGAAGCGGTCCGGGTCAGGCGTCATTCATCCACGATCGCCGCGGCGCGGCACCAGCCGGCGGACGCGGCGGCCAGCTTGACCGGCAGGCACGAGACGGTGAAGCCGGTGGCGCCCGGCAGCGCGCCGAGGTTGTGGAGCTTCTCGATCTGGCAGTACTCGCGGTCGATGCCGGCGCGGTGCGCCTCCCACAGGATCGAGGCGTCCTTCGTCTGCTCGTACTCCGCGCGCAGCGCCATGAACGGGCGGTCGAGGCCCCAGGCGTCGGTCCCGATCACCTTGACGCCCTGCTCGAGCAGCCACGTCGTCGACTCGCGCGTGAGGCCGGAGCCGGCGTTGAAGTACTCGGTGGTGTCCCACTTCTCGTCGGCGCCGGTCCACAGCAGCACGATGTCGTAGGGCTGCAGCGCGTAATCGCCCAGCGCCGCCTCGAGGTGCGCGACCTCGATCCGCTCGCCCCACGGCACCTCGCGCACGTCGAGCCGCACGCCGGGGCGCAGGAACCAGTCGAGCGGCAGCTCGTCGATCGTGCGCGCCCGCTCGCCGCCCGACGTCGGGAAGTAGTGCCACGGCGCGTCGACGTGCGTCCCCGCGTGCGTGATCAGCGTGACCGTCTCCGACGCCCAGCCCTGGCCGTCGGGGAGGTCCGCGACCTCGCAGCCGAAGATCTGCGCGATCAGCGGCGCGGTGCGCGCGTGGTCCTCGTAGTCGATCGTCGGCTGCAGCGGCTCGCCGGGGCCGGGGCCGGTGGGGACAGAGAGGTCGACGATCCTCATGGCGCCTCCAGGTCGGGGAAGTTGTCCGCCAGGTGCGTGCGCAGCACGCCGCGGATCCACGTGCGCTCGTCGCCGCCCGCGAAGCGGTAGCGCGCGAGCAGCTCCTTCTGGCGCTCGATCGGCTCGGCGCCGGCGATCACCCAGCGCACGGCGAGGCGCTCGAACAGGAACTCGACCGCGCGCTGCCAGGCGTCCTCCTGGTTGAGCCCGCCACCGCGCACCTTCGCGTACTGCGCCCGCGTCGCCGGGGTCATCGCCCCGCGCAGCACGAGCACGTTGCCCTCCGCGTCCTCGTAGGGCGTCTCCGGTGCGGCGAGCTGATCCGCGCCGCGGCGACGGCTGCGCCGGCCCATGCCTAGGTCTCGTTCGCCGCCCGCTCGAGCTGCGCGCGGACGTCGCCCGTCACCGGGTCGGCGTGGCCGGGCCAGGCCGCCGACGGTTCGAGCGCGGCGATCTTGCGGATCGAGGCGCGCGCCCGCTCGGTGTCGTGGTTGAAGCCGTAGGGCGGCATGCGCGGCGCGCCGTGGCGGGCGGTGCCCGGGTCGACCGTGTAGAAGCAGTCCGCGGTCAGCGCCACGCGGTCGGATTCGCGCCACAGCGCGATCTGGCCCGGCGAGTGGCCGGGGATGTGGACGACGCGGAAGCCCGACACGTCGTCGCCCTCGTCGACCGTGCCGGCGATCTTCACCGGGCCGCCGTCCCACACCGGCAGCAGCCGCGGGATCGTCCAGCGGGCGGGCGCCGAGACGGCCGAGAAGTCGAAGTAGTGCATGCCGCCGTCGCCCTCGGCGTCGATCCGGTCGGCGGGATGGCAGAAGGTCGGCACGCCCAGGCCCGGCGCGGCGCCGCGGTGATCGGCGTGCGCGTGGCCGAGCACGATCCGGTTGAGGCCGCCGAGCGAGGACGCGGCCGCGGACAGTCCGGCGACCATCGCCTTGATGCCGGCCTCGAACATCGTCACCCCGCCGCCCTCGTCCTCGATCAGGTAGACGTTCATCGACTTCACCGGGAAGCCGCCGCGCACGAGCCAGACGCCCTCGGCGATGCGCTCGGGGTCCGCGCACAGCGCGCGCCGCTTGAGCTTCGCCTGGCCGTTGAAGGCGCGCGTCATGCGCTGCTCGGCGGTCGAGCCCGCCGGCGGCAGCAGCCCGACCTGGCGCGCGAACGTGGCGCCGTCGGTGTAGGCGTGCTCGCGCACGATCTTGCCGTCGCGCAGGTCGAAGATGTCGAGCCCAACGAGGTCGAGCCGCGCGAAGGTCGGCTCGATGCCCTGGAACGACGACGGGCCTGCGAACGTGCCCTTGCCGGCCCAGTGGACGGCGACCTGATCGCCGTCGGCGACGATGTCCTGGACCTCGAAGCGGAAGTCGGGCATGGCGCCGAAGAACTCGGCCCAGTAGGCGCGCACGCCGTCCGGCCCGTCGGCCTCGACGTCGCCGACGGTGCGCAGGATGCCGTCGGGCGCCCAGGCGGCGGCGATCGCGTCGAGATCCTGCTCGGCCAGCGCCTCGAAGTAGGCGCTCATGACCGCCTTGGGTGCGGATGTCTGAGTGCTCGTGGCCATGCCCGGACAGTACCGTCCTGCCCCATGCGCAAGCCGACCCGACCGCGGGAGGTGGGGCGCGGCGAGCGCGTGCTCCCCGGCCTCTGGCGGCTGCGGCTCCCGCTGCCGTGGCCGGGCGTCCCGCACTGCAACGCGTGGGCGGTCGCGGCCGGTGACGGGATCGTGCTCGTCGACACCGGCACCTACGAGCCGGGCTCGATGAGCCACATCGAGCGCGCCCTCGACCAGGTCGGCCTGAAGGTCGAGCACGTGCGGCTCGTGGTGATCACCCACGCCCACGCCGACCACTGCGGCCAGGCGCACCCGATCGCCGACCGCGCGGGCTGCGAGGTGTGGGCGCACCCCAACCACCAGCACTTCTCCGCCTACGCCGACGACCCCGACGCCGCGCACGCCCGCCGCGTCGAGATCGCGCGCCAGAGCGGCGTGCCGCGCGACCCGCCGCGCTCGGGGCGCCCGCTGGCCTCCGGGCCGCTGCGGCCCGACCGCGACCTGCTGCCCGGCCTCGACGTCGAGACCGACCTCGGCACCTGGTCGGTGCACGAGACGCCCGGCCACGCGCCGTCCCACGTCGTGCTCTTCCAGCGCGAGCGGCGGCTGCTGCTGTCCGGCGATCACCTGCTCGGCCGCGTGTCGCTGTACTTCGACTACGGCTACACGCCCGACCCCGTGGGCGAGTTCCTGAGCTCGCTTGACACCACGGACGCGCTCGGCGCGCGGCTGGCGCTCTCCGGCCACGGTCGGCCGTTCGCCGACGTCGCCGAGCACGCCGAGGCCAACCGGCGGCTGATCCAGCGGCGGCTCGACGCGGTGCTGGCGGCGCTCGAGGACGGCCCGGCGACCGCCTACGACCTCGCGCCGCGGGTCTACGGGGAGGCGTTCACCCCCGATGTGGCCGGCTGGCTGCTGTCGAAGCTGCTCTGCTTCCTGACCCACCTGGTCGCGCTAGGCAAGGTCGAGCGCCTGGAGGAGGAGCCCGAGCGCTGGGCTACGCTCTAAAGCGATGCGGATCGACGAGCGGATCGCTGCGGGCAACGAACCGTCCTTCTCCTTCGAGTTCTTCCCGCCCAAGACGGAGGCGGGGACGCGCAACCTCGAGCAGGCGCTGGGCGCCCTCTCCACGCTCGACCCGACGTTCGTCTCCGTGACCTACGGCGCCGGCGGCGCGCCGGCCGAGAAGGTCAAGACCGTCGACATCGTCTCGCACATGAAGCGCGACTTCGGGCTCGAGGCGATGGCCCACTTCACGTGCGTGGGCGCGACCGTCGAGGAGCTGCGCGAGACGCTCGACCTGATGCGCGACCGCGGCGTCGAGAACGTCCTCGCGCTGCGCGGCGACCCGCCGCAGGGCCAGGACGAGTGGACCGCGACCCAGGGCGGGCTGCGGTACTCGCGCGAGCTGATCGAGCTGATCCGCACCGACTACGAGTTCGCGATCGGCGCCGCCTGCTTCCCCGAGGTCCACATCCACGCCGTCGACGCCGAGACCGACCTCCGCTACACGAAGGAGAAGGTCGACGCCGGCGCCGCGTTCCTGATCACGCAGCTGTTCTACGACAACCGCTGCTACTACGAGTTCGTCGACCGCGCCCGCGAGATCGGCATCGAGGTGCCGATCATCCCCGGCATCATGCCGATCACCAACGCGAGCCAGATCCGCAAGATCACGTCGATGTGCGGCTCCGACATCCCCGCGCAGCTGCAGGCGGAGCTCGAACTGCGCGCCGACGACCCGGCGGCGGCGACCGACTTCGGCGTCGCCTACGCGACCCTGCAGTGCGCCGACCTGCTCGCCAACGGCGCCCCCGGCATCCACTTCTACACGCTCAACCGCTCGCCCGCGACGCGCGCGATCCTCAGCGCGCTGCGGACGTTGAGCCCCTGGACGGGTCAGCCGGGCTTCTCGATGTCCAACGCGTGAGCGACGCGCGGACGCCCGTCGATCTCCCAGGCGACATCGACCTGGTCGTTCTTCCGGTAGGTGCCGACGCCCCACGCGCCGAGGAACCAGCGGCCGAAGCCGAGTTTGCCCTCCTTCTCCAGCGAGCGGTTGAAGACGAGGACGCCGCGGCGCACTTCATAGTCGGTTCCCTCGTGCTGGCGAACGCCGTTGACGAACACCTGGTAGGGCTCGCGGACACCCCTGGGGAGGGGAACTCGTGACTTCTCCATCGGATCGGATGATGGACTACACGATCCGCCGCTCGCCCCGCGCCCGCCGCGTGCGGGTCAGCGTCCACGGCTCGGGCGAGATCGAGGTCGTGCTCCCGAAGCGGGCGCCCGAGCGCGCCGCGGCGCAGGCGGTGCGCGAGCTCGAGGGCTGGATCGAGCGTCGCCGCCGCACGCTCGCGCGCGCCGCCGCCGAGGTCGCCCGGCCCGAGGGCACCGTGCCCTACCTCGGCCGCGACCTGCGGCTCGTGCCCCAGCCCGGCCGCGAGCGCGTCCACCGCCGCGGCGACGAGCTGCTCGTGCCCAAGCGCGACCCCGGCCCGGCGCTCGAGCGCTGGTACCGCCGCCAGGCCCGCGCCGAGATCGGCGCCCGGCTCGACGCCGCCACCGCGCGCGCCGGCAGCACCTACGACGGGCTGACGATCCGCGGGCAGAAGACGCGCTGGGCGTCGTGCTCGAGCCGCGGGCACATGTCGTTCAACTGGCGCCTGCTGCTCGCGCCCGAGGAGGTCGTCGACTACGTGGTCGAGCACGAGGTCGCCCACCTCGAGCTGATGGACCACTCGCCGCGCTTCTGGGCGCTGCTCGAGTCACGCGTCCCGGACTGGCGCGAGCACGCGCGCTGGCTGCGCCGCTACGGCGCGACGCTGCGTCTGTAGACCAGGTCGAAGTCGTGCTGCCAGGCGCCGTCTCGGTGCCACTCCCAGGCGCCGCGGATCGTGTCGCCCTCGTCTTCGATCCGGCCGATGTAGCGCTGCACGCCGTCGCGCTCGAGCGTCCACGCCTCGCGGTTCAGCGTCATCGCGTACTTCCGCACGACGCCGCGCGAGTCGAAGTAGTGCTGCACGAACGCGTCGCCGTCGGCCCCGAGCAGGCACAGGCCCTCGGGCACGCCCCCGACGTCCGCCTTCGCGCGCTGGAGCAGGAACGCGCCGCCGAGCGCCCACTCGAACGACGTGCGTCCCGTGCCCGACATGCCGTCGGGGAAGGTCGCCTCGGTCACCCACTCGCCGATCAACGCGTCGAGCGCGCTCACGCGGCAAGCTCCCCATACCAGCCGGCGAGCTTCGGGAGCATGTCGGGGCGCGCGGGCTCGAGCTCGGGCAGGCGCGCGCGGTCGATCAGCAGCGCCTGGATCACCAGCGACACGGTGACCTCGTGGTCGGGGCGGTGGACGATCTCCACGGCGTCGCCCGCCTGCAGCTCGCCCTCCTCGGCAATCGCGAGATAGGCGCCCGGGCGGCCGGCGTGGAGGAACGCCCTCTGGAAGCCCGGCACGCCGATGCGGGCCTCGAGCTTGAAGCAGGGCACGCGAGGGCCGGCGACGCGCAGCTCGACCGACCCGATCCGCCAGCGCTCGCCGATGCGGGCGCCGGACACGTCGACCCCGGCGGTCGTGAGATTCTCGCCGAACACGGCGGGCTCGAGCTTGCGGCCGACCAGCTCGCTCCAGAACGCGGCGTCCTCGCTCGCGTAGGCGTAGACCGCCTGGTCGGGACCGCCGTGGTTGACCTTGTCGGCCTGCTCGTCGCCGCCGAGGTTGTGGCCGCGCGCCGGGACCGGCCCGCTGACCGGCGTCTTGACGATCGCCGAGGGCACCGCGCGACGGCCCGTGTTCAGCAATGCCGGGCGACCGACGTTGACGGAGAGCACGCTGCCGCTCATGACTCCAGCGTACGGCGCAGTGCCGCGTAGGGGTTCTCGCCCGGCTCCTGCTCCACCAGCCGCCGCCGCAGCTTCCCGATCCACGCTTCGACCGAGCCGTCGCCGCGCACGTCGACCCCGGCGTGCAGGCGCCGCGGGCCGGACAGCTCGACCCGGTGCGCGACCTGCTGAACCGGCTCGAACGTCTTGTAGCGGAGCTCGACGGGCGCGAGCCTCGGGCCCTCGGCGAGCGCGGTCGCCCGCGCCTCGATCAGCTCGACTGCCGCGTCGAGCGAAGCGGCCTCAAGCCGTTCGACTCGTGGTCCTGATCGGACGACAACTCGGTACTCCACCCGGGAGATCCTGACTTGCCCGGGCGCATCGCGTGGGCTGACGCCTTGGCCTGCGCCATCAGCACGGCGGCGTCGTCGGAGTCGGCGGGGAAGGCGGCGTACCCGATCACCGGCTCGACGCGCATCTCGTCGCCGCCGGCCAGCAGCGGCTCCTCGAGCGCCTCGGTGAGGCGGCCGGTCACGCGCTCGATGACCTCGTCGGGCGCGTAGCGCAGGTCGGCGAGCAGCACGCCGAGCTCGGACGGCCCGGTGCGGGCGAGCACGTCGGTCGCGCGCAGCACGTCGGTCACGCGCATCGCCAGCGGGGCGAGCAGGTCGGGGCCGGCCAGCAGCCGCAGGTGCATGACGATCACCCCGGCGCCGGAGCGGCGGGCGCGGGCGAGCGCGAGCTCGACGTGCTCCTCGAGCAGCGCCGCGGTCGGCAGGCCGGTGAGCGGGTCGCGCAGCGAGGTCGCGCTCTCACGCACGAGCGCGCGGGCGAGCTGGCCGCCGGCGGTGGCGAGCATCGCCTCGGTCTCGGGGTCGTGCTCGCGGACGTCGCGGGCGAACAGCTCGAGCACGCCGGAGATGTCCTCTCCCTGGCCGAGCGGGACGGCGACGGCGGCCTTCAGGCGCGCGTGGCGCGCGGCGCCGGCGCGCGGCTCCTGGGCGTCGGCGCGGACGTTGGCGACCCATGACGGGCGGCGGAAGGCGAAGACGCGGCCGGGGAGGCCGCGGCCGGGGGCGAGGCGCAGGCGGCTCGAGCCCTGGGCGAAGGCGTTGACGGCGGGGCCGGCGTCGGCGGCGATCCAGGAGGCGCCGCAGCGCAGCGTCGGCCCGTCGCCTTCCGGCAGCCAGACGGCGCCGCAGGCGAAGCCGAGCGTCTCGCCGAGCGCGCCGAGCACGCCCTGCATCAGGCTCTCGGGGCCCTGGCCGTTGGCGAGGTGGTCGGTGATCGCCTGCTGGGCGAGCAGCAGCCGGTGCGCCTTGCCTTCGGCGCGGCGGCTGCGGGCGGCGCTCAGCTCGCGCTGGAGCGTCTCGGCGACCTCGGCGGGCCCGGCTGCGACGGCGATGCCGGCCTCGAGGCCCTTGACCACCGCGGCGAGGTCGCCGCGGCGCACCGAGCGGGTGATGGCGATGAAGGGGAGATGCGGGTCGGCGAGCCGGACGAGCGCGAGCGCCTTGCGCGCCGGGACGGCGGCGTCGCCCTCGCCGCCGAACAGCACGGCCTCCCAGCCGCGGTCGAGCAGCGCGGCCTCGAGGCCGTCGCCACCGGTCGTGCGGCGCGCGTGCACGGTCCAGCCCGCAGCTTCGAGCTTGTCCGCGATCTCGATCGCGTCGGGCTCGGGCACGTCTGCGAGCAGGACTCTGAGTGAGCGCTTCGGCTCCATACGACGTTCATCGGCTTTTCAGGGCGAGCGCTTCAGTGCCTGGACGCGTCTCTTAGCGCGCCCGTCAGCTCGGCCGCGGGCACCGGGTCGCCGAACCAGCGACCCTGGGCCAGCCGGCAGCCCTGCGCGGCCAGGAACAGCGCCTGCACGCGCGTCTCGACGCCCTCGGCCACGGTGTCCATCCCGAGCGCGTCGGCAAGGGCGATGACTGCATCGACAATTGCACCGGCTTCCGGATCCTCGGGGATCTCGCGCAGGAACGAGCGGTCGATCTTGAGCGTGTGCACCGGCAGCAGCCGCAGCCGCGCCAATGACGACCAGCCGGCGCCGAAGTCGTCGATCGCGAGGCGCAGCCCGCCGTCGTTGAGCTCACGCAGGATCGGGCCGATGCGTTCGGGCTCGCGCAGCGTGGCGGACTCGGTCAGCTCCATCGTCAGCCACGCCGGGTCGATCTGGAGCTCCTCGAGCCGCGCGGTCAGCTCGCCGGCGAAGTCCGGGCGGTGCAGCTGGCGCGGCGAGACGTTGAAGTTGACGTGCGGCTCGAAGCCCTGCTCGCGCCACTCGAGCATCTGCTGGGCGATCGCGCCGATCACCCAGTCGCCGATCGGCTCGAGCAGGCTCATCTCCTCGGCGGCGGGGATGAAGTCGTCGGGGTAGACGAGCCCGCGGTCTGGGTCGTTCCAGCGCAGCAGCGCCTCCATCGACTTCAGCCTGCCGCTCTGCAGCTCGACGATCGGCTGGTAGTACAGGACGAGCTCGTCCTCCGCGATCGCGCGCCGCAGCCGCGCCGGCAGCGAGAGCCGCTCGAGCGGGTTCTGAGCGACGTGGGCGAACACGGTCGAGGCCGCCCGGCCGCGGCCCTTGCTCTGGTACATCGCCATGTCGGCGTGCTGGAGCAGCTCGACCGGCGCTTGCGCGTCCTCGGGGAAGAGCGAGATGCCGATGCTGGCGTGGACGTGGAACTCCGCGCCGGAGACCTTGAACGGCTCCGCCAGCCGCGCCGCGACCTCGTCCGCGGCGTGGCGCGCCGCGTCCTCGGCGTCGTCGGCCAGCTCGGGCAGCAGGATCAGGAACTCGTCGCCGCCGAGCCGCGCGAGCATCCCCGCGCCCTCGATCCCGCGCAGGCGGCCGGCGATCCGGCGCAGCAGGCGGTCGCCCGCGCCGTGGCCGAAGGAGTCGTTGACGAGCTTGAAGTTGTCGAGGTCGACGAGCAGCAGCGCGACCGCGCGGCCCGAGCGCGCGCAGCGGTTCACGCAGCGGCGCAGCTCGGCTTCCAGCTGGGCCCGGTTGGGCAGCCCGGTCAGCGGGTCGAAGTAGGCGAGGCGGGAGATCTCCTCCTCCGCGCGCAGGCGCTCGGTGATGTCCTCGCCCGAGGCGAGGATGCCGACGATCTCGCCCGCGGCGTCGCGCAGCAGCGTGTTGCGCCAGGCGATCGTGTGGCGCTCGCCGCTGCGGGTGAGGACGTCGCCCTGGTGGTAGGTGAACGGCTCGCCCTCGCCGCTGAGCACGCGCGCGAAGTTGTTGCGGCGGGACGGGCGGTCCTCCTCGGGGACGACCGCGTCGTACCAGTCCTTGCCGATCAGCTCCCCGTCCTCGTAGCCCAGCAGCTCACGGCCGTGGCGGTTGAGCAGCTCGACGGTCTGGTCGGTGCGCGAGGACGAGCAGGATCGTGCCCGCCACGTCGAGGTAGTGCTGCGCGCGGTCCGCGGCGAGCTTGCGCTCGGTGATGTCGACCATGACGCCCTCGGTGTGGCACGGGCGGCCGTCCTCGTCGCGCACGATCGCGTCGCGCTCCCACACCCACTTGACCGAGCCGTCGGCGGCGATCAGGCGGTATTCGCGGTCGAACTCGATCTCGTGCTGGAAGGTGCGCATCTCCTCCATCAGCACGAGCTCGCGATCGTCAGGATGCAGACGATCCGCCCACAGCTCCGGCTCCGCGACCCAGCGCTCGGCGGGGAAGCCGAGCAGCTGTTCGATCTGGGGCGAGACGTACGAGAACGGCGACCCTGGCTCCCACCGGGCCACATACGACACCGCCGGCACCTGTTCCACCAGGCTGCGGTAGCGGTGATCGGTGAGTCCGAGCTCCTCCCGAGTACGCACCGCGGGCCAGCCTAACCGGAAGTCGAGCTATGCCGCCAGTTCTACGACCACCTCGCGCACGCCGTCGGCGACCTCGTCGCGCTCCAGCGTGCGCGTGAAATGGGCGATCAGCCGGCGGACGGCGACGTTCTCGCCCGCCATGGTGGCCGAAAAACGCCGGATTCCGGACAACCGGGCGACGGTCGCGAGCTCGCGGGCGAGCAGCGAGCCGAGGCCGCGGCCCTGCAACGGATCGCCCACGACGATCGCGAACTCGGCGGTGTCGGGCGCGTCAGGCATGCGAACGCAGCGGGCGACCGCGACGATCGATTCGGGGTCGCTGGCGAGGAACGCCGCCAGCGCGATGTGGTCGCGGCCGTCGACCTCGGTCAGGTAACGCAGCTCGGCCGAGCTCAGGCGCGGCTTGGCGGCGAGGAAGCGCCGGTAGATCGTCGCGTCGCTGAGGCGGCCGAGCGCGACCGAGAGCCGGGCCTTGTCGCTCGGCTCGATGGGGCGGATCAGGATGGGTGTGCCGTCGGGGAGGGTGTGCACGGTTGCAAATTACAACCGACCAGCACCCTCCCGTCTATGACATGCCGCACTCAGCGGCGGTCCATCGCCAGGTAGTCGCGCGTGCGCTCGCCGGTGTAGATCTGCCGCGGGCGCGCGATCTTCTGCTCCGAGTCGTCGATCATCTCCAGCCACTGGGCGATCCAGCCGCTCGTGCGCGGGATCGCGAACAGCACCGGGAACATCGAGACCGGCATCCCCAGCGCCTCGTAGATCAGGCCCGAGTAGAAGTCCACGTTGGGGTAGAGCTTGCGCTTGACGAAGTACTCGTCCTCGAGCGCGATCTTCTCCAGCTCGAGCGCGATCTCGAGGAGCGGGTTGACCCCGGTGACCTCGAAGACGTCGTCGGCGGCGGTCTTGATGATCTTGGCGCGCGGGTCGTAGTTCTTGTAGACGCGGTGGCCGAAGCCCATCAGCTTCTCGTCGCCGTTCTTCACGCCCTTGATGAAGTCGGGGATGTTCTCCTTGGTCTCGATGCGCTTGAGCATCCGCAGCACCGCCTCGTTGGCGCCGCCGTGCAGCGGGCCGTAGAGGGCGGCCACGCCGGCGGCTACCGCGGAGTACGGGTCGACCTGCGAAGACCCGACCGAGCGCACGGCCGACGTCGAGCAGTTCTGCTCGTGGTCGGCGTGCAGGATGAAGAGGATGTCGAGCGCGCGCTCCAGCCGAGGATCGGGCTCGTACTTGAGCTCGGTCATCTTGTAGAGCATCGACAGGAAGTTGCCGGGATAGCGCAGGTCGTTGTCCGGATAGACGTACGGCTGCCCCATGTTGTGGCGGTAGGAGAACGCCGCCAGCGTCGGCATCTTGGCCACCAGGCGGACCATCTGCAGGTAGCGGATCGCCGGGTCCTTGATCTGGTTGGCGTCCGGATAGAACGTCGACAGCGCGCCGGTGGAGGCGAGCAGCATCCCCATCGGATGCGCGTCGTAGCGGAAGCCCTGCATGAAGTTCTTGACGTTCTCGTGCACGAACGTGTGGATCGTCACCTCGTGCACCCACTCGTCGAGCTGGGCCTGCGTCGGCAGCTCGCCGTGGATCAGCAGGTACGCCACCTCGAGATAGGTCGACTGCTCCGCGAGCTGCTCGATCGGATAGCCGCGGTACTCGAGGATGCCCTTGTCGCCGTCGATGAAGGTGATCGCCGAACGACAGGACGCCGTGTTCGTGTACGCCGGGTCATAGGTCATGAGCCCGAAGTCGTCGTCGTCGACCTTGATGTCGCGCAGCGCCATGGCGCGCACGGTGCCGTCCTCGACGGGTACCTCGTAGGTCTCGCCGGTGCGGTTGTCAGTAATGGTCAGCGTGTCGCTGGCGGTCGCGACACCACCGCCGTTCGTTGTCGCTTCCTCAGTTCCCATGAACCTATTATGCGCTCAGCGGCCCAGCAGAGCGCGCCACGTGAGCTCCTCGCTCGCCAGCCTCGGCGCCTCGCCATGGACGAGGACGGCGATCAGTCCGGCGGCGATCCCCAGGGCGAGCCGGTTGGTGAACGAGTCGGCGAACGGCTGCGCGGACTCGAGCGGGTTCGCTGCGGGGATGCTTGCGGCTTCCAAGGTGCGGGGCGTTTACCCGGCACCGCGGGGGAGTGAACCTCCGGCTAGGCGGTGATGACGGCGCTGGCCATCGCCAGCAGCACCAGCCCGATGCTGATGGCCATCACGCCGCGCGCCTGGCTCTGGCTCGACGGGAACGTCTCGTGCGACCGGATGCCGATTGCGGAGACCACGACGGCCCACAAGGCAAGCGCGCCGCCGCAGATGTAGAACAGCGTCTTTGAGGGCTCGGCGGCCTCTTCGGCCGCGAAGGTGATGAGGGCGGTCAGCACGGCGGCGAAACCTACCGGACCTTGGGCCCACCTTCATACCGCGACTCCGTCGCGGCAACCTGGCCCTGGTAGTGCGAGCCCAGCGCCTCCGACCCGTAGGGCCGCTCGGCGGGCGCGTCGAGCGTCATGAACGACAGCTGGGCGATCAGCAGCCCGGGATAGAGCTTGATCGGGACGCGGGTGAGGTTGTTGAGCTCGAGCGTCAGCGTGCCCTTCCAGCCCGGGTCGCAGAAGCCGGCGGTGGCGTGGACGATCAGCCCCAGGCGGCCGAGGCTCGACTTGCCTTCGATGCGGGCGACGATGTCGTCGGGCAGCTCGACCCACTCCAGCGTGCGGCCGAGCACGAACTCGCCGGGGTGGATGACGAACGCGCCGCCGTCCTCCACCTTGATCTCCTCGGTCAGGTTCGTGGGCGGCTCGCGCAGGTCGATCGCGGTCGTGCGGTAGTTGTGGAAGACGCGGAACGAGTCGCCCAGGCGGAGGTCGACCGACGCGGGCTGCACCCGGTCGGGGTCCCACGGGTCGACGACGATCCGGCCCGCCTCGATCAGGCGCCGGATGGTTCCGTCGGACAGCACCGACTGGGGCGCGAGGTCAGCCACGGCCGAGAGTCTGCCATGGGATGCTGTCGCGATGGCCGACGACGACGACTGGGTGGGCGAGCCGCCGGAGGGCCGCCACTCGCGCGATCGCGCCAACCCGGACTTCTGGCGCAATCAGTGGCAGGCGATCGCGGCGACGAGCATCCTCGGGGTGCTGATCATCGTCGTCGTGATCATCGCGCTGCTGGCCTAGCGCTTGAGCTTGCGACCGCGCGCCTGCACCGTGCGGACGCGCGGCGGTGAGGGCGGCTCGGGGGCGCCGTGCGGGTCGCGGCGCGGCGGCTTCGGCCCGCGGCGCGGGATCGGGTGCGGGCGCTTCTTCGTGCCGCCGTCGTCGCGCTCGTCCTCGGAGGGGTCAGGTTCGGCCTTGATCGCCCACCACACGATCCAGATCGCCGCGGCGATCGGGATCTTGAGCGCGACGAAGAGGTAGAGCATCGTCCAGCCCATCGGGGCCGGATGGTACTCCGATGATCCGGGATCGGAGCCGCAGCGTTAGAGACCTCCGCAGGTCAACGACCAACGGGAGGCTGCCTGTGTCTGAACTGATCACCCTCGAGGCGCTCGATCGCGACGGCGCGATCCGCGAGACCGCGGAAGCTGCCGGTGCGACGCGCGCCGATTTCCTCAAGCGCGGCGGCGTCGCCGGCGCCGGCTTCGTCGCCGGCGGCGTGCTGTTCTCCGGCCTTGTTTCACCGGCCGAGGCGGCGATCTCGACCCATCACAAGTCGAAGAAGAACGACGTCAAGATCGCCAACTACGCGCTGACCCTCGAGTACCTCGAGGCCGAGTTCTACAAGCAGGCGGTCGCGTCCGGTGCGATCACGCAGCCCGAGGTGCGGGCCTTCGCGACCACCACGGCGTCGCACGAGGCGACGCACGTGAAGGCGCTCAAGGGCGTGCTGGGCTCGAAGGCGGTCAAGAAGCCGTCGTTCGACTTCGGCGACACCGTCACGAACCAGGACAAGTTCAAGCAGACGGCGCAGGTGCTGGAGGACACGGGCGTGTCGGCCTACGCCGGCCAGGGCCCGAACCTGCTGCAGCGCCCCTACGTCAAGCTCGCCCTGTCGATCCACTCGGTCGAGGCGCGCCACGCGGCGTGGATCCGCTTCATCAACTCGAGCGGCGGCCTGAGCGGCACCGGTGCGGCGAACCTGCCGGCGCCGAAGGCGTTCGACACCGCGCTGAGTGACAAGAAGGTGCTGGCCGCCGTCAAGAAGACGGGCTTCATCACCGGCTAGCGCAGAGCGATGGGCGCGTCGTCGAAGCTCGAGCTGCGATGCAGGTCGGCGACGCGCCCCGCGATCTCGTCCCCGGTGAGGGCGAGGACGCGCTCGGGCCCGAAGGCCTCGACGTTGAACGAGGCCAGCGCGGTGCCGTAGGCCATCGCGCGGCGCAGCAGGCCGTCGTCGACCGGCTCGTCCGGATGCGCGGCGAGGTAGCCCATGAAGCCGCCGGCGAACGAGTCGCCCGCCCCGGTCGGGTCGATCACGTCGGGCGTCGGATAGGCCGGCAGCGCGAAGTAGCTGTCGCGCGTGAAGAGGGCGGAGCCGTACTCGCCCTGCTTGGCGACGACGACCGTCGGGCCGAGGTCGAGCACCTTGCCCGCGGCGCGGACGAGGTTCGGCTCGTCGGTGAGCTGCTTGAGCTCGCCGTCGTTGAGGATCACGCCGTCGACGATGCTGATCGTGCGCAGCAGCGACTCGCGCGCGATGTCGATCCACAGGTTCATCGAGTCCATCGCCACGAAGCGCGCCTGCGTGCACTGCTCGCGGACCTCGCGCTGGAGGTCGGGCTGGATGTTGGCGAGGAACACGACGTCGGCGGCCGCGGAGGCCTCCGACAGCGACGGCTGGAAGTGCTCGAAGACGTTGAGGTCGGTCTGGAGCGTGTGGCGGATGTTGACGTCGCGCTCGTAGCGGCCGGCCCAGAAGAACGTCTTGCCGCCCGCGACGTGCTCGATGTCGTCGGTGATCACGCCGCGCGAGTGCAGGGCGGCGTACTCGTCCTCGCCGAAGTCGTCGCCGACCGGCCCCACGACGCGGGTGTCCGCGAAGAACGAGGAGGCGAGCGAGAAGTGCACCGCCGAGCCTCCGAGCAGCCGGTCGCGCTTCCCGGTCTCGGTCTCGACGGCGTCGAACGCGATGGATCCGACGACGGTCAGCGACATTGCGGTCGAGGACGGTAGCGTGCCGACCATGCGCGCGGTCGTGATCACCGAGTTCGGCGGCCCCGAGGCGCTCCAGCTCGTCGAGGACCATCCCCAGCCGGAGCCCGGCGAGGGCCAGGTCCTGGTCAAGGTGTCGCGGGCGGGGATCAACTTCGCCGACACGCACGCGCGCGAGAACTCCTACCTCTCCTCCTACGAGCTGCCGCTGATCCCGGGCGGCGAGGTGGCGGGCGAGGTCGACGGGAAGCGCGTGGTGGCGCTGACCGGCACCGGCGGCTACGCCGAGTACGCGGTGGCGCCGGAGGCGGCCGTCTTCCCGCTGCCCGACGGCGTCTCCGACACCGCCGCGCTCGCGATCATCGTCCAGGGCCTGAGCGCCTGGCACCTGCTGAAGACCTCCGTCGCACATGGCCGAGGGCGAGAGCGTCGTCGTGCACGCCGCGGCCGGCGGCGTCGGCTCGCTCGCCGTCCAGCTCGCCAAGCGCTACGGCGCCGGCCGCGTGATCGCGACCGCCTCGACCGAGGAGAAGCGCGCGCTGGCGATCGAGCTCGGCGCCGACGTGGCGGTCGACGCCAACGAGGAGGACCTCAAGGGCGCGCTGCGCGAGGCCAACGGCGGGGCGAAGGTCGACATCGTGCTCGAGATGGCGGGCGGGCACGTGTTCGACCAGTCGCTGCGCGCGCTGGCGCCGTTCGGCCGCCTCGTCACCTACGGCCAGGCGTCGCGCGAGTCCAACCAGGTGAGCAGCGGCGCGCTGATGGCGCGCAGCCAGGCCGTCATCGGCTTCTGGCTCGTGCACTGCTTCAGCCGCCCGCAGGAGATGATCGCCGAGCCGCTGGCGGAGCTGTTCGGCCTCGCCGCGTCCGGCGAGCTGCGGGTGATCGAGGGCGGCGAGTACGGGCTCTCGGAGGCCCGCCGCGCCCACGAGGACATGCAGGCGCGCCGCACTTCGCGGGAAGCTCGTCCCTCGATCCGTCGCGGTAACCCGGGCGAACGTGCGGCTGGGTAGGGAAGCGAGGGTTCGGACCGCGTCCGCGGGCGAGAACAGGACGGTCGTCCTGATTTGCCATCGGTACGCGATGGCAGGGCAGGACAACCCTCCCAATCCCGACCGAACCCACCCCTACCCAGCCGCCGTTGACGTTCGCCGAAACTGCCGCGAACGCCTAGACCTTCACGCGCCCGCCGAGCCCGCGCACCCGGCTCGGGCCGAACCCGGCCACGCGCACGAGGTCGCCCACCGTGCGGTACGGGCCACCGGCGTCGCGCTCCTCGACGATCCGGCGCGCGCCGACCGGGCCGATCCCCGGCAGCTGCTCGAGCTCGCCGGCGCCGGCGAGGTTGAGGTCGATGCGGTCGTCGGGCGGCTCGGGCGCCGGTGGCGGTTCTGGCTCCGGCGCCACCACGACCGCCTCCGGCTCCGCCGCCCGCCCCAAACCGCCCGGCCCGTAGAGCCGCCGCAGCGCCGCGCCCACCACCAGCGTCGCGCCGAGCAGGACCAGCAGCGACCCGCCCGGCGACGGGTCGCGCAGCCAGCGCCCGAAGGCGAACGCGAGCGCCGCGAGCGCGAGCGCCGCGGCGAGATGGACGACTGCCCGCACGCCTACAAGTTTCGGGGCGATTCCCCGGCTCCTCCACCGGGTAGCGCCGGAGCGTGACGAGCCTCCCTGTCCCGCGCGGCCCGCTCTCGCAGGCGCTGGTCGACGCGCTCGCCCGCGATCCGCACCGGCTCGGCGCCATCGAGGCGCCGAATCCCGCCGATCCGCTGGCCGACGAGGACCTCCAGCTGTCGCTCTACCTCTGCTACGAGCTGCACTACCGCGGGCTGCCCGGCGTGGCCGACGAGTGGGAGTGGGAGCCGTCGCTGCTCGCGCTGCGCCGGCGCCTGGAGGCGTGCTTCGAGGCCGGCCTGATCGACGCGATCGGCGCGCCCTGCCTGCGGGTCCCGCCCGAGGAGATGGACATCGCGCTGCGCGCGATCGAGGCGGCCGACGAGGCGCCGTCGCTCTCCAAGCACCTGGAGCGCGAGGGCACGCACGCGCAGCTGCTCGAGTTCGTCGTGCACCGCTCGGCCTACCAGCTCAAGGAGGCCGACCCGCACTCGTGGGCGCTGCCGCGGCTCAGCGGACCGCCCAAGGCCGCCATGGTCGAGATCCAGGCCGACGAGTACGGCGGCGGGCGGGCCGACCGCATCCACGCCGTGCTGTTCGCCAAGACGATGGGGCGGCTCGGGCTCGACTCGGCCTACGGCGCCTACCTCGACCTGATCCCCGGCATCACGCTCGCGACCGTGAACCTGATGTCGCTGCTCGGCCTGCACCGCCGCTGGCGCGGCGCGATCGTCGGGCACCTGGCGCTGTTCGAGATGACCTCCTCGGTCCCGAACCGCCGCTACGGCGCCGCGCTGCGCCGCCTCGGCGCGGACGACGAGACGGTCGACTTCTTCGACGAGCACGTCACCGCCGACGCCGTCCACGAGGCGATCGCCGCCGTCGACCTGGCCGGCGGCCTCGCCCGCCAGGACCCGTCGCTGACGCCCGACATCCTGTGGGGCGCGCAGGCGCTGATCGAGCTCGAGGGCCGCTGGGCGCGCCGCCTGCTCGAGGCGTGGGAGGAGGGGCGCTCCTCGCTGCTCGCGCCGCTCCCCGAGCTAGCGCTGCACTGAGCGCCCGCTGCTCCGCCGCGCTCGGCGCGCGGAAGCGCACGAGCTTGTGCGAGCCGTCGCAGAACGGACGCAACCGCGATTTCCCGCAGCGGCACAGCGCGACGGTGCCAGGACCCGCCTCGATCTCGTTGCCGTCCTGATCGAGCAGGCGGAACGGGCCGCGCACGAGCAGAGGGCCGTCGCGGTACGGAGTGATCGTCGCCTCGTCCATCCCTCGAGCCTTCCCAGGCGCGGCGCCCGGTACGCCCCGCGCCTTCTAGGATCGAGGGACGAAATGACCCCCTTTGACACGCTCGGACTCGCCGAGCCCATTCTCGCCGCGCTTCACGACGTCGGCTACGAGAATCCAAGCCCCATCCAGGAGCAGGCAATCCCCGAGCTCCTCGCCGGCCGCGACGTGATCGGCCAAGCCCAGACCGGAACCGGCAAGACCGCCGCGTTCGGCCTCCCGATGATCCAGTTCGTCGACCCCTCCGACGACGAGGTGCAGGCGCTCGTCCTCACCCCGACGCGCGAGCTCTGCATCCAGGTCACCCAGGCGCTGCGCGCCTACGGCGCCCGCAAGGGCATCCAGCCCGTCGCCGTCTTCGGTGGCGCACCGATCCGCACCCAGCAGGCGCAGCTGAAGGAGGGCGGCCAGATCGTGGTCGGCACCGTCGGCCGCGTGCTCGACCTCATCAGCCGCCACTCGCTGCTGCTGCACTCCTGCCGCTACGTCGTGCTCGACGAGGCCGACGAGATGCTCGACCTCGGCTTCCTCGAGGACGTCGAGAAGATCCTCTCGCTGTGCCCGGGCGGTCGCCAGACCGCGCTGTTCAGCGCGACGATGCCGCCGGAGATCCGCGCGCTCGCCGACCGCCACCTCTACGACCCCGTGACCGTCCAGGTCAAGGCGGCGACGCTGACGATCGACACCGTCGAGCAGTTCTACGTCGAGGTCGGCGCGCGCGAGAAGAACGACATGCTCGCCCGGGTGCTCGAGTCCGAGCGGCCCGACCAGGCGATCGTCTTCGTGCGCACGAAGATCCGCTGCGACCAGCTCTACCGCACGCTGCGCGACCGCGGGATGAACGTCAAGGCACTGCACGGCGACATGTCCCAGGGCTCGCGCGACGGCGTCATGCTGGCGTTCAAGAGCGGCCGCCTGCCGATCCTCGTGGCCACCGACGTCGCCGCTCGCGGCCTCGACATCTCGAGCGTCACCCACGTCGTCAACTTCGACGTCCCGACCTCACCGGACGTCTACGTGCACCGCATCGGGCGGACCGGCCGCGTCGGCCGCTCCGGCCGGGCGATCATGTTCGTCGAGCCGCGCCAGAAGCGCGAGCTGGCCGCGATCGAGAAGAACGCCAACACGTCGATCGCCCCGTGGTCGGAGGGCGCCAAGGTCGCGCCGGCGCCCGCGGTCGAGCGCCCGCGCCGCCACTCCAAGCCGCACGACCCCGAGCGCGCCATCGCCAACGGCGACGGCGCCTACACGAAGCTGATCGCCTCCGGCGGCCGTGCCGCCGGGTTGGCCGAGGCCGACATCATCCACGCCGTCGCGGCCGGAGCCGGCCTCGACGGTGAGGCGATCCGGAACGTCCGATTGCTCGAGCGGTTCGCGCTGCTCGAGGTACCGGCGAGCGAGGCCGAACGAGTCGCCGGCGCCGTTGACGGCACCGACGTCCGAGGCCACACCCTGAGACTCGAAACTGCGAGGAGCTGATTTCACTGTCCGAGATCACGATGACCACGAACCGCGGCCCGATCGTCTTCGAGCTGTTCGACGACGACGCGCCCAAGACCGTCGAGAACTTCAAGAAGCTCGCCGCTGACGGCTTCTATGACGGCCTCTCGTTCCATCGGATCATCAAGGACTTCATGATCCAGGGCGGCTGCCCGCAGGGCACCGGCACCGGCGGCCCCGGCTACGAGTTCGAGGACGAGATCAACGACCACAAGGTCGTCCGCGGCGCGCTGGCGATGGCCAACGCCGGCCCGAACACCAACGGCTCGCAGTTCTTCATCGTCACCGTCGACGCCGCGCCGTGGCTCGACGGCAAGCACACCGTGTTCGGCGAGGTGAAGTCCGGCATGGAGATCGTCGACGAGCTCGAGGGCCTGCCGACCGACGGGCGCGACCGCCCGACGGACGACGCCAAGATCGAGACGCTCCAGGCTGCCTGATGGCGACCGTCGAGCAGGAGCGCGGCAGCAGCGAGATCTCGGTCGAGAACCCCGCCACCGGCGAGGTCATCCGCAGCGTCCACGCCACCACCCCGGATGAGCTGCGCGCGATGGCCGAGCGCGGCCGCGCCGCCCAGCCGGCCTGGGAGTCGCTCGGGTTCGACGGGCGCGGCAAGGTCCTCCGCCGCGCGCAGAAGTGGATCGTCGACAACGCCGAGCGGATCGCGGACACGCTGGTCAAGGAGTCCGGGAAGACCTACGAGGACGCGCTGCTCGCCGAGGTCGCCTACGCGGCCAACGCGTTCGGCTTCTGGGCCAAGCACGCGCCGGACTACCTGGCGGACGAGAAGGTCCGCACGGCCAACCCGTTCGTGCTCGGGCGCAAGCTCGTCGTGCGCTACCGCCCGGTCGGGCTGGTCGGCGTCATCGGGCCGTGGAACTACCCGCTGACGAACTCGTTCGGCGACTGCATCCCGGCGATGGCGGCCGGCAACGCGGTGATCCTCAAGCCCGCCGAGCCGACGCCGCTGACCTCGCTGCTGCTCGAAGAGGGCATGCGGGAGGTCGGGCTGCCCGAGGGCATCTACCAGGTCGCCCCCGGCCGCGGATCGGAGATCGGCCCGGAGCTGATCGACCTCGCGGACATGATCATGTTCACCGGCTCCACCGAGACCGGCAAGAAGATCATGGGCCGCGCCGCGGAGACGCTGACGCCGGTCTCGCTCGAGCTCGGCGGCAAGGACCCGATGATCGTGCTCGCCGACGCCGACATCGAGCGCGCCGCCAACGCCGCGGCGTACTACTCGATGCAGAACGGCGGCCAGACCTGCATCTCGGTCGAGCGCGTCTACGTCGAAGCGCCGGTCTATGACGACTTCGTCGCGCGGGTGTCCCAGAAGGTCGGCGCGCTGCGCCAGGGCGTCCCGACCGCGCCCGGCACGGTCGAGGTGGGCGCGATGACGCTGTCGTCGCAGGTCGACATCGTCAGCCGCCACGTCGACGACGCGAAGGCGGCCGGCGCGAAGGTGCTGGTCGGCGGCCACGCCGGCACCGACAAGGGCAACTACTACGAGCCGACGGTGCTCGTCGACGTCGACCACTCGATGACGGCGATGACCGAGGAGACGTTCGGCCCGACGCTGCCGATCATGAAGGTCGGCGACGCCGAGGAGGCGATCCGGCTCGCCAACGACTCGCCGTTCGGCCTCGCCGCCTCGGTGTGGACGAAGGACACCGCGCGGGGCGAGGAGGTCGCCCGCCGCGTCGAGTCCGGCGTGGTGTGCGTCAACGACGCCCAGATCAACTACCTCGCGCTCGAGCTGCCGATGGGCGGCTGGAAGACGTCGGGCATGGGCCAGCGCCACGGTGCCCCCGGGATCCGCAAGTACTGCCGCCAGCAGTCGCTGCTGGTGACGCGGCTCGCGCCGAAGCGCGATCTGCACATGTTCCCGTACAAGGCGCGCACGACCGGGATGCTCCTCAAGGGCGTCAAGCTGTTGTACGGACGCGGCAAGCGCGACTAGGGCCCCGGCCGAGTGCTCGCAGTTGCGCTCGGCCTGAGCTCGTCGCTGTGCTGGGGGCTCGCCGACTTCTTCGGCGGCCTCCAGAGCCGGAAGCGCGCCGCGCTCGCGGTGCTGCTCGTCTCGCAGGGCGTCGCGCTCGCGCTGCTGATCCCGTTCGCGTTCGTCGTCGGCGAGGAGTTCCCGTCGACCGCCGCGGCGGGCTGGGCCGCGCTTGCCGGCGCGGCCGGCATCGTCGCCCTGGGCGCGTTCTACCGCGCGCTGGCGATCGGCACGATGAGCGTGGTGGCGCCGATCTCGGCCACCGCCGCCGCGGTGCCGGTGCTCGTCGGGCTCGTCGAGGGCGAGCGCCCGAGCTCGCTGCAGATCGCCGGCATGGCGATCGCGCTCGGCGGCGTGATCCTGGCGTCCCGCGAGCCGATCGAGGATGGGGCGGACCCGCCCAACCGCACCGCGATCGGTCTGGCGCTGGTGGCGGCGGCGGGGTTCGGGACGTTCTTCGTCGGCCTCGACCGCGCCGCCGAGGACGCCGACGTCTCGTGGGTGATCGTGGTCTCGCGCTCCTGCTCGCTGCTGCTGCTCGTCATCGCCGCGCTCGCGGTGCGGCCCGGGCTGCCGCGCGACGGCGCCAGCCTCGCGGCGCTCGCGATGATCGGCGTGCTCGACCTCGGCGCCAACGGGCTCTACGCGCTCGCCACCCAGGAGGGGCTGCTGTCGGTGGTGTCGGTGCTCGGCTCGCTCTACCCGGCGGTCACCGTCGTGCTCGCGCGCGTGGTGCTCGCCGAGCGGATCGCGCGGGTGCAGCAGGTGGGCGTCGTGCTGGCGCTGGCCGGCGTGGTGGCGATCAGCGCAGGCTGACGCCGAGGTGCTGCTCGATCTCCGCGATCGTCTGGGCGGCGTCGCGGTGCAGCACGGTCGCCATCCCGATCGCGCGGGCGGGCTTGAGGTTGCCGGGCAGGTCGTCGACGAACACGCAGCGCTCCGGCTCGCGGCCGAGCCGCTCGGCGGCCAGCGTGTAGATCTCCGGCGCCGGCTTGCGGATGCCGATCTCGCCCGAGATCACGAGCACGTCGAACAGCTCGTCGAAGCGCGAGCGGTCGTAGCCCTCCTCGCCCCACGAGTTCGACACCAGGCCGGTGCGCACGCCCGCGCGGCGGGCGGCCGCGACGGCGTCGAACATCGCCTCGTCGTGCTGCATGCCGGCGAACAGCTTCGCGATCAGCCCCTCGGACTGCTCGACGCCGAGCATCGGGGCGAAGCGCCGCTCGAACTCGGCGTTGGAGATCCGCCCCTCCTCGAGCTCGCCGAGCAGGTCGCGCGCGGCCTGGTCCTGCATGAAGCGGTCGCGCACCGTGTCGGGGTCGAGCCCCTCGGCGCGGCAGAAGGCGGCGAAGGACTCGAAGACGTTGGAGGTGAGGACGCCGCCGAAGTCGATCAGCAGCCCGTCGCGGCTCATTCCCCTTGCGCGGTCCGCCACGCGCGGTCGGCCACGTCGGGCACGCCCTCCTTGAGGAGATCGAAGAACGCGTCCTCGGTCGTGCCCGCGAGCCGGCGCTTGTAGGAGCCCTCGAGGAAGATCGCCGACTTCCACAGCGCGAGCGTCATGTACCAGCGCACGTCGGACATCGAGCGCCCAGAGCCCGCCTCGTAGCGCGCGATCAGCTCGTCGCGGGTCATGAAGCCGGGCTGCTTCGTCAGCCCGCCGAGCGCCGAGATCGTGTTGTCCGGGTCACCCGGCTGCGACCACGTTGCGACGAGGTAGCCGACGTCGGCGAGCGGGTCGCCGATCGTGGCCAGCTCCCAGTCGAAGATCGCGTTCAGCCGCGGCGGCGTGCCCGGAGCGAACATCACGTTGCCGAGCCGGTAGTCGCCGTGCACGATCGTGGCCGGCCCGGACTCCGGCGTGTGCTCGGCCAGCCAGGCCGTGACGTCGTCGAGCACCGGCAGCTCGCGCGTCTTGTTGTGCTCCCACAGGCCGCCGAAGCGCCGCAGCTGGCGGTCCAGGTAGCCGGTCGGCTTGCCGTAGTCGTGCAGGCCGCACGCCTCCCAGTCGACCGCGTGGATCTCGATCAGCGAGTCGACGAGCTCCTCGGAGATGCGCCGGCGGTCGCCCTCGGCCTCGAAGGCGGCGGGGAGCGCGGTCACGATCACGTCGCCGACCATGCGCTCCATGACGTAGAACGGCGCTCCGATCACCGACTCGTCGTCGCACGCCACCAGCACCTTCGGCGTGCGCACGTCGGCGCCCTCGACCGCGCCCAGCAGGCGCGCCTCGCGCAGCACGTCGTGGGCGGAGGGCGGCAGCGGCGGGCGCGGCGGGCGGCGCAGCACGAGCTCGGTGTCGCCGCGGCGGATCAGGTAGGTGACGTTGGAGTGCCCGTCGCCCACGGGCTCGGCCTCGAGCGGCCCGCTGCCGAGCGCGTGCGCGTCAAGGTAGGCCTCCAGCGGGCGTCGCACCAGCAGGGGCGGGAGCTCGAGCTGGGCCGCCTCCTCGGGCGTGTCGACGATCGCCGTCACAGAGCGCGACACCCTAATCGCTAGCCTCGAAGGCCGAACCTTGCGGCTCCCCGCCGAGTTACAAGGGGTCTCCCCATGCTCCTCCGACTCTCCCTCACCCTCGCTCTCGTCGTGCTGCTCGCGCTCCCCGCGGCGGCCTCGGCCTCGAGCACCCAGAGCATGACCTTCGAGGCGCCGCGCGAGCTGCTGGACCCGGGCACGCGCGATCGCACGCTGCAGGAGATCCGCGCGTTCGGCGTCGATCGCGTGCGCGTGCTCGTCTACTGGCAGAGCTACGCGCCCGCGCCGAAGTCGAAGACGCGCCCGCGCTTCGACGCCAGCGACCCCGCCGCGTACCCGGCGGGCGTGTGGGACCAGCTCGACGGGCTGTTCACCGCTGCCGCGGCCCGCGGGGTCGCGGTCCAGCTCACGCTCACCGGGCCGGTGCCGAAGTGGGCGACCGCGAAGAAGCGCGACAACCTCACGAAGCCGAGCCCGAAGGAGTTCCAGGCGTTCGCGACCGCGGTCGGCCGCCGCTACGGCGACAAGGTCAGCCAGTGGTCGATCTGGAACGAGCCCAACCACCCGCAGTTCCTGCTGCCGCAGTTCGTCAAGAAGAAGGCGAAGTCGCCGCGGATCTACCGCAATCTCTACCTCGCCGGCCAGCGCGGCCTGGCCGCCTCCGGCAACGGCGGCGACATGCTGCTGTTCGGCGAGACCGCGCCGCGCGGCACGCCGCGCGTCGTCGCGCCGCTCGCGTTCCTGCGCGGCGCGCTGTGCCTCAACAAGTCCTACAAGCGCAAGGGCAAGTGCGCGCGCATCAAGGCCGGCGGCTACGCCCACCACGCCTACACCACGCGCGTCGGCCCGCGCTTCCGCCCGCCGGATCCCGACGACGTCACGATCGGCGTGCTGTCGCGGCTCACGACCGCGCTCAACCGCGCCGGCAAGGCAGGCGCGATCACGCGCGGGCTCGGGATCTACCTGACCGAGTTCGGCATCCAGAGCACGCCCGACCCGCTCGGCGTCTCGCTCACCAAGCAGGCCGAGTACCTCGCGATCGCCGAGCACATGGCGTTCGTCAACACGCGCGTGCGCTCGTTCTCGCAGTACCTGCTGGGCGACGACAAGCCGCGCAAGGCCCGCAGCCGGATCGAGCGCTACGGCGGCTTCGAGTCCGGCCTGCGGCGCGCGAACGGCAAGGCGAAGCCGTCCTACGACTCGTTCCGGCTCCCGCTGGCGGCCGAGGCCTACGGGCCGTCCGACGTCATGTGGGGCCGTGTGCGGCCGTCGGCGACCAAGACGCAGGTGACGATCCTCGCCTCCCGGCGCAAGGGCAAGCCGTTCAAGCCGCTGCGCACGGTGCAGACGAACAGCCGCGGCGTCTACGGCCTGCGCGCCAAGCACCACGACAAGCAGCGCTACCGCGTGCAGTGGACCGCGCCGGACGGCAAGGTCTGGCGCGGCCCCCCGATCCGCGCGAACTAATCCCGCGAACCTTTCCGCGCGGCCCTGCGTAGGGCACGCCGTGAGGCGGTTGCTTCCGTTCGCGGTGCTCGGCGGGTGCCTGGTCGTCGGGGTGCTGCCGGCGCTGGCCGCCAACCAGGACGTGGGCATCCGCGACTTCTCCTTCACGCCGCGCAACGTCGCGGTGCTCCCGGGCGAGAGCGTCCACTGGGCGGTCGAACCCGGCTACGTCGGCGCGATGCACAACGTGCACTTCGACGACCAGACGGATCCGCTCGGACCGCAGAGCGCCACGTTCAGCGGATCGCGGCAGTTCGCCGTCGCGGGGACCTACCGCTACCGCTGCGACGTGCACCCCACCGTGATGAGCGGCACGGTCTACGTCAACTCGACCGGCACAGTGCCCACACCCGTCGCCGACGGCCTCGCCGACGGCGAGCCCCACCGCGTCGCCGACCGCGACCCCGACCAACCCCGCTGGCGGCTCGGGTGGGTCGGGTGGCGGCGGTGGCGCGGGTGGGGGCACAGCGCCGGCGGCGGCGGACGTCAGCTCGTTCCGCGTGCGCGCGGCGAGCGGTCGGCGCGGCGTCTTCCTGACGCTCTCGCTCGGCGCCGGCAAGACGGTGCGGGTGCGCGGCACGCTGCGGCGTGGCAAGCGGCGCGTGCGCAGCGTCACGCTGCGCGTGCGGCCGGGGCGGCACAAGGTCCGCCTGCCGGGCAAGAAGCTGAAGCCGGGCCGCTACTCGCTGACGCTGCGGGCGGGCGAGCTCAAGCGGACCGTGCGGTTCCGCGTCCGGCAGCTAGGCTCCGCCGTGTGGCCCAGCAGCTCTGGCTCCTCCGCCACGGGGAAGCCGTCCCGCACGACTCGAAGCCCGATGACGAGCGCGAGCTGACCGCGCGCGGCGAGCGCCAGTCGGCCGCCGCGGGCGCCGCCCTCGCGCGGCTGGGCGTCGAGTTCGCCGCGATCTACACGAGCCCGAAGGTCCGCGCACAGCAGACCGCCAGGCTCGCCGCGGGGACGCTCAACACTGAGCCTGAGGTCGAGGACGTGCTCGCCGAGGGCTTCGACCGCGCCGACGCGCTCGAGCTGCTCGACCGCCACGACGCCGACGCGCGCGTGCTGGTCGTCGGCCACGACCCCGCGTTCACGCAGGTCGTCTACGACCTCACGGGCGGGCGCATCGACTTCAAGAAGGGCGCGGTCGCCGCGATCCGCATCCAGGGGCGAGAGGGCAGGCTGATCGTCCTCCTGCGCCCGCGCGAGCTCGAGTCGCTCGCCGTCACGGGCTGAGCGCGGCCTGCGCCAGCGCGAGCGCGACCGCCGCGCGCGTGGCCAGCGACTCCTCGACGATGTACTCCTCGGGGTTGTGCGCGGCGCCGCCGCGCGGGCCGAGCCCGTCGACCGTGACGGGGATGGCCGCGGCGAAGTGGCTGGCGTCGCTGGCGCCGCCGCGGTGCATCGCGGCGATCGGCTGGCCGAGCGCGGCCGAGGCGCGCTCGAGCAGCGGGACGGTGGCCGCGCTCGAGTCCATCCCCGGCCACAGGCGGACCATCTCCGGGTGCAGGGTGGCGCCGCCGACCTCCTCGGGGATCGCCGCCGTGACGCGGCCGAACGCGTCGGAGGAGTCGGCGCGCATGTCGCTGACGAGCTCGCCGGAGCCGGGGACGACGTTGAACGCGTCGCCGGCGTGCATCACGGTCGGCACCGCGGTCAGGTGGTCGGGGCCGCTCGGGTCGTGGCAGCCGGCGACGGCCTGCGCGGCGGCCGCGAGCGCGAGCAGGGCGTTGCGGCCGCGGTCGGGCGCCGAGCCGGAGTGCGCGGCGCGGCCCGTGGCGTGGACGCGCAGCGTGCCCGCGGCCTTGCGGCGCACGACGACGCCCTCCTCGCCGTCGCCGTTGCGCGCGCCGCCCTCGAAGCACAGGCACGCGTCCCAGCCCGCGAAGCGCTCGGTGTGGCCGAACTCCGCGGTCCGCCATTCCTCGTCGCAGACCAGCAGCAGCGCGACCTCGGCGTAGTCCTGCGGCCGCGCGGCGAGCGCGCGCAGGACGCCGAGCGACAGCACGACGCCGCCCTTCATATCGACCGAGCCCGAGCCGACGAGCTTCTCGTCGACGCGCTCGAGCGGGCGGTGGTTGGCGTGCGCGATCACGGTGTCGAGGTGGCCGAGCAGCAGGATGCGGCCGGAGCCCTCGCCGCGCAGGCGCGCGATCAGGTCGTCGGCGTGGTCGGGCGACGAGCAGGGGACGCGCTCGAGCTCGGCGTCGTCAGGCGTGAGCGCCTTGCACACGGACGCGCATTCCTCCGCCCCGTGGCGGTCGCCGGAGGGCGAGGAGACGGCGACGAGCGCCTCGAGCTCGCGCGGCGCGCGGCGGGCGATCTCCTGCGAGCTCTTGGCGACCCAGTCGTCCACAGGGCGGGCACGCTACCCGGCTACCGTCTATAGGCGATGCCTGAGCTACCCGAGATGGAGATCACCGCCCGTCGGGTGAGCGAGGCGCTGACCGGCGAGACGATCGAGTCGGCGGTCGTGCCGGGCATCAACGCGCTGAAGACGTTCGACCCGCCGCTGAGCGCGCTCGAGGGCGCCGAGATCGAAGGCGTGCGGCGGCGCGGCAAGCTGCTGATGATCGACGCCGGCGGCCTGACCCTGCTGACGCATCTGATGAGCGCGGGGCGGCTCCAGCTGTTCAACAAGCGCGCGACGATGAAGGACCGCACGATGCGGGTCGGCCTGCGGCTGTCCGAGGACCGCGAGCTGCGGCTGCGCGAGTTCGGGACGAAGCAGCGCGCGTGGGTGAAGCTGCTGCGCCCGGAGGCGGTCGACGCGGACGAGGCGCTGGCGCGGCTCGGGCCCGAGGCGTGGCCGGACCCGCCGGAGCTCGGGCCGCTGCTGGACGCGAAGCGGCCGCTGCACTCGCTGCTGCGCGACCAGCAGGTCGTCGCCGGCATCGGGCGCACGTGGGTCGACGAGATCCTGCACGCGGCGAAGCTGTCGCCGTTCAAGCGCGGCGACGACCTCTCCGACGAGGAAGCCGGCGCGCTGCGCGAGGCGATGGTGTCCGAGCTCGGCCGCGTGCTCGACGTCTACGAAGAGCAGGTCGCGATGCCGCTGCCCGAGAAGTTCCCCAAGCCGACCCGCGTCCATAGCCACCAAGGCGAGCCCTGCCCGCGCTGCGAGGCCGTGCTCGAAGCCGTCTTCTACGAGGATTACGTCATGACCTACTGCCCCACCTGCCAGACGGAGGGCCGCGTGCTCAAGGACCGTCGCCTCTCGAGGCTCCTGAAGTGATCGAGCCCGGAACCGAAGCCCCCGACTTCACGCTCCCCGACCAGGACGGCAACCCCGTCACGCTGTCCTCGCTGCGCGGCAGCCCGGTCGTCCTCTACTTCTATCCCAAGGCCAACACGCCCGGCTGCACCACCCAGGCGTGCGGGATCCGCGACCACTCGGCCGACTACGACGCCGCGGGCGCGACCGTGCTCGGCGTCTCGCCGGACCCGGTGAAGGACGTCAAGAAGTTCCACGGCAACCAGTCGCTGAACTTCACGCTGCTCGCCGACGAGGACCACGCGGTCGCCGACCTCTACGGCACGTGGGCCGAGAAGTCGATGTACGGGCGCACCTTCTGGGGCGTCCTGCGCGCGACGTTCATCATCGACGCCGACGGCGTCGTCGCCCACGTGATCCCGAAGGCCTCGCCGAAGACCCACGACGAGCAGGTCCTGGCGCTGCTCGCCGCCTAGCCGCCCGGCTTCGCGTCCTTCGGCGCGTAGCGGTTGTGGAACATCAGCTGGTTGCCGTCCGGGTCGGCGAAGATCGCCATGTGGCAGACGCCGCTGTCGATCGTGTCGGCGACGAACTTGACGCCCTTGGCCTCGAGCTCCGCGCGGGCGGCGGCGACGTCGTCGACGTGCAGGGCGATCGGCGCCCCGTGGCGATGGAACTCCTGGCCGAACGCGTCGGACTGCATGATCGCGATCGTGAGGCTGCCGGTCTCGAACTCGCGCGCGGGCATGTTGCCCCACTGCTTCGAGCGCTCGAGGCCGAGCACGTCGCCGTAGAACGCCTCCGCCTTGTCGTAGTCCTGCGTCGGCACGGCGATGAAGTCGACTCCGGTCACGTTCATCGTTCTTCCTCCAGGGATTCGGCGAGCCGGTCGAAGGCGCTTGCGAGGCCGCCCTCCGCCCGGTCGCGGGTTTCGGGGGTGGTGTCAACGGTGGTATGGAAGCTCATCTCGGTCCGGCCGTCGCCGAGGTCGGCGAACGTGACGGTGGCGACGGCCCGCTCGTCGCCCCACACGAGGCGCTCGGGCTCGACCACCTCGCGGTAGACCGCGTCGTGGGACAGCTCGCTCCCGTCGGCCTCCGAGACGCTGGTGAGCGCGAAGCGACCGCCGGGCCGGACGTCGAGCGTGATCGTGGAGGGCACGGCGTTCCAGCCGCGCTTGCCCCACCAGCGGGCGAGACGCTCGGGCTCCGTCCACGCCTTCCAGACCTGCTCGCGCGACGCGTGCAGCACTCGTGTGATGGCGATCTCAGCCATCCGCGTCCAGCAGGTGCTCATCGAGCCGGTCGAAGCTCTCCTCCCAGAAGCCGCGGTAGTCGGCCAGCCAGTCGGCGGCGTTCTTGAGGGCGGCGCCTTGCAGCCGCGACGGCCGCAACTGGGCGGTGCGGCCGCGGACGATCAGCCCGGCCCGCTCGAGCACCTTGAGGTGCTTGGAGATCGCCTGCACCGTCACGGGGAACGGCTCGGCGAGCTCGTTCACCGTGGCCTCGCCCTGCGACAGCCGGGCGAGGATCGCGCGGCGGGTCGGGTCAGCGAGCGCGGCGAACGTGATGCTGAGCCCGTCGGTTGTGGCGACGCTATTCATCTGACCGGTTGCTCAACACTGCGGTTGAATATACACCGATCCGGCGGCGGCACCTACTCCCCGGCCGGCCAGAAGTCCATCAGCATCTCAGCGTCCTTGTTGTCCGTGTTGGGCGCGCCGAAGGCGAGGATCTCCGCGCCCTCGGGCCCGGCCTCCATGCCGCGCGGCGTGTCGCCCGGCACGCGGATGGCGTCGAGCTCGCGCGAGCTCGACGATCTCGTCGCCGGCCTTGATCCGAGCGCTGCCGGAGAGGACGACGTAGACCTCCTCCTGCTCGGCGTGCTTGTGGCCGAACGGGAGCCGGAAGTCGGGGGCGATCCGGAAGTAGCTCGCACCGGAGTTCGCGAGGCCGAGCGGCTTGCGCGCGTAGCGAGCCTCGATGTTCGGGGCGAAGCCGAACTGCGGCGCCATGTCCTCGACGTCCTGCCTGAGGTTGAGCTTCGTGTAGTCAGCCATGCCCACAGCATGTCGCTCCGCCTAACAGGACTAATTCGATCAAGTTAGTGTAGTTTCTGGCGGGTGAGCTCTCGCGAGCCCGCACATGCGGAGATAACCGGCTCGGGCCTGTCGCGCAGGCGGCTGCTGCAGCTGGCGGCAGCCGGCCTGCCGGCGGTGGCGGGGCTCGGTCGGTTCGCCGCCCCGCCGCGCGCGGTCGCGGCAGGTCCCATCGTCAAGCCGCTGCCGCCCGAGTGGTTCATCCCGTTCAACACGAACGCCGAGATGCGCTGGGACACGGCCGCAGATCTCGGCTACCTCATCCCGAACGAGCGCTTCTTCGTCCGCAACCACACGGCAACGCCGATCATCGATCCGGTCACCTGGCGCCTGAGCGTGTTCGGCAGCGGCCTCCGGCGGCCGGAGGGCACCACGTTCTCGCTGCGCGACCTCCACCGGCTCCCGTCGCAGACGATCACGGCGTTCATCGAGTGCGCCGGCAATGGGCGGAGCTTCTTCGCGAGCCAGCAGGGCACGCCCGCGGCGGGCACGCAGTGGAAGCTCGGGGCGGTCGGCGTGGCGCGCTGGCGCGGCGTGCCCCTGGGCGAGCTGCTGGACCGCGCGGGCATCAGCCGCCGCGCCGTCGACGTCATGCCGGAAGGCCTTGACGCGGAGGTCGCCGGCCAGGGTCACGTGCGCCGGCCGCTGCCGGTTCGCAAGGCGCTGGACGACGTCCTGGTCGCCTACGAGATGAACGGCGAGCCGCTGCCGCCCGACCACGGGGCGCCGGCGCGGCTGGTCGTGCCCGGCTGGATCGGTATCGCGAGCATCAAGTGGCTGGGGCGGATCGAGGTCGCCGACCGTCCGCTCTTCTCGCCCTGGAACACGACGCAATACCGGCTCACCGGGCCCACCTACGCGCCTGACGAGCCGCCGCTGACGCGCCAGGCGGTCAAGAGCGCGTTCGAGCTGCCGTTCGGCGCGACACTGCAGGCGGGGCGCCGGCACGTCCTGACCGGCCGCTCGTGGTCGGGCGCCGCGCCGATCCGCCGCGTGGACGTGAGCACCGATGGCGGGCGCAGCTTCGCGCCTGCCGACCTCCACGGGCCGAACAAGCCGAACGCCTGGGTCCGCTGGCGTGCCCGCTTCAAGCCCCGCGCCGAGGGCAGCCACGAGCTGATCGCGCGCGCCACCGACTGGCAGGGACGTCGGCAGCCCCTGACCGTGCCGTTCAACGATGGCGGCTATCTGTTCTGGGCCGCCGTCCGCCACCCCGTCCAAGTCACCCGAGCGGAGGCCCCCGCATGAGCACCTCAGCAGGCACCATCAACGGCGTCGATCTCGACACCATCACCGAGTTCGCCCAGCAGGTCGCCGATCCGGACGCCGACACTTCGGTCTGGAACGCCCGGACGACCTGGACGGGGGCGTTCACCAGCGCCACCCACGCGCGCGAGCACGCCCCGATCATCAGCGACGAGCCCGAGCCGCTGGCCGGTGGCAACAGCGCGCCCAATCCCGTCGAGTACGTGCTGGCTGGGCTCGGCAGCTGCCTCGCCGTCGGCTACGCGGCCTCCGCCGCCACGCGCGGCATCGAGCTCCGGGCGCTCGAGCTCGAGCTGTCGGGGACGATCGACCTCCGGGTCTTCCTGGGGCTCGCCGAGGGCCATGCCGGCTACGAGCGGATCGAGGTCACGGCGCGCGTCGAGAGCGACGCCGACGACGCCGCGCTCCAGGAGCTCCACGAGCACGTCGTCAAGACCTCGCCCGTCGGCAACACCATCGAGCACCCCGTCGAGCTCGACGCCCGCCTTATCCGGGCGGCCTGACCCGCCGCCCGCGGACGGCGGCCGCGCCGCCGAACACTTCGAGCGCGTCGAGGAGCGTCCGCCGCGCTGCCTCGATGCGCTCCGGGCCGAGCCGGTCGGCGAGCTCGGCCTCGACCGCCGCGCGATGCCGACGCCCGGCCTCGATCGCCGCCTCGCCGCGCGCGGTGAGCGCGACGATCCGGGCGCGCCCGTCGTCCGGATCCGCCTCGCGCCGGACGTAGCGGCGCCGCTCGAGGTCCGCGACCGCCTTCGACGCCGCCTGTTGGCTCACCCCGAGCCGCTCCGCGAGCGACCCGATCGTGCGCGGCCCGGGCACGAGATGCTGGAACACGACGCCGTCGGCGAAGCGCAGGTCGTCCATCCCGTCGGCCGCGATTCGCCGCTGCACCTCGTCCGCGAGCGCCCAGCCGGCGAACAGGGAGGCGAGCGAGAGATCCGCCGCAGCAGGGTCGAAGGTGCCGGCATCCGCTTCGGTCATGACTTTATTCAACCATGGTTGTGGATTCCTGGTAGGATGCACAACCATGGTTGTGGAAACGCTCGCCCCGCCCGCCTCCGTCACCGAGGCCTTCACCGCCGTCGCGCACCGGATCGTCTGGTGCTCGCTCGCCACCGTCGACCGCCGCGGCCGCCCGCGCTCGCGGCTGGTCCACCCGATCTGGGAGCCGACCGACGACGGCCTCGTCGGCTGGCTCACCTCGCGGCCGACGCCGCTGCGCCAGGCACACCTCACCGCCACGCCGTTCGTCAGCTGCTCGTACTGGGATCCCGCCCACGACATCGCCGTCGCCGAGTGCGCTGCGCGCTGGGTCGAGGAGCTCGAGACCAAGCAGCACGCGTGGGAGGTGTTCCGCGCCGCGCCGCCGCCCGCCGGCTACGACCCCGCGACGATCTGGCCCGCCGGCCCGGAGGACCCGGACGCAGCGGTGATCCGGCTCGACCCGTGGCGCCTGAAGGTCGCCGACGCCGCCACGCTGGGCGCCGGCGGCGAGCCGCTGACCTGGCGCCGCACCTAGGTCGGGAGCTGCGCGAGCTTGTGGTGGCGCAGCTGCTCCGGCGGCGCGCCGTGCAGCACCCAGTCCCCGTTCTCTCGCCGTGAGATCGCGCCCGACCGCGTCAGCTCGCCCAGCGCGCTGGTGACCGACGGCCGGTGCGCGCCCACGAGGTCGGCGAGGCGCTGGTGGCCGAGCGGCAGTGGCACGACGATGCCCGTGGTGGTCACCCGCCCCCAGCGCTCGGCGAGGTGCCAGAGCGTGAGCAGGAGCCGGTCGTCGACGCGCTGGTGATGCGAGATCGCCAGCGCCACCGCGAGGTGGTGCGCCCGCCGCGTGCCGCGGTTGAACAGCTCCACGCCCAGCGCCGGCCACGGCATGATCCGCTCGACGAGCCCGTGGTCGAGCACGGCGAGCGACGTCTCCTCCAGCACCTGCCACCCGACCTCGGCCTGCACGTGCGAGCCCTCGGCGTCCCACGACCACGGCCGCAGCACGTCGGCCGGCCCGATCAGCTCGACGCAGCGGCGGCCGAGCACGTCGACCTCGCGCGAGAGCAGCCCGTCGATGACGAGGAAGCCGCGGTGGTGGGAGTCCTGCTCCAGCGCCGCCGCCGCGTCCCAGTGCCCGGGCGACAGCCGCGCCACCCGCGCGAGCGCACCGCGCCGCGCGCGCTCGGCGTCCTCGGGCCCCAGCGCGTCAGCGAGCTCCGGATCCGCATCGACGATCGAGATGGCGTTGTCGCCCACACCCCGATCAATACCCGACCGGTCACGTCAGCGCGCATACGTCGGCGCGGCGACTCTCCAACTGGAGACTGCGGGCGTGCGTTCCTAGGTTGCAACCCATGACCGCACTCGAAGCCTCCGATCTCAAAATCACCGACACCAAGGTCGGCGGTGCTCGCGGCCTCGCGCTCAGCGGCGCGCTCGACTTCACGACCGCCACCCGCTTCACCGAGAAGGTCGAGATGGCCGTCTGGGGGACGCAGGGCGCGTTCGTCATCGACCTCACCGAGGTCGACTTCCTCGACTCGAGCGGCCTGCACTCGCTGCTGCGCGCCCGCGCGGTGCTCGCCCGCGAGAACCGCAGCCTCGCGCTGCTGTGCCCGCCCGGCACCGCCCGCCGCGTGCTCGACCTCGCGGGCACGCTCGACACGTTCGCGGCGTATTCGAATGCCGCGGCGCTCGAAGCCGCACTGATTCCGCCCGAGAGCTAGGATCCGCCGCCGCATGGCGGAGCTCTCAGGCAAGGCGGTGGCGATCACCGGCGCCTCATCGGGGATCGGGGAGGCGACCGCGCTCGCGCTCGCCCGCGCCGGCGCCTCGGTCGCCCTCGGCGCCCGCCGCAAGGACCGCATCGACGCGCTCGCCGCACGGATCGAGGACGAGGGCGGCACCGCCGTCCCGCTCGAGGTCGACGTCAGCGACGAAGCCCAGGCGCGCGCGTTCGTCGAGACCGCCGGCGACCGCCTCGGCCGGCTCGACTCGCTGATCAACAACGCCGGCGTCATGCTCCTCGGCCCCGTCGAGCAGGCGGACTCGGAGCAGTGGCGGACGATGATCAACGTCAACCTGCTCGGTCTCCTCTACTGCACGTCGGCAGCCCTTCCGATCATGCGCGCCCAGGGCAGCGGCGACATCGTCAACGTGTCGTCCGTCGCCGGGCGCTTCGCCCGCGCCGGCAACGCTGTCTACGCGGCCACCAAGTTCGCCGTCGGCGCGTTCTCGGAGGGCCTGCGCAACGAGGTCACCGAGGCCGGCATCCGCGTGACGCTGATCGAGCCGGGCTTCGTGGACACCGAGCTGCAGAGCCACAACGAGGGCGAGGTCCTCAACGCGATCGAGGGCATGCGCGAGCAGATCGGCGAGGTGCTGCGGGCGCAGGACATCGCGAACGGGATCCTCTACACGATCTCCCAGCCGCCGCACGTGTCGGTCAACGAGCTCCTGATCCGCCCCACTCGCCAGACCCGCTGAGCGGCGACCTCTAACCTCAGGCCGTGTCGGCCTTCTTCGACGCCGTCGGCGACTTCCTCGACAGCCTCGCCTCGATTCAGTGGCTCGCGCTGCTGATCGGGCTGGTCGCGTTCATCGCCTACCTGACGATTCGCGCCCGCGCCTACTTCCACGTCCTGCGCGCGGCGTACCCGGATGAGCGCTTCGAGTTCCGCAAGATCTGGGGTGCCTACATGGCGGCCTACGGCTTCAACCAGGTCGTGCCGGCGCGCGGCGGCGACGTCATCAAGCTCTTCCTCACCAAGACGTCGATCCCGAACTCGAGCTACCCCGCGGTCGGCTCGAGCTTCTTCGTCGAGGCGATCTTCGACCTCTGCATGGCGATCCCGATCCTCACCTTCGCGTTCACGCAGGGCGCGTTCCCGAAGCCGCCGGACTTCTCGAAGCTGCAGGCGTTCGACATCGCGTTCTTCGCCTCGCACCCGCAGTTCACGCTGTTCCTGCTGACCTTCCTCGGGATCGCGTCGCTCGTCGCCTTCGCGCTGCTGTCCGCCCGCGTGCGCGCGTTCTGGGCGCGTGTGCGCCAGGGCGTGGTGATCCTGCGCGACCGCCGCCGCTACTTCCGCGAGGTCTTCCTCGTCCAGCTCGGCGCCTGGGTGCTGCGCTTCACCGCGTTCTGGTTCCTGCTCGACGCGTTCGGCGTCGGCGGCTCGGTCGAGAACGTGCTGCTCGTGCTCGGGGTCAACGCCGTCGCGGCGTGCGTCCCGTTCACGCCGGGTGGCGCGGGCGTCCAGCAGGCGCTGCTGGTCAAGGTGTTCTCCGGCACCGCCACCGGCGCCACGATCGCCGCCTACTCGGTCGGGCAGCAGATCGCGATCGGGGCGGCCGCGTTCGCCGTCGGCTTCGGCGCGCTCGTCTTCATCTTCCGCTTCCGCTCCTTCAAGGAGGTCATCGCGGCGGGCCGCGAGGCCCGGGGAGCGGAGGCCTAAGGGCCTAAGCCAGGCCCTGGCGCGCCTCGCGCACCAGCGTGACGGCCTCCGGGAAGACGGTCGCCATCACGGTGCGGATCTGCTGCGCCTGCTCATCGGTCGTGCCCTGGATATTGGCCCGGTTGATCGCTGCCACGGTCATGTCGACCGCCAGCTTGATCGCGTTGTCGGCCCAGGCGATCGACTGAGCGCTCTGCATCTGCTCAGCCATCTCCTGCAGCCGCTTCTGCATTTCCGGATCGTTGAAGAAGCCGCCGAAGCCCTCCATCAGTGGTCACCTCGCTCGTGGAAGAAGAAGTCGGGCATCACCGCGCGCGTCACGCGGGCCGAGAGCTGGGAGGCCAGCTCGTGGTCACCGGTGCGCGAGGCGATGTCGTCGAGAGTGATGATGCCGGTCAGGCGATCGCCGTCGACGATCACCAGGCGCCGCACGGCGTGGCGGACCATCAGCTCGGCGGCCTCCTCGACCTGCATCTCCGCGCTGGCCGTGATCACCGGCGAGGAGGCGTGGTCGGCGGCATGGTCGCCGAGGTCGCGGCCGTCGGCGAGGACGGACACCGCCAGGTCGCGGTCAGTGAGGAATCCCACCGGCCGCTGGTCCTCGATCAGCACCACGGAGCCGACGTTGCGCTCGCGCATCATCTCCGCGATCTCCCGCACCGTCCGTTCGGGCGGCGCGGTCACCACGGTTTCGGTCATGACTTCACGGATGAGCACGGGGGCGCGAGTCTACAATCGCTCCTCCGTGGCGGCCCTTACCCCAGCCCAGCGCGCCCGCGTCCACCGGATCGAGGCGCTGATCCGCGTCGCCGCGCCCGCGCTCGACCTGCTCCTTTACGCCGGCGACCGTGTCTCGCGCGTCGTCGGACGCAACCAGATCGACCCCGATCCGCCGCGGCGAGCGGTGGGCGCCCGGGCCACCCGGACGCCGATCGGCGGCCCGCCCGAGCGGACGGCCTGACCATGGCCGTCAGGACTCCTGAAGAGGCCCTCGAGTGGGAGGCCCGGCAGGGCCCGCGGGCGGGGATCGCGTCCGCGCTCGGCGCCCTGCTGGTCATCGGCTCCGGGATCGCCACCGCGGCGGTGTTCAACGGCGCGCCGACGTCCGGCTTCGCCGACTCGCTGGCGCGCGCCGGGCGCGAGGGCGGCGTCGGCTCGCTCCAGAGCCTGCGCCTGCCTTATTACGAGTTCTACGACGACCGCGCGTTCGCCGTGCTGATGACCGCGGTGGCGCGCGGCCTCGGCTTCATCGCGATCGGGCTGATGCTCGCCTACCTCGGCACGGCGGTGCGCGCGCGCAGCGAGGCGTTCCGCAACTTCTGGATCTACCTCGCGCTCGCCGGCGGGGCGCTCGGCGCGCTCGCGACCGTGCTGTTCACGGTCGGGACGTCCATGGAGATCACCGACTTCCTGAACGGCGCCCGCACCGTCGACCGCGCCGACGACATCGGCGACTCGAGCGTGTTGGTGACCGCGCAGCTGATCGGCATCCCCGGCACCCAGGCGATCGGCATCGCGTCGCTCGCGCTCGGCCTGGCGTGGGTGGTGATCTGCCTCAACGGCATGCGCGTCGGGCTGCTCACGCGCTTCATGGGCGTGCTCGGCGTGATCTGCGGCGCGCTGATCGTGCTGCCGATCCTGTCACCGCTGCCGATCGTGCAGACGTTCTGGCTCGGGGCGATGGCGCTGCTGCTCTCCGGCCGCTGGCCCAACGGGCTTCCGCCCGCGTGGACGACCGGCGAGGCGGTCCCGTGGCCGACCTCGGCCCAGGTACGCGAGGCGCGCCGCAACCAGGCGGGGCAGCGCCGCCGCGGCGGCGCGCCGGAGCCGGAGCCGGAGCTGGAGCCAGAGGGCGAGCAGGTCGCCACGGAGGGCCGCCAACACGAGGCTTCGAAGAAGAAGAAGCGTAAGCGGCGCGCATAGCGGGGTACTCGGCCTTCGAGGGCAGGCCCATCGAGGGAGGAGACACCGTGGAAGCTTCAGCGCCGCAGGATGCTGAACGGGACATTGACTGGGAGGCGATCGAGCGATCGCCTGAGTTCCAGGAGCTCGTGACCAAGCGCAAGGCGTTCGTCCTGCCTGGGACGATCTTCTTCCTCTCTTGGTACATGGGCTTCATCCTGCTCGCGGCCTATGCCGAGGAGTTCATGGCCAGCCGCGTCTACGAGGGGCTGACCGTCGGCTACTGCCTGGCGCTCACGCAGTTCGTGATGGTGCTGGTGCTCGGCCTCCTGTACCTGAAGAAGTCCTCCCAGGTCTTCGATCCGCTCGCCGCGAAGGCGATCGAGAAGTACGAGGGTCATCGCCAGCGCTTCGCCAGAGCGGACGATCACGGTGACGAGGTCGGCTCGCGAGCCGCCACCCCGGGCACGGAGGCGCGGTCATGACCGTCGTCTTCGCAGAGGTCAACACCACGGCGATCGTCGTCTTCTCGATCGTCCTCCTGATCACGCTCGGCATCACGTACTGGGCGTCCAAGCGCGCATCCAGCGCCGTCGGCTTCTACGCCGCCGGGCGCGGCATCACCGGGGTCCAGAACGGCCTGGCGATCTCCGGCGACTACCTGTCGGCTGCCTCGTTCCTGGGCATCGCCGGCCTGATCTACCTGTTCGGCTTCGACGGCTTCGTCTACTCGATCGGCTTCCTCGTCGCGTTCCTGACCGTGATGTTCCTGCTCGCCGAGCGGATGCGGAACTCGGGCAAGTACACGATCGCCGACGTGCTGGCCTTCCGCCTGCGCGAGCGCCCCGCGCGCGTCGCGGCGGCGATCGGCACGCTCAACGTCGCCGCCTTCTACCTGATCGCGCAGATGGTCGGCGCGGGTGTACTGATCCAGGCGCTGGTGGGCATCGACTTCACGCCCGCGGTGCTGATCACGGGCACGTTCATGCTCGTCTACGTCGTCTTCGGCGGCATGGTTGCCACGACGTGGGTGCAGATCATCAAGGCCTGCCTGCTGATGGCCGGCATCGTCGTGATGTCGATCTTCGTGTTCGCGAAGACGAGCTTCAACCCGATCGAGCTGTTCAACCAGGCCGAGGAGGCCGGCAAGGCCGAGGGCTCGACGTTCTCGCTCGGCCCGGGCACGTTCCTCAAGAACAACACCGACATGGTCTCGCTCGGTCTCGCGCTCGTGCTCGGAACCGCGGGCCTGCCGCACATCCTCATGCGCTTCTTCACCGTGCCGGATGCGAAGGCCGCGCGCGGGTCGGTCGTCTACGCGATGTTCATCATCGGCTTCTTCTACCTGCTGACCACGGTGATCGGCTTCGGCGCGCGCGCCCTGCTCGGGCCAGGAGGGCGTCGAGGCGGCCGGCAACGGCGGCAACCTGGCGGCGCCGAACCTCGCCCAGGAGCTCGGCGGCGGTGCCGGCACCACCGGCGGCGACCTGTTCCTCGCGATCATCGCGGGCGTCGCGTTCGCGACGATCCTCGCCGTGGTGGCTGGGCTCGTGCTGTCGGCGTCGAGCGCGGTCGCGCACGACATCTACTCGAGCATCATCCGCAAGGGCCAGAACTCCGAGAAGGAGGAGGTCGTCGTCGCGAAGATCGCCGCGCTGGGCATCGGCGCCATCGCGATCTTCATCGCGATCCTCGGCGGCGAGGGCCTGAACGTCTCGTTCATGGTCGGCCTCGCGTTCGCGATCGCCGCGAGCGCGAACTTCCCGGCGCTGCTGCTCGCGCTGTCCTGGCCGCGCTTCAACACGACGGGCGCCGTGACCGGCGTGCTGTTCGGTGTCGTCACCGCGCTCGGCCTGATCATCATCAGCCCGATCGTGTGGGGCGGCCCTCCCGGCGCGCCCGACACCGGCGCGTTCACGTGGTACGACCTCAACAACCCGGGGATCATCTCGATCCCGATGGGCTTCCTCGGCTGCTACCTGGGTACGGTTCTGTCGAAGGAGCGCGGCAACGAGCGCTCGTTCCACGAACTGCGGGTGAGGTCTGAGACCGGCCTCGGCGCGGAGCAGGCGTTGGCCGAGCACTAGACGACGAGAGGGAAGGGCACCGATGGCAGACACCACTTCGCTGGAGAGCCGTCTCGAGGAGCTGCTGGAACAGGAGAAGTTCCCGCCGCCGGATGACTTCCGCGAAAAGGCCCTGATCTCCGACGACTCGATCTACGAGGAGGCAGACAAGGACTACGAGGGCTTCTGGGAGAAGCAGGCAGAAGCCCTCGACTGGGAGGAGAAGTGGGACCAGGTCCTCGACTGGTCCGATCCTCCGAACGCGAAGTGGTTCGTCGGCGGCAAGCTCAACGTCGCCTACAACTGCGTCGACCGCCACGTGGAAGCCGGCAACGGCGACCGCGTGGCGTTCCACTGGCGCGGCGAGGAGGGCGAGGAGCGTGACATCACGTATGACGACCTCCACCGCGACGTCCAGAAGTTCGCCAACGCGCTGAAGGACCTCGGCGTCGAGCCCGGCGACATCGTCGGGATCTTCCTGCCGATGATCCCCGAGGTCGTCGTCGCGATGCTGGCGTGCGCGCGCATCGGCGCGCCGCACAACGTCGTGTTCGGCGGCTTCTCGGTCGAGTCGGTCAAGGAGCGCATGGAGGTCTCCGAGGCGAAGGTGCTCGTGACCGTCGACGGCGCGCGCCGCAAGGGCAAGACCGCGACGATCAAGAAGGACGTCGACGAGTGCATGGGCGACCTGAAGTCGCTCCAGAACATCGTTGTCGTTCAGCACGCAGAGAACGACGCGCCGATGGATGACGATCGCGACCGCTGGTACCACGACTTGCTGGAGGCCGCCGACGACGAGTGCCCGGCCGAGGGCTTTGACTCCGAGCACCCGCTCTACATCCTCTACTCGTCGGGCTCTACGGCGAAGCCGAAGGGCATCCTCCACACCACCGGCGGCTACCTCACGGGCGTCGCCTACACCCACAAGGTCGTCTTCGACCTCAAGCCGGAGGAGGACGTCTACTGGTGCTCGGCCGACGTCGGCTGGGTCACCGGGCACTCCTACATCGTCTACGGGCCGCTCGCCAACGGGACGACCTCGGTCATGTACGAGGGCCCGCCGGACTACCCGGACAAGGACGCGTGGTGGGACGTGTGCGAGCGCTACGGCGTGTCGCTCTTCTACACCGCCCCGACCGCGATCCGCGCGTGCATGAAGTGGGGCGTCGAGTACCCGGAGAAGCACGACCTCTCCGCGCTACGGCTGCTCGGCACGGTCGGCGAGCCGATCAACCCGAAGGCGTGGCTCTGGTACCACATCGTCATCGGCGGCGAGTGCTGCCCGATCGTCGACACCTGGTGGCAGACCGAGACCGGCCACATCATGATCTCGCCGCTGCCGGGGATCACCGAGACCAAGCCGGGCTCGGCCACGCGTCCGCTACCCGGCATCGAGGCGCAGGTGGTCAACGAAGACGACGGCGAGGACGCCGGCACCGACCAGGGTCTGCTGACGCTGCGGCGTCCGTGGCCGGGCATGCTGCGCACGCTCTACGGCGACCACGACCGGTTCATCGAGACCTACTGGGACAAGTTCGGCCGCGACGTCTACTTCGTCGGCGACGCCGCGCGCAAGGACGAGGACGGGTACTTCCACGTCATCGGGCGCGTCGACGACGTGCTCAACGTCTCCGGCCACCGCATGTCAACGGCCGAGATCGAGTCGGCGATCGTGTCGCACTCGAAGGTCGCCGAGGCGGCGGTCATCGGCCAGCAGGACGAGGACACCGGCCAGTCGGTCGCAGCCTTCGTCACGCTCGAAGGCGACACGGAGGGCACCGACGAGCTCGTCAACGACATCCGCGAGACGGTTGCGAAGCGGATCGGCAAGCTCGCTCGGCCCAAGCGCATCATCTGGGCCGACGACCTGCCGAAGACGCGCTCGGGCAAGATCATGCGGCGGCTACTGCGCGACATCGCCGAGGGCCGCGAGCTCGGCGACGTCACCACGCTGCGCGACCCCGACGTGATGCAGCAGCTCGAGGGCAAGGTCAAGGAGCGCCAGGAAGACGAGGACTAGGCACGCGGTACCAGCGGTAGCCGTACGGCTCGAGCTCGAGCTCGTACGGCGCCGCCAGGTCCGTCGCGCCGAGCAGGTCGACGAGCGGCGCGTCGCCCTCCAGCGGCAGCCGCGTCGTGACGTCATGGCCGGCCAGGTTGTGCACTGCCACGACCGACGAGTCGTCCCAGTCGCAGCGATGGGCGAGGACCTCGGGCTCGCGCGGTGACAACGCGGTGTACGCGCCCCAGCCCAGCTCGGGAGTCTCGCGCCGGCGCCGGATCAGGCGCTCCATCCAGCTGAGCAGCGAGTCGGGATCGCGGCGCTCGTCGAAGGCGTTGACGCGCTCCGGCCCGAAGCGCCCGTCGGTGACCGGTCGGACCAGCGCCTTCGCGTCCTCGACGGTCGAGAAGCCCCCGTGGGCGTCGCCCGACCACTGCATCGGCGAGCGCACGCTCATCCGCCCCTCGATCGCGAGGTTTTCGCCCATGCCGATCTCCTCGCCGTAGAACAGCACCGGCGTGCCGGGCAGCGAGAACATCAGGCTGTAGACCATCCGCATCCGCTGCTCGTCCCCGTCGAGCATGGTGGGCAGCCGCCGCCGCAGGCCGCGCCCGAACAGCTGCAGGTCCTTCTCAGGTCCGAAGGCGGCGAACACCTCTTCGCGCTCGGCGGCCGAGAGCTTGTCGAGCGTCAGCTCGTCGTGGTTGCGCACGAAGCTCGCCCACTGGCAGTCGGAGGGGATCGAGGGCAGCTCGGCGAGCGCCTTCTCCAGCGGCGCTGCCGACTCGCGCGCGAGCGCGAGGTACAGCGCCTGGTTGACCGTGAACGAGAACAGCATGTGCAGCTCGTCGCCGTCCTCGTCGCCGAAGAACGTCCGCTGGTCGACGGGCGGCAGGTTGACCTCGCCGAGCAGGATCGCCTCTCCGCTGCGGCGGCCGATGAAGCGCCGCAGGTCGCGCAGCAGCTCGTGCGGGTCGACGAGCGCGCCGCCCGGCATGCCCATCGGCTCGAGCATGAACGGCACGGCATCGACGCGGAAGCCGCTCAGGCCCTGCTCGAGCCAGAAGCCGACGACTTGGGCGATCTCGTCGCGGACCTCGGGGTTGGCGATGTTGAGGTCCGGCTGGTGCGAGTAGAAGCGGTGCAGGTAGTACTGGCCGGCCTTCCGGTCGTACGCCCAGTTGGAGCTCTCCTTGTCGGGGAAGACGATGTCGCCCGGCTTCTCCGGCGGCTTCTCGTCGGACCACACGTAGAAGTCGCGGTAGGGCGAGTCGGGGTCCGAGCGCGCGGCCTGGAACCACGGGTGCTGGTCGGAGGTGTGGTTCATCACGAGGTCTGCGATCACGCGAATGCCGCGGTCACGCGCAGTGCGGACGAGCTCGACGAGGTCGCCGTGCGTCCCCAGCCGCGGGTCGACGCCGTAGAAGTCGGTGATGTCGTAGCCGTCGTCCTTGCGCGGCGAGGGGTAGAACGGCATCAGCCACAGGCACGAGACGCCGATGCCCGCCAGGTAGTCGATGCGCTCGGTCAGCCCAGGCAGATCACCCACGCCGTCGGCGTTGGAGTCGAGGAAGGTCTCGACGTCGAGGCAGTAGACGACGGCGTTCTTCCACCACAGGTCGCTGGTGGCCTTGCTTCTCATCGCAGCTCCGGGAGCACGCGCTCCCCGAAGGCGTCGATGAACGGCTCGAGCTCCTGGCCCACGTGGTGCAGGTAGATCGCGTCGAAGCCCAGCTCGGCGAGCTCCTGGAGCCGCCCGGTGTGCTCGCCGAGGTCGGCGGACACGAGCACGCCCGAGCGCACGTCCTCGGGGCGCACGAAGCGCGCGGCTTCGTCGAACGCCTCGACGGTGTGGAGGTCCCACGGGATCGGCGGCTGGAACACGTTGGTGCGCCACTGGTCGTAGGCGATGTCGAGCGCCTGCTGCTCGTCGGGCGCCCACGAGAGGTGGACCTGGAGGAAGACCGGCTTACCTTCGCCGCCGCCCTCGCGGAAGGCGGCGAGCACGCGCTCGAGCGTCTCGAGCGGCTGGTTGACGGTCACGAGCCCGTCGGCCCATTCGGCTGCCCAGCCGGCGGTCTCGGCGCTCACCGCGGCCGCGATCAGCCTGGGCGGCTCCGCGGGCAGCGTCCACAGTCGCGCGCGGTCGACCGTGACAAGCCCGGCGTGGTCGACGACCTCGCCGGCGAACAGCGCGCGCATGACGTCGACGCACTCGCGCAGGCGCGCGTTGCGCGTCGCCTTGTCGGGCCACGGCGCGCCGGTGATGTGCTCGTTCGAGGCCTCGCCGCTGCCGAGCGCGACCCAGAAGCGCCCGGGGTACATCTCCGCGAGCGTGGCGGCGGCCTGGGCGATGATCGCGGGGTGATAGCGCTGCCCGGGCGCGTTCACGCAGCCCAGCGACAGGCTCGTGGCCTGCAGTGCGGCGCCGAGCCAGGACCATGCAAAGCCGGACTCGCCTTGGCGCTCGCTCCAGGGTGAGAAGTGGTCGGAGCACATCGCGGCGTCGAAGCCCGCGGCCTCGGCCGCCTGCACGGCCGCGAGCAGTCGGCTGGGCGGAATTTGCTCGTGCGAGGCGTGGATCCCGATGCGCGGCATGACCCGTACATACCCAGGATTGCCTCCGCGCCAGTTCGGATAGGAGAAACGGAAAGAGATTCCCGACGAGGAGGAGTGGCGACATGGCCAAGACGGATCGCGACCTGTTCGACACGCTGCGCGCGCGCGGCCTGCGCAAGAGCGCGGCGAACAACCTCGCCAAGGCCTTCGGCAGGGCCGACAAGAGCCCTCCGAGCAAGGGAGCGAAGCGCGCCGTCAGCGAGCTGCGTGACATCGTCACCCAGCTCGAGGCCAAGGTGGGCCGCACCGACCGCAAGCGCAGCGAGGCCGCCAAGAAGGCGGCCGCCACCCGCAAGCGCAAGGCCGCACAGCGCAGCCGCGCGGCGAAGAAGGGCGCACAGACGCGCGCGAAGCGCGCCCGCGTCGGCAGCAAGTAGCTCCGCATCTGGCGGTCGGCAGGGGGTATACCTCACCCTATGTCGACCGCCAGCAGCTACGAAGAGGCCGTCGAGGCCCACGAGTGGAACGTCCCTGACCGCTACAACATCGCCATCGACGTCTGCGACAAGCACGCCGCCGACAAGCTGGCGATGATCCACGAGGACCCCGACGGCAATGTCCGCGAGGTCAAGTGGGGCGAGCTCCAGGAGCTCTCCAACCGCTTCGCCAACGTGCTCCGCGCGCACGGCGTCGAGCAGGGCGACCGCGTCGCGATGTTGCTCCCGCCGACGCCGGAGACCGCCGCCGCGTTCTTCGGCACCTACAAGTCCGGCGCGATCCTGCTCTCGATGTCGGTGCTCTACGGCGACGACGGCATCAAGCACCGCGTCACCGACTCGCAGGCCAAGGTGCTCGTCACCAACGAGGCCAACAAGGACCGTGTCGACCACTCGCTGGTCGAGCACGTGCTGCTGCTCGACGACGAGCTGCTGCAGAGCGGCGACGCGTCCTTCGACATCGTCGACACCGCTGCCGACGACCCCGCGCAGCTCTACTACTCGTCCGGCACCACGGGCCTCGCCAAGGGCATCATCCACGCGCACCGCTACCTGCTCGCGCACGAGGAGTTCGTCTACTGCCACGACGTGCAGGACGGCGAGCGCTTCCACGGCATGGGCGAGTGGGCGTGGGCGGCCGGCATCGCGCCGCTGCTCGGCCCGTGGCGCTACGGCGCGGTCCAGCTCGTGCTCCAGCGCAAGGGCGGCTTCGACCCGCACAAGCAGCTCGACTTCCTCTCCCGCCACGAGGCGAGCAACGTCTTCACGACGCCGACCGCGATGCGCTCGATGATGTCGATCGAGAAGGCGGGCGAGAAGTACCCGCAGAAGTTCCGCATCGTCTGCTCGGCCGGCGAGCCGCTGAACCCGGAGGCGATCCGCTGGTTCCGCGAGCAGTACGGGCTCACCGTGCTCGACTACTACGGGCTCACGGAGTCCTATCCGCTCGTCGCCAACTACCCGTTCATGGACGTCCGTGAGGGCTCGATGGGCAGGCCGATGCCGGGCTGGGACGTGCAGATCCTCGACGAGGACGAGAAGCCGCTGCCGCAGGGCGAGCGCGGCGAGATCTGCCTGCGCGCGCGCTCGAACCCGCACTATCCGATCGGCTACTGGAACAACCCGAAGGACTCCGAGGAGACGTTCGGCGGCGACTGGTTCCACACCAAGGACGCCGCCTCGCTCGATGAGGACGGCTACGTCTGGTACGAGGGTCGCGCCGACGACGTCATCATCGCCGCGGGCTACCGCGTCGGCCCGTTCGAGGTCGAGTCCGCGCTACTCGAGCATCGCGTGCGTGGCCGAGGCGGCCGCGGTCGCCTCGCCCGACGAGCGCCGCGGCAACGTGGTCAAGGCGTTCATCGTGCTGGCCGAGGGCAAGGAGGGCTCCGACGAGCTCGTCGACGAGATCAAGGGCTTCGTGCGCCAGCACCTGTCGGCGTACGCGTACCCGCGCAAGATCGAGTTCGTCGACGAGCTGCCCAAGACGCTGACCGGCAAGATCCGCCGGATCGAGCTGCGCCAGGCGGAGCTGGAGGCGGCGAAGCAGGGCTGAGCCCGTGGGCTGGCTCGCCGCATTGCTGGCCGCGGCGGCGGCGTTCGCGCCGCCGCCGGTCAACGCGCCGTTCGACTACCAGATCGGCGATCCGTACCCGCCGCCGCACGGGGTGCGCGTGGTCTCGCGCGACTGGCTCGAGGGCAAGCCGCCGCGGCGCGGCTACGCCATTTGCTACGTCAACGCGTTCCAGACGCAGCCCGACGCGGAGTGGCCGGCCGACCTCGTGCTGCGCGAGCTGGGCGACGACCCCAACTGGGGCGGCGAGTACCTGCTCGACATCTCCACACGCGCCAAGCGCCGCCGCATCGCCGACCTCCTGCAGCCGATGATCGAGACCTGCGCGCGCAAGGGCTTCGACGCCGTCGAGTACGACAACCTCGACTCGTGGACACGCTTCGACGGCACGCCGCGCGCGGATGACGTGCCGTTCGGCAAGCGCGCGGCGCTGGCCTACGCGCGGCTGATCGCGCGGCGTGCGCACAAGCTCGGTCTCGCGGTCGCACAGAAGAACACGGTCGAGCTGACGCGCGCGCAGGTCCACCGCGTCGGCTTCGACTTCGCGATCGCCGAGGAGTGCGGCCGCTACCGCGAGTGCGACGGCTACCGGAAGGTCTACGGCGACCACTTCGTGGTGATCGAGTACCGCCGCCGCGACTTCCGCGCCGCCTGCCGCTCGGTCGGCCGGCAGGTCTCGGTCGTCCTGCGCGACCGCAACGTCACCGCGCCCGGCTCGCGCAGCTACCGCTACGACGCCTGCTGACGGCGAGGCGGCGCCCGCGCGGTGCGCGGGCGCCGCGTGCCATGTCGTGCGCTACCGGGCGTCCCGCGGGTGCCCGCGGAACTGGAACTTCGCGGCGCGCTGCTTCGCGCGCTGCTTGTCGGCCGTGGTGCGCGAGCCGACGCCGCGCCGGTTCTGGCCGAAGTACCAGACGCTGTGCGTCACGGCACCCGACATCTCGCGCAGCGACTTCAGCGCGTTGCCCTGCAGCGAGTCGGCCTGCTGCTGGGCGAGCGCCGGGTTCGGTGGCGAACGTGTTCATCGTGCTCGCCGGCGGCTGGCCGGTGACCGTGCTGAGGTTGTCGCACGCCTCGTGGTAGCACGGGTCGAGCTGCTCGCCTGCGACGCCGCCGTACAGCGCCACCTGCTGCGGGGTCTTCGGGGCCTCGGCACCGGCGAAGATGCCGCCCGAGGGGATGCCGCGGTTGACGAAGCCGACGTAGTCCGAGCGCCCGTCGAACGGGATCCGCTCCGTAGCCATGCCGCGCCGCTCGAAGTAGCGCGCGAACAGGTTCTCGATCGTGCCGGAGCCGTCCGGGCCCGGCGTACCGCCGGGCTCGCTGCCGTCACCGTCGTAGATGAGGCGGGCGTAGTTCGCCGAGGCGATCATGTCGGTGTCGATCATCACGTCGACCTTGTCCACCTCCGCCTGCGAGAGGTTCCGCGCGTAGTACTGCGACCCGACGAGGCCGTCCTCCTCGCCGCCGAACCACAGGAAGCGCACCTTGTTGCGGGGCGCGAACTTGCGCTTCGCGAGCTGCTCGGCGAGCGCGAGCTGCCACGCGGTGCCGGAGCCGTCGTCGTTGATGCCCGGGCCGGCCGGCACCGAGTCGAGGTGCGCGCCCGCGAGCACCAGGTGCCGCGGATCGCCGGTCTTCGTCTCGGCCACGACCTGCGGATAGAAGTGCGGGATGGTCTCGCCGCTCGTCTCCAGCCGCACGGTCGGGTTCTTGCCGTCCGTGTAGGCGTCGTAGAGCTCCTTGCCGACCGCGGTGCTCGAGAACACGGCGGGGATGTTGAGGTCGGTCGGTCCGGCGCGGAAGAGGGCGGTCGACCGCGCGGGGGTGTCGCCCTGGTTGAACATGATCGCGCCGACGGCTCCCGCCGCCTGGGCGTTGGCGAGCTTGTTGGAGATGCCGCAGGTGCCCCGCTGGATGAGCGAGATGGCTCCGGCGGTCGCCGCGGGGAAGTCCGCCGGCTCACAGCCGCTCGTGTTGGGCCCCGTGCTCGGGAGCACGATGTCGGTCGTCGGCACCACCGGGGCGCTCGGCACTGCCTTCGTCGGCGAGTACTTGAACGCGATGAAGTCCACGTTCGGGTTGCCGTCGTCGGCTGCGCTGCCCGGGTGTGTAGGTCGTCGGCGTCGGCGTGAGCTGCTGGAGCACCGGCGGCGCGTGCTCCTCCCAGTCCGGCATGTCGAACTGGATCGACCTTCGTGTTGAGCCCTGCCCGCTGCATGCGCTCGCGGACGTAGGCGACCGACGCCGTGAAGCCGGGCGTCGCGGTGTACCGCGTCCCGCCGTTCATGTCGGCGATGTGCTGCAGCGCCGCCTGGTGCTTGACGATGTTGCGGACCGACACGGCCTTCTCGAGCTGCGCCGAGCCGTGGTCGTGATGCTTCGGCTTGGCCTGCGCTCCCGACGCAGGTACCAGCATCAGTGCCGCGGCGACGAGCGTCGCCACGCGAATCCTGCCCATATTGCCCCACCTCCCAGTGAGTGTCGAACCGGCGACTTCTGGCCGCCGTTCGTCCCTGTCTTGCGGCGCGTTTTGGCGCCGTTGCGGCGGACCTTACCGACTAAGGGGTCGGTGGCGCGCAGTAAGGCCCAGGGCCGCAGAACCCGCACCGTTCGCCCGATGTGGGGGAGGGCGGCGTAGCCCAATATCGAGTCATGCCGCAGATCGAACAAAGGGGAGACACCATGTTGCAGACCCTCGATTCCGCCGTCGCCGCCGCCCAGACCGCCGACCGCCACGCCGCCGCCCGCAGCTCCCGCGCCGCCCGGCGCGCGCGCCGCGGCTCGGTCGCCGACGGCCTCCGTCTCGTCCTCCGCCGCTCGTCGGCGGAGGACGAGGAGGCGCTCGCCCGCCTCGCCCGCCTCGACAGCGCCCCGCGCCCGACCGGGCAGATGCTCGTGGCCGAGGTCGACGAGCGCATCGTCGCCGCCGTGCCGCTCGGTGGCGGGCGCCCGATCGCCGACCCGTTCCGCCCCACCGCCGACATCATCGAGCTGCTCCAGGTCCGCGCCGAGCTGGGCTCGCCGGTGCGCCGGCCCGCCCCGCGCTCGCGCCTGCGCCTGCCGCGCGTTCGCGTCGCCTGAGCGGTGCCTTCGCCCGGTCGCGGGCCGCGCCTGCTGGATACTCAGGGCGTGGCCACGCGGATGACGAGCAGCAGGCTGATCGGGCGCACGGCAGAGCTCGCTGAGCTCGAGGCCGCGTTCGCCGACGCAGCCGACGGCCGCCCGTCGCTCGCGTTCGTGGCCGGCGAGTCGGGCGTCGGCAAGTCGCGGCATGATCGCCGAGCTGGCCGCCCGGGCGCGCGAGGACGGTGCCCGTGTCGCGATCGGCGAGTGCGTCGAGCTCGGCGACGAAGAACTCCCCTACGCCCCGATCGTCAGCGTCCTCCGCTCCCTCGCCCGCGACCACGACCCCGTCCTTGATGAGCTCCCCGCTGCCCGCGCCGAGCTCGCCGCGCTGCTCCCCGAGCTCGGCGGCGAGGCGCGGGCCGAGCGGGAGGCGACGACGCAGGGCCAGCCGCGGCTGTTCGAGGCGCTGCTCACCCTGCTCGACCTGCTCGGCCGCGAGCAGCCGTTCGCGCTCGTGCTCGAGGACATCCACTGGGCCGACCGCTCGACCCGCGCCTTCCTCGTCTTCCTCGCCCGCAGCCTGTGGACCGAGCGCGTGCTGGTGGTCGCCACCTACCGCTCCGACGAGCTGCACCGCCGCCACCCGCTGCGCCCGCTGCTGGCCGAGCTCGAGCGCGACACGCGCTCGCGCCGGATCGAGCTCGCGCGGCTGACGCGCGACGAGCTCGGCGACCTGCTGGCCGACATCCTCGGCGGCGCGGCCGACGACGAGCTGCTCGAGCGCCTCTACACCCGCAGCGAGGGCAACCCGCTGTTCACCGAGGAGCTGCTGGCGGCGCGGCTCGACGGCCGCGGCGGGCTGCCGAGCACGCTGCGCGACGCGCTGATGGTGCGGATCGAGCGCCTGAGCGAGCCGGCGCAGGAGGCGCTGCGCGTGCTGTCGGCCGGGCGCCGGCTGGCGCACGACGTGCTCGCGGAGGCCAGCGGCCTCGGCGGCGCCGAGCTGCGCGCGGTCGTGCGCGAGGCGGCCGAGTCGAACGTGATCGTGGTCGACGCACGCGGCCGCTACCAGTTCCGCCACGCGCTGCTGCGCGAGGTCGTCCACGACGACCTGCTGCCGGGCGAGCACGCCGAGCTGCACCTCGCGCTCGCCCGCGCGCTCGAGCACCAGGCCGAGGAGACCGGCGAGGACGCGCTGATCACCGCCGGCATCGCCCACCACTACCTCTCCGCCGGCGCCCAGCGCGAGGCGCTCGTCGCCTCCGTGCGCGCCGCCGACGCGGCCGAGCGTGTGCACGCCCACGGCGAGGCCGGCGCGCTGCTCGAGCGCGCGCTCGACCTGTGGCCGCGCGTGCCCGACGCCGCGGCGCAGGCCGGCTGCGATCGCGACGAGCTGCTGCGCCGCGCGGGCCGCGCGCTGATCAACGACGGCGGCTACATCCGCGCCGAGGCGCTGCTGCGCACCGCGGTCGGCGAGGTCGACGAGGCCGCCGACCCGCGGCGGGCTGCCGACCTGCTCGAGCTGCTGTCCCGCGCCCAGTGGTCGCTCGGGCGCGCATCGGACTCGCGCGACTCGATCGCCCGCGCGGTGGCGCTGCTCCCGGAGGACGACCACAGCCCGGAGCGGGCGCGGATCCTCGCGCGGCAGGCGAAGGCGGCGATGCTGCAGGGGCGCTTCAGCGAGGCGCTGCCCGCCGCCGAGGCGGCGTTCGGCGCTGCGCGGCACGCGGGCGTCGACGGCCCGCTGGCCGACGCGCTCAACGCGATGGGCTACTCCCAGATCCTGCTCGGCGAGGTCGAGGACGGGAGCGCCCGGCTGCGCGAGGCGATCGCGATCTCTCCCCGCGGGTTCGAGCGCACCAGCGCGTGGGCCAACCTCGCCGAGGCACTGCACCTCGTCGGCCGCTCGCAGGAAGGGCTGGCCGCCGCCGAGCAGGGACTCGCCGACACCGCGGGCGAGGGGCGCTTCAGCGACTGGCTGTCGCTCGGCCTGCTCGACATCCGCTGGGCGCTCGGCGACTGGGAGGCCGCGCGCGCGGCGCTGCCACCGCGCGACAAGCGCCACATCGGGATGACGCTCGCCTACGTCGAGACGCTGCGCGCGGCGGTGGCGCTGGCGGACGGCGAGCACGACGAGGCTCGCGCCTCGCTGGAGCGCTCCGCCGACGTGATCCAGGGCTCGCGCGAGCCGCAGTTCCTCGGCTGGTTCGGCTCGCTGCGCGGCGAGCTCGAGCGCCGCTGTGGCGACCTCGCCGCGGCGCGCGCCGCGATCGACGACGGGCTCGACGCGATCGAGTTCTGCTCCGAGGACCTGCCGCGGCTCGCGCTGCTGTCGGAGACGGGCGCGGCGATCGAGGGCGACGCCGCCCAGCGCGCCCGCGACCTCGGCGACGAGACCGCCGAGCGCGAGGCGATCTCGCGCGCCGAGCTGTTCGAGATGCGCGCCGAGGCGTGCGCCGACGACGTGCGGCCGGTCGAGGTCGCGCGGCACGAGACGGTTCGCGCGCACCTGGCCCGCGCCCGCGGCAAGCCGGACCCGGAGCTCGACGCGGCGGCGGCTGAGGCGTGGCGCGCGGTCGCGCGCCCGTACCCGATGGCGATCGCGCAGCTGCACCGGGTGGAGACGCTCGTGGAGCGCGGCGAGCGCGACGACGCGGCCGCCCAGCTCGCCGACGTCCTCGCCACCGCCGAGGAGCTCGGGGCGCCGTGGCTGCGGGCCGAGGCCGAGGGGCTCGCCGGCCGCGCGCGGCTGCCGCTCCCGACGGGCGAGGAGGCGCCGGCGCCCGAGCCCGCGGGCGAGGACCCGTTCGGGCTCACGCCGCGCGAGCTCCAGGTGCTCAAGCTGCTCGCCGAGGGCGCCACGAACCGCGAGATCGGCGCGCAGCTCTTCATGGCCGAGAAGACCGCGAGCGTGCACGTGTCGCGCATCCTCGCCAAGCTCGACGTCCGCAGCCGCACCGAGGCGGCCGCCGTTGCGCACCGCTTCGGCGTCGTAGGCTGAGGCCATGACCACGCCACAGCGGCCGATCGGCTCCGGCTTCGGCTACCGGTCGACGGCGACCGAGGTGCTCGAGGGCATCGATCTCGGCGGGCGGCTCGCGATCGTCACCGGCGGCTACTCGGGGCTCGGGCTCGAGACCGTGCGCGCGCTCAGCGGCGCGGGCGCGACGGTGATCGTGCCGGCGCGGCGGCCGGAGCACGCGAAGGAGGTGCTCGCCGGCATCGACCGCGTGGAGGTCGGCGAGCTCGACCTCGGCTCGCTGGAGAGCGTGCGCGGCTTCGCGCAGCGCGTGCTCGACGCGGGCCGCGGCGTCGACATCCTGATCAACAACGCCGCGATCATGGCCTGCCCCGAGACGCGGGTGGGGCCGGGCTGGGAGGCGCAGTTCGCCACCAACCACCTCGGCCACTTCGCGCTCGCCAACCTGCTGTGGCCGCTGCTGGCCGACGGCGACGGCGCGCGCGTCGTCGCGCTGTCCTCGACCGGGCACAAGCTGTCGCCGATCCGCTTCGACGACCTCCAGTTCGAGCACGGCTACGAGAAGTGGCCCGCCTACGGCCAGGCCAAGACCGCCAACGCGCTGTTCGCCGTCCAGCTCGACGCGCTCGGCCAGGACGCCGGCGTGCGCGCGTTCGCCGCGCACCCGGGCGGGATCATGACCCCGCTCCAGCGCCACCTCTCGCGCGACGAGATGATCGCCTCCGGCTGGATGGACGAGGACGGCAACGTCGACGGGCGCTTCAAGACGCCCGAGCAGGGCGCCTCGACCTCGACGTGGGCGGCGACGTCACCGCAGCTCGCGGGCATGGGCGGCGTCTACTGCGAGAACTGCGACATCGCGAACCCGACCGAGGTCGGCTCGCCGACCGCGCGCATCGAGGGCGTCGACGCCCACGCGATCGATCCCGGTGACGCCGCGCGCCTGTGGGAGGTCTCGGCGGAGCTCACCGGGGTCGACGCCTTCGCGACGGCCTAGAGCCGCCAGGGCGGCGTGCCGAGCGCCTTCGCCGCGGGGAAGTCCTCGAGCGCCCGGTCGACGGTGTGGAGCCACTCGAAGGTCAGTCCCTTGCAGTGGTTGCGCTCGACGCCCGTGCCGCTCATCCGCACCAGCCCGCGCTCGTGCTCCTGCGCGCTGTTCGTGTACGTCGCGTCCTCGAGCACGACGGCGCGGAAGCCGAACTGGAGCAGCCCAATCGCCGACTGCGCGACGCAGACGTCGGTCTCGAACCCCACGAGCACCGCCGTCCCGCGGGCGGTCGCCCGGATGGCGTCGACGGCCGCCTCGTGCGCCGCCAATCCGAAGGTCGGCTTCTCGATCACCGGCGTGCCTGCGGGCACGCGCTCGAGGATGAGCGGGTCGGTGTGGCCGTTGCGCTGGGGCCCCTCCTCGACCACAACGGCGGGCACGTCGAGCAGCGTCGCAAGACCCGCCATCCAGGCGATCCGCTCGAGCGCCTTGGCGGCCGCCTCCTCCGCCGCGACAAAGCCCGGCTGGGCGTCGACGACGACCAAGACGCTGTCCTCGCGGCGGACGAGCGGCACTAGCGGGCGCCGAGCGCGCGGTGCTCGGTGCGCATCTCGGAAAGAATGCGCTCGAGCCGGGGCTCGGTGCTGGTGTCGACGTGCGTCATCGCCGCAGCGACCGCTGGGTGGTGGGCGGCGATCTGGGCGTGCATCTCATGCGCGACCGCGCGGTAGCTCGGATGGCCCTCGCGGCCGGAGCGCAGCTCGATCGTGTGCATCGCCTCGCGCGCGTTGAGGTCGAGTACGTAGCGGATGCGGAAGCCGAGGCAGAGCGCGTACGGCGCGGCGTCGCGCAGGCCGGCAGCGGTCAGGCGCTCGTACTCCTCCTCGGAGCGCTCGAGCGCGCGGGCGTAGAGGTCGCCGGCGCCGGCCTCGACGACCTCGTCCGGCACGCCGGCGCCGAGGTCGGGCGTGAGGCCTTGCCACTGCACGGTCAGCATGCGGTGGCGCTGAAGGTCGCGGAAGGCGCCGTAGTCGGAGACGATCTCGAAGCGGTAGCGCAGCGCCTCGAAGCCGCGGCCGGGGCGGTGGCGGCGGTTGGCGCGCTCGCCCACCAGGTCGGCGAGCAGCCGTGCGCGATCGTCCGCGGAGAGCTGGGCGACCTCGGCGCGGGTGCGCTCCTCGCTGACGCCGGCCGCCTCGAACAGCAGCGAGGCGAGCAGCTGATCCTCGTCGCCGTCGACGTGCAGCAGCCGCACCGACGGGCGGTCCTCGGCGCTGTCGTCGCGGTCGAGGCCGAGCCGCGCGGCCCAGCGCTCGCCCGCCTCGCGGCGGCGCTGGAGGTAGCCGATCCACTCGCCGCCGCGCTCGGGCCGCTCGACGCGCGCGACGAAGCTCGGCATCACGGCCTTGATGGCGTCGAGGATCAGGTCGCCGTAGTGGCGCGCCTCGGGCAGCGGGTGGCCGAGCAGGTGGAGGATCAGCTGCTCGTAGGCCTGGCCGGTGGCGTAGATGCCCATGTGGCTGAGCGACGCCGCGGGCAGCAGGCCGCGCAGCAGGTCGTAGGCCTTGGCGTTGACGGCGCGGCGGCGGGCGGCGTCGGACTCGCCGTCGGCGCGCGGGTAGGTCTCGTCGACCCACGTGCGCACGATCGGGAGCGCCTGCGCGTAGGAGTCGAACAGGCAGTCCATCGCCTGCTCGTAGTCGGGGCCGAGCGCCGGGTCGCGGTAGTAGCGGTAGCCGCCGCCGGGCATCGGCGCGTCGTAGGCGATGTAGCGCGTCGACTGCTCGAGGTAGGCGCCGAGCCGCGGGCGCTGGAGGATCTTGGTGAGGATGTTGCTCGTCCACTCGCAGGCGACGTGGGCGCCGCCGAGCTGGGCGACGGAGTCGTCGCCGTAGCCGACGAAGATGCGCTCGTAGAGCTCGGCCGCGCGCTTGCCCTCCTCGCCGTCGTAGCCCGTGGTGTGCTCGGGGAGCGAGCCGGCGAACTCGTCGAGGTACAGCCGGCGCAGCGTCCCCGGGTAGCGCGAGTAGCGGGCGAACAGCGCGCCCTTCACCGTCTCCGGCAGGTTGACGAGCGCGAACACGGGGCCGTCGAGGCTCGTGAAGTGCGGGGCGAGGCGGGCTCGCTCGGCGTCGGTCAGCTCGTCGGAGGGGTAGCGCATCGGGCCGCTGACCCTAGCGCCGGGGGTCGACTGAACGCAGGTGCGAGTCCGCTCTCTCGGGTAGGGCGCGTTGTATGTGGGATCACGCCGATCCGCTCCGCGCACGACGCCGAGCCGAGCCACGTGTGCGGGTTGCCGGCCCAGCACCAGCCGAGCTTCGGCCGGTTGTCGCTGATCCACAGCGCGGTCACGCGGCGGTCGCCGCAGCGGGACGCGAGGAGCGAGAAGCCGCCGTTCTTCGCTACGGCCTCGGGGTCGTGGGTGACCAGCGCGATGCCCTCGTCGATGGTGAGCGGCGAGCGGCCCTCGTCGCGAATGGTGGCGAGTGCGTCGTCAGGAGTGACGTTGCGCGTATCGGCGCCGGTGTCGGGCGCGGTCAGCAGGTAGGCGGGCCCGTGCGGGAGCTCGACCCCCTCGATCGGCGCGAAGCGCTCGAGGTCGTCGCGCTCGAGCACGGAGAAGCCGGTCTTACGGCGCCGCTCGACGCGCTCGATCGTCTCGGCGGCGGGCGCGAGCTCGCTCTTGACCACGAGCACGAAGCGGTCGGCATCGGCGCTCGCCTCGCGCAGTGGCTCAATCATCTCGGCGAACGCGCTGTCCGACAGGCCGGCGAGCGCCGGGTAACCCCGGGCGACGAGCGTCGCGACCTGGTCGTCGAAGGTGCCGGCTATTGGCGGAAGTCCTTCATGCCGCCGGCGTGGCTGACCCGCTCGTAGAGCGAGAGCCCGCCCTCGATGGCGAGCACGAACGCGACCATGGTCAGCACGTAGGAGACCACGGGCGGCACGGCGTAGGCCACCGCGAGACAGATTGCAGCGAGGACCAGTGGGGCGTAGGAGCGCAGTTTCGCGCGCGTCACGTCGCCAAGCGTACTCCCCTCGGCGAGTCCGGTTGGGCCGGGTGTGCACCCCCGGCCCTCCTCGGATCAGTGCGCTAGGCGCCGCGCGGGTGGGCGCGATCGCCGAGGTGCATGCCCTCCAGCATCCGCGGCACGAGTGCCACGGCCGCGAGGCCCACGATCACGTAGACCACGTCGGTGGCGGTCCCGGTCCCCAGGATCTCCTCGACGACGTTGAAGTCGAAGAGCGCGATCAGGGCCCAGTTGAGGGCGCCGAGCAGGACGAGCGCGAGCCATACGGGCTCGAATCGCTTGATGAATTCCACCGCTTCCTCCTTGTTGAGAGCGACGGATTGTGTGATACGTCACAAGTACGCTCGACGCGCCCGGCGGTTACGCCGGAATGCAGTCCTCCCGTTCCTGCAACGCGCCGCCCGCTCGCAGCGACCACGCGCGCATGAGGTCGCGGACCTCCCGGGTGCGGTCGTAGCCGATGCCCGCGCCGAGTCCGAGCGCGGCCTCGGCGCCGACGTCACGGTCGTCGAGCGCGACGCGGAACAGCCGCACGTCGACCGCGCCGTCGACGTCGAGGCGGTGGGCGAGCGCGCGGACGCGATCGTCCCAGTCGGCCGGCGGCGCGCGCAGCAGCATGATCTCGATGACGCCGACGGCCGCGCTGCGGTTGGCGGGGTCCGTCAGGTCGAGCGCGACCTCCGCTTCGAGCCGCCCGCCCGCGCCGCCCGGCGCCGGGTTGGTGCCGCGCAGGCGCGCGGCGAGGTCGGCGACACTGCTGGCGGGGCCGGCCAGAGCGACGTCGTAGTGCATGCGCGCGGCGGCGCGCACGCGCATCTCCACGGCGTGACCGTGGACGAACGTGACCTCGAGCCCAGCGGCGCCCGCGTTGTGGGCCTCGAGCGCGCCCAGCACGAGCCCGAGGCGCCCGGCGGTCTCGGCGTCGAAGCGGTTGAACCACGTCACGCGCCCGCCGCGGGCGACCCGCCGGCCGAGCACGGCGCCGACCTCCCCGCGCGCCTCGGCGCCGACCCCAGGGAGTCCGCGCAGCGCGGCCGCGAACTCGCCGTACGCGCCGCCCTCCTTGTAGGTGCTGTCCGGCGGCGGCGGATGATCGCCGCCGGGGAGCAGGCCGCGCGCCTCGCCGGTCAGCGTCTCGGTGCGGCCCCAGCGGCGGACGAAGCGCGCCGCCGCCGCATAGGTCGGGAACTCCCACGTCCGGCCGCCCGTGAACTGGATGCCGGCGCCGCCACGCACCTTCCCGCCCCGCCCGGGGAGTTGCAGCCCGACGCCGACGCTGGCCCCGGCGCTCTCGCCGTCGGCGAACGACACCGCCGCCGAGCCGTCGGACCGCCGCTCCACGAGCAGCGCGTCACCACGCCCGAGCTTGACCACCAGCAGCCGCCCGCCGAGCCGCTCCCGATCCGTGCGCGCGTGGACGAGACACGGCGCGAGGCCGGCGTCGCGCGCCTCGCGCGCCGTGCAGACCCCACCGCCGACCAGGCAGATCCCATGCTTCACCGCGCTCGCCACCTGCGCCGCGATCGGCGGCACCGACCCCACCGCCGCGGCCCCCGCCACGACGGCGCACACCACTGCGAGGAGTGCGACGTACTCGGCGGAGGCCTGACCGGCGATGGGGCGTGGGGGAGGCACAGCGAGGTCGATAGGTGCCGCGCGCGCAGACTTCGCCCCCGGCGAACGTCAACTGCGGCTGGGTAGGGGTGGGGGTGCGAGCCGCCGCGGCGAGAACCGGCGGGGTTGTCCTGTCTACGGGCCGCCTGGCGACCCGAGAACAGGACGGTCGTCCTGGTTTGTCATCGGTATGCGATGGCAGGGCAGGACACCCCTCTCGATCCCGGCCGAACCCCACCCCTACCCAGCCGCCGTTGACTTCATATTGCCACTAGGTAATATGTAGCGCCGATGACCGCCTACGCCGCGCTCGCCGAGCCTTCGCGCCGCCAGATCCTCGACCTCCTCAGAGAGCGGGAGCGGAGCGTCAACGAGCTCGTGGACCACGTCGGCCTCAGCCAGCCCGGCGTCTCCAAGCACCTCAAGGTGCTGCGCGAGGCCGGGCTCGTCGCCGTCCGCCCGGACGGCAAGCGGCGCTTCTACGGCTTGCGCGGCGCGCCGCTCGCCGAGGTCGCCGACTGGCTCGAGCCGTACCGCAGGCACTGGGACGCGCAACTCGACGCACTCGAACACCACCTGAAGGAGAACCCATGATGACCGGCACGCAGGAGACCATCGACGGCCGCCCGGCGCTGCGCTTCGAGCGCCGCCTCCCCCACGCCATCGAGCGCGTCTGGCGCGCGGTCAGCGAGCCGGCCGAGCTCGCCCAGTGGTTCGTCGCCCCCGTCGACTGGATCCCCGAGGAGGGCGAGACGTTCGAGGCCGCCGGCGACACCGGCCGCGTCAACGTCGTCGATCCGCCCAACACCCTCGCCTGGCAGTGGGGCGCCGAGCGCTACCGCTTCGAGCTCACGCCACACGCAGACGGCACCACGCTCGTCTTCACCCACGTCTTCAGCGGCGCGCTCGGCCCGGACTGGCAGCACGCGGCCGGCTGGGAGACCTACCTCAACCGGCTCGACGCGCACCTCGCCGGCGGCCACCTCACCGAGGAAGACGCGCACGAGGACATCCAGGCCCTCATGGACCAATACAAGGAGGCGTTCGCGGCTTAGAGCAGCGACGTCAGCGCGTCGCCGGCGTCCTTGGCGACGTTGAGCAGCGGCTCGGGATAGATGCCGAGCGCCACCGTCGCCACCGCGCACACCACCGCGACGATCCCGACCGGCAGCAGCCCCATCCCGCCGCGCGGTGCGTCGATCACGCCGTCGGCCTCCTGCGAGCCGCCGGCGATCGCGGGGCGCGCGCCCGCCGTGCCCAGGCTCGCCGGTGCGCGCGACTCGTCGGGCCGCACCAGCCACACCGCGGCGACGACGCGCAGGTAGTACGCGAGCGAGATCGCCGAGCCGAGCACGATCGCGACGCCGAGGAACGCGTACTCGTTGTCGACCGCCGCCTCGATCAGGTAGATCTTCCCGAAGAAGCCCGCCGTCGCCGGGAAGCCGGCGAGCGAGAGCATCGCGATCGTGATCGGCCACGCCAGCCACGGCCGGTCGGCGCCCAGCCCGTTCAGCGCGCGCAGGTCGTCGCCGTAGGGCGTCTCGCGCTCGCGCGCGACCACCACCGCGAACGCCGCGAGGTTCATGACCGTGTAGGCGAACAGGTAGAAGACGATCGCGCTCACGCCGAGCTTCGTCGACACCACGAGCCCCGCGAGCATGTAGCCCGCCTGCGCCACCGACGAGTAGGCGAGCATCCGCTTGACCGACGTCTGCCCGATCGCGCCGACGTTGCCGACGATGATCGTCACCACGGCGAGCGTCGCGAAGGCAGGAGCCCACACGTCCGCGGCCGTGATCAGCGCGGTGTCGAACAGCCGGATCAGCACGCCGAACGCGGCCGCCTTCGTCGCCACCGCCATGAACGCGGTGATCGGCGTCGGCGCGCCCTCGTAGACGTCGGGCGTCCACTGGTGGAACGGCGCCACCGACGCCTTGAACGCGAGCCCGGTGACGATCAGCGCGACCGCCGCCACGAACAGCGTGTCGTCCTCGACGGCGCCCGCCTTCACGGCAATCACCGCGAAGTCGGTCGAGCCCGTCGCGCCGTAGAGCAGCGCCAGGCCGTAGAGCAGCACCGCCGAGCCGAGCGAGCCGATGATCAGGTACTTGAGCCCCGACTCCAGCGAGTGCTCGCGCCGCAGCTCGGTCGCGCACAGCACGTAGAGCGGGATCGACAGCAGCTCGAAGCCGATGAACAGCGTCACGAGGTTCGTCGCGCCCGCGAGCACGACCATCCCGAGCACCGAGATCAGCACGAGCGCGTGGTACTCGCCGTGGCCGGCCTCGGCCGCCGCCAGCGAGCGCGTCGATAGCAGCGTCGCGGCGAGCGCGCCCGCTGCGAAGACCATCAGCAGCGCGATCGTCAGGTCGTCGATCGACAGCGCGCCGGCGATCACCGTCTCGTTCTCGTTCCACTGCGAGACCCCGAGCCCGACCGCGACGCCGAGCGTCAGGATCGTCAGCCCCGGCACGAGCGTCGTGCGCACGAACGCGGGCCGCAGCAGCCCCGCCATCAGCACCAGGCACGCGCCGACCGTCAGCGCCACCAGCGGCGAGATGGCGGCCCAATCGATATGCGGGCCCTTCATCTCACCACCTCCGCGATCGACGCCTTGGTGGCCGGCTCCGACGCGGTCAGCGCCGCCTGCGGGTAGAGCGCGAACGCGATGATCATGAGCACCAGCGGCACGATCACCAGCGCGTCGGTCAGCGCGATCTCACGCGACTCGACGCCCGGGCTGACGCGGTTGTGCATGGTCCGGATGAACATCCGCAGCATGTAGACCGACGCCATCGCCACGCCCGTGAACGCGATGATCGAGATCGCCAGCTTGGTCTCGAACAGCCCGAGCAGGATCAGGAACTCGCCGACGAAGTTCGCCGACCCCGGCATCGCCAGCGTCGCCAAGGCCACGATCAGGAACAGCGCGGCGAGCACGGGCGCGCGGAACGACAGGCCACCCATCTTCGTGATGTCCTCGCTCCCGCCCGAGCGCTCGGACAGCAGGATGATGATCAGGAACAGCGGCGCCACCACGAGCCCGTGGTTGACCATCTGCAGGATCGCCCCTTGCGCACCCCGGCCCTCCGGGTCCAGCGCGAAGATCCCCAGCGTGATGAAGCCGAGCTGCGCGACCGACGAGTAGCCGAGCACGAGCCGCGCGTTCGTCTGCGTGAACGCCTGCGCCGAGCCGTAGAGGATCGAGAGCAGCGCGAGGATCAGAATCAGGCTCTGGTAGTGCTGCACCGCGTCGGGGAACAGCGGCAGCACGATCCGCAGGAAGCCGTAGGCGGCGACCTTCGACAGCACGCCCGAGAAGATCGCGAGGACCGGGAGCGGCATCGTCCGGTAGGCGTCCGGCATCCACCCGTGGAACGGGAACATCGGCATCTTGATCAGGAACGCGAGCGCGAACGTGATGAAGATCCACCGCTGCTCCGTGTCGCTCAGGTTGGCCCGGGCCACGAGGTCGGTCAGCGTGAAGGAGATGCGCCCGCCGTCGGCCGCCAGCACCGCGGTGGCGACCGCGCCCGCGAGCATCAGGAGCGAGCCGACGAGCGTGTAGATGATCAGCTTGTAGGTCGCCGACACGCGCTCGGGCCCGGTGCCCCACTGTCCGACGAGGAAGTAGAACGGCACCAGCATCAGGTCGAAGAAGAGAACGAACAGCGCGAGGTCCTGCGCGACGAACGCGCCCAGGACCGCGGTCTCGGCCAGCGCGAGGTGGAAGCGGAACAGCTTCGGGCGCTCGACGGGGCGGAACACCAGCCACACCGCAGCCGCGAAGAACAGCAGCGTGGTCAGCCCGATCAGCCACAGGTTGAGCCCGTCGACGCCGAGCTTGTAGCGGATGCCCAGCGCCTGGATCCAGGTGTCGTTGGTGACGTACTGGAGCCCGCGGCCCGGCTCGAAGTCGAACAGCATCATCACGCCGTAGGCGAGCGGCACGACCGCGCCGACGACCGAGAACCCGGGCGCCCAGCTGCGCGGCCCGGCGGCCCCGATCAGGGCAATCGCCAGCGGCCAGAACAGCAGCACGGAGAGGTGGATGGTCAGCTGGTCCATCTCACGTCCCCGCCACGAGGAAGTACGCGCCGACAGTGGTGAGCCCGAGCAGCAGCAGCGCTGCGTAGTAGCGCAAGAACCCCGACTGCGCCGCGCGCACGGCCGCCGAGCCCGCGCGCACCACGGCGGTCGTGCCGCCCATGAACAAGCCGGAGATCACGACCCGCTCGAACGTGTTGCGCGCGAAGCGACCGAACCACGCGAACGGCCGCACGACCAGGAAGTTGATGATCTCGTCGAAGTACCACTTGTTGACGAAGATCCGGTGCAGGCCGCCCAGCCGCGCGCGCAGCGACCCCGGCGCGTCGGGCTTGCGCACCCACAGGTGGTAGGCGAGCGCGACGCCGGAGATCGAGAGCACGGTGCCGGTGAGCAGCCCGACGAGCGTCAGCCCGTCCGACGGCTCGAGCTCGTTGTAGAACTTCGAGTCGGCGAACGACGGCTCGAGGAAGTGGTGGATGACGTCGGTCACCTGCGGGATCTGCAGCAGTCCGGCGCCGATCGCCCCGACCGCGAGGCAGCCCATGGCAACCGCCATCGAGTTCTCCTCCTCGGCGATGTGGTGCTCGGCGCCGGGGAAGCCGACGTCGGTGTCCTCGACCTCGCCGGTGGCCGGGTTCGTGTGCTCCTCCGCGTGGTACATGTGGCCGTCGAGCAGCGCCTGCGCCTCCTTGACCGGCTCACCCCAGAACGCGCGGAAGATCATCCGGAACGTGTAGATCGCGGTCAGGAACGAGCCGACGAAGCCGAGCACCGCGAGCACGACGTGCCAGTCGTCGCGCGCGGCGACGTCGGCGAGGATCTCGTCCTTCGAGAAGAAGCCGGCGAACGGCGGGAAGCCCGACAGCGAGAGCCCGCCGATGATGAACATGGCGAACGTGAACGGCATCGCCTTGCGGAAGCCGCCCATGTCGTTGAGGTTCTGGTTGCCCGCCATCGCGGAGATCAGCGAGCCGGCGGCCATGAAGAGCAGCGCCTTGAAGAACGCGTGCGTCATCAGGTGGAAGAGGCCTGCGGCGTAGGCGGCGCTCGAGACGGCCATGACCATGTAGCCGATCTGCGACATCGTCGAGTAGGCGATGACGCGCTTGACGTCGGTCACCACCAGGCCGACCGTCGCGGCGATCAGCAGCGTCGCGCAGCCCACGATCGCGCCGACGTCGGCGGCGGCCGGCGCCTGCTCGAACATCGGGTGCATGCGCGCGATCAGGTAGACGCCGGCGGTCACCATCGTCGCCGCGTGGATCAGTGCGGAGACCGGCGTCGGGCCCTCCATCGCGTCCGGGAGCCAGGTGTGGAACGGAACCTGGGCGGACTTCGCGAACGCGCCGACGAGCAGCCCGAGGCAGCCCGCCACGAGCTCCGCCTGGTTCGTCGAGAACGCCTGCTCCACCTCGCCGAAGCTCGTCACGAAGTCGAGCGAGCCGGTGCCCTGGAAGATGAAGTACGTCCCGATCACCAGGCCGACGTCGCCGACCACGTTGATGACGAACGCCTTGATGCCCGCGCTCGTCGCAGTGGTGCGCCGGTACCAGAACGAGATCAGCAGGTACGACGCCGCGCCGACGAACGCCCAGCCGACGATCAGGATCAGGAAGTTGCCGGCGAGGACCAGCAGCAGCATCGAGAACACGAAGAAGTTCAGGTACGCGAAGAAGCGCGTGTAGCCGCGGTCCGACCCCATGTAGGAGATCGAGTAGAGGTGGATCAGCGTCGAGACGCCGGTCACCGTGAGCGCCATGAAGAGCGAGAGCGGGTCGAGCAGCAGCGACAGCTGCGCGTCGACGCCGGAGGTGCTCGCGTAGTCCCACGCGACGGTGACGACCTGCTTCTCCTCCTCGCCGCGGTTCCCGAGCTCGATCACCGCGACGATCGAGGCGACGAACGAGCCGAGGATCGCGAGCGTGCCGATCAGGCCCGGGACGCGGCCCGGCCAGACCTTGTAGCCGAGCGCGATGACGATCGACCCGACGAGCGGGAACAGCAGGATGAGCCAGCCGGCGGTTGCCATCTAGCCCTGCAGCTCCCGCAGCTCGTCGACGTCGATCGGCAGCCGCCGCCGGTACAGCGCGACGATCAGGCCGAGGCCGACCGCGACCTCGCAGGCCGCGACGACCATCACGATCAGCGCGAAGAGCTGGCCCTCCTGGTTGCCGTGCGCGCGCGCGAAGGCGACCAGCGCGAGGTTGGAGGCGTTCAGCATCAGCTCGAGGCAGAGCAGGATCACCAGCGGGTTGCGGCGCGTGAGCACGCCTCCGACGCCGATGCAGAAGACGATCGCGGAGACCATCAGGTACCAGGTGACCGACATATCAGTGCCCCGGCGGCCCCGCCGCCTCTTGGAGCGAACCGCGCTCCGCGTCGGTGAGGGTCCCGCCCTCGTCCGAGCGCAGGAGGTCGGCCACCGACAGCTCGCGCGGGTCGTCGAGCCCGGAGCGCCGGCGCGCGAGGATCACCGCGCCGACCGCGGCGACCAGCAGCAGCAGCGAGGCGAGCTCGAAGGCGAGCAGGAACTTGGTGAGGAAGAGCTCGCCGATCTGCGCGGGCGAGCCGAAGCCCTCGAACCAGCCGGTGCCCTCCTCGTCGAGCACGCTCAGCCCCGAGCCGATCACGGCGATCGCAATCTCCGCCAGCAGCGCGCCGGCGAACAACACCGCGATCGCGCGCATGCCCGGGCCGTGACTGGTCAGCGGCTTGTCCTGGCCGCCGACGTAGGCGACCACGAACACGTACAGCACCATCACCGCGCCCGCGTAGACGATCACCTGCGCGGCGGCGACGAACTCCGCGCGCAGCAGCAGGAACAGCGCCGCCAGCCCGAGCAGGTGGCAGACGAGCGCGAGCACCGAGTAGAACGGATTGCGCAGGAGCACGGTCCCGCCCGCGCCGAGGAGGGCGATGATCGCGGCGATGAAG
>CAWDKH010000024.1:0-68700 GCA_963802905.1 uncultured Solirubrobacteraceae bacterium | reverse complement strand
TCGTCGAGCCGCCCTGCACCGTCTTGTGGCTCGAGAGGTTCTTGACCGCGGCGCGCACGATGCCGGGGTAGTCGACGCCCTTGTGGTGGTAGTAGCGCTCGTCCTCGATCGCGACCGTGGCGTCCTTGAGCGTCTTGGGGATGCGGTGCCCTCCACGGGGCGGCGCAGCTCGTTCGACTGGATGAAGCCGAGGCGGGTGCCGTCGGCGGCGCGGACCTCCGACTGCGAGCCGAGATCACGCGGCTTGAGCGAGTCCAGCGGCGGCGCGGAGGCGGCGATCGAGACCACGTACCCGACTGCGGCGAGGCCGCCGAGGGCGGCCAGCACCGTCACGACCATCAGCGCGAGAAAGGCCTTGTTCCGAGGGCGACCGCGGCCGCGGCGTCGTCGCCTATTACGTTGCGACCGGCTCATGTTCGGCTGCACTCTTCATAAGAGCGCGAACCATCGAGTGTAGCCCTGCCGAATTCGCCAACGAGGCGGGATTCCCTCCCAGCAGGCCCTCGGCGCGCAGGCGTTTGAGGCATTGCGCGCGCAGCTCGGCCTGCCGGGGACCCTTCTGGGGTGGCGGCACCGGGTCACCCCCGACCCTGATCCGCACCCCTTCGGGCGTGATCTCCGCGACGCTCGCCTCGCTGCCGGTCTCCTCGCGCGAGCGCCGCCAGCGCTCGCTCCGTGTCGCCTCCGGCGGGAGCCAGACCGACACGTCGAGGCCGACCACCTCGGAGCCGAGCGTGTCGTTGCGGAGCACCCCGGCGGCGAGCCGCTCGTTGGGGATGATCACGCGCTGATCGGAGGCGGTCCGCAGGACCGTGAAGTTCAGCCGCACGTCCTCGACGACGCCGTAGTTGTCCTCGAACGTCACCCAGTCGCCGACCCGCAGCGGCTGCGTGACGGCGAGCATGACCCCGGCCACCGAGTTGGCCAGCACCTGGCGGGCGGCGAAGCCGATGATCGCCGCGGCGAGCGCGCCGGAGGCGAGGATGCTGGCCGCCAGCTTGGAGACGCCGGTGAACTGCGAGGCGGCGATCGCGATGCCGAGCAGCAGGATCGACGCGTAGATCAGCCGGCGGAAGAAGCGCAGGCGCGTGTCGAGCACGGGGCTGACCTCGCCGCGCGAGACCGCGGACGCCAGCTTGTCGCCGCGGCGCTCGAAGTAGCGGTCGAGCAGCGTCGCCGCGACGAACGCGATCACGATCGCGGCGATCGCCGTGACCCAGTCGCTGTTGTCCGCCCAGAAGTCGGCGGCGAGGACCCGTACAGTGGCCGCCGGCATGGCGCGGCAGCCTATCCGTGCGATCACCATCGACGCCCTCGGCACGCTGCTCGAGCTGCTGCCGCCCGCGCCGCGGCTGCAGGCGGAGCTGCGCGAGCGGCTCGGCGTCGAGGTCTCCGAGGCGGAGGCGGGGCGGGCGATGAAGGCCGAGATCGGCTACTACCGGGCGCATCTGTGGATGGGCGCGACGCCGCCGGGCTGGCGCAGCTGCGGCGCGCCTGCGCCGAGGTGCTGCGCGACGCGCTCGACCTCGACGTCGACCTCGACGCGCTGACCGACACGCTGCTGGCGGCGATCCGCTTCGAGCCGTTCCCCGACACGGTGCCGGCGCTGCGGGCGCTGCGGGCGGCGGGCGTCAAGCTCGTGGCGGCGTCGAACTGGGACGTCTCGCTGCACGAGCAGCTCGAGCGCACCGGCCTGACGCCCTGCTCGACGGCGCGCTCTCCTCGGCCAGGTCGGCGCGCCCAAGCCGGACCCGGAGATCTTCGTGCGCGCGCTCGCGCTCGCGGGCGCGCGGCCGGAGGAGGCGCTGCACGTGGGCGACGACGTCGAGGCCGACGTCGGCGGTGCGCTCGCGGCCGGGCTCGAGCCGGTGCTGATCGACCGCGACGGCTCGCTCGAGGCGCCGCCGGGCGTGCGCCGGATCGCCTCGCTGGCCGAGTTGCCGGCGCTCTGTGCGTAGAGTCATCTGCAGCGACGACGAGCGGCCTGCACTCGCACCCCGAGGTGCCCGATGGGATCACCCCGCGCGAGCGGCCGCCGGAGCCGGCCGCCGGCAGCCTCGCCCCGGTCCCGGCGTGGGCGCCGCTGGCCGCGCTCGTGTCCGCGTTCGTCGTCGCGACGCTCGCCTACCTGCTGATCGCGGCGGGGGTCGAGGCGGGCGGCGGCAACGTCACCACCGGCGGCCCGCCCGGCCTCGTGATCTCGGCCACGCTCGTGCAGGACTCGCGCTGATCGCGGCCGCCTTCCTGTTCGCGGGCATTTGGGCGCGCGGGCTCACGCCGGCGTCGTTCGGGCTGCGGCCGACCAGGCTCTGGCCTGCGTTCGGGCTGGACGCTGCTGACCTGGGGCGCGTTCTTCGTCCTGACCGCGATCTACATCAAGGCGGTCGGCGAGCCCGACCAGCAGGAGCTCACGCGCGACCTCGCCGAGGAGGAGTCGCTGGCCGCGCTGGTCGGCTACGGCGTGCTGCTGGCGTTCGTCGCGCCGCTGACCGAGGAGTTCTTCTTCCGCGGCTTCGTGTTCGGCGTCCTGCGCGAGCGGGTCGGTGTGTCGGCGGGGCGCTCGCCACCGGCGTCGTGTTCGGGCTCGTGCACGTCGCCGGGTCGCCGATCGAGACGGTCGGCGTGCTGATCATCCTCGGCGTCCTGCTGTGCGCGCTGTACCAGCGCACGGGCTCGCTGCTGCCGTGCATCGCGCTGCACGCGCTCAACAACGCGATCTCCTTCGCGGTGACCAAGGACATCCCGGTCGGCGGGGCGATCGTCCTCGTGCCTCGGCAGCGCGGCGGCGGCGGTCGCCGTCGCCGCAGCGGTCATGCAGCGCTCAGAGGCTCCGCAGACTCCGTGATCAGCCGGTGCAGGACGCGCGGCATGCCGCCCTCGGCGTGGGCGGCGCGCATGCGGTCGGCGCCGTTGCCCTCGCGCACGATCCGCTCGATCTCCTCGAGCGCGGGCTCGGCCCCGACGTCGCGGCGTAGGGGCGCGCGAGCTCGAGCGCGGCGGCGATCCGCTCGGTGATGGGGCGCAGCGCGCCGTCGTGCCAGACGGTCGCGGCGAGGCCGTCGCGCCCGGCGCGGAAGGAGGACTCGACGAGCATCTCGCGCGGGAGCGGCGCGGCTGCCTCAGGCTCGTGCGCGGCGGCGAGCGCGAGCCCATGGACGAGCGCGGCGAGCCCGCAGACCGAGTCGAGGCGCGCCTGGGCGTCCATCGCGCGGATCTCGAGCGTGCCGAGCTTCGGGTGCGGGCGCAGGTCCCACCAGAAGAACGTGTAGTCCTCGACGCCGGCGGCCTCGACGATCGCGTCCATCGACGTCGCGTAGTCCTCCCAGTCGGCGAACGCCCGCGGGATGTCGGCGCGCGGGTAGCCGCGGAACAGCTGGGCGCGGGCGGTCTGGAAGCCCGAGTCGATCCCATGCCAGTAGGGCGAGTGGGCGGCGAGCGCCTGCAGGACCGGCAGCTGCTGGCGCAGGCGGTTGAAGGCCTGGATCGCGGTCTCGGGGTCGGGCATGCCGACGTGGATGTGCAGCGCGCAGGTCGGCGTGCGGCGCAGCAACCCGCGCATCTGCTCGCCGATCTCGCGGTAGCGCTCGTTGACGACGTGCGGCGCGTCGCCGAACTCGCTCGCGGGGTGGATGCCGGCCCCGGCCAGCGTGCCGCCGGCGTCGCGGATCGCGCCGCGCAGCCGCTCCAGCGAGCGCACGCCCTCGATCGCGTTGGGGCTGATCGGCGAGGCGGTCTCGACGAGCGCCTCGTAGACGTCGTGCATGACCGTGCCCTCCGGCGCGTCGACCTGCGGGACGAGCCGGCTCGAGCTGTGCGCGAGCATCCCGCTGCCGGGGTCGAGCAGCAGCAACTCCTCCTCCACGCCGAGGGCAAACGGCGCCGCTCGGCCGAAGGAGTGCTCCATCGGGTCGGGATCATAGGATCGCTGGGCGCATGGACCCCGGCACGACCCTCGTCGAAGAGCTCCGCCGCCACGCGCTGATCGTCGGCGAGGTCACGCTGACCTCCGGCCGCACCGCCCAGTACTACGTCGACGCCAAGCGCGCGATCCTCCGTCCGCCCGGCTTCCGCGCGCTCGCCGAGCTGGTCGCCGGGCACGCCACGGAGATGGGGGCGACCGCGGTCGGCGGCCTCACGATGGGCGCCGACGCGCCCGCGTGCGCGGCGCTGGCCGGCGGCGCGGAGGTGAAGGCGTTCTTCGTGCGCAAGGAGACCAAGGCGCACGGGCTCCAGCGCCGGATCGAGGGGCCGGACCTCGAGCCGGGTGAGCGCTGCCTGATCGTCGAGGACGTCGTGACCACCGGCGGCTCGACCGTGCAGGCGATCGAGGCGGTGCGTGAGGCGGGTTACGAGGTCTGTGGCGTCGTCGCGATCCTCGACCGCCTGGCCGGCGGCGCCGAGGCGATCGCCGAGGCGAGCGGCGGCGCGCCGTACGCGGCGCTGGCGACGATCGACGACGTCTACCCGGACCGCCCGGACCGGGCGTAAGCGGCAGCGCCGCCGAACGTCAACGGCGGCTGGGTAGGAGTGGGGTTCGGCCGAGATTGGGAGGGTTGTCCTGCCCTGGGATCCCATACCGATGGCGAACAGGACAACCGTCCTGTTCTCGTCGGCAGGTGGCCCCGAACCGGGACGGTCGCCGCCGCGGCGTTCCAACTCGCGCTTCTTACCCAGCGCAGTTCGCCGTTCGTGCACCATGTAGGTCGTGACCGAGCGCCGCCCCGCCGCGCTGCTCCCCGCGCCACTGGCGCGCACGCTCGGCTTCGCGCTGCTCGGGCTGCTCGGCGCGGCCGAGTGGACGCGGATGCTCGAGGGGGGCGGGCTCGGCGACGCGATCCTGTGGGTGCTTGCCGCCGTGCTCACGGGTGAGACGGTCCGCGCCGCCGCGTCGCTGCCGCCGCGGCTGCGCGTGCCCGCCGCGTTGCTGGCCGCCGCGGCCGGCCTTGTGCTCGCCGCGCTCGTCTCCGGGCTCGAGCCGAAGCTGCTGACACCCAAGCACTGGGGCGAGCTCGGCTCCGGCATCGGTCGCGGCCTCGAAGCGCTGAGCGGCGTCACGCTCCCCTACGCGGGTGCCGATCCGTGGCCCGACGTCACGCTGCGGCTCGGGGGTGCGCTGCTGGTCACGCTCGCCGCGATCGCGGCTGCGTGGCCGCGCGCCGACGGCCGCGGCTATCAGTTCTTCGCGCTCGCGGCCCTGCTCACGCTGGTGGTCTGGCCGATCACGGCGCTCGGCAGCACGCGCTCGCTCGTGCTCGGCTGCGCGATCGCCGCGCTGACCGTCTGCTTCCTGTGGCTCGAGCGGCTGCCGCTGCGCCCCGGCATCGGCGTCGCGGTGCTCGGCGGGATCGCGCTCGCGGGCGCGCTGCCGCTGAGCATGGCCACCGACCGCGAGGGTCCGTGGTTCGACTACAAGACGTGGGCGGAAGGGCTCGGCACGCCGGCCTCGGTCCGCTTCGACTGGGACCACTCCTACGGCCCGATGCGATGGCAGCGCGAGGGGCGCGAGATGCTCCGGATCAAGACGTCGCGGGCGCAGTACTGGAAGCTCGAGAACCTCGAGGACTTCGACGGCCAGCGCTGGGTCATGCGCGGTGTGCCCGACCCGTTCGGCCCGGATCCCGAGGCCGACCTCGAGCAGAGCTGGACCGCGAGCCCGCAGTGGACCGGGCACGCGCGCATCACCGTCCGCGGCCTGCGCGGCGACCAGTACGCCGGCGCCGGCACCACGGTGTCGGTCGACGCCGGCCCGCGGCAGGCGATCCCCACCTTCTCGCCCGGCACCTGGCAGGCCGACCGCGAGCTCGGGGTAGGCGACTCCTACGAGGTCGAGTTCCACGCGCCGCGCCCGAACGTGCTCGAGCTGTCGGCCGCCGACAGCGGCGCGCGCGGCCAGCAGAGCGACGCACTCACGGCGGTGCTCCCGCTCCTGCGCCCCGAGCTGCCCGACCCCGACGACACCCGCAGCCGCGCGGTCACGTCGCTCAAGCTCGAGCTGCGCCCGTTCGACGTCGTCGGCCCGCCGCTGGCTCAGAACGAGCGCCGCGGCACCGAGGGGCCCGGCATCCCCGCGCTGCGCAACTCGCCCTACTGGCGCACGTGGCAGCTCGCCCAGCAGCTGAAGCGCGGCGCCCGCACGCCTTACGAGTTCGTGCGCCGCGTCGACAACTACCTCGGCCGCGGCTTCCGCTACGACGAGCGGCCCGCGCCCGGCGACCCGGGCGAGCCTCCGCTCGAGCACTTCCTGTTCGAGACGAAGGCGGGTTACTGCCAGCACTTCTCCGGCGCGATGGCGCTGCTGCTGCGCTTCGGCGGCGTGCCCGCGCGCGTGGCGACGGGCTTCTCCCCCGGCGGCTACCGCCAGCGCCAGGGCGAGTGGGTGGTGCGCGACCGCGACGCGCACTCGTGGGTCGAGGCGTGGTTCGACGGCATCGGCTGGGTGACGTTCGACCCGACGCCGACCGCCACCCCCGCGCGCTCGTTGATCGCGGCGATCGACGACCCCGACAGCGCGGCCGACAATGACTCGGCCGCCGACGCCGCGGCGACGCAGCCCGGCGGCGGCCGCAACCCGACGGGCGCGCGCCGCGAGCTCGACCCAGCCGCTGGCGGCGGTACCGGCGTGGTCTCCGTCGGCGAGGGGACGAGCCCGTGGCTCTACGTCGGGGCCGCAGCGCTCCTGCTCGCGCTGCTCGTCGCCGCCGCCCTCCTGCTGCAGCGCCGCCGCCGCGCCCGCGACCCGCGAGCGCCGGCCGACCGCGCCGTCGCCGAGCTCGTCACCGCCATGCGCCGCGCCGGCCGCCCGGTCGGGCCCGGCACCACTTTGATCGAGCTCGAGCGCCGCTTCGGCGGCGGTGGCGCCACCGACTCCTACCTCGCCGCGCTCCGCGCCGCGCGCTACGGCACGGCGACGGGCACCCCGACGCCGGATCAGCGCAGCGCGTTCCGCCGCGAGCTCGCCTCGGGCCTCGGCTGGCGCGGTCGCCTGCGCGCGTGGTGGGCGCTGCCGCCGCAGCTGCGCTGATAGCGGAGCTGAGTGAAGCAACACCTCACCGCTCTGTACAGCTGGCGGTGTTCCTCGGCGGGTCGGGCTGCTGTTGCGGCGCTGCTGCGCCGGGCCACGGAAGTACTCGAGCGACACGGTGACCGTCGCTGGTGCCGGTCGGCGCGCTGGTCGTCGTCATCGGGATGGTCGTCATCGTCGCCCGTAAGCTCCGATGACGCGACGTGCGGCCGAAGTTTGGCTCGGCGGATACGCGCAGAGCTTCTACCGCTTGACGGTTCGATTCTGCTGAGCGGGCGAAGCGAAACAGGAGCCCGGCCGCCATTGCGAGATTGGCTTTCCGGCTGAAGCGCCCCGACCTGGATTCGAACCAGGGGCCTACTCCTTAGGAGGGAGTCGCTCTATCCAGCTGAGCTATCGGGGCCCGGGGCAGGCATCGTAGTCCGAACGTCGAAACGAACCGCTCGGTACGCCTGAACGGGGCCGTACTGCCGATGACCTAGTACCTTCTCTGACTCTGAAGGAGGGTCAAACTGAGGCAGGACACCGGAGCAGGGGGCTCGCGCGTGGGTACGAGCGTAGGCCCGACTGAGCTCCAGGGCGCCGAGGGCGTCGCAACTGAAGAGACGGGAGTCGTCGACGGCAAGCAAGTCACGGCGCGATCACCGCTGCAGCTGTTCTGGCGGCGGTTTCGTCGCGACCGCGTCGCGCTCGTCGCGGCCGGCATCGTGATGCTCGCCTTCCTGGTCGCGATCTTCGCGCCGCTGATCGTCAAGGTCACCGGCGCGCCCGACCCGAACGTCCAGAACCCCGACCTGCTGGACGACTTCGGCTCGCCCACCGGCCCGACCGCCGACAACTGGCTCGGGGTCGACCAGCGCGGGCGCGACGTGTTCGCGCGCGTCGTCTACGGCGCTCGCGTCTCGCTCGAGGTCGCGTTCATCTCCACGGCCATCATCGTGCTCGTCGGCGTGATCATGGGCCTCATCGCGGGCTACTACCGCGGCATCACCGACTCGCTGCTCACGCGCACGATGGACGTCATGCTCGCCTTCCCGGTGCTGCTGCTGGCCATCGGCCTCGGCGTCGCGTGCGCCGACGGTTGCCTGCGCGGCGCCATCCAGCCCGGCCTGACCGTCGTGGTGACGGTCATCTCCCTCTCCCTGTGGCCGTACATGGCGCGGATCGTCCGCGGCCAGGTGCTGTCGCTGCGCGAGAAGGAGTTCGTCGAGGCCGCGCGCTCCCTGGGCGCCTCCAACCCACGCATCATCTTCCGCGAGATCCTCCCCAACCTCGTCGCGCCGATCATCGTCTACGGCACGATCCTGATCCCTCAGGTCATCCTGTTCGAGGCGGCGCTGTCCTTCCTCGGCATCGGCATCGAGCCGGGTACGCCGAGCTGGGGATCGATGATCTCCGACGCCGTCGGCGTCTTCGACATCGCCTGGTGGTTCATGACCTTCCCAGGCCTCGCGCTGCTTCTGACCGTCCTCGCCTTCAACCTCGTCGGCGATGGGCTGCAGGACGCGCTCAACCCCCGTACCGGCAAGTAATCCAACTCAAGTCAAGCACCAATCTCATGGGATCAACCCTGAAAGGACCTCTGCATGATTAGGTCTCCACTGCGGCTCGTCGCCGCCCTGGCGCTGGTCGCCCTCACCCTCTTCGTCGTCGCCTGTGGCGGGGACGACGCGAGTGACAGCGGCAGCTCCGGTAAGGCAAGCAACGGTTCACCCACCGAGGGCAAGAAGGGCGGCAAGCTCGAACAGCTCGGCGCCTCCGACGTCGACTTCCTCGACCCGGGCCAGACCTACTACACGGCCGGCTACGAGGTGGTCTACGTCACGCAGAGGCCGCTCTACTCGTTCAAGCCGGGCGAGAAAGAGGCGCAGCCCGACCTCGCTGAGGGCGACCCGCGAGATCTCCGACGACAAGAAGACCGTCACGGTGACGCTCAAGAAGGGCGTCAAGTTCGGGCCTCCGGTCAACCGCGAGATCCAGGCCAAGGACGTCAAGTACGCGTTCGAGCGGGCGTTCACGAAGAACGTTCCGAACCAGTACACGACCTACTTCAACTTCATCGAGGGCGCCCGAAGAAGTCCGCGGCGCCGGTCAAGGAGATCTCGGGGATCCAGGTCGACGAGACCGATCCGTACAAGATCACGTTCAAGCTCACCAAGGCGCAGGGCGTCGGGTTCGCGGCGGCCCTCGTGATGCCGATCACCATGCCGGTCCCGAAGGAGTACGCGGAGAAGTTCGACAAGGCGAGTCGCCGTCGACGTACAACGAGAACGTCGTCTCCTCGCGGCCCGTACATGGTCGAGAACGACGCCCAGGGCAAGGTCATCGGCTACAAGCCGGCAAGTCGATCCACCTCGTCCGCAACCCCAACTGGGACAAGGACTCGGACTTCCGTCCCGCGTACCTGGACGAGATCCTGATCTCGCACCAACGCGACCGACGCCAACGTCGCCGGCCGCCAGGTGCTCCAGGGCCAGCACCTGGTGCTCGACGCCGATCCCGCCGGCGCAGGTGCTCAAGCGGGTCGTGCAGCGCCAGAAGGACCAGCTCGTCACGCGCCCCGGGCGGTGGCTACCGCTAGTTCCCGCTGAACACGACGATCAAGCCGCTGGACGACATCAACGTCCGCAAGGCGATCACTCGCGGCGTACGATCGTGACGCGGCCCGCAAGGCGCGCGGCGGCTAGTTCGTGGGAGCCGATCGCGACGCACTTCATCCCGCCGGGCATCAGCGGGTTCGAGGAGGCCGGCGGCGAGAAGGGCCCCGGATTCGACTTCCTCGCCAACCCGAAGGGCGACATGGCGCGTCGCCGAGAAGTACATGAAGGCCGCCGGCTACTCGTCCGGCAAGTACGACGGCAACGAGGAGCTGCTGATGGTCGGCGCGAACGTCGACCCGGGCAAGGCCCAGGCCGAGGTCGCCAAGGCCCAGCTCGAGAAGCTCGGCTTCAAGGTCCGCTTCCGCACGGTGCCGCAGGACGCGGTCTACACGCGAGTGGTGCCAGCAGCCGGCCAAGAAGGTCGCGGTCTGCGGCGCCGCGGGTTGGTTCAAGGACTTCAACGACCCGCAGTCGATGCTCGAGCCGACGTTCAAGGGCTCGAACATCAACCTGAGCGGCGGCAACAACAACCTGCGCCCAGCTCGACGATCCGAAGATCGACAAGGCCATGGACGACGCCGCGCCTGCTCGAGGGCAAGGAGCGCTACCAGGCCTGGGGTGAGATCGACAAGATGATCACCGAGCAGGCGCCGGCTGTCCCGTTCGTCTGGGACAACACGAACCTGATCCACTCGAAGGACGTGAACGGCGGTCGGCAACGCGTACTATCAACTCGTTCGACTTCGCGTTCACCTCGCTGAAGTAGGAACGAGGAACGCGAACTGACGACACCGGCCGGCCCCGCCTCGCGGCGGGGCCGGCCCGGTCGTAAGATCCCGGAAACCCATGGGCGCCTACATCACCCGACGGCTGCTGTGGACCCTGCTGCTGCTGTGGGTCGTCAGCGGCATCACGTTCATCGTCTTCAACGTCATGCCCAGCGCCGACCCGGCGCTGCTGCGTGCCGGCAAGCCGGCCGAGCCGGAGATCGTCCAGAACATCCGCGAGACGTTCGGGCTCGACAAGCCCCTCTACGAGCAGTACTGGACTACATGAAGGACGTCTTCCTGCACTTCGACTTCGGTCGCTCGTACCGCAACGACGTCGACGTCCGCGCGCAGCTGCTCGACCGGCTGCCCAACACGCTGCTACCTGATCGCCGGCGCCGTGGTCGTGTGGCTGGCCATCGGCCTTACCGTCGGCATGATCTCCGCGATCAAGCGCGGCTCGTTCCTCGACCGCTTCTCGATGACCCTCGCGCTGATCTGCATCTCGGCGCCGGTCTACTGGCTCGGGCTCGTCGTCCTCTACCTCTTCTCCGACGACATCGGGCGCTTCCCGCTGCTGCCCGGGCTCCGGCTCCTTCCAGACGGCGGCAACCATCCTCGCGAAGGCCGAGTCGCTGCTCATGCCGTGGTTCGTGCTGGCGACCGCGTTCGCGGCGATCTACGCCCGATTGTTCCGCGCCAACCTGCTCGAGGTGATGGGCGAGGACTACATCCGCACGGCGCGCGCCAAGGGCCTGTCCGAGCGCCGCGTGATCTTCCGCCACGGCGCGCGCTCCGCGCTGACGCCGATCGTCACCGTGCTCGGCCTCGACATCGGCATCCTCGTCGGCGGCGCGATCCTCACCGAGACCGTGTTCAACATCCCCGGCATCGGGCGCCTCACCTTCGACGCGATCCAGCGCGGCGACATCATCACCGTCCAGGGCGCGACGCTCTTCCTGGCGCTGGCGGTCTGCCTCTGCAACCTGCTCGTCGACGTCCTCTACTCCGTCCTCGACCCGCGGGTGCGACTGTCATGAGCGAGCCGCTCCTCTCCGTCCGCGACCTCCAGGTCCACTTCGACACCGACGACGGCCGCGTCAAGGCGGTCGACGGTGTGTCCTACGACATCGGCGCGGGGCGCACGCTCGGCATCGTCGGCGAGTCGGGCTCGGGCAAGTCGGTGTCGTCGCTGACCGTGATGGGGCTGACGCGCTCGAAGACCTCGGACATCAGCGGCGAGATCCGCTTCGGCGGCGCCGACCTGCTGCAGGCCTCCGACGCGGAGATGCGTGCGATCCGCGGCGAGGAGATCGCGATGATCTTCCAGGACCCGCTGTCGTCGCTGCATCCCTTCTACCGCATCGGCGACCAGCTGGTGGAGGCCGTCCAGGCGCACCACGACGTCTCGAAGGCGGCGGCGCTCGACAAGGCGGTCGAGCTGCTGCGGCTGGTCGGCATCCCGCAGCCCAAAGATCGCGTCGGCGGCTACCCGCACGAGTTCTCCGGCGGCATGCGCCAGCGCGTGATGATCGCCATGGCGCTGATCAACGAGCCGAAGCTGCTGATCGCGGACGAGCCCACGACGGCGCTCGACGTGACCGTGCAGGCGCAGATCCTCGAGCTGATGATCCGGCTCAAGGCCGAGCTCAACACGTCGATCGTCTTCATCACCCATGACCTTGGGGTGGTCGCCGAGATGGCCGACGATATCGCGGTCATGTACGCCGGGCGGATCGTCGAGTTCGGCCCGAAGGAGACGATCTTCGAGTCGCCCGCAGCACCCGTACACGTGGGGCCTGCTGGGCTCGATCCCGAAGCTCGACGCCAGCCGCGACGAGCCGCTGGTGCCGGTCAGCGGGCGCCCGCCGTCGCTGATCAACCTGCCCGGTGGTTGCTCGTTCCACCCGCGCTGCCCGTACGTGCGCGAGGCGCACAAGACGGTCGAGCCGACGCTCGAGCCGGTCGGCGGCGACGAAGGCCACAAGGTCGCGTGCCTGCTCGACGCCGGCATTCGGGCGCGGATCTGGGAGGACCTGCGAGAGGGCAAGCGCCCCGAAGAGGCGCGCGCCGACGTGATGGCCGGAGAGGGGGCGGCATGACCGATCGGCTGAGCGGCGCGGCGGCGACCGACGAGTCCCGCGCGGCCGCGCACGTGGGCGGCGGCGAGGTGCTGTACGAGATCCGCGACCTCAAGAAGCACTTCCCGCTCACCTCCGGGCTGATCTTCCGCAAGCAGGTCGGCGCCGTGCACGCCGTCGACGGCGTCTCGTTCGACGTCAAGCGCGGCGAGACGCTCGGCCTCGTGGGCGAGTCGGGCTGCGGCAAGTCGACCACGGGCGCGGCTGCTGCTGCGCCTGCTCGACCCGACCAGCGGCTCGATCAAGTTCGAGGGCGCAGGAGATCGCGGACATCAAGCCCAAGGAGCTCGTCGAGTTCCGCCGCGACGCGCAGATGATCTTCCAGGACCCGTACTCGTCGCTGAACCCGCGCAAGACGGTCGGCTCGATCATCAGCGAGCCGTTCTCGATCCACGGGATGAAGACCGGCGAGGGCGAGCGCCGCAAGGCGGTGCAGGAGCTGATGGACACCGTCGGGCTCAACCCGGAGCACTACAACCGCTACCCGCACGAGTTCTCCGGCGGCCAGCGCCAGCGCATCGGCGTCGCGCGCGCGATCGCGCTCAAGCCGAAGCTGATCGTGGCGGACGAGCCGGTGTCGGCGCTCGACGTGTCGATCCAGGCGCAGGTGCTCAACCTGCTGCGCGAGCTGCAGCGCGACCTCGGGCTGACGCTGATCTTCATCGCCCACGACCTCTCGGTCGTGCGCCACATGTGCGACCGCGTGGCGGTCATGTACCTCGGCAAGATCGTGGAGCTGGCGAGCTCCGACCAGCTCTACGGCCACCCGCGCCATCCCTACACGGGCGCGCTGATGTCGGCGGTGCCGATCGCCGACCCGAAGCTCGCGGCGGTCAAGAAGCGCCAGATCCTCGCCGGCGACGTGCCGTCGCCGACCAACCCGCCGCCCGCTTGCCGCTTCCACACGCGCTGCTGGAAGGCCCAGGACGTGTGCCGCCAGGACGAGCCGATGCTCGAGGAGAAGGACGGCGGCAACGTCGCCGCCTGCCACTTCACGCTGACGGACGCCGAAGTGGCCGAGCGGGTCCCGACCTCGCGCAGCGTCTGAGCGAGCGCGGTCGACCGCTTCACGCTAGCGCTGCGCGCCCGCGGCGTGGAGGTCGAGCGCGCGCGTGCTGCCCGACTCCGCGCGCACCGCGCCGGAGGCCGCCGCGGCGGTCGGGGTCGAGGTCGGCGCGATCGTGAAGTCGCTCGTGTTCCGCTGCGGCGACGAGGCGGTGCTGGCGCTGGTGTCGGGCGCCAACCGCGCCGACGAGGCGGTGCTGGAGGCAGAGTTCGGCGCCGCCGTGTCGCGCGCGGACGCCGACTTCGCGCGCGCCGCCACCGGCTTCTCGATCGGCGGGGTGCCGCCGCTCGGGCATCCGGCGCCGCTGCGCACGATCGTCGACGAGGACCTGCTCGGCTACGAGGTCGTGTGGGCGGCGGCGGGCACGCCGCACGCGGTCTTCCCGATCGAGCCGGCGGCGCTCGCCGAGCTCGTCGGCGGCCGCGTCGTCAGGCTTGCCGCGCCCGCTCGCTGAGCTTCGCGAGCGAGCGGTCCCAGCGCGCGCCGACCTCTTCCATCCAGGCGATCGCGCCGCCGAGCGGCTCCGGGGTCAGGCGGTAGCGGGTCTCACGCCCCTCGCGGCGGGGGCTGACGAGGCCGGCGCGCTCGAGCGCGGAGAGATGCTTGGCGATCGCCTGGCGGCTCATCGGCAGCTCGCCGGCGAGGCCGGAGGCGGTGACGGCCCGCTCACCGGCGAGCGAGCGGATCACCTGGCGGCGCGTGGGGTCGGCGAGCGCGGCGAAGAGCGCGCCGAGCTCGGGCTCGCTCAGGCCAGGCACAGCGAGGCGTGCGCCGAGAGCGCCGCCATGCGCGGGCCGACGACGGGGGCGAGGCTGCGCTCGACCACGACGAGCCGCGTGCCGCCGACGGCGGGCGCGAGCGTCCACTCGACGCGCGAGTCGCCCCAGTTGAACACCAGCCGCCGCTCGGGGTCGACCTCCTCGACCGTGCCCCAGCGCTGCTCGCCGTCCTCGAAGCGGACGTAGACCTCGGCGCCCTCCTCGGGCTCGAGCTCGACCTCGTCGCCGAGCCAGCCCTCGAGCTCGTCGGGGTCGGTGATCAGCTCCCAGGCGCGCTCTGGCTCGACGGGAAGGACGACTTCGCGGGTCACGGATGGCATAAGCAACCACATGGTTGCACATCTAGTACGCTGGCACCAACCCGCAACTTGGAGGTTGCACATGCCACTGGTGCCCATGGTCGTCCAGCAGGACTCGCGTGGCGAGCGCTCGTTCGACATCTACTCGCGGCTGCTGCGCGAGCGCGTCGTCTTCGTCGGCGGCGAGATCAACGACGAGATCGCCAACCTCGTCGTCGCGCAGCTGCTCCACCTCGAGGCCGAGGACCCGGAGAAGGACATCCAGGTCTACGTCAACTCACCGGGCGGCGTCGTCTACTCCGGCCTCGCGATCTACGACACCATGCGCTTCATCAAGCCCGACGTCGCGACGACGTGCTGCGGGATCGCGATGTCGATGGGCTCGCTGATCCTGGCCGGCGGCGCCGAGGGCAAGCGCGCGGCGCTCCCCAACTCGCGGATCCTGATCCACCAGCCGCACGGCGGCTACCAGGGCCAGGCGACCGACATCAAGATCCACGCCGAGGAGGCGATCGGGCTGCGGCGCCGGATGGAGGAGATCTACGCCGAGCACACCGGCAAGTCGCGCGAGGAGATCTCCGACGCGCTCGAGCGCGATCGCTTCTTCACGCCCGACCAGGCGGCCGAGTACGGGCTGATCGACCGCGTCTGCGCGTCCCGCAACGGCAACGGGAACGGGAACGGCAACGGCCGCTAACTCTCGTCCTCGTCCTCGTCGTCTTCACCGTCCTCGGCGTAGAGCGACTCGCTGGCCAGCTCTTCGCCGCGGACGTTGAACAGCTTGATGTCGAGGAAGTCCTTGCGGTAGTCGTCGGGCGCGATCAGCGTGAAGCGGTCCTCGACCAGCAGGCACTGGTCGACGCACAGCTCGGCGAGCTCGGCGGTCGCGATGACGCCGCCGCGGATCTGCGGGACGCCCCACACGAGCGTCATGTCGGCCTGATTCCCGGACTCGCCGCGCCAGGTGCCGATGACCTCGTCGCAGAGGTCCATCCGCCATTCCGGATGGGTCTCGGCGAGCTCGTCGGTGAAGTCGGCGCTGGCCGCGAAGTCGCTCGGCTCCTGCTCGTCGCCGCTCCCGTCGGGGTCGCCGGGGAGGAAGGAGACGTAGCCGAATACCTCCAGGTTCGTCGTGGTGCGCGCGGTCACCGGGATGTAAGTGCGGCCGTTCCAGGTGCGGTCGGGGTACCAGTTCGGCACGCCGGCCTCCCCGAGATCCTCGCCGTCGGAGTCGATCCGCAGGCAGGCTTCAAGGAACTCGGCGGTCAGTGTGTCGGCCCAGCGGCCGGACGGCAGCCCGTCCTGGGGCGGCTCGGCGGCGAAGCGGATGACGAAGCGGTCTTCAGGCGGCATCGGCGGCGGAGGGTACTCAAAGCTCGACGAGGAGGGTCACCGGCCCGTCGTTGACGAGCTCGACCTCCATCATCGCCCCGAACACCCCGCGGGCCGCGCCGAGGCGTTCGCACACCCGCTCATAGAGCGGCTCTGCGTGCTCCGGCCGCGCCGCAGCGACGTAGGAGGGCCGGTTGCCCTTGCGGGCGTCGCCGTAGAGCGTGAACTGCGAGACGCACAGCACCTCGCGGTCGCCGAGCGGCTCGTTCATCCGCCCCTCGGCGTCGGGGAAGACGCGCAGCGCGCGCAGCTTGTCGGCCAGGCGGTCGGCCTGGGCCTCCGTGTCGTCGTGCGTGACGCCGAGCAGCACGAGCAGGCCGGGGCCGATCGCGGCGACCTCCTCGCCCTCCACGCGGACGGCGGCACGCGCGACGCGCTGGACGAGCGCGCGCATGGGGCGGAGAGTAGGGCTGGGCGAACGTCAACGGCGGCCGGGTAGGGGTCGGGTTGGAACCGCCCCGCGCCCACGAATGTCGTCTCGAGGTCGCATAGCGACCCTGAGCCGACACTCGTGCCGTCGCGGCGGTCGAACCCGCCTACGTCAGCGCGACCTCGGCCTCGGGCAGCCAGTCGCCCAGCGGGGCCGGCTCGCCGAGGTGGAAGCCCTGGGCGTGGTCGACGCCCATGCGCCGCAGCAGCTCGGCCGTCTCGCTGTCGCCGACGTGCTCGGCGACCGTGCGCTTGCCGAGGCCGCGCGCGATGTCGACGACCGCCTGGATGACGAGCTGGTCGGTCGGGTCGGCGGCCGAGTGGCGCACGAACTCGCCGTCGATCTTGAGGTAGTCGAACGGTAGGTGCTTGAGGTAGTAGAAGGAGCCGAAGCCGGCGCCGAAGTCGTCGAGCGCGAAGCGGCAGCCGAGGTCGGCGAGGCGGGCCGCGAAGTGCTGGGCGCGCGGGATGTTGGAGACCGCGATCGTCTCGGTGATCTCGAAGATGATCTGGCTCGGGCAGACCTCGTTGGCCTGGAGCTCGTGCTCGATCAGCTCGAGCAGCTCCGGGTCTCCGGCGGAGCGGCCGGAGATGTTGACCTCGACGACCAGGCGGCGGCCGGCGCGCAGCTCGGTGCCGACCATGCGGATCGCGCGCGCCACCACCCAGCGGTCGATCGCCGCCATCAGGTCGAAGCGCTCGGCCACGGGGAGGAACGCGGACGGGCCGATCAGCTCGCCGTCGGGGCCGCGCATCCGCAGCAGCAGCTCGTACTGGGTCGCCTCGCCGCTCGCGAGGTCGATGATCGGCTGCGCGTGCAGGACGAAGCGGTCCTCGGCGAGCGCGTCGCGGATCATGTCCGCCCACGAGATGCGCGCCTCGATCCGCGTCTCGGGGCGCTCCGGAGCGTCGTAGGCGGCGAGCTGGTCGCGCCCGGACTCCTTGGCGTCGTACATCGCGAGGTCGGCGTTGACGAGCACGTCCTCGCCGGTGATCCGCTCGCTGCTGTCGAACAGCGCGATGCCGAGGCTCGCGGTGACCGTGCGCGTGCGGCCCGTGGCGGTCGGGACGGCAAGCGTGCGCACCGAGTCGAGCACGGCGGCGGCGACCGCGTCGGCCTCCTCCGGCGTGGCCTCGGGGAGCAGGATCGCGAACTCGTCGCCGCCGAGGCGGGCGAGCACGTCGGACTCGCGCAGGCGGCTGCGCAGCGCGTGGGCGACGCGCACGATCAGCTCGTCGCCGGCCGAGTGGCCGAGCGTGTCGTTGATCGTCTTGAAGTGGTCGAGGTCGAGCACGATCGCCGCGCCCTTCGGGCCGTAGCGCTCGACGTAGGAGACGTGGCGCTCGAGCTCGCGCTCGAACGAGCGGCGGTTGAGCAGGCCGGTGAGCGGGTCGTGGTCGGCCATGTGGCGCAGCTCGGCCTCGTGGCGGCGGCGCTCGGTGACGTCCTGCATCTGCGAGAGGAAGTGCAGCGGCTTGCCGTCGGCGTCGCGCACCAGCGTCGAGTTGATCGCCACCCACACCGCGCTGCCGGAGGCGTGCAGGTACCGGCGCTCGGCGCGGTGGCCGGAGAGCTCGCCCTCGAGCATCGCCCCGCGCGCCTCCCAGTCGGCCTTGAGGTCGTCGGGGTGGGTGATCGAGGCCACCGGCAGGCCCTCGAGCTGCGCGGGTGTGTAGCCGGTGATCTCGCACAGCGCGCGGTTGACCCGCAGGAAGCGGAAGTCGGGCGAGGTCAGCGCCATCCCGATCGGCGCCTCCTCGAAGGCGGAGCGGAAGCGCTCCTCGGCCTCGGCCAGCGCGGCCTGGGACTGCATGCGCTCGGCGACGTCGCGGACGGTCGCGTGGCTCTCGACGACGGCGCCGGTCGCGGGATCGCGCACGACGCGCAGGCGCGTCTCCACCCACACCGTGCCCTGTGCGCGGCGCATGCGGTGCGTGATCGAGACGGGCGCCCCCTCGCGACCGCCGAGCAGGACCGCGACGCCGGCCGCGTCGTCCTCGTGCACGAGGTCGGTGAACGCCCGGCCGAGGAGCTGCTCGGGCTCGAGCCCCAGCAGGTCGCGGCAGGCGGGGGAGGCGTAGCGCACCGCGCCGTCGGGCTCGAGCACGCAGATCAGGTCAGTGGAGGTCTCGGCGAGCACGCGCGAGCGCTGCTCGGCCTCGAGCCTTGCGAGCTCGGCACGGTCGCGCTCGGCGCGGCGGATGGCGATCAGCCCGAGCGCGTCGCGCTCCCGGCGCAGCGACTGCGAGCCCACGACCGCGATCAGGATCGTCAGCAGGCCGCCGACCAACAGCGTGGCGAGCGCGAGCCCCTGGCGCGCGGCGGGCTGCTCGACCGCCACCGTCCATACGCGGTCACCGAGCCGCACGCGCTTGCGCAGCGGGTGGCGGAGGCCGGTGGCAGGCGCGTCGCCCTCCACGACCGCCACGCCCGTGCCCTCCTGTAGGTGCGAGGCCACGGCATCGCGGACGCCCTCGGCCGAGAAGGTGGTCAGGAACGCGCCGGACGCGCCGGAACCGGCGGCGCGGACGGGCACGGCGACGGCGATGCTCTGCGGCGAGCCGTCGACGGCGGGCAGGATCTCGGTGGCGCGCGTCTCGCCGGAGCGGATCGCGCCCTGCAGCGCGGCGCGGCCGGCCGACTGCTCGACCGCCTCGCGCGTCGGGCTGCCCTTGCCGTGCGAGCTCGAGAACACGATCGTGAAGCGCTGGGGGCGCCCGCGGGCCTCGTCGGCGCCGGAGCGCACCGACGCGCCGCCGCCGGCGCTGCGGGCGAGGGCGACCGAGGTCAGCGCGCGCTGGTCGAACAGGCGCGCGGCGAGCGCGTCGAACTGCGAGCGCCGCACCGACAGCGGTCCCTGCACGGTTGAGGCGACGTCGGTGAGCCGGTCGATCGGCCCGACGGTGGCGTGGATCATGTCGTTCTCGGCGATCGCGAGCTGGCGTTCGTGGCGCTGCTCGCGCTCGCGGTCGCCGTGGGCGACCGCCACGCAGGTGGCGAGCACGGTCGCCAGGGCTGCGAGCGCGAGCACCAGCGTCTGGCGCGGCTGGCTCAGGCGCAGGTCGCGGGTCCACGAGCCGAGCGCCTCGGGGCTCGAGCCGAGCGCGACGAGCGCGATGCCCGAGACGAGCAGCCACAGCGCGAGCGCGGGGCTCACGGACGGCCACGCCTGGTGGATGTCGCGCAGGACGGGGACCGACGAGGTGCCGCCGAGCAGCACCGCCACCCCGAAGGCAGCAGTCAAAACGCCCGCTGTGCTGAGGGCTATCCGCTCGAGTCCGGCCCAGCCCGACACGTCGGAACGATTCCGTTCGTCCACACCCTCGTCATCGGCGCGCGGTGGGCGCGCCCAATACAACGGTTGTCCGTCAGACGTCCCGAAGCTCTTGGGCGGCGACCTCGGGCGCGACGACGCAGAGGTGCGTGCCGGCGCCGAGCTCGAGCCCGGCCAGGTGCGTCAGCCGGGGCAGGATGTCGATCCGCCAGCAGAACGTGTCGGCGCCCTGTGGCGCGGTGCGGATCCACAGGTTCAGCGGCGGCGAGGCGCCGAGGCGGCGGCGCAGGCGCAGCAGCGCGTCGTGCAGCAGTGCCGCGCCGGTCGGGCCCTGGTCCTCGAAGCGGGCGTGCGCGCGGCGCGGGACGAGCATGAGCTGGAACGGCAGGCGCGAGGCGTAGGGCGCCAGCAGCACCGCGTGCTCGTCGATCGCCACGATGCGGTCGCGCAGCCGCACCTCCTCCTGCAGCAGGTCGCCGAGCAGGTTGCCGCCCATCGTGCGCGTCGCGTAGGCGGTGAAGCGCTCGCGCTCGCGGGCCACGGCGGCGGGGACGAACGGCAGCGCGTAGAGCTGCGCGTGCGTGTGCGGCAGCGACGCGCCGCCCTCGCGGCGCTCGTTGACCAGCAGGTGGACGAACGCGGCGTCGGAGTGGGCCTTGATGCGGGTGCGCCAGGCCATCGCGGCGGTCTCGACCTGCTCCACGGTGAGGTCGGCGAGCGAGGTCACCGGGTCCGGGGCGTTGACGATCACCTCTTGCGCTCCCGCCGCCGCCTGCGCGGTGAACAGGTCCGGGTTGGGATGCGGGGCAGGCGCCTCGGCTTCCGGGCTGACGGCTGGATAGAGGTTCGGGACCGAGCGCACGAGCCAGCCGGGCGAGTCGGGCGGCCCGCCACCGGGGCGATGGGCCCACACCTCGGGCGGCGTCTGGTCCTCATGGCCCTCGAGGAACGGGTCCTTCTCGGGATCGACCGGATCGGCCGGGTCGCTGTGGAAGCCCCCGCCGGGGCGCGACGCGCGGCCCGCCGCGATGATCGCCTTCAGGCCGGTGAGCGGGTCGATGCGGAGCTCGTTCATGTCAAATGCTTCTCCATCCCGACGTGCTCGATGCCTTCCTCGTCGAAGCGGTCGCCGTAGGGGGTGTAGCCCGCGCGCTCGTACAGCGGCAGGGCGTCGGTCTGGGCATGCATACCGATCCGGACCGCTCCGGCGGCGCGTGCCTCGCGCTCGGCGGCCTCCAGCAGCGCGGCGGCAACGCCGCGCCCGCGCGCGCTGGGGCGCACGCACAGGCGGCCGAAGCGCGCCGTGCCGCCCGGCTCGATCAGCATCCGGCAGGTGCCGAGGAGCTCGTCCTCGACCGCCACCAGCTGCAGCGCCCCGGGGTCGAGGCCGTCGCGGTCGGCGGCGACGGTGACGCCCTGCTCGCCCACGAAGACCGCCTCGCGCAGAGCGAGGGCGGCGGCGAGCTCGTGCTCGTCGCGGGGCCGGCGAACCTCGACGGCCATCAAGAGAGGTAGCGCTGCATGTCGTCGACGAGGTCGGATTCGCGCCGGTAGCCGCCCTGGTGCACGTAGGCGAGCTTGCCACGGCGGTCGAAGAACACGGTGATCGGGTAGTTCGCCGGCGCCTTGATCGACTTCGCGATGTCCTCGTCCGGGTCGAGGTAGGACGGGAACGGCAGCGGCGTGGCGCTCAGGAAGCGGCGCGCGGGGCTCGTCGAATCGCCGGCGTTGACGCCGATGAACGCGACCTTCTTGCCTTGGGACACGGCCTGCTGCTGGAAGATCGGGAACTCGGTGCGGCACGGGGCGCACCACGATGCCCACTTGTTGACGACCACGGGGTAGCCCTTGAGCGCCGCGAGGCGCTTGCGGAACGCCTTCGGACCGCCGGGGAGCAGCTCAGCTGACTGTTCGTGGAGCGCAGTCAGCGGGGCGGGCGCGCCGGCCAGCTCGCGCTTGGCGTGCGCAAGGTCGAAATCGCGTTTCTGCGGGCTGTCTCCGCCGGCCTGCCGCAGGCCGACGACCAACACCGCGACCAGGACAAGCCCGGCAAGAATGGCCGTAAACCGTCGCATCGGGACATACGGTGGCAGATCGGTCGAAGCTCGGGCTGGACTCTGCTTGAATATGCGTTGCTTCCCGGGCAGGCGCTCCAGACGACGCCTCCCCATTGCGGTCCGGGTTGCTCGAAGTCGCGCGGAGGTCCACGCGACTTCTCCCTTACGTCGATTAGTCGAGCCTTTCATGGCTGAGCCTGAGTCAGCGGCCGTCGCGGTCGCATCCCTTCCATCTTCCGACGATCTCGAGCGGGCGGCTTTGTTCGCCCGTGAGCCCTTCCTGCTCGAGGGCGAGGAGCCCGCGAGCGCGCTCGCGCCCGGCACCCCGCGGCGCAAGGCGCTCGATGCGGCACTGGTCGAGCTCGACGAAGGCGCCAAGGTGCCCTCGACGCACTGGCGGCGCCGCTGGTCGCTGCTGCTGGGCCTCGACCGCATCCTCTCCCAGGACGAGCCCGCGCTCGTCGACGGGACGGTGCTCTCGGCCCACCAGGTCGACGCGCTGTCGGGCACGCTGACCGCGCTGCTGGCGGAGTCGCAGCGCAACGGCAACGGGCGCACGAACGGCGCGGTCGCCGACGAGCCGGTCGAGCTCGCGCCCTCGGGCCTGCCGGGCGAGGAGGATCTGCCCGAGGAGCTGCAGGAGGAGGACGACGCCGACGAGGATCCCGTCGACTGGTCGGACCCGGACGAGGACGTCACCGAGGCCGCCGACGATCCCAACGCCGCGAAGCGCTTCTGGTTCGAGCACGCGACCGGCGCCGGCAAGACGGTGGCCGCGCTCGGCTTCGCCGAGGCCTCCCGCACCGGTGGCCTGCTGATCCTCACCCACCGCCGCAACCTCGTCGACCAGTTCCACGGCGAGCTGCGCGACCGCGGCTACGCCAAGCGGATCTCCCCGGCGCTGCTGGGCGACAAGGACCCGGGCAACGGCCCCGTCACCGTCGAGACCTACCAGTGGTTCGTCCGCAACGCGGGCAAGATCTCCGACGCCTACACGATCGTCATCTGCGACGAGGCGCACACCGCGCTGGGCGAGAAGACGTCAGCCGCGATCCGCGCCTGGACCGGCCCGGTGTTCGTCGGCATGACCGCGACGGGCGCGCTGATCGCCCGTCACGTCACCGACCTCTTCCCGACGCAGACGTCGCGCTTCGACCTGGCCCAGGCCGCCCGCCGAGGGGTGATCGCGCCGCTGCGCTGCGTGAGGATCCCGCCGGGGCCGGGCGTGCGCACGATCGCCAAGGTGCCGCTGCGCCGCGGCGAGGTCGACACCGAGTTCGACCAGGAGCTGCTGGCTGAGCTGCTCGACCAGCTGCCGTTCAACCTCGCGGTCGCCGACCTCTACAAGACGCGCTTCAACGGCGTCCCGGGCGTCGTCTACTCGGCCGGCGTGCGCCACGCCTACAACGTCGCGCAGGCGTTCCGCGACGTCGGCATGAAGGCGCAGGCGGTCTCCGGCGAGACCAAGAAGCGCGAGCTGGCCCGGATCCTCGCCGCCTACGAGCGCGGCGACATCGACGTGCTGGTCAACGCGCAGCTGCTCGCGGAGGGCTGGAACTCACCGCGCGCCACGGTCTGCATGCACCTCGCCCCCACGGCGTCGAAGCGCATCTACCAGCAGCGGGTCGGCCGCGTCACGCGCCGCCAGCCGGGCAAGGAGGCGGGCATCGTCGTCGACTTCGTCCACCCGGCGACCAAGCACGACGACCCCGTCGTGACGCTGCACTCTCTGCTCGACCGCGACGTCTACCGCGGCGGCGCGATCGTCGTCGGCCCGGTCCGCCGCGGTCGCGGGCGCCGCCTCCGCGTCGAGCGCCGGGTCGTCCCGGTCACCGCCGACGAGAACCGGCGGATCGAGGTCTTCGAGCGCGAGCTGTGGCGGATCGCCGTCGAGTACCTCGACTACGGCGAGCAGGTCCAGTGGGCCGCGCTGGCGGGTGCCCGCGTGGCTCCGGCCGGTTGGCGCCGCGCGCGGGCGATGCTGCACTTCGACGAGGGCGGCGAGCTCAAGCGCGCGTTCCTGCTGACCGCCGTCGAGCGCAACAAGAACCCGCAGCTGCGGATCCGCGCGCTGCAGGAGATCGCCGCGTCACGCGACGCCGAGGCGTTCGACCGCGCGATCGAGATGATCGCCGGCTGGCCGCGCGACGAGAAGCGCGAGGGCGTCAAGGTCGTCCTGCAGGCGCTGGCCGAGAAGAAGATCGGCCGCCGCGACCAGGCCAACAACTGGATCTGGGCGTGCGCGGAGATGACGCGCGAGGTCCACGAGGAGTACGCGGTCCAGCGCTGGCCCGAGACGAAGCGGCTCCTGGGGCTGCTCGTGAACTCGAGTGGCGGCGCCCACGCGCGCAACGCCCGCCGGCTCGTCCACGCCGCGCGGCAGCAGGATCGCCGCCTGGCCGCGGCGCTGCTGGCGGCGGCTTTGCCGCACACCGCAGAGTCGGGCGAGGTCATCAACGGCGCCCGCACCCGCATGTCGCGCAAGCCGGCCGCGCTGGCGCGTGAGCTGCTGCGGAACTTCCCCAAGGGCGGCAAGGGCCGCCGCGGGCAGCGGCGGCGCAAGAAGGGCAAGGGCGGCGAGTCGCAGGCTCCGGTCGAGGCCGTGGGGGCGGCGTCGACGGTCGAGGAGGGGTCTTCCGAGGGGACCGGCGGGAGGTCGAGGCCCTCGCGTCGCCGGCGCGGAGCCAAGCGCGACGCCGATCCGGATCGCGACATTGTTGTGGCCGAGGCGCCGCAGGTTGCGGAGGACGAGGGCGAGGCCGAGCCGAAGCCGAAGCCGAAGCGCGCTCCGCGCAAGCGCGCGCCGAAGCAGGTCGAAGCCGAGCAGCCGACCGCCGAGGCGCCCGCCGCCGAGGAGAAGCCGAAGCCGGCGCGCAAGCGCGCGCCGAAGAAGGTTGCGGCCACGTCCGAGCGCGCCCCGAAGGAAACGAAGGCGGCCGACGAGGCCAAGCCCAAGCGCGCGCCCCGCAAGCGGGCGCCGAAGGCCGAGGTCGAGGACGCCGTCCCGCCCGCGGCCGCGCCGAAGCCCAAGCCGGCTCCGCGCCGCCGCGCGGCGAAGCCGAAGGGCAGCGAGAGCAACGGGGTGCCGACCGCGATCGAGCGCGCGTCGGAGCGCGTCCGAGAGGCCGTCGAGGCCAACTCGGGCGACGAAGCGGCCTAGCGCGCCGCAGGTGCACCTCGCCGGCGGAGAGCACCTGCTCGCCGTCGGCTGTCTTCACGCGCAGCCCGCCGTCCTCGTCGATCCCGTCGGCGATCCCTTCGCCGCCGTCCCAACGCACCTCGGCGCCGAGCAGCGCGTCGCGGGCCCGCAGCGCGTCGAGCGCCGCCGCCTTCGGCTCGGCCAGGCGGGTCGTCAAGGCGTTGAGCAGTTCGGCGAGGACCGCCTCGACGTCGTCGCGGCCGAGCGTTCCCGCGTCGGGCAGGTCCGGCGGCGCGGCCGCCACGTTGACGCCGATTCCGACCACCGCCCAGCCCTCGTGCGGGCGGCCCTCGACCAGCACGCCCGCCACCTTGCGGCCCTCGACCTGGACGTCGTTGGGCCACTTCACGCGCGCTCCGGCGCCGGCCACGTCCGCCACGGCGAGCCCGGCGCGCAGCGACAGCAGGGCGTCGAACTCGCGCAGCACCAGCGAGCACAGCAGCGCGGAGCCCTCCGGCGCCTCCCAGCGCCGGCCCTGGCGCCCGCGCCCCGCCGTCTGCACGCCTGCGGTCACGAGCGTGCCGTGGGGCGCGCCCGTCCCGGCGAGCTCGCGCGCGCGGCGGTTGGTCGAGTCGATCGCGCGGTGGTGCAGCCGCGGGCGGCCGAGCGTCACGACGGGTGCAGGCGGATCTCGTCGCCTGGCGCGACGCCGCCGAGCTCCGCGGCCGCCTCGCCGCCGTTGACCGCCAGCGCGAGCATCCCCGCCGCGTCCTCGTAGAGCAGCAGCTCGCCGGGCTCGGCGTCGGCGAACGTGCGCAGGTAGCGCGCGGTGCGGCCGTCGCCGCCGATCGCCACCTCGTGGCCGAGGCGGGCAGCCTCGAGGTCGGAGGGGCGGGCGTCGAGCTGGACGTTGCCGAAGTTGTCGACCACCATCGCGTGCGCGGTGATGCGGCCCTGCTTGCCCGGCTTCGGCTGCGGCAGCTCGATCCGGACGAGGTCGTCGGGGTCGATCGGGGTGCCGGCGTCGGCCAGCGCCTCGCCCGCGGCGAGCCGGGCGGCGACGGGCGCGAACAGGTCGCGGCCGTGGAACGTCGCGGAGACCGGCTCGAGCCGCCACGGCGACGTCGAGATCTCGACCGCCTCGACGACCATGCCGAACCGCTCGGCGGCGGGGATCAGCAGGCCGTTGTCGGGGCCGACGAGCAGCCGGTCGTCGAGCGCGGTGCGCAGCGCGACGGCGCGCCGCCGCGCGCCGACGTCGGGGTCGACGACCGCGAGGTGGACGCCCGGTGGGGCGTAGGGGAGGGCGCGCGCGAGCATCAGCGCGCCGGCGAGCACGGACTGCCGCGGGACCCCGTGCGAGAGGTCGATGACCCTGGCGGTCGGGCACTCGTGCAGGATCACGGCGTGGACGACGCCGACGAACTCGTCCGCCAGCCCGTAGTCGGAGAGGAAGGTGATCGGCCGCGGCATGTGCCTAGCTTCTCGCGTCGGCGAGTACCGCGTCCACCAGTCCGTCGGGAGTGTGGGGGTCGGCCTCGAGGTCGGGCTCGCGGCCGTGGGCGCGCAGCTCGGCGCTGGTGGCGGGGCCGATCGAGGCGAGCTTCGGCCCGTTCAACGCCTCCGCTCCGGCCGCGTCGAGGAGATGCCGCACCGTTGAGGCCGAGGTGAATGTGACGTAGTCGGCGTTCGCGACGGCCTGGATCGCTTCGTCGTCCAGCGGCTCGGGCACGGTCTCGTAGAGGGCGAGGACGTCCACGTGGGCGCCGCGCTCGCGCAGGGCATCGGGGAGGACGTCGCGACCCTCCTTGCCGCGCGCGATCAAGGCGCGGCGCACTTCCACGCCGGCGAGCGCCTCGACCATCCCCTCGGCCACGGAGCGGGCGGGCACGATGTCTGCCTCGATTCCGTGCTCCCGGAATGCTCGTGCGGTGCCGGGACCCATCGCGGCCACGGTCACGCCGGCCAGGCTGCGGGCGTCGCGGATGCGGCCGAACAGCTCGCGGACGCCGTTCGGGCTCGTGGCGATCAGGAGGTCGTAGCCGGCCGGGTCCGGCACTTCGGCGGGCAGCGACTCGGTGCGGATGGCGGGGGCCTCGATCACGTCGGCGCCGAGCTCGCGCAAGCGGGCAGCGAGCGGGCTCGCCTGCGCGCGCGCTCGCGTGACGGCGATCGTGAGGCCGTGCAGGGGTCGCCGCTCGAGCCACGCGAGGTCCTCGCGCAGGGCGGCTACGGGGCCGACGAGCGTGACCGCGGGCGCTTTGATCTGCTCCTCCTTCGCTCGATCGGCGACGTCGGCGAGCGTCGCCAGCAGCGTGCGCTGGCCGGGCAGCGTGCCGCGCTCCACCACCGCGACGGGTTCTTGGGGCGGCCGTCCCTCGGCCTGCAGCCGCTCGGCGATCCGCGGTAGCGCGCGGACGCCCATGTAGAAGACGAGCGTGCCAGGGAAGCGCGCGAGCGCGGCCCAGTCGAGCATCGACTCCGGCTTGTCGGGGTCCTCGTGGCCGGTGACGAACGCGACGCCGCTCGCCAGCTCGCGATGGGTCACGGGGATGCCGGCGTAGGCGGGCGCGGCGACGCCCGCGGTGATGCCGGGCACGATCTCGTACTCGATCCCCGCCTCGCGCAGGCGCAGCGCCTCCTCGCCGCCGCGGCCGAAGACGAATGGGTCGCCGCCCTTCAGCCGCACCACCCGCTTGCCCGCGCGCCCGTGCTCCACGAGCAGCCGGTCGATCTCCTCCTGCGGCATCTGGGGTCCTCCGCCCTGCTTGCCGACGTAGACCAGCTCGGCCTCGGGGCGCGCGTGCCGGAGCGCGCCGGGCGGGATCAGGCGGTCGTAGAGCACGACGTCGGCGGAGCCGAGCAGCTCGACCGCGCGGACGGTGAGGAGTCCAGGGTCGCCGGGGCCGGCGCCGACGAGGAACACGGTCACGCCATCGCCTCCGCCTGAGCCAGCAGCTCGCCGGCGCCCGCCGCGAGCATCCTCCGCGCGAGCTCTGCGCCGTCCTCGCCTTGGAGCTCGTCGGCCACCCACGCCGATCCGTCGGGGAGCCCAACGAACCCGCGAATCGTGCCGTCTTGCGCGTGGATTCCCACGGGTGTGTGACAACTGGCTTCCAATACGCGCACGGCGGCCCGTTCGGCGGTCAGGGCGGCGAAGGTGTCCGGGTCATGCACGCCCGCGACCGCCGCCACCACACGCTCGTCTTCCGCGCGCGCCTCGAGCGCCAGCGTCCCCTGCCCGGGCGCGGGGATGAAGTCGAGCGGCTGCGCCGCCCGCTCCAGCCCCAGGCGCTCCAGCCCGGCGGCGGCGAGGACGATCGCGTCGACCTCGCCCGCATCAAGCTTGCGCAGCCGCGTGTCCACATTGCCCCGCAGCTCGACGACCTCGAGGTCTGGGCGCACGGAGAGCAGCTGCGCCCGCCGCCGCAAAGAGGAGGTGCCCACCCGCGCGCCGTCCGGCCATGCGCCGATCAGGACGTCGTGCGCCGCGGCCCGCGGTGGGGTCGCGACGATTTCGCAGCCCGGCGCCAGCTCGCTCGGCACATCCTTCGCCGAATGGACCGCGAGGTCGATCTCGCCTGCCACCAGCGCCGCCTCGATCGTGTCGACCCAGCGCGACTTGTCGCCGACGCCGCGAGACTGGTCGCCGGAGGTGGTGATCTCGATGATCTCCGCTCCCTCGAGCCGGTCGGCCACCCAGCGCGCCTGGGCGAGCGCGAGCGCGCTGCCGCGGGTGCCGACCCGCAGGGGCGTCAACTGTCGGCGCGGCGGCGCAGCGGGCGGACCTCGCCGCCGTCTGTGCGCTCGGCCGCCGCCGGCTCGTCGAGCCCGAACAGCTCGCGCAGCAGCGACAGCCGCGCGTGGCGGTGCTCGGCATCGAGCTCGCGGACCCGCACGGTCGGCTCGTGCAACAGGCGCGACACCGCGGTGCGGGCGAGCTTCTCGACGCGCTGGCGGTCGGCGTCGGAGAGCGACTCCCAGCGGCCGTCGTTCTCGGCCAGCAGGCGGGTGACGACGTCGTCGGCGCGCGTGCGCAGGGCGGTCAGCGTCGGCATCACCTCGAGCGCGCCGAGCCAGCCCGCGAAGGTCTGGATCTCTTCCTCGACGATGCCCTCCGCGCGGCGCGCCTCCGCCTGGCGCACGCGCTGGTTGCGCGCGACCTGGCGCTGGAGGTCGTCGACGTCGTACAGCGTCACGTTCGGCAACTCCGCGCACGCGGGGTCGATGTCGCGCGGCACCGCGAGGTCGATCAGCAGTAGCGGGCGCCCGGCGCGCTCGGGCGTCACGAGCGCGAGCTCCTCCGCGCCCAGCAGATGGTGCGGGGAGGAGGTCGAGGCGACGACGATGTCGGCCTTCGCCAGCTCCTCGGGCAGCGCGTCGAACGCCACCGTGCCGCCCCCGAAGCGCCGCGCCAGCTCGGCCGCGCGCTCGCGCCGCCGGTTGGCGACGAAGATCGTCCGCACGCCCTGGGTGTGCAACGCCCGCGCGGTCAGCTCGGCGGTCTCGCCGGCGCCGATGATCAGCACGTGGCGGGCGGCCAGGTCGCCGAGCGCGTCGCGCGCGGCGTCGACCGCCACCGACGCGACCGAAGCGCGGCCGGCGGAGATCGCGGTGTCGGTGCGCACGCGCTTTCCGGTGGCGAGCGCGGCGCGGAAGAGCTTGTTGGTCAGCGGGCCGGTCGCCTTCGCCGCCAGCGCGGTCTCGTACGCGCGCTTGACCTGCCCCTGGACCTCCGCCTCGCCGATCACCATCGACTCGAGCCCGGAGGTGACCCGGTAGAGATGCCGCGCGGCGTCGCAGTTGCGCAGCGAGTAGATGCCTTCCACGAGCTCGGTGGGGCGCACGGCGGCGCGCCGTGCGAGCTGGGAGAGCACCGTGCTCTCCGCCTCGACCGGGTCGCCGACCACGAGGTAGAGCTCGGTGCGGTTGCAGGTCGAGAGCACGACGGCCTCGGAGATCGTCGGCTCGTCCACCAGCTCGCGCATGAAGCGCTCCGCGCCGGTCTCGGTCATCGCGATGCGCTCGCGCATCGCGACGCCGGCGGTCTTGTGCGAGGCGCCGAGGGCGATCAGCTCGGTCATTGCCGCACCGCCTCGCGCTCCTCCTCGGGCACCGTCTGGCGCTTCTTCTCGGCCAGGTCCGCCAGCTCCACCAGCTCGCGCTCGATGCGCGCCAGCTTGGAGGCCATGATCACCACGTACACGAGGATCAATGCCAGGAAGACCAGGTAGGCGCCGGCGACGTAGGGCCCGGCATCGTCGAGCGGGAGCGCAGGCATCAGAGTTGCGTGGGCGCCGCCGTGCGCGCGAGCGGGCCGGCCGCGTCGTCCCCCGCCAGCGAGCGCCGCAGTGCGCGCAGCTTCATCGAGGCGTGCTTGGAGGCCAGCTCGTACTTCCACAGCGTCACGAACAGGCACACGATGGCGATCAGCGAGATCAGGAATGTCATGCGCATCGAGCCGGGCATCGAGCCGCCCGTGGTCGAGAGCACGCGCGGGTGGATGAGCGACTCCGCCAGCCGCACCGCGAGGAAGTTCAGCGGTACGAAGGCGCCGCCGATGATTGCGAATACTGCCGCGTAGCGCGCTTGGCGCTCGGGATCGTCGATCGAGAAGCGCAGCGGCTGGTAGCAGGCGAAGAGCAGGAAGACGATCAGGAACGACACCAGCGTCGGCTCGTCCCACACCCACCAGGCGCCCCATGACGCCTTGGCCCAGATCGAGCCGGTGGCGAGCACGCCGACGCCGAAGATCAGCGACAGGTGGATCGCCACGTACGAGCGCAGGTCGTGTGAGCGATCGCCGGTGCGGAGGTAGCGGATCGCGTAGATCCCGCCTGCCACGAACCCGCCCAGCGCCACGATCGCCAGCGGCACGTGGAGGTAGAAGATCTTCTGCACGAAGCCCTGGTCGGCCTCGTTGGGCGCGTAGAGGAACACGAGCGCGAAGGCGCCGGTCACGAGCACGAGCGAAGCGATGGAGAGGGTCCGAAGCCCTCGGCCGAACATCGTGTTTCCTAGTCCTCCAGCAGGAAGTCGAAGACTGCCAGGGCGAGCAGCCCGAAGACCAGATCATAGAGGCCGAGCACCCCCAGCCACTGGGCCGGAAGCGCCTCGGCGCCGCCTTCGGCGAACAGTGGCGCGGTCGCATGCCCCGCGGCGATCACGACCGGGAGGATCAGCGGCAGCGAGATCAGCGGCACGATCAGGTCGCGCGCCCGGGTCTGGATCGCCAGCGCGCCCACGAGCGTGCCGACGATCGCGATGCCGACGTCGGCCAGCAGCAGGATCGCCAGCAGCCCCGGCAGCGCCTGGAACGGCGAGGGGCCGAGCAGCAGCACCGCGAAGGCCGGGATCGCCGCCACCTCGACCGCGACCAGGAAGCCGAACAGCACCGCCGCCTTGGCGATGAACAGCGACGTGCGGTCGACGGGGGCGAGCAGGAAAGCGTCGAATCCGCCCTCCTCGCGCTCGGCCACGAACAGCCGGTTCATCCCCAGCACGGCCGCGAACAGCAGCGTCACCCACAGCACGCCGCTCGCCAGGTCGCCCTCGAGCGTCTCGCGGTCGAGCCCGAAGCGGAAGAGCACGAACGTCGAGAGCGAGAACAGGAACATCGACGGCACCGACTCGCGGGTGCGCAGCTCGAGCTGGAGGTCCTTGCGGACGAGGGCGGAGACGGCGGCCTTCATGCCGGCGCCCGGCGCGCGGCCCCGTACAGGGCTCGCACGTCGGCCTCCGCCACATCGCTGCGCGCCGCCACGATCTCGGCGCGGCCCGCCCGCAGCCCGAGCACCATGTCCGCTTCGTCCAATCCGTGCTCCACGTCATGGGAGATGACGACGCGGGCAGGCCCGGCATTCCGCCCGATCAGCGGCTCGACCGCCTCGGCTGCGCCCGGATCGAGGTTGGCCAGCGGCTCGTCGAGCAGCAGGAGCTCCGGCTCGTGCAGCGCGACCCGGCAGATCGCCACGCGCTGCGCCATGCCGCGCGAGAGCGTCCGCACCGGCTCGTCGGCCCGCGCCCGCAGCCCCACCTGCTCGAGCAGCCGCTCGGCCCGCGCCTCCGCCACGCCGTGCAGCCTGGCGTGGAACTGCAGATTCTCGCGCGCGGAGAGCTCGCGGTAGAGCATCGGATCGTGCGCCAGCAGGCCGATCCGCCCGCGCACCGCCCAGCCGTCGGCGGGCAGGTCGCGCCCGAGCACCCGCGTGCGGCCGGCGTGCGGCTTGAGCAGCGTCGCCAGGATCCGCAGCAACGTCGTCTTGCCGGCGCCGTTGGCGCCGAACACCGCCAGCGTCCGCCCCGGCTCGAGCGTCAGCGTGACCCCGGCCAGCGCCGTCCGCTCACCGTAGGCCCGGCCGAGATCCTCCAGCTCAATCGCGGGCGCCATGCCGGGAGTCGCCCCGCAGGGTGCGCACGGCGTGGGCCAGCGTCGGTGCGATGACCGGGAAGCCCTCGCTCACGGCCTTGGGCGAGCCCGGGAAGTTGATGATCAGCGACATGCCGGCGATCCCGGAGATCCCGCGCGAGAGCATCCCGTGCGGCGTGATCTGGACCGACGCCCAGCGCATCGCCTCGGCGAAGCCGGGCGCCTCGCGCGAGAGCACGGCGCGGGTCGCCTCCGGCGTGATGTCGTCGGGCGTCAGCCCGGTGCCGCCGGTGGTGAAGATGAGGTCGCAGCCGTCGTCGATGAAGTGGTTGAGGCGGTCCTCGATCAGCGCGAAGTCGTCGGGCACGACCTCCATCGCTACGACGTCGCAGCCCGCCTCCTCCGCGAGCGAGGCGAGGATGTGCCCCGACTCGTCCTCTGCCTCGCGCCGGGAGACCGACGTGGAGACCGTGAGGACGGCGGTGCGCATGCTGGTCACGCGACGGCCGGTGCGTGCGATCGCTGGGCGGCGGCGATCAGGTCGAGGACGGCGGCCTCGTCACCCTCGCGCAGCAGCGCGATCGGGTCGGGCTCGCCGTTGACGATGCCCTCGAAGAACGCCTTGCGGTCCTGGTAGGTCGGCAGCGTGCCCTTGGCCCAGCCGCGCACGTCATTGAGCAGCACCGCCAGCCGCGCGTAGGGCTCGCCGTACTCCTCGGCGACCTGGGCCTTGATGCGCTTGGCGAGCGCGGGCGAGGCGCCGGCGGTGGAGATCGCGATCGCCAGCGGGCCGGTGCGCACGATCGCGGGCAGGATGAAGTTGCACAGCGGCGGGACGTCGACGATGTTGACCAGCATCGCGCGGCGCTCGGCGTCCTCGTAGACGCGGATGTTGACGTCGGTGTCCTCGGTCGCGGCGATGGCGATGAACGTCTTGTCGAGGTCGGGCGTCTCGTACTCGCGCTGGATCCACTCGATTGAGCCCTCGGCGGCCAGGTCCTCGAGCTCGGGCACCGCGCGCGGCGCGATCAGTACGACCTTGCCCTCGCAGGCGAGCAGACCCTCGACCTTCTCGAGCCCGATCGCCCCGCCGCCGACGACGACGCAGCGGCGGCCGGTCAGCTTCAGGCAGGCGATGTAGAACGGCGTCTCCAGCATGCCCTGCACGCAGGTCTGATCGCAGATCCCGCGCCGGAACTGACAGACGCATTCTTTGCCTGCATAGGCTTGAGCTGGCATCGCGCCTACACCGTACAACGAGGGAATGGCGCCGCAGACGAGCTACTTCACCGACGCGGCGATGGTCCGGCAGGTCCATCGCGAGCTGGCCGTCCGCCTCGCTGGACCGCGGACGCTGCTGCTCCAGGCCACCCATCCGGTCGCGTTCGCGGGCTTCTTCGCCCACACCGGGGCACTCGACGCGCCCTACGAGCGGCTCGCGCGCACCGCACGGGTGATCGACGCGATCACGTACGGGCCGCGCGCCGAGGCCGACCGGCTGACCCGGCGCGTCCGCGCCATGCACCGCCGCGTGCGCGGCGAGCTGGCCGAGCCCGCCGGACGCTTCCCGGCCGGCACGCCATACGCCGCCGACGACCCGGAGCTGCTGCTGTGGATCCTGGCGCCGATCGTCGACTCGTCGCTGCTCGTCTACGAGAAGTACGTGCGGCGGCTGAGCCGCGAGGAGCGCGACGCCTACTGGCAGGACTACCGGGTGATCGGCGAGCAGTTCGGCCTGCTGCCGGAGGAGATGCCGGCCACGATCGAGGACTTCGACGCCTACATGGAGGACATGCTCGCGAGCGGCGACCTCCACATCACGCCGCAGGCGCGCGAGCTCGCCCTGCAGATCGTCATGCGCCCACCGGTGCCGCTGCACCTGCGCCCCATGCTGGAGCTCGTCAACCAGATCACCGTCGGCCTGCTGCCGGGCGAGATCCGCCGCGGCTACGGGCTCTCGTGGGACCCGGCCCGCTCGGTCGCGCTGCACGGCGGGGCGGAGTACGTGCGGCGCGTGATGATGCCGCTGCTGCCCGCGCGGCTGCGCGAGGCGAAGCCGGTGACGAGCCGCTAGGCGAGGCAGTGGGCGGCCTAGCGGCCGAGCGCCTCTCGCGCCAGCCGCACGGCCGTTCTCGCCAGCGGCAGCGCGCCGGAGCGCAGCACGCGCAGCCGCTCGGTCTCGCGGCCGTGCATCAACCGCGCGGACGCGGTCGCCGCGCGCACGAGCTGCGGGTCGTAGGGGAGCCAGCGGGCGGAGCGCAGCCGGGTCGGCTGCGAGGCGATCCGGCGCGACTCGACGTGGCCGGCCAGCCGGACGGCGGCGTCCGGGATCGAGTGGCCGTGCTCGTTGACCCAGGCGACGTCGGCCTCGAGCTCGCGCGCGACGCGCTCGCCGCGGGCGCGGTCGCCCGCCCACACCGAGACCGCGGGGGCGCGCTTGGCGAGCGCGACCGCCTCGTCCTCGTCGGCGGCCTCGATCACGGCGAGCACCGGGCCGGGCACCGGCTCGCGCAGGATCCGCGCGCCCGGCTTGACGCCGCGCAGCACGGCGGGGGCGTAGAACGCGCCGTCCACGCCGGGGACGTCGAGCGGGCCGCCGCACTCGAGCGTCGCGCCCTCCGCGATCGCGTCCTCGACCAGGTCCTCGACCCGCTCGCGGGTCTCGGGTGAGAGCAGCGGGCCGATCTCGGTGTCGGGCCGGCGCGGGTCGCCGGGGTGCAGGCGCTCGGCGCCGGCCACGAGCCCGTCGAGCAGCGGGCCGGCCACCGACGGCACGACCACGAGCCGGCCGACCGCGGCGCGGTGGCGGCCGCCGCCCGCGAACGCGGCCCACAGCGCGCCGGTGACCGTCCGCTCGAGCGGCGCGCCGTCGAGGACGACCATCGTGCCCTTCGACTCCGGTGGGCGCGTGTCGACGATCCGGTCGGCGAGCGCGCTCAGGTCCTCGTCCGGCGCGACGACCGCGATCAGCTCCTGCGGCACGCCGCCGCGCTCGAAGGCCGCGCGGATCCGCTCGCCCAGCGGCGTCGAGAGCACCACGGCGTTGCCGGCCAGCAGTGCAGCGCCGGTCTCGAGCACCGGCTCGGCCCACGGCGACGCGCGGCCGCCGCGCACCGCGATCGTCCCGACCGGCGCGGACTGCAGCAGCGAGCGCCGGCCCGCCCGCAGCACGGGGATCCGCCCGAGGCGCTTGTCGCGCAGCTCGCGCGGGCCGTCGTCGGCGAGGTCGTGCAGGCCGCCGACCGACGGCAGCAGCTCCGCGAGCACGCCCTCGGTCCGCGGCTGGCCGACCGCGTCGGCGAGCGCGTCGGCCAGGGGGTCGAGCTCGTCGAGGATCGCGGTCGCCGCGCGCCGCAGGTAGCGGGCGCGCCCCGAGGCGGGGATCAGCGACCACAGGGGCTGCGGCGAACGGCCATCCATCGGCCGGAGACTAGTCAGGCACAGCGCCCGACCTTCCCGCCGGGCGGCAGGCACAGGCTCGTGCGCTTGGGCAGCCGCGCCTTGCGCATCTTGAAGCGGACCACGCGGCTGATCGTCCCGGGGGCCGACAGCCGGACCTCGAGCGTGGCGCCGGTGCGCAGGCGGCCGCGGATCAGCTTGCGGAGGTTGACCTTCCCGCCCGAGGCCTTGCCGACCTTCTTGCGGAAGGCGCAGCGGCCCGAACAGCGCAGCTCGGCGCGCCCGCCGGCCTGAAGCTCGCGGACGACGAGCCGGTCCACGCGCGTCGTCCCGTTGGGGAACGCGGTGAAGTCGAAGCTCAGCCGGCCGCCGACCTGCGACGCCCGCGCGTCGCCGCCGGCGCAGTCCTCGTCGATCTTGTTGCCCGGCACGTCGCGGGCGCCGGGGCGGATCGCGGCGCGTGTGTCGTCGCAGTCGACGCCCGCCACGACGCCGTCGCGGTCGAAGTCGACCACGGCGATCGCCGGGGGCGTGACGGGGTCGGCCGGACCGGCGGGCTCCCCGGCCACGTCGGGCAGCTCGACCCGCTCGCAGCCGGTCACCGAGTCGGTCTCGTCGACGATCGCGACGTCGGCCGCGCCCGGCCCGCAGATGACGATGTCGGCACCGCCGCCGCGCGCGTCGATCCGGTCATTGCCGTCGCGGCCGTCGAGGGTGTCGGCTCCGTCGCCGCCGCTGAGGATGTCGTCGGTCAGCGTGCCCATCACCGTCTCGATGCCGAGGACGTTGGCGCTGGATCCGAGCGGCCCGTCGTCCCCGATGTTGTTGAGCGAGATCGTCATGCCCTGCGTCTCGCCGGTCAGGTCGAGCACGTCCGCGCCGTCGCCGCCGGTCACGACGTCGCCCTCGCTGAGCCCGACGAGCACGTCGTCGTCGGGCCCGCCGTCCAGCGAGTCCGCGCCCGGCCCGCCGGTGATCGAGTCGCGCCCGGCTCCGGCCCGCACCTCGTCGGCCAGTGGCCCGGCGATCAGGACGTCATCGCCGCCCTTGGTGTCGAAGATCTCCGGCACGCTCGCGTCGAACGGCGTCTCGGTCCGCGACGCGTCGATCAGGTCGGCCCGCTCGTTCGTCGTGAAGCGCAGGCGCGTCTCATCGCTGACGCCGCAACGCACGATCCCGATCTGGATCGAGCAGCCAGCGCCGATGGTGAACGCGGTCCCGCCGGTCCCGCGCGTGAAGGTCAGCTGCTCGGGGTCGCCGAGCTCGTGGCCGGTCGCGGTGATGCGGACGGTGTCCGAAGCAGCGGTGGTGAAGTCGATGTCGGGCCCGTTGTGCTGGAAGCGGGCGGCTGACGCCGGCGCGGCGAGCAGCAGGGTGGCGAAGAGGGCGATCAGGAGGAGGCGCATGACCTCCTGGACGCCCGCACCGCGGGGTTATTCCTGCCGGCCGCGCGCCTTTCGGATCGCCGCCAGGCGCTCACGCGCCTCCGGCTCGCCCTCGTCCGGGAAGTAGAAGCGCAGCCCCTCGAGGCCCTCGGGCAGGTGCTCCTGGTCGTTGACGTGGCCGGGATGCCCGTGCGGATAGTCGTAGCCCTTGCCGCGCCCGAGCTTGCGCGCCGCCGGGTAGGCCGCCGACTGCAGCGCCGGCGGCGGCGACTTGGTCCCGTACTCGCGGATGTAGCCGTGGACCTCGCCCATCGCGCGCTTGACCGCGTCGGACTTCGGCGCCAGCGACAGGTAGATCGCCGCCTGGGCGAGCGCGAACTCCGCCTCGGGGAAGCCGACGTGCTCGACCGCGTGCGCGGCGGCGACCGCGATCGGGAGCGCCTGCGGGTCGGCGTTGCCGATGTCCTCGGAGGCCAGCACGATCATGCGGCGCGCGATGAAGCGCGGGTCCTCGCCGCCCTCGACCATCGCCGCGAGGTAGTAGAGCGAGGCGTCGGGATCCGAGCCGCGCGTCGACTTGATCCAGGCCGAGATGTAGTCGTAGTGCTGGTCGCCGGCCTTGTCGTAGAGCACGGCCTTGCGCTGCAGCGCGTCCTCGGCGTCGCCCATCGAGACGCGCGGCTCCTGGCCCCGCTGCGCCGTCGTGACCGCGAGCTCGAGCGCGTTGAGCGCCGTCCGCGCGTCGCCTCCGGCGCGCACGGCGAGGAACGTGATGACGTCGTCGGGCACCTCGATCCCCTCGCCGGCGCCGCGCTCGAGCGCCCGCCGCATCAGCGCCTCGAGGTCGGACGAGTCCAGCGCTCGCAGCTCGTAGACCTGCGCGCGGGAGAGCAGGGCGGAGTTGACCTCGAAGTAGGGGTTCTCCGTCGTCGCCCCGATCAGCGTCACCAGGCCCTCCTCGACGGCGGGGAGCAGCGCGTCCTGCTGGGCCTTGTTGAAGCGGTGGATCTCGTCGAGGAAGAAGATCGTCGCCCGGCCGCCGCGTTTCCGCTCGGTAGCGCGCGCGATCACCTCGCGGACCTCGGCCCGGCCCGCGTTGACCGCCGACAGCTCCTCGAACGCCGCGCTGGCGTGCTCGGCCGCGAGCCGCGCGAGCGTCGTCTTGCCCGTTCCCGGGGGCCCGTAGAGCACCATCGAGTGCGGCTCGCCGGACTCCAGCGAGGCCCGCAGCGCGGAGCCCTCGCCGAGCAGGTGCTCCTGGCCGACGAACTCGTCGAGGCGCCGAGGGCGCATGCGGGCGGCCAAGGGGCCGTCCGTCACCTCGTGGGTGGGCTCTTCCTCGGGTGGATCGAACAGGCGCTCCATCGCGGCCAAGTATCGCGGGTCATCTCGGCTTGCTCGGAGTGCTCACTTTCGATTAGCTCCGGGGTGCGCGATCGCATCGGCGTCCGACGAGGAGGACTCAGCTGTGGCTGGCAATGGCTACGACGCGAACGGGGATGCCCGGCTGACCGAGGAGTTCGTCGAGCAGTGGCGCGGCAACGCCTACGGGTGCTTCTCCTCTGGCCACAAGTTCTGCCGCGAGGTCTGCCCGGTCATGCAGGTGACGCGCAACGAGAACCACACGCCGACGGCGTTCCACGCCAGCATCGTCGCGATGGAGAAGGGGCTCGTCGGCGTCGAGGACGTCGCCGACGACTTCGTCCACTGCACGCAGTGCGGCGCCTGCGAGCTGCGCTGTCCCAACACGCTGATGCTCGGCGACTTCTACCGGCATCGCACGCGCACGGTCGACGTCGTCAAGGCCATGCGCGCGCTGATGGTCGCCACCGGCAACGAGCGCGAAGGCTGGAAGCAGTGGAACGCGCGCCTGGCCGAGCACCACAACGAGCCGGTGCTGGGCGAGATCGACGTCTCCCAGGAGCACGTCGCCGACTGGGCCGAGGGGCTCGACATCCCGATCGGCGGCGAAGCGATCCTGTTCGTCGACTGCGAGGCAGCCTTCTACCGCACCTCCTACACACGCGCGTTCGCCCAGCTCTTGCAGACTGCGGGCTACGAGTTCGGCCTCATGCGCGAGCAGTGGTGCTGCGGCGGCCCGGCCGCCGAGATGGGCTATGTCGACCTCGCCCGCAAGCACGCCGAGCACAACGTCGCCGACTGGCGCGCGGTCGGCGCGAAGCGGATCATCGCCCCCGACCCGCACGACTTCATCGCCTTCACCGAGGACTACCCGCGCTACTTCGGCGACGACTACGAGTTCGAGATCGTCCTCGGCGTCGAGCTCGTCAACGACCTCGTCAAGGAAGGCCGGATCGCGCTCACGCAGCCGGTCGAGCGCACGGTCACCTACCACGACCCCTGCCGGCTCAACAAGCGCAAGGGGGTGCACAAGGCCCCGCGCGAGCTGCTGCGCGCGGTGCCCGGCATCGAGTTCCGCGACGTCGACCACGTCACGCAGTGGTCCTACTGCTCGGGTGGCGGCGGCGGGCTGCCGGTCGAGAAGCCCGAGATCACCGCCGAGATCAGCCGCAGGCGCGTGGCGCGTGCGAACGAGCTCGAGGTCGACACGCTGATCAGCGCCTGCCCGTGGTCCGAGCGGCCGCTGTCGGAGGCCGGGGACGCGGCCCAGCTGGAGGTGATGGACCTGTTCGAGCTCGTCGCACAGTCGGCGGGCATCGAGGTCGGCGGGCACACGCATGCCGCGGCGCCCGAGGCTCAGTCATGAGCGTCGCCTTCAAGAGCGCGGTCGACGAGGCGGTCCTCGACGAGCTGCGCGCGATCATCGGCGACCCCGACCGCGTGCTCGACAACCTCAGCTCGCGCGTCAACCGCACGCGCGTCCCGGCGCCGTTCCCCGTCCACCGCTGGGCCGACCACATGCCCGACGTCGCCGTGCTCCCGGTCTCCGCCCAGGAGGTCTCGGAGGTCGTCAAGCTCGCCAACCGGCTCGGCATCCCGGTGGTGCCGCGCGCCGGCGGCACCGGGCTCTCCGACGGCGCCGTCCCGCTGCGCGGCGGCATCCTCGTCGACGTCAAGCTCATGAACAAGATCCACGAGGTCGACCTCGTGGATCGCACCGTCACCGTCGGGACGGGCATCAACATGCTCAAGCTCAACGAGGAGCTCCGGAAGCACGGCGTCTTCTATCCCGACGACCCGGCGTCCTACCCGTGCTCGCTCGTCGGCGGCCGCATCGGCGCCGGCGGCTGGTCGCTGCTCGGCGCGCGCTTCGGCCACACGCGCGAGAACGTCGTCTCGATGCAGGTCGTCCTCCCGACCGGCGACATCGCGCAGATCGGCGACGGCGGCGGGCGCAAGCTGCGCAAGTCCTCGACGGGCCTCAACCTCAAGCAGCTATTCACCGGCCATCAGGGCACGCTGGGCATCTGCACGGAGGCGACGCTCGAGCTCGCGCCGCGGCCGGAGACCGAGTTCGCGGCGTTCTTCGCGTTCGAGGACTACGCGGGCGCGTGGGAGACGACCGGCATCCTCGCCAAGTCGGGGCTCGCGACGCTCGCCGGCGTCGTGCTGTTCGACGAGTGGAAGATCAACTACCTGCGTCGCGACGACGAGGCCTACATCGAGCAGCCCGAGTCGGTGCGCGCGGTGGTGGCGGTCGCGATGTACGGCCGCCGCGTCGAGGTCGAGCCCGCGTCCAAGGTCGTGATGCAGCTCGGGCGCAGCGCCGGCGGGAAGTACCTCGGCGACGAGATCTCGGCCGGCGACTGGGCCTCGCGCCACGACCGCTACGCGATCCCGCTGCACGGCCGCTCGAAGGAAGGCCAGGCGGTCCCGATGTCGTGGCACTGCGAGGACGCCGCGCTCAACTACTCGGCGCTGCCGAAGGTGCGCGAGGAGTGGCACGCGATCGTCGCGCGCTACCGCGAGCGCTACGGCATCTTCGACGACTGGGGGATGTTCGCCTACACCAACGGCCCCTACAAGCCGTGGGCCGACTACCTCGTCGAGATCGACGTCGGGATCTGGGAGCAGCGCCTCGACGAGGAGAACTGGAACGCCTGGGTCGAGTGCAAGCGCGAGATCTCCGAGGTCACGCTCGCCCACGGCGGCTCGATCACCGCCTGCCACGGCGCCACGCGGGCCGGCGACGCCGAGCTCGTCCCCACGGAGATGGGAAGCGCGTGGCCGGTCGTGAAGGCGATCAAGCGCGCGCTCGACCCCAACAACGTCATGAACCCCGGCAAGCAGTCCCTCGACGAGGCCTACGAATGAGCATCTTCAGACTGGGCGACCAGCAGCCGCCCGAGCCGCGGCAGATCAACGAGGCGGTCGTGATGCGCTTCGAGCACGTCTACGAGGTCGACCCCTCGCTGATGGAGCTGACCGGACAGCAGCCGTTCCCGGCCTGGGACACGCAGCGCATCGTCGACGGCCGCTGGGACTACCTCGACTGGATGCACGACCACTTCGCCGACGAGGTGCTGCTCGCGGGCGAGGAGAGCGAAACCACCAAGGAGGAGGAGTGATGGGCGAGAACGGCATGCGCTGGAGCTTCTGCATGCTCCCCGACTATCCGCTGCAGGAGTGCATCGACACGATCCGGACGGCCGACGAGCTCGGCTTCTATGCGGCGTACTCGGTCGACGAAACCTGGCACAAGGACCCGTACACGGTGTTCGCGGCCGCCGCCGACAAGACGGAGCGCATCCGCTTCGGGCCCAACGTCACGCACGTCTTCCTGCGCGAGCCGACGCTGATCGTCCAGCAGATCGCCACGCTCGACGAGCTCACCAACGGGCGCATGGAGCTGATCGTCTCGACCGGCAACTTCGGGCTGCTGTCGCAGTACGGGATCGACTGGGAGAGCCAGAAGCCGCTGTCGCGGCTGCGCGAGGCCATCCATGTGATGCGCACGTTCCTGGCCGACGGGGCGATCACGTTCGAGGGCGATTTCTTCAAGTACAACGGCCTCTACACGTTCGCGCGGCCGGTCCAGGACCCGTTCCCGATCAAGATGGGCGCGATGAAGGGGCCGCGCTCGTTCCGCACGGCGGGCGAGCTCGCCGACGGGGTGCACCACGCGCTGTCCTACTCGCGCGAGGCCTACGACTACATGACCGAGAAGACGCGTGAGGGCGCCGAGAAGGCGGGCCGCGACGTCGCCGACCTCGACCTCGGCGCATGGACGGTGACCGTAGTCTCCGACGACTCGGAAGCGGCGAAGCGCGCGGCGCGCATCCTCGTGGCGTTCTACATCTCCTCGATGCCGCCGGAGCAGCTCGCTCGCCACGGGATCGAGGCGTCGGAGCTGGCGCCGGTGGTCGAGGCGCTCGGCGCGGGTGACATCCCGAAGGCGGTCGAGCTGTTCAAGCCCGAGTACTCCGAGAAACTCTCGCTCGCCGGCACGCCCGAGGAGTGCGTCGAGAAGATCAAGGCCGACATCGAGCCGACCGGTGTCAACCACATGGTCCTCGCCCTCGCCGACCCGGCGATCGTGAAGCTGTTCTCGGGTGAGGAGGTCGCGAACGTCCCGGACATGCAGGGCCAGCTCAAGCTCGTGGCCGAGCGGATGATGCCGGCTTTCACAGCGGCGCCCGCCTAGCGCTGACGTGGCAAGAGGGCCGGTGTGGCGCCGGCCCTCTTCGGTGAGCTCCGCGGCAGGCTCTTCCTCGGGAGGGTCGAAAAGTCGCTCCATGGTGGCCAAGTACAGCGGCCGGTTTGTCCAATTGGTGCGAAGACCGCGCCAATAGGCTCGCCATGGACGTGAATAGGACAGCCCTGCCCGACATCTCCCTGCGCGGGCTGACCAAGCGCTACGGCGACTTCGCGGCCGTGGACGGCATCGATCTCGACGTCGCCCAGGGCGAGTTCTTCACGCTGCTCGGCCCTTCCGGCTCCGGCAAGACGACGACGTTGCGGCTGATCGCCGGCTTCGCGATCCCCGACGAGGGGACGATCGAGCTGCGCGGCACCGACGTCGGCCCGCTGCCGCCCTACGCGCGCGACGTCAACACGGTCTTCCAGGACTACGCGCTGTTCCCGCACATGACGATCGGCGAGAACGTCGAGTACGGGCTCAAGATCGCCAAGGTCGAGAAGAGCGAGCGCCGCCGCCGCGCCGCCGAGGCGCTCGAGCTCGTGCGGCTCCCGACACACGAGGACCGCAAGCCGGCGCAGCTCTCCGGCGGCCAGCGCCAGCGCGTCGCGCTCGCCCGCGCGATCGTCAACCGGCCGAAGGTGCTGCTGCTCGACGAGCCGCTCGGCGCGCTCGACCTCAAGCTGCGCCAGGAGATGCAGGTCGAGCTCAAGCGCATCCAGGGCGACGTCGGCATCACGTTCGTCTACGTCACGCACGACCAGGAGGAGGCGCTGACGATGAGCGACCGCCTCGCGGTCTTCAACGAGGGCAAGATCGAGCAGGTCGGCGTCCCGGCCGAGGTCTACGAGCACCCGGCGAACACGTTCGTCGCGGGCTTCGTCGGCGTCTCGAACGTGCTCGAGCGCAACGGCAAGCGCTTCACGATCCGCCCGGAGAAGGTGCGGCTGGATCCGGAGGCGGACGGCCTCCACATCGAGGAGGGCAAGGTCCGCGACGTCAGCTACGCGGGGATGATCACGCGCTACCTGGTGGATCTCGACGCGGGCGGCGAGTTGCAGGTCGTACAGCAGAACCTCGAGACGTCGTCGGCGGAGGCGCTCGAGGAAAAGGGACGAAGGGTCAGGATCGGTTGGCGCGAGGAGCACACCTTCGCGGTCAAGGAGAAGGAGGAGTCATGAAGAGGGGTCCATGGACGGTGGTCTTTGCGATCGCCGCGGTGCTGTCGCTCGGCGTGGTGGCCTGCGGCGGCGATGACAGCAGCGACTCGTCGTCGAGCGGCGAGGTCAAGGCGCCGAAGGGGCCGAAGGCGCTCGACAAGCTCGGCGCCGGCGAGGGCAAGGTCAACCTGATCGCCTGGGCCGGCTACGTCGAGGACGGCTCGACCGACCCGAAGGTCGACTGGGTGTCGGACTTCGAGAAGCAGACGGGCTGCCAGGTCAACGTCAAGATCGGCAACACCTCCGACGAGATGGTCACGCTGATGCGCACCGGCCAGTACGACGGCGTCTCTGCGTCCGGTGACGCGACGCTGCGCCTGATCGCGGGCGGCGACGTCGCGCCGGTCAACACCGACCTGGTCAAGAACTACGCCGACATCTACCCGGCGCTGAAGGACAAGCCGTGGAACTCGGTCGACGGCACGCCGTACGGCATCCCGCACGGCCGCGGCGCGAACCTGCTGATGTGGCGCTCGGACAAGATCAAGCAGGCGCCGGACTCGTGGGGCGCGGTCTTCGACCAGGCGTCGGCCAACAAGGGCAAGGTCACGGCCTACGACAACCCGATCTACATCGCCGACGCGGCGCTGTACCTGAAGGCGACCAAGCCCGACCTCAAGATCGACAACGTCTACGAGCTCGACGACAAGCAGTTCCAGGCGTCCGTCGACCTGCTCAAGGCGCAGCGCGAGAACATCGGCGAGTACTGGTCGGACTACACGAAGGAGCAGGCGGCCTTCGCGAACGGCAACTCGACCATCGGCACGACCTGGCAGGTGATCGCGAACCTGCTCGAGGCCGACAAGGTGCCGATCAAGACGGTGCTGCCGAAGGAGGGCGCGACCGGGTGGTCGGACACCTGGATGATCTCGTCCAAGGCCAAGAACCCGAACTGCATGTACATGTGGATGGACCACATCGTGTCGCCGAAGGCGAACGCCGCGGTGGCCGAGTGGTTCGGGGAGGCGCCGTCGAACGCCAAGGCGTGCGCCGAGACCGCGGCCAAGGACCACTGCAAGATCTTCCACGCCGACGACGAGGCCTACTTCGACCAGGTCTCGTACTGGACCACGCCGCGCAAGGAGTGCGGTGACGACCGCGGGGCGGTCTGCAAGGACTACTCCGAATGGGTCCAGGCGTGGACGGAGATCAAGGGCTGAAGAAGAAAAGCCACCTGCACGGGCGGCCCCGGCTGCAGCTCTCATTGCTGCTGGCGGGGCCGCTCGGCTGGCTCGGCATCGCGTACCTGGGCTCGCTCGCGGTCCTGTTCGTCGCCGCGTTCTGGCACCTCGACACGTTCAGCGGCGAGGTGGTGCGCGGCTTCTCGTTCCAGAACTTCCAGACGTTGTGGGAGGGGGACGTCTACCGGACGATCGTGGTGCGGACGATCGCGATCGCCGCCGCGGTGACGGTCACCGACGCGGTGATCGCGTTCCCGATCGCGTTCTTCATGGCCAAGGTGGCGACGCCGCGGACGCGCAACCTGCTGCTCGTCGCGGTGCTGATGCCGCTGTGGTCGAGCTACCTCGTGAAGGTCTACGCGTGGCGCACGATCCTCGCCGAGGACGGGATCCTCAACTGGGCGCTCGACCCGTTCGGCCTCAAGGGCCCCGGGTTCGGCAACGTCGCCACGTGGCTCGTCTTCTCCTACCTGTGGCTGCCGTACATGATCATCCCGGTCTACGCCGGGCTCGAGCGGATCCCCGACTCGCTGCTCGACGCCTCGGGTGACCTCGGCGGCAAGCCGTGGACGACGCTGCGCCGCGTGGTGCTCCCGCTCGCGCTGCCGGCGCTGGTGGCGGGCTCGATCTTCACGTTCTCGCTGACGCTCGGCGACTACATCACGCCGGGGCTCGTCTCGAGCACGCAGTTCATCGGCAACGTCGTCTACAACAACGTCGGCGTGGCGAACAACCTGCCGCTCGCCGCGGCGTTCGCGACGGTGCCGGTGGCGGTCATGATCCTCTACCTGCTGACCGCGCGGCGGTTCGGCGCGTTCGACCAACTCTGATGGCGATCTCGCCCGGCATGCGCGCGCTGCTGCGGTTCCTCACCGGGCTCACGCTCGCGTTCATCTACGTCCCGCTGCTGGTGATCGCGCTGTACGCGTTCAACGAGCGGCGCACGCAGACGTGGCCGATCCCCGGCTTCACGCTCGAGTGGTTCGGCAAGGCGTTCCACAACCCCGGCGTCCGCGACGCGCTGCTGACGTCGCTGAAGGCCGGGCTCGGCGCGACGGCGATCGCGATCGTGCTCGGCTCGCTGGCGGCGCTGGCGGTCGCGCGCTACCGCTTCTTCGGCCGCGAGGCGGTGTCGTTCCTCGTGCTGCTCCCGATCGCGCTGCCGGGCATCGTCACCGGCATGGCGCTCAACGCGACGTTCCGCGAGGTGCTCGAGCCGTTCGGCGTCGGGCTCGGCCTGTTCACGGTGATCGTCGGCCACGCCACGTTCTGCATCGTCGTGATCTTCAACAACGCCGTCGCGCGGCTGCGGCGGATGTCGGGCTCGTTCGAGGAGGCCTCGGCCGACCTCGGCGCCTCGACCTGGCAGACGTTCCGCTACGTCACCTTCCCGGCGCTGCGCTCGGCGCTCGTGGCGGGCGCGCTGCTCGCGTTCGCGCTCTCGTTCGACGAGGTGATCGTCACCACGTTCACCGCCGGCGCGTCGCAGACGCTGCCGATCTGGATCCTCACCAACCTGTCACGACCCAACCAGCTCCCGATCGTCAATGTGGTGGGCGTGCTCGTGATCGCGCTCTCGGCGGTGCCCGTGTACTTCGCGCACCGCCTGACGCGGGACGAGGGAGTGTCCTCGGTCCCCGCGGCGTAGTTGGACCTCGCGCTCTTCGCGCTGTGGTGCTTCCTGGTCGCCTTCGCGGGCGGCCTGGTCGGGCTCGTGCTCGGCAACATCCGGCTGCCGGCGACGCTGCTCGTCGCGTCGTCGACCGCGGCGGGCGGCGGCGCCAACCTCGCGATCTCCGCGATCGCCGCGCTGACCGCGGCGACCGTGCACATCCGCCACGGCCGCATCAACTGGCGGCTCGTGGCGTGGATGGCGCCGCCGTCGGTGGTCGGCGCGGTCGCCGGCGGCTACCTCGCGGGCGCGATCCCGGACTCGCTGCTGCTGGCCGTCATCGCCGCCGTGCTGATCCAGTCCGCGGTCGAGTTGCTGCGCAACCCCCCGAAGCCGGCGGGCGGCGACGGTGGCGAGCTCGACGTCCGCGCGGCGGTCGCGAGCGGCGCGGTGATCGGGCTCCTCGGCGGGCTCGTCGGCCTGATCCTCGGCTCGCTGCGGATGCCCGCGATCCTGCGCTGGGTCGGCGAGACGCCGCAGCGCGCGGTCGGGACGAACGTGACCGTGGGCGTCTTCGTCGGCGTCGCCGGCTCGCTCGCGCACCTCCCCAACGCGGCGCCCGACCTCGACCTGATCGCGGTCGGCGGCGCCGCGTCGATCCCCGGCGCGCTGCTCGGCTCGCGCCTGACGGGGCGGCTGTCGGAGGCGGCGCTGATCAAGGCGATCGCCGTCGTGCTGCTGGTGGCCGCGGCGGGTTGCATCGCGCAGGCCCTAACCTGACCGGAGTGGACCTCCAGGAGGAGACCGCCGATGTCCTCGGCCACCTGATCCGTTTCAACACCGTCAACCCGCCCGGCAACGAGCGGGAGTGCCAGCAGTGGCTGAAGGCGTACCTGGAGGAGGCCGGCTTCGAGTGCGAGCTCGCCGGCACGTCGGACGAGCGGCCGAACCTCGTCGCGCGGCTTCGCGGGGAGTCGGAGGGTCCTGTGCTCGGCTACCTCTCGCACGTCGACACCGTGCTCGCGTCGCCCGAGGACTGGTCGCGCGACCCGTGGTCGGGCGAGCTGCACGACGGCTTCGTGTGGGGGCGCGGCGCGGTCGACATGAAGTCGCAGACCGCCGCCGAGGTCGTCGCCGGCGCCGCGCTGGCGCGCGAGGGATGGCGGCCGCCGCGCGGCGAGCTGAAGATCATCTCGGTCGCCGACGAGGAGGTCGGCGGGCTCGTCGGCGCGCAGTGGCTGGTCCAGGAGCGCCCGGACCTCGCGCGCTGCGACATGCTGCTCAACGAGGGCGCCGGCTGCGTCGTGCCGTATGACGGGCGGCGCCTCTTCGGCGTCGCCTGCGCCGAGAAGGGGACGTTCCGCTTCGCCGTCCGCGCGAGCGGCCGCGCGGCCCACGCGTCGCTGCCTTCGCTCGCGGACAACGCGCTGCTCAAGCTGCTCCCGTACGTCGAGCGGCTCGGCAGGGCGCCGGTCACCCACGACCTCACCGACCCGCCGCGCGCCTTCCTGTCGGCGATGGGGCTCGACCCCGCCGACCCCGACGGCGCGCTGGCCACGATGCGCGGCACCGACGAGCGGCTTGCGGCGGTGATCGAGCCGACGTTCGGCGTCACCTTCGCGCCCACGATCATCGAGGCGTCGGCCAAGATCAACGTGATCCCCGCCCGTGCGGAGCTCAAGGTCGACTGCCGCATGCCCTCCGGCATGGGCGCCGAGGAGACGATGGCCCGCGTCCGCGAGGCGCTCGGCGACACCGACGGGATCGAGATCGAGCCGCTCGAGGAAGTGATCGGCAACAGCTCGCCGGTCGAGTCCCCGCTGATGGACGCGATCCGCGACTGGATCGGCGACGCCGAGCCCGGCGCCGAGGTCGTGCCGATCGCGTTCTGGGCCTTCACCGACTCGCGCACGTTCCGCGACGCGTTCCCCGACTGCGTCGCCTACGGCTTCTTCCCGATGCAGAACATGACGCTGTACGACACCTGGCCGCTGGTCCACGGCGCCGACGAGCGGATCGACGTCCGCGACCTCGGCTTCGCCGCGCGGTTCTTCTACGAGCTGCCGAGGAGGCTGCTGGCATGACGGAAACGAAGAAGCTCCGCCTCGGAGGGATGGCGCTGCGCAACGGGCTGCTCGTTCATGGCCCGACCCAGTGGGCCGCCGCGGTGCGGACCGACGCGGGCGAGATCAAGGTCGCCTCGGGCAAGAAGCCGCGGCTGCGTGCCGTCGACAGCGTGCCGGGCGTGCGCGGCGTCGCGCGGCTCGCCGAGGCGATGGCGGTGATCCCGCTGGTCAAGCGCGGGCTGCCCGAGGTGAAGCTCCCGTTCCAGGACGTCTCCGTGCTGACCGTGGCGGCGGGCGCCTCCCTCACCGGTGCGCTCGCGCGCAAGCGCCTCCGCGGCTTCGGCGGCGAGTCGATCGCCGCGATCGCCTCGGTCGCGCCGGCGCTGTTCGCGCTGCGCGGCGGCGAGCTCGCCGAGTACCACGGCGTCGAGCACAAGGCGATCGCCGCCTACGAGCAGGACAAGGAGGACGCCGGCGACGCGTCCAAGGAGCACGACCGCTGCGGCTCGCACCTCGTCGCGCCGCTGCTCGCCTCCAACCTCGCCGGCACCCTGATCCTGCGGCGCGCGCTCGACAAGCCGGGCCCGGTGGCGGGCGGCGCGGTCGCGCTCGCGTCGACCGCGGTGGCCGTCGAGGTGTTCGCGTGGTGCGAGCGCAACGCCGAGACGAAGCTCGCGCAGGCGCTCAGGCGGCCGGGCTTCGAGATCCAGCGGCTGATCGGCACGCGCGAGCCGGACGAGCGCCAGCTCGAAGTGGGGCGCGCAGCGCTCGCGGAGATCCTCCGCGCCGAGGCCTAGAACTAAGGTCCACGCCTCATTGTGAAGCGGCGTAGGCTCTGCCAACCTGCCTGATCAACCACTGGCAGGGAGGCCACGCTGTTCACGCTGCTCGCTCAGACGACCCAGCAGGTCCCGGTTCCAGAGTCCCCAGCTTGGTATTCCTGGGACTCGGTTTCGGCCTGGTTGCAGACGTGGGCCCCGATCATCTTCATGGGGCTGCTGGTCTACTTCATCTGGCGCACGCTCAAGATGATGCCGCGCACCAAGCCGACGGAGATCAAGCCGGAGGCGAAGGGCGCGATCGGCTGGGCCGAGGTGGCCGGCGCCGACGAGGCGAAGGCCGAGCTCCAGGAGGTCGTCGAGTTCCTGCGTGACCCCGCGCGCTTCGCGAAGCTCGGCGCCACCGTGCCGCGCGGCATCCTGCTCCACGGCCCGCCTGGCACCGGCAAGACGCTGCTGGCCAAGGCCGTCGCCCACGAGGCGGGCGCGAACTTCTACTCGCAGTCGGCCGCCGCGTTCGTCGAGATGTTCGCCGGCCTCGGCGCCGCGCGCATCCGGCGGCTGTTCAAGCTCGCCCGTGAGAACCGCCCGGCGATCATCTTCATCGACGAGATCGACGCCGTCGGCGGCGAGCGCGGCTCGGACAACAACTCCGAGCGCGAGCAGACGCTCAACCAGCTGCTCGTCGAGATGGACGGCTTCGGCAACTGCGGCGACGTCGTCGTGATCGCCGCCTCCAACCTGCTCGAGAAGCTCGACTCGGCGCTGCTGCGCCCGGGCCGCTTCGACCGCCAGATCTTCGTCTCGCCGCCCGACGTGGCCGGCCGCGAGGAGATCCTGAAGGTGCACACGCGCGGCAAGCCGCTCGGCAACGTCGACCTCGCGATGATCGCCCGCCAGACGTCGGGCCTCACCGGCGCCGACCTCGCGAACCTCTGCAACGAGGCGGCGATCTTCGCGGCCCGCAAGGGTCGCGAGTTCATCGCGCACGCCGACTTCGACTCCGCGCTCGAGCGCGTGGTGGCCGGCATGCAGTCGCGCCGCACGCTCAACGACCACGAGCGCCGCGTCGTCGCCTTCCACGAGGCGGGCCACGCGCTGTGCGCCGAGCTGCTCCCGGGCGTCGATCGCGTGCACAAGATCTCGATCGTGCCGCGCGGGCGCGCGCTGGGCTACACGCTCAACCTCCCGGAGGAGGATCGCTACCTCAAGACCCGCGAGGAGCTGATCGACTACATGACCGTGCTGCTCGGCGGCCGCGCCGCGGAGGAGATCGTGTTCGGCGCGATCACCACCGGCGCCTCCGACGACCTCTTGCGCGTCGCGGAGATCTCGCGCTCGATGGTCCACGACTACGCGATGGGCACCACGATCACCTCGCGCCGCGTCTCGCACGAGGGCGGCCTCGTCTCCGACCGCACGCGCGAGCTGCGCGACGAGGAGCAGCAGCACCTGACCGACGAGGCGCTGCGCGGCGCCTCGAAGCTGATCCTCGAGCACCGCGACCAGCTCGACGAGCTCGCCCGCGAGCTGCTCGAGAACGAGGTGCTCGAGCGCGACGACATCGAGCGCATCATGTCCGGCACGCCGCGCTTCTCGCGCTCGCCCGGCCAGGGCCTGCGCGTCGTCGCGATCAAGCCGACGCCGAACGAAGAGTCAGCCTAGGGCTGCATCGCGCCGTGGTAGACGGCCTCGACGTTGTTGCCGTCGGGGTCGAGCGCGAACGCTCCGTAGTAGTTCTGGTGGTAGTGCGGCCGCGGGCCGGGCTGGCCGTTGTCGGTCGCGCCGGCGGCGAGCGCCGCGGCGTGGAAGCGCTTGACCTGCTCCTCCGAGTCGGCGCGGAAGCAGACGTGGGAGAAGGTGGTCGGGCCGTCGGCGGGCGCGAGCCAGAAGTCGGGGCGGTCGGCGCCCATGCCGACCACGCCCGGCGCCGGCTCGAGCATCACGCGGTAGCCGAGCGGCTTGAGCGCGGCCTCGTAGAACGCGCGGCTGGCGGCCGGGTCGGCCACGAAGAGCTTGAGGTGGTCGATCATCGCGGCGCGAGCCTACCGGCGCATGCGATGCGAGCGCGCACCCGGGCGGCGCGCGGAGCGGCGGGCGAGCGCCTGGCGCCGCGCGATCGCCTCGAACTCCTCGAGCGACTCGCCGGCGCCGACGGCGACGCAGGTCAGCGGCGAGTCGGCGATCCGCGTCGGCATCGAGGTCTCCTGCTCCAGCCGCTCGACCAGCCCGTGCAGCAGCGCGCCGCCGCCGGCCAGCAGGATCCCGTTGACGAGGATGTCCGAGGACAGCTCGGGCGGCGTCTGGTCGAGCGTCTCCCGGACGGCGTCGACGATCGTCTGCACCGGCTCGGCGAGCGCCTCGCGGATGTCGTCGGAGTCGAGCATCACCGTGCGCGGCAGGCCGGAGAGCAGCTCGCGGCCCCGCACCTCGACCTCGACGGTCTGCGGCATCGGGAAGGCGGAGCCGGCGACCATCTTGATCTCCTCCGCGCTCGGCTGGCCGATCGCCAGGTTCGCGTGGCGGCGGACGTAGGCCATGATCGCCTCGTCGAGGTCGTAGCCGGCCAGCCGCAGCGAGCTCTCCACCACGATCTCGCCCATCGAGATGACCGCGACCTCGGACGTGCCGCCGCCGATGTCGACGACCATGTGGCCGGTCGGCTCGGCGATGTCGAGCCCGGCCCCGATGGCGGCGGCGATCGGCTCCTCGATCAGCGCGACCTGGCGCGCGCCGGCGCTCAGGCACGCCTCCTCGACCGCCCGCGTCTCGACCTCGGTGACGCCGGACGGCACGCACATGACGACGCGCGGGCGCGACCAGCGGCTGGCCTGCGCCTTGCGCAGGAAGTAGCGCAGCATCTGCTCGGTGACCTCGAAGTCGGCGATCACGCCGTGGCGCAGCGGGCGCGTGGCGGAGATCGTCGCGGGGGTGCGGCCGATCATCCGGTGCGCCTCGTCGCCGACGGCGTAGACCTCGCCGCGGTCGGCGTCGACGGCGATCACCGACGGCTCGGAGACGACGATGCCGCGGCCGCGCTCGAACACGAGCGTGTTGGCGGTGCCGAGGTCGACCGCGAGGTCGCGGTTGCCGAACGGCATCAGCCGACCACCAGGTCGTAGGCGTGGTGCTCGACGGTGATGCGCTCCATGCCCTGGTCGCACACCTCGCCGTCGACGTTGAACTCGGTGCCCGACGGCAGGTCGACCTCGACCACGGTGCCGCGGGCGTGGCAGACGTCGCCCTGCTCGGCGATCGTGCCGCGGCGCATGCCCCAGGCGCGGCGGGCGAGCCCGAAGCGCGAGCCGGCGGGCAGGATGGCGGCGTCGAGCACGCCGTCCTCGGGGTCTGCGGCGCCGATGTCGGCGCCGCCGCCGAACGCGCCGGTGACCGCCACGATCGCCTGCCAGGCCTCGCCGTCGAAGACCTCCTCGCCGCCGGCGGAGACCGTGCAGCGCAGCGGCTGCTCGGAGACGGCGGCGCGCAGCGCACCCAGCGGATAGGCGAGCGGGCCGAAGAACGACTTGAGCGGCTCGGCACGGCGGGCCGCGGCGGAGGCCAGGCCGGCGCTCGCGACGTTGACGAACGGGCGCCCGTCAGCGAGGCGGCCGAGCTCCATCGGGCGCAGCTCGGTGCCGGTAGCGGCCAGGTCGCATGCCTCGTCGGGGTCGGTGGGCAGCTCGGAGGCGCGCGCGTAGTCGTTGGCGGTGCCGGTCGGAATGACCGCCAGTGGGACGTTCAGGCGGCCGGCGAGCTCCGCGGCGGTGCCGACCGTGCCGTCCCCACCGGCCACGGCGACGCGCTCGGGGCCCCATTCGGCGGCGCCCGCGAAGTCCTCGGGATCGCAGCCGCAAGCCCGGACTTCTGCGCCGTGGCGGCGCATCTTGTCCGCGAGCGGCTCCGTGTCGAGGCCTCCTCCGGAGGCCGCGTTGGCGATCAGCGCGATGCGCACGCGAGTCCAGGCTACCGGCGCGGGTGCGTCTAGACTCCGGCCGATGTTCGGGCGTATCGACCACGTCGGCCTCGCGGTCACCGACCTCGAGGAGGCGATCGACCTCCACGTCAACGTCTACGGGCTCTCGCTCGTGCACCGCGAGACGGTGTCGGAGCAGGGCGTCGAGGCGGCATTGCTCGACGTCGGAGAGAACCATGTCGAGCTGCTCGCGCCGCTGCATGACGACACGCCGGTGGGCAAGTTCCTGGCCAAGCGCGGCCCGGGGCTGCACCACGTCGCCTACCAGGTCGACGACATCGAGGCCGTCCTTCGGCGGCTGCGCGACCAGGGACTGCGGCTGATCGACGAGTCGCCGCGCACGGGTATCCGGCAGTCGCAAGTGGCGTTCCTGCATCCTTCGTCCTCAGGTGGTGTCTTGACCGAGATCGTGCAACCGGCGGCTGTCCATGCCTGATCCCACGCGGAAGGCGGCGGTCGGCTTCGCCGGCGGCCAGGTGCTCTCGCTGCGGCTGTCGGAGTCGCAGCTCAACGAGCTGCGCACCGTGCTGCGCGACGGCAAGGAGCGCTGGCACGAGGTCGAGGCCGCCGACGGTGCCGTTCTGGTCGACGTCGGGCAGGTCGTCTACCTGCGCGTCGAGTCCGACGAGCACCGCATCGGCTTCTGAGCACCGACGCCAAGCAGTCCCTGCGGGTCCGCGCCAACGCGCTGGATCTCGCGCTCTACAAGCGCCTGCGCACATTGGCGCGGACGCCGGAGACGGTGCGCTGGGTGCGCCGCTACTCGGCGCTGGGTGAGCACGGGCTCGTCTGGCTCGGCGTGGGGCTGGCGGGCGCCGCGTTGGATCGAGCGAAGCGCCCGCGCTGGATCCGTGCGACGGCGGTCGTCGGCTGCGCGTATCTGACCTCGAGCTCGATCAAGTGGTCGATCGGGCGCCCGCGGCCGGTGGTCGAGGACCTGCCGCACCTGATGGCGACGCCGACCGGCCTGTCGTTCCCGTCCTCGCACTCCACCTCGTCGTTCGCGGCGGCGCGGGCGTTCACGGGGCTGCTGCCGACCGGGCCGCTGTACTGCGGCGCGGTGGCGATGGCGCTCTCGCGCCTGTACCTCGGCGTGCACTACCCGTCCGACATAGCCGCCGGCGCGGGCCTCGGGACGCTCCTGGGGAGCTTCGGCCGATGATGAAGGTCGGCATCGTCGGCATGCCCAACGCGGGCAAGTCGTCGCTGTTCAACGCGCTGTCGCAGGCGGGCGCGCAGGCCGCGAACTACCCGTTCACGACGATCGAGCCGAACGTCGCGGTGGTCGGGGTCGAGGATGAGCGGCTGAACGAGGTCGCGCGGATCGTGCGCTCCTCGAACGTCGTGCCGGACACGATCGAGTTCCACGACATCGCCGGGCTCGTGGCGGGCGCGCACAAGGGCGAGGGCCTCGGCAACCAGTTCCTGGCCAACATCCGCGAGACCGATGCGCTGCTGCACGTCGTCCGCGCACACGACGACCCGAACGTGATCCACCCGGAGGGCCGCGTCGACCCCGCCGCGGACATGGACACGATCGAGACCGAGCTGATCTACGCCGACCTCGAGCAGGCCGAGCGCCGGCACGCGCGGGTCGTGCGCGAGGCGCGCTCGGGCGACCGCTCGTCGGTGGCCGAGGAGAAGTGGCTGCAGGCGGCGATCGAGGCGCTGCAGGCGGGGCGGCCCGTGCGCTCCGTGCCCGTCCCCGACGACGCGCCGAACGCGGCGCGCGACCTCGGCGCGCTGACCGCCAAGCCGGTGCTCTACGTCGCGAACGTGTCCGAGGGCGACGACGAGGTGCCGGCCGTCGTGGCAGAGCACGCGTCGGGCCGCGACGCCGCCGCGGTCGCGATCTCCTCCCGGCTCGAGGCCGAGCTCGGCGAGCTCGAGGACGACGAGGCGTCGTCGATGCGCGAGGAGCTCGGGATCTCCGAGTCCGGGCTCGCGCGGGTCGTGCACGGCGCGTTCTCGCTGCTGAACCTGATCGCGTTCTTCACCGCCGGCGAGGACAAGCCCGCGCAGTCCTGGCACCTGCGCCGCGGCCTCTCGGCGTGGCACGCCGCGGGCGAGATCCACTCCGACATCCAGCGCGGATTCGTCCGCGCCGAGGTCATCGGGTGGGACGCGCTGGTCGAGTCCGGCGGCTACGCGCCGGCGCGCGACAAGGGCGTGCTGCGGCTGGAGGGTCGCGACTACGCGATGCAGGACGGCGACGTGATCACCGTCAAGTTCACGCCGTAGGGTTGGCGGATGGACGGAGGCCGCGTTCTCGTTGTCGCTGAGGGCGGCCACGAACCGCTCGTACGTGCGCTCGGCGCGGAAGGCCACGACGCCGACGCGCGGTTACCCGCGGAGGCGCTCGGGCCGGTGCCTGACGTCATCGTCGTCGTCCGCGCGGATCCCGCCGCTGCGGTGCTCGCCGCGCTGGAGCGGCGGGCGCACGTGCCGGTCGCGCCCGTGATCGTGCTCAGCGGCTCCGCGCCGCCGAAGGTCCGGGCGTCGCTGCTGCGCGCGGGAGCGCACACGTGCCTGCAGGATCCCGTCGACCCGGGCGAGCTGATGGCTGCGGTGGCGGGCGCGCTCGCCGTCAAGCGCAGCCGCGACGCCGAGTCAGAGCCCGAGGGACTCACGGACCCGGTCACGGGCCTCGGCAACCGCCGCCTCGGCGAGCGCGAGCTCGACCTCTTCGTCGCCCGCTCGACCCGCCACGGGCACGCGCTCGCGCTGGTCAAGGCCGGGCTCGACGGGCTCGACGCACTGCCGCCGGAGGGACTCAACGCCGTCCTCCACGACGCCGGCGCGCGCCTCGCCCGCACGCTGCGCAGCGGCGACGTGATCGTCCGCTGGGAGCGCGACGAGTTCCTGATGATGCTCCCCGACACCGACCGCGACGGCACCCACCGCGCCGCCGAGCGCCTGCGCCGCTGCATCTCCGCCGCCCCGTTCACGGTCGGAGCGGAGACCGTCGAGCTGACCGCCTCGGTGGGCTGGGCGGGCTGGCTCGGCGAGGACGCGAGCGAGTTCAAGCTGCGCGTCGACCGCTGGCTCGGCCAGGCGCGCGAGGCGGGTGGCGACGCCGTCCGCCCGGGCGGGACCCGAGCGGACAGCGCCTGACCCCGTCACAGCGCCGCGACGATCCGGTCGTGACCGAGACCCGCGTGCTCGCTGACGCGGGCGACGTCCGCGCGCGAGCCGGCGGTGAAGAAGTAGAAGCAGATCTCGTCTTCAGGGACGAGCATCCAGTCGACGAAGCGCACGGCCGCTCCTTCGCGCCCGGCATCGACCGCGGCGGCACGGGCCAGTCCGGCCCGCGCCGCGCAGTCGACCGCCGTCGCGCCTCCGACGAAGGACTCGACGAGGTAGAGCCCCATCACGGCCTGAAGGTCAGACCTGCGGGTGGGCGAGGCGGCCCACGCGGCGGCGCGACTGGCCGGCGACGCCGGCGCCGGCGACAGCGACGAGCAGCGCGGTGCCCGAGAGGACGAGCGCGACGGTCTGGTCGCCGCCGGTCTGGACCTCGCGCACGACGGTCTGGGGCTCCGCGGTGGCGCCGCGGCTGCCGTTGCTCCCCGGGTGCCCGGGCGGGTTGGACGCCGGCTGCGGCGCGTCGAACGCCGGCCGCGCGAGCGCGGTCGAGGGGGCTGCCGCGACGGCGGCCGTGGCGCAGACGAGGGCGAGCGAACGCGTAATGCGTCGGTGGACGAGCATGAGGACCTCCGGTGCCCCTGTGGGCGATCGGGATCCGCGGGCGCTGGACGGTGGTCGCGGATCGATGTGCGACGGAACCTACGGTCCGCCGCTCGCACGCGAAAGTGGGGGAACCCACATGGTTTGGCCGGGACCGCGGGGGGCCTAAGCCGGGGGGAGGCGCCGCGCGAGCTCGGTTCGGGAGCGCACGCCGAGCTTGCGGTAGACGCGCGTGAGGTTGGCCTCGACCGTGCGCTCGGAGACGAACAGCTCGCCGGCGATCTCGCGGTTCGACCGCCCCGCCGCGGCGAGCTCGGCCACGCCGCGCTCGGTCGCGGTCAGGCCGGCGTCGTCGCTCGGCCGGCGGCCGGCGAGCCGCGCCGCTTCGCCGCGGGCGCGCTCGGCCCACCGCTCCGCACCGAGCGCCTCGAACGCCGCCTCGGCTTGCGCCAGCGACGCCCGCGCGGCAGCGCGCTGCTTGGCACGCCGCTGTGCGCTCCCGAGCGCGAGCTCGGTGCGCGCCAGCGCGAACGGCATGTCGAGCGCGCGGTGTTGCTCGAGTGCATCGGCGAGTTCGCGCAGCGCGGTCTCCGTGTCCCCCTCGGCCGCCAGCAGCAGCCCGCGGCAGCGAGCCGCGGCGGCGCGCAGCCACGGCCAGCGAGCCGTCGCGTGGAGTTCCGCCACGAGCGTGCGCGCCCGCTCGACGTCGCCGAGCATGAGCAGCGCGTCGATGGCCTCCGCGTGGACGGGGATCACGCCTGGCTCGCCCACGTCGCCCTCGCGCAGCAGGGTCACCGCGGGCTCGAGCGCGGCCCAGGCCGCGTCCGCCCGCCCGGCGGAGAGCGCGAGGTGCCCGAGCGCCCAGCGGTTCTGCGCCGCGGCGAACCGGTGCTCCGCGCGCTCGGCGATGGCCAGCCCCTCCTCCGCGGCGGCGAGCCCGCCGTCGCCCACGCCGAGGTGCGCCTCGGCGAGCGCCTGCGCAAACAGGAGGACGCTCCGCTCCGTCCGCTGATCCGTCTGCTCCGACGCGGTCAGGCCGCGGAGGGCCAGCGCACGCGCCTCGTGGAAGCGCCCGGCCCGGCTCTCGAGGTCGCTGAGCGCGAACAGCAGGCCGGTACTGAGCGGGTCGCCGCCGGCGGCCTGGGCTTGCGCGAGTGCGTGCCGGAGCCGCGAGCGCGCGGCGGCGAGCTCGCCCTGGTACATCAGCATCAGCCCGGCGACGGCGCTCGGCGAGTCGTCGATCGAGGCGACCCCAGGGGCGCCCTCGAGCGCGAGCGCGCGATCGATGTTCGGCGACGCGTCGGCCCAACGGCCGCGGAGGGCCTGGATGCACGCCAGGTTGGCGAGCGCGCGCGCCGCCGACTCGCGCGGCTCGGAGGCTTCCGCGAGCTCCGCCGCGCTCGCCGCATGCCGCTCGGCGTCCGCCAGCTCAGCGCGCAGCAGGTGGGCGAGCGCGAGCCGGCGTCGCACGACCACGCGCGCGGCCGGGTCATCGCCCAGCTCGCGCAGCGCCTGCTCACCGAGGTCCCGCGCCTCGCGGATGCTGCCGTCGTAGGTGGCGAGCATCGCGAGGCGCGCGAGCACTGAGGACCGCTGGGCGGGCTCGGCGAGCTCGAGCGCGTCGCGCAGCAGCCGGTTCGCGCGCTCCGTGTCGCCGGCGGCGAACGCGAGGTCGGAGGCTTCGATCCACAGCCCGGCGCGCGCGGCAGCGGGCTCGGCGGGCGCGAGCCGCAGCGCGTGCTCGACGAGCTGGAGTGCGGCGTCAGGCGCACCGCGCGCCCCGGCGCGGCGCGCCGCCTCCGCCACGACCTGCGATGCGTCGCGGTCGGGTGCCTCGGCGGCGAGCGCGATGTGCAGCGCGTGCTGTTCGAAGTCGTCGACCAGCTCGGCCAGCCGGCGGTGCAGGTCGCGGCGGCGGTCGGGCCGCAAGCGCGCCGCGGCCACCGAGCCGAACAGCGGGTGCGCGAGCTGCAGGCGCTCGTCGTGGAGCTGAAGCACCCCGCTCTCCAGCGCCTCCTCAAGCCCGCCCGCCGTTTCGTCCGTGACCGCGCCGACCACCGCTGGGCGTGGCTCCGCCAGCGCCGCCACGGCGGCGAGCGCCAACTGGGCGGCTGACGAGAGCGCGTCCAGCCGCTCGGCGACGACGCCTTCGAGCGTCTCGGGCTCCGGCAGCGCCGCCGTCGGGGCGAGCCGGCCCTCATGCCGGAGCAGGGCACGGCCCAGCTCGAGCCCGTACAGGGGGTTGCCCGCCGCGGCGGCATGGACGCGGAGGAGCAGCGGCCGCGCGAGCCGCAGCCCGAGCCGCTCGGCGAGCAGCGTGTGCATGTCCGTCGGCCCAAGTGGCGCGAGCCGCACGCGCAGGACGCGCCCTTCGTCCCACGCGTCGAGCCCGAGCGGCAGCGCCGCGGGCCGGTCGCCGCGCCGCGCCAGCAGGGCGAGCAGCGGCTCGGCGGCGAGCCGCCGCAGTGCGAACGTGAGCGCCCGCGCGGAGTCCGCGTCGAGCCATTGCACGTCGTCGATCGCGAGCGCCACCGGCCGCTCGGCGCTCAGCGTCTGCAGTGCGCCGAGCGTCGCGACGGCGATCGCCCGCTGGTCGGGCCCGGCGCCGTCGGGGTCGGCGACCAGCAGCGCGACCTCGAGCGCTCGTCGCTGCGGTTCCGGCAGCCCCTCGATCGCGTCGAGCGCGGGGCGCAGCAGGTCGCCGAGCGCCGCGTAGGAGAGTGCGCGCTCGGCCTCCGACGGGCGCGCTTCGAGCACCCGCAGTCCGTGCTCACGCGCGGCACCGACCGCGAGCTGCCACAGCGCGCTCTTGCCGATGCCCGCCTCGCCCTCGATCGCGAGCGCGCTGGGCCCCGCGGCGAGCAGCTCGAGGCTCTCGAGCGCCACCGCCACGTCTTGCTCTCGGCCGACCAGGATGGGGCCCATCGCGCTCCCGCGACGCTACCGGCATCTGCAGCGCTGCGGTAGTCCTCAGTGGTCGTCGGCGAGCTTCTCCAGCCGCTCGGCGAGCCGGTTCATCCCCAGCTCGCGCGCGGCCTTGGCCCCGCCGGCCCAGTCGCTCTCGCGGTCCTCGACCGTGTCGAGCTCGACCTCCACCAGCGTCGCGATCTCCTTGAACGAGCGCAGCTCGTCGGCCTGCTCGATCAGCGCGCGCCGCACCGACGGCTTCTCGCGGATCGCGCCGAGGATCGCGTGCTCGAGGTCGCCCTTGCGCTGGAGGATGTCGGCCGCGGTCTTGGCGCCGATGCCCTTCGCCCCCGGGAGGCCGTCGGACGGGTCGCCGCGCAGCGCGATGAAGTCCGGCACCTGCTCGGGCCCGATGCCGTAGCGCTCGCGCACCTCCTCGGGCCCCATCTCGGTGAACCCCTTGCGCGCCTGCTGCATGAGGATGTGGACGTTCTCGGTCGCGCACTGGAAGAGGTCGCGGTCGCCGGTGAAGATCAGCGCCTTGCCGCCCGCCCGCTCCTCGTCGAGCGCGAGCGAGTGCAGGAGATCGTCGGCCTCGAGCCCGTCGTGGTCGAGCACGGTCCAGCCGAACGCCTCGTACAGCGCCGGCGCCTTCGCCCACTGCACCGCCAGCCCGTCCGGCATCGGCGGGCGGTCGGCGTGGTAGGCGGGGAACGCGTCGGTCCGGTAGTCGGCCGCCTCGGCGCCGAAGCACATGACGATCGCGCGCGGCGCGTGCTCCTCGATCACCTGCAGCGTCACGTTGACCGAGCCCAGCAGCGCGTTGACCGGCTGGTCGTCCGGGCCGGTGATCGAATCCGGCAGCGCGTAGAACGCGCGGTAGAGCAGGTGTGGAGCGTCGGCGACGAGCAGCGGTCCGGCCATCAACCGCAACCTATAGTGCCGCGCATGACGACGACGATCACCGGCCTCGAACAGCTCACGGAGGCCGAGGGCCAGGACCTCGGCACCAGCGACTGGTTCGAGGTCACCCAGAAGGACATCGACACCTTCGCGGACGTCACCGGCGACCACCAGTGGATCCACGTGGACGTCGAGCGCGCGAAGGACACGCCGTTCGGTGGCACGATCGCCCACGGCTACTACACGCTTTCGCTGGCGCCCAGGTTCTCCGAGCAGATCCTCAAGTTCGAGGGCTTCGCGTTCGGCGTCAACTACGGGCTCAACAAGGTCCGCTTCCCGGCTCCGCTGCCCGTCGGCGGCAAGGTGCGCATGAGCGCCAAGCTCGCGAGCGTCGAGCCGATCCAGGGCGGCGCCCAGGTCACGCTCCAGCTCACGTTCGAGCACGAGGGCAGCGAGAAGCCGGTGTGCGTCGCGGAGACGCTCGCGCGGCTCTACGAGGGCTGAAGCAGCCCCGGCAGCTCCGCCATGTCGGCGAAGACGCGGGCGCCGTCGAGGCGCTCGCGTGGCGTGGTCCCGGCGTAGCCGAACACGGTCATGCCCGCCCGGAGCGCGGCCTCGACGCCGGCCGGCGAGTCCTCGACCACGGCGCAGTCCGCGGGCTCCCAGCCCATCGTCGCCGCGGCATGCAGGAACAGGTCGGGCGCCGGCTTGCCGTGCTCGACCTCGGTGGCGCTGAAGATCCGGCCCTCGAAGCGGTCCCACAGCCCCGTGTGCCCGAGCGTGAAGCGCATCTTCTCGACCGAGGCGCTCGAGGCCACGCAGTTGGGCAGCGTGATCGCGTCGAGCGCGCCCACGATCCCCGGCACCGGCTGCAGCTCCTGCTCGAAGGCGGCGAACATCCCGTCGAGGTAGCGGCGGCGGAAGCCCTCGGGCAGCCCGCCGCGCTCGTCCGCATAGGCGACGACGTTCTTCCACGACCGCCCCATGAACTGCTCGACCGACGCCTCCGGCGTCATCGGTATGCCGATCTCGGTCAGCAGACCGGCGAGCACCCGGTTGGAGATCGCCTCGGAGTCGACCAGGACCCCGTCGCAGTCGAAGATGACGGCGGAGATCAGGAGACGCGGACGGCGGGGCCGTGCTCGTCGTGGTACCGGACCCGGTAGACGCCCGGGACGGTGACGTCGTAGGCGTAGCGCCCGCCGCGTTGCACGTGGACCGTGCCGGCGGTGACCCAGGTCTTGCCGTCGCGTCGCTGCACGAGCGCGGTCCCGCTCTTGAGCACCGGCAGCACGCGGCCGGTGAGCCGGCTGATGACGTGGGGGCGCAGCCACGCGGCGGAGCCGAACGGCTCGGTCCCGCCGGTCGGCGGGCCCTCGGGCGCCTCGGGCTCGGGCGGCGGCTCCTCGCCGGTGCTGATCGAGGTGAAGAACGCCCACGTGTCGAACAGGCCGAAGCGCGCCCGCAGCTGCCCGCCGGTCACGCGCGTGCGCCCGCGGCTGCCGATCACGTCGGCCTCGACGATCCGCGGCGACTTGCCGCGCTGCACGACCTCGATGCCGCGGAACTTGCCCTTGACCAGCGAGCCGAGCTTGGCGTCGGCGCGCGCGAGCGTCATCCGGATCGGGCCCCAGCGGTGGCGCGGGGAGGCGTCGTCGTAGGGATCGTCGACGGACTTCAGCCACGGCTGCGGCTCGTTGCCCAGCGGCGTGTTCTCGACGTCCTCGGTGCGTCCGCCCGAGGTGGAGAAGAAGAAGGTGACGACCGGCGCGCCGTTGTAGGTGACGACCTCGCCGCGCGTCTCGGCGATCGCCTGGTTGGTCGAGGCCTCCTCGGCCGCGACGCCGCCGTAGACCTGCGAGCGCGTGTCGGGGTAGAGGTCGAAGCCGGCGCCCGGCTTCATCGTCGCGATCGCGTAGGTGCGGGCGGCCACGGCCTGCGCCTTCAGCGCCTCGATCGGCCACGACGGCGGCGACTCGTCCGGCACCACGCCGCGCAGGTAGGTGTCGAGCGCGAGCGCGTTGATGGCGTCGACGCCGGAGAACGCCCCGGGGCTGAAGTCGATCGCGCCGCGGTAGGCGCCGTTGACGCGCCCGTTTGCCGCGCGGCCGCGCAGCGTGACCATGCCCCCGCGGCCGGTCACGCGCAGCGCGCTGTAGGTGCCGAGCCGCTTGCCGCGCGCGGAGCGCAGCTGCACGGCCGCACCCCGGCGGCGCACGAAGTAGGTCTTGCGCGACGAGAGCCGCCGCCGGCCCGCGCGCACAGCGCCGGTGAACGACGCGGAGCCCCGCACCGACTGCAGCAGCACGCGCACCCGCTGGTTGCCGTCGACCGCCCCGATCGCGGTGCCCGTGTAGTAGTGGGCGAGGATGTCGCGGTAGGCGCTGCCGTTCTGCGCGAAGCCGTAGGCCCCGTACTGGCTCATCCCGACGCCGTGGCCGAAGCCGGCGCCGCGGATCGTGAACTTCGACGAGGCAGCCGCCGCCGTCCCCGCGGGCAGCAGGCAGAGAGCGATGAGGGTGAGCAGGAAGGTCCGAGCGCGCATGAAAACGTGATCTACGGCTACGTTAGCCCGACACCGTCGGAGGGGAGAAGTTTCGGGCAATGGAGCGCAAGGCGTCGGACCTGTTCGTGGAGTGCTTGGAGGTCGAGGGGGTCAAGTACGTCTTCGGTATCCCGGGTGAGGAGACCCTGGATCTCAATGAATCGCTGGCTAACTCCTCTATCGACTTCATCCCCGTTCGACACGAACAGGGCGGGGCCTACATGGCTGACATGTACGGCCGGCTCACGCAGCGCGCCGGCGTCTGCCTCGGCACGCTCGGCCCGGGCGCCACGAACCTGATCACCGCGGTCGCCGACGCCTTCCTCGACCGCTCGCCGCTCGTCGCCCTGACCGGCCAGGGCGACCTCGAGCGCATGCACAAGGAGTCCCACCAGTACATCGACATCGTCTCGATCATGAAGCCGGTGACGAAGTGGAACGCGCGCCTGAACTCGAGCCACATCATCCCCGAGGTCGTGCGCAAGGCGTTCAAGGTCGCCCAGGCGCAGAAGCCCGGGCCCACGCACATCGAGCTGCCCGAGGACGTGATGGCGGCGACCCTCGACGCCGTGCCGCTGCCCGCGCGGACGCAGATCCGCAGCCCCGAGCCGTCGGCGCCCGACCTGTTGAAGGCGGTCTCGATCATCCAGTCGGCGATCAACCCCGTGGTGCTGGCCGGCAACGGCGTCGCCCGCGTCGGCGCCGCCCCCGCGCTGCGCGAGTTCGCCCGCGCGACCGGCATCGGCGTCGCCGAGACGTTCATGGGCAAGGGCCTGCTCGACTACGAGGACCCGCACTGGCTCGGCACCGTCGGGCTGCAGTCGCGCGATTACACGCTCGCGGGCTTCGAGGACGCCGACGTGGTGATCACGGTCGGCTACGACCTCGTCGAGCACTCCCCGGAGCACTGGAACCCCAAGAAGAACAAGAAGATCGTCTGCATCGACACGACCTCGGCCGAGGTCGACGAGCACTTCCAGACCGAGGTCGACCTCGTCGGCGACCTCTACCACATCCTCACCCGCCTGGCCGAGGAGCTGCGCGAGGCCCCGCACACGGTCCAGGACTCGCGTCTCAACGACATCGTGCTCGGGCGCTTCATGTCGGCCAGGGGCGACGACTCGTTCCCGATGCAGCCGCCGCGCGCGCTGTGGGAGATCCGCGACGCGATGGGCCGCGAGGACCTGCTGATCTCCGACGTCGGCCTGCACAAGCTGTGGATCGCGCGCATGTTCCCCGCCCACGAGCCGAACACGGTGTTCATCGCCAACGGGCTCGCCGGGATGGGGATCGCGCTGCCGACCGCGATCGCCGCCAAGCTCGTACACCCCGAGCGCAAGGTGATCACCGTCAACGGCGACGGCGGCTTCCTCATGAACTGCCAGGAGCTCGAGACCGCTGTGCGCCTGAAGACCCCGATCGTCAACGTCATCTGGGAGAACTCGCAGTACGGCTCGATCGTCTGGAAGCAGGACAAGAAGTTCGGCCGCCACTTCGGCACCGACTTCACCAACCCCGACTTCGTCAAGCTGGCCGACGCCTTCGGGATGCCGGCCTGGCGCTGCGAGAAGACGGACGACTTCGGCCGTCACCTGCGCCACGCGCTGACCCTTGACCTGCCATCCCTGATCGTGCTGCCGATCGACTACTCGATCGACGTGGCGATCTCGGAAGAACTCGGAACGGAGACCGTTGCCGCATGAGCATCACCGCTGATCAGGAGAAGACCGCCCTCACCAACGTCAACACGCAGCTGTTCATCGGCGGCGAGTGGCGCGAGGCAACCGGCGGCGCCACGCTCGACGTCGAGGACCCCTCGACGGGCGAGGCGATCGCCTCGGTCGCGGACGCGACGCCCGAGGACGCGTCGGCCGCGCTCGACGCCGCCTGCGCCGTGCAGGCCGAGTGGGCCGCTCACGCGCCGCGCGAGCGCGGCGAGATCCTGCGCCGCGCCTACGAGGCGATCACGGCGAAGGCCGACGAGCTCGCGCTCGTGATGACGCTCGAGATGGGCAAGCCGATCGCCGAGTCGAAGGCCGAGATCGCCTACGCGTCGGAGTTCTTCCGCTGGTTCGCGGAGGAGGCGGTGCGGATCGAGGGCCGCTACGCGACCGCGCCCAACGGCGCCGGGCGGCTGCTGACCATGCGCCAGCCGGTGGGCCCGTGTTACATGATCACGCCCTGGAACTTCCCGATGGCGATGGGGACGCGCAAGATCGGCCCCGCGATCGCCGCCGGCTGCACGATGGTGGTCAAGCCGGCCCAGCAGACGCCGCTGTCGATGCTCGCGCTGGGCGAGATCCTCGAGGAGTCCGGGCTCCCCGCCGGCGTGCTGAACATCGTCACCTCGAGCAAGTCGAGCGACGTCTCGAAGCCGATCATCGGCGACGCGCGCCTGCGCAAGCTGTCGTTCACCGGCTCGACCGAGGTCGGCCGCAAGCTGATCGAGCAGTCGGCGCACAACATCCTGCGCGTGTCGATGGAGCTCGGGGGGAACGCCCCATTCCTCGTGTTCGACGACGCCGACGTCGACGACGCGGTCGAGGGCGCGGTGATCGCCAAGATGCGCAACATCGGCGAGGCGTGCACGGCGGCCAACCGCTTCCACGTCGCCGAGAAGCTGCAGGACGAGTTCGCCGAGAAGCTCGCCGCCAAGCTCGCCGAGATGCCGGTCGGGCGCGGCACCGAGGACGACGTCAAGGTCGGGCCGCTGATCGACGGGACGCAGCGCGACAAGGTGGCGGAGCTCGTCGACGACGCGACGAGCAAGGGTGCGAGCGTGGTGCTCGGCGGGACCGCGCAAGACGGCGCGGGCTACTTCTACGAGCCCGACGGTGCTGGCCGGCGTCCCGGTTGAGGCGCGCCTGCTCAAGGAGGAGATCTTCGGGCCGGTCGCCCCGATCGCGAGCTTCGACGACGAGGAGGCCGCCGTGGCGGCCGCCAACGACACCGAGTACGGGCTCGTCGCCTACGTCTACACCAGCGACATCAAGCGCGCGTTCCGCGTCTGCGAGGCGCTCGACACCGGCATGGTCGGCCTCAATCAGGGCCTCGTCTCGAACCCGGCGGCGCCGTTCGGCGGCGTCAAGCAGTCCGGCTTCGGGCGCGAGGGCGGCGCCGAGGGCATCCACGAGTACCTGGAGATCAAGTACGTGGCGATGAACCTCTGAGCGCGAGGTACTCGGCGCGCAACGCGAATGTCTCGCGCAGCTCGCCGACGATGTCGTCGAGGAACTCCTCGCGGTAGGTCGAGTCGGTTAGGACCGCAATCGCGTAGTAGACGCCGCCGAACGCCGCGATCGCGCCGGACACCCGCAGCAGCTCCTCGGTGATCGTCAGGCGGCCGCCGAGGAGCTCGAACGAGGGACCGATCGGGGTGCCGCGCGAGCCGATCCACGACTCGCGGACCTCGGGGCCGATCGTCAGTGCGCCGAAGACGACGAAGAAGCCCGCCAGCGCGAGGCTGACGACGAGCACCTGGAGCGCCTGCGAGACGAACATCACGAGGCCGACGTTGACGCGCTGGCGCGGGTTCAGCGTCGGCCCGTCGCCCTGCAGGCGGACGACCTCGCGCGGCAGCCGGCCGACAAGGAACGCCGCGGCGACGAGCGCCAACAGGCCGGCCACGGCGATCACGTAGGCCTGCGGCATCAGCGAGAAGACCTGCCACATCTCGGTGTTGATGAACAGCACGAGCGAGAACACGAGCAGCAGCGGGATCGCCCGGGTCAGCACCGCCAGCGACGTCGTCAGCCCCCGCGGGAGCTGGAGCGCCGCCCAGCGCAGGATGAACACGAGCCCGAAGCCGATCACGAGGTACACGACCGCGAGCAGCGCGAGGTTGGCGGCCGCGGTGACGAGCGCGCTCACGACCTGGCCGCTGAACACGAGCGGCAGCAGCGCCGGCAGCACGACGAAGATCCCGAGCTCGAGTCGCCCGACGCGGTGGGGGAGCTCGAAGAAGCGCCGTCCGCGCAGCAGGTTCAGCACGCCGAAGCCCGAGAGCAGGATGGCCAGCCCGCCGAGCGCGGCGGCGAGGTTGGCCCACACCGACCACTCGCTGTCGAGCGCGCCGAGCACCTCGCCGACGAACACGAGCGCGAGCAGCGGCACCGCGCGGGTGAAGACGTCGCGGCTCGCGTCCCAGCCCTCGATGAACAGCGGCAGACCGGCGCGCCGGAAGCGCCGCTCATAGGCGTCGAGTTCCACATGCCCGCATTCGGGGGTGGCGCCCGCGCTCCTGCGCAGGGGCTGGTGACGCCGTGTCGAAAGATAGGTTCTTTCGTCCAGGAACCCGCGAGGCGGCGCACCGATTGGCCGATTCCTCTGTCGAAGGCTTTCGATGACGTCGTCCCCCCGAATGTCGTTGTTTCGCGCCGCATTGCTCGCGGCTGCCCTGTTCGCCTGCCTGGTGCCCGGCGCGCCCAAGCCGCGCACTGGCCCGGTTTCGGCGGCGACGCCGGCCGCTCCGGCCACCAGCCGGTCGACGCGGGCGCCGCGCCGCTGTTCCGGTCTGGCAGCGCGGGACGGCACGGTCAGGACCTCGCTCGGTCATCACCGCCCGCCGGCACCGCGTCGCGGGCTACGGCACGGCCGACGGGGTCGTGCACCCCCGGCGCCTCCGGACGGCGGGGCGGTCGGCGAACATCGACGTAGGGCGACGAGCCGACGTGTTCGGGCCGGTCAGCGTCGTCCGCCGGCGACGTCCGTTCGCCGACACCTCGACGTTCGCGGACGCCGGCCAGCTGTTCGCGGTCGCCCACAAGGACGGCGCGGGGATCGAGATCGCCCAGTTCGACCCCGGCGGCGGCAACCTGGCCGGCGAGTTCCTGGTGCCGGGGACGGACGGCGTGACGATCGCCTCCCTGCTGCTCGCGACGCCGGCTCCTCGCGGCGGGCGATCTGTTCTTCGTCGCGGGCGAGCGGCTGTTCAAGGTGCCGTCGCGGAGCCGGAGCCCGACCATCGTTCGGCACTCCCGAGAGGACCCGCGACGTCATCGCCAACCCGATTGCGAGTCCGGCGCTCCTCAACCTCGACGTCTCTCGGACTCCGACCGCCGCACATCGCGATCGGGACGAGCGACGGCTTCCTGCGCACCTACCGCGCGAGCGACCTCGCGCCGGGTCCGTTCATCGACCTCAAGGTCAG
>CAWDKH010000023.1:0-179583 GCA_963802905.1 uncultured Solirubrobacteraceae bacterium | reverse complement strand
GGAGGTCGCAGGCCGCCGACAGCGCGAGGCCGGAGCCCATGGCGAAGCCGTCGACGAGCGCCACCGTCGGCTTGCGCACCGTCTCGAGCCGGCCGACGATGCGGTCGATCGTCTCCTCGTAGGCGAGCGCGTCGGCGCCCGACTCGTCGAAGTCGGCGAACTGGCGGATGTCGGTGCCGGCCACGAACGCCTTCTCGCCCGCGCCGCGCAGCACCATCGCGCGGATCTCGTCGTCGGCGTCGACCGCCGCGCACGCCTCGAAGAGGTCCTCGTACATCGCGAACGTCATCGCGTTGTGGGCCTCGGGACGGTTGAACGTGACCCAGAGGGCCGAACCCCGCCGCTCGGTGGTCAGCTGAGCGATCGGATCTCCTCCTCGTCGAAGCCGGCCTCGCGGAGGATCTCCTCGGTGTGCTGGCCGAGCAGCGGCGCCGGCCGCCGCACCGAGCCCGGGGTGTCGGAGAGCTTCACCGGGATCCCGAGCGCGCTGATCGTGCCCTCGACCGGGTGATCGACCGACACCTCCATCTCGCGCGCCTGGGTGTGCTCGTCGGCGAACACCTCGGCGTAGTCGTGGATCGGCCCGCACGGGACGCCGCCCTCGACCAGCGCGGCGATCCAGTCGTCGGTCCCTCGCGCCGCGAGGGCCGACTCGAGCTCCTCCACGAGCTCGGAGACGTTGGCCATGCGGTCGTCGTTCGTCGCGAAGCGGGGGTCCGACGGGAGGTCGTCGCGGCCCGACGACGCCGCACAGCCGCTCGAACAGCGCCTGCGTGTTCCCGCCCACCGTGATGTAGCCGTCGGCGGTCTTGAGCGCCTGGTACGGCGCGGTCAGCCGGTGCGCTGAGCCGAGCTTGCCCGGCACCCGCCCGGTCGCCCACAGCTCCGCGGTCTCCCAGATCGACAGCGCCAGCGCGCCCTCGAACAGCGACGTGTCGATGTACTGGCCGCGGCCGGTGCGCTCGCGCGCATGCAGCGCGCGACAGGATCGCCACCGCGCAGAACAGCCCCGAGGACAGGTCGCCGATCGGGATCCCGCACTTGACCGGGTTGCCGTCGGGCTCGCCGGTGACGCTCATGACGCCCGCGAGCCCCTGCGCGATCAGGTCGTAGCCCGGCCGCTGCGAGTACGGGCCGGTCTGGCCGAAGCCGGAGATCGACGCGTACACGAGCCGCGGGTTGACCTCGCGCACCGTCTCGTAGTCGACGCCCAGCCGCGCGGCGACGCCCGGCCGGTTGTTCTCGAGCACGACGTCCGCGCTCTCGGCCAGCCGGAGGAACACCGCGCGGTGCTCGTCGTCCTTGAGGTCGAGCGCGATCGAGCGCTTGTTGCGGTTCACGGCCAGGAACGCCGCGGTGTCGTCGCCGCCCATGCGGAAGCCCAGCGAGCGTCGCGTCGAGTCACCGCCCGGCGGCTCGACCTTGATCACGTCGGCGCCCATGTCGGCGAGCACCTGGCCGCAGAACGGCCCGGCCATCACCTGCGTCAGCTCGAGGACGCGGACGTCGGAGAGGGCGCTCACGCCGGTACTGGCTCGCGCTCAAGCACGTCGAGCGCCGCCTGCACGCCGGGCTCGATCGGCACGCCGCCCAGCCGCAGCCCCATCTCGACGCCGCACAGCGTGCCGGCCAGCATCAGGTCGTTGAAGTCGCCGAGGTGGCCGATGCGGAAGATGCGGCCCTTCAAGCGCCCGAGGCCGGCGCCGAGGGACATGTCGAAGCGCTCGAGGATCACGTGGCGGACCTCGTCGGCGTCGAAGCCCTCGGGCAGCACGACGCCGGTCAGCACCGGCGACTGCTCGCGCGGATCCAGAGCCAGCACCTCGAGGCCCCACGCCTCGACCGCCGCCCGTGTCGCGGCCGCGTGCCGCGCATGGCGGGCGAAGACGTTCGCGAGCCCCTCCTCGAGCAGCATCGCCAGCGCCTCGCGCAGGCCGTAGAGCAGGTTCGTGGCGCTCGTGTAGGGCCAGAAGCCGGTCTCGTTCGCCTCGATGATCGGCGCCCAGTCCCAGTAGGAGCGGGGGAGACCGGCGGTCTTCGACGCCGCCAGCGCCTTCGGCGAGACCGCGTTGAAGCCCAGCCCGGCCGGCAGCATCAGGCCCTTCTGGGAGCCGCCGACGGTCACGTCGACGCCCCACTCCTCGTGCCGGTAGTCGACCGAGCCCAGTGAGGAGATGACGTCGACGAGCAGCAGGGCGTCGTGACCGTCCATCGCCGCCGCGGATCTCCGGGATCCGGCTCGTCACACCGGTCGAGGTCTCGTTGTGGACGACCATGACCGCGGCGATGTCCGGCTCCAACTCGGCGTAGATGTGCGCGGGGTCGACGCCGTGCCGCCAGTCGCCCTCGACCCACTTGACCGACAGTCCGAGCCGCTCGGCCATCGCGCGCCACAGCGTCGCGAAGTGGCCGGTCTCGAAGGCCAGCACGCGGTCGCCGGGCGACAACGTGTTGACCAGCGCCGCCTCCCACGCGCCCGTGCCGGACGAGGGATAGACGACCACCGGGCCGCTCGTCTGGAACACCTGCCGCAGGCCGTCGAGCACCTCGAGGCCGAGGCGCGCGAAGTCCGGCCCGCGGTGGTCGATCGTGGGCGCGTCGATCGCGCGCAGGACGCGGTCGGGCACGTTCGTCGGCCCCGGAATCTGTAGGAAGTGCCTCCCGCTGCGATGGCTCATCCGCCGACCAGGGTAGGGGTTAGAAACGTATGGCGATTCATGACGAGCGTGCCGACGCGTACACGCGCCACCTCTACGCCGGCGACGCGAGCATGTACGCCAGCCCGCCCCTGTCGGTGGCCTTCCCGCGCGACGCCGCGGACGTCGCCGCCGCGATCAGGGTCGCCGCCGAGCGCGGGGTGCCGGTCGTCACCCGTGGCGCCGGGACGAGCCTCGCCGGCCAGACCGCGGGGGGCGGGGGCATCGTGCTCGACACCTCGCGCCACATGGACCAGATCCACGAGATCGACGTCGAGCGCCTGAGGGCGCGGGTCGGGCCAGGCGTCGTGCAGGACGCCCTCAACGCCGCCGTCAAGCCGCACGGGCTCGGCTTCGGCCCCGACACCTCGACCTCCAACCGGGCCACGCTCGGCGGCATGATCGGCAACAACTCCTCGGGCAGCCACTCGATCGTCTACGGCACCACGATCGACCACGTGCTCGAGCTGGAGGTGGTGCTGAGCGACGGGTCGACGGCCACCTTCGGGCCGGTCGACGCGCCCGAGCGCGCCACGCAGGACACGCTCGAGGGCCGCATCCTCCGCGGGCTGCCCGAGATCCTGCGCGAGCACGCCCGCGCGATCGCCGAGGACTACCCCCACCACTGGCGCCAGTCCGGCGGCTACCGGCTCGACTCCCTCGCCCGCACGTTCGACCTCGCCAAGTTCGTCACCGGCTCCGAGGGCACGCTCGTCGCCATCACCGAGGCGACGGTGAACCTGATCGAGCTGCCGAAGGCGCGCCAGTTCGCCGTCGGCCACTTCCACTCCGTCGACGAGGCCGTCGCCGCCACCCAGGACGCGCTCGAGCTCAACGCCGCGGCGATCGAGATGATCGACTCGACGATCCTCGAGCTGTCGCGCTCCAAGCACGAGTACGCGCAGATGGCGAGCACGATCGAGGGCGACCCGGGCGCGCTGCTGTTCGTGACGTTCTTCGCCGACACGCCCGACGAGGCCGGCGCCCAGCTCGACCGCCTGCAGGCGGCATGGCGCGAGCACGGCCACGGCTACCACTTCCTGCGCGCCGAGACCGCCGCCGAGCAGGACGCGCTGACCAAGGTCCGCAAGGCCGGCCTCGGGCTGCTGATGGCCGCCAGCGAGGGCGCCAAGCGCCCCGCCGCGTTCGTGGAGGACACCGCGGTGGCGCCCGAGCGCCTCGGCGACTACGTCAAGGCGTTCCGCGCGATCCTCGAGCGCCACGGGCTGGCCGCCGGCTTCTACGGGCACTGCAGCGTCGGCTGCCTGCACGTCCGCCCGTTCGTCGACCTCTCACGACCCGCGCGGCGTCGACACGATGGCCGCCGTCGCCGACGAGATCGCCGCGCTGGTGGCGGAGTTCGACGGCGTCAACTCCTCCGAGCACGGCGACGGGCGCGTGCGCAGCCCGTTCAACCCGCGCGTGTTCGGCGAGGACCTCTACGCGGCGATGCGCAAGGTCAAGGCGCTGTTCGACCCCGACGGGCGCTTCAACCCGGGCGTGATGGTCGACGCCGCGCCGCTCACCACCAACCTCCGCGACCCTGCGCTCCCGCCCGCGCTGCCGCTGCAGACGCACTTCTCCTTCGGCGAGGGCGGGATGCGCGCCGCCGCCGACCGCTGCCAGCGGATCGGCGCCTGCCGCAAGACCGGCCAGGGCGTGATGTGCCCGTCCTACATGGCCACCCGCGAGGAGGAGCACGCCACCCGCGGGCGCGCCAACGCGCTCGTCAAGGCGCTGTCGGAGCCCGATCCGCGCGCCGCGCTGGGCGACGAGCGGCTGCACGAGATCCTCGACCTCTGCCTCGAGTGCAAGGCGTGCAAGAGCGAGTGCCCGCTGAGCGTCGACATGGCGACGATGAAGTCGGAGTTCCTCTCGCACTACCAGGCCCAGCACGGCACGCCGTTCCGCTCGAAGCTGTTCGGCTCGATCCGCAAGCTCAACCGGCTCGGCGCCGCCACCGCGCCGCTCTCCAACCTGCCGATCCCGCGCGGGCTGCTCGAGCGCGTGGCGGGCATCGACCGCCGCCGGCCGCTCCCGCGCTTCGCCCGCGAGACGCTCTTGCGCTGGGACAAGCAGCGCGAGCCGCGCGCGCGGCGCCAAGGGCGACGTCGTCTTCCTCGCCGACTCGTTCACCACCTTCACCGAGCCGGCGATCGGCCGCGCGGCGATCGAGCTGCTCGAGTCAGCGGGCTGGAACGTCCGGCTCGAGAGCGCCGGCTGCTGCGGGCGCTCGAGCATCTCCAAGGGCCTGCTCGACCAGGCGCAGGCGATGGCGGAGGCGATGGTCGCCCGGCTCGCCCCCGAGGCCGAGCGCGGCGTCCCGATCGTCGGCTGCGAGCCGTCGTGCCTGCTGACGCTGCGCGAGGAGCATCCCGGCCTGCTGGCCGGCGACGCACGCGCGCAGACCGTCGCGGACGCCACGCGGCTCGTCGAGGAGCTGCTCGTCGAGGCGATCGACGACGGCTCGCTGCAGCTCGACCCGAACGCCGAGGTGAGCAACCGCCCGATCGTCTTCCACGGCCACTGCCACCAGAAGGCGCTGGCCGGTACGGCCGCCACGGTCGCGCTGCTCGAGCGCATCCCGGGGGCGCAGGTGACCGAGCTCGACGCGGGCTGTTGCGGAATGGCGGGTTCCTTTGGGTTCGAAACGGAGCACTACGAGTTATCGATGAAGATCGGCGAGTCACGGCTGTTCCCAGCGCTGCGGGAGGCAGCGCCCGGGACTCTGGTCTCCGCGACCGGGGTGTCGTGCCGTCAGCAGATCAACCACGGGGTGGGGCAGCGCGCCTGGCATCCCGTGGAGCTGGTCAGGGCGGCACAGGCCGCATAGCGAGAGGGGAGGAGCAGCATGTCCAACGAGTTGATCTCAATCCTCGTACTGGTGGCGGTGTTCCTGATCTCCACCACGATGGGGATCAACATGGGTGTGCTCGGGGTCGTGGCTGCGTTCGGCCTCGGCACGGCGCTCGGGGTGTCGGAGGACGACATCTTCGCGGGCTTCCCGGGTGATCTGTTCGTCATCCTCGTCGGGGTCACGCTGCTGTTCGGCATCGCCTCGAACAACGGGACGGTCGACTGGCTGATCCAGGCGGCGGTGAAGGCGGTCAAGGGGAGGACAGTCGCGATTCCGTGGGTGTTCTTCCTCGTCACCGCGGCCCTCACCGCGTCGGGCGCGGTTGTCCCGGGCGCCGTCGCGATCGTCGCGCCGATCGCGCTCGGCTTCGCGGTCCAGTACGGCATCAATCCGGTGCTGATGGGGCTGTTCGTCATCAACGGCGCGACGGCGGGCGGCTTCTCGCCGATCAGCGTCTTCGGCTCGATCGTCAACGGCGTCGTCGAGCGCGAGGACCTGGCCGAGAACTCGATGCTGCTGTTCGCCAGCTCGTTCGTCTTCAACTTCCTGCTGTGCATCGTCGTGTTCTTCCTGTTCGGCGGGCGCAAGCTGATCGGCCACAAGGTCGAGCCGGGCGAGACGGTCGACGAGGACGGCACGCGCACCGGGCGCTTCGAGCGCGAGGTCCAGGAGCGCGAGAAGGCCGGCACCGGGCCGAAGCCGATCGCCGGCGGCGCCGCGACCACCGCGCCGGCGGAGGTCCCGGAGCTCGACCGCGACAAGATCCTCACGCTCGTCGGAATCCTGTCGCTGATCGTCGTCGCGCTCGCGTTCGACGTCGACGTCGGGTTCGTCTCCTTCAGCATCGCCGCCGTGCTGATGCTGATCTCGCCGAAGGCGAGGAAGGGCGCGGTCGAGAAGGTCGCGTGGTCGACCGTGCTGCTGATCTGCGGCATCGTCATGTACGTCGGGCTGCTCGAGCAGATCGGCACGATCGACTGGCTCGGCGAGCAGGTCGCCACCATCAACTCGGCGCTGCTCGCGGCGCTGCTGATCTGTTACGTCGGCGCCGTGGTGTCCGCGTTCGCCTCCACCACCGGCATCCTCGGCGCGCTGATCCCGCTCGCGGTGCCGTTCCTGGAGACCGGCGCGGTCGGCGCGGTCGGCCTGATCATCGCGCTGGCGATCTCGTCCTCGGTCGTCGACTCGAGCCCGTTCTCGACGAGCGGCGCGCTGACCGTCGCGAACACGCCGGATAACCACCGCGAGCGAGTGTTCAAGCGTCTGATGCAATGGGGCATGAGCATGGTCCTCGTCGCACCCCCGATCGCGTGGCTCGTCTTCGTGGTGCCCGGCTGGCTGTGATCCGCTGGGGCATCATCGGGACGGGCTTGATCGCCCGGACGTTCGCCGCCGACCTCGAGCACACCGACTCGGGGACGGTGGCGGCCGTGGGCTCCCGCAGGCAGGAGACCGCGGATGCGTTCGGCGAGCGCTTCGGCGTGCCCAACCGGCACGCCACTTATGAGGCGCTCGTCGAGGACCCCGAGGTCGACGTCGTGTACGTCGCGACCCACCACCCGATGCACCACCGCGACGCGATGCTGGCGCTCCGCGCCGGCAAGCCCGCGCTGGTCGAGAAGCCGTTCACCATGAACGCGGCGGAGGCGGAGGAGCTGGTCGCCGAGGCACGGTCGCGCGGGCTCTTCCTGATGGAGGCGATGTGGGCGCGCTTCCTCCCGCACATCCGCGAAATCCGGCGGCTGCTCGCCGAGGGCGTGCTGGGGGACCTCGTCACCGTGCACGCCGACCACGCGCAGTGGTTCGAGGAGGACCCGGAGTTCCGGCTGTTCGCGCCCAAGCTGGGCGGCGGCGCGCAGCTCGACCTCGGCATCTACCCGGTGTCGTTCGCGTCGATGGTGCTGGGCACGCCGAACCGCGTGGTCGTGCTCTCGGACCCGGCGTTCACCGGCGTCGATGCCCAGACCTCGATCCTGCTGGGCTACGAGAGCGGCGCCCACGCGGTGCTCAACAGCACGCTGCGGGCGGCGGGTACCACGCGGGCGGCGATCGTCGGCACCGAGGGGCGGATCGAGATCGACGGCGCGTTCTACCAGCCGACGTCGTTCACGCTGATCCCGCGCGGCGGCGAGCCGCAGCGCATGTTCGACCCGCCCGCCGAGGGCGGGCTGCGCCACGAGGCTGACGAGGTGGCGCGCTGCATCGAAGCGGGCGAGCTCGAGAGCCCGGAGATGCCGCTCGACGAGACCGTGGCGATCATGCGCACGATGGACGAAGTGATCGCGGCTACGGCTTGACGACGGAGTCGCGGCCGTCGGCCGCGATCACGAGCCGCTCGCCCTCCGAGCGGAGGAAGGCGCCCTTCTTGGCGGCGTAGCGGACGAGCCGCCTGCCGGTGCGGCGGTCGTAGACCACGGCGCCGTTGCGGTCGCCGCTCGCGAACGCGTGGACGTCCCGGTCCCAGCCGACCTGCGTGGCCGTCGCCTCTACCCCGCGGATCCCGACGAGGCCGGTGCGGAGGATGCGGCCGCCGGCCGAGACCTTCTTGTAGAACGGGCTCCAGAGGACAGGGACGCGCGGCGCGACGCCGGCGGTCGCGGTCTCGGCGGTGATCTCCGGGCCGTCCGCGGGCACCGCGCGCACGGAGTTGGACATCAGGTCACCGACGGGGTGCTCGGTGAGCTTGCCGGTGCGCGGGTCGAGCACGCGCAGCAGGTCGCTGACCGGGAGGTCCTCCGTGTTGCTCAACCCGGAGGTGAGGATCAGGCCGCCGTCGGGGAGCCCGAGCCACTCCAGCGAGCCGTCCGGCGTGCGCGAGGCCTGCAACCGGTCGGCGGCGACGCGCTTCCAGATCTGCTCGCCGGAGGTGATGTCGGTCGCGCTCAGCACGCCGTCGCCGTCCTCGCGCACGAAGAGATTGCCGATCACGGTGACCGCCTCGTGCTCCGCATCGCCGCGGGCCAGCACCTTGCCGGTGTCGAGGCGGCGGACCTCGTAGCGCTTGCCCTCCGGTGGGGTGCGCAGGATCACGGCACTCGCCGGCCACAGCGAGCGGTCCGCGCCGAGGGACTGCGCGATCGGCGGCGAGCCCAGCCAGGGGGCGCGCGCGGTCGGCGCGTGCCAGCGGACGGAGCCGTCGGCGATCGACCGGACCTCGGCCCCGCAGCCTTTCTCCTCGCAGCGGTACGAGGCGAGGAGCTCCGGACTCGCGATCGCCGGGATCACGGAGTCGCTCGGGGGCGGCGCGTCCCAGCGCTGCTTGCCGGTCTTGAGGTCGAACCCGCGCAACGCGCCTTCGCGATCGACCACGAGCAGCGTGTCGCCGACCCGGCGGACGAGTAGCTGGGAGGCGAAGTGCTCCTTGCCGAGAAGCGTCTTGCGCCACCGCCGCGCGCCGGTGGCGAGGTCCCGCGCGGTGATCGTGCCGTCGTGGGAGGACGAGGTGATCGCGAAGCCCGCTTCGGCGAGCACGACCCGCTCGCCCTTGGGCGCGACCCACGCGATCCCCTCGTCGTTGCGGCGGCCGGTGACGAAGCCGGGGACGAAGAACAGGAGCACCGCGGCGGCGATCCCGGCGAACGCGAACAGACCGCGACCGGTCTGGCGCGCCGCCGCGATACCTGCGGCGGCCAGGCAGACCACGCCGAGCAGGAACGGCAGCCGGCCGAAGCCGGCAATCGGCAGGACGACACCGAGGATCAGGCCTGCGGCGAGCAGGACGGCGGGGAGCCAACGCATCCGGCGATGCCTGCCCGCGATGTACCGGATTCAGTCCTGGGTCAACTTCTGTTTGACGACCTTGCCCATCGCGTTGCGGGGCAACTCGTCGAGAAAGCGGACCTCGCGCGGGCGCTTGTGCGGCGCGAGCTCGCCGGCGACGTAGTCGATCAGGGTCTTCTCATCCGGCTTGTCGTCCTCCGGCACGACCCAGGCGATGATCTTCTCGCCGAGGTCGGGGTCCTCCTCGCCGGTCACCGCCGCCTCCTTGACGCCGGGTGGTCGAGCAGCGCGACCTCGATCTCGCCGGCGCCGACCTTGTAGCCGCCGGTCTTGATCAGATCGGTCGAGCGGCGGCCGACGATGCGCCAGTAGCCGTCCTCGCCGACGGTGGCGAGGTCGCCGGTGAAGAACCAGCCGTCGCGCATCGCCTCGTCGGTCGCGTCCGGGCGGTTGAGGTAGCCGGTGAACAGGTTCGGGCCGCGGACGGTGACCTCGCCGATCGTCTCGTCGTCGGTGGCTGTCCATCTCGTTGCCGTCGTCGTCGACCAGCCGGACCTCGACGCCGGGCACGGGGATGCCGACGTAGCCGGGCTTGCGCTGGGAGTCGGCTCGCACGGCGGTGTTCATCAGCGTCTCGGTGAGGCCGTAGCGCTCGACGATCTGCTGGCCGGTCAGCTTCTCGATGCGCGAGAACTCGGGGGCGGGGAGGGGGGCGGAGCCCGAGACGAGCAGGCGGGCCTGCTTCAGGCCGTCGACGATGCTCGCGTCGCCCTCGGCCTCGCGGCCGAGCCGGTGGTACATCGTCGGGACGCCGAACAGCATCGTCGCGCCGTCCTGGAGGGCGGCTGCGGCGGCCGCCGGTTCGAAGCGGCCCAGGTGGCGCAGCTCGCCGCCGCGGCGCAGCGGGCCGAACAGCCCGAGCACGAGGCCGTGGACGTGGAACAGCGGCAGCCCGTGGGTGAGGACGTCCTCGCCGGTCCACTCCCAGGCGTCGGCGAGGCCGTCGAGGTTGGAGGCGACCGCGCGGCGCGGCAGCATCGCGCCCTTGGGGCGGCCGGTCGTGCCGCTCGTGTAGATGATCAGCGCCGGGTCCTCGTCGCCGGCGATGCTCTCCGGCAGCTCTGAGGCGCGGGCGTCGAGATCGACGGCGATGCCGTCGGGGCCGCCGAGGACGACGTCGGGCTTGGAGTCCGTGAGCACGTGCTCGAGCTCGCTCCGGCCGAGCTTCGGGTTGATCGGCACGAGTGGCGTGCCGGTGGCGAGCGCGGCGACGGCGGCGACGCACGTCTCGAGCGTCGACTCCGCCCACACCGCGACGCGCTCGGCGCCCTCGAAGTGCTTGGCCACTGCCGCGGCGGCCTCGCGCAGCTCGCCGTAGCTGAGCCCGCGGTCGCCGACCGAGACCGCCGGCTCCCCTCCTCCCTCGAGGACCTTGTCCAGCATCCGCGGCAGGCTAGTGGTTGAATTGCATTACCGTCATGAGCCAGCTGGTCTTCGACGAGGACGCGGCGCGGCAAGTCGAGAGCGTCTACCGGATCCGGGAGGCGCAGCAACGCCGCCAGACGGTGCGCGAGACGTTCGGCGCGCGCCCCGGTGAGCGCGTGCTCGACGTCGGTTGCGGACCCGGCTTCTACTGCGCGGAGCTCGCCGAAGAGGTCGGCCCGTCGGGTTCGGTAGTAGGCGTCGACGGCAGCCAGCCGATGCTCGCGCTGGCGGGCCGGCGCTGCGCGGAGCTCGGCAACGTCGAGCTCCGGGCCGGGGACGCGACCGCCCTCGGGGTGTCCGACGCGGACTTCGACGCCGCGCTCTGCGTGCAGGTGCTCGAGTATGTCGCCGAGACGCGGGCCGGGCTCGCCGAGCTCCACCGTGCGCTCAAGCCCGGCGGGCGGGTGCTCGTGTGGGACATCGACTGGGCGACCTTCTCGATGCAGGGCGACGAGCTGACCCGGCGTGTGCAGACGGCGTGGGACGAGCACCTCACGCACAGCTCGCTGCCGCGCACGCTCGCGCCGTCGCTCCGCGCGGTGGGGTTCGAGGACGTGCGGGCCCAGGCGCACCCGCTCGCGACGGTCGCGTTCGATCCCGAGACCTTTGGCGGCGCGCTGGTGCCGTTCATCGCCGCGTTCGTCGGTGGCCGGACGGGAGTGAGCGAGGAAGAGGCCGCCGCCTGGCTCGACATGCAGCGAGCGCTCGACAAGCGCGGCGAGTACTACTTCGCAGTCACGCAGGTCTGCTTCACCGCAGTGAAGCCCGCCTAGCTCGTAGGCTGTCGCGCTCGATGACCGAGCCACGCGAGCCCATCCGCACCGAGGTCCACCGGGTCGCCGACCCCGAGTCCACGCGCGTCGCCTCCTACCTCGCCCAGCCTGGCGAGGTCGGGCGCGTGCTGCTGCTCTACTCCGGCGGCCTCGACACGAGCGTGATGCTCAAGTGGATCCAGGACGAGTACGAGGCCGAGGTCGTCGCCCTCACCGTCAACCTGGGCCAGCCGGGTGAGGACTACGAGGTCGTCAAGGGCAAGGCGCTGCGGCTCGGCGCGATCGAGGCGCACGTCGTCGACGCCCGCGACGAGTTCGCGCAGGAGTACGTGCTGCCGGCGATCAAGGCCAACGCCGACTACGGCGACGGCTATCCGCTCTTCACCGCGCTCGGGCGCCCGCTGATCGCCAAGCTCGCGGTCGAGTACGCGCGGAAGAGCGGCTGCGACACGATCGCCCACGGCTGCACGGGCAAGGGCAACGACCAGGTGCGGATCGAGGGCACGGTCGCGACGCTCGCTCCCGAGCTCAAGGTGATCGCCCCGGTGCGCTCGTGGCAGATGGGCCGCGACGAGGAGATCGCCTACGCGCGCAAGCACGGGATCCCGGTCAAGGGCGGCACGGAGTCCGCGCCGTACTCGATCGACGACAACCTGTGGGGGCGCTCGTCCGAGGGCAAGTGGATCGAGGACCTCGCGCACGCGCCCGACGACGACGTCTTCCAGCTCGTGACGCGCCCCGAGCTCGCGCCCGACGAGCCGCAGGTGGTTGAGATCGAGTTCGAGCAGGGCGTGCCGGTCGCGATCGACGGCGAGCGGCTCCCGCTCGCCGAGCTGATCGACCGCGCGGCCGAGATCGGCTGCCGCCACGGCGTCGGGATCGTCGACCACATCGAGGACCGCATCGTCGGCCTGAAGGTGCGCGACATCTACGAGGTGCCGGCGGCGGCGATCCTGCTGCCCGCGCACAAGGAGCTCGAGCGGCTCGTCGGGACGATCCACCAGAACCAGTTCAAGCCCCGGCTCGACCAGCAGTGGGCCTACCTCGTCTACGCCGGCCTGTGGTGGGAGCCGCTGCGCACGGACATCGAGGCGTACATGGACATGGTCAACGAGCGCGTCACGGGCAAGATCGGGCTGAAGCTGTTCAAGGGCCACGTGCGGGTCGTGACCCGCGAGAGCGCACACGCGGTCTATGACGCGCAGCTCGCCACGTTCGCCGAGTCGGGCGGGCTGTTCTCGCAGCAGGCGTCGCCGGGCTTCATCGAGATCTGGTCGCTGCAGTCGCGGATGGCACAGCGCGTGCGCGACGGCGGCGAGGGGTAGCCTCCCGGCCATGCTCTACAAGTTTCTCGGCATCCTCGTCTGGAACGGCGCCAAGGTCCTCCTGCGCAGGAAGTACGGACCGACCTACCTCCCCGCTCCGGTGATCGCCGGCGCGGTCGTCGCGGCCGGCCTGGCCGTCGGCCTCGTGCTGGCCAAGCGCGACTCCGACTAGCCCGCTTCCAGGCACTTTTGGCTCCGGCGGGAACCCGCCGGAGCGTCTGGGACCATCGCGGCGGTGACGGAATCCGCCCCTGCCTCGATTCTCGACGGCCTCACATTCGAGGCGGTCGAGTGGCTGCCGTCCGGCGCTGACACCGGCCTCGTGCGCGTGCGCGGGCGCTGGTCGCCCGGGGCGGTGCCGCCCGAGGGCCTGCCGGTGCTGTGCGCGTCGGTCGGCGGCGGGGTGTCGCGCTACGAGTCGCTGCCCGACGCGCCGAGCGGGCGTGGCGGGAACGGGAGCGTGTGGCGCGGCGCGTACCTGCTGCCAGAAGCGATCGCGCGGTCGGGCGTGTGGCTCGAGTGGGAGAGCGGCGAGCGCTCAGCGCTGCCGGTCCCGGCGGGCCTGGACGAGCGCGCGGCGCCGGCGGTGCTGGCGGTCCCGGACGAGGAGCCGGAGGAGCCCGGCGGCGAGGTCATCGACCGCGCCGTGATGGCGGAGCGCCGCGCCCGGCGCGCCGAGGCGGCCGAGCAGGCGCAGGCGCGGGTCGCGTCGGAGGCGCTGCGGGCGCTCGACGCTTTGGAGCTGCGCGGCGCGGAGCTCGAGGCGCGCGTGGAAGCCTTGGTCGGGGAGCGCGACGCCCTGGCTTCGCGGGCGGCGGAGCTGGAGCGGCGGACGCCCCGCGACGAGCACCAGCGCGCCGCGCTGGCCGACGCTTTGGCGGCCGCGGCGACGGCCCGGCGCCGGGCGCGCGATCTGCAGTTCCGGATGCGGACGGCCGAGGTGGCGCGCTCGAGCGACGCCGTGCGGCTGCGCGTGCTCGAGGCGCGCGAGGCCGGCTCGGCCCCGTTGCGCGCGGAGCGGGCCACGCAGGAGTCCGAGCTCGCCGCTGCGCGCGAGCGGGCACAGCAGCTCGATGGCGAAGCCGCGCGGGCCCGCGAGCAGGCGGTCGCCGCCGCGGCGGACCTCGACGCCGCCCGCCGCGACTTCGCGGGCCGGCTCGACGAGGCCACCACCGAGCTCGACCGCGCCCGCGCGGAGCTGGCCGAGCACGAGGCGGAGCTCGGCACGGCCCGGACGGAGCTCGATGACCTCCGGGCGGAGCTGGCCGAGTCGCGGGCATATGCGGAGTCGGCCGTGGCGGAGGCTCGGAGCGCGGCTGAAGCGGAGGTTGCCGAGGCGCGAGCGTATGCGGAGTCGGCAGTCGCGGACGCTCAGAGCTCCGCTGAGGCGGAGGTTGCTTCGGCTCGGTCGACCGCGGAAGCGGAAGTCGCCGAGGCGCAGACCGCCGCTGAAGCTGAGGTTCGCGAGGCGCTTGGCGCCGCCGAGGCGCAGGTCGCCGAGGCGCAGAGCGCCGCCGAAGTCGAGATCGCTTCGGCGCGGACCGCCGCGGACGAGCGCGTCCAGGCGGCTGAGGCCGCGCTGACTGACGAACGTGCCGCGGCGGCAGACCAGGCTCGGGCCGCCGCGGCCGATCTCTCGCAGGCGCGCACGGAACTCGAAGACGCGCGCCAGCAGCTCGGGGACCTGCGCACGGACCTGGAGGCCGAACGCGCGGCGCGGGCCGCCGCCGGTGCGGAGGCCGAGACCGCGCGCAGCGAGGCTGCGACCGCGGTGGCCGACCTGCGCGCAGAGCGGGTCGCGCGGGCGAGCCTCGAGGACGCGCTCGATCGGGAGCGGGCGGCGCGCAGCGCGCTCAGCGACGCGCTCGATGCCGAGACCGCCGCGCTCGCCTCTCTCCACACCGAGCTGAACGTCGAGCGGCGTGCCCGAGAAGCGCTCGAAGGTGCGCCCGACCCGGCTGAGTTCGAGGCGCTGCAGGACGAGCTCAAGCGCGAGCGCGCCGCGCGGCAGGCCGACCAGTCGGCGCTGGCCGCCCTCCGCGACGACCTCGCCACCGAGCGAGCCGCGCTCGCTGAGGTGCGGGAGCAGCTCGAGTCGCTGCGCGCGGACGTGGAGTCCGACCGCGAGGCGACCCGCAAGGACATCGCCGCCCAGCTGCGCGCGGAGATGGAGTCGGCGCGCGAGGCCGACCGCGCCGTCCTCGCCGCCCTCCGCGCGGACCTCAACGCCGAGCGCGCGGCCCGCGAGGCAGACCAGGCCGAGCTCGCCCGGCTGCGCACCCGCGTCGCCGAGACCGAGCGCGAGGGCGGTCTGCTCGACCGCGTCGCCGAGCTCGACCGCCGCGCCGCGGGCCTGGCCGACGAGCTCGAGCTCCAGCGCCGCGCCCGCGCGCAGGCAGAGGCCGCGGCCGCCGCCGTCCGGGCACCGGACGCGGACTCCGGGCAGATGGTCGCCGACCTCGACGCTGCCGCGTCGGCGATGCGCGACCGCGTCACCAACGGCGTCACCGAGGCGCCGCCGCCCGAAGAGGCCGTCGTGGAGCCGGCCGAAGAGTCCGTCGTCGAGGCGGCTCCGGAGGCGTCGGCCGACGAAGCCGTCGTGGAGGCCCAAGAGGCCGTTGCCGCGCCGGTCGACGAGGTCGTCGTTGACGCCGATGAGGCCATCGCGGAGCCGGCCGAGGCCCGCGCCGAGGCGGATGCCGCGATCGCTCCGGCCGCGACGCCTCCCGAGCGGCGCACGATCGTCTCCTCCTCCTCTGGGCCGTCGCGGGCGCACGCCACCGGCCGCTCGCAGCGCCAGTACCCCTGGCTGCGCGGCGCGCTGGTGAAGCTCGCCCACGACGACCCGAAGGCGGCCGGCCGGCTGATCGCCGGGCTGCTCCCCGTCCAGGCCGTGATCGTGCAGGGCCCGGTCGACTACGACCTGACGATCGCGGAGGTCGGGACGTACTCGGTCACCATCGCCGGCGGCCGGGCGTACGTGAAGGAGATCGACGCGCCGCGTGGTCGCAGCGAGGCCGAGTTCCACCTCACCGCCGAGGCGCTCACGCTCGCCGAGCTGATCGCCGGCGTGCCCCACAAGGTCGGACGCTTCCGCGGCCCGATCCGGGTCAGCGGCCGCAAGCGCCGCCACAAGCCGCTTCGCGCCATCCCCGCCGCCCGCCTCTCATTCGCCGAGGCCGCCCGCGCCGGCGCCCGGCTCGAGCCCGGGCTCGTCTTCCGCACGTTCCCGTATGTCGTCCACGCTGCGTGGTCGCGCGGCCACCAGTTCACCGTCGCCCAAACGGTCGCCGAGGCCACCTGGTACCTCACGGTCGGCAACGGCAAGGGCATCCGCGTCCAGACCACCCCGCCGGAGGAAGGCGCCGACGCCACGGTGACCATGAGCGCGGAGGGGTTCGGCTACCTGCTCCGCGGCGAGCCCGCGCCCGCCGGCCACCGCCCGAGCGTGCGCGGCGACCGCGAGGTCGTCGCCCTCCTCAAGGCGTGGATCGACCGCGCCCAGGCGTCCTGACGCGGCGTTTCCCGCAGGGTGCGGCAACACCCGCAGCGGCCGTCGCGAGGCGTCCGAAGCTCCGTCTAACTTGGGCGACTCCGTGAGCACCCCCGCAAGCGCGCATCTGCACGTCCACTCCGAGTATTCGCTGCTCGACGGCGCCGCAAATATCGACGGCCTCGCCGCCCGCGCGGCCGCCTTCGGCCAGCCCGCGCTGGGTCTCACCGACCACGGTGTGATGAACGGCTCGGTCGAGCTCTACAAGGCCTGTAAGAAGCACAACATCAAGCCGATCCTCGGCCTCGAGGCGTACTTCGTCGACGACCGCACGGTCCGCGAGGGCAAGATCGAGCGCAACCACCTGACGCTCCTCGCCGCCAGCGACGAGGGCTTCCGCAACCTCACGAAGCTCTCCAGCGCCGGCTTCCTCGAGGGCCTCTACCGCGGCAAGCCGGGCGTCGATCTCGAGTGCCTCGAGCGCCACGCCGAGGGCGTCATCGCGTTCTCCGGCTGCCTCGCCTCGCGCTCCTCCCGCCGCATCGTCGAGGGCCGCACCCAGCAGGCCCGCGAGCACCTCGACCAGCTCGTCCAGATCTTCGGCCCCGAGGACGTCTACTTCGAGGTCCAGCGCAACGGGATCGCCGAGCAGGAGCAGGTCAACGAGCAGATCGCGAAGTTCGCCACGGAGATGGGCGTCCCGCTCGTCGCCACCGCCGACGTCCACTACCTCCGCAAGGAGGACTACCACCACCACGCCGCGCTGCTGTGCGTGCAGACGAAGTCGACGCTCGCCCAGCCGAAGATGAGCTTCGACACCAACGAGTTCTATTTGAAGAGCTCGGAGGAGATGGCGGAGTCCTTCAGCGACATGCCGGAGGCGGTTGCCAGCACGCTCGAGATCGCCGAGCGCTGCAACACCACGATCGCGCTCAAGCAGCAGCTGATCCCGCGCTTCGACTGCCCCGACGGCCAGTCGGAGGAGGACTACCTCCGCACCCTCGTCGACGCCGGCCTGCGCAAGCGCTACGGCGACCCGATCCCCGCCGCGGCGCGCGAGCGCGCCGACATGGAGCTCGCCGTCATCGGCAACATGGGCTTCAACGCGTACTTCCTGATCGTCTGGGACTTCGTCGCCTACGCCAAGGCGAACGGCATCGCGGTCGGCCCCGGCCGTGGCTCCGCTGCCGGCTCGATCGTCTCCTACACGCTGGAGATCACGGACGTCGACCCGCTCCGCTACGACCTGCTGTTCGAGCGCTTCCTCAACGCCGAGCGAGTGTCGATGCCGGACATCGACATCGACTTCTCCGTCCGCGGCCGCGAGCGCGTGATCCGCTACGTGACCGAGAAGTACGGCGACGAGCGCGTCGCGCAGATCATCACCTTCGGCCGCATGTTCCCGCGCGCCGCCACGCGCGACGCCGCCCGCGTCCTCGGCCACGACTACGGCGTCGGCGACCGCCTCGCCAAGCTCATCCCCGACCCGATCATGGGCCGCCCGCCGAGCTTCGAGGACTGCCTGCAGCCGGGCGCCGAGCTCGCCGCCGAGGTCGCGAAGGACCCGACGGCCCAGCAGATCGTCGATGTCGCCAAGGGCCTCGAGGGGATCGTCCGCAACGCCTCGATCCACGCGGCCGCGGTCGTCATCTCCGACCGCCCGCTGACCGACATCGTCCCGCTCCAGCTCGCCGACGCCGGCGTGGGGGAGGACGGCGCGAAGATCTACCGCACGGTCACCCAGTACTCGATGAAGCCGATCGAGGAGATCGGCCTGCTGAAGATGGACTTCCTCGGCCTGCGCAACCTCGACGTGATCGAGGACGCGCTGACCATCATCGAGCGCTCGTCCGGCAGCCGCATCGACATGGCGGCGCTGCCGCTGGACGACGAGAAGACCTACGAGATGATGGCCCGCGGCGACGCGGTCGGCGTGTTCCAGTTCGAGTCCGAGGGCATGCGCGAGGCGCTCAAGAAGGTCCAGCCGACCGAGTTCGAGGACCTCGTCGCGCTCAACGCGCTCTACCGCCCGGGCGCCATGGACCAGATCCCGACCTACGCCCGCGGCAAGCGCAACCCCGACTCGATCAACTACATCGACGACCGCCTGCGCCCGATCGTCGAGGCGACCAAGGGCGTGATCCTGTACCAGGAGCAGTCGATGCAGATCGCCAAGTCGATCGCCGGCTTCTCCGGCCCGCGCGCGGACGACCTGCGCAAGGCGATCGGCAAGAAGAACCGCGAGGCGATGGCGGAGCTCAAGCCCGAGTTCGTGGTGGGCTGCCGCGAGTCGGGCACGTCAGAGGCCGTGATCGAGCAGCTGTGGACGACCAACGAGCGCTCGGCCGACTACTCGTTCAACCGTTCCCACGCTGCGTGTTACGCGCTGATCGCCTACCGCACGGCGTGGCTGAAGGCCAACCACCCGGCCGAGTACATGGCGGCGCTGATCTCCTCCGTGATGTCGACCAAGGACAAGGTCCCGTTCTTCGTCGCCCGCTGCGAGGAGATGGGGATCGAGATCCTCCCGCCCGACGTCAACCTCTCCGACCACGAGTTCATGGTCGTCGAGGGCAACATCCGCTTCGGCCTCGACGCCGTGAAGGGCGTCGGCTACGCCGCTGTTGAGGCGATGAAGCGCGCCCGCGAGGACGGCGGCCCATTCTCGAGCCTCTGGGACTTCTGCGAGCGCGTCGACTGCCGCACGGTCAACAAGAAGGCGATCGAGGCACTGATCAAGTGCGGCGCCTTCGGCTCCACCGGCGCCACGCGCCGCGGGATGCTCGACGTGCTGGAGGCCGCGCAGGGCGCGGGCTCCAAGGCCCAGCTCGACGCCCAGATCGGCCAGGGCTCGATCTTCGACCTCGGCCCGGCGGACGGCGGCGCGTCGCCGTTCGCGGCGTCCCACCCGCCGATCCCGTCGCACGAGTTCGAGCGCCCGGAGCTGCTGGCGATCGAGAAGGAGTCGATCGGCCTGTTCATCTCCGACCACCCGCTCAAGCGGGTGCGCGAGGCGCTGCAGGCCAAGGCCGACTGCGCCTGCGCCGAGGTGATGGACCGCAAGGACGACGAGTTCGTGACGATCGGCGGCATGATCACGGCGGCCAAGAAGATCCGCGCGCGCTCGGGGTCGATGCTGATGTTCGCCACCCTCGACGACCTCGAGGGCGCCGTCGAGCTGATGGTGTTCGAGAAGACGCTCGCGACCGCCGAGGCGGCGCTGCAGGTCGACGAGATCGTGCTCGTCAAGGGCCGCATCGACCACAAGGAGGGCGGCAAGGTCTGCGTCCTCGTGCAGAGCGTCGAGGGATTCGATCCGTCCGAGGCGGAGATCGAGAAGGCCCGCGAGCAGGCCGTGAAGGCCGCCGAGCCGCCGAAGCCGCTGCGCTACGTGGTCGACGGCGAGCGCCTGCCGCCGACGGTGATCGACGACCTCAAGCGGATCCTCGAAGACTTCCCCGGCGAGTCCGAGCTCGTGCTCGAGGTGCACACGAGCAACGGCCCGCGGCTGCTGAAGCTCGGCCCGGGCTACCGCGTGGCGCGCAACGCGTCGCTGAAGGCGGAGCTCGACCGCCTCCTTGCGCCTGCGCGCCCACTCGCCCTGGCTTAGAGTCGGCGGCATGACGCCGCCGACGACGAAGTACCTGCTCTCCGAGGACGCGATCCCGACCCACTGGGTCAACCTCGCGCCGGACCTTCCCGGCGAGCCGCTGCCGCCGCTGAGCCCGCGCACCGGCGAGCCCGCCGGCCCCGACGACCTGACGCCGATCTTCCCGATGGGCCTGATCGGCCAAGAGGTCTCGATGGAACCCGAGATCCCGATCCCGGACCCGGTCCGCGACGCGTACCGGATGTGGCGCCCGACGCCGCTGTATCGCGCCCGCCGCCTCGAGCAGGCGCTCGACACCCCGGCGCGCATCTTCTACAAGTACGAGGGCGTCTCGCCGGCGGGCTCGCACAAGCCCAACACGGCCGTCCCGCAGGCCTACGAGAACGCCCAGGCCGGCATCAAGCGGCTCTCGACCGAGACCGGGGCGGGCCAGTGGGGCTCGGCGCTCGCGTTCGCCTGCACGCTGTTCGGGCTCGAGTGCGAGGTCTTCATGGTCGGCTCGAGCTACGACCAGAAGCCCTACCGGCGCTCGATGATGCAGACGTGGGGCGCGACCGTGCACCGCTCGCCCTCCGACCGCACCGAGGCGGGCCGCTCGCAGGCCTCGCACCCGACCGGCTCGCTGGGGATCGCGATCTCCGAGGCGGTCGAGGTCGCCGCCCAGGACCCGGAGTGCAACTACTCGCTGGGCTCGGTGCTGAACCACGTGCTGCTGCACCAGACCGTGATCGGCCAGGAGGCGATCGCGCAGCTCGAGATGGCCGAGGCGGTGCCGGACGTGGTCATCGGCTGCGTCGGTGGCGGCTCGAACTTCGGCGGGCTCGTCTTCCCGTTCCTGCGCGCCGGCAGCGAGGCGAAGATCATCGCCGCCGAGCCGGCGGCGTGCCCGACGCTGACCCGCGGCGTCTACGGCTACGACTACGGCGACACCGTCGGGATGACGCCGCTGATGCCGATGTACACGCTCGGCCACGGCTTCGTCCCGCCGCCCGTGCACGCCGGCGGCCTGCGCTACCACGGCGACGCGCCGATGGTCTGCGGGCTGGTGAAGGCCGGCCGGATCGAGGCGCGCGCGTACAAGCAGAACGAGACGTTCGAGGCGGCCGTGCGGTTCGCGCGGACGGAGGGGATCATCCCTGCGCCCGAGCCGGCGCACGCGATCCGCGCGGTGATCGAGGAGGCCGACGCGGCGCGCGAGGCGGGGGAGGAGCGGACGATCCTGTTCGGCCTCTGCGGCCACGGCAACTTCGACCTCGCCGCCTACGACGCGTACCTGGCCGGTGAGCTCGAGGATCCGGAGTTCTCCGAGCAGGAGCTCCAGGCCGCGCTGGCGGATCTGCCGGAGGCGCCCGCGATCGCGTAGCCGGGTTGGGTTGTCCCGCGCCTGGGGTACCCTCGCCTGCGGATGCGCCGGTGTCGTCTCGCCGCGAGCCTGGGGATGCTCGCTCTGTTGTTCGTGCCCGCGAGCGCCCCTGCCCAGAGCCAGCCTGCGCCTGACAAGGACGCGGCGGTGATCCTCGTCGTCGACGCGTCGAAGTCGATGAAGGCCGACGACGGGTCGGGCCAGCCGAAGATGGCGGCGGCCAAGGCGGCGCTCAACACGCTGGTCGACGAGCTGCCCGACGACGCCAAGGTCGGGCTGCGGATCTACGGCTCGGAGGTCAGCGGGACGGGCAAGGCGGCGGGCTGCGCGGACACCAAGCTCGTCTCGCCGGTCGCGCCGCTCGACCGTCCCGGGCTCAAGAGCGCGATCGACGCGATCACCCCGAAGGGCTTCACGCCGATCGGGCGCTCGCTGCAAGGCGCGGCGCAGGACCTCGGCACCGCGAAGCAGAAGACGGTCGTGCTCGTCTCCGACGGCGGCGACAACTGCGCGCCGCCGGCGCCGTGCGGCGTCGCGCGAGACCTGGCCAAGGGCGGGGTGGCGCTGAAGATCCAGGCCGTCGGCTTCCAGGTCGCGTCGAGCGCGCGCAAGCAGCTGCAGTGCATCGCCGACGCGGGCGGCGGCCGCTACGTCGACGCCGACAACGCCAAGGAGCTCGGCGGGCAGCTGCGCTCGCTGACGGCGCGGGCGCTGCGGCCCTACGTCACGCAGGGCAAAGAGCTCGTGGGCGTGCCGGAGCCGGCAGCGGCGAAGCTCTACGGCGCGGGCCAGTACGTCACGACGGTGCCGGCCAATACGCCGGCGTGGTACTCGTTCAAGATCGGCGCCGGCCAGTCGATCGCGATCAGCGCGACGCTGCCGAACTCCGACGCGGGCATCCCCTCGATCTTCAAGACCGAGCTCCAGGACGAGAGCCTCGAGTTCATGGACAGCGACGCGGCGACCAATGGCGACGACGTCCTGACCGCGATCGTCCAGGACGACGTGGGGGAGGACGATCTGCGCGATCCGCCGATCGGGCGCCTCTTCTACAAGCTCGAGGCCGACCCGACCCCGGGGCAGAGCGGGCCCTATCCGGTCGAGCTTGCGGTGCGGGTCACGGGCAAGGTGCTCGCATCGCCGAAGACCGCGTCGGATCCGCCGGTGTCGTCGTCGGGCGGCGGTGGCGATGACGACGGGCCCAGCGACATCGTGCTGCTCGCGGGCGCCATCGGCGGGATCGCGGTCGGCCTGGTCGGCGGCAGCGCGCTGGCCGGCGTGCGGCGGAGGCGGCCGGCGTGAGGCTGCTGCTCGCCCTGATCGCGCTGCTCGTGCTGGCGGCGCCCGCCTCCGCGCAGTCCCCGATCGCCGGCGGCGGCTCGTTCAATGACGCGCCGGTGCTCGCCCCGGGCCGCTACAAGGACACGCTGCGCGGCGGCGAGCAGCTCTTCTACGCGGTCAGCCTCAAGCCGGGCCAGAAGCTCACCGCCGGGCTGACGGTCTCGGGCCGTACCGACTCGAGCTACTTCATGAAGCTCGCGCTCTACAACCCGCTGCGTGAGAAGGACGTCTTCGACGGCGAGCAGACCGAGCCGTACGGGCAGAGCGACCGCAGCGCCTCGCTGCGCGTCGAGGGCAAGGCGGTGGGGGAGGCGAACGGCGGCACGACGGAGCGCATCTACTCCGAGCCCGGCACGTACTACATCTCGGTCGGCGCCGACGATCTGGGCGACAACCCCCAGGCGGACCAGTTCGACACGCTGCTCGACCTCCAGGTGACGGGCCAGATCATCGCCGAGCCGACGCCGACCAAGACCCCGGAGGCGGCGAAGACGGCGGACCCCGGGCAGACGGCGGGACTCGGCGGCGGTGACGGGGGCGACGGCGGCTCGGGCGAGCTCGGGATGGCGATCGTGCTCGGGCTCGCGCTCGGCGGGCTCGTCGGCTTCGGCGTCAGGCGTCTGCGGGCGGCGTAGCGCTCGCCCGCGCGGCGAGGAAGCCGCCGGCCGCGCCGATCAGGGCGCCGAACACCAGCACGATCCCGAACACGCTCTCGCCCTGGGCGTGGCCGAACAGCGTGTCCTGGAGCACGCCGTTGAGGACAGCGAGCACGATCGCCCACACCGGGCCGACGAGCGCGCCCCAGGCGGCGCCGAGCACGGGCGAGCCGGCGGCGTGCTCGCGGGCGACGAGGAAGCCGGCGTAGAGCGCCGCGGCGAGCGGGATGCCGATCAGGACGATCAGCATCAGCAGGAAGACGACCGCGCTGACGCCGTCGCGGTAGGCGAAGAGGCGGAACGTGTCGGTGCCCGCCGCGACCTCCTCGGGATCCTCGGCGGGGAGCGGGAGCGCCAGCACCGACGGCTGGAGCTCGCGGCGCTCGAAGGCGGAGAGCGTGCCGAGCTCGAGCGTGTGGACGCCGTGGTCGACCGCGTACAGCGCGGTGTCGACGAGCGCGATCGGCAGCGAGCGGCTGCCGCGCGTGTCGCCGTCGGTGGCGACGTTGACGATCCAGATCGCCGTGCCGAGGGCGGTGGTGACGAGCAGGGCGAGGCCGAGCGGGCGCAGCGTGGTGAGGGCGGCGTTGGCGAACGTGCGGCCGCGGGCGGGGACGCGCTCGCCGGCGCCGGTCGGCGGCGCGGCGAGCAGGGTGCCAGTGAGGGCACCGATCAGGCCCCACAGGAGCCCGTAGCCGAACGCCTGGCCGACGGCGGCGTTGAGGTCGCCGGTCAGCAGCGCGGGGATGATCATCAGCAGGGCGAACAGGAAGGCGCCGCCGGCGGCGACGCCGAGCCGGACGCCGAGGCTCGAGCCCTGGAGGCGGCCGAGCTGGGCGCGGGCGAGGTAGAGCGCGGTGAGGGTGGGGACGAGCGCGAACAGCCCGGGGGCGACCCGGCTGGTGTTGCGGAAGGCGTCGAACAGCGCGTCGTTCTCGAAGCCCGCGAGGACGAGCTGGACCATCTGCCGGAACGCCTCTTCGACGTAGCCGGCGTCGGCTCCGAGGAAGCCGATCAGGGAGGCGTCTGGCAGGGCGGCGAGCACGAAGCCGGTGATGAAGACGACCGCGAATGTGCCGAGGCCGATGACTCCGGCTGCGACGGCGGCGGGGGTTTGGCCTAGGGCTCCGAGTTGGCTGACGAGCTCGGCTTCGGGCTTGGCTGTCGGTCTTGGGCTTGCCGGTCTCTGGGCTCTCGGCTCTGGCTCTGGCTCTGGCTCGCGTGTGGCGCCGGGCCGCCGCGGTGCGTCAGGTCGCCCGGAGGCCCCACCTAGCCCCTCGCCTTCCTCCGGTCGACCTGCCGCACCACGTCGGCCGGTCTCGGGCTCGGGCTCGGGCTCGGACGCCCAGGGGCGTCGCTCTGGCGCTGGTTCCGGTTCCGGCGTGGGTTCTGGCTCCGGCTCGGGTTCCGGTTCCGGCTCGGGTTCTGGCTGCGGGGTGGGCGGCGCTTCGGGCGCGGCAGGCGGCTCCGGGGCGGGAGTCGGGGCTTCCGGCGGTGCTGCCGTCGGAGTGGACGTTCGTGCTGCTCCGCAATTCGGGCAGAAGCGTGCGCGGTCCTCCAACTTGTGGCCGCACTGGTCGCAGAACGCCATCCCGGCCGCAGGCTAACGATCGCTGCGGCGGCTGGTCCCGCCTTCAAGGTTCTGGCTTGGGTTGCCGACCCCATTTCCAGGCAATCGCGCGTGAGCGCGGGCAAGACGGGTCCCTACAGCTGGGCCATGGATAGATCGGGGTTGCGGGACCGGATGCAGTGGGTCACGGATAGGCGGTGTTGGTCGCTGGGCGCAGTCGCGCTCCTGTTCGGCCTGCTCGCGCTCGTCTCTCCGTCGACGGCCGCCGCGAACGTGGCTCCGCAGTGCGACGCCGGCCTGGCGAGCCAGGTCCTGCGGACGGGCAAGGCGATGAAGCTCCGCGTCTACTGCTCCGACGCCGATCTCGACTCGCTGACGGTCAACCATTCGAGCCCGGACCACGGCACGCTCGGCACCTTCGTCTTCAACCCTGGCGCGAACGCGTACGAGGCGACCTTCACTCCCGCCGGCGCCTACACCGGGCCGGACGACTTCAACTTCACCGCCTCCGACGGCACCACCACGACGTCGACGTACGGCTTCAACCTGATCATCACCGAGAACCACGCGCCCCGCTGCGAGCCGAACGGTGCCGTCCATACGAAGGTCAATCAGGCGGTGGAGCTCAATGTCTTCTGCGCCGATCAGGACGCCCAGGACCAAGAGCTGACGTACACGACCGTCGCCGGCCAGGGCCCGGACCACGGCAGCCTCGGGCCCGTCGTCGACCTGGCGGTCCAGTACACGCCGAACACCAACTTCAGCGGCGCCGACCACTTCACGATCCGGGCCTCCGACGGCGCGCTCGCCGACTCGTACTCGCAGCTCATCCACATCGCCAACACGCCGTTGTGCACGACCCCGCCGGCCGTGCAGATCCGGTCGGGCACCGGCCGCTTCCTCGGCATCGACTGCACGCGGCCCGACGACGACACCGGCACCGCCCGCTACGAGATCGGCACGCCGCCGGCCAAGGGCACGGTCAGCCCGAGCGGCCTCACGTCGAACCCCGAACGCTTCTACGAGGCGGACAGCGGCGCCTCGGGCGCCGACTCGTACACGATCCGCATGACGAGCTCGAGCGGCGTCAGCCCGTACGTCACGCAGGCGGTCTCCACCGGCGCGGCGATCAACCACGCCCCCGAGTGCGACGCGAGCGCGTTCACCCGCGAGTACGTCTACTCGGACCGGGCGCGCGAGCTCCCGATCCCGTGCACCGACGTCGACGACGACCCGATCACCTACGCCGCCGGCGCATCGCCGGAGCACGGTGTGAGCGCGACCGACCAGGGCCTGGTCGTCTACACCGCTGAGCCGGACTACATCGGCTTCGACGAGATCCCCTTCACCGCGTCCGACGGCCACGGCGGCGCGACCGGCGCGAGCTTCCCCGTCTACGTCCAGCCGCCGGAAGCTCCCAACTGCCTCCAGGGCCCGATCGCAAAGAGCGTGCGGCCCGGCAAGACCGTCCAGCTCGAGCTCGCTTGCATCAACCCGCAGGGCGACACGCAGACCTACACGGCCACGACGCCGTCCAAGGGCACGCTCGGCGGGTTCGACGGCGACGGCGCCGTCACCTACACCGCCAACGCGGGCGCGAGCGGGACGGACACGTTCACGCTGCGCGCCGAGAACCCCGTCGGCCAGAGCGACCCGCAGCCGGTCACGATCACGATCGACGCGAGCTTCAACCGGGCGCCGCAGTGCAACGACAACCCGTTCACCCCCAAGCGGGTGGTCAAGAACACGGCCAAGGTGCTCGACCTCGGCGCGTTCTGCTTCGACCCCGACGGCGATCCGCTGGTCTTCGAGCGCCGGAGCGGCACCTCCCACGGCAGCGTGACCGCTGGGCCCGCCGCGACCCTCACCTACACGCCGACCACCAACTACCTCGGCCCCGACAGCTTCACCTACGTCGCCCGCGACGACCGCGGGCTCGAGTCGACGCTCGGGACCTTCAGCCTCAGCGTGGTCGCGAGCAACGCGCCCACGTGCGCGGCGCCGGCGCCGATCACCGTCCGCCCGGGCCAGGCGAAGGGCATCACCCTCAGCTGCAGCGACCCGGACGCCGAGACCCTCACCTACCGGATCGTCACGCCGCCGAGCGGCACGCTGAGCCCGCCCGGCGACTCGACGGATCCGGGCCGCGTCTACACCGCGCCCACGTCCGCGGGCCCGGACAGCTTCAGCTACAAGGCGATGAGCGCGGGTGGGGAGAGCGTGGTCCGGACGCAGCAGATCACCGTCGACCCGAGCTTCAACTCGATCCCCGCCTGCACGCCGAACTCGGCCTTCCCCCTCGCGCTCGCCCAGGGCCGCGCCAGGCAGCTCCCGATCACGACGTGGTGCGAGGACGCGGACGGCGACGCCCTGAGCTTCACCCGCGCCGTGCCGGATCCGCAGCACGGCACGGCCACCGCGTCCAACGGCGTCATCACCTACACCTCCGACCCCGGCTGGATCGGCACCGACTCGATCGGCTACGTCGCGAGCGACGGCCACGGCGGCACCGTCTCGGAGACCTTCTCGGTCGACGTCGTGGCGCCGGCCGCGCCGGTCTGCGAGACGCCCGACCCGGTCGACGTGCGCACCGGCGGCCGCCGGACCGTCGCGCTTCAGTGCTTCGCTGACTTCGACGACCCGGTCGATTTCGAGATCACCGATCCGCCCGAGCTGGGGACGCTCGACCCGCCGGGTGACGGCACGAGCCAGCTCCGCACCTACACGGCGGGTGGCGCGCAGGGCAACGACACGTTCTCCTACCGCGCGACGAACGCCAGCGGCACGGCGAACATCGTCACCCAGGTCCTCCACCTCAGCGCCACCGTCAACGTCGCCCCGTCCTGCGCCGGCAACGCGGGCTTCCCCGAGGCCGTGCCCGGAGGGGAGACGTCGACGCTCGTGCCCGGCTGCGAGGACGACGACGGCGACGACCTCGGCTACGCGAAGCTCTCCGAGCCCGCCCACGGCACGCTCACCGACGCCGGCGGGACGCTCGTCTACACCCCGGCCGTCGGCTACTCCGGGCCCGATCAGTTCGACTTCAAGGCGACCGACGGCCACGGCGGCCAGTCCGGGACGGCCACGCACCACGTCAACGTCGTGGCGCCGGCCCCGCCGACCTGCACGCCCAGCGACGCGATCGCGCTACGCCCGAACACGTCGCGCTCAGTGGTCTTCGACTGCGATGACGGGACCGGTGGCCCGCTCACCTACGTGATCGATTCGCCGCCCGCGCGCGGCTCGCTCACCGGCTCGGGCGCGTCGCGGCTCTTCACTGCCGGCGGCCAGCAGGGCGATGCGAGCTTCACCTGGCATGCGCACAGTGACGCGGCGGGCGACAGCGCGATCCAGACGCAGGCGATCGCGATCGACGCCGGCGTGAACGTCGCGCCGGCCTGCCCGGCCTCGATCTCGGTCGCGGCGGAGGCCGGCGTAGAGCAGGTCGTCGCGCCGGGCTGCACCGACGACGACGGCGACGCCCTCAGCTTCGCGAAGCAGAGCGAGCCCGCCCACGGCACGCTGACCGACAGCGGCGGGGTCCTGCGCTACACGGCCACGCCGCTCTATGACGGGACCGACTCCTTCACCTACCGCGCCTCCGACGGCCACGGCGGCCAATCGGGGATCGGCACGGTCACGCTCAACGTCTCGCACACCAACCACCCGCCGGCTTGCACCGGCGGCCCGTTTGCATACGTGGTCGAGTCCGGCGCCGTGCTCACGTTGCCCGACCCGTCCTGCACCGACGCCGACGGCGAGACGCTGACCTACGAGATCGTCACCCCGCCGGCGCACGGCACGCTCGGCGACCCCGGCGCCGGTGGCGGGCGGACCTACACGCCCGACCCCGGCTTCGCGGGCGACGACTCGCTCACGTTCCGCGCCTCCGACGGCGTTGACGAGTCGAGCCTGCAAACGGTGACCATCACCGTGACGCCGCCGCCCAACGATCCGCCAACGTGCTCCGACGTCAGCCGCAGGCTGGCCCCCGACGCGCCGGCGACGATCCAGCTCGCTTGCACGGACCCCGACGGCGACCCGGTGACGCTCGAGACGGTGGCCGGGCCCGCGCACGGCACGCTCGGCGCGGTCGACCAGGGCACCGACCAGGTCGTCTACACGCCCGATCCCAGCTACACGGGCACCGACGCCTTCACCTACCGCGCCACCGACGGCACGCTGGCCGGGCCGGCCGCGACCGTCTCGATCGTCGTCACGGGCGCCCCGGCGTGCCAGGACGTCGCGCGCACCACCCGGGTCGACACGGCGGTGTCCGTGCCGCTGACCTGCACCGATCCCGACGGAGACGCGCTGACGCTTCGATCGTGGCTGGACCGTCGAAGGGCTCGCTGGACGGGATGAGCGGCGGCGCGGTGACCTACACGCCGGACGCGGGCCAGTCCGGCGCCGACTCCTTCACATACCGGGCGTCGGACGGGACGGCGCAGTCGGCCCCGGCGACCGTCTCGATCACCATCACGCGCCCGCCGAGCTGCAACGACGTTTCGCGCACCACCGCGATCGGCAGCCCGGTGTCGGTGCCGCTGACCTGCAGCGATCCGGACGGCGAGGCGCTGACGCTGTCGATCGTGGATGGGCCGTCGAAGGGCTCGCTGGGCGCGATCTCAGGCGGTTCGGTGACGTACACGCCCGACGCCGGCAAGTTCGGCGCCGATTCGTTCCGCTACCGGGCGAGCGACGGGACCCTCGATTCGCTGCCGGCCACGGTGTCGATCACGATCACCCGCGCGCCGAGCTGTGCCGCCGTGTCCCGCACCACCGCGGTTGGCGAGCCGGTGTCGGTGCCACTGGCCTGCACCGATCCGGACGGGGACCCGCTGACGCTGTCGATCGTCGCCGGGCCGTCGAAGGGTGCCCTCGGCTCGATCGCCGGCGACGCGGTGACCTACACGCCGAATGCGGGCGAGTTCGGCGCCGACTCGTTCACCTACCGCGCCACCGACGGCACCACCGCCGCGGCCCCGGCCACGGCGTCGATCACGATCACGCGGCCGCCGAGCTGCGATGCACGTGTCGCGGACGACCGCGGTGGATGAACCGCTCTCGGTGCCGCTGACGTGTACCGACCTGGACGGGGACGCGCTGACGCTGTCGATCGTGGATGGCCCGGCGAAGGGCTCCCTGGGGGCGATCTCCGGCCATTCGGTCACCTATACGCCGGACGCGGGCGAGTTCGGGCTCGACACGTTCACCTACCGCGCGTCTGACGGCACCGCTGACTCCGCGCCCGCGACGGCGAGCGTCACGATCACCCGGGCGCCGAGCTGTGACGACGTGTCGCGGACGACGGCGGTCGGCGAGCCGGTGTCGGTGCCGCTCGTCTGCACGGATCCCGACGGGGACGCGCTGACGCTGTCGATCCTCGACGGTCCGTCGAAGGGCTCGCTCGGCGCGATCTCCGGCGACGATGTCACCTACACGCCGGACGCCGGCGAGTTCGGCGACGACTCCTTCACCTACCGCGCCAGCGACGGCACGGCCCACTCGGCGCCCGCGACAGTGTCGATCACGATCTCGCGGCCGCCGAGCTGTGAGGACGCGTCGGCGCGCACCGAGCTCGGCACCGCGGTACAGGTTCCGCTCGAGTGCACGGATCTCGACGAGGACGCGCTCGAGCTCTCGATCGTCGACGGCCCGTCGAACGGCTCGCTGGGTGCGATCGAGGACGGCGAGGTCACCTACACGCCTGACGCCGGCGAGTTCGGCACGGACTCGTTCACTTACCGCGCCACCGACGGCACCTCCGATTCCGAGCCGGCGACGGTCGACGTGACGATCACGCGGCCGCCGACCTGCGAGGACGTCGGAGACACCGCGCTGGTCGGCTCGAGCGTCTCGGTGCCGCTGACCTGCACCGACCCGGACGGCGACGCACTCGAGCTCGAGATCGTCGACGGTCCGTCGCAGGGCAGCCTGGGCGCGATCTCCGACGATTCCGTGACCTACACCCCGGACGCGGACGCCGCGGGCGAGGACAGCTTCACGTTCACGGCCAGCGACGGCACGGCTGAGTCCGCCCCGGCCACTGTCACGCTCACGCTGACCGGCGCCCCGCACTGCGCCGACGTCTCGCGCATCACCGAGGTCGGCACGCCGGTCTCGGTCCCGCTGACCTGCACGGATCCCGATGGCGACCCGATGACGCTGTCGATCGTCGACGGCCCCTCGAAGGGCTCACTGGGCGCGATCGCGGGTGACGCGGTGACTTACACGCCGGACGCGGGCAAGTTCGGCGCCGACTCCTTCACGTACGGCGCCAACGACGGCACCGCCGACTCGGCGCCCGCCACCGCGCACCTGACGATCACGCGCCCGCCGGATTGCGAGGACGTATCGGTCCGCACCGCGGTCGGCACGGCGGTGCAGGTGCCGCTCGAGTGCACGGATCCGGACGACGACACCCTGACCCTCACCAAGCGCAGCGACCCCGCAAAGGGCACGCTCGGCGCGGTCACGGGCAGCACCGTCGTCTACACGCCCAACCCCGGCGACTTCGGCCCCGACTCCTTCACCTACGGCGCCTCCGATGGCACCGCCGCGTCCGAGCCGGCGACCGTGAACGTCACGATCTCGCGCCCGCCGGTCTGTGAGGACGTCGAGGAGACGGTCCGCGTGGGCTCGAGCGTGTCGGTGCCGCTGACCTGCACCGACCAGGACGGCGACCCGCTGGAGCTCGAGATCGCCGACGGCCCGTCGCAGGGCAGCCTGGGCGCGATCTCCGGCGAATCCGTCACCTACACGCCGGACGCGGACGCCCTGGGCGAGGACACGTTCACCTTCACCGCCGCCGACGGCACGGCGGACTCCCCGGCGGCCACGGCGACGATCACGCTCACCGGCCCGCCGCGCTGCGCCGACGTCTCGAGCCGCACGCGCGTCGAGACCCCCGTCGCGGTGCCGCTGGCGTGCGTCGACCCCGACGGCGACACCCTGACCCGCTCGATCGCCGACGCCCCGGCCAAGGGCTCGCTGGGCGCGATCTCCGGCGAATCCGTGACCTACACGCCGGACGCGGGCGAGCACGGCACCGACACGTTCACGTTCACGGCCAACGACGGCGAGGACGACTCCGCGCCCGCCACCGCGACGATCGTCATCACGCGCGCCCCGAGCTGCGAGGACGCTGACGCGAAGACGGCGGTCGGCGAGCCGGTCTCCGTGCCGCTCTCCTGCACCGACGCGGACGGCGACACCCTGACGCTCGCCAAGGCGACCGATCCCGAGAAGGGCACGCTCGGCGCGTTCTCCGCCAGCGCGGTGACCTACACGCCGGACGCGGGCGAGTACGGCGATGACTCCTTCACCTACACGGCCGACGACGGGGACGGCGAGTCCGCGACGGCCACCGTCTCGATCACGATCACGCGGCCGCCTGTCTGTGACGCCGTCACCGAGGATACGCCTGCGGGCGAGCCCGTCGAGCTCGACCTCTCCTGCGCGGATCCGGACGACGACGAGATGACGCTGTCCACGGTCGACGAGCCGAGCCACGGCTCGCTCGGGTCGATCACTGACGGCCACGTCACCTACACGCCCGACGACGGCTACTCCGGGCCGGACGCCTTCACCTACCGCGCTTCCGACGGCACCGCCGAATCGGCGCCCGCCACGGTCTCGCTGACGGTCATCCCGCCGCCGAACCAGGCGCCGACCTGCGACCCGGTGATGGCGAGCACCGAGACCGGCACGCCGGTCGAGGTCGCGCTCGACTGCACGGACCCCGACGGTGATTCGCTGGACCTCGAGACGGTCGGTGAGCCCGACCACGGCTCACTCGGCGCCGTAGGCGGCGGCACGGTCACCTACACGCCGGACGCGGGCTACGTCGGCGCCGACTCCTTCACCTACCGCGCCTCCGACGGCGACCTGCAGGCGAGCGCCGCGACGGTGACGCTGGCGGTCGAGGCCCCGCCCGCGGTGTCGCTGGCCGTGGACCGGGCGCGCGCGGTCCAGGGCAGCACGCTCCTCTTCACCGCCGACGGCAGCGATGCGGACGGCACGATCGAGGAGTACCGCTTCACCGTCGACGGCACGGCCGTGCAGACCGGCTCGGCGCGGACGCTCTCGCGCCGTTTCGACGCACCCGGCAGTCACACCGTCGTGGTGCGCGCGACGGACGACGACGGCCACACGGCCACGGCGAGCAAGACCGTGACGATCACCGCCAAGCCCGCTCCCCCCGCCGGTGGCGGCGCCCCGAGCGGCCCGCCGGCCGGCGGCGCCCCGAGCGGCGGCGGCCCCGGCCCTGACACCGCTGCGCCCGTGGTCACGCTCAAGGCGGCCAAGCAGAAGCTCAAGGCCGTGCTCGCCAGGGGCCTGGCCGTCACCGCCTCCTGCAGCGAGCCGTGCGCGCTCAAGCTTCGGCTCGTGATCGACAAGAAGACGGCGAAGAAGCTCAAGCTCGGCAAGAAGCCAACGGTGATCGGCACGCTCACGCGCTCGCTCGCCGGCAGCGCCAAGCTCAAGATCAAGCTCACCGGCAAGGCCAAGAAGCGGCTCAAGAAGGCGAAGTCGGTGAAGCTGAGCGTCCGCGCGGTCGCGACCGACTCGGCGGGCAACGCCTCCCCAATAATTGTCAGGGCTGTGACGCTCAGATAGACCCACCAATGAGGCTCTCCCTCGACCTATGACCAGAATCCAGAAAGTAGGTTGACGGCGCCGATTCCCTCCGCATAGGGTCAGAATCACTCGTCCCACGGCTGGGACACGGATTCGGAGTGGGGGACTCACATGCGGCGCGTCACGGAGAGACGAGCATCGACGCTGGGCGTGTCGCTGCTGCTGACCGTCGTGGTCATGGCGTTCCCGGCGCTCGCCAGCGCAGCTCCCGGATGCCCCGCGAACGTGGCGATGGACAACGTCCACTCCGGCGTCAGCCAGTTCGCGTCGCTGACCTGCGATGACCCCAGCGGCACCGGGCTGACCTACAGCGTCGACCCCGCCAACGACGCGCAGCGCGGTTCGGTGCAGTTCGACGGGGGCGGCGGCGTCTACTACTTCTCCAACCCCGACGCCAAGGGCCAAGACGACTTCACCGTCGTCGTCGCCGACAACGAAGGCGGCAGCACCGACGTCGACTTCTCGATCGAGGTCGTCAACCAGGCGCCGGTGTGCCACGACATCAGCTTCGACGCGCCCCACGGGCAGCAGACCGGTGCATTCCCCGACTGCTCCGACCCCGACGGCGACGGCTTCACGGTCCACGCCAACCCCGCGTCGCACGGCACGAGCGACGTCTCGTTCAACACCCTCGTCTACCAGTCGAACGCAAACTTCGCGGGCGCCGACAGCTTCACGTTCTACGCGAGCGACGCCGTCGAGGACGGCAGCACCGCGACGGCATCCGTCACGGTCAGCAACGCCGTCCCTGAGTGCATCACCGGGAGCAATCAGCAGACCCTCCGCACGGGCAAGCCGATCACGCTGCGCGTCTACTGCTACGACATCGACGGCGACCCGGTCACGATCGGCCACTCGACGCCCGCGCACGGCACGCTCGGCTCCTTCACCTACAACCCGAGCTCTGGCTACTCCGAGGCGACGTATACGCCCGGCGGCACGTACACGGGCCCGGACACCTTCACCTTCAGCGCCGGCGACGGGATCGTGAGCTCGCCGAGCTACGGCTTCGACCTGACGATCACCGCGAACCATGCGCCGGCGTGCTCGCAGAACGGGACCTTCCACACCAAGGTCAACACCGTCGCGCAGATCTTCTTCTTCTGCTCCGACGAGGACGCGCAGGACCAGGAGCTGACCTACACGCCGGTCGCCGGTTCCGGCCCGGCGCACGGAACCCTCGATGTCGTCTCGTCGTTCCAGGCCGACTACACGCCCACGTCTGGCTTCAGCGGCGAGGACGGGTTCAGCATCCGCGCGTCCGACGGCACGCTGTCGGACACCTACGACCAGGTCATCCACGTCGCGAACACGCCGCTCTGCAGCACGCCGTCGGCCGTCCAGGTCCGCTCCGGCAAGAGCTTCTTCATGAGCATCGACTGCACGTATCCGAACGACGAGGTCGGTCCGCTGCAGTACGAGATCGGCACGCAGCCGACCAAGGGCACGCTGAATCCGTCCGGCACCAGCTTCAACAACTTCCGGACCTACACCGCGGGCGCCGGGGCCGAGGGCGCGGACTTCTTCACGATGCGCCTCACCGGCTCGACGGGCTCGAGCCCGTTCGTCACGCAGCAGATCACCACCGGCGCGGCGATCAACCATGCGCCGGTCTGCGACGACGCCGGCTTCGGCTTCCGCCAGATCGTCTATTCGGGCCGCCCGGCGACGCTGTTCCAGTTCTGCGATGACGCAGACGGCGACCAGCTGACGTACACGGCCGGGGCCGGCCCGGCCCACGGCACGAGCTCGACGAGCAACGGCCAGGTCAGCTACACCGGCGACACCGGCTACGTGGGCTTCGACGAGGTGCCGTACACCGCCTCGGATGGCCACGGCGGCTCCGATACCGGCAATTTCCCGGTCGATGTTCGCGCCCCCGAGCGGCCCGCGTGCTTCCAGGGCCCGATCGCGGCGACCGTGCGGCCCGGCAAGACCGTCCAGCTGCAGCTCTCCTGCTCCAACCCGCAGGGCGATCCGCAGACCTACTCGCACACCGCGGCCGCCAAGGGCACGCTGGGCAGCTTCGACCAGTTCGCCCGCGTCAACTACACGGCGGACGCGGGCGCGAGCGGGACCGACACGTTCACGATGCGCGCCACGAACGCGGTCGGCGACAGCGACCCGCAGTCCGTCACGATCACGATCGACCCGAACTTCAACCGGGCGCCGATCTGCTCGTCGAACTCGTTCAACCCGAAGCGCGTCGTGACCGCCACGGCGAGCACGCTCGACTTCGCCGGCGTCTGCAGCGACCCGGACGGCGACCCGTTGGTCTACGTGCGCAAGAGCGATCCCGGACACGGCAGCGTGACCGCCGGGCCGTCGCAGACGCTCAGCTACACCTCCGCGGCCGGCTTCACGGGCGCCGACAACTTCACGTTCGCCGCCCGCGACGACCGCGGTGTGGAATCGACGACCACGACGCACTTCCTCAACGTCGTCGCGAGCCTCGCGCCGTCCTGCACGCCCAACGCGGCGATCACGTTGCGCCCGAGCCAGGCGAAGAGCATCAGCTTCAACTGCACGGACCCGGACTTCCGGCAGATCACCTACAAGATCGTGCGCTCGCCCGCCGGGACCCTGAGCCCTCCCGGTGACTCGACGAACGCCTTCCGCACCTACACCGCGCCCGCCGTGGGCACCTCGGACAGCTTCACCTACCGGGCGACGAGCGCGGGCGGCGACAGCGCGGATTACACGCAGTCGTTCACGATCGACCCCAACAGCAACGCCAATCCGAGTTGCCAATCGAACTCGGGCTTCCCGCAGGAGGTGCGCGCCGGGCGCGCGACGCAGGTGCCCTTCTCCTTCTGGTGCTCCGACGGCGACAGCGACGCGCTGACCTTCAGCCGCACGACGCCGGACCCGCAGCACGGCACGGCGACCGCGGCCAACGGCGTCATCACCTACACACCGGCGGCGGGCTACACCGGCCCCGACTCGTTCGGCTACATCGCCAACGACGGGCACGGCGGCACGGCCACGAGCACGTTCTCGGTCAACGTCGTCACCCCGACCCCGCCGTCCTGCAGCGCGCCTGTCGCCATCAACGCGCGCCCCGGCGCGTCGCGGTCGGTGTTCTTCAACTGCTTCGACAACTTCGGCGACCCGGTGAGCTACGAGATCACCGCTCCGCCCACCTGGGCACGCTGACGGGCACGGGCTCGTTCCGCACCTACACGGCGGGCGGCACGGAGGGCGACGACTCGTTCTCCTATCGCGCGACGAGCGCCAACGGCACGAGCAACACCGTGACCCAGGTCGTGCACGTCGACTCCGACGCGAACACCGCGCCGTCCTGCTTCACGAACTCGGGCTTCCCCGAGAACGTGCCGGCCGGCCACCCGCGCACGCTCAACCCGTCGTGCTTCGACGATGACGGCGACGCGGTCAGCTACACGAAGCTGTCCGAGCCGGCCCACGGCACGCTGAGCGACGCCGGCGGCACGCTCGTGTACACGCCCACCGCCGGCTATACCGGCCCGGACCAGTTCAACTACAAGGCCTCCGACGGGCACACCGGCGAGTCTGCGCCGACCACGTACCACGTCCAGGTCGTGACCCCGAGCGCGCCGACGTGCACGCCGAGCAGTCCGGCCACGGTGCGGACGAACAGCTTCCGCTCGTTCTTCCTCAGCTGCAGCGACGCGTTCGGTGACCCGCTGACCTACGTGATCGACTCGCAGCCGGCGCACGGCACGCTCTCCGGCAGCGGGCAGTCGCGGTTCCTCAGCGCCGGCCCGGATGAGGGCGACGCCACGTTCACCTGGCATGCCCACGGCCCGAGCTCGGGCGACAGCGCGACGCAGACGCAGGTCGTCACGATCGACGCGGACGCCAACACGGCGCCGACGTGCCAGGCGTCGAGCACGAACGCCAAGCCCGGTGTGCAGCGGACGATCAGCCCAGTGTGCAGTGATGCGGAGTTCGACTCGCTGACCTACACGAAGCAGACCAACCCGGCGCACGGCACGCTCACCGACACCGATGGCGTGCTGCGTTACACGGCCGACTCCGGCTACCTCGGCGCCGACTCGTTCACGTTCCGCGCGAGCGACGGCCACGGCGGCCAGTCGGGCATCACGACGCTCTCGATCAACGTCACGACCACGAACACCGCGCCGTCCTGCTTCGCCGGCCCGTACCAGTACGAGGTCGAAGCGGGCACGTCGATCCTGTTCACGACGCCGCCCTGCAGCGACGTCGACGGCGACACGCTGTCGTACGACATCGTCACCCAGCCGACGCACGGCACGCTCAGCGACCCGGGTCCCGGCGGCAGCCGCACCTACACGGCCGACGCCGACTACGAGGGTTCGGACTCGTTCACGTTCCGCGCCTTCGACGGCACCGACCACTCGGCGACGCAGACCGTCTCGATCACCGTCACGCCGTCGACGAACGGCGCACCGGTGTGCTCGACGTTCTCGCGCTCGATCGCACCCGGGACGGCGACCACGATCCAGCTGATCTGCAGCGATCCCGAGGGTGACCCGATCACGCTCGAGAAGGTCGCCGGGCCGACCCACGGCACGCTCGGCGCGATCGATCAGGGCACCGACCAGGCGATCTACACGCCCGACGCCGGCTACAACGGCGTCGACTCCTTCACCTACCGCGCGACCGACGGAACGGTGACCGGCGCGACCGCGACGGTGACGCTGAACGTCACGCGCGCCCCGACGTGCCAGAACGTGGCGCGCACGACGAAGGTCGGCACCGCCGTCTCGATCCCGCTCACCTGCACGGATCCGGATGGCGACACGCTGACGCTCTCGAAGGTCACCGACCCGGCCCATGGCACGCTGGGCGCGATCTCGGCTGGCTCGGTCACCTACACGCCGACCTCGGGCTACTTCGGTCCCGACTCGTTCACGTACAAGGCCAACGACGGCACGGCGAACTCGACGCCCGCCACGGTCTCGATCACCGTGACGCGACCCGCGAGCTGCTCGGACGTGTCGCGGCGCACCAAGATCGGCACCGCGGTGTCGGTGCCGCTGACCTGCACCGACGCGGACGGCGACGCGCTGACGCTGTCGATCGTCAACGGCCCGGCGCACGGCACGCTCGGCACGATCTCCGGCGGCGCGGTCAGCTATACGCCGACGGCGGACTACTTCGGCGCCGACTCGTTCACGTTCAAGGCGAGCGACGGCACCGCCGAGTCGGCCCCGGCGACGGCGAGCATCACCGTCACGCGGGCGCCGAGCTGCGCCGACGTGTCGCGCAAGACGGCGGTCGGCGTCGCGGTCTCCGTGCCGCTGTCCTGCACGGATCCGGACGGTGACTCGCTGACGCTGTCGAAGGTCACGGACCCGGCGCACGGGTCGCTGGGTGCGATCTCCGGCAGCTCGGTGACCTACACACCGACGGCGGGCTACTTCGGCGCCGACTCGTTCACGTACAAGGCGAGCGACGGTGCCGCCGACTCGCCCGCCGCGACGGTGTCGCTCGCGGTCACGCGCCCGCCGACGTGCGACGCCGTGTCGCGCAAGACGAAGGTCAACACGGCCGTTTCCGTCCCGCTGTCCTGCACGGATCCCGACGGTGACGCGTTGACGCTCTCGAAGGTGGCCAACCCGTCGAAGGGCACGCTGGGCGCCATCTCGGCGGCTCGGTCACGTACACGCCGAACGCCGGCGAGTTTGGGGCCGACTCGTTCACGTACAAGGCGAGCGACGGCACGGCCGAGTCGGCGGCCGCGACCGTCAGCATCACGATCACGCGGGCGCCGACGTGCTCCACGGTCTCGGTGAGGACGAAGGTCGGCACCGCGGTCCAGGTGCCGCTCTCGTGCACCGATCCGGACGGGGACACGCTGACGTTCTCGAAGCTGACGGACCCGTCGAAGGGCACGCTCGGCTCGCCGGTGGGCAACGCGATCACCTACACGCCGAGCGCCGGCGAGTTCGGGGCCGACTCGTTTACCTACAAGGCGAGCGACGGCACCGCCGACTCCGCGGGCGCGACGGCCAACATCACGATCACCCGGGCCCCGTCCTGCCAGGACGTGGCGCGCGGCGTGCGCGCGGGTTCGAGCGTCTCGGTGCCGCTGACCTGCACGGATCCCGACGCCGACAGCCTGACGCTGTCGAAGGTCACCGATCCCACGAAGGGCACGCTCGGCGCGATCTCGGGCGGCGCGGTCACCTACACGGCGAACGCCGGCACCTCCGGGCAGGACACGTTCACGTACAAGGCCTCCGACGGCACCGCCGAATCGGCGCCGGCCACCGTGACGATCACGATCACGCGGCCGCCGGCCTGCGACAACGTCGCGCGGCGCACCCGCACCGCGACCGCGGTCTCGGTGCCGCTCGCCTGCACCGACGCTGATGGCGACACGCTGACGCGATCGATCGTCAACGCCCCGGCGAAGGGCACGCTCGGCGCGATCTCGGGCGGCTCGGTGCTCTACACGCCGAACGCGGGCGCCTTCGGGACCGACACGTTCACGTACAAGGCCAACGACGGCACGGGCGACTCCGCGAACGCGACGGTGACGATCACGATCTCGCGGGCGCCGACGTGCTCGGACGCCTCGCGCAAGACCGCGGTCGGCTCGCCGGTCTCGGTGACGCTGACCTGCACGGATGCCGACGGTGACTCGCTGACGCTCTCGAAGGTCGGCAACCCGACGAAGGGCACGCTGGGCGCGATCTCCGGCACCTCGGTCACCTACACGCCGAACGCCGGCGAGTTCGGGGCCGACTCGTTCACCTACAAGGCCAACGACGGCGACGGCGACTCGGCCCTGGCGACGGTCTCGATCACGATCACGCGCCCGCCGGCCTGCGATCCGGTCACGGTGAGCACGCCGCGCGGCACCGCGGCCGACGTGACGCTGTCCTGCACCGATCCGGAGGGCGACGCGATCACGCTCGAGAAGGTCGCCGGCCCGTCGCACGGCACGCTCGGCACGATCAACCAGGGGACGAAGAAGGTCACCTACACGCCGACCGCCGGCTACTCCGGGCCCGACTCGTTCACCTACCGCGCGACCGACGGGACGGCGATCTCGCCGTCCGCGACGGTCTCGATCACGGTGGTCGCGCCGCCGAACACGTCCCCCTCGTGCCAGGCGGTGACGAAGACGGTGGTCACCGCGACCGCGACCGAGCTGCAGCTCGCATGCTCGGATCCCGACGGTGACGCGCTCACGCTGGAGAAGGTCGCCGGCCCCTCGCACGGCACGCTGGGCAGCATCGACCAGGGCACGAAGAAGGTGACCTACACGTCGAGCGCCGGCTACGGCGGCGCCGACTCGTTCACCTACCGCGCGTCGGACGGCGACCTGCAGTCGAGCCCGGTGACGGTGAGCCTCACGGTCAAGGCGCCGCCGACGGTCACGCTGGCGGTCGACCGCGCCTCCGCGGTGCAGGGCGCCACGCTGGGCTTCACCGCCTCGGCGACGGACCCCGACGGCGGCACGATCGGCGAGTACCAGTTCACGGTCGACGGCAGCGTCGTGCAGACCGGGACGTCGAGGACGCTGTCGCGCCGCTTCGACGCGGTCGGCACCCACACGGTCACCGTGCGGGCGAAGGATGACGAGGGCCAGACGGCCACCGCGACCAAGACCGTCTCGATCACCAAGACGCCCGACGGGGGCGGCAACGGCGGTGGCGGCGGCGGGAACGGCGGCGGTGGCGGCAACGGCGGCGGCGGGAGCGACACGAGCCCGCCGACGGCCTCGATCACGGCGGCAAAGCAGAAGCTCAAGGCCGTGCTGAGCAAGGGCCTCGTCCTGCGCGCCACCTGCAGCGAGCACTGCACGCTGTCGATCCAGCTCGTCGTCGACAAGGCGACCGCGAAGAAGCTCAAGCTCGGCAGGAAGGCGACCGTGATCGGCAAGCTGAGCCGCTCGCTCGACGGCTCCGGCCAGCTCAAGGTCAAGCTCACCGCCAAGGCCAAGAAGGCGCTCAAGAAGGCGCGCTCGGTGAAGCTGACCGTGCGCGGGGTGGCCACTGACGACGCAGGCAACGCAGGCGCGCCGCTCGTGAAGAAGGTGACGCTGAAGCGGTAGTCAGCCCTTGCGGGCGGCGCGACCCTCGTCGCGCATCGTGCCCGCGAACGCGATGTCCTCCGGGATGATCCCCTTGCCCTCCATCCCGGGGCCCTCGAGGATCACCGGCATCCCCTCGAACCGCGGCTCCGAGAGGAACGCCGCGCAGCCCTCGCGGCCGATGCAGCCTTCGCCCGGCGGCGCGTGGCGGTCGACGTTGGAGCCGAGAGGGGTGGCCGAGTCGTTGAAGTGCAGCGAGGCGAGGCGGTCGAGGCCGACGATCGCGTCGAAGTCGTCGACCACGCCGGCCAGGCTCTCGGTGGTGCGCACGTCGTAGCCGGACGCCAGCAGGTGGCAGGAGTCGAGGCAGACGCCGAGCCGCTTGCCGCCGCCGGCCTGCTCGATCAGGCTCGCGAGCTCCTCGAAGGAGCGGCCGAGCGTGCCCCCGGCGCCCGCCGTGTCCTCGAGGTGCAGCACGCAGTTCTCCGACTCCGCGAGCGCCTCGGCGATCGTCTCCGAGGCGCGCGTGATCGCCTCGTCCACCGGCCCGCCGCCCTTCAGCGCCGAGCCCGGGTGCAGCACGACCCCGACCGCGCCCAGCGCGTCGCCGGCCCGCAGTGCGGCGGTCAGCGCGGTGAGCGACTTGTCGCGGATCTCCCGATCCTCGGACGCGCAATTGAGGAGGTAGACGGCGTGGATGAGGACCGCGTCGACCTCCGAGGCCTCGATCGCCTCGTGGAAGGCCGCGACCTCTTCGTCGGAGTAGACGCGGGGCTTCCACGCCCGCGGGCTCTGGTTGAAGAACTGGATCGACCGGCAGCCGCGCTCCACGCCGCGTTGCACCGCATTCGCGGGACCGCCGGCGGGGGAGACGTGTGCACCGATGAGCATGGAATCTGGACGCCCGCACCGCATGCCAAACTGTGTCCAGATGCGTGTGCGATTCGCTCCCTCGCCGACGGGCGCCCTGCACATCGGGGGTGCGCGGACGGCACTGTACAACTGGCTGCTCGCCCGCCGCCACGGCGGCGAGTTCCTCCTGCGTATCGAGGACACCGACCGCGAGCGCTCGACGCCCGAGAACGTCGAGCAGATCTTCGAGGCGCTCGCCTGGCTCGGGCTCGACCACGACGGCGACGCGGTCTTCCAGTCCCAGCGCCAGGAGCGCCACGCCGAGGTCGTGCAGCAACTGCTCGACGGCGGGCGCGCTTACCGCTCCACCGCCGGGCGCGAGCAGATCGACGCCTGGCACGAGCAGCACGGCAACCGCGGGTTCCGCGGCGAGGACGAGGGGGAGGGGGCCGTGCGCCTGCGCGTGGCCGACGAGGGCACCACGGTCGTCAAGGACGTCATCCGCGGCGAGTCGGCGTTCGAGAACGCGCTCCAGGACGACCTCGTGATCGCCCGCGCCGACGACTCGCCCGTCTACCACCTCGCGGTCGTGGTCGACGACCTCGACATGGGCGTCACCCACGTCGTGCGCGGCGCCGACCACTACTCCAACACGCCGAAGCAGATGCTGATCCTGCAGGCGATGGGGGCGGAGGTGCCGCTCTACGCGCACGTCCCGCTGCTCCACGGGCCCGACGGCAAGAAGCTCTCCAAGCGCCACGGAGCCGCCTCTGTGCAGGAACTTCGCGATCGCGGGTATCTACCGGAGGCCGTCCGGAACTACGTTGCATTGCTGGGATGGGGCACCGAGGAATCGCAGGAGTTCTTCAATACCGAGGAGTTGATCGAGGCGTTCTCGCTCGAGCGCGTGTCGAAATCGCCGGCGGTGTTCGACGAGCAGAAGCTGCGCCACATCAACGGCCGCTACCTGCGCGAGCTCGGCGTCGACGACCTGACCGCCCGGCTGGAGACGCTGACGGGGCGCGAAGGGCTGCGCGGCGCGGTCGAGATCTCGCAGGAGAAGATCTCGACGCTGTCCGATTTCTGGCCGCTGGCGGGATTTTTCTTCGACGGGCCGGTCGACGATGCGGCGGCACGGGAGAAGATTCTGGGCTCGCCGGAGGCGCTGGGGCGGCTCGAGCAGGCGCGCACAGCGCTCGCCGAGGTGGAGGAGCCGTGGACCGACGAAGCCCTGGAAACCGCGCTGCAGGCCGTGTTGGAGCGCTTGGGGGCGAAGCCGCGGCAGGTCTTCCAGCCGATCCGCGTCGCACTGGCCGGAACCACCGTGTCACCCGGCATTTTCGAGACGCTGAGGCTCCTCGGGAGGGACGAATCCTTGCGCCGGATCGACGATGTCCTCAACCGTATGTCCACGGCTGCCGATACCGGCTGAAGGCTGGCTGTTGATGCCTGCTTCCGATCCCCCCGATCTGACTGACGACTCACCCACGATGACGCCCCCCGCCCTCTCCGCGCTGCGCGCGACCCCCCGCGCGCGCCCGCGGCCGGTCACACCGGCCAGCGTCGTCGGGCGCCCGCACAACGAGGGTCACGGCAAGCGCCTGACGGCGGCGTTCGAGGCGCTCGAGCTGTTCCCCGCGCTCGCCGAGTCGCGCAACCGCCTGCTGGCCCTGATCGCCGAGGAGCGTCCCTCGGTCAGCGAGGTCGTCGCTGCGATCGAGTCCGACGTCGCGCTGGTGATCGCCGTCCTGCGGCTCGCCAACAGCATCGAGGGCCCCAAGCGCGGCCAGGTCGACAACGTCGTCACCGCCGTCGAGGTGCTCTCGCCCGAAGCGGTGCAGCAGCTCGCCGCCTCCGCCGAGACCTTCGAGTTCTTCGAGCGCGGCAAGACATGGGACGCCGCGCCCGAGCGCTTCCGCCTCCACGCCGTCTCCGTCCAGCGTGCCGCCGACCGCCTCGCGGCTCAGGCCGGCTACCCGCATCGCGACCGCCTGCTGGTCACCGCGCTGCTGCACGACGTCGGCAAGCTCGTGCTCATGCACGCCTACCCGGGCTACCCCAAGCAGGTCCACGGCCCCGCCCGCACGCCCGAGGAGCGCCTGCACTACGAGCGCCGCGAGCTCGGCGTCGACCACGCGCTGGTCGGCGGCGTGCTGACCCGGCGCTGGAACTTGCCCAAGTCGATCGCCTCCGCGATCGAGCGCCATCACTCTGACGATGCCGCCGGCGACGCCGCCTTCGTGCGCCTCGCCGACATGCTCGCCCACTACTCCCAGGGCCTGCCGGTCTCGAGCGTCGAGCTGCTGCGCTCCGCCCGCGCCGTCGGCTTCGGCCCCGCCGAGCTGCGCTCGGTCCTCTACGACCTGCCCTATCCGACCTCGGAGCGCCCGCGCTCGGTCGAGCCGTGCCCGCTCTCCAACCGCGAGCTCGAGGTCCTCAAGCGCCTCGCCAAGGGCTTCGTCTACAAGCAGATCGCTCACGAGCTCTCGCTCAGCACGAGCACGGTGCGTACGCACCTCCACAACATCTACGGCAAGCTCGGTGCGGTCGACCGCGCCCAAGCCGTGCTGCACGCGACGGAGCGTGGCTGGCTCTAGCGAGGAGCTCCTCGCGCAGGAGGAGGAGCTGCAGTTCGGCTCCTTCACGAACGACGACGCCTGGGCGCTGGGCTGTGCCCTGGTCGAGGCGGCCCAGGGGTTGCCCGTGGCGATCGACATCTCACGCGGCGAGCAGCGGCTGTTCCATGCCGCACTGGCGGGCTCTGCTGCCGACAACGACGCCTGGATCGAGCGCAAGAACCGCGTCGTGCGGCGCTTCGGGCACTCCTCGTACTACATGGGCGTGTCCTCGGAGGGCGAGTTCAACGCGCGTTACCTGCTCGACGAGCGCGAGTTCGCCGCCCACGGCGGCGCGTTCCCGGTGCGCGTGCGCGGCGTCGGCGTGGTCGGGACCGTCACGGTCTCCGGGCTTCCGCAGGAGGAGGACCACCGGCTCGTGGTCTCCGTGCTGCGCGACTTCCTCGCATAGCCAGGCCGTAGGCGATCATCACGCCGGTCGCGTCGATCAGGACGTCGACGGGCGTGCCGTGGCGGCCTTCGGTGAACGTCTGGTGGAACTCGTCGCTGGCCGCGTAGAGCAGCGTGATGGCGATCGCCGCCCCGGCGTTGCCGTAGCCGAGCGCGCGCCACCACAGGAACCACAGCGCGCCGTAGGTCGCCGCGTGGATGAGCTTGCGCCCGATCGTGTCCCAGTCGCCGAGGCCCGAGTTGAGGTCGGGCTGGGCGCTGAAGAAGAAGATCACCGCCATCAGGAGCAGCGGCGGGCCGAAGCGGCGCATCCGGAGATGCTGGCAGGGTCGCCCGAACGGCCGTCCGGACGGCCCTTGTCAGCCGCGCGGCGGCGGGCGTAGGGTCGGGCGATCCGTACCCGGGCTCCCGGTTCGTCCTCCCTCTCCGCGCCGCCGACGCAGCGGCGAGGGTCGAGCACGCCTCCAGAGGTGGCGGCCGTGCTCGCGCTCCAGCGCCGGGCCGGCAACCGCGCCACGCGCTCGCTGATGCGCCAGCCGACGAAGACCGTGCCGGCGCCGTGGCCGACCGAGGACGCCGGGCCCGAGCCGCAGCCGGTGACGATCACCAGCTACGGCGCGCACGGCGACGTCGCCACGGTGCAGATGAGCGACGGCACGCGCTGGCAGGTCACGCGCAAGCGCAGCACCGTGCCGATCGTCAAGAAGCGCGGCCAGTTCGGGGTCGGTGTGGGCAGCGACGCGGACCGGATCTGGCTCAAGGCGAGCTGGTGCCGCGGTACGCGCGGCGAGATCCGCGTCGGCGGCAATCCGCAGGGCGCGGCCAAGGAGGTGCTCAAGAACCTCGCGCAGGGGATCGCCAACGGCGGCGACGCGGACGAGGTCAAGCGGATCATCACGGCGGCGGAGATCCAGCCGTTCGTGGACTGGGACATCCAGCGCCCCGGCGACTGGAAGGTCACCGGCGAGGTCACGCTGACGTTCGACAAGAGCGGGCTGAAGTCCGCGGGCGGCAAGGTCGGGGTGTCGAAGGGGTCGTTCGAGGGCGGCCTCGAGGGCAAGGGCGACCGCGACGGCGGCTGGAACGTCACCGTGACCGGGAAGTGGACGCCCGGCGGCCGGACCAAGACGAAGGAGGAGTGCCCGGCGGACGAGCTCCTCTTCCCCTACGAGTACGAATGCGTGCGCGAGACCGACGTGAAGGAGAAGAAGGAGACGGTCAAGCTCGGCGGCCTGGCGCGGTTCCCCGAGCACCGCTACATCTACTTCAAGTACTCCAGCGACGAGGTCAACAAGGCGCTCACCCCGAAGGCGGAGCTCGACGCCCTCGGCGACCTGATGGCCGGCGGCTACAAGGTCGTCAACGTCCAGGCCTTCACGTCGCCCGAGGGCCTGCGCGACCCATCAGCGAAGTGGAAGGAGGGCAACCGCGCGCTTGGGATGCGGCGGGCGCAGAAGGCGCTCTCGCTCGCCAACGCGGCGTGCAAGGACGGCAGCTGCGTCACCGGCGGGATCTCGCCCCCCAAGGACGTCGAGCTGCTCCCGTCGGACCTGGAGACCCTCGACGGCGGATCGACCGAGTTCGAGGGCAAGGTGCTCGAGGAGGACGTCATCCGGGCCTGGGAGGACGGGACGGACGAGGACATCCGCGAGCAGAAGACGCCGGCGGCCGACAAGCGAGTCAAGGCCGCGCGCGGCCGCCACGCGAAGGCGGAGGTCATCTACGAGTACCTCCGCCGCTCCCGCATCGACCTTGAGCGAGTCGAGTCCTACATCACGGAGCGCGAGGTCATCACCCCGGCCCACGTCGACCGCAAGAAGGGCAACTGCCCGAAGGACGTGCTCGAGGCGGCGCGCACCGCCTGGGTCGCCAGCGGGGTCTGACTTCCGCCGGCTGCCCTACGATCGGTCACGCATGCTGTCGATTACGAGCAAGTCGCCGTACGCGCTCCGCGCGCTCGCCGAGCTGGCGCGCTCGGGCGGTGACGGCCCGGTCCCGATCGGCGAGCTCGCCCGCCGCCGCGACATCCCGGTCCAGTTCCTCGAGCAGCTCTTCGCCGTGATGCGCCGCGCGGGCGTTCTGCGCTCCCAGCGCGGCGTGAAGGGCGGCTACTCGTTCGCCCGCGAGCCATCCGACATCACCGTGCTGGAGATCGTCGAGCTGCTCGACGGCAAGCTCGGCGCGGGCGCGGAGTCGATCTTCGGCGAGGCCGCCGAGGCGGCGCGAGCCGTGCTGGCGGGCTCCACCATCGCTGACGTCGTCGAGCGGGAGAACCGCGACGCCGGCGCCACGATGTAGCCTTCCGTTCGCGCGCTGGCCTGATCGTCCCGCCGGCGAGTCGACGTGGTCCGGTCGGCCATAGATCTAGGGGCCGCGCGCCGCATAGGTCGCCCTAAACCAAGAGGCGGGACAAAGGAGAAGTGCCATGAGGAAGGGTTTCCTTGTGCTCGCCACGGTCGTCGCGCTGGTCGCCATGGCGGTTCCGGCGCAGGCCACGGTCCAGGACCATGTGCACTACTCGCAGGCGTTTAGCGACGACTTCACGGCTTGCGGGTTCTCAATCCACGTGGATGGCGTCGCGAGCGGCAATGCCCGCATTCGGGTCGGCAAGGGCGACCTTGATACCGCGTACTTCGCGCTCGACAACTACGAGTTCAGGGCGAAGGTGTCGAACACCGCCAACGGCCGCTTCTTCACGGAGTGGGGCAACGGGATCATCCGCGACGTCTCCGCGACCCACGTCTCGCGTTCGATCTTCCGCTTCACGACCGTCGAGTCGGGCAGGACGTACAACCTGTCTGACGCGAGCGGGCGCGTCCTGCTCCGCGACCGCGGCTCGATCCGCGACACCTACCTGTTCGACACCGAGGGCGACCACACGCCGGGCGGCATCTTCCTCGACCTGATCGAGCAGCGGGTGTCCGGACCGCACCCGCGCTTTTTCATGTCGGAGGAGGAGTTCTGCGCGTTCGTGACGCCGCTGCTCAAGTAAGCGGTCGTGCTGGCGCGGACCGCGAGCTAGCCTCGCCTGCTAGCCGCAACACGGGCGGGCAAGGGCGCGACCTTTGCCCGCCCGTCCGCGGGCAACGCCCTGATCGCGCTCTTCGCCACGCCACAGGCGGCCGACCGGCCGCTGCTGCGTCAGGACGGCGCGCCCAGCGCGATGACGTCGGCCTGCTGCTTCCAGTTGCCGCGGACGGACAGCTTGGTGACTCGGCCGCCGCGGGAGGCGGGCACGACGCTGTGGGCGAACTCGCTCACCTGAGCGTGGGTCATGCCCCAGGCGCCCGCGGTGCCCAGGCCTCGCCGCCGGGTCCAGAGGCCTCGGCCTTAGGCGTCGAGCCGTCCTGGCGGATAGGTGGCGGTGCTCACCAGCCAGAACCCCTCGACGTCCTGGACGTTGCCGGGATATGAGTAATGAGTCGCCGACGACGCGCGACCGCCTGCACATCGACCGAGTAGTAGTCGATGTCGGCAGTGGCGGCGAGGCGTTCGCAGGACATCTTGAGCGTGAAAGGTCCGGCGGTTCCGATCACCTTCGGCGCTGTCACCGATCGACATCGTCGTCGACGGCAGGCTCTTCACGGTCGGCGCTCCGGCCGGGGCCGGACCCGTCGGCACCGGAGGACCGGCGGGGCCAGCAGCACCGGCGGCACCCGGTGCGCCATCGCGGCCATCCCTGCCACGTGCGCCACTGGGAAGCGTCCCCTTCTTGAACGACTTCGCGTCAGCGAGCCCGGTTTGATCTGCTTCTGGGTGATCGTGCGCGGCTTGATCTTGGCGCCGTTGATAAGGTTGCTTCTCGTCTGCTCCCCGCTTGACATCGGCCCCCGGGGCAGCAGAACGTTGACCCGACTGTGCGCCCGCTCCTGCTCGTCGTGGCCACCAGCGACCTGCTCTTCCTGCTAGCGCCGTCAGCGTCGGCCAGGCCGTGCTCGATCGCGTCCCGGTGATCGTTGAGGGCGTGCAGTGGATCGTCTACACGGGCGACTCAGCGCGGGAGCGCCGTGAAATCCCCTGCGCCAAGGCGCGGCGGATCGCGAAACGCAAACTCCACGGCCGAGGCACGCCGGGGTGGAACTGCAGCGCGCGACGGCATCGTTGCGTTCGTGGCGGCACCTACATCGACGACTTCGGCTTCCGCCGCTGGCGCTACCTCGTCGGCTGGCACCACGCGGACTGACCGAACTCGCTCAGGCGACCGCACGCGCGGCCGGGCTAGCAAAGGGGACCAGCCCCGGCCCGCGCGCCACGATCTTCCGTCGCTCGTTCCGTGTCGCGCCCCTATCGCCTACATCTAGGGGCGGCGCGGGCCGCTAGGCTCGCGCCCATGTGGCCAGTCATCATCACCGTGCTCGTCGTGTTGCCATTGCTCGTCTTGGCGTGGATGCGCGTTCGGCGACGCTGACCGGTCGTGGCAATCGTCACGTTTGCGGATCCCGGTCGGGGGGATGAAGTGACAATGCCTCACGAGCGCGAGCACGACCGCAAGAGAGTCGACCAACTTCGGGCGCTGGCCGCCAAGCTGGAGCAGTTGCCGCGTTCGCCCGCCCGCGACCAGTTGCTGCGCGAGGCGCACAACCGCAAGGTGGCGGTTGACACGGGAGTCCCGGCGATGTCCGGCTGGGGCAAGGCTGAGGAGCACGACCCCTCGACGCTGTTCAAGCACGTCGGGCTGGTCGGTATTCCTCGCTTCGCCAGTCAGCGCTAGCTAGGAGCGCATGAGTCGCGCGACGCGGCTGATCGCCGTCGCGAGGCGCTTCGGGACGTCCGCTCCCGAGTAGACGGAGACCGATCGGCCGCGGTAGCGGATGACCGTCGTCGTGCCGTCGAAGACCTGCGCCTTCGGCTTGTAGCTGCTCTTCAGCGTCTTGAAGCGCGCGGCCTTGAGTGCGCGCTTGAGGGCGCGCAGCCGCTTGGAGCTGACCGTGAAGCGGTGGTCGCCGCTGTCGCCGGTCTGGTTGGCCTTGCCGTCGGTCTGGATCGTCAGCTCGGAGTAGAGGCCCGCCAGGCCGCCGCCCACCTGGTACTTGGTGAGCTGCTTGGCCTCGGCGCTCGCCGCGCCGGTCAGCGCGGCGAGCACGGTGATGAGGACAGTCAGGCGGCGCGCCACCTCTCGACCATATCGCGAGGCGCGAGGCGGGCGGCGAGCAGCGTCCAGAGGACCGCGGTGGTGGCGGCGATGGCGAGCTGGAGCGCGATGTGGCCCGTGCCGAGACCGTCGGCGGCGAGGTCGCCGTCGAACGCGGCGGCGGCGAGCGAGACCGTGCAGGCGAGCAGCGCGAGCGTTCCGCCGGCGCGGCGGCCGCGGAGCAGGAGCGCGATGCCGAGGGCCTGGACGCCCCAGATCACGAGCGGGGCGTTGGTCTTGGAGCCGTTGAGGAAGCCGGGGAGGGGGTCGACGATCCCGGTCGCAAGCGCGACGGCGTAGCCGATCGCGTTGAGGGCGAGCAGGGCGGCGAGGCAGACGATGAGGGGGCGGGGAGAGGTCATGGCGCAACGATCGCCCGTGCGGCGCCGCGCGCCATCGGCCCGCCGGGGGATCCGGCTCAGCCCTGGGGCTGATTTCACCGCCCGCTGCAGCAGTTACGTTGCTGCCAATGCACCGCATCCGCGCCACCCGCCAGGACACGCTCATCGCCGCCGCGCTGGCGATCCCGTCGCTCGTGCAGGTGCTCGTCGCGCCGATCGCGTCGCGCCCGCTGGGTGTGCTGATCGCGCTCCTCACCACCGTCCCGATCGCGTTCCGCCGCTACCACCCGTTCGCCGCCGCGCTGGCCGGCACGTGCGCCTGGTGGCTCGAGACCGACGGCTACGTGATCCTCGGCTACTTCGCGGCGTTCCTGCTGTTCTGGGCGCTCGGGTCGCACGAGCCGGATCGCCGCAAGGTGATCGCGGCGTGCGCCTTCGCCCTGGTCACCGGCGCGATCGGCGTCACGCGCTCGGACCCGCTCGTCTACGAGTACGTCGGGTCGTTCGCGATCGTCCTCGGGCCGACGTTCCTCGGGCGGCTTGTCCGCCGTGAGCGCGAGCAGGCCGAGCGGATGCACGAGTGGGCCGCCCAGACCGCCGTCGCCGAGGAGCGGGCGCGGATCGCGCGCGAGCTCCACGACGTCGTCGCCCACGGCGTCAGCGTGATCGCCATCCAGGCCGACGCCGCCGAGGCCGCGCTCGATCGCGATCCGAACCTCGCCAAGGCCCCGCTGCGCGCGATCCGCTCGTCCGCCGCCGAGGCGCTCGGCGACATGAGGCGGCTGCTCGGCGTGCTGCGCGAGGAGGAGGACGGCAACGAGCTCACGCCCCAGCCCGGGCTCGCCCAGCTCGAGCCGCTGATCGAGCGCGTCAGGAGCGCCGGCGTGGAGATCACCCTCACTCAGACGGGCGAGCCGCGCGCGCTGCCCGCCAGCCTCGACCTCTCCGCCTACCGGATCCTCCAGGAGGCGCTGACCAACGTCCGCAAGCACGCGCGCGGGGCGCCGGCCGCCGTCAGCCTCGAGTGGGCGCCCGACCGGCTGCAGCTGTGCGTCCGCGACGAGGGCCCCGGCGCCAACGGCACCGCGCCCGGCGAGGGCCACGGCCTCGTGGGCATGCGCGAGCGCGTGCGGGTCCACGGCGGCGAGCTGCGCACGGGCACGGCCAACGGCGGCGGCTTCGTCGTCGACGCGACCCTTCCGCTGGCATGACCACCGTCCTGATCGCCGACGACCAGGCGCTGGTCCGCGAGGGCTTCAAGCTGATCCTCGAGCTCGCCGGGCTCGAGGTGATCGGCGAGGCCGCCGACGGCGCGCAGGCGCTCGAGCTCGCCCGCCGCCACGAGCCCGACGTCGTCTTGATGGACGTCCGCATGCCGAACATGGACGGGATCGAGGCGACCCGCCGGATCGGGCTCGCGGGCATCAGGACGAAGGTCCTGGTCCTCACCACCTTCGACCTCGACGAGCACGTCTACGAGGCGCTGCGCGCGGGCGCCAGCGGCTTCCTGCTCAAGGACGTCGACCGCGCGCGGCTGGTCGAGGCGGTCGAGTCCGTCGCGCGCGGCGAATCGCTCGTCGCGCCGACGGTCCTCGAGCGCCTCGTCACGCACTACGTCGAGCGGCCGCCGTCAGGTGTCACCCAGCCCGACTTCCTCAGCGACCTCTCCGCCCGCGAGCTCGAGGTGCTGCGGCTCGTCGGGCGCGGGCTCTCCAACGGCGAGATCGCCGAGGAGCTCGTGATCTCGCTCGCGACGGTCAAGACGCACATCCGGCACCTGCTGCAGAAGCTCAACCTCCGCGACCGCGTCCAGGCCGTCGTGCTCGCGCACGAGCACGGCCTCGTCTAGAGCGACCGCTGGTAGGTCCCGAACGCGCGCGTCGCGAACACCGAGGCGAGCACGACCAGCGCCGCCAGGAGCCCGACGCGACCGGCCACGAGGCCCCAGTCGATCTGCTCCATCGCTGCCGAGCGGCCCGCTTCGACCGCCCAGTTGACCGGGTTGAACGTCGCGACCGTGCCGATCCAGCCCGGCGCCAGGTCCTGCTGCATCAGCGCCGACGACAGGAACGTCAGCGGCAGCAGCACGAGCGTGACCGCACCGATCAGCGACTCGCGCTGGCGCGTGAGCACCCCGAGCCCATTCGAGAACGACGCGAACGCCGCGCCCAGCAGCGCAGCCACGAGCATCAGGATCAGCACTCCACCGACGCCGTTGGTGTAGTGGGCGCCGAGCGCCAACGCGAGCACCACGATCAGCAGTGTCTGGAGGAGGATCTGGATCACGGCCTGCACGACGCTGCCGAGGTTCAGCGCGCCGCGCCACACCGGCGACGCGAGCATGCGGTCCATGACGCCGCTGTTGATGTCCTCGATGAAGCCCATCCCGGTCCAGCCGGCGCTCGACACGGCGAGCATCACGACGACGCCGGGGGTGAGGAAGTCGACGTAGGAGCCGCCGCTGAAGCCGGGAATCTGCGTCACGGCCTTGAACAGCGCGCCGAACAGCAGCAGCCAGATGATCGGCTGCACGAGCGCGATGAAGAGGAACGCCGGCTGCCGCGCGATCACGCGCAGGTAGCGCAGCGCGACCTGCCAGGTCTGTCGTAGCGGGGTCATGCCGCCTCCTCCCAGGTCCGGCCTGCGTAGCGCAGGTACACGTCATCGAGCGACGGCCGCGCGAGCGTGACCGCCGCGGCCCGGACGCCGTGCGCCTCGAGCGCGGCGAGCACGGCCGGGACCGCGGCGCCGCCGTTGCTGGCGCGAGCGCGCAGCGTGCTGCCGTCGAGCGCCACCTCGCGCGCCTCCGGGACGCGCTCGAGCGCCGCGGCGGCCGCAGGCCCGTCGCCGTTGGCGAGCTCCACCTGGATCGTGTCGCCGTGCAGCTCGCTCTTGAGCGCATCCGGGGTGCCGCGCGCGACGATCCGCCCGCGGTCGACGATCGCCAGCTGCGAGGCCAGCCGGTCCGCCTCCTCGAGGTAGTGCGTGGTGAGCAGGATCGTCATGCCCTCCTCACGCGCGAGCCGCTCGATCTCGGCCCACATCTGTGCGCGCGCCTCGGGGTCGAGCCCGGTCGTGGGCTCGTCGAGGAACAGCACCTGCGGGTGATGGATCAGGCCCATCGCGACGTCGAGCCGGCGCTGCATGCCGCCGGAGTAGGTCTTGACCAGCCGGTCGGCCGCGTCGGCGAGGCCGAAGCGCTCGAGCGACTCGGTCGCCCGCTGCCGCAGCGCGGCGCCGGTGATCCCGTAGAACTCGCCCTGGACGACGAGGTTCTCGCGGCCGGTCGCGTCCATGTCGACGCCGTGCTTCTGGCCGACGACGCCGATCGCGTGGCGGACGCGCACGGGCTCGGCCAGCACATCGTGGCCGGCGACGCGGGCGCTCCCGGCGTCGGGGGAGGAGAGGGTGGTGAGGATGCGGACGGTCGTGGACTTGCCTGCGCCATTGGGGCCGAGCAGTCCGAAGACCGTGCCCGCCTCGACCTCGAGGTCGAGGCCGTCGAGCGCACGAACGTCGCCCGGGTAGGTCTTGACGAGGCCTTGGGCCTCGATCGCGTTATGTGAATCGAACGGTGTACGAGTCATGTCGAACACTGTTCTAGCGCAGTACACTGTTCGAGTCAATGCCTACCGCACCAGAACCTCCGTGGCGGGGCAGGCGAGAGGAGACCTCGCGCCAGCCGCTCACCCGCGACGCGATCGTCGAGGCGGCGCTGCGCTGCTCGACCGCGAGGGGATCGGCGGCCTCAGCATGCGCAAGCTGGCGCAGGAGCTCGACGTGGGCGCCGCGTCGCTCTACTGGCACGTGCGCGACAAGGAGGAGCTGCTCAGCCTGCTGCTCGACCGCATCGTGGGCGAGGCGAGCGTGCCCGACCCCGACCCGGAGAACTGGCGCGAGCAGGTCAAGCAGATGGGGCGCGAGAACCGGCGGCTTCTGCAGAGCCATCGCGACGCGGCCCAGATCTCGCTCGGCCGGATCCCGATCGGCCCGCATTCGGTGCCGGTGCTCGAGCGCAACCTCGCCGTGCTCAAGGCCTCCGGACTGCCCCCGCGAGTGATCGCGCTCGCCGCGGACATGTTCGCCCTCTTCGTCGGCGGCTTCGCGTTCGAGGAGAGCATGGACAGCAGCGAGCCGGCCGACACGGACCAGCTTGCCGAGTACTTCCGCTCGCTGCCGCCCGATGAGTTTCCGACGCTCGTCGCGCTCGCCGACGAGCTGGTTGCAGGCGGGCGCGACGAGCGCTTCGAGTTCGCGATCGAGCTGCTGGTGCGCGGGCTCGAGGCGATGGCCGAGGACGGCTAGCCGGCGAGGCCCTTGTCGGCCAGCTCGTCCCGGGCGCGCTCGGTCTTGCCCAGATCGCCGAGTCCCATACCGCGCAGCACCGGCTCCGCCTTCGTGAACTGGACGTCGCCGTACTCGACGACCTCGACGTGGTTGCCCCACGGGTCGGTGAAGCGGAGGTTGCCGTGCGGCTCGATCCCGGCCTCCAGCAGCGCGTCGCGGACGGCGTCGCGGTCGTCGACCACGAGCCCGAAGTGGCGGTCGTCGTCCTGGGCGGGGCGGCCCTCCGCCAGCGCGAGGAACTGGTCGCCCATGTCGAGGAAGGCCATCCCTGCCACCCGCCCGCGCAGCTCGAACGAGAACAGCTGCCCGTAGAGGTCGAGCGCGGCGTCGAGATCGCCGACCTCGAGCGCCACGTGGTTGATGCCGACCAGGCGAGCTTTCGCCATGCCCGCATCGTACGTCCGTCCGACTCGGGTCGGGGCTGCGGCGACCCGGCCGATGCCAATAGGGCACGTACGCACCAGGCAACCAGCACGGAGGCTCATTCCAGATGCACATCCCAACGCGTCGCAACATCCGCCGCACGCTGCTGGCGATCGGGGTCGCCCTGATCGTCCTGCCCGCGGCCATCTCCGACGGTCATCAGCTCACGCCGCAGCAGGCGAAGGTGGTCCACCACTCACGCTGACCCGGGAGGCGGCCAATAACCTGTCCGCAGGAATGGCCCCGATCCCGATCAACATTGCTGACTGGGTCGGCCGCACGCCGATGGTGCAGCTGACCCGCTTGCTGCCGGACTCGCCGGCAGCGCTGTTCGCCAAGCTCGAGATGTTCAACCCCGGCGGCTCCGTCAAGGACCGCATCGGGGTTGCGATGATCGACGCCGCCGAGGCCGAGGGCCGGATCGAGCCCGGGCGCACCACGATCGTCGAGGCGACGAGCGGCAACACCGGCATCGCACTGGCCTTCGTCTGCGCGGCCAAGGGCTACGACCTGATCCTCACGCTCCCGCAGGGCATGAGCCGCGAGCGCGAAGGGCTGCTGCGGCTCTACGGCGCGCAGTTTCAGATCACCGAGTCGCTCGGGGGCATGAACGAGGCGGTCGCCGCCGCCCAGGCGCTCGCGCGCGACGACGCGTTCTGGCTCCCCGACCAGTTCTCCAACCCCGCCAACCCTGACGCGCACTACCGCGGCACCGGGCCGGAGCTGTGGGAGACGCTGGACGCCGACATCGACGTGCTCGTGGCCGGCGTCGGCACCGGCGGGACGATCACGGGCGCTGGGCGCTTCCTCAAGGAGCGCAACCCGAAGCTGCAGGTGATCGGGGTCGAGCCCGCCGCCTCGCCGGTGATCTCCGGCGGGCGCCCCGGGCCGCACAAGATCCAGGGCATCGGCGCGGGCTTCGTCCCGCCCGTGCTCGACAGCGACCTGCTCGACGAGGTCATCGCGATCGAGGACGAGGACGCGCTGGAGACCGCGAGGCTGCTGGCGCGCCGCGAGGGCATCCTCGCCGGCATCTCCGGCGGTGCCGCGCTCGCCGGCGCGATGCAGGTGGCCCAGCGCGGCAAGGCGCGCATCGCGGTCGTCCTGCCGGACTCCGGCGAGCGCTACGTCTCGACCCCGTTCTTCGCCCCGGAGCCGGCGGCCGCCGCGCGCTGATGGCGCTGCGGGAGACGTCCGGCTCGGCCGGGCCGCCCTGGGAGCGGCCGCTGCGCGGCACGCTCGACCGGCTGGTCGTCGAGTCCGAGCGGCTCGCGGCCAACCCGCTCGGCGACCCCGCGACGCGCCCGCTGTGGGTCTACCGCGCGCCCGGCGCCGGTGACGACGAGGTCCCGACCGTCTACGTGATCATGGGCTATCTCGGGCAGGTCGACATGTGGGCGAACCGCTTCCCGTTCGAGCTGACGATGCTCGAGCGGATCGACGAGCTGTTCGCCAGCGGCGAGTGCCCGCCGGCGACGCTCGTTTTCGTCGACGCCTGGACGAGCTACGGCGGCTCGCAGTTCCTCAACTCCTCGAGCACCGGGCCCTACCTCGACTACCTGTGCGACGAGGTCGTGCCGTTCGTCGACGCGAAGTACCCGACGCTTCCCGGCCCGGAGCACCGCGGGCTGAGCGGCAAGTCCTCGGGCGGCTACGGCGCGATGGTGGTGCCGATGCTGCGCCCCGACGTGTTCGGCGCGCTCGCCTCGCACGCCGGCGACGCGCTCTTCGAGTGCTGCTACCTGCCGAACTTCCCGCAGCTCGCGCGCAAGCTGCGCGACGACTTCGACGGGTCGCTGGAGCGCTTCTGGGCCGAGCTGCAGGAGAGCGGGCGGCTCGACATGGAGCGCTTCGAGAACTTCGACCTGATCGGCTACGCGGCCGCCTACTCGCCCGACCCGGAGCGGCCGGGCAAGGCGCTGCTGCCGTTCGAGATCGCCACCGGCCGGCTGATCGACGAGATCTGGGAGCGGTGGCTGCAGTGGGACCCGGTGAGGATGGCGCCGCTGCACGCCGACGCGCTGCGCTCGCTGAAGCGCGTCTACCTCGACGCCGGCAAGAGCGACGAGTGGTTCCTGGATCTGGGGGCGACGGCGTTCGCGCAGGAGCTCGACAAGCTCGGCGTCGAGCACACGCTCGAGCTGTTCGACGGCAAGCACGGCGGGATCACGTACCGCTACCCGGGCGCGATCCGCGAGCTCGTGCTGGCGCTACGGTGACGGCGTGGTCCTCGACGTCACCGACGTCACCTGCCCGCTGACCTGGGTGCGGACGAAGCTCGCGCTCGAGCGGCTGGCGCCGGGGGAGGAGCTGGTGGTCGTGGTGAACCCCGGTGAGGCGCTGGAGAACGTGCCGCGCTCGGCGGAGGAGGCCGGCCACGACGTGACCGTGGAGGGGACGCGCGTGAGGATCGTGCGGCGATGAGCGACGACCGGCGGGCGTTTTTCCGCGGGTTGGCGCGGGCGGCGGCGGAGATGTCCGGCCCGGCCGCGGAGCCGCCGCCGGAGCCCCCGCGGCTGGAGCAGGACGCCGTGGATCGCTACTCGCGCCAGCTCGTGCTGCCCGAGTGGAGCGAGGCGGCGCAGCTCGCGCTGCGCGAGGCGAGCGTGCTCGTCGTCGGCGCGGGCGCGCTCGGCTCGCCGGTGGCGGCGTACCTCGTGGGCGCCGGCGTGGGCCGGCTGGGCATCGTCGACTCCGACGACGTCGAGGTCTCGAACCTCCACCGCCAGCCGCTGCACTTCACGCCCGACGTCGGCGTCGCCAAGGCGCACAGCGCGGCGGCGAAGCTGCGCTTCCTCAACCCCGACGTGATCGTCGAGCCCTACCAGGCGCGCTTCGCACCGCCGATGCTCGAGGGGGCCGACCTGGTCGTCGATTGCTCCGACTCGTTCGAGACCCGCTACGAGGTCAACGCGGCGTGCTGCGCGGCGCGGATCCCGCTGGTCGAGGGCGGCGTCGTCGGGCTCTCCGGGCTCGTGATGGCGATCCGGCCGGGCGTCTCGGCCTGCTACCGCTGCGCGTTCCCCGAGCCGCCGCCGCCCGGCTCGGCGCCGAGCTGCGCGGAGGCCGGCGTCCTCGGCCCGGCGGCGGGCGTGATCGGCTCCCTGCAGGCGCTCGAGGCGCTGAAGCTGCTGGCCGGGCTCGAGGGCGCGCTGCTCGACGCCTTCCTCCAGGTCGACCTGCACGACCACGCGTTCCTGCGCGTCACGACTTCCCGCCGGGCGGACTGCCCGGACTGTGCCACGCTCTAGCCGAGCGGCGCGCTCACGACCCCGCCGGTTTCACGCCCGCCGACGTACACGCGCTCGCCATCCACCGCGAAGCTGCCGCTGGACCAGTCGAGCTCCGGGAAGGACGTAATCGTGCGGCGCTCGCTGACGGCGCACCCCGCACTGATCGCAGCGGTGCCGTACTCCCATTCGTTGCCGCCGAAGTCAGCCGCAGTCGAGATGCCCCACCAGACCCGCCCTGCCGTCATGTGAACGAACTCGAGGTTCGCGTAGCTCGGCAGCTTTGCGACGACGGCTCGGCAAGGCGCCCGCGCTGACCCGATCCAGACGCGATGCGCCCGGATACCCGCGACCGTGTCGCCGGCGAGATCGATCTCCGCGCCGTATTTCGTGTCGGCCCCGGTCGTCCTGGTAACGAGGCGCGCGCGTCTGCCATGCACGACGTACACCCCGCTGCGCCGGCTCCCGGTGCAGCGCAGCGTTGTCGCAATCCTTGTGCGCCACATCGCAGCCGGTCCCGACGGCTCGCAGCGAGATGGTGTGTGGATCGCGAGCCGCCGTCCGCGTCCCGAGAGCACGTCGACGACGAACGGGCCGCGGCAGCGCTTGACGCCACACAGGCGGTAGGTGGCAACCACGCGGCCGCGCGCATCAAGTCCGAGATCGAGGTCGCTGAAGTTCCCAATGCTGAGCGGATCGTCCGACCACTCGCCCGCGCGGGCTCCCGGAATCGCTCGCACCCGTCCCCGGACGCTGCGAACCAGCGCCGAGCGCCCGCCACGGCGCGCCTCCCAGACGACGACACCGCGCAGCGCGCCCACATTGACGCCTCCGCGGTCGAGCACCTGGGGCTGGGGTTGGGGAGCCTGGCCGCGCGCGTCCGAAGCGAGCGCGGCGGCAATCAACGCGCCTGCAGCACTCAGGGCGATCAGAAGCCTCGAGCCCACACGCTCGAGCGTAGACCTCCGGCTCGATTCACCGCAAGGCCCGAGTGCCGCGTGCACTGTGCCACGCTGTAGCGCATGATCGGCATCCGGACCGCGGCCCGCGTGCTCGGAGAGCTGCGCCGCGACATCTCCGCCGCCCACGATCGCGATCCCGCCGCGCGCGGCGTCTCCGCGGTCGAGATCCTCGCCACCTGGCCCGGCGTGCACGCGCTGCTCGCCCACCGCGTCGCCCATGCCCTCAATGAGGCGGGCGTGCCGGTCGCCCCGCGCGTGATCGCCGCCACCGCGCGGACCGTCACCGGGATCGAGATCCACCCGTGCGCCGACGTCGGCGACGGGCTGTTCATCGACCACGGGATGGGCGTGGTGATCGGCGAGACGGCCGAGATCGGCGAGAACGTCACGCTCTACCAGGGCGTGACGCTCGGCGGCACCGGCTTCGCGACCGGCAAGCGCCACCCGACGGTCGAGGACAACGTGACGATCGGCTCCGGCGCCAAGCTGCTCGGGCCGATCCGGATCGGCCACGGGGCGAAGATCGGCGCCAACGCGGTCGTCGTCCACGACGTGCCCGCGAACTCCACGGTGGTCGGCAACCCGGGCCACCCGGTGCGGGTCGAGGGGCGCAAGCCCGAGGGGCCTGACGCGGACTGGGTCCACCTGCCCGACCCGATCGCCGACGCGCTGAAGGCGCTCTCCAAGCGGATTGCCGAGCTCGAGGCCGAGCTCGACGATGTCCGCGGCGGCGAGCCGTCGGAGCCCCGCGCCGACGTGCTGCCGCTCCGGCCCGTGCGCGGGCCGAACCCCGCCGGCGGCTAGCTCGTGCGCCGGATCGCCCTGCTCGTCGCGGTCCTCGTCCTGGCGGTCGTGGCGCCCGCCCGCGCGCAGGACGGCCCGGTCGACGCCGCCGTGCAGGCGTGGGGGAGCAACCCGGTCTACGTCCACCCCGACGCCGATCCGAAGCTCACGCCCGCGCAGGCGGAGGAGCTGGCCCAGCGGATCGACGAGCGCGGCGCGGGTCCGATGTACGTGGCGTTCCTGCCGCGGAGCGCGGTGCGGCAGTTCGGCGGCTCGGTCGACGGCACGCTGCGCGGTCTCCAGGACCGCCTGAACCGGCCGGGGACGTACGTGCTCGTGGCGGGGCGGACGTTCCGGGCCGGGAGCACCGACACGCCCGAGGGCGCCACGCCGAAGGCGGCCAACGAGGCGCTCGAGGCCCACCCGGGCGACATCGACGCGATCCTGCTCGACTTCGCCGACCGCATGGGCGACGTGCGCTCCGGGAAGGACTCCGGCGGCGTCCCCGCCTTCATCCCGCTCGCCTTCCTCGTCCTGGTCATCGGCGGCATCGGGCTGCTGATCACCACGCGCGTGCGCAAGCAGCGCCGCGTCGAGGCCGAGCAGCTCGCGGAGGTCCGCGGCAGCGTCCGCGAGGACGTCGTCGAGCTGGGCGACGAGATCCGCGCGCTCGACCTCGACATCTCGATGCCGGGCGCGTCCGAGGAGGCTCAGGAGCACTACGAGACGGCGCTCGGCGCCTACGAGCGCGCGTCGTCCGCGGTCGACCGCGTGCAGAGCCCGCGCGACCTCGAGCCCGTCGGGGCCGCTGTCGAGGAGGGCCGCTACGCGATGGCCTGCGCGCGCGCCCGGCTCGAGGGCCGCGAGCTGCCCGAGCGCACCGCGCCCTGCTTCTTCGACCCGCGCCACGGCCCGTCGGCCCGCGAGGTCGAGTGGTCGCCGCCCTACGGTCAGCCGCGCAACGTGCCCGCCTGCGAGGCCGACGCCCAGCGCGTCGAGCGCGGGGAGGACCCCGAGGCGCGCGAGATCACGCTCGGCGGGCGCCGGATGCCCTACTGGGACGCCGGCCCCGCGTACGCGCCGTACATGGGCGGCTTCTTCGGCGGCGGGCTGCTGCCCGGGCTGTTCCTCGGCTCGCTGCTGAGCGACGGGATGTGGACCGGCGGCGGCTTCAGCGACTCCGGCTCCAGCTCGTCCGGGATGGGCGATTTCGGCGGTGGCGGCGACTTCGGTGGCGGAGGCGGCGGAGATTTCGGCGGCGGCGGCGACTTCGGTGGCGGCGACTTCTAGCTAGGCTCGCGCGCCATGGCCCAGATCGAGCGCTCGACCGACATCGCCAAGCCCCCCGAAGACGTCTTTCCCTATCTCTTCGAGCCCGACCTCGTCCCGCAGTGGACGACGGGCCTCAACGGCTACGAGCGGCTCGACGACGGCCCGCTCCACACCGGCTCGCGCTTCCGCGAGCAGCTCGACGTCTCCGGCCAGCACATCGACGCCGAGCTCGAGATCACCGCCTACGACCCGCCCGCCGGCGCCGAGACGCGGACGGAGATCCGCGGCATCGACGTCATCAGCAGCTACGCGCTCGCGCCCGACGGCGCCGGCACCCGCCTCACGCAGACGATCGAGGCGACGGGCGGCGGGCTGAAGGGCCGGGTGCTGATCCCGGTCATCCAGCCCCACCTCGAGAAGAAGCTCGACGCCGATCTCGCGGCGCTCAAAGCCCTCCTCGCCTGAGCCTTGCCGCCGCTGCGGCGGCGTGAGAGGGTCGGACCATGCGCGCGCGACTCGTCGTCGCGTCGGGCCTGGCGACCATCCTGGCCACCGGGTCGACCGCGCTCGCGGCCCCGCCCTGGTCGGCGCCGGAGGACATCAGCGCTCCGGTCGAGCAGGTCATACCGGACGTCGATCGACTTCGGCGCGGACGGCGTCGCGCTGATCAGCTGGCGCACCAGGGCTTCAACAACCTCGTCGGGCCGTTCCGCGAACCGCGCCGACCCGGTTCTCGGCGTGGCTTCCCGACGGGCACGGCTGAGGACTATGGCCGGCTCCCGGCGGGCGAGCATGCGCTGGCGGAGGTCTTCGGCAGGAACCGCACCGTCGTTCTGCGGGTGCGCCCGACGCGTCAAGCACCGAGACACGGCGCGACGCGGATCCGGCTCGCTGTCGAGCTTCGGCACCACCGAGAGCCCGCTCCTCGCTCGCTCGCGCCGCGTGGCGGAGTACCGCGCAACGACGGCGTCCTCCGAGCCCGCGCTTGCCGTCTCCGCGAACGGGGAGGTCGCGGTCGCGTGGTTCGAGCTGGACTCGCGTCCCGCTCCGCCGCGGTTCGTGCGAGCAGCGCTATCGGCTCCGGATCGCGGTGGCGCGTGCCGGCCGGCGCTTCCGCGCGCGCACGCTTGGGCGCTTCCTGCTCCCGATCCGGGACGCCGAGGCGGTCGCGCTGCCTACGGACGGCGTGGCGAGCTTCTCGTCGCCTACGGTGCCGCCCGCCGCGTGGGGTTCGAGGTGCGGCCTTTCCGTCGCGGCGCGGCTCCGGCCCGGCCCTGGGCGGCCGTTCGGGCGTCAGCAGCGCATCGGGGCGCGCAGGGAGTTCCTGGACCTCGCAGGCCGCCGCGGTGCCCAGCGGTCGAATGGCCCTCGTGTGGGCGAGCAAGGATGCCGGGGAGGGCTCGCAGCGTCCGCGGGTGGTCCGGGCAGCGCTGCGCCCGCCGGGCGGGCGATTCGGCGCCGCCAGGGTGCTGGATCCGGGTGAGCACGGACCTGGCGCGCCGAGCGAGATCGGGCTGGCGATCGCGTGCCGACGGTCGGCCACCGCCGTCTGGGCCAACGTCCGCGGGTGCGATCCGCAGTCCCAGTTCCCGGTGCGCACCGCGACCGCGCCGCCGGCGGGCGGCTTCGGGCCCGTGACCACCAGCTCGCCGCCAACGGAGCGCGGCTCGGTGAGCGCCGCACCCGACGGCCGGACGCTGGTGACCTGGAGCACCGGCGACCTTCGGCTACGCGTCTGCCGCCCGACGCGCAGACCGACGCCTTCGCCGCGCTGCGCCCGGCGGGCGCCGCCGCGCTCGGCCCGCCGGAGACGCTCTCCTCACCGGAGCTCGAGGACTTCGCCCCCGCGGCCGCCTTCGACCCGCTCAGCGGCCAGCCGATCGCTGTCTGGCCGGCCGCCGTGCGCACGCAATTCCTGAGCGGCTACGAGCAGGTCCGCATGCAGCTCGCGACGCGGACGCCGCTAGTCCAGGTACTTGTAGGCCGGGATCGTCAGGAACTCGGGGAAGTCGTCGGAGAGCGACACGCTCTCGAAGATCTCCCGCGTCTCGTCCGGGCGGCCCTTCTCCCACGTCTCGTCGCCGACCTCGTCGTGGATCTTCTGGGTCTCCTCGTCGAGCACCTCGAGCACCTTCTCGCGCGAGAACTTGCCGTGCTTGACCCACTGCCAGATCTGCGAGCGTGAGATCTCGGCCGTCGCGGCGTCCTCCATCATGTTGTTGATCCCCGCGGCGCCGCGGCCGCCGAGCCAGAACGAGATGTACTGGAAGCCGACGGAGACGTCGTTGCGCAGGCCCTCCTCGGTGATGTCGCCCGGGGTGGCGCCGGCGTCGAGCAGCTGCTCGGGCGTCACGTCGACGTCGTCGCGCCGCTTGTCGATCTGGTTCGGCTTGTCGCCGAGCACGGTGTCGAACGCGTCGAGCGCGACGTCGACGACGTCCGGGTGCGCGACCCAGGTGCCGTCGAAGCCGGCCTCGGCCTCGCGCTTCTTGTCGTCCTTGACCGCCTCGATCGCGCGCTCGTTCGCCTCCTCGTCCTTGCGCGACGGGATCAGCGCCGCCATGCCGCCCATCGCGAAGGCGCCGCGGCGGTGGCAGGTCTTGACCAGCAGCTCCGTGTAGGCCTTCATGAACGGCACGGTCATCTTCACGTCGTTGCGGTCCGGCAGCACGAAGTCCTCGCGGTCCCGGAAGCACTTGATCATCGAGAAGATGTAGTCCCAGCGGCCGGCGTTGAGCCCGTAGGAGTGCTCGCGCAGCTCGTAGAGGATCTCGTCCATCTGGAACGCCGCGGGCAGCGTCTCGATCAGCACCGTCGCGCGGGCCGAGCCGTGCGGCACGCCCATCGCGTCCTCGGAGAACGTGAGCACGTCGTTCCACAGCCGCGCCTCGAGATGGTGCTCCGTCTTCGGGAAGTAGAAGTACGGGTGCGAGCCGGCGTCGAGCAGCCGCTGCGCGTTGTGGAAGAAGTAGAGGCCGAAGTCGAGCAGCCCGCCCGAGACCTCGGTGCCCTCGACCTTGACGTGCTTGTCGTTGAGGTGCCAGCCGCGGGGGCGGAGGAGCAGCGTCGCGGTCTCGTCGTTGAGCTCGTAGTGCTTGCCGTCGGACGCGTCGTAGGTGATCGTGCGGTCGATCGCGTCGATCAGGTTCACGTGGCCGACGACGACGTTCTCCCACGTCGGCGCGGTCGAGTCCTCGAGGTCGGCCATGAAGCCCTTGGCGCCCGAGTTGAGCGCGTTGATGACGAGCTTGCGGTCGGTCGGGCCGGTGATCTCGACGCGGCGGTTCGTTGTAGTCGTCGAACGGCTCGGGGACGGTCCAGTCGCCCTCGCGGATCTCCTTCGTCTCCTCGAGGAAGTCGAGCGTGCCGCCGTCGCGCAGCTTCTGATCGCGCTCGCGGCGCGCGGCCAGCAGCTCCTGGCGTCGTGGCTCGAAGCGGCCGTGCAGCTCGGCGATGAAGTCGAGCGCGTCGGGGGACAGGATGTCGTTCGCGCGCTCGTCACTCGAAGGAGCGGGGGCGGTGTCAATTCGGGAAGCGGTGCTCATCGGACCTCCTCGGGTCGCAGATTGCGCTGCGACGCGTCCAGCAGCGTCATTGGGTGATAGATCGGGACCTCACGATCCATGTACCCAGCGATCTGCAGGGCGCACCCAGGGTTGCCGGCGGCGATCGCGTCCGGCTCGGTGGCGGCGAGGTTGTCGGCCTTGCGCTGGCCCAGCTTGGCTGCCGCTTCGGGCTGCACGAGGTTGTAGATCCCGGCCGAGCCGCAGCAGATCTGCCACTCGTCGGGCTCGACCAGCTCGAGGTCCGGGATCGAACGCAGGAGCTCGCGCGGCTCGTCGCGCACGCCCTGGGCATGGGCGAGGTGGCAGGCGTCGTGGTAGGCGACCTTCAGCTGTGATCGGGTGGCGAACGACGCGCGGCTCATGGCCGGCGAGCAGCTCGCTGACGTCCTTGACCTTCTCGCTGAAGGCGGCAGCGCGATCGGCCCAGTCGGGGTCGTCGGCGAGTAGGTGCGCGTAGTCCTTCATCCCCGACCCGCAGCCGGCGACGTTGACGCCGATCGCGTCGAAGTCCTCGTAGGCGGCGATCGTCTCGCGCGCGAGCACGAGCGCCTCCTCCTCGAGCCCTGCGTGCATCATCAGCGAGCCGCAGCAGCGCGGCTGGCGCGGCGCATGGACCTCGAAGCCCTCGGCGGCCAGCACGCGCACGGTGGCGGCGTTGACGTCGCCGAAGAACACGCGCTGGATGCAGCCCTGCATCAGCGCGATCCGCCCGCGCTGTTCGCCGCGCGCCGGCGTGACCTGCGGGAGCTGGCGGAACGCCGCGCTCACGGGCACGTCGGGGGCGAGCCCGAGCAGCGACTGCAGCTTCGGGATCGGCAGCTTGCCGAGCGCGTCGTTGAGCCCGGTGCGCTGCTGCAGCGCCAGCACGGGCGCGAGCGCGCGCAGCCGGCCGGGGTGGGTGAAGAGCTCGAAGATCCCGCGCCGCCAGGCGCGCTGCGCCAGCGGCCGATCGGCGTGGCGCTCGATCTGCGGCCGCGTCTGCTCGATCAGCTTGTCGTATTGGACGCCCGACGGGCAGGCGGTCACGCAGGCCATGCAGCCGAGGCAGCGATCGAAGTGCGTGACCATCTCGTCGGAGAGCGTGTCGTCCTCGTGCCCGACCCGCATCAGCACGATGCGGCCGCGCGGCGAGTCCATCTCCTCCTCGAAGGTCAGGTAGCTCGGGCACGTCGGCAGGCAGAAGCCGCAGTGCACGCAGTCCTTGATCAGCTCGGGGTCGGGCGGACGGTGCTCGTCCCAGGCTGCCTGGACCAGGTCCATCAAATGCCTCCTACGTAGGCGCCGGGACGGAAGATGCGCTCGGTGTCGAAGCGCTCCTTGAGCCGGCGCATGACCGCCAGCGAGCCGGAACCCACGGGGCCCCAGGGGTCGAAATCGCCGCGCAGCCCGGCCGGCCCGTCGAGCAGCACGACCGGCCGCGGCTCGAGCGCGCTGCGCACGTCGGTGGCGCGGCGCGCGAGGTCGCCGGAGTCGAGCGTGATCCACGACAGCCCGTGCGCGGCGCGCGAGACGAGCGAGCCGCCGGCGGCCTCGGCCGCGCGGATCGCGGGGGCGAGGTCGGTGATGCGGCCGGAGACCTTGAGCGAGGCGCCGTTGTCCGCCGCGCGCTGGGCGGAGCGGAGCGCGCCCCACAGCTCCTCGTCGTCCTCGGTGGTCTGGACGCCGTCCAGGCCCGCCTCGCGCATCCGCTCGGCCGCGACCTGCGCCTGGTCGCCGGCGCTGGCGCCGCCGAAGCGCGCGAGCAGCCGCCCGGAACCCTCGCGCCAGGCGGCGTCGAGCGAGTCGGCCTCGAGCGGCAGCACGGCGAGCACTGCCCGCCGCCCGCGCCAGCGCGTCGGGATCGTCGATGGCGCCAACAGCGGTGGCGGTGGCGACCGGCTTGGGATGCAGGCGGATGGTCACGGACACGATCAGCCCGAGCGTCCCGTAGGAGCCGGTGAAGAGCTTGCCGAGGTCGTAGCCGGCGACGTTCTTGATCACCTTGCTGCCGGCCTTCGCCAGCGTGCCGTCCGACAGCGCCACCGTGATGCCGAGCACGAGGTCGCGCACGCCGCCGTAGCGATGGCGCAGCGGCCCCGAGTCGGCGGTGGCCATGACCCCGCCGATCGTCGCGGCATCGCTCGCGCCGAGCGGCGGGTCGACGGCGAACATCTGGCCCTTGTCGGCAAACGTGGCCTGCGCCTCGGCGAGCGGCACGCCGGCCTGCAGCACCGCGGTCAGGTCGCCCTCGTTGTGCTCGAGGATCTGCGCCATCCCGCCGGTCTCGAGCTCGACGGCGACCGGCTCGCCGGCGCCGCCCCAGTCGCGCTTCGTGCGCCCGCCCAGCGGCCGCACGGCGCGCCCGGCCTCCCCGAGCGAGCGCAGCAGCTCCGCGGCCTCCTCCGGCGAGCCGGGCCGCTCGGTGGTGACCTCAGCCGTCGCCACCTTCAGAACCTCTCGGCGAGCCCGGCGGCTTCCAGCGGGTGGATCCGGTACGGGCCCGGCACCTCGCCGCACAGCCGCGGAGTCGGCATGACCTTGCCCGGGTTGGCGAGCCCGGCGGGATCGAAGGCGCAGCGCAGCCGCTGGAACGCGGCCAGGTCGGGCTCGTCGAACATCTTCGGCATGTGCTTCTTCTTGTCGACTCCGACGCCGTGCTCGCCGGTGATCGAGCCGCCGGCCTCGAGGCAGGCATCGAGGATCAGGCCCGACAGCTCCTCGGCGCGCTCGGCCTCGCCCTCCTTGCGGCCGTCGTAACAGACGAGCGGGTGCAGGTTGCCGTCGCCGGCGTGGAAGACGTTGGCGACCTGCATGCCGTACTCCTCCGAGAGCTCGTCGAGGCGCTGGAGCACCTCGGGCAGCTTGGTGCGCGGGATCACGCCGTCCTGGACGAAGTAGTTGGGGGCGATCCGGCCCATCGCGGGGAAGGCGGCCTTGCGCGACTTCCAGAACAGCGCGCGCTCGGCCTCGTCCTTGGCGATGCGGATGTCGTCGGAGCCGCAGTCCTCGCAGATCTGCACGACCTCCTCGAAGCGCGCCTCGCACTCGCGCTCGGCGCCGTCGAGCTCGACCAGCAGCGCCGCGGCGCGGCCGACCGGATAGCCGGCGTGGGCCATCTTCTCCGAGGCCTCGATCGCGAGCTTGTCCATCATCTCGATCGCGCCCGGCACGACCCCGGCGGCGACGATCTCCGAGACGACCCGGCCGGCGTCGCTGGTCGAGTCGAAGAAGGCGACGAGCGTCTTCGTCGTCTCCGGCGCCGGGACGACGCGCAGCCACGCCTTGGTGGCGATCCCCAGCGTGCCCTCCGAGCCGACGAACGCGCCCATCAGGTCATAGCCGGGGCCTTCGAGCTCCTTGCCGCCGAGCTGGATCATCTCGCCGTCCGCCAGCACGACCTCCAGCCCGCACACGTAGTTCGTGGTGAAGCCGTACTTGAAGCAGTGGGCGCCGCCGGAGTTCTCGGCGAGGTTGCCGCCGATCGAGCAGACGATCTGGCTCGACGGGTCGGGCGGGTAGAAGAAGTCGGGCGCCACCGCCGCGGTGACCTCGAGGTTGGTCACGCCCGGCTCGACGCACACGCGCTGGTTCTCGAGGTCGACGTCGAGCACGCGCTTCATGCGCGAGAGCACGATCAGGATCCCGTCGGAGATCGGGAGCGCGCCGCCCGACAGGCCGGAGCCCGCGCCGCGCGCGACGAACGGCACGTCGGCGGCCGCGCACGCGCGCACGACCGCCTGGACCTCGTCGGCGCTCCCCGGCAGCACCGCCGCGGCCGGGATGCCCTTGTACTGGAGCAGCCCGTCCGACTCGTACGTGCGGAGCTGGTGCGCCTGCGTGTAGACCCACTCGTCGCCCACGGCCGCGCGCAGCTCGGCGACGAGCGGCGTCAGGTCACGGGTCTGCTCCTGCTCCGGCGCGATGCTCACTTCGTCTCGACGACCATCCAATCGAGCACGGCGGTGGACTGCAGATAGACGATGACGCACATGATCAGCACCAACAGGATGCTCCATCCAAGCACCTTGCGGAAGATCTCGCCTTCCCGGCCGCCGAGGCCGACCGCCGCGGCGCCGATCGCGAGGTTCTGCGGCGAGATCATCTTGCCGAGCACGCCGCCCGACGAGTTGGCCGCCGCCAGCAGGGTGGGCGAGTAGCCGGCCTTCTCGGCCGCCGCCACCTGGAGCGTGCCGAACAGCGAGTTCGACGACGTGTCCGAGCCGGTCACCGCGACGCCGAGCCAGCCGATGATCGACGACAGGAACGGCAGCAGGCCGGAGGCGCCGGCGATCCACTGGCCGAGCGTGATCGTCTGGCCCGAGAGGTTCATCACGTAGGCCAGCGCGAGCACCGTGGCGACGGTCAGGATCGCCCACCGCAGCTCGGACAGCGTGCGCACGAACGTGCGCAGCGCGCGGCCCGGGCTGAAGCGCAGGACGATCATGGTCCCCAGGCCGGCGACCAGCAGCAGCGTGCCCGCGGCGTTGGGCCAGCCGAGCTTGAAGGTCGCCGACGTCGGCGCCTCGCCCTCGGGGGTCAGGACGTTCAGCCCCGGCCAGTCGAACTCGGTGCCGAGGTCCGTGAGGGGCGTCTTGATCGCCTCGAACTGGGCGATCGAGAAGACGACGATGATGAGGAGGTACGGCGCGAAGGCGGCGAACACCTCGGCCCGGGAGTCCCGGCCCTTGCCCTCCTTGCGCTGGACCTCGCGCTCGGTCGTCGCATCGGCCACCGACGGCGCCCGCGATCGCGGGCTGGGTCCGGCCGTTGGTCTCGCCGTGGAGCGGGTCGGACGGCTGCCAGACCTGCAGCAGCGCGACGATCGCGCCGGCGGACAGCAGCGAGGCCACGATGTCGGTGAGCTCGACGGAGATGTAGTTGGAGCAGACGAACTGCCCGACCGCGAAGGCGAGGCCGCCGACGACGGCCGCCGGCCAGGCGGAGCGGATGCCGCGGGCGCCGTCGACCATGCCGACCAGGATCAGCGGCACGATGAGCGCGAGGATCGGCGTCTGGCGGCCGACCATCGCGCCGAGGTCGTCCTTCGGCAGGCCGGTGATCTCGCTCAACGTCACGATCGGGATGGCGATGGCGCCGAAGGCGACCGGCGCGGTGTTGGCCACCAGCGCGACGGCAGCCGCCTTGATCGGCTCGAAGCCGACCGCGATCAGCATCACCGCGGTGATCGCGACCGGGGTGCCGAAGCCGGCGAGGGCCTCGAGCAGCGCGCCGAACGCGAAGGCGATGATCACGGCCTGGACGCGCTGGTCGTCGGAGACCCGGTTGAACGCGCGCCGGAGCACCGCGAAGTGCCCCGTCTCCACCGTCATGTTGTAGATCCACAACGCGACGATGACGATGTACATGATCGGGAAGATGCCGAAGGCCGCACCCTCGGCAGCGCTGTCGAACGCCTGCCCGACCGGCATGCCGTAGACCGCGATCGGCGACGATGAGCGCCGACGCGAGCGAGATCAGCGCGGCCCAGTGGGCCTTCATCTTGAGCCCGCCCAGGAGGACGAACAGCACGACGATCGGTATCGCCGCGAATATCGAGCTCAGCCCGAGTGAATCCCCTACGGGGTCGAACACCTGCTTGTACATGCCATTTCCTCCCTGACCGGGTCTCCCTCCACCGGCCCGTACCCCGCGGAGCGCTTCACTACGCTCAGGCCCATCATGCGGGTCGCGCTATTCGTCACCTGCTTCAACGACACGCTGTTCCCGGGCACCGGGCGGGCGGTCGTGGAGCTGCTCGAGCGCCTGGGGGTCGAGGTCGACTTCCCCGAGGAGCAGACCTGCTGCGGGCAGATGCACGGCAACTCGGGCTACGCGGACCATGGCGACGCGTTGGCGGAGCGCTTCGGGCGCGTGTTTGCCGGCTATGACACGGTCGTCTCGCCGAGTGCGTCGTGCACGGCGTTCCTGCGCGAGAAGGGCGCGGACAACGTCCTGGAGCTGACCGAGTTCCTCGTCGACCGGCTCGAGGTCGAGGACGTCGGCGCGTCGTATCCGCACCGCGTCGCCTACCACCCGACCTGCCACTCGCTGCGCCTGCTCCACGTCGGCGACCGGCCGCTGCGGCTCCTGCGCGCGGTCCAGGGCATCGACCTGGTGGAGATCGCGGACGCACAGGAGTGCTGCGGCTTCGGCGGCACGTTCGCGGTCAAGAACGCCGACACTTCGATGGCGATGCTCTCGGACAAGCTGCGCAACGTGCTCGACACGCGCGCGGAGGTCTGCACGTCGGCCGACAACTCGTGCCTGATGCACATCGGCGGCGCGCTGCGCAAGCAGCGGACCGGCGTGCGCGCGGTGCACCTCGCGGAGATCCTGGCGGCGCAGGAATGAAGGGGTTCCCGGCCGCCGCCCACGAGACGCTGCAGGACGCCCAGCTGCGGCGCAACCTCGGCAAGGCCACCTCGACGATCCGGGCCAAGCGGCTCGGGGCGATCGGCGAGCTCGACGACTGGGAGGCGCTGCGCTCCGCCGGCTCGGCGATCAAGGCGCGCACGATGGCGACGCTGCCCGAGCAGCTCGAGCGCCTCGAGGCGTCGGTGCAGCGCGCCGGAGGCGTCGTGCACTGGGCGCGCGATGCGGCCGAAGCGAACGCGATCGTGGCCGGGATCGCCAAGGGCCACGGCGCGCGCGAGGTGATCAAGGTCAAGTCGATCGCCACCGACGAGATCGAGCTCAACACGGCGCTCGAGGCGGAGGGCATCGCGGCGATCGAGACCGACCTCGCGGAGCTGATCATCCAGCTCGCGGGCGAGCGCTCGATCGCACATCCTCGTCCCGGCGATCCACAAGAACCGCGCCGAGATCCGCCGCCTGTTCGAGCGCACGATCGCCCAAGGGCAGGACCTCGGGTGGGAGGCGAAGGGGATCGCCGAGGCCGCGCGGCGCCACCTGCGCGAGAAGTTCCTCTCGGTGCCGGTGGCGATCTCGGGCGCGAACTTCGGGATCGCGGAGACCGGGACGGTCGCGGTCGTCGAGTCCGAGGGCAACGGGCGCATGTGCACGACGCTGCCCGAGGTGCTCGTGACCGTGATGGGGATCGAGAAGCTGCTGCCCGAGTGGCGCGACCTCGAGGTCTTCCTGCAGTTGCTCCCGCGCTCCTCGACCGCCGAGCGCATGAACCCGTACACGTCGCTGTGGACCGGCGTGCGCGAGGGCGACGGGCCCAAGGAGTTCCACCTCGTGCTGCTCGACAACGGCCGCACGCAGACGCTCGCCGACGAGGTCGGCCGCCAGGCGCTGCACTGCATCCGCTGCTCGGCGTGCCTGAACGTGTGCCCGGTCTACTCGCGCACCGGCGGCGCAGGCCTACGAGTCGGTCTATCCCGGGCCCGATCGGCGCGATCCTCACGCCGCAGCTGCGCGGGCTTGGGGCAGGCGCCGACGCTGCCGTGGGCGTCGTCGCTGTGCGGCGCCTGTTACGAGGCGTGCCCGGTCAAGATCGACATCCCGAGCGTGCTCATCCACCTGCGCGGGCGCGTGGTGCGGGAGGAGAAGAAGCGCACCGACCCCGAGCGGCTGGCGATGGACGTCGTCGGCAAGGTCTTCTCGTCGCGCAAGCGCTACGAGGGGGCGCAGAAGCTCTCGAAGCTCGGCCGCGGCCCGCTCGGGAAGCTGCCGGTGCCCGGCTGGAGCACGATGCGGGAGCTGCCGGAGGTACCCGAGCAGACGTTCCGGGAGTGGTGGCGTGGACGCTCGGGCTGAGATCTTCGCGCGGGTCCGCTCGGCCCTGGGCGACGGCGCGCCGGTGCCGGACATCCCGCGCGACTACCACGGGCCGGGCGCGGCGGCCGCGGATGTGGACCTGTTCTGCGAGCGGGTCGCGGACTACAAGGCGACCGTGCACCGCGTGGCCGCCGGCGACGTGGACCGGGTGGTGGGGGAGATCCTCGCCGGGCATGGCGCCGAGAAGGTGGTCGGGACGCTCGACGTCGACGGGCTGGTCGCCGACGACCCGCCGCTCGGCGCGCGCGAGCTCGACGCGCTCGACGGCGTGATCACCGGCTGCGCGCTCGGGATCGCAGAGACCGGGACGATCGTGCTCGACGGCGGCGAGCGCTCAGGCCGCCGCGCGCTGACGCTCGTGCCCGACCTGCACCTGTGCGTGATCGACGAGGAGCAGATCGTCGCCGGCGTGCCCGATGCGGTGGAGCGCCTCGGCGAGGCGGCCCGCGCCGGGCGCCCGATCACGCTGGTGTCGGGGCCTTCGGCGACGTCGGATATCGAGCTTGATCGGGTGGAGGGAGTTCACGGTCCCCGGCGCCTGGAAGTACTCGTCGTAGCGCCAGCGCCGCGAGCATGACGATGAACGGGTCGATCCCCGTGCGGTAGCGCGGGGTCTCGACGACCAGGAACACCACGCTCAGGTAGAGCAGGATCGGGATCAGCCAGACGAAGAACGGCGTCCGCCGCGCCAGCTTCGTGAACGCGCCGGCCAGCGCCAGCAGCGCGAAGACCCAGAAGCAGACGACCGCGGCGTTCGCCCAGCGCGGGCCGACGCTGATCGTCGACGCCGTGTGGCGCGACCAGTCCAGCCCGCCGAGCTCGAACATCCGCAGCGTCGTCCACCACGCGACCATGCCGACGTAGCCCGGGTGCTCGCGGATGTAGTCCTTCGAGCGCTTGCGCAGCTCGTCCTCGACCACCGGCTCGGGGATCTCGCCCAGGCGCGCGTACAGCGCCCGGTACTCCGGCAGGTGCCGGATCGAGCGCCACGACGCCGGGTTCTCCTTGTCGAGCCGCGCCTGGTCGTTGTAGGTGCCGGCCAGCGCGGAGCCGAGCTGCGTGCTGACCGGGATGAAGCGGTCGAAGACGATCGCGTTGCGGATCGTCCACGGCGAGACCGTGAGCAGCGCGAGCACGACGAGCACCGCGGGCGCGGCGAGCGCGCGCGGCGAGAAGCGGGGCCGGACCGTCCAGACCGCGAGCCCGAGCGGGAGCAGCAGCACGAGCGCGTTGGCGCGCGTGAGGATCGTCAGCCCGCCGAGGAAGCCCGCGAGCAGCACCCAGCGCCAGCGGTGCGTCGAGCGGCGGTGCTGGATTGCGGCGGCGAGCGCGCCGAGGAGCAGCGCCGCGAACAGCGGCTCGGACATCACGGCTGCGCCGACGAGGATCAGCGGGATGTAGATCGCCGCGCCGGCCATTGCGATGAGCGCGACCCGCCGCCCCCACAGCTGCAGGGCGACCAGCCCGGTCAGGCCGACGATCAGCATCCCGATGACGATCCCGAGGATGCGCGCGGGGACGACGCGGTCGTGCTCGCTCGCCCGCTCGACCCCCGCGACCTTGTAGACGCCAGCCAGCAGGACGGGGTAGGCGGGCGGGCGGAATGCGGTCTCGCGACCTGGGCGCCGCGAGTACGGCCAGCCGTCGCCGCGCGCGATCGACGTCGCGGCGTGGTCGTAGTCGAGCGCGTCGTGGACGAGCTTGTAGTCCGGTGTGGCCGCCATGTAGCCGACCCGCAGGAGCAGGGCGAGCAGCAGGATCAGCCAGGCGGCGGCGGGGAGCGGGTTCTTCATCGACTGCCTCAGTATGCGGTCGTGCGCGCCCGGTGACGCGGACGGGACTTGTAGCGCGGCAGCGCGCCGCGGTTCCAGAGGATGTTGTCGACGACCGTCGCGTTGGTGTCGCCGCGGGCCTCGACGAGCAGCTCGACCGCGTGCAATGCGCAGGCGCGGATCTCGACCTCCTCGGGCGAGTCGTGCTCGAGCAGGAAGCCGGCGTCGATCCGGCCGACGAGCCGCTCGTCGAACTCGAGCACGCCGTCGAGGCGCAGCACGTGCGGGACGAGGTTGTCGGCGAACAGCGTCAAGCGGTCGATGTCCTCGGCCGGGGCGATGCCGGACAGGTGGAGGTCGGCGGCGGCGATCTGAGCGCGCTTGAAGAACGGCACCGGCCCGCCCTCGTAGGGCGAGATGTCCCGCCACGTCGGCCACGCCGCCAGCGTCTCCGCCAGCCGCTCGGCTGAGCCCTCGGCGGAGTTCACGAGGCCGAGGAAGCGCCCGAAGTACTCGACGCTGAGGCGCTCGCCGAGCTCGCGCAGCGCGCGCGTGAACAGCGCCATCAGCTCGTGCGCCGGGTCCTGCCCGAACGTGGCGGCGACCTCGGCCGGCTCGAGCTCGGTCAGTTCATGCGCCGTCCACGGCCCGCGGGCCCGCAGCCCGGCCTCGACGGTGCGGAAGCCCGACAGCCCCGCCGGCTTGCGCAGGGTCGGGAACCAGCCGGAGCCGAAGTTGATCGCGTTGAGCGTCAGCGAGAAGGCGGCGCGCTGCTCGAGCGAGCCGCCGTCGAGGTCGGGCGCGGGCGGCGACTCCGGCGGGAGCGTGCGTGCGTAGTGGTCGATCGCCGCCTCGACGATGCGCACGTGCTCGGCGCGGTCGGCGACCCGCGCGCAGGCGGAGCGGATCTCGTCGACCAGCGCGCTCAGCCCACGCCCTCCGTGCCGTGCATGGCCATGTAGGCCTCGTTGGCCCGCCCGGGGAGGCCGACGTCGGACAGCAGCCCGCCGAGGTCGGGCGAGGACGCGGTCCAGCAGACCTTGCCGTCGCGGACGCGGTGGACCCAGTACATGCGCGAATCCGACAGCACGCCGCCCTGGCGCACGCGCAGCCGGCCGCGGACCGCGACGACGTCGTCGTGGGACCAGATCCCGAGCCGGATCGAGTCGACGCTGACGCCGCGCGCGAGCGCGTCTTCGACCTATGCCCGATAATCGGCGGTGGAGTGGAACACGCTCTGGCGCGACGAGTGCGGGCGCCAGATCGCGTCGTCGGTGGCCCAGCGGAGGATGCCCGGGAGCCCCTCGCGGTCGTAGTCGTCCCACATGCCCAGCACGACCGCCTCGTTGTCCGGCGAGCGGACCACGCTCATGCGGGGGTCATCGCCCCGAACCGCTCGATCTGCTCGAGCGACAGGTCGCGGCCCTCGCGGCGGGCGAGCTCCCACTCGACCGTGTGCTCGATCGCGGCGGCGAGGTCCCACGGCGGGCGCCAGCCCAGCCGCGTGCGGGCGCGCGTGGAGTCGACGCTGGGGATCGCCGCCTCGTGCTGGGGCGGGCGCTCGGCGAAGCGGAGGTCGAGGCCGCCCGGCCACTGCGCGCGCACGCGCTCGGCGATCCACTCGACCGTGCGCGGCTCCTCGTCGGGGCCGAAGTTGAACGCGATCGCGAAGGTCGGGTCGCCGGCGAGCCGCTCGGCCAGCAGCAGATAGCCCTCGAGTGGGTTGAGCACGTGTTGCCACGGGCGGCGCGCGTGCGGCGCGCGGATCTCCATCGGCTCGCCGGTCAGCCCTGCGCGGATCAGGTCGGGCACGAGCCGGCCGGAGGTCTCGTCGCCGCCGCCGATCACGTTGCCGGCCCGCACGCTCGCCACCGGGATCCCGATCGAATCGCGGAAGGCGGCGATCACGAGCTCCTGCGCGGCCTTCGAGCTCGAGTACGGGTCGTAGCCGCCGAGCCGGTCGTCCTCGCGGTAGGGCCACTCGGCGCCCTGGTCGAGGTAGCACTTGTCGGAGGTCACGGCGACGACGGCGCGCACGGAGTCGGACTCCCGCACCGCCTGCAGCACGTTGGCGGTGCCGACCACGTTGGTCGCGTAGACCGCCGCGGGGTCGTCGTAGCCCTGCTGGACGGTGGCGAGCGCGGCGAGGTGGAAGACGACTTCGGGGCGGCGCGCGGCGACCGCGGCGCGGACCGCGGCGGCGTCGGTGACGTCGCCGCCCTCGCGGCGCGCGAAGCCGGTCACGTCGGCGCCGAGGGCGCGCAGCCACAGCACGAGCCAGCGGCCCTTGAAGCCGGTGTGGCCGGTCACCAGGACCCGTCGCCCCGACCAGAACGCCGGGTCGGGCAGCGCACGCGTCATGGAGGTCACTCTATGCGACGATCCCGCCATCGCCACGGTGAGGATCCTCGGCGCCGGGGGCTGGATCCCGACCGGCACGCACGCCACTTGCTCGGCCCTGCTGCGGGAGGGCGACGCGGCGGTGCTGATCGACGCCGGGTCGGGCGTCGAGCGGCTCGTGGCGGACCCGTCGCTGCTCGACGGGGTCGAGCGCCTCGAGCTCGTGTTGACCCACTTCCACCTCGATCACGTGGTCGGGCTCGCCTACCTGCCGGGGCTGCGCGGCGCGGGCGGGATCCCGCCGCGGATCTGGGGCCCGGCGCAGGCGCTGACCGGGACGTCGACCGACGACGTGCTGCGCACGATCTACGCACGGCCGTTCTACGACGCCGACTTCGGGCTGATCGCGTCCGAGGTGCGGGAGCTGGGGGAGGAGCAGGCGATCGGGCCGTTCACGCTGCGCACGCGGCTCCAGCGCGGCCACAGCACGCCGACGCTCGCGCTGCGCTTCGACGATCGCCTCACGTACTGCACCGACACGCCCTACGACGCCGGCAACGCCGAGTTCGCGGCCGGCTCGGGAGTGCTGATGCACGAGGCGTGGTGCACCGAGGGCTCGCCGGAGGCGACGCCGATCCACTCCTCCGGCCGCGACGCGGCGACGGTGGCGGCCGAGGCGGGCAGCGAGCGGCTGGTCCTCATCCACCTGCACCCGCGCGGCGGGCACGAGGCGGTCCTGGACGAGGCACGGCAGGTCTTCGAGGGCGCGGAGCTCGGCTCCGACCTGCTCGCCGTCGACGTCTAGTCCCGCGGTTCCAGATTGGGATGGACGCCCGCCGCCAGGCCTTGTGACTCGGCCACGCGCTGGAGCAGCGAGATCAGCTGTGAGCGCTCTGGCGCCTCGAGGGCGGTGAGCAGCTCGACGTCCTCTTCGTCTGCGGCGCGCCTGAGCTCGGCCAGCAGCTCGCGGCCCGCGGGCGTCAGGAAGAGGGTGTACGCGCGTCGGTCGGCGGGGTCGCGGCGGCGCTCGGCGAGGCCGCGATGCTCGAGGTCGTCGACCAGCGCGACCACGGCGCTGCGGTGGATCCCGAGCGCGACGCTGAGGGCCTGCTGGGACTGGCCCTCGGCGGCGGCGAGATGGCTGAGCATGCCGAAGTGCCGCGGGTGGAGGCCGAGGCTGGCAAGGCGCGCCGCGAAGCGCCGATGCGCGTGGGTGCCCAGCTGCGCGAGCAGGAAGCCGGCACGGCGGCTCAGTCCCGGATCTGCGGACACGGGGCCGATGGTACCGCGCCGCTTGAACTGTTCGTGATATAAACAGTTCACGTTACAGCCTACTTGGAGAGGAGCAAGCGTAATGACCACGGTCAGCGTTCGCTACATCGCCGATGACGTCGACGCCGCGGTGGCGTTCTACGTCGAGCGCCTTGGCTTCAACGTGGAGATGCAGCCCGCACCCGGCTTCGCGATGCTCGCGCGGGGCGACTTGCGGCTCCTGCTCAATCAGCCGGGCGCGGGCGGGGCGGGCCAACCGGCCGGCGGCCGCAGTCCCGAGCCCGGGGGCTGGAATCGCATCCAGCTCGAGGTCTCGGACCTGGAGCGCGAGGTCGAGGCGCTTCGCGCAGCCGGGGCGAGCTTCCGAGGCGAGCTGGTCACGGGGCGGGGCGGCAGCCAGATCCTGGTCGAGGATCCGTCGGGCAATCCCGTCGAGCTCTTCCAGCCCGCCGGCTAGTCCCAGACCTTCCAGGGTGCGTCGCCCTCGGCCCACAGCCGGTTGAGCTCGGTGAACTCGCGGTAGGTGTCCATCCCCATCCAGAAGCCGGTGTGGGGGAAGACGGCGAGCTCGCCGTCGCGGGCGAGGTTGCGCAGCGGCGCCCGCTCGAACGTCAGCTCCGGGTCGTCGTCGAGGTAGTCGAAGAACTCGCGCTGGAAGACGAAGAAGCCGCCGGACACGAAGCCCTCGGCGGTGGTCGGCTTCTCGTCGAAGTCGGTGACGACGCCGTCCGCGACCCGCATCTCGCCGTAGCGCGAGGTCGGGTGGACGCCGGTGACCGTGCCGATCCGCCCGTGCGAGCGGTGGAAGTCGACGAGCGCGCCGATGTCGACGCTGCCGAGGCCGTCGCCGTAAGTGAGGATGAACGTGTCGGTGTCGACGTACTGCCGGACGCGGTGGATGCGGCCGCCGGTGCCGGTGTGCAGGCCGGTCTCGGCGAGCGTGACCTCCCAGTCCTCCTCGCCGTTGGAGTGGAACGTCGGCGGGTTGGGGTCGCCGAGGCGCACGGTCAGGTCGGCGATCTGCTCGCGGTAGCGGAGGAAGTACTCCTTGATCTGCCAGCTCTTGAAGCCGAGGCAGAGCACGAAGCGCTTCGCCCCGTGGTGGCCGAACAGCTTCATGATGTGCCACAGGATCGGGCGCTCGCCGATGCCGACGAGCGGCTTGGGGACGCGCTCGGTCTCCTCGCGCATGCGGGTGCCGAGGCCGCCGGCGAGGATCACCACCGGCATCTGCTCGAGCGGCGTGTCGCGGCTGCTCATGCGCGCACGCGCCGGCGCAGCTCGGCGTCGAGCTCGCCGGCCTCCACCAGCTCGAGCAGGCGGCCGATGCGCTGGAAGCGGGGGGAGAGGAACTGCTCGAGCGTCAGCTGCTTGGCGGCGTAGGCCGCGAGCATCTGCTCGATGCCGCGCTGGACGGTCCACTGGGGGGTGAACAGGCGCTCCGACTTGGCGAAGCTCACGCGGTAGGAGCGCTTGTCGGGGCTCGCGCCGGGGGCGAGCGTGACGGTGGAGTCGGGCACGGTCGCCTCGATCATCCGCGCGATGTCGCGGATCTGGTGGTTGTCCTCGTCGCGGCCGATGTTGAACGCCTCGTTGTGGATCGCGTCCCTGGGCGCCTCGAGCGCGGCGACGAACGCGGCCGCGATGTCCTCGACGTGGGCGAGCGGGCGCCACGGCGTGCCGTCGGACTGCATCCGCACCTCGCCGGTGGCGTACGCGTAGGCGACGAGGTTGTTGACCACGATGTCGCCGCGCATGCGGGGCGAGACGCCGTAGGCGGTGGCGTTGCGGAGGAAGACCGGGCTGAAGGCGTCGGTGGCGAGGGTGGCGATGTCGCGCTCGGCGAGGACCTTCGACTCGCCGTAGGGGGTGACGGGGTTGAACGGCGCGTGCTCGTCGAGCGGCGTGTCGGTGTCGCCGGCGCCGTAGGTGCTGCAGCTCGAGCTGTAGAGGAAGCGGGCGACGCCGGCCTCGCGGGCGGCTTTCGCGAGCTGCACGCTGGCGTCGTGGTTGACGGCGAAGGTGACCTCGGGCGCGAGGTCGCCGAGCGGGTCGTTGGAGAGCGCGGCGAGGTGGATGACGGCGTCGAAGCCGTCGAGGTCCTCTGCGGTGACGTCGCGGATGTCGGCCTCGCGGGCGGGCAGCTCGGGGATGTCGCCGAACGCGTGGTTGGCGAACAGGCTCGCGTCGAGCCCGACCGGCTCGTGGCCGGCCGCTTGCAGCTGCGGGGTCAGGACGGTGCCGATGTAGCCGTCGTGGCCGGTGACGAGGACCTTCATTCGACCCGGTCCGCGATCAGCCGCGCGAGCGCGAGTGAGGAGGTGGCGGCTGGGGAGGGGGCGTTACGGACATGGAGCGCGCGCTCGGTCTCCGAGACCACGAAGTCGTCGATCAGGCTACCGTCGCGGCCGAGCGCCTGGGCGCGGACGCCGGCGGGGCCGGGGAGGACGTCGTCGGGGGTGAGGTCCGGGATGTAGCGGGCGCCGTCCTTCACGAGCGCTTTGGCGCTCAGCGCGTGGCGGAGCTCGCTGGCGCCGGTGCGCCACCAGCGGCGGGCCATCCGGTAGGTGCCGGCCCAGGCCAGCGTGTCGCGCAGGTCGCGCGGGACGAGTCGCTTGAGGCTGTAGGCGTCGCGCGCGCCCGCCAGCAGCGCGGTCGGGCCGATCAGCACCTCGTCGTCGGTGCCGCGGGTGAAGTGGACGCCGAGGAACGGCAGCGCGGGATCCGGCACCGGGTACACGAGCGCGCGTACGAGGTCGCGGCGCTCGGGCTTGAGGCGTAGCCAGGCGCCGCGGAACGGGACGATGCGCGGGTCCGGGTCGCCGCCGGCCGCGACTGCGAGCCGGTCCGACCAGCCGCCGGCGCAGAACACGGCGAAGCGCGCACGACTCTCGCCCTGGGCGTGGCGGACGCAGAGACGGTTGGCGCGCAGGTCGGCGCCCTCGACCGCGCAACCGGTCACGACCTCGCCGCCGGCAGCTTCGACGTCTTTGGCGAACGCCTCCGCCACGGCGCGGAAGTCGACGACGGCGGTGGCGGGCGAGTGCAGGGCGTCGACGCCACGGACGTGCGGCTCGATCTCGGCGATCTCCTCGGGGCGCAAGCGCTTCAGATCAGGGACGCCGTTGGCGCGGCCGCGGCGCTCGAGCTCGTCGAGCCGCGGGATCTCGTCTGCGCCGGTGGCCACGATCAGCTTGCCGTCCTGGCGGGCGGGGATGTTTCGCTCCTGGCAGTAGGCCAGCAGCTCGGGCGCGCCCTCAGTGCAGAGGCGGGCCTTCAGCGAGCCGGGCGCGTAGTAGATGCCGGCGTGCAGGACGCCGGAGTTGTGGCCGGTCTGGTGGAAGCCGGTGACCGGCTCGCGCTCCAGCACGGTGACCGTGCGGTCGGGCTCGCGGCGCAGCAGCTCGCGGGCGACGGCGAGGCCGATGATCCCCGCGCCCACGACAACGATGTCCGGCTCCTCCCGAGGCACGGCGGGCGATGCTACCCCGACCGCCACGCTCGGTACCGTGAATCGTTGATGCCCGAAGCAGCCCAGGACCCGCGGATCGACGAGCTGCTGGCGGGCCTGAACCCGCCCCAGCGCGACGCTGTCGTGCACGGCGAGGGGCCGCTGCTCATCCTCGCCGGCGCCGGTTCTGGCAAGACGCGCGTGCTCACCCACCGGATCGCGTACCTGATGCGCACCAAGCAGGCGCGAGCGGACGAGATCCTCGCGATCACGTTCACCAACAAGGCGGCGCAGGAGATGCGCGAGCGCGTCGAGCTGCTGGTCGGCCGCGCCACGCGGGCGATGTGGGTGATGACGTTCCACTCCGCGTGCGCCCGCATGCTCCGCGCCGACGCCCACCGGCTCGGCTACACGCGCCAGTTCACGATCTACGACGCGGCAGACCAGCGGCGCCTGATCAAGCGCTGCCTCGACGACCTCGACATCGACGCCAAGCGCTTCACCCCGCGCGCGATGCAGGCCCAGATCTCCGACGCGAAGAACAAGCTCCGCTCCAGCGAGGACTACCGCCAGCTCGTCGGCTCCTACTTCGAGCAGACGGTCGCCGACGTCTACGAGCAGTACGAGCGCGAGCTCCACCGCATGAACGCGATGGACTTCGACGACCTGCTCGTCCGCTCGGTCAACCTCCTCGAGCTCTTCCAGGAGGTCCGCGACCGCTACTCCCAGGCCTTCCGCTGGATCCTCGTCGACGAGTACCAGGACACCAACCACGCCCAGTACCGCTGGCTCCAGCTCCTGGCGTCAGAGCACCGCAACCTCGCCGTCGTCGGCGACGACGACCAGTGCCTGGTCGAGGGCACCCCGATCACGATGGGTGACGGCTCCGTCAAGCCGATCGAGGAGGTGCACGCGGGCGACGAAGTCCTCTCGTGTTACGGCAGCGGCGACTTCCGGCCGGCGCGCGTGACGCGGACTCAGGAGCTCGCCCGACAGCGGGGCGTCGCGATCACCACAGTTGAAGGTCGCAAGCTCGTCAGCACGAGCGAGCACACGCTCTTCGCCGGATTCAAGGCTGGCGTTACCCCTCAGCTCCACATGACATATCTCATGCGGAAAGGCGAGCGGTTCAGGGTCGGCAAGACGTGCTCGTATCACCGCGGCACGCGGCCAGATGCATTCGGGGTCCAGACCCGAGCTACCCAGGAGCAGGCAGACGGCGCGTGGGTCGTCTCTGTCCATGAGACCGATGCCGAAGCACGGGTCGCCGAGTCGGTGCTGTCCCTGCGCTACGGCTTGCCAACCGTGCCGTTCGTCGCAAGGAAGGGGCGAGGGAGGGTCCTCTGGGCCGATCAGTCGGCGCTCGACGAGATCTTCGACAGCGTTGACTCAGCTTGGGGTGGATTCAACGTGCTCGTCGATACCCGCTGTTCGCCGGATTTCCCACATCAGATGCCCCGGTGCCTTGAGGGCGAGCGCCATGTGGTCACGCTCACGATGTGCGCCGACCGACGTGGCGCGAGGCCACTCCACCAAGTGACCCTCGGCGGACGAGGCGCGAGATCGAGAGAGGCGCTCGAGTCACTGGGCCTCGACGTTCAACCGGGCAAGGTCCACCCGTCCAGTTGGCGGTTTGAAGCGAGCTTCACGGACCTCGCGGAGGCGACGGATCTCGTGGACCGCATTGGCTCGGTGCTTTCGGTCCAGGTTCGTCGGGTTGCTCGCCTCGGGCGGCGACACCCTGGAACCGGCAACAAGCTGCCCTTTCAGTCCGCCGGTGCGGTACGTCCCGGTATGGCCGTCTTCACAGCGGAAGGCGGCTACGACGTCGTCGAATCTGCCGAGCACATCGACCTCGACAGTCGTGTCTTCGATCTCGACATCGAGCACACCCACAACTTCGTCGCTTCGGGGATCGTCGTCCACAACAGCATCTACGGATTTAGAGGCGCCGACATCAAGAACATCCTCTCGTTTCAAGACGACTTCGTTGATGCCCACGTCGTCAAGCTCGAGCAGAACTACCGCTCGACGCAGACGATCCTCTCCGCCGCCAACTCCGTGGTCTCCAACAACCGCGGGCGCATGACCAAGGCGCTGTGGACCGAGATCGGGGAAGGCGATCCCATCAAGGTCCGGGAGCTCTCCGATGAGCACGCCGAGGCTCGCTACGTCGCCGCTGAGATCGAGCGGATGGTCGACGAGGGCGTCAGCCGCGAGGAGATCGCCGTCTTCTACCGGACCAACGCGCAGTCGCGGGTGCTCGAGGACATGCTCGTGCGGGCGCAGATCGGCTACCAGGTCATCGGCGGCACGAAGTTCTATGAGCGGGCGGAGATCCGGGACGCCGTCGCGTACCTGACCTTCCTCGCCAACCCGCAGGACGCGGGGGCGTTCACGCGCGTGGCGAACTCGCCGAAGCGGGGGCTCGGGCAGACGTCGCTCAGCCGCGTCCTCAGCCACGCCGACACGATGGGCGTGCCGGTGTGGGACGCCGCGGAGCACCACGACGAGGTGCCCGGGCTCGGCAAGGCGGCGCAGAAGGCGCTCGGGCGCTTCATGTCGACGATGGTGCGCCTGCGCGAGCGGATGGAGACCGAGGCTCCCGTCGGCGACCTGCTCGACGAGCTGCTGCGCGAGACGGGCTACTACGACGCGCTCGAGGCCGAGCGGACGATCGAGGCGCAGGGCCGGCTCGAGAACCTCCAGGAGCTCGTTCGCGTCGGGCGCGAGTACGACGCGCTGGCCGAGCAGGGCTCGGTCGGCGAGTTCCTGCAGCAGATCGCGCTGATCGCCGACGTCGACTCGCTGCGCGACGACGAGGGGCTCGTGACGCTCATGACCCTCCACAACGCCAAGGGCCTCGAGTTCCCGATCGTCTTCATGATCGGCATGGAGGACGGCGTCTTCCCGCACTCGCGCGCGATCGACGAGGGCGAGATCGAGGAGGAGCGGCGGCTCGCCTACGTCGGGCTCACGCGCGCGATGCGCGACCTCACGCTCACGTTCGCCCGCCGCCGCAACTCGTTCGGCACCCAGTCCTTCGGCATGCGCTCGCGCTTCATCGACGAGATCCCGCGCGAGCTCACCGACCTCGAGGACAAGGCCGCGGTCGGCGCCGGCTGGTCGCCCGGCCGGGTCGCCTCGTGGTCCAACGCGGCAGCGGCGACCGCCGACGCGCACCCCGACACCGGCGGCAGCGTCTTCCGCCTCGGCGACGACGTCATCCACGCCGCGTTCGGCGAGGGCGTGGTGACCGGGACCGAGCCGGGCGGCATCGTCGTCGTGCGCTTCGCCGGCGATGGCTCAGAGCGCAAGCTGATGGCCGACTACGCCCCGATCAAGAAACGTTGACATTCCTCTGAGGAACGGTCCCTACGCTGCGGGGGTGGATCACCGTCGCGGCATCTGGCTCACCCTCCTCGGAGTCCTGGCGCTCGCTGCGCTCGTAGCGCTCGTCCCGCCGCTGCGCGACGCGGTCACGTCCGTGGTCAGCGGCGACGCCGGCGAGCTGCGGAGCGAGCTGCGCGACCTGGGCGCGCCGGGCGCGCTCGTGCTGCTCGGCCTGATGCTCGTCCACGCCGTGGTGCCGTTCCCGTCCGAGCTCGTCAACGCCGCTGCCGGCTTCGTCTACGGCTTCTGGATCGCGCTGCCGCTCGTGCTCGTCGGCTGGACCGTGTCCGCGCTCGCCACCTACGCGATCGGGCGTGGCGCCGCACGGCCGCTGCTGCTGCGGCTCGCGGGGGAGGAGCGGCTCGACGAGGGCGCGGCGATCATCGAGCGGGGCGGGCGGACGGCGCTGCTGGCCGCGCGGCTGATCCCGATCGTGCCCTACAGCTTCGTCGGCTACGTCGCGGGCGCCGCGCACGTCCCGCTCTGGCGCTTCACGTGGACGACGTTCGTCGGCTCGATCCCGCTCTGCGCCGCGGTCGTCTACCTCGGCAATCGGCTCGACTCGCTGTCGCCGACCGACCCCGGCGTGCTCGTCGCCATCGGCGCCTTCCTCGTGCTGCTGCTCGGCGGCCGGGTGATGAGCGAGCGCCTCAAGCGCCGGCACCGCCAGTCTCAGGCCGCGTAGATTCGGCGGCGCATGCGCCGCCTCCTCGCCCTCGCCTCGGCCATCGTGTTCATCGACGCGATGTTCTTCGCGGCGATCGTCCCGCTGCTGCCGGCGTTCTCCGAGGAGTTCGACCTGAGCAAGACGGGCGCCGGGATCCTGGCGGCGGCGTATCCGGCGGGGACGCTGCTCGGCTCGCTGCCCGGCGGCTGGCTGGCCGCGCGGCTCGGCGTGCGCGCGACGGTGGTGGTCGGCCTCGTGCTCCTGATCACCTCATCGATCGCGTTCGCCTTCGCGAACAGCATCGTCGTCCTCGACGTCGCCCGCTTCGTCCAGGGGCTCGGCTCGGCGGCGTCGTGGGCGGGCGCGCTCGGCTGGCTGGTCGGCTCCGCGCCGCGCGAGCGCCGCGGCGAGCTGATCGGCTCGGCGATGGCCGCGGCGATCGTCGGCGCGCTGCTCGGCCCGGTGCTGGGCGCCGCCGCGGCGAGCCTCGGCACGGAGCTCGTGTTCACGGCCGTCGGCGTCGCCGCCGGCGGGCTGCTGGTGTGGGCGCTGCTGACGCCGTCCGGCCAAGTGCCGCCGCACACGCCGATGCGGCGGGTGATCGCCGGTCTGCGCGATCCTCGGATCGCGACCGGGATGTGGGTGGTCGTCCTCGTCGGGCTGATGTTCGGCACGCTCGACGTGCTCGCGCCGCTGCGGCTGGACGAGCTGGGCGCCACCGCCGCCGGGATCGGCGCGACGTTCGTCGCGGCCGGCGCGCTCGAGGCGACGATGAGCCCGTACTTCGGCCGCCTCTCCGACCGCCACGGCCGCGTGCTGCCATGCCTCATCGGCCTCGGCGCCTCCGGCATCGCGATGGCGTTGCTGCCGTGGCCGGAGGCGACGGCAGCGCTCGTGGCGATCGTCGTCCTGACCGGCCCGAGCATCGGGATCCTGTGGACCCCGTCGATGGCGATGATCTCCGACGGCGCCGACGACATCGGCCTCGACCAGGGCTACGCCGTCGCGCTGATCAACCTCGCGTGGTCGAGCGGCCAGACGGTTGGCTCGGCCGGCGGCGCGCGGCTCGGCGAGGCCTACGGCGACACGCTGCCCTATCTGACGCTCGCCGCGATCTGCGCGCTCACGCTGGCGGCCGTCTCGCGGCCCCGCTACTCCGCGGTGCTGGCAGGGAACTGATCACCTCGACGAGCAGCGGCCACTCGTCTCGCGGCAGCGTGGCGTGGCCGAAGCCCTCGACCTCGACGAGCCGTGCGCCGGGGATGGCGGCGGCGAGTGCGCGGCCGTGCTCGACCGGGAACATCGGGTCGGCGGTGCCGTGCACGACGACGGCCGGGACCCGGATCTCGCCGAGGCGGTCGCGCGGGAGCGGCCCGCCCTCGGCCTCGAACGGGTACTTGAGCTGCCCCGCGATGTCGCCGGCGTGGTCCACGGTCCGCTCGGCCAGGCGCGTGTGCAGCTCCTCGTCGAACCGCCCCGCTCCGTAGGGCCGCTCGAGCTCGACCAGGTAGCGCACGACGGCGTCGCGGTCGGCCCAGTCCGGCGGCTCCGGGCCGCCCGCGAACAGCCCCTCGACCGGCCCGGGCAGCTCGTCGCCGCCCGGCGTGGTCGAGATCAGCACGAGGCCGCTGACGCGCGCCGGGTGCTCGACCGCGACGATCGGCGCGGTCATGCCGCCCATGGAGACGCCCGCGAGCGTGGCGGCCGGGAGCTCGAGCGCGTCGAGCAGTGCCACGACGTCGGCGGCGTGGTCGTGCATCGAGTACGGCGCCGCGCCGTCGGGCCGGACCGAGCGGCCCGCGTCGCGGCTGTCGAGCCGCACGACGAACTGCCCGCGGCCCGCGAGCTGCTCGCACAGCTCGGCGTCCCAGGCCATCATCGAGTTGCCCGCGCCGTGCAGCAGCACGACGGGCGGGTCGGCGGGGTCGCCGAACGTCTCGGCGTACAGCTCCCACGACCCGCTCGCGAACCACATACACGGCGCGGTACCCGGGGGGAGAGAGGTCAGACCCGCTTCTGGCGCCTGGTAGTGCGCGTTCGGGGCTTCGGCCCGCCCTCGGCGACGAGGCGGCGGGTGGCGTCGACTGCGAATGTGGATGAAGATTGCGTTCATGCATGCACATCACCCTGGAACCGACCGAGGCATAAGTTCAAGCAGGCTTCACGCACTAACGATAAGCTCCACTTATGTACGACCTGCGCCGCCTGCGCTCGCTGTGCGCGATCGCCGACCACGGCTCGCTGACCGGCGCGGCCGCCGCCCTCGACTTCACCCAGCCCGCCGTCTCCCAGCACCTGGCCGCGCTGGAGGCCGAGGTCGGCGCGCCGCTCGTCCGCCGCTCGCGCGGAGGTGCAGAGCTGACCCCGGCTGGGGCGCTGCTCGTCGAGCACGCCCGGGCCGCGCTCGACCGGCTGGCGCTCGCCGAGCAGCAGGTCGCCGACCTGGTCGGGAGCGAGCAGGGCCGGGTCCGGCTCGCCGCAAACTCCTCGGCGCTGACCCGGCTCGTCCCGCTCGCGATCGCCGACGTGCGCCGCCGGCTCCCCAACGCCGACGTGACGATCAGCGAGTGCGGCCCGCGGAAGGCGCTGGCCAAGCTCCTCCGGGGCGACATCGACCTGGCGGTGACGTTCCGCCGCCTGGGCGCCGAGGCGCCGCCCGGCGTGGAGGAGCGCACGCTGCTCGAAGAGCCGATGTACGCGGTCGTCCCCCGAACCCACGCGTTGGCGAAGGAGGACACCGTCGACCTCGCCGCCCTGCGCGACGACGCGTGGATCCAAGGCCCGTCCGCGACCTCGCCCGGGCTGATCCGCGACGTCTGCCGCGAGGCCGGGTTCGAGCCGAAGATCGCGTTCGAGAGCGACGACCCGCTCGCGACGCGCGGGATCGTCGCGGCGGGCCTCGCCGTCAGCCTGGTCCCATCGCTGACCCGCGAGGACACCGCGCGCGAGCGTAACGTTGTTGTGCTGCCACTGCGCGACCCACCGCTTCGCCGCGTCGTGGCCGCGATCGCGGCCGGCGGCCGCCCCACGCAGGCGACGCTGGAGATGGTCGAGTCGCTCGCGCGCGCCGGGGCTCGAATCGGCCGGACCACCGTCTAGCCTGCTCGCCAATGGCGGCGGAGCGGATCGACGGCAAGGCCATCGCGCAGGACGTGCGCGCGCAGGTCAAGCGCGACGTCGCCGCGTGGGTCGAGCAGGGCCACGAGCCTCCCGGGCTCGCCACCGTGCTGGTCGGCGACGACCCCGCCTCGGCGCTCTACGTCGGCAACAAGCAGAAGGCGTCGGCCGAGGTCGGCATCCAGGGCTTCGACCACCGGCTGCCCCAGGACACCGCCCACGACGAGGTCGACGCGATCTTGCAGGAGCTGGCCGCCGACCCGCGCGTGTCCGGCATCCTGCTCCAGCTCCCGACGCCGCCGCAGGTCGACGGCTCGGGCCTGGCGGCGATGATCCCGCCGGGCAAGGACGTCGACGGCCTCACGCCGGTGTCGGCCGGGCTGCTCGCCCAGGGCCGCCCGGGTCTGCGGCCGTGCACTCCCTCGGGGATCATGGAGCTGCTGCGCCGCCACGACGTAGCGCTCGAGGGCGCCGAGGCGGTGGTGGTGGGCCGCTCCGACCTCGTCGGCCGCCCGATCTCCTCGCTGCTGCTGGCCGCCAACGCCACCGTCACCGTCTGCCACTCGCGCACCCGCGATCTCGCCGAGGTCTGCCGCCGCGCCGACGTGCTCGTCGCCGCGGTCGGGCGCCCGGGGCTGATCCAGGGCGACTGGATCAAGCCCGGCGCCACGGTCATCGACGTCGGCAGCCCGGTCGGCGACGTCGACTTCGAGGCGGCGGTCGAGCGCGCCGGGCTGATCACGCCGGTCCCCGGCGGCGTCGGCCCGATGACGATCGCGATGCTGCTGCGCAACACGCTGCTCGCGGCGCAGGCCGCCGCGCAGCCGGTGGGGGCGGGGTCGAGTTGACGCGCCTGCGCCCCGGGGATCTGATCGCCGCGGCCGGCGGCGTTGCGCTGATCGTCGTGATGTTCCTCGACTGGTACGCGGCGGGCGGGACGACCGAGGTCGGCGGCCGCGACATCACGATCTCGGTCGGCTTCAGCGCCTGGCAGGCGTTCGACGTCACCGACATCCTGCTCGCGCTCGCGGCGCTGGCCGCGATCGGGCTGGCGGTCCTCACCGCCACCCGCCGCAGCCCCGCGCTGCCGGTGGCGGCCAGCGTGCTCACCACCACGGCCGGCGTGCTCGCGACGCTGCTCGTGCTCTACCGGATCCTCAACCAGCCGGGGCCGAACGAGTTCATCGAGGTCAAGTTCCCCGCCTTCCTGGGCTTCCTGTGCGTGCTGGCCATCGCCGCGGGCGGCTGGCTCTCGATGCGCGACGAGCAGTGGCCGGACGCGCCGATGCCCACCGACGTGCGCCCCGCCCCGCCCGCCGAGGGCCCGCGCGAGCCGCGCACCGCCCGAGGCCGAGCCGCGCGCGTAGACGCGGCCGACGTCACGGCGGCTGGGTAGGGTCGGTTGGGGGCGAGGCGGCAGCGACCTCGTATAGCGATGGCTAGGCAGACAACGGGGGCTGCCGCCGCGGCGGTTCGAACCCGCTTCCCCACCCAGCCGCCGTTGATGTTCGCGCTGCCGCGGCCTAGACTCCACGGCCGCATGCTGAGCCGTGACCAGGTCCTCCACGTCGCCCGCCTCGCCCGCCTCGAGCTGAGCGAGGAGGAGCTCGAGCGCATGGGCGAGGAGCTCTCGGGCGTCCTCGATCACATCGAGAAGATCGGCGAGCTCGGCGACCTCGCCGACGTGCCGCCGACGTCGCACGTCGTCGAGGTCGAGAACGTGCTGCGCGCCGACGAGCCGCGCCCCTCGCTCCCGCGCGAGGTCGTGCTCGACGCCGCGCCGGACCCCGCTCCCGACGGCTTCCGCGTCCCGAGCCCGGGCGCCGCGCCCGCATGAGCGCGCTGCTCGAGCTGACCGCGGCCCAGGCCGCGGAGGGTGTGCGCACCGGCACCGTCGACCCCGGCGAGCTGTGGACCGCCTACCGCGAGCGCGCGCTCGCCGACGAGCTCAACGCGTTCTCGTGGGTCTCCGACGAGGTCACCCCGCCCGAGGTCGAGCGCAACAGCCCGCTCGGCGGCGTCCCCGTCGCGGTCAAGGACCTGTTCTGCACCGAGGGCATCCCCAGCCAGGCCGGCTCGAAGATCCTCGAGGGCTACCGCCCGCCGTACACGGCGACCGCGGTCGAGCGGCTCGTCAGCGCCGGCGCGCCGCTGCTCGCCAAGACCCACCAGGACGAGTTCGCGATGGGCTCCTCGACCGAGAACTGCGCCTTCGGCCCGGTGCTCAACCCGTGGGATCGCTCGCGCGTCCCCGGCGGCTCGAGCGGCGGCAGCGCCGCCGCGGTCGCGGCCGGCGCGGCGCCGTGGGCGATCGGCACCGACACCGGCGGCTCGATCCGCCAGCCCGCGGCGCTGTGCGGGATCGTCGGGCTCAAGCCCACCTATGGCGCGGTCAGCCGCTACGGGATGATCGCGTTCGCCTCCTCGCTCGATCAGGCCGGCCCGTTCACGCGCGACGTGACCGACTCCGCGCTGCTGTTCGGCGCGATGCTGGGCGAGGATCCGTGCGATTCGACGTCGCTCGCGTTCCCCGAGCCGGTCGGGGCGCCGAGCGCGACCGACCTGCGCGGCATCCGCCTCGGCGTGCCCGCGGAGCTGTCGGGCGAGGGCATCGAGCCCGGCGTGCTCGCCACGTTCCATCAGACGCTCGACCAGGCGCGCGAGCTCGGCGCCGAGATCGTCGACATCACGCTCCCGCACGCGCCGCACGCGCTGGCGGCCTACTACCTGATCGCGCCCGCCGAGGCGTCGGCCAACCTGGCTCGCTACGACGGCGTCCGCTACGGCTTCCGCGAGCCCTCCGACGACCTGCTGACGATGTACACGCGCACCCGCTCCAAGGGCTTCGGCGCCGAGGTCAAGCGCCGCATCATGCTCGGCACCTACGCGCTGTCCTCCGGCTACTACGACGCCTACTACGGCCGCGCGCAGAAGGTGCGCACGAAGATCGCCGAGGACTTCACCGCTGCCTGGGCGTCGTGCGACTTCATGGTCTCGCCGACCAGCCCGGGCGCGGCCTTCGAGCTCGGCGCCAAGACCGACGACCCGTGGGCGATGTACCTCAACGACTACTGCACGGTGCCGATCTCGCTGGCCGGCCTGCCCGCGATCTCGATCCCCAACGGGCTGGCCGACGGGCTGCCCACCGGCTTCCAGATCGCCGGCCCGGCGTTCAGCGAGAACCGCATCCTCGACGCGGCCTACGCGCTCGAGCAGACGATCGGCTTCGACGGCTCGAAGGCGCGCGCATGAGCGACTACGAGCCCGTCATCGGCCTGGAGATCCACGTCCAGCTCGACACCAAGACGAAGATGTTCTGCTCGTGCGCGCTGTCGTTCGGCGAGGAGCCCAACACGCGCACCTGCCCGGTCTGCCTCGGCCTGCCCGGCGCGCTGCCGGTGCTCAACGCCCAGGCCGTCCAGTACGGGCTGCTGATGGGCCTCGCGTTCGACTGCGAGATCGCGCCGCGGTCGATCTTCCACCGCAAGAACTACTTCTATCCGGACAACCCGAAGGCGTACCAGATCTCCCAGTACGACATCCCGCTCTGCCTGGGCGGTCACGTGGGGGATGTCCGGCTGCACCGCATCCACCTCGAGGAGGACGCGGCGAAGCTCACGCACCTCGGCGAGTCGGGCCGCATCCACGGCTCGTCGGCGAGCGTCGTCGACTTCAACCGCTGCGGCACGCCGCTGGCCGAGATCGTCACCGAGCCGGACATCCGCTCCGCCGAGCAGGCGCGCGAGTGGCTGACGCTGCTGCGCGTGACGCTGCGCCAGCTCGGCGTCTCGGACGTGAACATGGAGGAGGGCTCGCTGCGCTGCGACGCCAACGTCTCCATCCGCCCCAAGGGCTCCGACGAGCTCGGCACCAAGACCGAGCTCAAGAACATGAACTCGTTCCGCTTCCTGATGCAGGGCATCAACGCGGAGATCGAGCGCCAGACCGGGCTGCTCGAGGCGGGGGAGCGCGTGAGCCAGGAGACGCTGCACTTCGACCCGCGGACGGGGCGGCTGAGCCCGCTGCGCTCGAAGGAGGAGGCGCACGACTACCGCTACTTCCCGGAGCCCGACCTCGTCCCGCTCGCGCCGACCGAGGAGATGCTCGCGCAGGCGCGCGCGGCGCTGCCCGAGCTGCCGGCCGAGCGCGCTGCGCGCTACGAGCGCGACTGGGCGCTGCCGGAGGACACCGCGCGGCTGTTCTCGGTGCGGCCCGAGCTCGGCGACTACTTCGAGCAGGCCGCGACCGCCGCGGGCGAGGACGTCGAGGGACCGCTCGTGGCCTCGTGGGTCAAGGACGAGCTGGTCGGGCGGCTCGACGCCGAGGCCGACCCGGCCGCCTCCAACGTCACCCCGCAGGCGCTGGCCAAGCTGGCCGGCCTCGTGCAGGCCGGCACCGTCACCCGCGGCGCCGGGCGCCAGGTGCTCGACCGGCTCGTCGAGCACGGCGGCGATCCCGAGGCGGTCATCGAGGCAGAGGGGCTCGGCGCGATGGGCGACGGCGACGAGCTCGCCGCGATCGTCGCGCGCGTCATCGAGGAGAACCCCGACGTCGCCGAGCGCGTGCGCGGCGGCAACCCGAAGGCGATCGGAGCGCTCGTCGGGCCCGTGATGCGGGAGACGAAGGGCCGCGCCGACGGCGGCGAGGTCAACCGCCTGCTGCGCGAGCAGCTCGGCGTCTAGATCTCTCGCGGATCTGACTATCTGTCAGTGGGCATTCCGATAGCGTCGCCGGCGCTGTGGATGCGCATGGAGGCCCCACGCTGGACGCTGCCCGCCTCGTCGAGGTCCTCGACGGGGTGTCGGTGCTGTTCTACGTCCAGGACCTGGACGGCCGGATCACCTACGCAAACCGTGCGGCATGCGAGCTCGTCGGCAGGCCGCCTGAGGAGGTCATCGGCCGGATGCCGGAGGAGCTCTTCGACCCGGTGACGGTCGAGCGCTGGGCCGCGCAGAACCGCGAGGTGCTGGCGACCCGCCGGCCGCTCGACATGGAGGACGGCTGGGGTGAGCGCACGCACCTCACGCAGAAGACGCCGGTCTTCGACGCCGAGGGGCAACCGGTGGCGGTGATCGGGCTCTCGACCGACATCAGCGCGCACAAGCGCGCCGAGGAGGCACTGCGCCGCAGCGAGGCGCAGCTGGCCGAGGCGCAGCAGATCGCGGGCGTCGGCTCCTGGCACTGGGACCCAGACGCGCACGAGATCACGTGGTCGGCGGAGCTGATGCGGATACTCGGGATCGCGCCCGGAGCGGAAACGGTGGGCGACGACACCATGGAGCTCGTCCACCCGGACGACCGCGACCGGGTCGCCGCCGAGTCGCGGGCAGCGATGGACTCCGGCGGCACGATGGAGCTCGAGTTCCGCATGCTCCACGCCGACGGCGACTACCGGCTGCTGCTCTGCCGCGGCGGCGCCACGATGGGGCCCGACGGCACCGTCCGGCGCTTCGACGGCGTCTGCGAGGACGTCACCGAACGCCGCCACGCTGAGCAGCGGCTCGCCGAGGCGCAGCGGCTCGGCCAGATCGGGTCCTTCGACCGCGACCTCGAGCGCGCGACCGTGACGTGGTCGCCGGAGACGTACCGCATCTTCGGCGTCGAGCCCGACGACCACGTCCCGTCGCGGGAGGGCGTGCTCAGCATGGTGGTCGAGCAGGACCGCGAGCGGCTGCGGGGCGAGGTCGACCGCGCGATCGGCGAGGACAGCGGGTTCGACTGCTCCGTGACGATCCGCCGGGGAGACGGTGAGCTCCGCGACCTCCGGATCCGCGGCGCCGTACACCGCGCGGGCGGCGGTCCGCGCCACCTGATCGGCATTTGCCAGGACCTGACCGACATCCGGGCGGCGGAGCGGGCGCGGATCGAGCTCGACGAGCGCTTCCGCTCGATCTTCGAGCGCGCGCCGGTGGGCATCGCGCTCGTCGCCCGCGGCGGGCGCTTCACGCTCGTCAACGAGGCGCTCGCGGAGTTCCTCGGGCGCGACCGCGATGCGCTCGAGGGCATGCAGGTCGATGACGTCACGCACCCGGAGGACATGCCGGAGAGCGCCGAGGCGATGCGACAGATGGCCGCCGGCGAGCTCGCCGAGTGGAACACGGAGAAGCGCTACGTGCGCCCGGACGGCGAGGTCCGCTGGGGCGCACTGCGGGCGCTGCTGCTGCACGACGCAGACGGGCGCAACACGCAGTGCCTGGCGCTGGTGCGCGACGTCACCGAGCAGCGGCGCGCGGCGCGCCTCCGCGCCGCCGCCCACGGCGTGCTGAGCGTGATGGCCGGCGGCCGCGACCTGCGCGACGCGCTGCCGGAGCTGCTGCAGGTCGTGGTCGAGGAGCTCGGCTGGGAGCGCGGGAGCCTGTGGCTCGACGGGGCGCTCGAGGCGGCGTGGCCGCGCGGCAGCGTGCCGGAGCGACCGGCGGGCGACCTGGAGATCCCGCTCGACGGCGGCCTGCTCGTGCTCGACGGCGACGGCGAGTCCCCCGGCGCGGAGCTCGGCGCCCAGCTCGGCGAGTTCATCGTGCGCCGCCGCGCCGAGGAGCAGCGGCTCCACGAGGCGCTGCACGATCCCCTGACCGGACTGCCGAACCGCGTCCTGTTCTTCGACCGCCTCGACCACGCGATGCGCCGCCAGCAGCGCGAGCATGCGCCGCTGGCCGTGCTCTTCCTCGACTTCGACGGCTTCAAGGCGGTCAACGACCGCTTCGGGCACGCCGGCGGCGACGACGTGCTGCGCAGCGCCGCGGCGCTGGTGGCGTCGACGCTGCGCGCGGAGGACACGGTGGCGCGCTTCGGCGGCGACGAGCTGGTCGTGCTGTCCGAGCACATCACCGGCGACGACGACGTCCGCGGCATTGCCCAGCGGATCATCGACACGCTGCGCGAGCCGATCGCGCTCGGCGAGGAGACGATCACGCTGTCGGCCAGCATCGGGATCTGCATCGCGCCGGTGGAGGGCCGCAGCCGCGAGGAGCTGCTGAACCTCGCCGACGGCGCGATGTACCGCGCCAAGGCCAGCGGGCCGGGGCGCTATCTCATCGCGGAGTAGCGGTCGCGCGTACCATTCGCGCCATGGCACGTCTCATCCGCATGGACACGACCGGTCACTCGACGCTCGCGGAGTGGACGGCCGGGGATCCCGAGGCGATCGAGCGCGCAGTGGCTGAGTTCCGCAAGGAGCTCGACGCCGGCTACTACGCCACGGTCACCGAGGGCGAGGGGCAGGCGCGGCAGGTCTCTGAGCTGCCGCTCGACGCCGACCTCGTGATCCTCCGCCGCCCGATCGCGGGCGGCTAGCACTGGGCATGGCGGCCTCCGCGCCGCTGCCGGAGACCGCCGCGGTCCACTGGCGGCCGCGGGCCGACGCCCACCGCCTGCGCATGCGCGGGCGCACGTGGACGCTGACCACCGCGGCGCACACGATCCCGTTCGTCGGGACTGCCGGCCTGCTGGCGGCGCTCGAGCCGCTGTCGTTCCCGGTCGGGCTCGCGCTGCTCGCGCATGCGTGGGCGATCCCGGAGCTCTACGCGCGGCGCGGGGCCAACGTCGTGCGGCCGAAGCCGCGGGCCGAGGACGGGCCCGAGCGGGTGGCGCTCGGCCTGCTCGGCGACCTCGTCGGTCACGACGCGCGCGAGCTGCACGCCCAGACCGGGCTGGTCCCCGAGCGCGGCGCGCTCGGCGTCTGGCTCGTCGGCGAGGCCGGCGCGGTGCTCGTCTCGCCGGGCGGGCGGCGCGTGTTCTGCTGGTGCGTCCAGGTGCCCGAGCCGGGCCTGCCCTCCGGCGACCGCATCGCCCACCTGCTGCTGGCGCTGCGCACCGACGAGGAGGGCTTCGCGACCGTGGCCAACCTCGCGTTCAGCGGTTCGCCGTGGCGGCTGCGCCGCAGAATGCCGCCACGGGCGCGGCCTGCGCTCGACGCCGGGGTGCGGTTGTCCAGGCGGTCGAGTCCGGAGTCGTGAACATAGGGTCAACGGTCCATAGCGCAGACGCCTGATTGGACCGATGATGCTGAGCATGAGCACATCGACCGCACGCCGCCTCGTCCTGGTCCCAGCGGCCAGCTCCCCCCGCAACCGGCCCCTCAGCCCCGGTGTGCGTCGCTTCCGCCTCGCCCAGCTGCGCCTCGAAGGACGCGACGTCCCGCGGTCCGAGCGCTTCGCGCATCTGAAGCGCTCGCACGACTGAGACAGCAGTTACCGGCGGTACGATCGGGGGGTGCAGACCTCCCCGGTCATCTGGGCGCTGCGGCACATCTGAGCCGTGATCTACCTCCTGATCTGTTTCTGGTTCGGGGTGGCGGGCGCGGTCGTCGCGCGGATCAAGGGCTCGTCGATGTTTCTGTGGTTCCTGATCTCGGCGATCCTGCCGGTGGCCGGGCTGCTGGCGCTGGTGCTCTACCGCTCCGAGCGCGAGGAGCCGCGCCGCCAGTGCCCGGGCTGCGGGAAGATCGTCATGGCCCACGACGCCCTCTGTATGCGCTGCGGGACCGAGCTCGAGTTCCCGGACGAGCTCATCGCACCTGAAGCTGCCACGCCGCGCAGATAAACTCGCCCGCATGATGCGAGCTGTCGATGCAGTGATGGAGTGCCTGCGGGCCGAGGGCGTGGATGTCGTCTTCGGCTACCCCGGGGGAGCGAACCTCCCGACGTACGACGCCTTCGTGGAGTCAGGTATCCGTCACGTACTCGTACGGCATGAGGCCGGCGGCGGCCACGCCGCCGAGGGCTACGCCAAGGCTTCCGGCCGCGTCGGCGTCGTCTTTGCCACCTCCGGGCCCGGCGCCACGAACATCGTCACCCCCCTGACCGACGCGATGATGGATTCCGTCCCGATGGTCGCGTTCACCGGCCAGGTGCGCACCGACCTGCTCGGCACCGACGGCTTCCAGGAGGCGGACACGTTCGGCATCACCATGCCGATCGTCAAGCACAGCTTCATGATCCAGCACCCGACGGAGATCCCGCGGGCGGTCCACGAGGCGTTCCACATCGCCCGCACCGGGCGGCCCGGGCCGGTGCTGATCGACATGCCGACCGACCTCACGCGGGTGGAGATCGACTACCAGCCGGTCGGCGACGTGCGCCTGCCCGGCTACCAGCCGACCACCGAGGGCAACCAGAAGCAGATCCGGCTCGCGGCCAAGGCGCTCGCCAACGCGCGCCGGCCGGTGCTCTACGTCGGCGGCGGCGTGATCAACGCCGACGCGTCGGCGGAGCTGACCGAGCTCGCGCTGTCGGACAAGCTGCCGGTCACCTGCACGCTGATGGGCCTCGGCGCCTTCCCGGCGCCGCACCCGCAGTGGCTGGGGATGCTCGGCATGCACGGCACGCGCACGGCCAACTACGCGATGGACGAGGCCGACCTGATCGTGGCGATCGGCGCGCGCTTCGACGACCGCATCACCGGCAAGCTCTCCGAGTTCGCCCCGCGGGCCAAGTTCGTGCACATCGACGTCGACCCGGCGGAGATCTCCAAGAACATCCCGGCGCACATCCCGATCGTCGGTGACGCCAAGAACATCGTCCCGCGCCTGACCGCCGAGTACCGCTCGGCCAAGGCCGACCCGGACCGGCTCGCCGGCTGGTGGGAGCGGATCGAGGGCTGGCGCCAGCAGCACCCGCTGAAGTACGAGGACTCCTCGGACACCGAGATCAAGCCGCAGTACATGGTCCAGGCGCTCTACGAGGCGACCGGCGGGGACTGCATCTTGGCCTCCGACGTCGGCCAGCACCAGATGTGGAGCGCGCAGTACTTCCACTTCAACAAGCCGCGCCGCTGGATCAACTCCGGCGGCCTCGGGACGATGGGCTTCGGCCTGCCGGCCGCGATGGGCGCGGCCGTGGCGGTGCCCGACATCCCGACCTGCCTGATCACCGGCGACGCGTCGATCCAGATGAACTCGCAGGAGCTGGCGACGCTGACCGAGAACGGCATCCCGGTGAAGGTGTTCATCATGAACAACGGCTACCTGGGCATGGTCCGGCAGTGGCAGGAGCTGTTCTGGGACCGCCGCTACTCGCACGTCGACATGGGCTCGTGGCCCGACTTCGTCAAGCTCGCCGAGGCCTACGGGGCGACCGGCATCCGCCTGACGGAGAAGAAGACGCTGGTCGAGGACATGCGCAAGGCGATCGAGACGCCCGGCCCGGTCGTGGTCGACGTCCGCGTCACCCGCGAGGAGAACACGTACCCGATGATCGCGCCCGGCGCTGCCGCGCGCGACATGGTCGGGTGATGCGGGTGGGCGAGCCAGGCACCAAGGAACTGCTGACGCTCGAGGAGCTCGAGGCCTCCTCCGGCGTCCGCACCGGCCGCAAGCACATCCTCTCGATCCTGGTCGAGAACAAGCCCGGCGTGCTGACCCGCATCGCGGGCCTGTTCGCGCGCCGCGGCTTCAACATCGACACGCTCGCGGTCGGGCCGACCGACGACGAGCGGCTGTCGCGCATCACGCTGACGCTCGACGGGGCGATGCACCCGATCGACCAGGTGACCAAGCAGCTGCACAAGCTGGTCAACGTGATCAAGATCCGCGACCTCGAGCCGGTCGACACGGTCGCGCGCGAGCTCGCGCTGTTCAAGGTCACGGCCGACGGCGGCGCGCGCGGCGAGGTCATGCAGATGGTGGAGATCTTCCGCGCCAAGATCATCGACGTCTCGCGGCGCTCGCTGATCATCGAGGTCACCGGCACGTGGGAGAAGATCGAGGCGTTCGAGCGCATGGTGCGGCCGTTCGGGCTGGTCGAGATGGCCAGGACGGGCGAGATCGCGATCTCACGCGGGCGCGGGGAGACCTGACGCCCGAGCTGCACGTCCGTGAGCTGGGGGAGGGGCGCCCTGTGGTGCTCCTCCACGCCGGTCCGGGCCTGGACGGCTCGATCTTCCTGCCCAGCGCCGAGGCGCTGGCCACCGACCACCGTCTGCTGATCGTCGACCTGCCCGGCAACGGGCGCTCGCCGGACCCGGAGGAGTGGACGCTCGCCGCGCACGCTCGCGCGCTCGAGGAGCTGGTGCGCGAGCGCGGGCTCGAGGACTGGACGCTGCTCGGCCACTCGTTCGGCGGCTTCGTGTCGATGCAGCACCTGATCGACTTCCCGGGCAGCGCGGCGCGGCTGATCGCGTCCTGCACGGACGCCGACGAGGAGGACGCGCCGGGCGCGCCGCAGGACGCGTACGACAACCTGTCGGCCGACGTCGAGGCCGCCTTCCAGCTCGAGGAGCGCGTGACCAGCGACGAGGAGGCGCGCGAGGCCTGGCTCGGCCAGCTGCCGTTCTTCGCGCCCGACGCCCGAGGGCGTCGAGGCGGTGCGAGAGGCGTTCGCCGACGTCGTCTACCGCCACCAGGCGGTGCTGCACGCCGAGCGAGGGCGGCGAGCTGCACGCGCTGACCGCGCTCGCCACCTCCGAGATCCCGATCCTCGCGATCGCCGGCGAGCACGACAAAGGCACGCCGCCGGCCGCGGCGCGCCGGATCGCCGCCACCGCGCCGCGCGGCGACCTCGTGATCCTCGACGGCGTCGGGCACTTCCCGTTCGCCGAGGCCCCGGACGCCTACTGGGGCGCGATCCGGGCCTGGCTCGACCGCACGCGGTAGCGCTCGCCGCGCTTCAGGCGCACCGTCCGTCGGCGGGCAAGATCGCGGACCGCGACCTTGCCGCGCACGATCGTGGTCAGCCAGGCGGCGCGCCGCCCGATCGCCGTCGTCCGCTTTGCCCGCGTCCGGAACTGCCCGGAGGTGACGCGGACGAGGAGCTTGCGGCCGGAGAGCGTGAGCGTGGTGCGGTTCACGATCGCGCGGCCCCGCGAGACGGTGGCGGTGGCACGGCCCACCACGAGCCGCAGGACGCCGCGCCGGGTGTCGATCTCGGCGCCGTTCGGGATCGCCCCCGCGCGGCGGAGCCGCGTGAAGCGCCGCTTGCCTGGCGCGCGGACGCGGACCGTGCCGCGTACGGGCGAGGCGATCGGGTCGCGACGGGGCTCGCCGACGGGGCCGCTCGTGGGCGGTTGCGGACCGATCGGATCGGCCGCGCCGGTGCTCGGTCCCCCGCCGCCCGGCCCGGAGCCGCCGCAGCCGAGGTCGACGACGTAGACGTCAGCCTCGCCGTTGGTGTCGTCCGCGACGAGCGTGCCGCCGCCGTCGAGCTCGAACGCGACGAAGCAGCCGTCGCCGGAGATCGCGGGCGCGAACGAGTCGTCGCCGGCGCCGAACCGGGAGCCCGGGCGCTCGCTGACGCGCTTCGTGGTGTGGTCGCGGCGGTCGTGGATGAAGATGTCGACGACGTTGTTGGTGTCGCCGGGGATCAGCGTCGAGTCCAGCGAGGCGAAGGCGACGAAGCGCCCGTCGGACGAGATCGACGGCTGGATCGCGTTGGCGGTGCCCTCGGTGCCGTCGCTCGCGACGCTGACGCGCTCGGTCACGTGGCGGTTGCGGTCGTGGACGAAGATGTCGCTGCGGTTGTTGCCGTCGCCGGCGACAAGGTTGGACGCGTTCGACTGGAACGCGACGATCGCGCCATTGCCGGAGATCGCCGGATCCTCCGAATCGCCGTTGGCCGGCGCGCCGCCGAGGCCGACGCTCACGCGCTCGGTGCCGCCGGCCAGGCCGCGGACGAAGATGTCCCACGAGCCGGGGTCGTCATTGCCCGGAGCCAGGTTGGTGGCCTCGGAAAGGAAGGCCACGAAGCGGCCGTCGCTCGACAGCGCCGGCTGGTCGGAGAAGCCGTTCGCCTCCGCACCGGCGAAGCCCTCGCTCAGCCGCGTGATCGAGCCGCCCCGCCACGCGAAGACGTCGCCGAGGCCGTTGGTGTCGTCGGGGATCAGCTCCTGCCCTGCCGACTCGAAGACGACCGTGGACCCGTCGCCAGAGATCGAGGGCTTGAAGCCGGACACGTTGTCGCCGTTGCCGGTGGGCGCGGTGAGCCGCGCGATCGCCCCGCCGCCGCGGCGCAGGAAGATGTCGCCGAGAGCGCCGGCGCCGAGTTCGGGCGCGAACGACTCGAACGCGACCGAGCTGCCGTCCGCGGAGACGGCCGGGCGCGTGGAGCCGGCGCTGACCCCGGGGACGTTGCTGATCCGGTCGGTCTGCCGTGCCGCGCGCCGGCGCGTGAAGACGTCGAGCCCGCCGTTGCCGTCGCCGCCGACGAGCGTGCTCGCGCGCGACTGGAACGCGACGACGTTGCCGTCGTGCGAGATCGACGGCACTGTGGAGTCGCCGTCACCCTGAGCGCCGTTCGTGGCGACGCTCACACGCTCGACGTCCCCCGACGCCGCCGAGGCGACGGGGGCGCTGAGCACTGCGGCCAGCAGGCCGAGGGTGACGGCGACTCTCAGCACGCGTCCGTGCGGCTGACCAGGGCGGGCTCGCCGGCGAGCGTGGCGCCGCGCTTGGAGGCGGTGAGGACCACGGTTCCGCGCTCGCCGGCGTCGGTTGTGTAGGCGACGCGCACCGTGCCGAAGCGGCGGTTCTTCGAGAGCTTCGCGCGCTGCACCCGCCAGGTGCCGGTGACCCGGGTCTCGGGGTCGGGGTGATCAAAGCTGGAGGGGTCCTCGATGATCGGCGCGAGGAAGCTCGTGACGAGCGTGTAGGTGTTGTCTCGGCACAGCGTGACCGTGCGGTCGAGGCTGGCGCCGGTGACGTTGCCGCTCTGGTGCGTGCTCCAGACCGTGCCGCGCAACAGCTTCGTCGCGGCGCGCTTGTCGCTCTTGCCGGCCATGGCCGGCGCGGCGCTCAGCCCGGCGAGCGCAGCGGCCGCCAGAAGTGCGGTGAGGATGCGGATCATGGCGCCGAGCATCCCGCGGTCGCGAGGGCGTGGACATGCACCCTTGGGTGGAAGCGACTAACCCGGCTGCCTCGTAGGCTTGGGGAGGGATGACGCTGCGTCTGACCGGCACCCGCGAGCCGTTCGCCCTTCGCTTCGACGAGCGGGCCGAGCTGGCCGCGCGCTGTGCGCGCGCCGTGCGGCGCGCCCGCCGCGAGGGCGGCGAGGTGCTCGTCGGGCTGACCGTGCGCATCGATCCCGCCGTCGATCCGAGCGCGGTCGTCTTCACCTCGCGCCAGGCCGGCGAGCACTGGTTCTGTTACGAGCAGCCCGCGCGCGGCGGCGCCGTCGTGGCGGCGCTCGGCGCGCTGCGGACGCTCGAGGCCGACGGCCCCGAGCGCTTCGCGACCGTCGCCGCCGCCTGGCGGAAGCTCGCGGGCGGTGCGGTCGCCGGCGAGGACTCCGGGCCGCCCGGCTCCGGGCTCGTGGCGGTCGGCGGCTTCGCGTTCGCGCCCGACGGCGGCGCGGCGCCGCACTGGGCGGGCTTCGGCGCCGGCGCGCTCGTCGTGCCCGAGGTGGCGCTGGCGCGCCGCAACGGCGAGGTCAGCCTGACCGTGGCCGGGCTCGCCGCGCCCGACGACGTCCCCGAGCAGCTCGCCGAGCGGATGGCCGCCCGCGTCGGCGGCGCTGCGCGACCGCGAGCTGCCGCTGCTCGACCCCGCGCCCGCCGGGCGCTTCGAGATCGCCAGCATCGCGCCGCCCGAGCACTACATCGAGGCGGTCGCCCGCGGCGTCGAGCGGATCCGCGCCGGCGCGCTCGAGAAGATCGTGCTGGCGCGCGAGGTCGCTGTCCACGCGCCGCACGCCGCATGACGCCGCGGCGGTGTTCGGCGTGCTGCGCTCGGCATTCGGCTCCTGCTTCGTGTTCTGCGCCGGCCGCGGCGAGAGCGCGTTCGTGGCCGCCTCGCCGGAGCTGCTCGTGCGCCGCGAGGGCCTGCGCGCATCCTCGGTCGCGCTCGCCGGCTCGATCCGCCGCTCCGCCGACCCCGCCGTCGACGACCACCTCGGCGAGCAGCTGCTGGGCTCGGCCAAGGACCGCGAGGAGCAGGCGATCGTCAGCCACCGGATCGGCCGCGCCCTGCGCCCGCACGCCGTCTGGGTCGCCGCGCCGAACGAGCCGACGGTGATCAAGGTCGCCAACATCCAGCACCTCGCGACGCCGATCCGCGCGCAGCTCACGCACCCGATCAGCGTCGTCGAGCTCGCCGGCCTCCTGCACCCGACGCCCGCGGTCGGCGGCGAGCCGTTCGCGGTCGCCGCGCCGCTCATCCCCGCGCTCGAGGGCATCGACCGCGGCTGGTACGCGGGCCCGGTCGGCTGGACCGACGCCAACGAGGACGGCGAGTTCTGCGTCGCCCTCCGCTGCGCGCTGCTGCGCGGGACCGAGGCGCGGCTCTACGCCGGCGTCGGCGTGGTGCGCGAGTCCGACCCGGCGGCCGAGCTGGCCGAGACCGAGGTCAAGCTGGGCGCGCTGCTCCCGGTGCTGTCGGGCTGACGCGCTCACGACGCCACCGACAACGTGACGAGGTAGTCGTAGGGGATCGCCGTGCCGCCGTCGATCGCATGGCGCGCGAACAGCGCCCGCAGGTCGCCGGCGAGCGCCGGGCCGCCGAGCGCCACGACCGGCCCGAACGTCGTCGTGTAGAGCTCGACCGCGGCGTCCAGGGACGCGAAGCGCTCGCAGTACGACCGCCGCTCGAAGCGCAGGTCGAGCTCGCCGAACAGCGAGCGCACGTGGGACGGCTCGCCCCAGTCGAGGGGGTTCTCCGCGAAGGCCGGCGGCTGCGGTGCGAGCGCTCCGAGCGTCTTGAAGAAGTCGCCGCCTGCGCCGTCGGGCGTGAACGCGCAGATCCCCAGCCGGCCCTGCGGTCGCAGCACCCGCGCCAGCTCGGCCGCCGCCAACGCGTGGCGCGGCGCGAACATGCAGCCGAATGAGGAGAGCACGAGGTCGAACGCGTCGTCCTCGAACGGCAGTGCCTCGACGTCGCCCTCGACCCAGTCGACCTCGACGCCGGCTGCGGCGGCGCGCGCTCGCGCCGCCGGGAAGTGCTCCGGGGTGAGGTCGACGCCGGTGACGCGCGCGCCGGCGAGCGCCGCGGGGATGGCGACGTTGCCGGTGCCGCAGGCGACGTCGAGGACGGCGGCGCCGGGCGCGATGCCGACGCGGGCGACGAGGCGCTCGCCGACCTCGGCGACGAGCGGGGCGAACGCCGCGTAGTCGCCGGCCGCCCATATCGCGCGCTGGGTCTGCTTGTGGTCCGTCAGCTCATCGATCATGCGCGGGACGCTCGCGGACCGCGGGCGCGCTGCCTTCGCATGCCCGGGCCATCTTGCGCGCGGGGCGCGGATGGCCCGAATGGGCCACTCAGAGCAGGCCGCGGCGGTGCGCGAGTGCGACCGCCGCCGCGCGCGACGAGCAGCGCAGCTTCGCGTGGATGTTCGCCACGTGGCGGTGCACGGTGTGCTCGCTGAGCGTGAGCTCCGTCGCGATCTGGCGGTCGCCGAGGCCGTCGGCGACGAGCCGCAGGACCTCGACTTCACGCGCGCTGAGCTCGCCGCGCGGCGCCGCGCCGAGGCGCCTCGCCACCTCGCGCGCCCGCCCGCACTCCGGCTCGGCGCCGATCGCGTGCAGTGCATCGACGGCGGCGGCCGCCTCACGGCGCGCGGCCTCGCTCCGCCCGAGCGCGGCGAGCGCCTCGGCGAGCCCGAGCCGCGCGCGGGCGGTCTCGACCGGCGCCTCGCTGCCCGCGTAGCCCTCGAGTGCGGCGTCGTGGCGGGCGAGCGCCGTCTCGTGATCGCCAGCCGCCGCGGCCACGAGGCCCTCGCAGTAGCTCGCGGCAGCGCGCAGCGGCATGGTGTCGAGCGCATCCGCGATCGCGCGCAGCTCGGCAGCGTGCGACGCGCCTTCAGCGGCGCCGGCTCGCACCAGCAGCTCCAGCGCACCCGCGCGCGCCGTCGGTGCGGTGGCTGCCCGCAGCACTCGCTCCGCACCCTCGCGGGCGCCGGCCGCGTCACCGGCGTCGAGCGCGGCCTCGGCGCGACCGAGCCGCGCCAGCGGGTCCGCCTCCGCGGAGCCGAACAGCTCGAGCGCCTCGGCTGTCCGGCCCTGGCGCCGCCGCAGCTCGCCCAGCCGGACGACGGCGACCGAGCGCCACGCCGGCCGCTTCTCGGTCAGCTCCGCCAGCGCGCCGGTCAGCTCGCGGTCGGCGCCCTCCCAGTCACCGTGCCAGCACAGGACTGCGCCGTAATGGGCTCGGCACACGCCCTTGACGAAGCGCGCGTCGAGCCGCCGGCTGAACGCCTCGGCCTCGGCACACCACTGCGCCGCGCGGTCGAAGTCACGCACGCGCTCGCAGGCGCCGATCAGCAGGCAGCACGTCCAGCCCGCCGCGCGCAGGTCGTCGAACTCGCCGCCGAGCGCCGCCGCGGTGGCCTCGTCGAGCCGGCGCATGCCCTCCGCGACCGAGCCCTGGGCGACGAGCACCACGCCCTCGGTGGCGACCGCGAACATCTCGACGTCGACCGCCCCGAGCTCGCGGCCGAGCTCGCGCGCCTCGCCGGCGAGCCGCAGCGCGCCTTCGGGATCGCCAGCGGCGAGCGTCGCGTGCGCCTCGAACACGGCCAGCCAGCCGTGCTCGGGCGCGGGCGGGATCTCCGAGAGCAGGCGCGCGGCCCGCTGGAACCAGCCGCCGGCGACGGCCTCCTTGCGGCGGAACTCGGAGTGGTCGTCGCTCAGCCACAGCGCCATCCGAGCCGCGCCGCGCAGGTCGCCGTCCTCGCGGTAGCGCCGGTAGGCGCGCTCGCGGGCGTCGAAGCAGGCGTCGACCTCGTCGAGCCACCACGTCGCCCAGCTCAGACCCTCGAGCGCCTCGGCGGTCTCCTCCTCCGCGAGCGCCGCTGCAAAGCTCGCTCGCGCCTCCGCCCAGGCGCCCCGCTTCAGGGCAGCGCGGCCGGCGAGCGGAGTGGCCATGCGCCGAACCTACTCCCGGCGGCGCGCCAGCGACAGCGCGAACAGCTCCTTGGGATCGGTGAACCACTCGACGAGCTCGAGGCCGGCGGCGTCCAGATCCGCCCGCACCCGCTCGGGCGTGAACTTGGCCGAGATCTCGGTCCGCAGCTCCTCGCCGCGGCCGAACTCGAGGTCGAGGTCGAGCGCGGCCACGCGAACCGACTGGGCGCGGCGGGCGCGCAGGCGCATCTCGATCCACTCACGCTGCTCGTCGTAGAACGCGATGTGCTCGAACTGCTCGAGGTCGAAGTCGGCGTCGAGTTCGCGGTTGACGACGCGCAGGATGTTGAGGTTGAACTCGGCAGTTACGCCCTGGCTGTCGTTGTAGGCGGCCTCGAGCACGGCCGGGTCCTTCACGAGGTCGGTGCCGAGCAGCAGGAAGCTGCGCTCGTCCAGGCGCGCGCGCAGCTCGCGCAGGAAGCGCCGGCGCGAGCCGGGGATGAAGTTGCCGATCGTGCCGCCGAGGAAGGCGACGATCCGCGGGCGGCCGGGCTCCGGCGGCGGGATCTCGTCGAGGTCGTGCTCGAAGTCGCCGGTGACGCCCCAGACCTCGAGCCCGGGGTAGTCGGCGGTCAGGGCCGCGGCGGTGTCGCGGACCATGCCGCCGTCGACGTCGAAGGGCACGTAGCGCCACAGCGTGCCGGCGCGGGCCATCGCGTCGAGCAGCACGCGCGTCTTGGCGGCGGTGCCCGAGCCGAGCTCGACGAGCTCCCCAGCGTTGGTGGCGGCGACGATCGCGTCGGCGTGCGCCTCGAGGATCGCGCGCTCGGCGCGGGTCGGGTAGTACTCGGGCACCTCGCAGATGCGGTCGAACAGCTCCGAGCCAAGGGCGTCGTAGAAGTGCTTGGGCGGCAGCTCCTTGACGGGCCGGGTGAGGCCGTCGAGCACGTCGTCGGCGAGCGTGCTGCGGCCGGCGGTCGCGACGCTGGTCAGGCGTCCCACGCCAGCCTCACGCCGGAGAAGATCTGCCGCCGCTGGGGGAGGTCCCAGTTGCGGAACGTCGGGGTCGCGACCCGGAGGCGCGTCGCCCACGAGCCCCCGCGCAGGACGCGGTAGCCGCGGCGGAAGAAGACCTCGGAGTACTCGCGGTACGGGTGGGCGGTGAAGCCGGGGTAGCCGTCGAACTCGGTCGCCGTCCACTCCCAGGTGTCGCCGAGCATTCCGAGTGGGACGCCGGCCGGGCCGTCGGGCACCGGGTGGGGGCCGAGGCCGGTCTGGTCGAGGTTGGGGGTCCTGCGGAATCTCGCCTGATTCCAGGTCGCCGCCTTCTCCCACTCGGCCTCGGTCGGGAGCCGCGCTCCGTGGGCCCTGGCGAAGGCGTCGGCCTCGAACCAGGAGATGTGGACCACCGGCTCCTCGGGGTGCAGCGGCGCTTCGCCGTCGATGCGCCACTGCCGCCACCCGTCGGGCCCGGCGGCCCAGCCTTGCGGGTGGGTGATGTCGTACTCCTCCTTCCACGCCCAGCCCTCGTCCGACCACCACTCGCGGCGCTGGTAGCCGCCGCCCTCGACGAAGCGGAGGAACGTCGCGTTGGTGATCGCGGTGCGGCCGATGCGGAAGTCCGGGAGATCGACCGTGTGGCGCGGGCGCTCGTTGTCGTAGGAGAAGCGCTCGTCCGGCGCGCCGAGCGCGAACGGCCCGCCGGGGACGTCGATCGGCTCGAGGCCCGTGCCGCTCGCCGGGCGCGGTGGCGCGGGCGGTGGCGGTGAGCCCGGGCGCGGTGGGGAGGCGGGCGAGCTCGATCGCCTGCAGCATCGTCTCGTTGTGCTGGTGCTCGTGCTGGAGCACCAGCTCGTGCAGCTCGCTCGCGCCGTCGCGCTCGAGCAGCCCCAGAACGCGGGCGCGGACGTCGGCGAGGTAGTCGAGCGCCTCGGCGCGGTTGAGGATCGGGAGGTCACCGCGGACCTCGCGCGGCGTCTCGAAGGCGTCGTACATCGCCGCCAGCTCGGGGTGCAGCAGCGGCTCGCCGCCCTGGCGGTGCACGAGCCACAGGTCCTCGTAGGCGGCGATGTGCGCGAGGTCCCAGGCCAGCGGGCTCATCAGTGGCGAGTGCGCGGTCTCCATCTGCTCGTCGGAGAACGGCGCGACCATGTCGAGGGTCCGTTGCCGGCCCTCGGCGAGTGCTTCGGCGATTTCGGTGGCGACGAGCACGGCCTCGGTTCTTATCGCATCGCGAGGCGAAACGGATGACTACGGGGTTCTCGTCGGACCCACGGCCGCCGGGTTGGCGCGCAGGAGCGCGATTCGCCTATCCGGAGCGGCGCGCCTTCCGCCACACCTCGATGACCTCGCGGACCGTCGCGGTGCGGTAGGAGATCCGCGAGTCGAGCGGGCGCAGGACGAGCTCGAAGCGCCCGGACTCCTGCTGGTCGAGCTCCGTGACCAGCGCGTGGAAGCGGCGGCCCTTCTTGTCCACCTGGACGATGTCCCCGGGCGCGATGCCCTTGGAGGTCGCGCGGGGCGGAGGTGGTGACGCTGCGGGGGTGTCGATCAGGCTCTGTTGCACGCTTCCGCACGCTAGGTGCGGCCGCGGACGGACTGCACGACCGCTTGCGCGACCTGCCGGTGGAGCTCGCGGTTCTCGTCGCGGTCGGTGCGGACCTCGATGATCGTGGCGCCGGTCGCGCTGTCGAGCGCGGCGCGGAAGGACTCAGGCGTGATGACGCGCTCGTGGGCGAGGCCGTAGAGCGCGGCGGCGCGGGCGAAGTCGAGCCCGTGCGGGGTGGCGACGTGCTCCTCGAAGTCCGCCCCCTCGCCGGCGACGGGGAGGAAGTGGAAGATGCCGCCGCCGTCGTTGTTGAGCAGGACGATGGTGAGGTCGAGCCCCAGGCGGCGGGCGGCGAGCAGGCCGCCGATGTCGTGGGCGAGCGCGACGTCGCCGATCAGGAGAACGGTTCTGACCCCGGTCGCGGCGACCCCGAAGGCGGTCGACACGGTGCCGTCGATCCCGTTGGCGCCGCGGTTTGAGAGCACGCGCGGGGGCTGCTCGCGGGTGGGGAAGAACGACTCGACGTCGCGCACCGGCATCGAGGAGGCGACCACGAGCGTGGCCTCGGGCGGGAGCCGAACGCCGAGCTCGGCGGCCACGCGTGGTTCCGAAAGGCTCGGCAGCGTCTCGGCGATCGCCGCGGACGCCTTGCGGTCGGCGCTCGTCCACTGCTCCAGCCAGCCGCGGTCCTTGCGCGGTTGCTGGGGCGCCAGCACGCGCGGGTCGGCGCTGATGATCGTCGCCACCGCGCCCGCGGGGTCCTGCCACGCGTGCTCGGGGTCGAACGCGATCTGCAGCGCGCCGTCGAGCCCGTGCAGCCACTGGCGCAGCGGCTTCGAGGTCGGGAGGTCGCCGACGCGCAGCACGAGGTCGGGTGCGTGCTCGGCCGCCCATTCCGGCTCGCGCAGGAGCGCGTCGTAGTGCGCGACCGCCGCCGGGCCGCGGCGTGCGCCCGACAGCGGATCGGCGAGCAGCGGCAGCGCGAGTGCGTCCGCGAGCCCCGCCAGTGCGTCGCCGAGGCCGGGATCGCGCTCGCTGCGGCCGGCGACGATCACGGCGCGCGGGTGCGCGTCGACCGCGGCGCGCAGGCCGTCGAGCAGCGCGGGGGCGGGGGCGAGGAGGGTGCGCGGGCGCGTCACCCACGGGCGGCCGCCGGCGCGGCCGCCGCCGCCCGGCTCCTCGTCGGGGAGCGGCGCGTCGAGCACGAGCGGCTCGCGCAGCGAGAAGTTGAGGTGCACGGGACCGGAGCGGCCGTCGGTCGCGGTCCAGAATGCGCGGCAGGCGAGCTGGCGCAGCCAGCGCATGCGCTCGGGCGTCGCCGGGTGGTCGTCGACCTCGAGGTACCACTTGGCGGCGCTGCCGTAGAGCTTGACCTGGTCGATCGTCTGCCCTGCGCCGAGCTCGCGCAGCTCCGGCGGGCGGTCCGCGGTGAGGACGAGCAGCGGCACGCGCGCCTCGTGCGCCTCGATCACTGCGGGGGCGTAGTTGGCCGCGGCGGTCCCCGAGGTGCAGGCGAGCGCGACCGGCAGGCCCGTCGCCTTCGCGAGGCCGAGCGCGAAGAAGCCGCCGCAGCGCTCGTCGATGTGCGAGGTCGCGCGGATGCGCGGCTCGCGTGCGAGCGACAGCACCAGCGGCGTCGAGCGCGAGCCGGGCGACGTGCACGCCTCGCGCACGCCGCAGCGCGCGAGCTCGTCGACGAAGGCACGCAGGCCGAGATACGTGTCGGTGGCTGGCATCGTCTGCGGTCTCGTGCCCGCCGACCTCGTCCTCCTCCACGGCTTCACGCAGACCGGCGCGAGCTGGGATGGGGTGGTGCGCGAGCTCGCGGGACGCTACCGCGCGCTGGCCCCCGACCTGGGACCCGGGCCGTGGGAGGCCGAGCTCGACCGCCTCGAGGCGCTCGCCCCGCCCGCCTTCACGCTCGCCGGCTACTCGATGGGCGGGCGGCTCGCGCTGGCGCTCGCGCTGCGGATCCCGGAGCGGGTGCGGCGCTTGGTGCTGGTGTCCGCGAGCCCGGGTCTGGCCGACCCCGGCGAGCGCGCCGCGCGGCGGGAGGCCGACGAGGCGCTGGCGACGCGGATCGAGGCGATCGGCGACGAGGCGTTCGCCCGCGAGTGGGCGGCGCAGCCACTGTTCGCCGACCAGCCGGCGGAGGTCGCTGCCGCCGCGCATGAGGACCGGATGCGGCGCAGCGCCGCCGAGCACGCTGTCCAGCTGCGCGGGCTCGGCACCGGGGTGATGCCGCCGCTGTGGGATCGACTCGGCGAACTGGCGATGCCGGTCACGCTCGTCGTCGGCGAGCGGGACGCGAAGTTCCGCGCGATCGCGGAGCGCATGGGCCTTCCTGCCGTCGTCGTGCCGGGCGCCGGGCACGCCGTGCACCTCGAGGCCCCGGTCGCCGTCGCGGCGCACCTGCGGGTGCCCTGAAACCTTGGCGACCGCGCGGGGGCGGGGTTACCCTCGCCGTCCCATGCTTCGGACCACCCGCACCGCGCGGCGTGGACGCGCCGCGATCACCTGGCTCGCCGAGTGGCGGCTGCCGGCGCCTGAGCGGCATGCGGCTCGTGCCGAGCGCAGCACGCTGCGCACGATGGCCCTCGAGCGCGACAACGTCGAGCACACGCCGTGGGCGCGCGCCGCGGCGCTGGAGGCGGAGCGGCGCCGCGACGGCGGCTGCCTGCTCATGTGGGATCCCTAGCCTTCGCGGGGTGCCCTGGGAGTTCACTGACGACGTCGAGCCCTACGCCGAGCGCGTGGTGCCGCTGCTGAGCGAGGATCCGGCCGCGTACACGATCGGCCTGTCGATCATCGACACGCTGCGCGGGGGTCACCGCTTCGGCGACGCGCCGATGTACTTCGGCTGGCTGGAGGAGGACGGCGAGGTGCGGGGCGCGATCAGCCGCACGCCTCCCTACGACCTCCTGCTCTCCGTCGTCCCGGACGTCGACGCGCTCGTCCCAGCGCTGCGCGAGCACGGCGCCGAGGTGCCGGGCGTCAACGGCGAGGTCGAGACCGTCGAGCGCTTCGCCGCCGCGTGGACGGCCGACACCGAGCTCCAGGCGAGCACGTGGCTCCAGCTGCGGCTGTTCGCGCTCGGGGAGCTCGAGCCGCCGGACCCGCCGCCACCCGGCGGCCCGCGCGCCGCCGCAGCGGACGACTTCGACCTCGCGATGCGCTGGTTCGACGCCTTCAGCGAGGAGCTCAACCTGCCCGAGCGGATGCAGGAGGAGCGCGTGCGCGCGGTGATCGCGGATCGGATGCTCTCGCTGTGGCAGGACGAGGCCGGCACGCCGGTCGCGCTCGCGATGCGCACGCCGGCAGCAGCGGGGGTGGCGCGGATCAACTGCGTCTACACGCCGCCCGATCAGCGCGGACGCCAGTTCGGCGGCGCCATCACGGCGGCGTGCGCCGCGGACGCCCTGGCGCGCGAGGCCGAGCGCGTCGTGCTGTTCACAGACGCCGACAACCCGGCGCCGAACAAGGTCTACGAGCGGATCGGCTTCCGCCCCGTGGCCGACCACCGCGTCGTGCATTTCAAGTCGTGACGCGCGAGCTCGCGTGCGAGCGCTGCGGGCGGCGGTTCGGCTGCGGCGTCGACGACGCCGCCTGCTGGTGTGCCGAGCTGAAGCTCGAAGGCCCGCCGCCGATCGGCTTCGGCGATTGCCTGTGCCCGGACTGCCTAGTCCAAGCGTCGCCGGAAGCCGCCGGCGCCCTCGACGTCCGCACCCAGCGCCCGGACCCGGCGGGCGAGCTCGGCGTCTGAGGTGACGACGCGGACGCCGTCGGCGCCGCGGTCCTCCAGCAGCGCGACGATCTCGTCGTCGGCGGCGTTGCGTCCTTTGCGCGAGGCGACGACGACCTCGGCGTGCTCGGCGGGCGGCGGCGCGCCGCTGTCGAGCACCACGATCACGGGCTCGCCGGTCTCCGCGGCGAAGGCGTCGAGTTGCCCCACCAGCCGACTGGCGGCGCCGGCGCGGTCGCGCCACCAGCCGTCGGGGCGCGAGCCGATCACGTTGGACGCGTCGACGACCCACCTCATCGGCCGACCCGCTCTTCGTAGCGGCGGAAGCCGCGGCGCTCGTAGGACGGGCAGCGCCGCCGGCGAGTCGAGCGAGCAGGTGTGCAGCCACACGCGCCCCGCGCCGTCGTCCCATGCCGCCTGGGTGACGGCGGCGAGCAGCGCGCCGCCGAGGCCGCGGCCCGCGAAGCCGGGCAGCAGTCCGAAGGAGGCGATCTCGACGTCGTCGCCCTCGCGGACCAGCTCCGCGTAGCCGACGTCGTCGCCCTCGAGGGAGCCGACGTAGGTGTCGACGCCCGGCTGCCCGAGGTGGGCGCCCCAGCGCGCGAGCCCCCAGCCGAGCCGGTCGGTCCACTGCCACGGCTCGCCGACGCGGTCGTAGAGGCGGCGGCTGAGCGCCGGGTCGGCCTTGGCGAGCCGGCGGACATCGAAGCCCTCGACCGGCCGCGCCGCGCGCAGCTCGTCCGGCGACGTCATCTCGAGGAACCAGGTCGTGACCTCGGTCACGTCATGCCCAAGCCCGGCTCCCGCGGCACCCGAATCGCGCCGCGCACCGCGTGCAGCCGCTCGCCGGGATCCTCGAACGCCGCCAGCGTGGCGAGGCCGTGGGCGGGCAGCGGGCCGCCGGCGGTCAGGCCCGCCGCCGCGTGGACGGCCGCGGCGATCCCGATCGGCCCGTCGTAGGTTGAGGCGAGGTAGACGGTCGAGCCGGCGATGCGCGCCTCGGCGGCGTCGCGCAGCACGCCGGTGATCCCGCCGCAGCGCGCGATCTTCAGGCACACCGCGTCGGTTGCGCCCGACCCGGCGGCGCCCTCCTCGGCGGCGGTCTCGTCCATCGCCAGCGGCACGTCGACCTCCGCGCGCACCGCGCGCAGCGACTCGACGCCGTGGACCGGCTCCTCGGCCAGCTCGATCCCCACCGGCGCGAGCGCGCGCAAAGACGCGACGGCCTGGTCGACGTCCCACGCCCCGTTGGCGTCGACGCGGATCGCCACCCGCGGCCCGATCGCGGCCCGCACAGCGGCGAGCCTCCCGGCGTCGTCGCCGACGCCGACCTTGACCTTGATCGTGTCGAAGTCGGCCTGCGCCGCGGCAGCCGCCGCCGCCGAGGCGCCCGCGCGGTCCTCGGCACCGACCGTCGCGTTGACCGGGATCGAGCGCGCCGCCTCGACCGAGATCAGCTCCGCCACCGACCGCCCGGCGCGCTTGCCGGCCAGGTCCCAGAGCGCGAGGTCGACGGCGGCAAGCGCCTGCGGCAGGTCGCGCTCGGCCCGGCAGGCCTCGAGCAGCTCCTCCTCGACGCGCTCCTGCGCCAGCTCGGCGTAGGCGTCGAGCGCCGCGCCCACCGCCGCGAGCGGGACGCCGTCGTAGGGCTCGAGCGGCGCGGCCTCGCCGCGGCCGACGAGCCCGTCCTCGGCCTCCAACAGGACTTGCAGGACGACCCGCTCGGTGAGCGTTCCCCACGCCGCGCGCACCGGTTCGCGCAAGCGGAGGGTCACGGACTCGACCGCGAGGTCCATCAGCTCGCCAGGATGCCCGCCGAGAGCAGGAGGCAGAAGGCCAGCTGCAGCTGGCCCGTCCCGGCCAGCGCGCCGTTCAGCGCCGGCCCGTCGGACCGGGTCCGCACGACGCGCACCACCGGCAGCGCGAGCGGGACCGCCAGCAGCGCGAGCAGCAGCCACGGCGACAGCGAGCCGAGCAGCCACGGCAGCTGCGCGGTCACGAACGCCCCCGCCACCATCGCCACGTAGAGCACGCGCGTGCGCTCGCGCCCGAGCCGCACCGCCAGCGTCCGCTTGCCCGCGCGGCGGTCGGTCTCGAGGTCGCGGACGTTGTTGACGACGAGGATCGCCGAGGCCAGCAGCCCGACCGGGACGGCCAGCACGAGCGCCTCCCACTCGAGCTGCTCGACCTGCGCGAAGTACGAGCCGGCCACCGCGACGACGCCGAAGAACAGGAACACGAACACCTCGCCGAGCCCCTCGTAGCCGTACGGCCGCGGCCCACCGGTGTAGAGCACGCCGGCCAGGATCGACGCCGCGCCGACCAGCAGCAGCTCCCAGCCCGCGGTCGCGATCAGGTACGAGCCCGCCAGCACCGCCAACCCGAACGCCACGTAGGTCGCCACCAGCACCTGCTTCGGCGGCACCAGCCCGCCCGCGGTCACCCGCACCGGGCCGAGCCGGTCCTCGGTGTCGGCACCCCGCCGCGCGTCGGAGTAGTCGTTGGAGAGGTTCGTGCCGACCTGGATGAACAGCGCGCCGAGCAGCGCGGCGATGAAGGTCAGGACCTTGAGCGTGCCTTCGGTGGCCGCCAGCGCGGTGCCGACCAGCACCGGCGCGACGGCGGCGGGCAGCGTCCGCGGACGGGCCGCCATCACCCAGATCCGCACGGCGCTCGGGCGTTCGGCGGTCAGCGGCCCGCTCACGGCCGTCGCGGGAACGCCGAGAAGTCGGGGGTGCGCTTCTGCTTGTAGGCGTCGCGCCCTTCCTGCGCCTCCTCGGAGCCGTAGAACAGGAGGTTGGCGTCGTGCGCGAGCTGCTGGATGCCCGCGAAGCCGTCCTCGTGGGCGTGGAAGCTCGCCTTCACGAGCCGCAGCGCGAACGGTGAGAGCGCGAGCATCTCGCGGCACCACTGGACCGTCTCCTCCTCGAGCCGGTCGAGCGGCACGACGGTGTTGACGAGCCCCATCTCGAGCGCCTGCTGGGCGTCGTACTGACGGCACAGCATCCAGAACTCCTTGGCCTTCTTCGGCCCGACCTGCGACGCCAGCAGCGACGCGCCGAAGCCGCCGTCGAACGAGCCCACCTTCGGCCCGACCTGGCCGAAGCGCGCGTTGTCGGCGGCGATCGTGAGGTCGCAAACGAGGTGCAGCACGTGGCCGCCCCCGATCGCGTAGCCGGCCACCATCGCCACCACCGGCTTGGGCAGCCGGCGGATCTGCACGTGCAGGTCGGTGACGTGGAAGCGCCCGACGCTCGCCCCGCCCGCGACGTAGCCGGTGTCGCCGCGCACGCGCTGGTCGCCGCCGGAGCAGAACGCGTCCGGGCCCTCGCCGGTGAGCACGATCACGCCGACCTCGCCGTCCTCGCGCGCCTTGTCCAGCGCATCGGAGACCTCGATCAGCGTTTCGGGCCGGAACGCGTTGCGGACCTCCGGGCGATCGATGGTGATCTTGGCGATCCCCTCGGCGATCTCGTAGCGGATGTCCTCGTACTCGCCCGCGGGCGTCCATTCGACCGGCATGCGATTGACATTAGTGGGTCTCCACGTGGCGATCCGTTCGAAGAGACCGGGCGCAGATACTATCGATCGAGGAGCCGCCTGGCCGGTGATCGGCGTCCGCCGATCTCGGGCGGATTGGTGCGGGGAGGCCCACTAGCCTCCAGGTCGTGGAGATCGATCCCTGGCTCGCACGGGCGGCGGCGCGCCGCCCCGAGGCGGTCGCGCTGGAGACGCCGGAGCAGCGGCTGACCTACCGCGAGCTGCTGATGGCGGCCACGCGCGCCGCCGGGCGGCTCGTGCTGCGCGGTGCCGACCCGGGCGACCGCGTGGCGCTCACGCTCCCGGCGGGCCGCGACTTCGTCGTCGCCTTCCACGCCTGCCTGCTGCTGCGTGCGCCCGCCATGCCGGTCGACGTGCGGCTCGGTGCGAGCGAGCGCAAGGACCTCCTGCGCGGGGCCGAGGTGGTCGTCAGCACGCCGCTCCCGGAGGACGGCGGCGCGCCGTTCCGCGTCAGCGAGCCCGACGAGGAGGAGATCGCGCTCGTCGTCCACACGTCGGGGACGACGCGCGCCCCGCGCCCGGTCGAGCTGACGTTCGGCAACGTCGCCGCCCACATCCGCGCCGCCGGCGCCGCGCTCGGCACCGACCGCGACGACCGCTGGCTGTGCCCGATGCCGCTCTCGCACGTCGGCGGGCTGATGATCCTCACCCGCAGCGCGGCCGCCGCGAGCACGGTCGTGCTCGAGCCCTTCGACGCCGACGGCACCGCGCGGCAGCTGCGCGAGGGCGACATCACGCTCGTCTCGCTCGTCCCCACGATGCTCGCGCGCATCCTCGACGCCGGCGGTCGCCCCGGTCCACGGCTGCGGCGCGTGCTGCTCGGCGGCGGCCCGGTGCCGCCGGCGCTGATGCGCCGCGCCGCCGACGCCGGCTTCCCCGTCTCCCAGACCTACGGCCTCACCGAGGCGTGCTCGACCGTCACGCTCGCCGAGCTCGGCGACCTCGACACCGCCGGCCACGCGCTGCCCGGCACCGGCCTGACCGTGGCCCAGGACGGCGAGATCCTCATCTCCGGCCCGACCGTGGTGGGGGAGTGGGACGCCCTGCGCACCGGCGACCTCGGCCGCCTCGACGACGCCGGCCGCCTGACGGTGATCGGCCGCAAGAGCGACACGATCGTCACCGGCGGGGAGAACGTCGCGCCCGCCGAGGTCGAGGCGGTGCTCGAGGAGCATCCGCGCGTCGCCGAGGCCGCCGTCTTCGCCCGCCCGCACCCGGAGTGGGGCGAGTCGGTGATCGCGCTCGTGGTGCCCGACGGCGAGGACGCGCCGAGCGCCGCCGAGCTGCGCGACCACGTCGTCGAGCGGCTCGCCGGCTACAAGGTCCCGAAGAGCTTCGAGCTCGTCACGCGGCTCCCGCGGACGCCCTCTGGCAAGCTCCTGCGCCGGGAGCTCTCATGACCGACGCCGACGCATACCGCAAGGACAGCCGCGCCCGCTGGGGCGAGCAGGCCAAGGGCTGGTCGGCGCGCGCCGAGGACCTGGGCCGCGCGACGATGCCCGTGTCGGTGTGGATGGTCGACGCGCTCGAGCTGCAGCCGGGCTACGAGGTGCTCGAGCTGGCGGCCGGCACCGGCGAAGTCGGCTTCCTCGCCGCCGAGCAGATCGCGCCCGGCGGCACGCTGATCTCCTCCGACTTCGTCCCCGAGATGATCACCGCGGCGCAGCAGCGCGCCGAGCAGATGGGGATCACCAACGTGCGCTTCCGCCAGATCGACGCCGAGGGGATCGACCAGCCGGCCGCGTCGCTCGACGGCGTGCTGTGCCGCTGGGGCTACATGCTGATGGCCGACGGCGAGGCGGCGCTGCAGGAGACGCGGCGCGTGCTCAAGCCGGGCGCGCACGTGGCGCTGGCGGCGTGGACGAGCCCGAGCGAGAACCCGTGGGCGTCGATCCCGGGGTCGGAGCTGGTCGAGCGCGGGCACCTCGAGCGCCCCGATCCGGACGCGCCCGGCCAGTTCGCTTGGGCGCGGGCGGGCACGATCGAGGAGCACCTCGAGGCGGCCGGCTTCGGCGAGCACCTGGTCGAGACCGTCGACTTCGTCTTCATCCACCCGTCGTTTGACGCCTGGATCGCTACGACGCGCGACTTCGCCTCGCGCTTCCGGGGCGCGCTCGACGGGCTGCCCGCGGCCGAGCGCGAGGACGCGATCGCCTCGATCCGCGAGCGCGCGCTCGAGTACGTGCAGGAGGACGGCTCGCTCGTGCTCCCGGCGCGCAGCTGGGTCGCCGTCGCGTCTGCCTAGCCGGCGGCAACCGCTTAGACCGCGCGGTGCAGGTAATCGCGCAGTGGCGCGGTTGCCGGGAAAAAACGACTCGATCGAGAGCTCCTCGACGGTGATGTCGACCGGCGTGCCGAACGTCGTCACGGTGGAGAAGAAGCGCAGCTCGCCGTCGGGCACGCGCAGGCGCATCGGGACCACCACGTCTCCCGCGGCGCCGGGATCGCTGTCGTCGGCCGGGGCGGGATAGCCGTCGAGCTCCGCGTAGAGCGTGCGCAGGGCGGGGTCGCCCGTCACCTCCGCCTCGCGGGCCAGTCGCCGCAGCAGGTGCGCCTTCCACTGGCCGAGGTTGGCGATCCGCGGCGCGAGCCCGTCCGGGTGCAGGCTCACGCGCAGGACGTTGGCGGGCGGCGCGAGCAGGTCCTCCGGCAGCCCGGCCATCATCAGCCCGGCGGCGCGGTTGTGGGCGACGAGCGCCCAGCCGCGGTCGACCGTGATCGCCGGGTACGGGTCGTGGCCGTCGAGCACGAGCTGGATCGCGTCGTGGACGGGCTGCATCTCAGGCTCGTCGAGCGCGCGCTCCTCGTAGACCGGCGCGTAGCCGGCGGCGAGCAGCAGCCGGTTGCGCTCGCGCAGCGGCACCTCGAGCTCGCCGGCGAGGTGCAGGACCATCTCGGGGCTCGGCTTGGCGCGACCGGTCTCCACGAAGCTGAGGTGGCGGGTCGAGACGCCGGCCTCGAGCGCGAGGTCGAGCTGGCTGAGGCGGCGGCGCTGGCGCCAGTCGCGGAGCAGGTCGCCGACGGGAGCGGAGGGCATGTGCCGAGCGTACGCCTCGCGGCGCGCCGTGGGCATTACCTCCGAGGTCATGGATCTGCGGCGCGAGGTCGGGCACCGTGACGGCCATGACCGAACTCACCCTCACCCCGGGCCGCTCGCTGCTGCGGCCCGCCCTCACCCTCGACGCCGCCGTCACCGGGCTGAACGGCGTCGCCTATCTCGCCGCGGCGGGCCCGCTGGAGGACCTGCTCGGCCTGCCCGCCTCCTGGCTGCGCGCCGCGGGCGCCGTGCTGCTCGCGTTCGCCGTGATCGTCGCGCTGGTGTCCCGGCGCCCGACCGCCGGCGCGGTACGCGCGATCATCGCCGTCAACGTCCTGTGGGCGGCGGGGAGCATCGTGTTCGCGCTCGCCGGCTGGGGCTCGCCCGAGACGGTCGGGACCGTCTGGATCGTCCTGCAGGCGCTGGTCGTTGCCGGTTTCGCCGAGCTCCAGCTAGCCTCGGCGCCATGGCGAGCTGGGCGGACGTCGTAGCGATCGGCACCGCACTCCCCGAGACCGAGGAGAGCACCTGGTTCCGGACGCCCGCGCTGAAGGTCCGCGGCAAGTCGTTCTGCCGCATGAAGGAGGACGGTGAGACGCTCGTCATCCAGGTCGTCGACCTCGAGGACAAGGAGGCGCTGCTGCGCTCGGACCCCGAGGTGTTCTTCACCACGTCCCACTACGACGGGTACGCCTACGTGCTCGTGCGCCTCGACCGGATCGGCCGCGACCTGCTGGCCGAGCTGGTCGAGGACGCGTGGCGGCTGCGCGCGCCGAAGAAGCTTCAGTAGCCTGCGGCGGCGTGTATTACGACGACGACGCAGACCTCTCACTCCTCGACGGCAAGACCGTCGCGATCCTCGGCTACGGCTCGCAGGGTCATGCCCATTCGCTGAACCTCAAGGACTCCGGGGTCGACGTCGTGGTCGGCCTACGCGAGGGGTCCGCCTCGGTCGAGAAGGCGCAAGGCGCCGGGCTCGAGGTGACCGGCATCGCCGACGCCGCCTCGCGCGGCGACATCGTGATGGTGCTCCTGCCCGACGAGAAGCACGGGCAGGTCTACCGCGAGGAGATCGCGGACGGGATCGCCCCCGGCAACCTGCTCCTGTTCGGCCATGGGTTCTCGATCCACTTCGACGAGATCGACCCGCCGGCCGAGGTCGACGTCGGTCTCGTGGCGCCCAAGGGCCCCGGCCATCTGGTGCGCCGGCAGTACGTCGAGGCGCGCGGCGTGCCATGCCTGATTGCGATCCAGCAGGACGCGACCGGCAAAGCGAAGCCACTGACGCTGGCGTACGCGAAGGCGATCGGCGGCACGCGCGCGGGCGTGATCGAGACGACGTTCAAGGACGAGACGGAGACCGACCTGTTCGGCGAGCAGGCCGTGCTGTGCGGCGGCGTCTCCGAGCTCGTCAAGGCCGGCTACGAGACGCTCGTCGAGGCGGGCTACGACCCGAAGATGGCCTACTTCGAGTGCCTCCACGAGCTCAAGCTGATCGTCGACCTGATGTACGAGAAGGGCCTGAGCGGAATGCGCTACTCGGTGTCCAACACGGCCGAGTACGGCGACTACTCACGCGGCACGCGCGTCATCGGGGCCGAGACGCGGCAGGCGATGAAGGACATCCTCGGCGAGATCCAGTCAGGCGAGTTCGCCCGCGAGTGGATCGCGGAGAACCGCGCGGGGCAGGAGAACTTCCTGCGCATGCGGGCCGAGGCCGCCGACCAGCCGATCGAGCGCGAGGGCAAGGAGCTGCGCTCGATGATGGACTGGATCGAGACCGACTTCTGACGGACGGGCGCCGCTGGTCCGTCCAGGCGGCCCTGGCGCTGGCGGCGCTAGCTCACGGCGGGCAGCACCAGCCCTGCAGCTGCGGGAAGCCGTGGCCGCTGAAGCGCCGCGTCACGCGCTGCGCGGCTTGCATCTGGCGCGCGCCCGACGTGCCCGGGCGCAGGTAGACCCACTGGTCGGCGAGCGGCCAGGCGACGAGCAGCCAGCGGCCGGTGGGGGAGAAGCGCAGGCGGCTGAAGCGCCCGTCGGCGCGGAACAGCACGTCGTTGCGGTTGCCGCCCATCAGCGCGACCTCGCTCATCGTGTGGTCTCGCCGGGCGACGGCGACGAGGTGGCCGCTGCGGGCGGGGACGAACGTGCTGACGGTCTGGCGCCCAGGCATCCGGATGCGACTGATCCGGTGGCCGCGGGCGTCGAAGACGGCAATCGAGCGCTCGAGCCTGGCGTACAGGCGCGTGCCGTCCGCCGACCAGGCGATCTGGCCGGAGACGACCGGGAGCTGGATCCGCGCGAGCCGGACGCCCGAGTCGACGTCGAGCACGGTGAGGTGGCTGCCCGAGGTGTGGGCGAGCACGTGCGCCTGGCCCGGTCGCCAGGCCAGCGCCGAGAAGCTCGCGCGGTTCAGGCTGCGGTCGCCGGTGCCGTCGCCGGCCACCACCCGCAGCTCGCCGCCCGTCCGGTAGGCGACGCGGTAGCCGCTCGGCGACCAGACCGCGTTCTGCACCGGCCGCGCGGTCTGCAGCGACCAGCGCACGTTCCCGCGGCGGTCGAGCGCGGCGAGCCGGCGGCCCTTCCAGGCGATCACGAAGCGCCCGTGCGGCGACCACGACGCGGCGCTCCACGCGCCGAGCCGCCGGCGCTTGCCGTCCGGCTCGACGATCCAGACGACGCCGGCGGAGGACACCAGCAGCCGGCCGCCGGAGGGCGGCCGGTCGGCGCGCGGGGCGCCGTCGGTGGGGAGCTCGGGGCGCAGGCCGACCGCGGTCCGGACCCAGTCGGCGACCGCCTCGCCGGGTGGGCTGAGCGCGGCGGCGAGCAGCGACCACGACCGCCACCGCCAGCCACGGCGCGCGGCTGCGGCGCGGCGTGGAGGGCGGTCGCTGCGCGAACTCGTCGGCGAGCCGCAGCAGCGCGCGCCGGCGGGCGCCGTCCTCGTCCGGCGCAGTCGACGTCGCGGAGGCGCTCAGGCTCCATCGAGCAGCTCCCCGAGCCGGTCGAGCGCCCGCCGCAGGCGCGAGTTGACGGTGCCGCGCGGCAGGTCGAGCGCCTTCGCGATCTCGCCCGGCGTGTAGCCGAGTGCGTGGCGCATGACCACGACCGCGCGCTGGTCGACCGGCAGCTGGGCCAGCGCGCGCACGACCTCGTCCGACCAGCCGTCGGCCGCGGGCGGAGCGGTGGCGGCGATCCCCTCGGTCGGGACGGCGTGCAGCCGCCGCGAGCGGGCATGGTCGATCGCGCGGTTGACGACGATCCGGCTCAGCCACGGGCCAAACGGGCGCCGGCGGTCGAAGCGATCCAGCGCGCCGAGCGCGGCGATGAACGCCTCCTGCGCGATGTCCTCCGCGGCGGCCGCGTCGTGGACGACGAGCCACGCCGCGCGGTACGCCCGCGGCCAGTGGAGCGAGAACAGGCCCTCGAACGCCTCGGCATTGCCCCGCTGCGCCCGCCGCACCAACTCCCGCTCCGAACCCTCAACCTGCCTCGACGGGGTCTGGCCCCATTGAGGTTCGTTGAGGGTTGGGACCGCCATCGGCAGCATGCTCCTCCTACGAGCGCAACAAGGCCAGAGGTCCCGCTTGCCACAATCGGGGCCATGCCCGAGCTTCCCGGAGGCTGGCTCCCCCCGCAGGCGCCCGGACCGCCGCAGCAGCGTCCGCCTGAGCAGCCCCAGCCGCCCACCTTCGTCCAGCCCCAGCACTACGGCCAGCAGGGCACCAACGGCCTCGCGATCGTCGCCATCGTCTGCGCCGTCGCGAGCCTCGGCCTGCTCGTGCTCTCGCTCGGGCTGTCGTTCTTCTTCTCGCTCCCGCTCGGCATCACGGGCTGGATCTGCGCCGCGCGCTCCAACGCCGAGGTCAACCCCGGGCAGCGCAAGACGGGGCAGGTCCTCAGCATCATCGCCGTCGCGCTGAGCGTCACCGCCGCGATCGTGTGGGTGATCCTGATCGCCGCCGGCTTCAGCGTCGAGGAGCTCCAGCGCAACCTCGAGCAGGAGCTCGAGCGGCAGCGACAGCGGTCGTAGCTACTCTCAGACGCGTGACCTCGAACCCGTTCGTGAAGCAGTACTTGATGACCGCCGGGCCGACGCCCGTGCCGCCGGCCGTCTCGCAGGCGATGGCCGCGCCGATGCTCTACCACCGCGCTCCCAACTTCGTCGAGCTCTACGAGCGGGTGCTGGGCAAGCTGCCCAAGGTCTTCCAGACCGCCAACGACGTCCTCGTCTTCGCCGCCAGCGGCTCCGGCGCCATGGAGTCCGCGGCCGCCAACCTGATCCGCCCCGGCAAGCCCGTGCTGGTCGCCGCGGCCGGCAAGTTCGGCGAGCGCTGGATCGAGCTCGGCGAGGCCTACGGGGGCGAGCTCGTCCGCTACGAGCCCGGCTGGGGCGAGCGCCTCGACCCGGCGGAGTTCGACCGCCTGCTCAGCGAGAACCCCGAGATCGACGTCGCGTTCGCCACGCTCTCCGAGACGAGCACCGGCGTCGTCCACGACGTGCAGGCGATCGCCGAGGTCTGCAAGGGCCACGACGTGATCCTCGCCGTCGACGCCGTCTCCGGCCTCGGCGCCGCCGAGCTGCGCCAGGACGAGTGGGGGATCGACGTCGTCGTCGCCGGCTCCCAGAAGGCGCTGATGTGCCCGCCCGGGCTCGCGTTCGCCTCGGTCTCCGACAAGGCCGCCGCCTACGCGGCCGAGCACGCCGGCGGCCGCTACTACTTCGACTGGGGCAAGAACCTCAAGGCCCAGCGCGCGAGCAACTCCGCGTTCACGCCCGCCGTGCCGCTGTTCCTCGGCCTCGACCTCGCGCTCGACATGATCCTCGAGGAGGGGCTGGAGAACGTCTTCGCCCGCCACGAGCTGCTCGCCCGCGCCACCCGCGCCGGCGCCGGCGCGATCGGGCTCGAGATCTTCGGCGACGCCGACGAGCGCAGCACGGTCGTCACCGCCGTCGAGCTGCCCGATTCGATCGATGGCGCCAAGGTCCCTGGCGCCCTGCGCAAGCTCGGCATCACCGCCAACGGCGGCCAGAACCAGCTCAAGGGCCGCATCATCCGGATCGCCCACTGCGGCTACTTCGGCGCGTTCGACATCCTGACCTCGCTGTCGGGGCTCGAGATGGCGCTGTCGCAGCTCGGCTACGAGGTCGAGCACGGCGCCGGGGTCGGCGCCGCGCAGCGCGTGTTCGTCGAAGCCGGCGTCGCGGCCGCGGCCTAAGCGCGTGCTCGAGCAGCAGTACAAGGTCCTGGTCAAGGAGAAGATCGCCGACTCCGGCGTGGACATGCTGCGCGAGCGCTTCTCCGTCGACGTCGGCGTCGACTGGACGGACGAGGAGCTCGCGGAGCGGATCGGCGGCTACCACGGGATCCTCATCCGCTCGGCCACCAAGCTGACGGCGGACCTGATCGGCCGCGCGGACAACCTGCGCGTGATCGGCCGCGCCGGCATCGGGGTCGACAACGTCGACGTCGAGGCGGCCACCAAGCGCGGCATCATCGTCGCCAACGCGCCGCAGTCGAACATCGTCGCGGCGGCGGAGCACACCGTCGCGCTGATGCTCTCGCTCGCGCGCAACATCCCGCAGGCGCACGCCAGCCTCACCGCCGGCAAGTGGGAGCGCTCGAAGTTCGGCGGCGTCGAGGTCTACGAGAAGACGCTCGGGATCCTCGGCTTCGGCCGCATCGGCCAGCTCGTCGCCGCCCGCGCGCAGGGCTTCGGCATGCGCGTGCTCGCGTTCGACCCGTTCGTGTCCTCCGAGCGCTTCCGCGAGCTCGGCGTCGACAAGGCCGAGACGAGCGCCGACGTCTACCGCGAGTCCGACTTCATCACCATCCACCTGCCCAAGACGCCCGAGACGCGCGGCTGGCTCGACGCCGAGGCGTTCGCGCAGATGAAGGACGGCGTCCGCGTCATCAACTGCGCCCGCGGCGAGCTGCTCGTCGACGAGGCGCTCAAGGACGCGCTGGACTCCGGCAAGGTCGCCGGCGCCGCGCTCGACGTCTTCCCGGCCGAGCCGATCACCGACTACCCGCTGTTCGACGGCTACGAGAACGTCGTGGTCACCCCGCACCTCGGCGCCTCGACCACCGAGGCCCAGGATCGCGCGGGCGTCCAGACCGCCGAGCAGGTCGTCGCGGCGCTCACCGGCGGCGTCGTCTCGACCGCGGTCAACATCCCGGCCGTCAGCGCGGAGGACATGGAGGTGCTCGGGCCGTACCTGCCGCTCGTGCAGCGCCTCGGCCGCCTCGCCACCGCGCTCGCCGAGGGCGAGATCGCCCGCGTCGAGTGCGAGTACCTCGGCCACCTCGCGGCCCGCGACACGCGCCTGCTCACGCTCGCCACGCTCAACGGCGTGCTGGCCGGCCACACCGAGGAGGAGGTCAACCTCGTCAACGCGCCCTCGCTGGCCGAGGAGCGCGGGATCGAGGTCGCCGAGACGAAGGAGCTCGTCGCGCGCGACTTCACCGACCTCGTCCGCATCACCGTCGGGGGCGCCCGCGTGGTCGGCACCACGCTCGGCCAGCTGCACCGCCCGCACCTGCTCGAGGCCTGGGGCCAGCGCTTCAACCTCCAGCTCGACGACGCCCACTTCGCGCTCTTCCGCTACTCCGACCTCCCCGGCATGGTCGGGCGCGTCGGCACCACCTTCGGCAAGCACGGGATCAACATCTCCCAGGCCGCGGTCGGGCGCGAGCCCCCTGGCGAGGACGGCCACCGCGACAACGTCGCCGTGATGGCCGTCACCGCCGACAACCCGGTGCCGCAGGAGGTCGTCGACGAGATCGTCGCCTCCGACGGGTTCGTCGCAGGTCGCGCCGTCTCGCTCTAGGCGCAGCACCGCAAATCTGGTCTGATCGCTGCCATGCGGTCGCCGGCCGTGCTGCTCGTCGTCCTCGTGGCGCTCGCCACCGCCTGCGGCGGTGACGAGAAGCAGGCCGCCGCGCCCGCCAAGCCGACGGTGACGCCTTTCCCGACGATCGACCGCGCCGACCTCGCGGTCGGTACGACCTACACGACCCAGCAGTTCAAGCCCAACATCACGCTCACGCTGCCGGAGGGTGAGTGGATCGCGGCCGGGGCGGACAGCGCCGATCACGTCGAGATCGAGCCGACGCCGGAGGACCCGGTCGACAGCTCGGCGCTCGCGTTCCACCACATGACGCAGGTGTTCCCTCCACAGACCGGCGGGGTGACTCCGGGGGACGCCGTCCCCGGCCCCGATGACTTCGCCAAGTGGCTGACCGACCATCCACACCTGCGCGCGACGAAGCCGAAGCCGGTCGAGGCGCTCGGCCTGAAGGGCGTGGCCATCGACGTCCGTGTGAAGTCGAGCCAGCCGCGGCGCTACAAGGACTGCGGGAAGGTCGAGGGCGACTGCGTCGTCATGTTCGTCGGCAAAGTCGAGCCGATCGTCTACGGCTCGAAGTCGCTCGGGCGCTTCTACGTGCTCGAGCAGCCCGACGGAAAGCAGCTCGTCGTCGAGCAGTACATCGAGCCGGCGTCTGCGCTCAAGGCGCAGCAGCCGGCGTTCGACGCGATCCTCGAGTCGGCGAAAGTGACCGGCTAGTCGTCAGCCGGTGGCGGCGCGAACACGATCCGCTTGAGCTCCTCGACCGTGCGGCCGCCGAGGCGGAGCGAGGTCACGAAGCCCTCCTGCCCGAGCTCGCCGGCGTCGAGCGCCGTGCGCAGCGCGTCGACCGCCGCGCGGTCCTCCTCCGGCACCTTGTCCTTGCTGACCTCGACGAAGACCACGTGGCGCGGGCGCCGGTGGCCGTGGGCGAGGCGGACGTACTTCTCGCGCTCGGCGGCGTCGAAGCCGTCGAGGGCGATCACCACGGTCTGGCCGGCTGAAAACCGCTTGGTCGCCGTGGCGTCGAGCAGCTGACGGGCCTTGTCGTCGAGCTGCTCCTCGGCGACCCGGCCGGCCAGCAGCCGGCGCAGGCGCGCCATCGAGAGCAGGACGTTGGTGTCCTCGAGCACGCGGGCGCAGAACGCCTCGCGCGTGGCTTCGTCGGCGGACAGGACGATGACGAGGCTGCCGGGCGCGTAGCGGATGCGATCGGTCGGAGCGAGCACGCGGCCGCGCACGCTGACGTCGACCTGGCGCGGGGGCCGCTCGGGCTCGCCGGGGCGGCGCGGGCGCTCGGAGGTCCAACCGCCGCGCTCGTTCTCACCGATCTTGACGCTGCGCGGGGGAGTGGGCATTCCTCCACGGTATCGCTCGCGCCCGTGGCCGGTCTGTACCACGACGGCAACCGTCGGTTGCAGGACCAGTTCGACAGCCGTCGACTCGCCGACGGCATGTTCCGGTCCCTGCTGCCCGAGCGCTCGGCCGCGCCGGTCAACCCACCCACCAGGTGGGTGTGGCCACGAACATCGAGTCGCTCCGACGCAGCTTGAGGTTCCTGGCGCGCACCAGGCGGCGTCGCTTACTGCCGTCGACGTTGATCACCTGGACGGAGCCGGCTTCCCGCGTGAAGGCGATCTGGCTGCCGTCGGGCGACCACGCCGGGTCCTCGCCAAGGCAGAGGCGTCGCACGCCGGTGCCCTCCGACGACATGACGTAGATCGACGACCGGCCATCCGCGAACGCGATCTGCTGCCCATCGGGTGACCACGTCGGCGTGAAGCCATTGGCGAGGACGCGGGCGCTCCCGCCCGCGGCAGGGATGACCCCGACTTTGGTCGCGCTGCCCTGGTCGCGCTGGAACGCGATCTCCCCGGTGGCCGACCAAGCCGGTTCGGCACCTCGCGTAAGCCGGCGCGCAGGCCCTCCAGTTGCCGGGATCGTGTAGATGCGGGTCACGTACCGCCGGCCTCGAGGCTTGGCGCGTTCGTAGCGCGCGAACGCGAGCATGCTGTCGTCGGGCGACCATGCCGGCGAACGGCCCGTCGCCACGCGTTGTGGGTACGACCCATCAGCCGCTGCGAGCACGATCCTGGAATTGCGCGAGCCCGGAGTCGTTTCGTAGACGACCCGGTCTCCGCGATGCGAGAACGCGGGATTGGCCGCCTCCTCATCTGCCTGGCGGAACAGCGTCCGAGGCCCGCTGCCCTGGAGCTCGACGGTGTCGATGAACGATTCGAAGCAGAAGTCAGGACCGCATCCGAGGGAGTAGCGACCGACTGTGAACGCGATCCGAGCGGGCGCTGGAGACGCCTGTGCCGTACGGGCGCTGCCGTCGGCTCGAGCCGCCAGGAAGATCAGAGCGCCGGCGATACCCGCTAAGACACCCGCGCCGACCACTCGTATACGCCTGGCGCACATCGCTCACTTCCTCGCTCGCGGCCGCTCCAGCCCGTGGCGAGTCTCTCGCATCGGGCGACCCCCGGACACGCAGTCCCGCAGGCGCTAGGCGGCGCCGCGCGCGATCGCGCTGCGCAGCACGACGCGCGTCTCGGTCTCCGCCGCGCCGAGCTCCGTCTTGAGCTGCCGCAGCAGGCGGTCGAGCTCCGCGGTGTCCCGGCACGCGACCCGCAGCTGGTAGTCGAAGCGCCCCGTCACGTGGTCGGCGTCGATCACCGCCTCGAGCTTGGAGACGGCCGCCTCGAACGAGTCGTTGGTGTGCTCCGAGGCCATGTTCACCTCGATCAGCGCGTGCAGGCGGCGGCCGGCCGCGCCCGGGTCGACGGTGGCGGTGAAGCCGGTGATCACGCCGTCGCGCCGGAGTCGCCGCACGCGGTCGGCCGCGGCGTTGGCGCTCAGCCCGACGCGCGCGCCGAGGTCGCGGTAGGAGAGCCGCGCATCTCGCACGAGCTCACCGAGGATCTCGCGGTCCAGTGCGTCCATCCTGCGATTGTCGCAGCCACAGCCGGTCCGTGCTTGGAGAAGCGCGGCCGGGGTGGCTATCAAGCAGGCATGTTCGACGCACTCGTCTCCGGTCTCGTCGCGGGCTGGGGCGTCGCGATCCCGCTCGGCGCCATCGGCGTGCTGCTCGTCGACCTCGGCATGCGCGCGGGCTTCCGCCGCGCCAGCGCCGCCGCCGCGGCGGTGGCGACGGCCGACCTGCTCTACGCCGCCGTCGCGGCGGCCGCCGGCACCGCGGCGGCGAGCCTGCTCGAGCCGCACGAGCACGCGATGAAGTTGATCGCCGCCGGGGTGCTCGCGGCGGTCGCGGTGCTCAGCCTGCGCTCGCTGCGCCGCCGGACCGATGCTGCCCCGGCCGAGGTCCCGCCCGCCACGCACCTGTACGGGCGCTTCCTCGCCCTCACGGCGATCAACCCGACCACCGTCGTCTACTTCGTGGCGCTGATCGCCGGGTTGCCGGCGATCGCGAGCGCGTCCGCGCCGGCCAAGCTGATCTTCGTGCTCGCTGTCGGCGTTGCCAGCCTCAGCTGGCAGCTCACGCTCGCCGGCTCTGGCGCCGCCCTCCACCATCGCCTGCCGGAGAGCGCACGACTCTGGACCGCGCTGGCCGGCAACGCGCTCGTGCTCGGACTCGCGGCTCGGATGGCGCTCAGCGCCTAGACGCGGGCACGCCCGTCACGGCGGCGGGCGCGAAGGTGGCGACCCAGCCCGGGTCGTCCGCGGTGCGGGCGAGGACGCGCTCGAGCGCGGCGACGCTCGTCGCGTCAAACGCTGTGCCGCTCTCCTCGTGGAGCAGCCCGAGCGCCCGCTCGCGGCTCCACGCCGGGCGGTAGACGCGGTCAGAGACGAGCGCGTCGTAGACATCGCAGACGGTCAGCACGCGCGTCGCCGGCCCCAGGCAGTCGCCCTTCAGGCCGCGCGGGTAGCCGCCGCCGTCGAGCCGCTCGTGGTGGTCGAGGACCAGGTCGAGCACCTCGGGCGCGAAGCCGCCGAGGTCGGCGAGCAGCCGTGCCCCGTCCTGCGGATGGCGCTTGATCGCCTCGAACTCCTCGGGGTCGAGCGCGGCGGGCTTGCAGAGGATCTCCTCGGGCACGCGCAGCTTGCCCATGTCGTGCAGCAGCCCGCCGATGGCGAGGTGGCGCAGCGTGGCGGGCGGCAGCTTGAGCTCCTCGCCGACCGCGCAGGCGAGCATCGCGACGCGGCGCGTGTGCTCCTCGGTCGAGCGGTCCTTCTCGGCGAGGTCGATCATCAGGGCGCGGACGCGCGGGCCGAGGTAGGCCTCCTCGGCACCGACGAGCTCGGTGGCGGTGAGGTCGCCGACGAGCGGGCGCGAGGCGCCGCCCTGGCGCAGGTCGAGCACGGCGGGGATGGCGACGAGCGCGACGCCCAGCAGCTCCATCATGTGGCCGAAGTAGAAGGCGAGCGTGCCGTAGCCCATCACCAGCTGGGGCACCAGCGCCCAGCCGAGCCAGAAGCAGCCGACGAACACGAGCAGGTCGGTGCGGCGCCGGGTCAGCGTGTAGGTCCGCATCGCGCGCAGGGAGAGCAGCGAATAGAACGCGACGCCGAACGCCAGCAGCACGAACGCGGGCGGGCTGCCGGCCTGGGGGACGCCGGGCACCGCGGAGGGGAAGACGAGGCCGATGGTGCCGAGCAGCAGGATCGCGACGGCGAGTCCGGTCTGCAGCGCGAGCACGGGCGCCATCCGCAGCGGACGGCGCATGGCCGGCAGAGCGGTCAAGGCGAGCACGGCACCGCCGGCGGGCAGCGAGGCGGCGCCGGCGAGGGCGATCACGCCGTTGGGGCCGACGATGATCCCCGGCGTCGCGAGCCCGTGGATCATCAGCAGCGCGGTCATCGTCGAGAACGCGGCGCCGAGCAGGACGGTGCGGCCGTCGTTGGCGCGTGCTCCGGCGATCGTCAGCCAGACCGAGGCCACGGCGGCGACGAGCGCGCCGGTCGCGACGAGCGCGAAGTGGACCCAGGAGGCGAAGTGGACCTCGCGGCCGCCGACGGCATGGAGCACGGCAGGGACGCCCACCGCCCATGCGCAAATGAGCGCGAGCAACCCTCGCGGTGCGTGCCCCTTCTTCACCATTGAGGCCTTATCGGCAGATCAGCGCACGATGTGCAGTCCGATTATCGAAGGGATTGCCGCCAGCCCCTTCGTCACCGGATCGACCGCCCTACCGTCCTCTTCGGCCGCCTCTTTGCGCGCGATCGCCGCGCGGATGACCGTCGCGCCCGCCACCCGCAGCGGCTCGGGCGGCACGATCTTCGGCCGCGGGTCGACCCAGGCCCAGCTCGCCGCGTCCTCGGAGCGCCCGAGCGTCAGCGCCGCGAGCGAGCGCCCCGCCAGGTGCGACGGCCCGACGCCGTTCCCGGTGTAGCCGAACGCCGCCCACGCGCGGCCGCCCTGAAGCGTGACGATGGCGGGCAGATGCGTGGGGGAGACGTCGATCGGGCCGCCCCAGGCGTGCTCGATCCGGCGGCCCTCGAGCATCGGGAAGATCCGCAGCAGCGCGCGCCGCGTCAGCTCGACGACCTCGGCGTCGAGCTCCGCGCGCCCGTGCGTGCGCGCGCCCACCTCCATCCGCCCGCCGCCCCAGCCGAGCAGGATGCGGCCATCGTTGGTCGTACGGAAGTAGTGCAGCAGCGCGCGGCCGTCGGTGATCGCCTCGGCGCCCCAGCCGAGCTGCTCGATGACGTCGGGGACCGGCTCGGTCAGCACGATGTGGCTGGAGGAGACCGTGAGCCGGTCGCGCAGCCGCCGCACCTGGCCGGAGGCGCCGTTGATCGCCACCGCCGCGGCGCCCGCGCGCACGCGGCCGCCCGCGGTCTCGGCCACGACCTCGCCCGTGCGATCGACGTGCAGCGCCTTCACCCGCGAGCCCTCGAAGATCCGCACGCCGCGGCCGAGCAGCCGCTCGCGCAGCCCGAACGCCAGCCGCGCGGGGTGGACGATCGCGCCCGAGCGCGTCGCCACGCCGCTGCGGAACACCGGCGAGTCGCAGACCGCGCGCGTCTCCTCCGGCGTCAGCGCGACCACGTTCTCGCCATCGACCGCGCCGGCACTGGCGCCGTCCTGGGCGGGGGCACAGGAGACGACGAGGTGCGGCGCCTCGCGCACCCACGCGTCGACCTCCTGCGCCTTGCACCACGCGACGACCATGTCGACCGTCTCCGCCGACGCCGCGCACAGCTCGACCGCCCGCCGCTCCCCGTACTGCTCGGTCATCAGCGGCCGGCTCAGCCACAGCGAGGAGAGGAAGCCGCCGTTGCGCCCGCTCGGCCCGGTGCCGCACTGCGCCGACTCGAGGATCACAACGCGCGCGTTGGGCTCGCGCTCGAGCACCTCCCACGCCGTCCACATCCCGGTGTAGCCGCCGCCGACGACCACGACGTCGGCGTCGAGCTCCTCGGCCAGCGCCGGCTGCAAGGGCGGCAGCCCTGCCTCGGCGATCCACCAGCCGTGCGCGTCGTGCTTCACGCCGCCGCCTCCACGGCGTCGATCTCGACGTCGCGCAGGCCCCGCGGGATGTCGCAGCCGACCGGGTCCTCGGGGAAGCTCGACGGCAGCCGGGCCAGCCCCTCGAGGATCGCGAGGTTGGCGGCGGGCAGGTGGCGCAGCGAGTAGCCGCCCTCGAGGAAGGCGACGACGCGCCCGCCGCAGCACTCGTCTGCCAGCTCGACGACGCGGTCGGTCCACTCGCGGAAGCCCGGCACCGTGACCGACATCCGGCCGAGCGGGTCCGAGGCCGCGGCGTCCTGGCCGGCCCCGATCAGCAGCAGGTCGGGCGAGAAGGCGCGGATCGCGGGCTCGACCACGCGCTCGAACGCGAGCGAGTAGCCGGCATCGCCGGTGCCGACCGGGAGCGGCACGTTGATCACCGACTCGCCCGGCGCGTCGACGTCACCGGTGTCGTAGGGATACAGGCGGTCCTGGTGCAGCGAGATCGTCAGCACCGAGGCATCGTCGCGGAAGATCGCCTCGGTCCCGTTGCCGTGGTGCACATCCCAGTCGAGGATCGCCACCCGCGCCGCGCCGCGCGCGAGCTGCACCCAGCGGGCCGCGACCGCGGTCGCGTTGAGCAGGCAGAAGCCCATCGGGCGCGAGGCCTCGGCGTGGTGTCCGGGCGGGCGCGCGAGCACGAACGCGTTGCGCAGGTCGCCGGCCACCACTGCGGCGACTGCCTCGAGCAGCCCGCCGACCGCGAACAGCGCGGCGGTGCGGGTGCCCGGCCCGATCCACGCCTCCTCGTCGAGCATCACGGTCTCGCGGGGCTCGCTGAGCACGCGCTCGACGTGGCTGGCGTCGTGCACGAGCTCGAGCGCGGTCCGCGGGGCGCTGCGCGCGCTCACGCGCTCGACCTTGTTCAGCACGCCAGAGCCCTCGAGGGCGCGGAACGTCGCGGCGAGGCGCTCGGGCCGCTCGAACGGCGGCACGCGCAGCCACGGCGGGCCGCTGGGCGGGTTGCGGTGCCCGAAGCAGCGCTCGTCGAAGACGAGACCGGTGCGGTTAGGCACGGACGGGCGTGGCGAGCGCCGCTTGCTCGTCGAGCGCGTCGGCCGCGTCGCGCCGCCGCTCGCGCGCAGCCAGGCGGCGTTGCAGCATCACGTTCAGCCCCATCAGGATCAGCACGATGAACAGGAACGCGGAGGCGAGCACGTTGACCTCCGGCGGCACGCCCTGGCGCGTCGCGCCGAAGATGAAGAGCGGGAACGTCTGCGTCTGGCCGGCGTTGAAGCTCGTGATCACGTAGTCGTCGAACGAGATCGCGGCGGCCAGCAGCGCGGCGGCGGCGACGCCGGGGGCGATCATCGGCAGCGTGATCTTGCGGAACGTCGTCCACTCGGTCGCCCCGAGGTCCATGGCCGCCTCCTCGATATGGCGGTCCATGCCCTCCAATCGCGCCTTCACGGTCACCACCACGTAGGAGACGGTGAACATGACGTGGGCGATCACGATCGTGATGAAGCCGGTGCTGAACGCCGCGGTCAGGAACAGCGCCAGCAGTGCGGCGCCGAGCACGACCTCGGGCGTCGCCAGCGGCAGGAAGACGAGCATGTCGACGAAGCTGCGGCCGCGGAAGCCGTAGCGCACGAGCGCGAGCGCCATGAAGGTGCCGAGCGCGACCGCGATCGCGGTCGAGACCAGCGCGATCAGCACCGAGTTCTTGAGCGCGGTCGCCAGGTCGGGGTTCGCGAACGGGTCGGCCCAGTGGTCGAGCGTGAAGCCCTGCCACGTGAAGTTGAAGCGGCCCTTGTTGTCGTTGAACGAGAACACGACGACGATGAAGATCGGCACGAAGAGGTAGATCAGCGCGAGGACCGACCAGATCGCCAGCCCCCAGCCACGGATCTTGTCGGCCGTGGACCGCAACTAGAACGCCGCCTCGGTCAGGTTCTGCGTGCCGAGGACCCGCGCGTAGATGAAGACCCCGATGAGGATGAAGCTCATGAGGATGAACGACAGCGCGGCCGCGGTCGGGTAGTCGAGGATCGTGATGAACTTCGACTGGATGACGTTGCCGATCATGTACTGCTGCGGAGTCCCGAGCAGCGCGGCGTTGATGAAGTCGCCGCAGGCCGGGATGAAGGTCAGCAGCGAGCCGGCGAAGATCCCCGGCAGCGCGAGCGGCAGCGTGATCTTGCGGAACGCGGTCGTGCGGCTCGCGTAGAGGTCGGTGGCCGCCTCGATCAGCCGCCGGTCGATCTTCTCCAGCGACACGTACAGCGGCAGGATCATGAACGGCAGGAAGTTGTAGGTGATGCCCGCGATCACCGCCGTCCGCGACGCCAGCAGCCGCCCGTCCTCCGAGACAAGCCCGACGTCCCGGAGGCGCTCCACCACCCAGCCGGAGTCGGACAGGATCAGCTGCCAGGCCACCGTCCGCAGCACGTAGGAGACGAAGAACGGCAGGATGATCAGCAGCAGGATCAGGTTCTTGAAGCGCCCGGCCTTGAACGCCGTGAAGTAGGCGAGCGGGAACCCGATGATCAGGCACAGGACCGTCGCGGTCGCCGAGTAGCCGATCGAGCGCAGGAAATGCGTCGAGTAGTCGGAGATCGCGTCCGTGTAGACGCTGAACTCCCACGTGAACGAGTAGCCCGTCTCCGGGTCGCCGCTCTGCAGCGAGACGTTCAGCTGGTTGATCAGCGGGATCGCGAAGAAGATGATCAGCCACAGCAGTCCCGGCCCGATGAAGAGCCAGGGGAGCAGCTGTCGTCGTCTGCGCAGCGACAGCCGCAACATGGCCTACGCGCCCGTGACCTTCGCCATGGCCTCCTGCATCGTCTGCTCGTCCTTCGGCGACAGCGCCGGATACGGGTGCAGCTTCGCCGCGATCTCCTCGGGCGGGAAGATCAGCGGGTTCTCCGCGAGCTTCGGATCCTTCTTCTCGAGGATCTCCTTGACGCCCTTGACCGGCGAGATGTAGTTGACGTAGGCCGCCAGCGTGGCCGCCACTTCGGGCTCGTAGACGTAGTTCATCATCGTCTCGGCCGCGTACGGGTGCTCGACCTTGGCCGGCATCATCATGTTGTCGGTGAAGAGCGGGCAGCCCTCCTCGGCGTAGGCGAAGCGCAGGTCCGGATTGTCGGACTGGAGCTGCACCATGTCGCCCGAGTAGGCGAGCGCGACCCAGATGTCGCCCTTGGCCAGCGGCTGCGTGTAGTCGTTGCCGGTGAACTTGCGGAACTGGCCCGCGCGGTTGGCCTTGTCGATCTTCTCGATCGCGCCCAGCAGCTGGTCGAGGTTGGCCTTCGACGCGTCGACGCCGTCGCCCAGCAGCACCGCCGAGGCCGAGTCGTAGGGCTCGGAGAGCATCGTGACCTTGCCCTTGAACTTCGGGTCGAACAGGTCCTTGACGCTCTTGAGCTCGCGCCCGGTCTTCTTGATGTTGTAACCGATGCTCGTCGCGCCCGACTGCCACGGAAGCGTGTACTCGCGCTTCGGGTCGTAGTTGATCGTCTTGAGGTTGTCGACGAGGTTCGTGAAGTTCGGGACGTTCTTCTTGTCGATCGGCTCGGTGTAGCCGAGGCGCACCCAGCGGGCGGCCATGTAGTCGGTCAGCGTGACGATGTCGCGGCCGATCGGCTGCTTCTGCTGGAGCTGCTGGCGGACCTTCCCGAAGAACTCGAAGTTGTCGTTGATCTCCTCGGTGTACTTGACCTTGCCGCCGAACTGCTTGTTGAAGTCCTTGAGGACCTTCTTGTCGATGTAGAGCGGCCAGTTGGCGAACGTCCAGTTGCCGATCTCCGTCTTCGGGTGGCTGACGGCCTTGGTGGACGGCCTTGTCGCCGCCCGCCTTCTCCGCCTCGCCCTGCACGCCGCCGCACGCGGCGAGCACCGCGGCGAGGCCGGTCAGAGCAAGGCCGGAGCTGCCGGCCCGGCCGATGAAGCCGCGGCGCGACAGGCGCTCGCTTTCGAAGAACTCCTCGAGGGCTCGCTCGATCCGTGGGTCGTTACTCACTCGCTCTGCTCCTTGGCTACGACGAAGGTGTGGTGGGGATTCCAGGTCAGGTCGACCTCGCGCCCGGGTCCGAACGAGTCCGGCTCCAAGCCCTCGAGGTTCTGTGCGAAGACGGTCAGCTCCTCGCCGCCCGGCGCCTTGATCACGTACTGGATCGAGGTGCCGAGGAAGGCGGCGACGACGATAGTGCCGCGCAGGGCGTTCAGGTCACCGTTGGCTGCGCCGTTGGCGGGCCTTAACGTGATCTTCTCGGGCCGGACGCCGACGCGGATCGAGTCGGTGTCGTGCGGGCCGACGCGGTCGGCGGGGACCTGGAGCCGCGCCCCGTCGTGGGTTTCGACGCTGGCCAGCCCACCTTCGGAGCGGCCGAGTTTGCCGTCGATCAGGTTCGACACCCCGAGGAAGTTCGCCACGAACTCCGTACGGGGGCGCTCGTAGAGGTCGGTGGCCGAGCCGGACTGCTCGATCTTGCCGTCGTGCATGACGGCGATCGTGTCGGCCATCGACATCGCCTCTTCCTGGTCGTGCGTGACGTGCACGAACGTGATCCCGATGTCCTGCTGGATGCGCTTGAGCTCGATCTGCAGCTGCTTGCGCAGGCGCAGGTCGAGCGCGCCGAGCGGCTCGTCGAGCAGCAGCGCCCGCGGCCGGTTGACCAGCGCGCGGGCGAGCGCCACGCGCTGCGCCTGGCCGCCGGAGAGCTGCCCGGGCTTGCGCTTGCCGAACTTGCCGAGCTGCACGAGCTCGAGCGCCTCGGCGGTGCGCGTGCGGACATCCTCCTTGCTCACCTTCTGCCGCTCGAGGCCGAATGCGACGTTCTTCTCGACGCTCAGATGCGGGAACAGGGCGTAGGACTGGAAGACCGTGTTGACGTCGCGCTTGTACGGCGGGTGCTGCGTGACGTCGTCGCCGCCGAGGAACACCTTGCCCTCGGTCGGGTCCTCGAAGCCGCCGATCATGCGCAGCGTGGTGGTCTTGCCGCAGCCGGAGGGCCCCAGCAGCGCGTAGAACGCGCCGCGCGGCATTTCGAGATCGAGCGCGTCGACGGCAGTCATGTCGCCAAAACGCTTCGTCACACCCTCGAGCCGGATGTCCGGTCCAGTCTCCACCCGCGGCGCACCCTACAGAACGCACAGTCCCGTAGTCCATCCTGGACAACGGACTACACGGTCGAGTAGGTTCGCCGCGGTGGCGAGCCAGGGCGTCGTTGACAAGGGTTTGAAGAAGGATGCGCTGGGCTTCGTGTCCAGCGTGGTGATCGGCGTCGCCTCGACCGCGCCGGGCTACTCGCTCGCCGCGGTGCTCACGCTGGTGGTGGCCGCCGTCGGCCTGCAGTCGCCCGCGGTGCTGATCCTGGCGTTCGTCCCGATGCTCTTCATCGCGGCGTCGTACTACTACATGAACCGCGCCGACCCGGACTGCGGCACCACGTTCTCGTGGGTCACGCGGGCGATGGGCCCGTGGGCGGGCTGGATCGGCGGCTGGGCGATCATCGTCGCCGACATCATCGTGATGGCGAACCTGGCGCAGATCGCCGGGCTGTACGGCTTCCTGCTCGTCGGCTGGGAAGCCGCCGCCGACTCCGTCTTCGCGGTCACGCTCGTCGGCGTGCTGTGGATCGCGGTGATGACCGCGATCTGTGTCTACGGCATCGAGCTGTCCGCGCGCACGCAGGTCGGCCTGCTGGGCGCCGAGATCATCACGCTGGCCCTGTTCGCGTTCGTCGCGCTCTACAAGGTCTACTCAGGCGACGCGCTCGACGGCTCGATCAAGCCCGAGCTGAGCTGGTTCTCGCCGTTCGCGATCAGTTCGGTCGACGGGTTGGTGGCAGGCCTCCTGGTGGCGGTGTTCATCTATTGGGGCTGGGACAGCACGGTGTGCGTCAACGAGGAGACCACCGACTCCGGGTCGACGCCCGGCAAGGCTGCGATCGCCAGCACGGTCATCCTCGTGGGCATCTACGTGCTCGTGGCCACGGCCGCGATCGCCTTCGCGGGCACGAGCACGATCGAGAACGACGAGTCGGGCGACGCCCTCGGCCTGCTGGCCGGCGACGTGCTCGGCAGCCTCGACAAGATCGTGATCATCGCGGTGCTCACCTCCGCTGCGGCGTCGACGCAGACGACGATCCTGCCGACCGCGCGCACGTCGTTGTCGATGGCGCGCGCGGGCGCGATGCCCGAGAGCCTGGGCCTCGTCCACCCGCGCTTCCTCACGCCGCACGTCTCGACGATCCTCATGGGCGTCCTGTCGATCGTCTGGTACGTGGGGCTGACGCTGGTGAGCGAGAACATCCTCTACGACTCGATCGCCGCCCTCGGCCTGATGATCGCCTTCTACTACGGGATCACCGGCTTCGCGTGCGCGATCTACTACCGCCACGAGCTGTTCAAGAGCGTCAAGAACTTCTTCTTCGTCGGCGTCGCGCCGGTGCTCGGCGGAGCGATCCTCACCTGGGTCCTGATCAAGTCGATCATCGACCTCTCGAAGCCCGAGAACTCCGAGTCGGGCGACTCCTGGCTCGGCCTCGGCCCGCCGCTCGTCATCGGGATCGGCCTGATGCTGTTCGGCGTGGTGCTGATGCTGTGGTGGTATGCCGCCGGGCACCGTGACTTCTTCGGGCGCAAGGCCGAGGTCGCCGACCCCGGCTCGCTCGAGGATCCGCCGCCGACGCTGCCGGCCGAGACCGCGGGCGTCGCCTGATGGCCGACGACCTCGTCGTCGGCTACGACGGCACGCCCGGCGCGCGCGCCGCCGCGAGTGAGGCGATGCGGCTGGCCAAGGCGCTCGACGTGCGCGTCGTCTTCGCGTTCGCCTACTGGGCGAACCCGGCGGGCGGCGATGTCGGCGAGATGCTGAAGTCGCTGCGCGAGCTCGGTGAGGCGCACCTCGCCGAGGCGAAGCAGCAGGCGGAGGCGGCGGGCGTGCCCGCGCGCGCGGAGCTGGTCAACGACCGCCCCAGCACCGGGCTGGTGGCGGTTGCCGACGACGTCGGCGCCCAGATGATCGTCGTCGGCTCCTACGGCGAGAAGCCGCTGAAGGGCGCGCTGGTCGGCTCGACGGCCCACAAGCTGCTGCACCTCTCCGAGCGCCCCGTGTTGGTCGTCCGCGCCACCGCCTAGGTGCGCGCGGTCGTCATCACCAAAGCGGGACCGCCCGAGGTCCTGCAGGTCGAGGAGCGCCCCGATCCGGAGCCTGGGCCGGGCCAGGTGGCGATCGACGTGCGGGCCTGCGGCGTGAACTTCGCCGACACGATGGCGCGGGTCGGTCTGTACCCCGACGCTCCGAAGCTGCCGGCCGTGGTGGGCTACGAGGTCGCGGGAACGCGCGTGGACACCGGTGAGCGCGTGCTCGCCGGGACGCACTTCGGCGGCTACCAGTCGCGCGTGGTGGTGGGGGAGGAGGACATCGTCCCCCTGCCCGAGCGGCTGTCGTTCGAGCAGGGCGCCGCGATCCCGGTCAACTACTCGACCGCCTGGGCCGGGCTCGTCCGCTACGGCGGGCTGCAGGCCGGCGAGCGCGTGCTGGTGCAGGCGGCCGCCGGTGGCGTCGGGATCGCAGCGATCCAGCTCGCCAACCGCTTCGGCGCGGAGGTGTACGGCGCTGCCTCACCCGGCAAGCACGAGGCGGTCCGTGCGCAAGGAGCGGTTGCCGTGGACTACGGACAGCGCGGCTTGCCCAAGTTCGACCTGATCATGGACGCGATCGGCGGTCGCTCGTTCCGCACCTCCTACAACCTGCTCAACCCCGGCGGGCGTCTGATCGCGTTCGGCGCGTCGGCGGTGATGAGCGGCGAGAAGCGCAACGTCGTCACCGCCGCCCGCGCCGCGGTGCGGATGCCTCGCTTCAACCTGATCAAGCAGATGAGCGCCTCCAAGTCGGTGATCGGCCTCAACATGCTGCGGCTGTGGGAGCACGCGGGCACGCTGCGGCCATGGATGGACCCGCTCGTCGAGCTGATGGAGGACGGCACCATCCAGCCGGTGGTGGCCGCGGCCGTCCCGTTCGACCGCGCGCCCGACGCGCACCGGATGATCGCCGAGCGCCGCAACATCGGGAAGGTCGTCCTCACACCGTGATCGCCCGCCGGCCCGCGAGCGCGAGCAGCAGGCCGAGCGCTGCCGCGAGCGGGGCGCACGCCAGGGCCGCGGTCACGCCGGCGTGCTCGACCAGCACCCCCGCGAGCCAGGCGCCGACCGCGCTGCCGGCGACGTAACCGACGATCTGCCACGAGTAGGCCTCCGTGACCGCGCCCGCGGGAGCGAGGTCGCCGATCAGCGAGTAGGCGGCGGCGGTCGAGGGCGCGAGGCCGAGCCCGGCGACCGTCACCAGCACGCCGAACACCAGCATCGACCCGGCGAGCGGCAGCGGCGCGAGCCCCGCGGTGAGGACGCCGGTGACGACGATGAAGCGCAGATGTGACGGTAGACGCCACTCGTGGCCGCCGTACCACAGCCCGCCGGCCAGCGATCCGACGCTCAGGAGCGCGAACAGCCAGCCGGCGTCGTCGCGGGTCGCGTGCTCCTCGGCGAATGCGGCGATGCCGATCTCGAGCACCCCGAGCGCGACCGCCGTCAGCGCCAGCGCGAGCACGAGCACCCGGATCCCAGGCGTCCCGAGGGCGCCGGCCCGGCGCGTGCCGGGCTCGTGCGGCTCCGGCCGCCAGCGCCGCGAGTAAGGCGAGGCGGCGACGCCGAGCCCGCCCGCGACCTGGAACGCGACGCCGGTGAGGAACGCCACCTCTGGCGAGATCGCGGTCGCGATACCCGCGGCCAGCAGCGGGCCGGCGACGAAGACGAGCTCGAGCAGGATCGCGTCGAGCGCGAACGCGGTGTCGAGCCGCTCGCGCCCGACCAGGCTCGGCAGCAGCGCGCGCAGCGAGGGGGAGACCGGCGGGACGCAGAGCCCCGCGACGAACGCCAGCACGGTCACGAGCGTCGCGCTCGCGCCCTCGAGCACCGCGACGACGAACACCGTGCCGGTCACGGCCGTGAACACCGCGGCGAAGAGCAGCACCTTCGTCTGCCCGACGCGGTCGATCACGCGGCCCATCACCGGCGCCGCGAGGCCGACGCTCAGCCCGGAGGCCGCGGTGACGATCCCGACCTCGGCGTAGTCGAAGCCTGCGGCGCGCAGCAGCAGGATGACGGCGAGGATGTTCATCCCGTACGGCATCCGCCCGACGAAGGCGGCCAGCATCAGCGGCGCGACGCCGGGAGTGCGGAGCAGGTCGCGGTAGCGGCGCAGGCCCATCGGCCCGGCAGCGTACGGATCGCCGTCTAGCCTCCGTACGGTGCGCGAAGCCGACCCCGTCCACAACGTCGAGCTCCGCCACGACCGCCACGGCCACGAGTCCGTGGTCTTCTCCTTCCCGTACGTGCGCGAGGTGGTCGACGCCGTCCGCACCATCCCGGGCCGCCGCTTCGACTGGGAGCGCAAGGAGTGGTGGGCGCTCCAGGCCGACGGCACCGCGCCCTACGTCAAGGGCGTCATCGAGCGCCACGAGTGGCTGAAGGTCCACCCCGACGTCCACGCGTGGCTGGCCGAGGCGGTCACCGGCTGGGTCGGCAAGGTCGGCGCCGGGAAGCTCAACGGCGGCGGGCACTTCGCGCTCGCGACGATCTCGGGCGAGCTGCCCGAGGAGCTGGCGCCGCTCGCCGACGACCGCGGCGGCCGGCTGTGGCTGCCGTTCACCGCCGAGGTCGCCGAGACGCTGTTCGAGATGAAGGGCGCCCGCTTCGACGAGCGGGCGATGCGCTGCGCCCAGCGGCTGCGCGTGGGGCTCGAGCCCGCGCCGGCCACGCTGTCGCTGATCGAGAGCGTGGGGGAACCGCGGCTCAAGCTCGACGTCAACTGGGACCCGGAGACGATCCCCGCGTTCCTCGCGCTGCCCGCCTGCGAGGCGCACGGCCGCTCGCTCCCCGTCGACCCCTACCTGCTCGAGCCGCTCGAGCACTACCTGCGCACGTTCGGCGTCGAGGTGGGGCCGAATGCGTCCGACGTGCTCGAGCGCCTGCGGGCCGAGCACGACGCGGCGATCATCGACGTGCGGCGCTCGCGCGCGCACGACGGGCCCGCGCTGGCGGTCGAGGACGTGCTCGGCGGCGAGCTGCGCCCGTTCCAGCGCGCCGGGGTCGCCTACGCGCTGAAGGCGCGCCGGACGTTCCTCGCCGACGAGCAGGGGCTCGGCAAGACCGTGCAGGCGCTCGCCGCGCTCGAGGCCGACGACGCCTATCCCGCGGTGGTGATCTGCCCGGCGAGCCTGAAGCTCAACTGGCAGCGCGAGACCGAGCGCTGGCTGCCGGAGCGCTCGATCACGGTGGTGAGCGGCACCGGCGCCACGCCGAAGCTCGCCGACATCACGATCCTCAACTACGACATCGTCCACGCCCACCGCGCGCGGCTGTCGCTGGCGCGACCGAAGGCGCTCGTGCTCGACGAGTCGCACTACGTCAAGAACCCGCGCGCCAAGCGCACGCGCGCGGTGCGCCGGCTCGCCGAGGGGCTGCCCGACGGCGCGCTGCGGCTCGCGCTGACCGGGACGCCGGTGATGAACCACCCCGACGAGCTGATCGCCCAGCTGCGGGTGCTCGGCCGGCTCGAGGAGTTCGGCTCGGGCGCGCGCTTCTCGCGCCGCTTCCAGGGCGTGGGGGCGGAGGAGCGCATCCACTGGCACCTGCGCCGCTCCTGCTTCGTGCGGCGGGTGAAGGCCGACGTGCTGCCGCAGCTCCCGCGCAAGCGCCAGGTCGTCGTGCCGGTCGCGCTCGAGAACGAGCGCGAGTACCGGCTCGCCGAGCAGGACGTGATCGCCTGGCTGCGCGAGCAGCCGCTCGACCTGTCCGAGCTCGACCGCCGGGTGGCCGCCGCGCTGCGCGCCGAGCGGCTGGCGCAGCTCAACGCGCTGAAGCGGCTCGCCGCCCGCGGCAAGCTCGGCCCGGCGCTCGCCTGGATCGACGACTTCCTGGCCTCCGACGAGCCGCTCGTCGTGTTCTGCGGCCACCGCGAGGTCCAGGACCTCGTGATCCAGCGCTTCCCGGACGCCGCGCACCTGCTCGGCCGCGACTCCACCCAGGCGCGCGAGGACGCGGTGCAGGCGTTCCAGGAGCCCGGCGGCCCGCAGCTGATCGTGTGCTCCACGCGCGTGGGCGCGCAGGGGATCACGCTGACCCGCGCCTCCAACGTCGCCTTCCTCGACCTCGAGTGGACCCCGGCGATCCACGACCAGGCCGAGGACCGCTGCCACCGCATCGGCCAGGAGGACGCGGTCACCGCCTGGTACCTGCTCGCCGCGGAGACGATCGACGAGACGATGATCGAGCTGATCGCGAAGAAGCGCGGGATCGTCGACGCGGTCACCGACGGCCGCCGCGACGAGTCCGAGGCGCTGCTCCAGTCGGTCGTGCGCGAGCTGCGCGGCAAGCCGCGCAAGCGGTTGCGCTCCGTGGCGTAGCCGTTACGGTCCATCTGTGTCGGAGAACGCATCCCCGGTCGGGGAGCGCGTTCGCGCCGCGGAGGTCATCGCGGCCCTCTCCCTGGCCACGGACCTCGCCACCAGGCTCCCGCTCGAGCACGGGCTCGAGAGCACGCTCGCGGCGATGCGGCTGAGCGAGCGGCTCGGCGTCGACGACGAGACGGCGCGGCAGACCTACTACGGGTGCCTGCTGTTCTACGTCGGCTGCACGGCCGACGCGGAGGTGGCGGCGGACCTGTTCGACGAGTCGGCGCTGGTGTCGCACCTCGCGCCGAGCATGTTCGGGTCGCCGCGCGAGTCCATGCTCGGCACCCTGCGCGCGCTCGCGCCGCTGGAGGGGCCGGCGCCGGTGCGGGCCGTGGCGGCCGCCCGCAAGCTGCCGCGCGCGGTCAGTAGCTATCCGCGCCACCTCGCAGCGCTGTGCGAGGTCGGGGAGATGCTGACCGACCGGCTGGGGCTGCCACCGTCGATCCAGGGGCTGTTCGCCGCCTTCACCGAGCGCTGGGACGGCAAGGGGGCGCTGGGACGCGCCAGTGGCGAGGGGATCCCGCTCGCCGTGCGCATCGTGCACGTCGCCCGCGACGCCACCTTCCACCGCATGATCGGCGGTCCCGACGTGGCCGCGCGGGTGGTGCGCAGCCGCGCGGGGCACGCCTTCGACCCGGTCGTCGCCACCCGGCTCGCCGACGACGTCGAGGAGATCTTCGCCGGCGTCGCCGAGGGGTCGGCTTGGGACCGCCTGCTCGCGGCCGAGCCGGCGCCGGGGCTGGACCTCGACGGCGAGGCGATCGACCGCGCACTCGCCGCGATGGGGGACTTCGCCGACCTCGCCTCGCCCTACCTGGTCGGGCACTCGGCGGGCGTGGCGCAGATGGCCGGCGCGGCTGCGGAGCGGTGCCGCGCCCACGGAGTGGACCCGGTGGGCGTGCGCCGCGCGGCGCTCGTCCACGACTTGGGGCGGGTCGCGATCCCGCTGCGGATCTGGCACAAGCCTGGGCCGCTCGCGCCTGACGAGTGGGAGCGTGTGCGGCTGCACGCCTACCACTCCGAGCGAGTGCTCAGCCACTCACCGTCGCTCGCCGCGCTGGCGTCGGTCGCCAGCGCCCACCACGAGCGCCTCGACGGTTCGGGCTACCACCGCGGCGCCGCTGCCGCTGCGCTCCCGCTCGCGGCGCGCCTGCTCGCCGCCGCCGACGCCTACTGCGCCATGACGGAGCCGCGGCCCCACCGTGCGGCGCTGTCGGCGGACGAGGCCGCGGCCACACTGGGACGCGAGGCGAGCGCGGGGCGGCTCGACGTCACCGCGGTCACCGCGGTGCTCGAGGCGGCGGGGCAGCCGGTGCCGCGGATGGAGCGCCCAGCAGGGCTGACCGAGCGCGAGGCGGAGGTCCTCGGTCTGCTGGCGCGCGGGCTGCAGACCAAGCAGGTCGCCCGCGCGCTCGGGATCTCGGCCAAGACGACCGATCGCCACATCCAGAACGCCTACGGCAAGATCGGCGTCTCGACGCGCGCGGCGGCGGCGCTGTTCGCCATGGAGCACGGCCTCGCCGCCTGGGGAGAACTCCCGATTGGCGGCGGCTCCGGCCGCGCGTAGCTTCGCTCGCGGGAACACAGCCGAGCCGAGAGGAGCGTCGCATGGCCACCCAGACGCTGGAGGATTACCGTCGCACCGTCCGCGAGATCGCCGCCGCGGTCGCACCGGGCTGGGAGCGGTGGCGCGCGCACATCGAGACGACCACCACCCCGGTCCGCGAGTGGATGCTGCGGGAGCTCGCGCCGCAGCCGGGCCAGACGCTGCTCGAGCTCGCCGCCGGCCCGGGCGACACCGGCTTCGACGCGGCGGCGCTGACCGGCGACCGGCGGCCACCTGATCTGCAGCGACGTCTCGCCGGAGATGCTCGATGTCGCTCGCCGCCGCGGCGCCGAGCGCGGCGTGCTGAACGTCGACTACCGCCTGCTCGACATGGAGCGCATCGAGCTCGGCGACGACACCGTCGACGGCGTGCTCTGCCGCTACGCGTACATGATCGCGGCCGACCCGGCCGCGGCGTTCGCGGAGACGCGGCGCGTGCTGCGCCCGGGCGGGCGCGTGGTGCTCGCGGTCTGGGGGGCCGTCGAGCGCAACCCGCTGTTCGCCACCGTCGGCATGACGCTCGTGCGCGCGGGCCACATGCCGCCGCCGGACCCGGACGCGCCCGGGCCGTTCCGGCTGCACGATCCGGAGCGGGTGCGTGGCCTGCTTGCGGGCGCGGGATTCGCCGACGTGCGCATCGAGGAGATCGCGGTCAGCTTCCGCTTCCGCGACATCGACGAGTGCGTCGCGCACGCCACCGACACTTCGGGGCCGATGGGGGTCGTGCTCCAGGGCCTCTCCGACGCCGAGCGCGCAACGTTCGCTGCGTCGCTGGAGTCCTCCTTCGCGCCCTTCCGCACCGGCACGGGCTACGAGTTGCCGGGCGTCACGGTCGTCGCGGTTGCTGCGTGAGCAGGCGCTGCGCGAGCTCGTCCGCGTCGGCGACGAACCAGACGTGCCGCCCACGGTTGCTCTCGCGCACGAAGTCGCGCAGCGAGGCGCTCTGCGCCAGCGGCTCCGAGATGTCGCCGACGATCGCGAGCCGCAGCCCGTAGTTGGCGAACTTCTGGACGAACTCGCCGGCGACGCCGGAGCTCAGGGTGAAGAACGCCGGGTCGAGCCGCGCGGCCGGCACGGCGATCCACTCGGCGTCTCCGACCCCGTCGCCGTAGATGAGCCCGAGCGCATCGGCGCCGCTGCTCAGCGAGCGGGCCTTCGGCGGGGATGTGATGGACGGTGGGCACGGGCGGCGCCGACACTAGCCCCGCCGTTGACACCCGCGCTCGCGGGCTGGAGGATCGGTGGCCCAGCCCGAGGAGGATGCGATGGCCGCGAGGACTCGTCGGATCGCCCGCCTGGCCGGCCTTGGCGTTGCATGGCCGTTGGTGGTCAGCGCCCCCGCGGCGTCCGCACTGCCAACGCACGACGTCTCGGCGACACGCAGTCAGGGCGCGATCTCTGTGCAGGGCTTCCTGATGGGGGCGGGCACCGGTCACCAGGTCACGGGTCCACGGATGGCGCTCGTCGAGCCAGGGAGCGGTGCCCTGAGGTGGCGCCGATTGAGCGGCGAGGCGTATCCGGTGACACCCTCGCCAGACGGGCGCCTCGTCACCTTTTTCGACCAAGAGCGCACGCTGGTGGTCGCGCCCACGCTCGGCAGCAGCCATCGGCGGCTGCTCGCCGACGGAGCCAGCGACGCGGCGTGGAGCGCCGACGGACGTCGGATCGCATTCATCCGGGCCGGCGTGATCCGCGTCACCGGGCCCGGCTTGGGCAGATCGACGCCGCTCATCGGGCGGGGCGTCGGCCCGAGACTCGGTGCGACCGGGCACCTGTCGTGGTCGCCGGACGGCACGCGAATCGCGTTCCTCCGCAGGCTCCGTGACGCCGTGTGCGGCGAGGTGGGGGTTGCGAGCATCCCCGTCCGCGGCGGCAGGATTCGGACGCTCTACCGCCCCCGTCGCGGGTCATGCGCCCGCGCCGCCGACGTCGCGTGGTCGCCGAAGGGCCGGCAGGTGCTAGTGGCGACTGGAGATCTGGTCGCCATGCCCCCGAACGGCGGCCGCGTTCGAACGCTCCGGGAGAGCGTCACGCTCCGGAAGACGATCTCGCACGTGCTGTGGCTTCCGAACGGCCGGTCGTTCGCCTACGTTGCGGTTGGCGAGCGCGGGTTCGAGGTCTCGGTCGGACGCGTTGACGGCTCGGGAGACCGCGTTCTTGCGACGCTGCCGCGTCGCTTCGGCATCTCCGCGCTGCGTTGGTGGCCATGACGCGCTAGGGCAGACTTGCGGGCAGGCGTCGCCGGACCGGTGACGTGGTCCCCAGCCGGCGGTAGGGTCGCGCCGTGGACGCGGCACGGACGCAGGCCGGACCTGAGCCAGAGGCTCCAGCAGCGGCGCCGCCGGAGCGTGCCGTTCCGCTCGACCCGGCGCAGCGGATCCTCGCGCTCCAGCGGACAGCGGGCAATCGCGCGGTCGTGTCGGCGCTCCGGATCGACCGCAAGGTCGAGGTCCGCGACGTCGGGCGCGGCGAGGCGTCGGGCTTCGCGCGCGTCCCCGAGTTCATCGACCGCTTGAACGCGCTGTCGCCCGCCCTGTTCTGGAAGCTCGAGGGCCGCGAGCTGCAGTTCGAGGCGATCCCCGGGCTCACGCCCAACAACTTCGAGACGCAGATGATGGCGCTCGTCAACCAGGACGCGGTCCTGCCGATGCGGATGACCAACCGCCACGGGCTCCTCGGTGACCGCGCCTCCGGGTTCCACGACAACGTCGACGGCGACGCGTTCACGAGCGGCTACGTCGACATCGACGACCTGCTCGCCGGCGACGACCTCGGCTTCCAGATGCTGCTCGTGCACTTCCTGACCGAGCGGGCCGCGACGAGCAACTACGCGCGCCGCATCGGCACGAACTTCAGCCAGGCCGAGTTCGACCGCGGCCACGCCCTCGGGATCGAGGCCGAGGCCGAGATCCTGCGCGCCTTCTTCGGCGACCCGAGCATCCGCATTGTCGCCGACTCCCCGAGCGTCACGATCCGCCGCGTGTTCCGCAACCGCCGCGGGCACCGGTTCCGCCGCCGCATCCGGCTCGGCCGCGGGCGCGACGAGGCGGGGATCAACGCGTCGTCGGTGGACGTCGTGGTGGATGGCAACACGGTGCTCACGCCCGAGCAGTACCTCGCGCGGCTCGATCAGGAGCGCACGGCGGCGCAGGTCGAGCGAGAGCGCTTGCAGGGTGCGGACGAGCATCGCGCGGGCGGCCGCGGCGTGCCCGCTCCGTGATTCGCCTCTACAGTGCGCGTCATGGCAGATGAAGAGGCGGAGTTCGACATCCTCGCCGAGGAGGGGGAGACCCCGGATGAGCACGATCTGGAGATCCTCGAGACGCTCGAGGAGCACGGCGAGGACCTTTCCGAGCCGCGGGAGATCCGCGTCGACCTCCTGTTCCCGACCGAGGAGACCTCCGCGGCTGCCGAGGAGGAGCTGAGCGAGCTCGGCTACGAGGTCGTCGGCTTCGAGGCCGCCGGCGAGGAGGAGCAGTGGGCGCTGCGGGCGACCCGCGAGCTGCGCGTCGACCGCGACAACGTGACCGGCTTCCGCCACCGCTTCGAGGAGCTCGCCGCGCGCCACGACGGCGAGTTCGACGGCTGGGAGGCCGCGGCGGACTAGCCGCCCCGGCTCTGCCCGATCGGGCAGGGCCGCTTTGAGAGCATCGGCGCGTGAGAGTGCGCGCTGCCAGGACGGCTCGCCCGGCGTCCGCACGCGACCGCGCATCGCTCTCCTCCTCGCTGCGCCTCGACACCCCGGCGGACCTCCGCCAGCTGCAGCATGCGATCGGCAATCGCGGCGTCCGCCGCGTGCTCGCCCGCTACCGCCTCAGTCCCGACGCCGTCATGGGCGCGGTGGAGCGGATCCCGTTCATGAAGGGCAAGCTGGCCGGCCAGCTGCGCGGCGAGGACATGAAGGCGCAGGTCAAGCGCCAGGTCGACGCCTACAACGAGATGTTCGAGAGCCGCCACGGCGGGCGCACGAACACCGGGGTGATGCTGGCCATCGCGCTCAACGGCGTCGCGCGCATGATCGCCGAGGAGCTCGTCGATCCCGGCATCCAGCCCCGAATCGCCCACCATCTGTTCGATCTCTACCAGCAGGAGATCCAGACCCAGACCGGCCTCGGAGGCGTGGGCGACAAGCGCGGCACCGAGGCGCTTGCGACGACGAGAGGGCTGCTGGCGGACGATCCGCTCGGGCTCTACATGCACGGCGAGCTGCGCGTCGCGGCCGCGGCCGAGCGCGTCCGCAAGATGGCCACGGCGATGGGCAAGAGGCCGGCGGACATGTACGAGCTGTTGCGCCACAAGTGGGAGGCCGAGATGGCCGCCTACACGAAGAAGGGCCTCACGGACGCCGAGCCCACGGGCGCCTACAACGTGAAGGAGACCACCGGCGAGCTGTCGGGGGCCTACTTCGAGAAGCTGTTCGGCAAGGTCGCCGCGCCGCCGCGCAAGCACGGGGGAGGCGGGCTGGTGTTCGGCAAGGACGCGGAGGACAGGCTCGGCGCCCTGCTCGCCGAGGTCACGACACCGTCGGCCGCGGTGGACGAGGCGGCGTTCGCGCCCCGGCACGCGGGCATGACGAACAAGCAGGAGCGGCACCTGACCGAGATCGAGCGGGCCGAGAAGCCGGGGGTGATCCAGGGCGCGCGTGACGCCCTCGCCGTCCACATCGCCAAGGAACTGGGTCTGGCCCGTGCCGAGGCGGACGCGCTGACGCGCACGATCGAGACCTGGCTCAAGACCGTGCCGTTGACGATCACTGTCGAGGGCCAGCGCTGGTTCGGGGCCGGCGCGCCCAAGGACGACAAGACGAAGTTCAAGCCCGCGACCGAGACGCCGAAGAAGACGGCCCAGGTCGCAGAGGTGTTCGGGAAGGCCGACGCCATCGGCACGATCGAGCACGCGGGCAAGTACGACGACGCCATGCACGCCGCGGAGCGCGGCGAGAAGTACCTGCGGTTCCGGCGCTGGAAGGACGAGCTGATGACCGGGCTGCTGGGCATGGGGGCGAGCGAGATGCCCACGTTCGGCGCGGCCAACGTCAACTGGGCCCGGATGTACGGCTCGATGGAGCATCAGCGGGCCGACACCGGGGAGACCAAGGGCGCCGGGGTCGGCTACTACGGGGACGTCCACTTCCTGCTCAAGGAGGAGGTCCGCAATCGGCTCGTCTACACGGCGACCGACCACGGCCCGCCGCGCCGCGAGCCGCTGCTGGCGCTGCTCGACTTCGTGACGGGCACGAACCTCACGGGGCTGCTCGGGAAGCGCAACATGACGATGCTCTACGAGGTCATCAACGCCGCCAAGACGCGGTCGATGAACATCGCGGCGAACCTGCCGTTCGAGCTCCAGATCTTCGGCGGCATCGACCTGACCCGCGACGTGCGCAAGATCCTCTACGCGCCGAGCGTCGGCGGCAGCGTGAAGATGGGCATCGCGATCTTCTGCCACGCCCACCCGGACGTGCGCAAGGAGGAGATCACCAGCGTCGGGGACAAGTCGACAGTGATCTCGACCAGCGCCATCGGCGCCAACCGGGAGATGCAGATGGCGGTCCGCAAGGAGCTGCTGAAGCCCACCTCCTCCAAGAAGGACCTCCAGCGGCTGGAAGGGCTCACCGGCGCCGTTCGCGACGAGACCGTCAAGGCGCTGAACCTGATGCGCATGGACCTGAGCAACGACGAGGACGCCGCGCTGGCCGCGAAGCTGGCGGCCGAGGTGTTGCAGGACCAGGTCGAGCCGCACATCCGCAAGGCGTTCCTGAAGTACAAGAAGAAGCTCGTTTCGATCGGCTAGCAGCCGATCTGCTGTACGCTCCGAAGCGCATGTCACTCCGGCTGCACCTTCTCCTTCTTCTCCTCCCCCCTCGGGGGGAATAGTGCGTGGCGGCCGCGAAGCCGCAAACCCAGCGAGAAGAGGCGAGCAGCCAACGAGAGGAGTGACATGACCGACGACCGCGTAATCATCTTCGACACCACCCTGCGGGACGGGGAGCAGAGCCCGGGGATCTCGCTGAACACGAGCGAGAAGCTCGAGATCGCGCACCAGCTCGCGCGCCTGGGCGTGGACGTGATCGAGGCCGGCTTCCCGATCGCCTCGCCGGGCGACTTCGAGGCCGTCCAGGCGATCGCCCGCCAGGTGCAGGGCCCCGTGATCGCCGGGCTCGCCCGCGTTCATGTCGGCGACATCGACGCCGCCTACGGGGCAGTACGCGACGCCGAGCGGCCGCGCATCCACACGTTCGTCTCGACGTCCGACATCCACATCGAGCACCAGCTCGCCTCCACCCGCGAGGACGTCAAGGGCCAGGCCCGCGCCGCCGTCGCCCACGCGCGCTCGCTCGTCGACGACGTCGAGTTCTCGCCGATGGACGCGACCCGCGCCGACGTCGAGTACACCGCCGAGGTCGTGCAGATCGCGCTCGACGAGGGCGCGAGCACGATCAACATCCCCGACACCGTCGGCTACACGATGCCGAACGAGTACGCGGCGTTCCTGGGCCGGCTCTACGAGCTGGTGCCGGACCTGCGCAACGTCGTCCTCTCCGTCCACTGCCACGACGACCTCGGCCTGGCGGTGGCGAACTCGTTCGCCGGCCTGCAGGCGGGCGCGCGGCAGGTCGAGTGCGCGATCAACGGGATCGGCGAGCGAGCGGGCAACGCGTCGCTCGAGGAGATCGTGATGCTGCTGCACACGCGCGCCGCCGACGTCGGCGGGCTGCACACCGGCGTCAACACGCGCGAGATCGCGCGCACGAGCCGCCTGATCTCGCGCCTCACCGGCTACCCGGTGCAGCCGAACAAGGCGATCGTGGGCCGCAACGCGTTCGCCCACGAGTCCGGCATCCACCAGGACGGCGTGCTCAAGGAGCGCTCGACCTACGAGATCATGGACGCCACGACCGTCGGGCTCGAGGCCAACTCGCTGGTGCTGGGCAAGCACTCCGGCCGCCACGCGCTCAAGAGCGCGCTCGAGGAGCTGGGCTACGAGGTCTCCGGCCAGGTGCTGAACACCGCGTTCAAGCGCTTCAAGGAGATCGCGGACAAGAAGAAGCAGGTCACCGCCATGGACCTCGAGGCGCTCGTCACCGACGAGCTCCGCGACGACATGCGCGCCTACACGCTCGAGTGGTTCGACGTCGAGGCCTCGACGCGGCGCCCGCCGCACGCGGTGGTCGAGATGCGCACCCCCGACGACGAGGTCGTGCGCGGCGACTTCACCGGCGACGGCCCGGTCGACGCGATCTTCCGCGCCATCAACGCGGCGACCAAGCGCGAGGCGCGGCTACGAGAGTTCCGCATCGACTCGGTGACCGGCGGCCAGGACGCGCTCGGCGAGGCGAGCGTGGTGCTCGAGCTCGCCGGCCAGTCCGCGGCCGGCCAGGGCGTCTCGACCGACATCATCGAGGCGGCCGCGCTCGCCTACACGCGCGCCCTCTCCAACTGCGAGCGGCGCGTGATCGCCGCCGCGGAGGCGACCGTGGTCGAGGCGGCCGAGCAGGAGCTCAGCCCCACGCCCTAAGCGGCTTCGGGCAGCTCGACCTCGGCGGCGCCGTCGAGCATCGCGCCGGCCACGATCGAATAGGCCTCGGCCCAGGCGTCCTCGTACTCAGGGCGCCAGTCGAGGCCGGCGATCTCCGCCATCGACGCGATGAGGACGGCGCCGACCACCGGGTAGTGCGCCGGCTGCGCGCCGTAGGCGGCGTGGCGGGCGCCGAGCCCGTGCAGCGTCGGGGCGATCGCGTCGAGGTCGCGCAGCGATTTGCGCAGGACCACGAGCGCGCCGAGCAGCATCGCCTTCTGCCGCTGCATGTCCGCGCCGGCGAACAGGGGCTCGACCGCGGGCGCGGTCTTGAACAGCCGCACGTAGAAGACGTCCATCAGCTCGTCGCCGCGCGGGGCGACGAGGTCGAAGCTCGTTTCGAGCGCGTCGAGATCGAGGGCCATGGGAGGCCAGACGACGCGCGGGCGCGAGCTATTCCACGCGCTTGCGGGCGACCCAGATCTCCTCGCACGGCCACTGCCGCGCCCACTCGGGCGTGACGTACTCGTAGCGCGTGCTCGCGCCCTCCGGCGCGCGCAGCTCGTGCAGCGCCTCGACCTCGAAGCCGGCGTCGCGAAGGACACGGATCATCTCGCCGTGGGCGAGGTGGAACTCGATCGAGTGTCCCTCGTCGTCGTCCCATTCGACCCGGTGGAGGCCGAACTGCGGGCGCTCGAGGCGCTCGCTGGCGACCACCGAGTCGGGCGCGGAGCAGAGGATCACCAGCGGCGAGTTGGTGAGGAACACGAGCCGTCCGCCGGGGCGCAGCAGCCGCGCGGCCTCGGCGATCCAGCGCTCCGGCTCGCACCACAGGCTGGCGCCGTACTCGGAGAGGGCGAAGTCGAAGCTCGCGTCCGGGAGCGGGACCGCCTCGGCGTCGCCCTGGATCAGCGGGAACTCGAGCCCGAACTGCGCCTGCATCGCCCGCGCCGTCGCGAGCTGCTCGGGCGACTGGTCGATGCCGACCGGCCGCGCGCCGCGCTTGGCGAGCCAGGCGGAGAAGTAGGCGGTGCCGCAGCCGAGCTCGATCGCGTCGAGGCCGTCGACGTCGGGCAGCGCGCCGACGTCGGCCTCCGGGATCTTCCAGATGCCCCAGCTCGGCTCGGCCTCGGCCCAGTCGCGCGGCGCGGTCACGGCGTAGTCCGGCGCCTGGCCGGCCCAGTAGCCGCGGTTGACGTCCTGGTGGCTCATCCGCCCAGCGCGCGCCCCTGCGCGTAGCCGGCCGCGAGCGCCTCGGGCGCACGGCTGCGGTCCATCAGGTTGCTGCCCATCGCCTCGGCCGCGTCGTCGTCGGGGCGGAGCGTCCTGACGCGCGCCCCGCGCGCCTTCAGCGCGAGCGACTCGGCCAGCGCGGCGGCGTTGGAGACGCGGCTGAGCGGCCGCATGGCTGCCGTCGGGTTGAGGCAGAGGACCTCGGTGCCGCGCCGCGCAGGGGTGGCGTCGAGGTTCGTCGGGCTCCAGACGCCGCCGTCGACGTACTCGCGCCCCCCGATCTTGACCGGCGCGAAGACCCAGGGGATCGAGCATGAGGCGAGCACCGCCTGCGCGACGCTCGCCGGCGGCGCGCCGGGCGCGCCGAACATGACGCGCTTGCCGCTGCGGCGGTCGACGGCGGCGATCCGCAGCCGGCCGTCGAACTCGGCGCCCGACTGCCGTACCAGCCGGCCCAGCCCGGGCAGCGACCGCTTCCCGCGCGGCACGGCGGCGAGCGCAGCAGCCCGCGCGACCGCACCACCGGGAGCGCCGGCGGCGAGCGCGAGCGGCGCGAAGGGAGCGGCGGCGGTGCGCCCGACGCGGCCGAGCGCGGCGAGCGGGCCGCCCTCGGCGTCGCCCGGGTCAGCTTCGGCCATCCACGGGCCGCCGGCGCCGTTGCCGGCGTCCCCGGCGGCCTCGCTCCAGTCGCGCGCGGCGCGCGCCTCGGCGCCCGAGTCCGGTTCGCGGCCGGCGGCCAGGAACGCGGCGACGATCGAGCCGGCGGAGGTGCCGACGAAGTACTCGCAGTCGCGGAAGTCGATCCCGGTTGCCGCGCCGGCGCCGTCGAGCAGCCCGCGCATCCAGGCCTCGCCGAGCGTCCCGCCGGCGGCGAGCACGAGGACGTCGGGGCGGTGGGTCAGGGGCTCGGACACCCGGTCCAGGGTACGGCGGGTCAGCGCACGCGGATCTTGCGGACGCGATCGCGCCGCTCGCCCGGCAGCCGAACCCGCACGCGGGCCCGGAACGGCCGGCCGCGTGCCATCCGGCGGCCGCGGCGGTTGAGCCGCGCGACGACCGTCGCCGCGCGCTCAGCGCGGAGCTTGCGTGAGCCGCGCGCGATCACGTGGCCGCGCGCCAGCACCCGCACGCGGACCCGCCCGGCGCGGACGGCGCGCACCCGCAGCCGGATCCCGCGCCGCAGCACGCTGCGCGCCCGCTGCCTCTTCTTCACGCGCACGAACGCCGGCAGGGCGCGGTGCGTCCCCGCGGGCGTGCCACCTGCGGGCGCGCCGCCGCCCAGCCCCGCCACCGCGGCGCGCGCGTTGACGAGCCCGGCGCCGTACTCCGGGTCGGTGCCCGGCGTCCCGAGGTCGGTCGCCGTGGCGAGGATCCGCTTGACCGCCGCCTGCCCGCGCACGCCGCGCGCGACCAGCAGCGCGGCGACGCCCGACACGTGCGGGGCCGCCTGCGACGTGCCCGCCAGCGCCTCGTAGGCGGAGCCCTTGAACGTCGACAGCACGTCCTCGCCCGGCATGCCGGTCGCGGAGCCGCCCGACCCGCCGGGCGCCACCAGCCCCAGCCCGCTGCCGAACGAGGAGAAGAACGAGCGCTGCTTGCGCTTGTCGACGGCGCCCACGCACAGCAGCCCGTCGCCCGCCGCGGGCTGCTCGCACACCGGCACGCCGTTGTTGCCCGCCGCCGCCACCACGACGATGCCCGCCGCGATCGCGCGATGGACCGCGGCGTCGAACGCGTCGCCGCCGGTCGCGCCGATCAGCGGCACCTCGCTGCCCAGCGACAGGTTGATCACGTTCGCGCCGTGGGTGCGCGCGTAGTCGACGCCGCGGGCGACGTCGTCGGTCGCGCCGCCGCCGTCGTCGCCGAGCACCCGGATCGGCATGATCGTCGCGCCGGGCGCCACGCTCTCGACGCCGACCCCGTTGCCGCTCGTCGCGGCGATGATCCCGCTGACGTGGGTGCCGTGGCCGTCGCCGTCCTGTGCGGTCGTGTCGCCCTGCACCACGTCGTAGCCCTGGCCGATGTGGCCCGCGAGGTCCGGGTGGTCGGCCTGCACGCCGGAGTCGACGACCGCCACGATCGCGCCGGCGCCGGTGGAGACCTTGTGCGCGGCGTCGGATTCGATCAGGTCGAGGTTCCACTGCTCGCTGCGGCGCGGGTCGGCGGCGCTCGCCGGAGCGGCGAGGAGCAGGAGCGCAAGCAGGGCGAGTGCGACGGACCGGAGCATGGTGCAAAGGGGATGCCCGGTCGGGGCGTTGCGCGAACTCGCAGCGTTCGCAGCGGCGCGACCGGACGTCAACGGCGGCTTGAGGAGAGCGGGTCCGAACCGCCCGGCGGCCACGAGTGTCACCTCAGGGTCGGTATGCGACCTCGAGACGACACTCGTGGGCTCCGCGGCACCTCGAACCCCGACTCCTAGCCAGCCGCAGTTCGCCGGCACAACCACAGACGCCTGTATGCGATAACGTACGTCTGTATGGAGGTCGCCACCCACGTCGGCTCCCGCGTCCGCGCGCTCCGCGAAGGCATGGACCTCAGCCTGCGCGACCTCGCGCAGCGCTCCGGCGTCAGCGCACCGATGCTCTCCCAGGTCGAGCGCGGCGAGACGAGCCCGACGCTGACCGTCGCCAACCGCATCGCCGCCGGCCTCGACCTCCGCCTGTCCCAGCTCCTGCGCCTCGACGAGGGCGGCACCGTCACCGTCGTGCGCCCGTCCGACCGCCGCTCCGGCGGCGCCGACGGCCACCGCTGGGAGGTCCTCACGCCGCCGCTGCCCGGCCAGCGCGCCGAGGTCTCGACCCACACGCTCCAGCCCGGCGCCCGCACCGGCGGCCCGGGCGACCCGCCGATGCACGAGGCCGGCGCGCGCGAGACCAGCCTCGTCCAGCGCGGGACCCTGACCTTCGTCTGCGACGGCGCCCGGCACGAGCTCGCCACCGGCGACTGCGTGACCTTCGACGCCGACCTGCCACACCACTTCGAGAACCCAGGAGAGGAGGAAGCGGTCCTGCTCGCCGTCGTGTCGGCAGGGCTGCGCCGCTCATGAGCCAGACGCTGTTCGATCGCATCTGGGCACAGCACGAGGTATCGGAGGGCTTGCTGTACATCGACCTCCACCTCGTCCACGAGGTCACGAGCCCGCAGGCGTTCGACGGCCTGCGGCTCGCCGGCCGCCAGGTCCGCCGCCCCGACCGCACGCTCGCCACCGCCGACCACAACGTCCCGACCGACGGCACGCCCGTCGCTGCCCGCATCCGCGACGAGCTCTCGCGCGTTCAGGTCGAGACGCTCGAGCGCAACTGCGAGGAGTTCGGGATCACGCTCTACTCGATGGGCTCCGACCGCCAGGGCATCGTGCACGTCATCGGGCCGGAGCTCGGCGTCACCCAGCCCGGCATGACGATCGTCTGCGGCGACTCCCACACCGCCACCCACGGCGCGTTCGGCGCGCTCGCGTTCGGGATCGGCACGAGCGAGGTCGAGCACGTCCTCGCCACCCAGTGCCTCGCCCAGGGCAAGCCGAAGTCGATGCGCATCCGCTACGAGGGCGAGCCCGGCTTCGGCGTCACCGCCAAGGACCTGATCCTCGGCACGATCGGCCAGATGGGCACCAACGGCGCCGCCGGCCACGTCGTCGAGTACGCCGGCCCGGCGATCGAGGCGCTCTCGATGGAGGGCCGGATGACGATCTGCAACATGACGATCGAGGGCGGCGGGCGCGCGGGCATGGTCGCTCCCGACGACACGACGTTCGAGTGGATCGAGGGCCGGCCCGGCGCGCCTGAGGACCTCGACGCCGCGATCGACGCCTGGCGCGAGCTGCGCACCGACGACGACGCGAGCTTCGACCGCGAGCTCACCGTCGACGCCGGCGCGCTCTCCCCGCTCGTCACCTGGGGCACGACGCCGGCGATGGTCGTGCCGGTCACCGAGCAGGTGCCCGAGCCGCGCTCCGACGGCGACCAGCGCGCGCTCAAGTACATGGGCCTCGAGGCGGGCACGCCGATGCAGGAGATCCGCCTCGACCGCGTCTTCATCGGCTCGTGCACGAACTCGCGCATCGGCGACCTGCGCGCCGCCGCCGCGCTGGTCGAGGGCCGCAAGGTGGCCAGCGACGTCCACGCCATGGTCGTCCCCGGCTCCCAGCCGGTCGCCGCCCAGGCCGAGGCCGAGGGGCTCGACGAGGTCTTCCGTGCCGCCGGCTTCGACTGGCGCACGGCCGGCTGCTCGATGTGCCTGGGCATGAACCCCGACATCCTCCAGCCGGGCGAGCGCTGCGCCTCGACCTCGAACCGCAACTTCGAGGGCCGCCAGGGCCGCGGCGGGCGCACGCACCTCGTGTCTCCGCAGATGGCCGCCGCCGCGGCGATCGAGGGGCACTTCGTCGACATCCGCGACTGGGAGGCCAACTGATGGAGCCCATCCAGGTCATCTCCGGCGCCGTGTCCGTGCTCGACCGCGCCGACGTCGACACCGACCAGATCATCCCCAAGCAGTTCCTCAAGCGCGTCGAGCGCACCGGCTTCGGCGAGTTCCTCTTCTACGACTGGAAGCACGAGGACGGCTGGGACCTGCCGCCCAACCCGATCCTCGCCACCGGGCCGAACTTCGGCTGCGGCTCGAGCCGCGAGCACGCGCCGTGGGCGCTCGAGGACTACGGCTTCAAGGCCGTCGTCGCCGCCTCGTTCGCCGACATCTTCTTCTCCAACTGCACGAAGATCGGCCTGCTCCCCGTCGTGATCCCCGAGGACGAGGTCAAGGCGCTGATGCAGGCCGGCGAGGGCGAGGTCGACCTCGAGGCGCTCGAGGTGCGCTTCGACGGCCGCGCCGTCCCGTTCGAGCTGAACGCCGAGATCCGCCGCCGCCTGCTCGAGGGGCTCGACGACATCGGCATCGCGCTCCAGCACGACGACGAGATCTCTGCCTACGAGGCCGAGCGGGAGGGGCGGCAGCCGCCGCAGCCCAATACGCTGACGCTCTGATGGGGCTGACGATGGGGAAGGGGCCGCTGGGCCCGGAGCGCGCAGGACGCTTCAACTTCTCGTTCGAGCCGCCGGAACCGCTGCTCTACCTCGACCCGTATCCCGCCCGCGTCCGCGCGATCCTCGGCGGGGAGACCGTCATCGACTCGCGCGAGGCGCTGCTGCTGCACGAGGCCGGCCACCTGCCCGTGTTCTGGTTCCCCCGCGGCGACCTGCGCGAGGACCTGTGTCGGGCCCTCCGGCCGTACCGAGCCCTCGCCCGGCAAGGGCGAGCTGACCTTCTCCGCGCTCGCGGCCGGCGGGCGCGAGGCGCCCGACGCGCTGCGGGAGGCCTCCGATCCGTTCCTCGCCGGGCTGGTCACCCTCGACTGGGACGCCATGGACGAGTGGTTCGTCGAGGACGAGCAGCTCTTCGGCCATCCCAAGGACCCCTACAGCCGCATCGACGTGCTGAAGACCGCACGCCACGTGCGGGTCCTGCTCGACGGCGAGGTGCTCGCGGACACGCGCCGCTCGCTGATGCTGCTCGAGGCCACGCTCCCGCCGCGCTTCTACATCCCGCCTGAGGACGTGCGCACCGAGCGGCTCGAGCCGAGCGCCAACCGCTCGCGCTGCGCGTACAAGGGCTCGGCCGCCTACTGGCACGTGCGCGTCGGCGACCGCGTCGAGCCCGACCTCGTATGGGCCTACCCGGTGCCCGAGCGTGAGGTCGAGCCGATCCGCGACCACTTCTGCTTCTTCAACGAGCGCGTCGACGTCGAGCTCGACGGCCAATCCGGCGAGCGCCCGGTCACGCAGTGGAGCCGCGGCGAGGGCTCGCCGGAGGGCGCGCAGGCGCTGCGCGGGCTGATGGGCCGCCGGCGCTGACGAGTCGGTGCCGCGCGTACGCCTTTCCGCCGCCGAGGCGCGGCGCACCGCGCTGGCCGCGCAGGGCTTCGCCGAGCCGCGGCGGCACGACGGGCGCGCGATCCGGCGTCTGTTCGACCGCGTCGGCCTGATCCAGATCGACTCGGTCAACGTGCTCTCGCGGGCGCACTACCTGCCCGGCTTCGCGCGCCTCGGCGCGTACGACCGCGAGGCGCTCGACCGTGCCGCCTACTACGCGCCGCGGCGCCTGTTCGAGTACTGGGGCCACGAGGCGAGCCTCATCCCGGTCGAGCTGCAGCCGCTGCTGCGCTGGCGGATGGCGCGCGCCCACGACGAGGCGTGGGGCGGCATGCGCCGCGTCGGCAAGGAGCGGCCGGAGCTGCTGGAGGAGGTGCTCGAGCAGGTGCGCGAGCAGGGGCCGATCGCCGCCCGCGACCTCGACGGGCAGCGGCCCCGCAAGTCGGGCCCGTGGTGGGACTGGTCGGAATCCAAGAAGGCGATCGAGCTGCTGTTCTGGAGTGGCGAGGTGACCTCGGCGCGGCGCCAGAACTTCCAGCGCTTCTACGACCTGCCCGATCGCGTCTTCCCGCGGGCCGTGCTCGCCGCCCCGACCCCGGACGAGGCGGACGCCCAGCGGCAGCTCGTCGCGATCGCCGCCCGCGGGCTCGGCGTCGCCGCGCTGCCCGAGCTGCGCGACTACTTCCGCCTGCCCGCCGAGGCGATCCGGCCCCGGATCGAAGAGCTCGTCGAGACCGGCGAGCTGCTGCCGGTCGAGGTCGAGGGCTGGGGCATCCCCGCCTACCTGCACAGCGACGCCCGCATCCCGCGCGCGGTCGACGCCCGCGCGCTGCTCGGCCCGTTCGACAACCTGCTGTGGGAGCGGGGGAGGGTCGAGCGGCTGTTCGACTTCCGCTTCAAGCTCGAGATCTACGTCCCGCAGCCCAAGCGCGTCTACGGCTACTACGTCCTGCCGTTCCTGCTCGGCGACCGGCTCGTCGCGCGCGTCGACCTCAAGGCCGATCGCCAGGCCGGGCTGCTGCGCGCACACGCGATCCACCACGAGCCCGACGCTCCGCCGGAGACCGACGCGGAGCTGCGCGAGGAGCTCGAGCTGCTCGCCGGCTGGCTCGAGCTCGACTACCGCCCGTAACGGCCCCGATTTATTCCGCGGGGGAACAAACTCCGAGCCCTTCTCATGCCGCTGGAGCGCTGTTAGCGTCGCCCGCAGAGGGAGTCCCCGGCACGGACGCCGCCGCTGAGGAGGAGCTCAATGTCGCGCCCGTTCGCCGTTGCCGTCCTGCTGGTCGTCGCACTGGCGCTCGCGGCCACTCCCGCACACGGCGCGCCGCCCGACCGGCGTCGCGGCCGACGGGCCCGGCGCGCTCTCGCACTTCGACCTCGCGCGCAAGGACTGCGTCGGCACGGCGCGCAACCGACGGCTCGAAGGTCTGGTTCACGGTCGCCGACGGCGTGCTCAGCGACGTCTACTTCCCGACCAACGACAACACCAACAACGAGACGCTGCAGTACGTCGTCACCGACGGCTCGACGTTCACCGACCTGCAGACGCGCGACATGACCTACACGGTCGCAGGCGCTCGACGACCGCGCGCTGACGCTGCCGCGTCACCGCGACGGCCAAGAGCGGGCGCTACCGGATCGTCACCGACTACCTGACCGACCCGAGCGCGCCGACGGTCGTCATGCACAGCCGCTTCGAGGCGCTCAAGGGCAAGGCGCGCGACTACAAGCTCTACGTCCGCTTCGACCCGACGCTCAACGGCAACGGCGGCGGCGGGACCGGCAACGGCGGCCCGGACAGCGGCGCGATCGCCACGTCCGGCGGCCACACGCTGCTCGTCGGCTCCGACCCCGTCACGACCACCAACGCCGCCAACCGCGACTACGCCGTCCCGGTCCACTCGCGCGCTCGACGCCGCTCGGGCTTCCTCGCAGGTCTCCAACGGCTTCGCCGGCGCAGCCCAGCGACGGCCTCAAGCAGCTCGACGCCGATCGCCGCGCTGACCGCGACGCTACGCCGACGCCGCGCCCGGCAACCTCGTGCAGACCGGCGCGCGTCGACCTCGGCCACGACGGCGACGTTCACGCTCGCGCTCGGCTTCGGCGACAGCCGTGCCGGCGCCGTCAGCGCGGCCCGCGAGAGCGCTCAAGGACGCGCTTCGCACGACCGCGCCACGCCTACGACGCGACGGCTGGCACCGCTACGACGACGACCTCGATCGAGCCGCGGCGCCCCAAGGGCGTCTCGGCCGGCCGCTGGGACGACGCTCGCTCGACGAGTACTACCTCAGCGCCAACTACGTGAAGGCCGCCGAGGACAAGACGTTCCCCGGCGCCGTCGCCGCCGCGCTCGCGTCGCCGTGGGGCCAGGCGGTGTCCGCGCCGGCGACCCCGCCAACACCTACTTCGGCTCCTACCGCGAGGTGTTCGCGCGCGACCTCTACGAGGCGTGGACCGCGCTCTTCCTGGCGGGCGACCGCCGGACGGCGCGCGACATGACGCGCTTCCTGTTCGAGCGCCAGCAGCTCCCGGACGGCTCGATGCCGCGCAACAGCCTCACCAACGGCAAGCCGGCGCCGGACTCGTTCAACACCCAGCTCGACGAGTGCGCCTACCCGCTGGTGATGGCGCTCGCCGTCGGGCTCACGAGCAAGCGACTACTACAAGGCCCACATCAAGCCGGCGGCGAACTTCGTCGCCACCCACGGCCCGTCGTTCGGCCCGGAGCGCTGGGAGGAGCAGAGCGGCTTCTCGCCGTCGACGATCTCGCGCCGAGATCGCCGGCCTGATCGCGGCGGCCAAGATCGCCGACCGCAACGGCGACGCGCCGTCGGCGCGCGTGTGGCGCGGCGTCGGCCGACGAGTTCCAGCGCAACCTCAAGCGCTGGACGCTGACCACCAACGGCCCGCTCAGCCCGGACCCGTACTTCATCCGCCTGTCGAAGACCGGCGACCCGAACGCGGACGCTCGCCTACAACGTCGGCAACGGCGGCCCGACGCTCGACCAGCGCGAGATCATCGACGCCGGCTTCCTCGAGTACGCGCGCCTCGGCCTGCTCGCCGAGCGACGACCCCGACCTCGTCCGCTCGCTCGGCATCGTCGACGCGAAGATCCGCGCACCACGGACACCGGCGACGGCTTCTACGCTACAACGGCGACGGCTACGGCGACGGGGCGACCGACGGCCACCCGTGGGCGCCCTCGAACATGGGCAACGGCCACCTGTGGCCGGTGCTGGCGGGCGAGCGCGGGCAGTGGGAGCTCGACCGCGGTGACGTCGGCGCGGCGGTCGGCCGCCTCGAGGCGATGCACGGCATGGCGCATGGCGTCGGACTGATCCCCGAGCAGGCGTGGGAGCTCCCCGACCTCGCCGCGCTCGCCGTTCGGCACCGATCCGACCATCGCGTCGATCGGCTTCGAGAACGGCAAGGCCGGCCGGCTCGGCCGCGGCGCTGACGTGGTCGGCGGGCCAGTTCGTGCGCCTGATGCGCGACGTCGTCGGCGGGCCGCGTGCTCGACCGCCCGCGCTACACGACACGACGCTACGTCAAGCACACGCAGGGCACCACCGACCTGACCGTCACCGCGCCGGCCAACGAGGCGCTCGTCGGCCCGACGGTCGACGTGACCGGGACCGCGGCGCCGGGCAACACCGTCTCGGTCGCGGTCACCAACATCGACCCCGGCCCGCCCGGCGACACGGTGACCGAGACCACGGTGGGCGCCGGCGGCGCGTTCAGCGTCACCGTCCCGACCGCGGGCGGCACGTCGGTCCTCAACATCGCGGCCACGAGCCCGTCGGGCGGCACCGCACGCGCCGTGCGCACGGTCTCGCGCGAGTTCTCACCGGGGACGCTGCTGTTCGAGGCCGCCGACCCGCTCAACGACGACAACGGACCGGGCAACTACGCCTATCCGTTGAGCGACAACTTCAAGCCCGGCGCGTACGACCTCGAGGCGTTCCAGGTCTTCGACGCCGGCGACCGGATCATCTTCCGGGTTCGCACGCGCGACCTGACGCCGACGTTCGGGAGCCCGCTCGGCGCCCAGCTCGTCGACGTCTACGTCCACGTGCCAGGCGCGTCATCGACCTCCACAGCGGCGTCGTTCGCGCAGCGCAACTACGAGATCGCGGCGAGCGGCGCCTGGAGCCGGCTGATCGAGGTCCAGGGCTTCGGCCAGCGGTACGTCGACGCCGCGGGCAACACGGTCGGCGACGTGCGCATCTCGGGGAACCGAACGCTCGCGCTACATCACGTTCAGCGTGACCAAGGCGAGCCTCGGCACGCCGGGCCCGGGCTGGGGCTTCAGCGTCGTGCTGACCGGCCAGGACGGCTTCTCGCACAGACCAGGCGCGCGGCTTCCAGCCGACGCCGCAGGACTTCCAGTTCGGCGTCTGCGCCGAGGCGAGCGCGGACGCGCACTGCACGTTCGCGCCCGGCGAGGTGCCCAAGGCGATGGACGTCCTGGTGCCCGCCGGGACGACCCAGGCCGACGAGCTCGACTACACGGTCCACGCACCGGTGACGATCGCCCCGGTGGTGGTGCCCTGAGACGCTACTTCTCGTAGCGATCGACGAGCCCGCCGAGCCGGGCCATGAGCCCGCGCAGCTGCTTGGGCATGGCCGTGTCGTCGGTGGTGACCTCGTCGCCGCCGTAGCTCACGCGGTAGCCGAACGTGTCGGGCGCCGGCCGGTCCGACGTCGAGTCCGGGGGCAGCGCGCCGAGGTCGGCCTGGTCGAGGTCGTCCGCGAGCGTGTCGAGCTCGTTGTCGGTCAGCGTCACCGACTTCGGCCCGTCCCGCACGGTCAGCGTCGCGCTGCCGTCGGGCTGGACCACCAGCCGGTCGCGCCGGCCCTTGAGGCCGCCGCCGCGCTCATAGGTCACGGGGCCGCTCAGCGCCGCCTTCTCGCCGCCGCTCGAGCCGCCGTCGCCATCGGGGTCGTCGGAGCCGCAGCCGGCCACGAGCAGCGCCAGCGCGAGGCCCGCCAGGATCGTCATCCGCATCAGCATCCCTCCACCTCGGGAGCTTCCCAGGTCCCGTCGAGGCCGACCGCCGCGAAGGACTCGTTGGTGCCCTGGTACTCGGGGCTGTCCTCGCCCCACAGCTCACGGGCGACGTCGAGCGACGCGGTGCGGAAGTCCTCGAAGCCGGAGGTCGGCTCGAGCTTCTCCGTGAGTGCGCGGTAGACGATCTGCTCCGCTGCCTTGCGGCCGATCGACTGCACCATCAGGTAGTAGGCGTGGTTGGGGATGCCGCTGTTGTAGTGGACGCCGCCGTTGTCGTTGAACGGGCTGCCGTCGTTGGGCATCTCGACGAAGTCGTCGACGTGGGCGGGCTGCGGCGGGTCGCCGTTGGCGGGATCGGCCATGTCGCGCAGCGCGCCGCCCGGCAGGTCCTCGCCGATCTCCCAGTCACCGCTGTCGACGTTGGAGGCGAAGATGTCGGACATCGACTCGTTGAGCGCGCCCGACTGGCACTGGTACTCGAGGTCGGCGGTGAGGTTGGTGACCGCGTGCGTGAGCTCGTGGGCGGTCACGTCGAGGCTGGAGGCGTAGCCGTCGCCGAACTTCATCTGGGTTCCGTCCCAGTACGCGTTGTGGGTCGGCGTGCCCGGCTCCTCGCAGAAGTTGATCGAGGCGATCAGCTCGGCGCCGGCGTCGTCGTAGGAGTCGCGGCCGAACGTGTCGGCGTAGTAGTCGAAGACCTGGCCGAGGTTGTCGTAGACCTGGTTGGCCTCGGGATCGCCGTCGGTGGGATCGTCGCCCTCACCGCGCAGCAGGCGGCCGGGGAGGTCGTTCTTGCACTCGTCGTCGTAGACGGAGCGGTCGGGCTCGCCAGGCTGGTCCTCGCCCGCGCCCTGGGGTTGCGGGACGCCTGGCTCGCCGCACTCGGCAGAGCCGGCGATCTTGCAGATCGCGCGCTGGGCCTCGACCGCGATGTGGGTGTGCAGCTGGGAGCCGATGAGCGCCGCGATGACCACCGCCACCAGCAGCAGGACGCCGAGGTACTCGGCGGCGACCTGGCCGGCTTGGGCGCGGAGGCGGGGCATGTCCGGCACCCTGCCCGCCGCCCTGTGGGGCGGCAAGAGGCGCGGGCCTCAACCTGCGCCTAGGACCGGCCTACGCCTACGCCGCGCGCTTGCGCGGGGCCAGGTCGGCGACGAAGGTGTCGCGCGTCGTGGCCTCGGGGCGGCGGATGATTTCGGTGACGGTGGGAAGGGTCATTGCGTTCTCTACTGCGGTTGACGCCGCCGAACGGGTCATATTCCGCAACGAATTCGGGAGAGTCTTTAGGCTGCCGCGATGCCCACCATCGTCACCCTCCCCGGCGACGGCATCGGTCCGGAGGTGCTCGCCTCCGCGCTGACCGTGCTCGGGGCCGTCGCCGACGACCTCGACTACGTCGAGCACCCGTTCGGCGGCGCCTCGATCGACGCCCACGGCACGGCGCTCACCGACGCGACGCTCGCCGCCTGCCAGGCCGCCGATGCCGTGCTGCTCGCTGCGGTCGGCGGACCGAAGTGGGATTCGACCGACCCGAAGGCGCCGCGCCCCGAGCAGGGGCTGCTGGGTCTCCGCAAGGGCCTCGGCCTCTACGCCAACCTGCGGCCCGTGCGGCCGATCGCCGCGCTGCTCGACGCCAGCCCGCTCAAGCGCGAGCTGATCGAGGGCACCGACATGCTCGTCGTGCGCGAGCTCACCGGCGGGATCTACTTCGGCGAGAAGACGCGCACGGAGAGCCACGCCTCGGACCTCTGCGAGTACAGCGCCGAGGAGATCGAGCGGATCGCCCGCATCGCGTTCGAGGCCGCCCGCAGTCGCGTGACGTCCGTGGACAAGATGAACGTGCTCGAGACCAGCCGCCTCTGGCGCGAGGTCGTCACCCGCGTGCACTCCGAGGAGTTCCCCGCCGTCGAGCTCGAGCACCAGCTCGTCGACTCGTGCGCGATGAAGCTCGTCGCCGCCCCGCGGCACTTCGACGTGATCCTCACCGAGAACATGTTCGGCGACATCCTCAGCGACGAGGCGGCCATGCTCACCGGCTCGCTGGGCATGCTGCCGAGCGCCAGCCTCGGCGGCGACGGACCGGGCCTGTTCGAGCCCGTCCACGGCTCGGCGCCTGACATCGCGGGCACCGGCAAGGCCAACCCGCTGGCGATGATCCTCTCGGCGGCGCTGATGCTGCGCCACGGATTTGCCCGGGAGGAGGCGGCATCTGCCCTAGAATCGGCAGTCGACAAGGCCCTCGAGCGCGGACTGCGAACCGCGGATCTGGGTGGAAGCGCGACGACCGCCGAGGCCACCGAGGCGGTCCTGAAGGAGCTCACGTGAACCAAGCGGGCGTCATCTGGATGAACGGCGAACACGTCGCTTACGAGGACGCCAAGGTGCACGTACTCACGCACGCGCTGCACTACGGGACCGGCGTCTTCGAGGGCGTCCGCGCCTACGACACCCCGCGCGGGACCGCGGTCTTCCGCCACCAGGACCACATCGAGCGCCTGTTCCGCTCGGCCGGCATGTACTTCATGGAGATCCCGTACACCCGCGAGGAGATCCGCCAGGCGACGCACGAGACGATCCAGCGCAGCGGGCTGAAGGAGTGCTACATCCGCCCGCTCGTGTTCCGTGGCGCCGGCCCGATGGGCCTGTACCCGCTCGACTGCCCGGTCGAGGTCGCCATCGCGGTCTGGGAATGGGGCTCCTACCTCGGCGAGGAGGGCAAGCAGCACGGCGTGCGCGCCCGCGTGTCCTCGTGGCGGCGGCTGCCCAACGACGTCGTCATCCCCGCCGCCAAGGCGACGGGCCAGTACCTCAACTCGGTGCTCGCCAAGATCGAGGCCGACAAGGCCGGCTACGAGGAGGCGATCCTCCTCGACACCCACGGCTACGTCTGCGAGGGCACGGGCGAGAACCTGTTCATCGTCAAGGACGGGATCATCGCCACGCCGACCTACCTCTCCGGCGTGCTCGGCGGCATCAACCGCGCCGCGGCGATGCAGATCGCCCGCGACCTCGGCTTCGAGCTGCAGGAGCGCCAGGTGGCGCGCGACGAGCTCTACCTCGCCGACGAGATCTTCATGACCGGCACCGCCGCCGAGCTGACCCCGGTGCGCGAGGTCGACGACCGGCCCGTCGGCACCGGCGAGCCGGGCGAGATCACGCGCGCGGTCCAGCGCGTGTTCGAGGACGCGCTGCACGGGCGCGCCGAGCGCTACGCCGACTGGAACGACGTGGTGCCGGTGCCCGCGCCGACTCCGTGAGTTCGATCCTCGTCTACGACTGCACCCTGCGCGACGGGATGCAGGGGGAGGGGATGTCGCTGTCCGTCGAGGAGAAGCTGCGCGTCGCGCATCTCCTCGACGACCTCGGCGTCCCGATGATCGAGGCGGGCTTCCCGGCCTCGAACCCCAAGGAGGCCGAGCTGTTCGCGCTGCTCGAGACCGCCGGGCTGCGCGGGCAGGTGGCCGCGTTCGGGACGACCCGGCGGCGCGACACCGCCGCCGACGCCGACCCCGCGCTGCGTGGGCTGGCGACCTCCTTCGCGCCGGTCTGCACGCTGGTCGGCAAGACCTGGGGCCTGCATCTGGAGAAGGTCGTGCGCGTCGACCGCGACGAGAACCTGCGGATGATCGAGGAGTCCGTCGCGTTCCTCGTCGGCGAGGGCAAGACCGTCGTCTACGACGCCGAGCACTTCTTCGACGGCTGGGCCGACGACCAGGCCTACGCGCTGCGCTGCGTCCAGGCCGCCGCCGGCGCGGGCGCCGCCTACGTGACGCTGTGCGACACCAACGGCGCGACGCTGCCCGACGCGATCCAGGCCGCCACCGCCGCGGTCGTGGCCGAGGTCAGCTGCGCCGTCGGCATCCACTGCCACGACGACTCGGGCGTCGGCGTCGCCAACTCGCTCGCTGGCGTGCTCGCCGGCGCGACGATGGTGCAGGGGACGATGAACGGCTACGGCGAGCGCTGCGGCAACGCCAACCTCGTCACGATCGTCCCGAACCTCCAGCTCAAGATGGGCCATGAGTGCCTGCCGTCGCTGACCGGGCTGACCGAGGCCGCGCACTTCCTCGACGAGCTCCTGAACTTCGTGCCCGACCCCGACCAGCCGTACGTGGGCAAGAACGCCTTCGCGCACAAGGGCGGGCTGCACGTCGCCGGCGTCAACGCCGACCCCGCCACGTTCGAGCACATCGACCCGAGCGCGGTCGGCAACTCGCGCGACGTGCTCATCTCCGAGCTCTCCGGCCGCGGGACCGTGCTCTCGCGGGCCGAGCAGACCGGCGCGCAGATCGACGACGCCGCCGCCTCGCGGGTCGTCGAGCGGGTCAAGGAACTCGAGCACCGAGGCTTCCAGTTCGAGGCCGCCGACGGCTCCTTCGACCTCCTGATCCGGCGCGAGACCGGCGAGTACCAGCCGCTCTTCCAGCTCGAGTCGTGGCGCGTGATGGCGGAGAAGCGCGAGGACGGCAAGGTCCAGACCGAGGCCACGATCAAGATCTGGGTCGACGGCGAGCGCTACGTCCGCACCGCGGAGGGCAACGGTCCCGTCAACGCGCTGGACACCGCGCTGCGCGAGGCGATCTCCGAGACCTATCCGCACCTGCGCGACATCAAGCTCGTCAACTACAAGGTCCGCATCCTCGACGAGTGGAAGGCGACCGGCGCGGTCACGCGCGTGCTGCTCGACGCCTCCGACGGCCACGACACCTGGGGCACGATCGGCGTCCACGAGAACGTGATCGAGGCGAGCTGGGACGCGCTCGTCGACTCGCTCGAGGCGGGGATGCTGCCCGGCCGCGAAGGCCACCGCCGCGGGAGCGCGGAGCGGCGGCCGGCTTGAGCGCCGACCCACTCACCGAGGAGATCCCGCTCGCCCGTCCCGTCCTCGGCGCCGCCGAGGAGGCCGCGGTGATGGACGTCCTCCGCTCGGGCCAGCTCTCGCTCGGCCCGCGCGTGCCCGCCTTCGAGGAGGCGTTCGCCGCCCGCATCGGCGTGCCCTACGCGAGCGCCGTTTCGAGCGGCACCTCCGGCCTGCACCTCGCGCTGCGCGCGGTCGGCGTCTCCGACGGTGACGAGGTGGTCACGTCGCCGTTCTCGTTCGTGGCGTCGGCCAACGTGATCCTCTACGAGCGCGCGCGCCCGGTGTTCGCCGACATCGACCCGCGCACGCTCAACCTCGATCCGCAGGCGGCCGCCGCTGCGATCACCGACCGCACCACCGCGCTGCTGCCGGTCCACATCTTCGGCTACCCCGCCGACACCCCGGCGTTCGAGCAGCACGGCCTCCCGATCGTCGAGGACGCCTGCGAGGCGCTCGGCGCGGTCCACGCCGACGGCGTCGCGGTCGGCGGCCGTGGGCATCCCGCGGCGTTCGGCTTCTACGCCAACAAGCAGCTCACGACCGGCGAGGGCGGCATGCTCACGCTCGGCTCCGACGCGCACAAGGTGACGATCGACTCCGAGCGCAACCAGGGCCGCGCGCCCGACATGGGCTGGCTCGACCACGACCGGCTCGGCTTCAACTACCGCCTCTCCGATATCGCGTCCGCGATCGGGCTCGCGCAGCTCGAGCGCCTCGACGGGATGCTCGCCGACCGGGCCCGCGTCGCCGACCTCTATCGGACGGCGCTTGCGCCCCTCGTCGCCGAGCGCGGGCTCGAGCTGCCCTGCGAAGACTCCGGCGGCGACCGCCGCGGCTGGTTCGTGTTCGTTGTCCAGCTCCCGCGCGGGCTCGACCGCGACGACACGATCCGCTCGCTGCGCGAGCTCGGCGTGCAGAGCAAGCCCTACCTGCCCGCCATCCACCTGATGTCGTTCTACCGCGAGCGCTTCGGCCACCGGCCGGGGGAGTTCCCCGTCTGCGAGGACGTCGCCGCCCGCTCGATCGCGCTGCCGTTCTTCCCGGAGCTGTCCGAGGGGCAGGTCGCGCGCGTCGCCGAGGCGCTCGGCCGCGTCCTGGGCTGAACGGACCGGAAAGCGGGTCTTGGCCGCACGACGGGCGACCACCTGCAGGCCGGCGGCACGATCAGCGACCGTTGCCCCGGCGCACCGTGCCAGGGCGTTCCGTAGCGAGCTCCTCCCAGAACTCGGCCGAGGTGCGCGCGAGCCGGATGCCGAGCTTGACCGTCAGCACCCGCTGCGCGAGTTCCGGCTGGTCCGCGAAGCGCGCTTCCAGCGCCTCGTACTCTGCCAGCTGCCGGCGTTGCGCCTCCGCCTGCTCGGCGGCGAGCGCCTCCATCTGCTCCGGCTCGGCGAGCTCGCCGAAGAACAGCTTCAGCAGGCCGAGATCGCGGTACTCCATCGGGCTCGTGGTCGGCTCGCCGAGCCACTCGCCGAGCACCTCGCGGCCCTGCTCGGTGATCGTGTAGTACCGCCGCCGCCGGCCGGTCTCCTCGCGCGTCTCCTCGAGCAGCCCCAGCTCCGCGAGCCGCGCCGGCTCCGCGTAGAGCTGGGTGTGGGGGAAGGGCCAGAAGTTCCCGACGGTCAGCTGCACGAAGCGCTTGAGGTCGTACGACGTCGAGCGCCCGCGGAGCGCGACCATGCCGAGCACGAGATACGAGACCGGACCCGCTCGCAGTTCGGTTGACATAGTGCGAATAGTAGCGTATGGTCGGCATCGTTCGCTTCGCACTATTCAGGAGGTCGCGTGATGGTCGTCCAGAGTCCTTGGCCGGCGCCGGAGATCCCTGACACGGACGTCACCTCGTTCGTCCTCCGCCACGCCGAGCGGCTGGCCGATCAGCCCGCGCTGATCGACGGCGCGAGCGGTCGCACGCTCACCTACGGCGCCCTCGCGGCCGGGGTGGAGCGGGTCGCCGCCGGCCTCGCCGGCCGCGGCTTCGGGCGCGGCGACGTGCTCGCGCTCCACCTCCCCAACCTCCCGGAGTTCCCGCTCGCGCTGCACGGCGCGCTGCGCGCCGGCGGCATCGTCACCTGCGCCAGTCCGCTCTACACGGCCCACGAGCTCGCCGACCAGCTGCGACGTGCGCAGCCGCGGTTCGTCGTCAGCGTCGGCCCGCTCGCCGAGACCGCCCGCGCAGCCACGGACGACATCGAGGTGCTCGAGCTGGGCGACCTGCTGGCCGGTGGCCCCGGCGAGCCGCCCGCGGAGCGCCCCGCACCGCATGACGTCGCGGTGCTGCTGCCCTCCAGCGGCACGACCGGCCTGCCCAAGCTCGTCCAGCTCACGCACCGCGCGCTGGTGGCGAACCTCGTGCAGATGCGGGGCCCGTTCCCGGCGCCGGAGGGCGGCCGGCAGCTCGGCGCTCGCGCCGTTCTTCCACAGCATGGGCCTGCAGTGCGTGCTCCACCGCGGGCTCGACGCCGGCGGCGCCCTCGTCACGCTCATGCGCTTCGATCTCGAGCAGATGCTCCAGGCGATGCAGGACCAGCGCGTCGACCAGGCGCTGGTGGCGCCGCCGCTGGTCGCCGCCTTCGCGCGCCATCCGGTGGTTGACCAGTTCGACCTCTCCACCCTGCAGCTGCTCGGCAGCGGCGGCGCGCCGCTCGACCCCGAGCTCGAGCGAGCCGCCGCGGCACGGCTGGGCTGCATCGTCGCCTCGGGGCTCGGCATCACCGAGGCCGGCCCGCTCGTGTCCTGCCCCGACTTCTCCGACCCGGGCCGCCTCCGCGCCGGCACCTGCGGTCAGCTGATCCCCGGAGTCGAGGCGCAAGTCGTCGGCGCCGAGCTGTGGGTCCGCAGCCCGGCGATCTTCGACGGCTACCTCGGCGATCCGGCCGCCACCGCGGCGACCATCGACGCCGACGGCTGGCTCCACACCGGCGACCTCGCCGACGTCGACGACGACGGCTACGTCACGGTCACCGGCCGGCTCAAGGAGCTGATCAAGGTCAGCGGCTTCCAGGTCGCGCCGGCCGAGCTCGAGGCCGTGCTCACGAGCCACCCGGCGGTCGCCGACGCCTGCGTGGTCGGCGTGCCCGACGAGCGCAGCGGCGAGCGCCCCAAGGCGTGGGTCGTGGTCAGCGGCCCGTGCGACACCCGCGAGCTCTACGAGTACGTCGAGGAGCGCGTCGCGCCGTACAAGAAGCTGGTCGCCATCGAGACGATCGACGAGCTCCCGCGGACGATGACCGGCAAGCTCCTGCGGCGCGTGCTGCTGGAGCGCGAGCGCATGGCGGTGCCAGTGTCGCCATGATGCTCGACCCATGTCGCGCTTCTCTGAGCCGAACGACCCGATCTTCCGCCAGCTCGACTCCTCGATCGGCTACGACCGCCGGCTGGGGCCGCATGACGTCGCGCAGTCGCGCGCGCACGCGACGATGCTCGCGGCGGCCGGGATCATCGCCGAGGACGAGCGCGACACCCTCCTGAGCGGGCTCGACCAGGTCGCGGCCGAGCTCGAGGCCGGGACGTTCCCGTTCGCGCCCGACGACGTCGACATCCACATGGCGGTCGAGCGGCGCCTGACCGACCTCGTCGGCCCGGTCGGCGGCAAGCTCCACACCGCCCGTTCGCGCAACGACCAGGTCGCCACCGACCTCGTCCTGTTCACGCGCGCCCACGCGGACGCCGCGCTCGCCGGGATCGCCGCGCTGCGCACGACGCTGGTCGAACTCGCCGAGCGCCATCTCGACTGGGCGATGCCGGGCTACACGCACCTCCAGCGCGCACAGCCGGTGTATCTCTCACACCACCTGCTCGCCTACTTCTGGATGCTCGGCCGCGACGCCAAGCGGTTCGCGTTCGTGCGCGAGGCGACCGAGGAGCTGCCGCTCGGCGCCGGCGCGCTGGCGGGCGTGAACTTCGACACCGACCGCGGGCTGCTCGCCGACCAGCTCGGCTTCGAGCGCGTGGCGCCGAACTCGATCGACGCCGTCTCCAACCGCGACTTCGTGCTCGACTACCTGAGCGCGGCGGCCATCTGCGCGACGCACCTCTCGCGGCTCGGCGCCGAGCTCGTGCTGTGGTCGAGCGACGAGTTCGGCTTCTGCGAGGTCGCCGACGCGTGGGCGTCGGGCTCGTCGATCATGCCGCAGAAGAAGAACCCCGACGCCGCCGAGCTGCTGCGCGCGAAGGCGCCGCGCGTCGTCGCCCACCTGACCGGCCTCCACGGCGTCATGCACGGTCTGCCGCTGACCTACAACAAGGACCTGCAGGAGGACAAGGAGCACCTGTTCGACGCCGTCGACACGCTCGAGCTGGCGCTGGCGGCGGCGACCGGGATGCTGAGCGGGATCAGCTTCGACCGCGAGCGGCTCGCCGCGGCCGCCGCCGACGAGCTGATCGCCGCCACCGACGTCGCCGACCTGCTCGTGCGTCGCGGCGTGCCGTTCCGCCAGTCGCACGGGATCGTCGCCGGGCTCGTGCGCGAGACGCTCGCCGCCGGCAAGTCGCTGAGCGAGCTCTCCCGCGAGGAGCTCGCCCGCCACTCGCCCGAGCTCGACGACGAGTTCTACGCGCTGCTCTCGCAGCGGGCGTGGCTCGAGTCCAAGGTCTCCGAGGGAGGGACGGCGCTGCCGCGCGTCCGCGAGCAGCTCGCCCGCGCACGGGCCGAGCTCGGCGGGTGAACCGGGACTTCTACGACCGCGGCGTCGTCTGGGTGGCGCGCGACCTCGTCGGGTGCGTCCTGCGCCACGGCGAAACGGCGGGCGTGATCGTCGAGACCGAGGCCTACCACGAGCTGGAGCCGGCCTGCCACGCCTTCGTCGGGCTGACGCCGCGCACGCGCATCCTGTTCGGGCCGCCGGCGCGCGCCTACGTCTACCGCTCCTACGGCATCCACGCGCTCTTCAACGCGGTCTGCGAGCACGAAGGCGTCGGCGCCGCGGTGCTGATCCGCGCGCTCGAGCCGCTCGAGGGGCTCGACGTGATGCGCGCCCGCCGTGGGCTGGAGCGCCCCGAGGACCTGTGCTCCGGCCCCGGCAAGCTGACCCAGGCGCTCGACATCGAGCTGGAGCTCAACGGGTCCGACCTGCTCGGCGGGCCGATCTCGATCGAGCCGCCGCGGCCGGGCTGGCAGTCGCCCGAGCTGCTGGTCGGGCCGCGCGTCGGGATCACCAAGGCGGCGGAGCTGCCGTGGCGGTTCAGCGCCGCGGGCTCGCGCTCGGTCTCGAAGCCGTGGCCGAAGGGGCTAGCCGGTGCCGTTCGCGGGCGGAGCCGTCCCGCCTGACGGCGGTGTCGTCTCGCCGGTCCCGCCCTCGGGCGTGGTCGGCGGCTGCTCGGCGGGCGGGATGTCGGACGGCTCCTCGGGCGCGGGCTCCTCGGGCTGCGCCGGGGTCGTCCCGCCGCCGCCGTTCGTCTCGGGCGCCTGCTCCTCGGGCTGCGACGGAGCGGGCGCGGCCGGCGCCGGCGCCGCGGTGGCGCCCGGAACGGCGGTCGCGCCGGGGACGGCGCCCTCCGCCTCGTCCTTGTCCTTGAGCTCCGACGGCGGATCGATCCGCAGCACGGACTCCATGAAGGTCTTCCAGATCCCGGCCGGGAACGTGCCGCCGGCCACCGGCTCGCCCTGGAACTCGGTCTTCATCGGCTGGAACTTCTTCGGGTAGCCGACCCACACGGCGACGGTGTACTCAGGCGTGTAACCGACGAACCAGGCGTCGCCGTAGTTCTCGGTCGTGCCCGTCTTGCCCGCCACCGGGATCCGCGGGTCGAGCAGGGCGCGCTTGGCCGTCCCGTTCTTGACGACGCCCTGGAGGATCGTGCCGACCGTGGTGGCGATGCCCTCGTCGAGCACGCGCCGGGTCTCGACCTTGTTCTTCGCCTTGTCGCCGTTGGGGAGCGTGATCGGCTTGAGCTTGCCGTCGTCCTTGCTCGAGATCGAGCGGATGCCCACGGGCCCCGGCACCGGCCGGTTCTTGCCGAGCGAGCCCGGGCTGAGCGAGCCGTAGGTGAGGTTGCCCTTGCGCGCGAACGTCTCGTAGGCGTGGGCCATGTCAAGTGGCGTCACGCCCTCCTTGAGGCCGCCGAGCGTCATCGCCCAATTGTGCGAGACCGGCGTGCGGATGCCCATCCGCCGCGCGAGCTTGGCGATCTTCTTGGTGCCGGTCTTGATGCCGACCTCGGCGAACACCGAGTTGTCGGAGGTCGTCGTCGCGTTCGCGAGCGTGGTGACGCCGGCGTAGGCGTCGCTGTAGTTCTCGACTGTGAACTTCTCGCTCGAGCCCGGGACGTCGAAGACCTTCTTGCGCGACGACCACAGCGAGGTGGGGGAGATCCCCTTCTTGAGCGCCTCGGCGAGCACGAACGGCTTGAAGGCGGAGCCGGGCTGGCGCTGGCCCTGGGTGGCGAGGTTGAACGGCGAGCTGTTGTAGTCGTCGCCGCCGACCATGGCGCGGACCTCGCCGGTCTTGTTGTCGATCGCCACCAGCGAGGCGCGCGGGCCGCCGAGGTAGGGGAGCCAGGCGCGGATCGCGTCGTCGGCCGCCTTCTGGAAGCGCCCGTCGATCGTGGTCTGGATGGTCAGGCCGCCCTCGAACGCCTGGCGGGCGCCGGTCTGGCCGCCGCCGAGCTGGTCGACGACCTGCTGCTTGATCCATGACGTGAAGTAGGGGTACTTCGTCTCCTCGCGCGGCGGCTGGATGTCGCGGCGCGCGGGCAGCGGCTCGGCGATGCCCTGGTCGTACTGCTCGCGGGCGATCAGGCCCTGGTCCATCATCCGCTGGAGGACGAGGTCGCGGCGGCCCTTGGCCGCCTGCGGGTGGGCGATCGGGTCATACGCGCTCGGCGAGGCCACGATGCCGGCGATCAGCGCGGCCTCCTGCGGTTCGAGCTGCGCGGCGCAGGGCCGGACCCGGTTGGTGTCGCAGCCGGTGTGCTGACGGCCGAAGTAGGTGCGCGCGGCGGACTCGATGCCGTAGGCGCCGTTGCCGAAGTAGATCGAGTTGAGGTAGTTGCGCAGGATCTTCTGCTTCGACCACTTGCGCGTGAGGTGGTAGGCCATCGCGGCCTCGCGCAGCTTCACGAACACGGTCCGGCGATCCTGGGCGGCGAGCGCGTTCTTGACGAACTGCTGCGCGATCGTCGAGCCGCCCTGCACCGCCTGCTGGGCCAGGACGTCCTGGTAGAGGGCGCGGCCGATACCGCGGAGGTCGACACCGTCGTTGGTGTAGAAGCGCTTGTCCTCGATCGCGATGATCGCGTGCTTCATCGCCGGCGCGATCTGGTTCTCGGTGACGAGGATCCGCCGCTCGTTGCCGGTCAGGCGGCCGAGCCGCTCGCCGCGGCGGTCGACGATCACCGAGTTCCGGGCGGACGGCTCCTCGAGCTCCGGCAGGTCGGACGCGACGGCCATCATCATCCCGAACACCGTCGAGACGGCCGCGAGCAGGCCGAGGCACGCCAGCAGCGCGATCACGCGCAGCTTGCGGATGCGCAGCGAGACACCAGGCGGCTCGTCGCCGTTGGCGTACTCGGGGCGCAGCGGGATCACCCGCGGCTCGCTGTCTTCGTCGACGGCGGCCGAGTTGGAAGTGCGCTCGGAGTCCATAGAAAGGGGCGACAGGGCCGCGAGTTCCCCTCTCACGCGCTCGCCTGCGGCCGGTCGGCCACTCTAGCATTGGGGCGGATGGCCGAATCCGCCGCCGACCTGGCCGCCCACCTGACCCGAAATGCGGTCGATTGCCTGCCCTCCGGGGCACTCGAGCGGCGCCTCGCCGAGGGCCGCCCGCTGCGCGTCAAGCTCGGGCTCGACCCGACCGCCGCCGACGTCCACCTCGGCCACACCGTGGTGCTCCAGAAGCTGCGCGAGTTCCAGGACGCCGGCCACACGGTCGTCCTGATCATCGGCGACTACACCGCGCGCGTCGGGGACCCGAGCGGCCGCTCGGCCACGCGGCCCGTCCTGAGCGGCGAGGAGATCGACGCCAACGCGCGCACGTACGTGGAACAGGCGGGCAAGGTGCTGCGCACCGACGAGCGGCTCGAGATCCGCCACAACTCCGAGTGGCTCGACATGCGCATGGAGGAGCTGTTCGCGCTCGTGCGCCACGTCACCGTCGCGCAGCTGCTCGAGCGCGACGACTTCGCCAAGCGCTTCGCCGCCCATCAGCCGATCTCCGTGCTCGAGCTGCTGTACCCGGTGCTCCAGGGCTACGACTCCGTGGCGGTCGACGCCGACGTCGAGCTCGGCGGCACCGACCAGACGTTCAACCTGCTGATGGGGCGCGCGATCCAGGCCGCCTACGGCAAGCCCCAGCAGGTGGTGCTGACCGTGCCGTTGCTGGTCGGGACCGACGGCGTCGAGAAGATGTCGAAGTCGATCGGCAACCACGTCGGCGTCACCGACGCGCCGGAGGACATGTTCGGCAAGACGCTGTCGATCCCGGATGCGGCGATGGCGAGCTGGTACGACCTGCTGCTGGGTACGGCGCCGCCCGAGGGCGAGTCGCCGCGCGATCAGAAGCGCGCCCTCGCACGCGCGCTCGTGACTCGGTACCACGGGGCGGAGGCGGCGGTGGCCGCGGAGGCGCACTTCGACCGCGTGCACGTCGCGCGCGAGGCGCCCGAGGACATGCCCGTCGCGAAGCTCAACGGCGGCGTCGTCCACCTGCCAGAGCTGCTCGGCTCGCACTTCGGCGTCTCGCGCTCCGAGGCGCGGCGCACGATCGCCCAGGGCGGCGTGCGGCTGGACGGCGAGCCGGTGACCGAGCTCGACCTGCCGGCGGCGGAGCTGAACGGCCGCGTGCTCCAGATGGGCAAGCGGCGGTTCCTGCGGCTCGAAGCCGACTGATGGCGGTCCAG
>CAWDKH010000022.1:0-209176 GCA_963802905.1 uncultured Solirubrobacteraceae bacterium | reverse complement strand
CGCCCGACAGGAACGGCTGGACCGCGCCCATCATCTTGATGTGGCCCGGGTGCGAGATCGCGCGCTCGCCGACCGCGACGTCGAACACCTCGAGGTGCTCGGCCTTGAGCGCCGGCGCCCCGACGATCGTGCCGTGCTCGGTGATGTGCGCCTCGATCTGCTCGACCTCCGCGGGCTCGTAGCCGAGCGTGCGCAGCGCCATCGGCACCGTGCGGTTGGCGATCACCATCGAGCCGCCGCCGACCAGCTCCTTGTACTTCACGAGCGAGAAGTCGGGCTCGATGCCCGTGGTGTCGCAGTCCATCAGGAACGAGATCGTCCCCGTGGGCGCGAGCACCGTCGCCTGCGCGTTGCGGTAGCCGTAGAGCTCGCCGAGCGCGACCGCCTCGTTCCAGCTCTCGCGCGCGGCGGCCAGCAGCGAGCTGTCCTCGCACGTCGAGTCCGGGATCGAGTACGACGCGTCGCGGTGCATCCGCATGACGTTGTTGTGCGCCTCGCGGTTCTCGCCGTAGCGGTCGTACGGGCCGATGCCCGCGGCGACCTTGGCCGACTGCAGGTACGCGCGACCCGTCATCAGCGCCGTGATGGCGGCGGCGGTGCCGCGGCCGGCGTCGGAGTCGTACGGCATGCCGTTGGCCATCAGGTAGGCGCCGAGGTTGGCGTAGCCGAGCCCGAGCTGGCGGAACGCGCGGGCGTTCTCCCCGATCTCCTTCGTCGGGTAGCTCGACGGGCCGACCACGATCTCCTGCGCGAGGAAGACGATGTCGACGGCGTGGTTGAAGCGCTTGACGTCGAGCATGCCGTCGGCCTTGCGGAACTTCATGAGGTTCAGCGACGCGAGGTTGCAGGCCGAGTCGTCGACGTGCATGTACTCCGAGCACGGGTTGGACGCGTTGATGCGGCCCGAGTTCGGCGACGTGTGCCACTGGTTGATCGTCGTGTCGTACTGGACGCCCGGATCGGCGCAGCGCCAGGCCGCCTCGGCGATCTCGCGCATCAGCTCGCGCGCGGGGAGCGTCTCGACCGGCTCGCCCGTGACGCGGGCGGTCAGGTGCCAGTCCTCGTCGTTCTCGACCGCGTGCATGAACTCGTCCGAGAGGCGGACCGAGTTGTTCGCGTTCTGGTACTGAATCGAGTAGAAGCCGTCGCCGTCGATCGACATGTCGAACCCGGCGTCGCGCAGCGCAGCGGCCTTGTCCTCCTCCTTGGCCTTGCACCAGATGAACTCGCGGATGTCCGGGTGGTCGACGTCGAGCACGACCATCTTGGCTGCGCGGCGCGTCTTGCCGCCGGACTTGATCGTGCCCGCCCAGGCGTCGGCACCGCGCATGAAGGAGACGGGGCCGGAGGCGGTGCCGCCCTTGCCCAGCGGCTCCATCGACCCGCGGATGTTCGAGAGGTTGATGCCCGAGCCCGAACCGCCGCGGAAGATGTTGCCTTCCTTGGTGTTCCAGCCGAGGATCGACTCCATCGTGTCGTCGACCGAGAGGATGAAGCAGGCCGAGCACTGCGGCTGCTCCTCGAAGCCGACGTTGAACCAGACCGGCGAGTTGAAGGCCGCCAGTTGGTTGAGCAGGATGTAGGTCAGCTCGGCCTCGAAGCTGTCGCCGTCCTCGACCGTGGCGAAGTAGCCGCGCTCACGGCCCCAGTCGGCGATCGTGCCGGCCACGCGGGAGACCATCTGCTTGACCGAGCGCTCGCGCGTGGGCGAGTTGGTCTGGCCGCGGAAGTACTTCTGGGCGACGATGTTCGTGGCGTTCTGCGACCACGACTTCGGGAACTCGACGTTGGTCTGCTCGAAAGCAACCTTGTCGCCGTGGCCGATCCGCGCATCACGGGTCTCCCACTCGACCTGCTCAAACGGGTGCACCCCGGGCTTCGTGAACAGCCGCTGCACGCTGAGCGCCTCACCCATTCTGGGCTCTGTCGTGAGGGCTGTGTTCGGGGTGGACTCCATCAAAACCTTCTCCTCTTTGCTCCGCCGGTCCCCCGGGCCGGTCACCTGATTTGGGGGTCCGGGATGGTCCTCCGACCCCCGGACAGAACCCGGGTTTCGGTGCTCGGAGTGCAGGAATTTCTCCTGCAAATTGTAGAAGGTCTAGGCGTCGATCGCGGCCGGCTGGCGGCGCAAAAACACCCAGATTCCGGCCACTACACCGACGATCGTGAAGAGGCTCCACACGATCCCCTGGCCGACCTGGGTGGCGATCGGGCCGGGGCACGCGTCGGCGAGCGCCCAGCCGGTCCCGAACACGATGCTGCCGGCGACGTGGCGCCGCTGGACCGGCACCGCGTGCCAGTCGATGCGCTCGCCGGTGAGCAGCGCGCGCCGGCGCCGCAGGAGGTGCACGCCGATGGTGGCGGTGAGCACGGCCGAGGCGAAGAACAGGAACAGGTAGGCCTCCTTGAACAGCAGCGCGTCGCGGATGACGTCCGGGTCGCTCATGCCGGTCCACGACAGCGTGACCCCGAACACGAGCCCGACGAGCAAGCCCGCGAGCCTCATGTCAGCGCCTCGATCACGAACGAGACCGCGATCGCCGTGCCGAAGAACGTCGCGGTCGCGACGAGCGCCGCGCGCGACAGCATCGACGTGCCGGTCAGCCCGTTGCCCGACGTGCAGCCGCCGGCGGTCTTCGCGCCGAAGCCGATCAGCACGCCGGCGCCGAGCAGGATCACCGCGATGAAGATGCGGGCGTCGCCTTCGAACGTGCGCGTCAGCCAGCCGTAGCCCTCGAAGCCCGGGCCGCCGCGCACGAACGCGAACGCGAACCCGCCGACGATGAGCCCGAAGAAGAACCAGCCGCGCCAGTCAAAGGCGAGGCTGCGCTTGCCGACGCGGTCGATGACCTCGGAGAACGCGCCGGTGACGCCCAGGCGCGCGTTGAGCAGCCCGCGGATCGCGACCACGCAGAGGCCGAGCACGGGCCCGCCGATCCACCACGGCAACTGCTCCTTCATGAGTGGTCCCTCCGACGGATCCCCGCGCACTTGGACGGGCGCAGCCGGCGCCTGGCCACGTCCTCAGTCAGGGCAAGGGCTCCGCCATTGCACCTTCCCTGCGTCCTCGCCAGGCATCCGCCTGCATCCCGACCAAGCACACGTGGACCCATCGGAGGAACCACTAGCGCCCGAGCCGCACCCAGTCGACGAAATCGCCCCACGTGCCGCCGGCCCGGTAGGCCGCCTCGCCCCAGGCGTGACGGGCGCCGGCGACGCGCTCCCCGCCCCAGCCGAAGTGGCGGGCGGCGAGCGCGAGCAGCACGGCGAGCAGCGTCAGCGCGAGCAGGCCGAGCGCGATCAGGAGCCCGATCGGCGTGCCCTCGTGCGGACGGTTGAGCAGCACCGGCGCGCTGGCCGGCGCGGGTGCGGAGCTCGTGACCGGCGGCGCGGGCGCGACCGTGGCGGTCGGCGTCGGCTGCGGCGTGGCAGCGGTGTTCGGCTGCGCGGGTGCGGGGTTGGCCGGCTGCGCGGGCGCGGGCTTCGCGGGCGCCGGAGCGGGCTCGGCCGGCGCCGGCGCGGGCGTCTGAGCGGGCGGCGTGGCCCCGGTGCCGCCACCGGCAGCGCCTCCCTCGCCCTCGTCCTGCTGGTCGTCGCCGGGCGCGGCGCAGTTGCCGGCGCCCTTCTCGCGCTCGCGCAGCGCGGCCTCGACGGCCGGGCGGAAGGCGGGGGTCTCCTCCTCGACGACCGGCGTGATCTCGCGCAGCGTGCGGCGGTAGGTCTTGATCGAGTGGTCGCAGGGCCGGATCGCCGCGTCGGCGCGGTAGTCGTCATAGACGCGCTGGGCGCTCCGCGACAGGTCTGCGGCGGCCACGGCGGGCAGCGCGGCAAGCAGTGCGAGCGCCGCCACGAGAGCCCCGGTCAGGCGGACGGACACGCAAGAAAGGGTACCGAGCGGCTGGTATCACTCTGCGCTGCATGAAGCTTCTCGTCACCGGCGGTGCCGGCTACATCGGCTCGATCGTGGCGGCCCAGCTGCTCGACGCGGGCCACGACGTCACCGTGCTCGATCACCTCGAGCGCGGCCACGCGTCGGCCGTGCCCGAGCGCGCCTCGCTCGAGCGCGTGGACCTGCTCGACGCCGAGGCCACCACCGCCGTCGTCGCCCAGGGCTACGACGCCGTGCTGCACTTCGCCGCGCTCGCGCTCGTCGCCGAGTCGGTGGCCCACCCCGAGCGCTACCACCGCGGCAACTTCGTCGGCACGCTGAACCTGCTCGACGCCATGCGCGAGGCCGGCTGCAAGCGACTCGTGTTCTCCTCGACCTGCGCGGTCTACGGCGAGCCCGCCGAGGTCCCAATGCCCGAGACGCTGCCGACCGCGCCGGTCAACGCCTACGGCGCCTCCAAGCTCGCGATCGACCGCATGATCACCGACGAGTGCCGCGCCCACGGGCTCGGCGCCGTGTCGCTGCGCTACTTCAACGTCGCGGGCGCGACCGGCGAGCTGGGCGAGGATCACGAGCCCGAGACGCACCTGATCCCGCTCGTCCTGCAGGCGGCTGACGGCCGACGCGAGTACGTCTCGGTGTTCGGGACCGACTACCCGACGCCCGACGGGACCGCCGTGCGCGACTACATCCACATCGAGGACCTCGGTGAGGCGCACATCCTCGGGCTCGAGCAGGCCACGAACCCGGGCGAGCACCGGATCTACAACCTCGGCAACGGCACCGGCTTTTCGGTCCGTCAGGTCATCGAGGCCGCGCGCGCCGTCACCGGCCGCGAGATCCCCGTGCGCGAGGAAGGGCGGCGACCGGGCGACCCAGCCGCCCTGGTGGCTTCGTCGCAGAAGATCCGCGACGAGCTCGGCTGGGTTCCCAAGAAGCCCGAGGTCGAGACCATGATCGCCGACGCCTGGGCTTGGTTCCAGGCGCGCCCCAAGGGCTACGGCGACTGACCGCTTTCCTGGCCTACGCCAGGAAGATGATCAGCAGGATGACGGCGATCACGAGCGCCGCGATGGCGATGGTGCGTGTGGACATGGTTCCTCCTCAGGTTGCGGGGCAGTCGATGCCCCTTACCCGCTCATACATGTGTCCAAGGCCTCTAGACCCGCTTCTGCGGCGCCGATGGCAGACGTAACGCGCGCGTGCGCACGTCTGCCCCATGCTCCGAGCCTTCCTCACCAACCGAATCACCTGGGCCCTCACCGGGCTGCTGGTGCTGGCCGTCCTGCTGCCGATCGGCCTCGGCCGCTCGCAGGCCGCGTTCGTGGCCGGCACGACGAACCCCGGCTCGGTGTTCAGCAGCGCGGCGAGCTTCAACACCGTCGCCGTCACGCTCACGGACCCGGGCACGCCGCTCCGCAGCACCGTGATGCTCAACGCCGTCGCCACCTCGGACCGCGGCATCGCCAACGTGGTCTTCCAGACCTCGCCCGCCGGCGCCAACACCTGGACGACCGTCTGCACCGACAACCTCACCCCTTACAGCTGCAGCTGGGACACGACGGGCGTCGCCGACGGCCTGCGCGACATCCGCGCGGTCGCCACCGACACGGCCGGCTACACCCAGACCTCGACGGTCACCAACCGCCGCGTCGACAACACCGGAGCGACCGCGACCACGACCAATCCCGGCTCGCCGCTCACCGGCACCGTCTCGGTCACCGGCGTCGGCTCTGATCTGGGCTCCGGCGTCGCGAACACCACGGTGCAGTACCAGCCGTCGGGCGGCGGCAGCTGGACCAACATCTGCACGCAGGCGGGCGGCACCGCCACCTGCTCATGGAACACCGCTTCGCTCGCGGACGGCCTCTACGACGTGCGCACCGTCGCCGCCGACGTCGCCGGCAACCCCGGCACGCCCTCGGCCGTCATCGCCAACCTCCGCCTCGACAACAACGCGCCGACCGCGACGATGACCGCGCCCGCCGCCAACCTGAACGGCTCGGTGACGCTGCAGTCGACGAGCGCGGACGCCGTCAACGGCTCCGGCGTCGCGTCGGTCCGCTACGAGTACAAGCCGAGCGCGGGCACGAACTGGGTCACCGCGTGCACCAGCTCGGTGACGCCGTTCTCGTGCTCGTTCAACACCGCGACGGCCACCGACGGCTTCTACGACTTCCGCGTCGTCGCCATCGACGGCGTCAACAAGAGCGGCACCTCCGCAGCCGTGACCTCGCGCCGGATCGACAACACCGCCCCGACCGCGACGATGGGCGCGCTTGCCGCCAACCTCTCCGGCTCGGTGTCGCTGACCTCGACGCTCGCCGACACCGGCGGCGTCGGCGTCGCCTCGGCCCAGTACCAGTACAAGCTGACCACCGACTCGACGTGGACGAACGCCTGCTCGTCGTCGACGACGCCGTACTCCTGCACGTTCAACACCGCGTCGGTGACCGACGGGCGTCTACGACTTCCGCGTCGTCGCGGCCGACACCCTCGGCAACGCGGGCGCGTCGGCCGCCGTGACCTCGCGCCGGATCGACAACACCAACCCGACCGTCACGATGGGCGCGCTGCCCGCATGGGTCGACGGCACGATCACGCTGACCTCGACGCCGGTCGACGGCGGCGGCATCGCGTCGGTCGCGTACCAGTACAAGCTCACCTCCACCGGGTCGTGGACCACGCCGACGCCCGCGACCGCGTGCTCGTCCTCGACGTCGCCGTACTCGTGCACGTTCAGCACGACGGGGCTGACCCAGGGCGTCTCCTACGACTTCCGCGTGATCGCCACCGACAACGCCGGCCGCACTGGCATCTCGGGGACGGTCGCGACGCGCGCCGACCGCACCAACCCGACGGTGACGATGACCTCGCCCGCCGCGTACCTCGCCGGCTCGGTGACGCTCGCCTCGACGGCGGCCGACACCGGCGGCAGCGGCGTGGCCTCGGTCCAGTACCAGTCCCGCCTCGGCGCGGGCGCCTGGACCAACGCCTGCTCGTCGTCCGCGACGCCGTTCTCGTGCGCGTTCGACACGACCTCGGTGGCCGACGGCGTCTACAGCTTCCAGGCCATCGTGACCGACAACGTCGGCCGCACCACGACCTCGGCCACGATCACCAACCGGCGCATCGACAACACGGACCCGGTCACGGCCACGCTCGACCACGACCGTCGGCACGAACCTCTCCGGCAACGTGACCTTCAACGGCACCGCGGCCGACAACGCCGGCGGCTCCGGCATCGCCAGCTGGAAGGTCCAGACCTCGCCGACGGGCGCCAACACGTGGACCGACCTGTGCACCGACGCGGCGACGCCGTTCGGCACGTGCACGGGCAACGTCGACGGCCTCGCCGACGGCAACTACGACTTCCGCGCGCTTGTCGACCGACATGGCCGGCAACACCCTCGCCTCGACGGTCCAGACCAACCGCCGCGTCGACACCGACGGCCCGGTCACCTCGGTCACCACCCCGGCGAACGGCACCCGCGTCAGCGGCATGGTCACGATGACCGCCGCGGCGACCGATCCGGTCGGCGTCCAGAGCGTCCAGTTCCAGGTCTTCTACCTCGGCGTCTGGTTCACGTTCTGCACCGACAACACCGCGACCTACACCTGCTCGGGCGACTCGACCCAGGTCCCCGACGGCACGTACCAGACCCGCGTCATCGCCACCGACACCCTCAACCACGCGACGACGTCGGCGTCGACGACGCTGATCATCGACAACACGGGCCCGAACGCGACGGGGATCGACTCCTCCAGCTCCGGCGCGCAGGACGGGCGCATCGACGCCGGCGACACGATCACCTTCTCGTGGAACGAGGCGATCGCGCCCGCGTCGATCATGACCGGCTGGACCGGCGCCTCGCAGGCCATCCAGATCCGCGCCACCAACAACGGCAACAGCGACACGATCGACTTCTTCACGACCGGCGGCACGCACCTGAACATCACCGAGGGCGCGCTGCTGGACACCAACGCGAACTACGTGACGGGCACCGTGAACTTCAACGGCACCATGGTCATGTCCGGCAACTCGATCACGGTGACGATCGGCACGCAGATCGGCACCGGCGGCCTCAACACGGTGACGACGGGTCAGCCAGACCTCGAGTGGGACTCGACGAACGAGACCACCGACGTGCTCGGCAACGCCGCCAGCGGCAACATCGTCACCGAGGCCGGCACCGACATCGACTTCTAGCGCGCCGGATCCGCCGCGCCGGTTGATCCCGCACCCGCGGGTGGAGTACGTTTCCTGACGAGGTGACGGACTCGGGATGACCGTGGCATCCACGGAATGGATCGTCGGCATCGCGCTGGGCGTGGTGGTGATCGCGGTGGCGGCAGCGATCCTCATCACGATCGTCGCGCTGGCCGCACGTATCTCAAAGCAGGCCGCCACCGCTGAGGAGGCGGTCGAGGTCGTACGCGCGCAGACCGACGGGCTGCCCGGCATCGCGCGCATCAACGACTCTGGCGTCCGCATCCTGCACGCCGCCCGCGCGCTGCGGAAGGTGGCCGTCGGCAAATGACCGCCGCCGCCGCGTACTTCGAGATCGCGCTCGTGATCGGCGTCGTCGCGGCGGGCGTCGTCGTGCTGCTGATCGTCCTGCTGCTCGGCAACCTCGCGAAGATCCAGCGCTCGGTCGACGGGCTGCTCGAGGTCGCCGGCAAGGTCGGCGCGAACACCGCCAACATCCCGCAGCTCGAGGCGACCGCGCCGGTGCTCGCGCTGATCGTCGAAGAGGCTGTCGTGCAGGACGGCTACATGAACGCGCTCACCGACGGGTTCGACGGCAAATGAGCACGAACGTCGTCCTCGCGATCATCCTCGCCGCCGTCGTGGTGGCGGTGCTCGCGCTCGCGCTGATCGAGATCCGCCGCCGCCTGATGAAGATCTCCGGCGGCTGGCGACGCTGGCCGGCGCGCTCGAGGGCGTCGAGGCCGAGCACCTGCGCCCGCTCGAGCCCGCGGTCACCGCGATCAACGCCCAGTTCGACACGATCCTCGGCGCGCTGCCCGACATCGGGCGCAAGGCCGCCATCGTCGCCGAGCGGAGGCCGCGATGACCGGCGTCTGGATCGGCGCGGCCATCCTGCTCGTCGTCGTGCTGCCGATCGTGGTGGTGCTGCTCAAGGGCGTGCTCGACGCCGCCACGAGCATCGTCCCCGCGATCGACTCGATCGCCGCCACGGCGGAGGCGGGCTCGAAGGACCTCGATGCCGCAGCCCTGCTGCTGACCACGCAGGTGCAGGTGCGGGAGACGATCGCCGGCGTCGCCGCGTACGGCGGCTCACTCGACGTGATCCTCGACGACGCGGAGCCGGCATGAGCGCCGCCGCCGCCGCGATGATCCTTGCGGTCGTCCTGATCGTGCTGGCGCTCGTCTACTTCCTGGTCGCCACGATCTTCCAGCTGCGCAAGATCGTCGCTGGGCTCGACCGCGTGATCGTGCACGTCGGCGGGATCGTCGAGAAGAGCGCGCCGGTCAACGAGATCGTCGCCGACATCAACGCGAACCTCGACGCGGGCGTCGCGGCGCTCGAAGGGCTGCTGGTCAAGAAGGCCGGCATGCGCGACGCCGTCGGTCTCGTCGAGGGGATCTACCCGGGCGCCGCCGCCGCGGGCCTGCGCGACTTCCCGGAGAGCAAGGACGTCGTGCCGCCGCGGATCGGCGAGGTCTACACCAAGGGCACGCTCACGCTGGCGCGGCTCGGGCGCGAGGCGCCGATCGCCGCCGCCAGCCCGCGCGGCGCCGTCCTGCGGAACATCGAGGGCGGGAGCCTGGCGGCGCGGATGCTGTACCCGGACGGCCGCCCAGGTACGGGGGCCGCGGAGCTGCCGCGCTCCCCGGTCATCGGCACCGACTCGCCCGAGCAGTACGAGCGGCGTGAGGACATCGGCCAGCCGCGCAAGCAGTTCCCGGCCAAGCAGTCCTGACGGAGGAGAGGAGCCCCGTGCAGACCCCCGCGCCATTCGAGTACGAGCGTGCGACCAGCGTCGACGGGGCGATCGCGTCGCTCGAGCGGCTCGGCGCCGAAGCGCGGATCATCGCGGGCGGCCACAGCCTGCTGCCGATGATGAAGCTGCGGCTCGCCCAGCCCGAGCACCTGATCGACATCAACGACCTGCACGAGCTCGCCTACATCCGCGAGGAGGGCGGCGTGATCAAGATCGGCGCGCTCACGCGCCACGTCGACCTGCTCAAGTCCGACCTGCTGGCCCAGCACTTCCCGCTGTTCCGCGACGCCGAGGAGGTCATCGCCGACCCGGTGGTGCGCAACCGCGGCACGATCGGCGGCTCGCTGTGCCAGGCCGACGCCGCCGAGGACCTCTCCGCCGTCTGCTCGGCGGCCAAGGCGCACGTCATGATCCGCGGCTCGGGCGGCGAGCGCGAGGTCGACATGGCCGACTTCCACGTCGGCCCGTACATGACCGCGGTCGGCGCCGGCGAGATCCTCACCGAGATCCGGCTGCCGGTCTTCCCGGGCGCCGGCAGCGCGCACGAGAAGGTCGAGCGGCGCGCCGGCGACTGGGCGATCGCCGCGGCGTCGGCGGCCGTGTGGGTCGAGGGCGGCAAGCTCAGCCAGGTCGGGATCGCGCTCAGCGCGGTCGGCCTGACCACCATCCACCTCACCCGCGCCGAGGACCTGCTGCGCGGCCAGGCGCCGTCGGAGGAGCTGTTCGCGCAGGCGCGCGAGATCGCCGCCGAGGACTGCTCACCGAGCGCCGACGGGCGCGGGCCGATCGACTACAAGCGACATCTCGCGGGCGTGCTCACGCAGCGCGCGCTGCGCCGCGCGACGGAGCGCGCGCTCTCATGAACATCACCATCACGCTCAACGGCACGCAGGTCACCCACGACGTCGAGCCGCGCCGACTGCTCGTGCACTACATCCGCGAGGACGCCGAGCTGCACGGCACCCACTGGGGCTGCGACACATCCAACTGCGGCGCCTGCGTCGTGCTCATGGACGGCAAGCCGGTCAAGTCCTGCACGATCCTCGCGGCGATGTGCGAGGGCCACGACATCCGCACCGTCGAGTCGCTCGAGACGGATGGCAAACTGGATCCTGTGCAAGAGGGCTTCTACGAGAAGCACGCGTTGCAATGCGGGTTCTGCACCCCGGGGATGCTGATGACCGCGCGCGGTCTGCTCGACGAGAACCCCAACCCGACGGAGGAGGAGATCCGCACGGCGATCTCCGGCGGCATCTGTCGCTGCACGGGCTACAAGAACATCGTCGCTGCGGTGCGCTGGGCGGCCGAGCACGAGGAGGCTGCACATGGCCATCGCTGAGGAACGTCCGGTCGGCTTCGGCCGCCTGAAGCGCAAGGAGGACCCGCGCTTCATCCGCGGCCAGGGCACCTACCTCGACGACATCCGGCTGCCGGGGATGGTCTACGGGCAGGTGCTGCGCAGCCCCTACGCGCACGCGAAGATCGTCTCGATCGACACCTCGCGCGCGCTTGCGCACCCGGGCGTCGCCGCCGTCGTCACCGCCAAGGACCTCGAGACGCTCGGCCTCGCGTGGATGCCGACGATCTCCTACGACACGCAGGCCGTGCTGGCCGGCGACAAGGTGCGCTTCCAGGGCCAGGAGGTCGCGTTCGTGATCGCGACCGACGAGTACACCGCGAACGACGCGCTGTCGCTGATCGACGTCGAGTACGACCCGCTGCCGCCCGTGGTCAACGCGCGCAAGGCGCTCGACCCCGACGCGCCGCTGATCCGCGACGACAAGGTCGGCCAGCGCGACAACCTCGCATCGCCGACGTGGGAGGCCGGCGACGAGGAGGCGACCGACAAGGCGTTCGCCGAGGCCGACACCATCGTCACCCGCGACATCATCTACCCGCGCTGCCACCCGGCCCCGCTCGAGACGTGCGGGATCATCGCCGACTTCAACCCGGAGACGGGCCAGCTCGACATCTACAACGGCAACCAGGCGCCGCACGCCCACCGCACGGTCTACGCGCACGTCGCCGGCCTCGCCGAGCACATGATCCGCATCAAGTGCAACGACATCGGCGGCGGCTTCGGCAACAAGGTGCCGGTCTATCCCGGCTACGTGTGCGCGATCGCCGGTTCGATCGTGGCCGGCGTGCCGGTCAAGTGGATGGAGGACCGCACCGGCAACCTCACCTCCACCGGCTTCGCCCGCGACTACATCATGCGCGCGGAGATGTGCGCGAAGGGCGGGAAGATCACCGGCCTGCGCGTCGACACGATCGCCGACCACGGCGCGTTCGACTCGACCGCGCAGCCGACGAAGTTCCCGGCCGGCTTCTTCCACATCGTCTGCGGCTCCTACGACCTCGAGGCCGCGCACGTCAAGGTCAAGGCCGTCTACACGAACAAGGCGCCGGGCGGCGTCGCCTACCGCTGCTCGTTCCGCATCACCGAGGCCGTCTACCTCGTCGAGCGCATGGTCGACGCGCTCGCGCTCGAGATGAAGGTCGACCCGATCGACCTGCGGATGGGCAGCTTCATCAAGCCCGAGCAGTTCCCGTACGAGACGACCACCGGCTGGACCTACGACTCGGGCGAGTACGCCACGACGATGAAGGTGGCGATGGACATCGCCGGCTACGACGACCTGCGGCGCGAGCAGAAGGAGAAGCGCGAGCGCGGCGAGCTGATGGGCATCGGCGTGTCGTTCTTCACCGAGGGCGTCGGCGCCGGCCCGCGCAAGCACATGGACATCCTCGGCCTGGCGATGAACGACGGCGCCGACCTGCGTGTCCACCCGTCAGGGAAGGCCGTGGTGTCGATCAGCGCGCAGACCCAGGGCCAGGGCCACGAGACGACGTTCGCGCAGATCGTCGCCGAGGAGCTCGGCATCCCGCCGGAGGACGTGCAGGTGCGCCACGGCGACACCGACCGCACGCCCTACGGGCTCGGCACCTACGGCAGCCGCTCGACGCCGGTGTCCGGCGCGGCGGTGGCGGTCGTCTCGCGCAAGGTGCGCGACAAGGCGCGCGCGATCGCGGCGGCGATGCTCGAGACGCGGCCCGAGGACCTCGCGTGGGAGAAGGGCCGCTGGTTCGTCAAGGGCGACCCGGAGAAGGGCGCGCTGATCGAGGAGATCGCCTCCTACGCCTACAGCGGCTCGCCGATGCCGGAGGGCCAGGAGGGCGGGCTCGACGCGCAGGTCATCTACGACCCGCCGAACCTCACCTATCCGTACGGCGCCTACATCGCGGTGGTCGACGTCGACGCCGACACCGGCCACGTGACCGTGCGTCGCTTCATCGCGGTCGACGACTGCGGCGTGCGCATCAACCCGATGATCGTCGACGGCCAGATCCACGGCGGGCTCGCCGAGGGCATCGGGATCGCACTGATGGAGCTGATCTCCTTCGACGCCGAGGGCAACTGTCTGAACTCGTCGTTCATGGACTACCTGATCCCGACCGCGCTCGAGTGCCCCGACTTCGAGCTCGGCGAGACCGTCACGCCGTGCCCGCACCACCCGCTGGGTGCGAAGGGCGTCGGCGAGTCGCCCAACGTCGGCTCACCGCCGGCGATCGTCAACGCGGTGATCGACGCGCTGTACGAGTCCCACGGCGTCGAGCACCTCGACATGCCGTGCACCCCCGCCCGCGTGTGGGCGGCGATGCAGGGTCGCCCCGAGCCGCCGCAATGATGCCGTCCGCCCTCACCCGGCGGGCGCAGGAGCTAGCGGAACAGAGCGTTCCGTTCGTGACCGCGACCGTGGTGCGGGTCGAGCGCCCGACGAGCGCGAAGCCCGGCAACACCGCGCTCGTGCTCGAGGACGGGACGATCGAGGGCTTCGTGGGCGGTGACTGCGCCGAGCAGAGCGTGCGCGAATACGCGCTGCGTGCGATCGAGAGCGGCGAGACCGTGCTACTGCGGGTCGTGCCGTTCGGCGGGGAGGATGAGCGCGGCGTGGTGACCGTGCAGAACCCATGCCTGTCTGGGGGGATGATCGAGGTGTTCCTGGAGCCGGTGGTGCCCGCGCCGCGCGTGCTGGTCGAGGGCGACATGCCGATCTCGCACGCGCTGCTGAAGCTGGGCGGCGAGCTCGGGCTCGACATGGTCGGCGTGGTGGGCGGCGAGTTCGAGCCGCGACCCGGCGATCTCGCGCTTGTCGTGGCGGGCCACGGACGCGAGGAGCTGCCCGCGCTCCGGGCGGGCCTGGAGGCGGGGCTGCCCTACGTCGGTCTCGTCGCGAGTCGTCGCCGCGGCCAGGGCGTGCTCGGCGAGCTCCGCAGCGACGGCGTCGCACCGGACCTGATCGAGCGCGTCGACACGCCGGCTGGGCTCGACATCGGCGCGCGCACGCCGGAGGAGATCGCGATCTCGATCCTGGCGAAGATCGTGGCGGTGCGCCGCGCGCCGCGCGACGCGCCCGCGACCGCAGTCGACCCGGTCTGCGGCATGACCGTGACCGTCGTGCCGGGCACGCCGTCGCTCGAGCACGAGGGCGAGACGGTCTACTTCTGCCGCGAGGGCTGCAAAGCGGCCTTCGAGCTGCAGCATGCCGCCGCCGACTGACCCGTTCGTCTGCGGCCTGGTGCTCGGCGCGGGCGGCTCCAAGCGCCTCGGGCGACCGAAGCAGACGCTGCCGTTCCGCGACGGGACGCTGCTCGGCCACGTGGTCGGCGTCGCGCGCGAGTGCGACTTCGATCAGCTGATCGTGACGATCGGCGGCGCGGCCGACGACGTGCGGGCGCAGGTCGATCTCGAGAGCGCGCAGGTCGTGGTCAACGACGCCTACGGGGAGGGCTGCTCGTCGTCGATCGCCGCGGCGCTCGGCGCCGTCGACCCGCGCTGCGAGGTGCTCGTGCTGATGCTCGGCGACCAGCCGGGCGTGACAGCCGAGACGGTGGGCGCGCTGCTGGCCGGCCGCGGCGACGCCGAGCTCGCGGTGTGCCGCTACGACGACGGGCGCGGGCACCCGATCGCGTTCGCGCGCACGATGTTCGGCGCGCTCGCGAACCTGCACGGCGACAAGGGCGTGTGGCGGCTGGTCGACCAAGGTGCCGAGGACGTGCCGGTGGCCGGCCGCATCCCGCTCGACGTCGACACCCCCGAGGACTACGCGGCGGTCCGGTGAACGAGCTCCCCGCAGACGTCGAGACGCTCGCGCAGCGCCTCGCAGCCGTCGACTACCTCGTTGACGAGGGCCTCGCGACGTCGATGTTCCTCAGCCTGGCCCTGCCGCAGCCGCTGCTGCTCGAGGGCGAGGCGGGCGTCGGCAAGACCGAGGCGGCGCGCTCGCTCGCCGCCGTGCTCGACACCCCGCTGGTGCGACTGCAGTGCTACGAGGGGATCGACGCAGCCGAGGCGCTGTACGAGTGGAACTATCCCCGCCAGCTGCTCAGCATCCGGCTCGCCGAGGCGGGCGGCGACAAGCTCAGCGAGGCCGACCTGTTCAGCGCCGACTACCTGATCCGGCGGCCGCTGCTGCGCGCGCTCGAGCACCCCGGGCCGCGCCCGGCCGTGCTGCTGATCGACGAGATCGACCGCGCCGACGACGACTTCGAGGCGTTCCTGCTCGAGCTGCTCGGCGAGGCGGCGGTGACGATCCCCGAGCTCGGCACGATCCGCGCGACGCACCCGCCGATCATCGTCCTCACCTCCAACCGCACGCGCGACCTCCACGACGCGGTCAAGCGCCGCTGCCTCTACCACTGGATCGACTACCCGTCGCCGCAGCGCGAGGTCGAGATCGTGCGCCGGCGCGTGAAGGGCGCGTCGGAGACGCTCGCGGTCCAGGTCGCCAATGCGGTCTCGCGGATGCGCGACTCCGACGTCCAGAAGCCGCCCGGGATCGCCGAGGCGATCGACTGGCTGGCGGCGCTGAGCGTGCTCGGCATCGACGCGCTCGACGCGGCGGCGATCGACCGCACGCTCGGCTCGGTGCTCAAGTACGACGAGGACCAGGAGGTGATCCGCACGGCCGGCCTCGACCAGCTCGTGCGGCCGCGGTGACCGCCTTCGGCGTCGAGACGATCGAGCTCGACCTGCCGCCGCTCGCGGCGGGGCTCGCGCGGCGCCTGCACGAGGCGGGCCTGCCGATGACGCCCGACCGCGCGGCGGGCTTCACGCGCGCGCTGGCGCTCGTGCGCCCGGTGTCGCGTCGGCGCCTGTACTGGACGGCGCGCTCCGTGTTCCTCTCCGACCAGGGCAGGCGGCGGCGTTCGACCGCGTCTTCGCCGAGGTGTTCGGCGAGCGAGCGGACGAGGGGGAGCCGCCGGAGGACGTGTCGGGGGCCAATGCGCAGGGTTCGGTCGACGTCCCCTCGACGGGCGGCCGCTCGCGCGAGGGGGAGGAGTTGGACGTGCCGGTCGCGCTCGCCAGCGACGAGGAGCGCTTGGCGAGCAAGCGCTTCGACGAGCTCGACGCCGGCGAGCTCGCGCAGCTCTACCGGCTGATGTCGAAGCTCGAGGTCGCGACGCCGCTGCGCCGCACGCGCCGCCACGAGCGCGGCCGCCACGGGCGCGACGTCGACCTGCGGCGCAGCCTGCGCCGCAGCCACCGCACCGGCGGTGAGCCGCTCGTGCTGGCGCGCCGCCGGCGCCGCGACGTGCCCCGCCGGCTCGTGCTGCTGTGCGACATCTCCGGCTCGATGGAGCCCTACGCCCGCGCCTACCTCCAGTTCCTCGTCTCCGCCGCCGGCAGCGGCCCGCGCGTCGAGGCGTTCGTGTTCGCGACGCGGCTCACGCGGCTGACGCGCGCGCTCGCGGGGCGCAACCCCGAGCGCGCGATCCGCCGCGCGGCCGAGGCGGCGCCGGACTGGTCGAGCGGCACGCGCATCGGTGACGCGCTGAAGGCGTTCAACGACCGCCACGGGCGGCGCGGGATGGCGCGCGGCGCGGTCGTCGTGATCCTGTCCGACGGCTGGGAGCGCGGTGACCCGGCGCTGGTGGAGCGCGAGATGCAGCGGCTCGGGCGGCTCGCGCACCGGATCGTGTGGGTGAACCCGCGCGTGAGCGCCGACCGCTTCTCGGTCCAGGCCGGCGGGATGCGGGCGGCGCTGCCGCACTGCGACGCGCTCGTCAGCGGCCACAGCTTCGCCGCGCTGGGCGAGGTCGCCGACGCGATCGGCGGCGCCGCGGTCGACGCGCCGGCTCCGTCCCTGGTCGTCGAAGAGCCCGAGCCGTGGGCGAGCGCCACTCCGGTGCCGGGCAGCTCGGTCGCGATGCCGAGCGGGCACGGGCCGAGCCGCGGCAACACGAGCCCAGGATGGGTGACCGATGACTGAGCCGAAGACCTGCATCTACCCGGGCTGCGAGCGCCCCGCGATGCCGCCGCACCCGCTGGGCGGCCCGCAGCCCGCGTTCTGCGATCTCGAGGAGCACAACGCGCTGACCGCCCACCAGGAGCGCCAGCGCCTCGCGAACACGAACCAGGAGGAGGAAACGCGTGGCTGATGAGGCGTACCGAGCGGTGTTCCTGCGGGTGCACCCGACCGGCAAGATGGTGCTGAGCCTGACCACCGCCGCCGACGGCAAGGAGGGCGAGTACGCGCAGCTCGTCGCCGGCGAGCTCGGCGTGCCGCCGCTCGACGTGAAGGTCGTCCCGGCCGACACCGACCGCTTCGGCGTGGGCCACGGCTTCAACACGAGCCCGTCGGGCGGCACCCCCGCGGCGATCTCGAGCACGACAGCCAAGATCCTCGACAAGGGCCGGCTGCTCGCCGGCATGGCGCTCGAGGCCGAGCCCGACAGCCTGGAGTGGGCGAACGGCGCCTGGAAGGCCGGCGACCAGCTCAAGACGATCGAGGACGTCGCGCTCTACGCGCACGGCACCGGCGCGCTGCCGCCCGGCGTCGAAGGCGGGCTCGACGCCCAGACCGTCTACCGCGACTGAAGCTGGACCTCGACCTCGTCGAGCACCTTCAAAGTGCCGAACAAGGCCGAGAACGGCTTCATGCCCCAGCGGGTCTGGCTGACGGTTGCGCGCGCGCTGACGGCGCCGTTGTCGACGACGAGGTCGAAGCTCAGCGGCTGCGTCTTGCCGGCGAGCGTGAGCTCTCCGTCGACGCGGTAGTGCGCGTGGGCGCCCTCGACCGACGTGGAACGGAACGTAATGTTCCGCTTCTCCAGGACCTCGTCGTCGATCGTCTTGTGGATGTTCTCCTTGTCCTCGTCCCCGAGCTCCATCATCCCGCCGGTCCCCTTCTGGACGCGCAGCGAACTGCCGTCGGCCGACAGCTCGGCGGTGCCGGCCTCGAGGTCGAGGGTCGCCTCCCACGAGGTGACGTGCAGCTCGAGGTCGTGACCGGCCTTCGCCGCGGCGCCGCCGCGCCGCGTGTGGACAGAGAGCGTCGCGTTGTCAGGGCCGAGCCGGTGGATGCCCGCAGCATATATTCCGTCTATGGCCACTGAACTCGACCACACCTTCAGCACCGACAAGCCGATCGAAGAGAGCTACGCGTCGATCCTGGACCTCGAGCGGCTCGTGCCCGCGGTCGAGGGAGGCAGCGTGACGGAGGTGCTCGAGCCCGGGAAGGTGAAGGCCGAGATCCTCATGCGCATGGGCGCGATGTCGATGAAGCTGCTCGGCACGGTCGAGGTGGTGGAGCAGGACGAGGCGGCGCACCGCGCGGTGTTGCGCGTGCGCGCGCGGGAGTCAGGCGGGACCGGGCACGCCAACGCGGACGTGACGTTCCAGCTCAAGGACGGCGGCGGCGACATCCACACCCACGCGCAGATCACCGGCAAGGCGGCCTCGATGGGCGAAGGCGTGGTGGTCGGCGTGCTCGACGGGCTGATCACGGACTTCACGACCAAGCTCGGCCAGATCTGAGGACGACGTGGCCCGCGTCGTCATGCGCGCGGTCAAGCCCGGCGAGGTGCCGCCCGACGGCGGCACGGCGCTCCAGGAGGACCCGGACCGCCCGGTGTTCCGCGGCAACGGGCCCGACGACTTCGTGTGCGTTCAGTGCGGCAACGTGCTCGCCGAGGCGATGGACGAGGAGCACATGACGTTCAAGGTGCGCGTGAAGTGCGGGGTCTGCAAGACGATCAACGTCTCGGCGACGGACGTCCACGATCCCAAGCTGCGTAAGCGGCCGCCCCATCTCCGTCCAGGGCCGTGACCCGCACCAGCGGCGGGTGGCCCATGGCCGGGACCGCGAGGTCGCGCAGCGCGTCGTGGTAGGCGCGCTCGCGCGGCACGCCGCCGAAGCCGAAGCCCTTGGCGGCGAGGCCGCGGTCGATCGCGTCGGTGCGCGGCGCGTGCTCGCGGCAGAGCGCCGCATGCTCCGCGCGGTCGAAGCCGAGCGCCGCGTCCGGCGGGTAGAGCTCGAGCGCCGCGAGCCGGTGCGACGTGAAGTGCTCGGGGCCGTCGACGGAGATCAGCGTCGCGCCGTCGGCGAGCAGCGGCGCCAGCAGCAGGTTCGCCCGCGCGGCCGGCAGCACCGTCGGGTCGCCCTTCAGGCGCACGAAGATCGTCGCGAGGGTGGCGAGCGCCGCCTGCACCGGCGCGACGATCGCCGGGTCGCGGCGTGCCTTGGCGACGCGCTCGAGCCCGACGTGGCCCTGCTCGCACAGCCAGTCGAACGTGCGCTCCTCGAGCGCGAGGCCGTCGCTCGCGGCGGCCGCCGCGAAGGCCTCAGCCGCCAGTGTCGGCGTCCGGCCTCTGGTGCGCGCCCATCGCGTCCTTGAGGTCCGGCTCCGCGCCCTCGGGCAACTCGACGCCGCCGTCGGCGGTCGCGTCCGCCTCGTCGCCGGCGCTGAGATCGACGCCCTCCTCGGTCGCCGGCTCGTCCGAGCCGGTCGTCCGGCCGAGCACCGCCGCGTCTTCGTCGCCGCCGAGCTCGTCAGGGACGATGCCCTCGTCCGCCGTCTCGGCCCATTCGCCCTTGTCTTCCGGGTTCTCCATGGCAGGAACCTACCCGTCGAGGAGCGATTCGAGCGCCGCGAGCGCGTCGGCCAGCACCTGCTCGGGCGGGCGGTCCGCCTCGATCACGGCGATCCGCTCGGGCTCGTCGGCGGCGAGCTCGTCGTAGGCGGCGGCGACCGCCGCGAAGAACGCCTCGCCCGCCTGCTCGAGGCGGTCGTGATCGCGGTCGGTGATGCGCGCGCGGCCGACCGCGGGGTCGATCCGCAGCAGCAGCGTGCGGTCGGGGGTCAGCCCGCCGGTGGCGAGCTCGTTGAGCGAGCGGATGCGCTCGACGCCGAGCCCGCGCCCGGCGCCCTGGTAGGCGAGCGAGGAGTCGACGAAGCGGTCGAGCAGCACCCACTGTCCTTCCTCGAGCAGCGGCACGAGCTGCTCGGCCACCAGTTGCGCGCGCGCCGCCGCGTAGAGCAGCGCCTCCGCCCGCGGGTCGACCGCGAGCTCGGGATCCTTGACCAGCGCGCGGATCCGCTCGGACAGCTCGACCCCTCCGGGCTCGCGCAGCACCATCAGCTCGCGGCCCCGCGCCGCCAGCTCGCGGGTCAGCCCGGCCACCAGCGTGGTCTTGCCGGCGCCGTCGAGGCCCTCGATGGTGATGAGTCGTCCGGTGCGCACCCCTAGGATCATCCCCCGTGAGCGTTCTCGAGGCACACCCGCATGCCGCCGCCGTCCTCGGCGCTGCCCTCCGCGGCCGTCCGTCTCACGCCTACCTGTTCCACGGGCCGGCCGGGTCGGGCAAGCGCGAGGCCGCGCGCGCGTTCGCCGCCGAGTTGCTCGCCCGCGACGCGCCCGACCCCGAGAACGCGAAGGCGCGGACGATCTCCGGCGTCCATCCCGACCTCACCTGGGTCGCGCCGAGCGGCGCGCACATCATGCTGCGCGGCGACGTCGACCAGTCGGTGGTGGCTGCCGCCGGCCACACGCCGTTCGAGGCGAGCTTCCGCGTGTTCGTGCTCGAGCGCGTCGACACGATGGACGACCCGGCCGCCAACACCCTGCTCAAGACGCTCGAAGAGCCGCCGTCCTACGTCGTCCTGATCCTCCTCACCGACAAGCTGACGCAGGTGCTGCCGACGATCACGTCACGCTGCCAGGGCGTCCGCTTCGATCCGTTGCCGCCGCTGCAGCTCGCCGAGCGCCTGGAGTCGCACGGGGTCGCGCCGACCGCCGCTCGCGCGTGTGCGCGGCTGTCGCTCGGCGACGGCGAGCGCGCGCTGGCACTCGCGCTCGGCGACGGCCCGGCCCTGCGCGCCCGCGCCGAGGCGTTCGCCCGCGCGCCGCACCGCGGTCAGGCCGGCCGCGAGCGGCCGTGGATCGAGGTGCTCGCCGCCGCCCGCACCGCCGGCCAGGCCGCCGAGGCCGAGGTCGAGGCGGCGCTCGCCACCGAGCTCGAGTACCTGCCCAAGAAGGAGCACCGCCGCAAGCAGACCGAGTTCAGCGAGCGCGCTCGCCGCGTCGCCCGGCGCGCTGAGACCGCTGCGCTCGATCACGCGCTCCAGCTCGCGGGCCTGTGGTACCGCGACCTCGCCTGCCTGACCGCCGACGCCGAGGAGCTGGCGTTCGCCACCGACCGGCTGGAGGAGCTGCGCGCGGACGTCGCCGCCTACCCGTGCGGCGGGCTGCAGGCGGCGCTCGAGCTGGTCGAGGACACGCGCGCCCGGCTCCCGTTCAACGTCTCCTACGACCTCGCGCTGCAGGCGCTCGCCTACCGGCTCGAGCGCACGCTGGCCGCCGAGCTCGCGCTGGCATGACCGACGTCCGGATCCGCGGCGCCTACGCGACGGTGCGCGGGCCGGGGATCGAGGACGAGGTCGCGGTCGAGGAGCCGCTGGAGATCCGCGTCGACGGCGCGCCGCTCGCCGTCACGATGCGCACGCCGGGCGAGGACGAGGAGCTGGCGCTCGGGTTCCTCCACGGTGAGGGGCTGATCGACGGCCCGCACGAGGCAGGGCCGCCGGCCGACCTCGCCGCCAACACGGTCGAGGTGACCGGGCCGCTGCTGCGCGATCCCAGCTCGCGCTCGTTCTATGCGACGTCGTCGTGCGGGGTCTGCGGCAAGGGCGCGCTCGAAGAGGTCGCCGTGCACGCGCCGCCGGTCTCCGACGGCCCGCGGATCGCCCGCGACCTGCTGGCCGCGCTGCCCGACCGCCTGCGCCAGCCGACGTTCGCCCGCACCGGCGGCCTGCACGCCACCGGTCTCTTCACGGCTGCCGGCGAGCCGCTGCTCGTGCGCGAGGACGTGGGGCGCCACAACGCGATGGACAAGGTGATCGGCCGCGCGCTGCTCGACGGGCTGCTGCCGCTACACCACCTGATCCTCTGCGTGTCCGGCCGGCTGTCGTTCGAGCTCGTCCAGAAGGCCGCGGTGGCGGGCGCGCCGGTGCTCGTCGGCGTGGGCGCTCCGAGCTCGCTCGCCGTCCGGCTCGCCGACGATCGCAACATGACGCTCGCCGGCTTCGCTCGCGGCGGGCGCGTGAACGTCTACACCGGCGTTGGGCGGGTGACGAACGGCGGGCATTGAAGGGGTGGGTTCGAACCCCGCGGCGGCCACGAATGTCGTCTCAGGGTCGGTATGCGACCTTGAGCTGACATTCGTGGACCGAACCGGTCTCGAACCCGACCCCTACCCAGCCGCCGTTGACGTTCCGATCGGGCCGAGCCGCGCCGCGCGGCCGTACAGGTCGAAGTTGCGGAAGCGGTTGAAGTGCTCGTGCTCGGGGCCGTGGAAGTCGGCCGAGCCGGTGGAGAGCAGCCCGCGCGCCTCGCAGGCGTCGTGCAGCAGCAGCGCCTGCTCGCGCGAGTGCTCCGGGTAGAAGCACTCGACGCCGTCGATCCCGTCGGCGGCGAAGCGGCGGATCGCGCGCTGCACCTCCTCCGGATCCTCGACGTCCCAGAACGGGTGCGCCCAGACCGCCACCCCGCCGGCGGCGTGGATGACCTCGATCGCCTCCTCGACGGTCGGCCGCGAGCGCGCGACGTAGGCCGCCGCGCCGGGCACGAGGTAGGGCGGGAAGAGCTCCTTCTTGCCCGTGATGCCTTCGCGCGCAAGGCGCTCGGCGTTGTCGGGGTGGGCGAGCACGGCGTCGGCGAGGTGGGGGCGGCCGATGCTCTCGCGGTGCATGAAGGCGTCGTCGTCGAGCGCGAAGCCGAGCTCGCGCAGGCGGTCGGCCATCGCCAGGATTCGCCTGCCGCGGTCGGCGCGGAAGTCCTCGAGCGCGGCCTGCAGCCCGGGGTCCGAGGGATCGATCTCGTAGCCGAGGATGTGCAGGTCCTCGTACTCGCCATGGACGCTCGAGAGCTCGGCGGCGGGGGAGAGGCGGATGCCGTGCTCGCGAGCCGCGGCCTGCGCCTCTGGGACGCCGGCGACCGTGTCGTGATCGGACAGCGCGAGCAGCTCGACGCCCGCCGCTGCGGCTCGCGCGACGACCTCGGCGGGCGGCAATGCGCCATCCGACTGGGTCGAATGCGACTGCAGATCGAAGGCGGGGATGTCAGCGGCCATTGACGGAGTGTCGTTTGCGGCGACCGGGGCTTGGGGAGCCTTCGGTCCAACCGAGGGAAGGGAGAACTATGTCCACCGGACTCATCATCGCCATCATCGTCGTGGTCCTGCTGCTCATCGGACTGCTCGTGATGCTGCCCCGCATGCGCGCGAAGTCTGAAGAGCGCAAGGCCCAGAAGGAGCTCGAATCCCGCCGCGACCGCGTTGCTACCGAGCATCGTGAGACCGCGTCAGCGCGGGCCACGGAGGCCGACCGGGCCGAGCAGGAGGCCGAGATCGCGCAGCAGAAGGCTCGCGCCGAGCGCGCGGAGGCCGAGCGCCACGAGGCCGAGGCCACCATGCACGAGCGCGGGCTCGCCGACGACAAGCTCGTCGAGGACCACGAGCGCGACCGCTTCGCCGGCGTGACCGGCGACGGCACCACCGACGCCGACCGTGACCGACGACCGTGACCGTGATCGCACGGACGCCGACGACGCGTCCCGTCGAGCAGCAGCACGCTGACACGGCGTACGAGCAGGGCCGCGAGGACGAGCGCGTGGAAGAGGGTCGCACCCCTAGAACCTAGGTCATCGCGTCCGCCGTCCCGCGCTCCAGGAGTGCGGTGGCGGCGCCCGCGTCAAGCGGGCCGGCGATGTAGAAGCCCTGGGCGTACTCACTGCCCAGGACCTTGAGGCGGTCGAGATGCGCCTGCGTCTCGACCCCCTCGGCGATCACCTCCATGCCGAGGTTGTGCGCCAGCGCGACGATCGCCTTGACGATGTCGAAGGCCGACTCGTCCTCGAGCATCGGCACGACGAACGAGCGGTCGAGCTTGACCGCGTCGCCGGGGAAGCGGTGCAGCTGGCGCACCGAGGACGCGCCGAGGCCGAAGTCGTCGATCCGCGCCGCCACGGAGTGCTCGTCGAACAGTCGGCCGAGGATGCGCCGCGCGCCGTCCGGGTCGCCCATCATCGAGCTCTCCGCCACCTCGAGCCGCAGCCCGCGCGGGTCTAGCCGCGCGTCGGCCAGCGCGCCGGTGACGAGCTCGACGAAGCCGGGGTCGGACAGCTGGCGGTGCGAGACGTTGACCGACACCGTGATGTGCTCGCCGCGCGGGTGCTTGCGCCAGACCGCGAGCTGGCGGCAGGCCTCGTCGAACACGAAGCGCCCGAGCGGGAGGATCAGCCCGGTCTCGTCGGCGATCGGCACGAACTCGCGCGGCTCGATCACCTTGCCGCTGCCGTCGGTCCAGCGGCAGAGCGCCTCGAAGCCCGCAATGGTGCCGGTCGCGGTCTCGATCACCGGCTGGTAGAGCACCCGCAGCTGGCGGCGGTCGAGCGCGTGGCGCAGGCCGGTCTCGAGCTCGAGCCGCTGCATCGCCCGCGCGTGCATCGCCTCGTCGAACACGGCGTGGCGGGCGCCACCCCGCGCCTTGGCGCGGTACATGGCGACGTCGGCGTCGCGCACGACGTCCTCCGGCGCGCGGTCGGCGGTGACCAGCGCGATGCCGATGCTGGCCGACACGTAGAGCTCGCGGTGGTCGACGTGGAACGGGGCGGCGAGCGTCTCCTGCAGGCGCTCGGCGACGATCGACGCGCCGCGGACGTCCTCGATCTCCTCGAGCAGCAGCGTGAACTCGTCGCCGCCGTGGCGGGCAACGGTGTCGCCGGGGCGTAGCGCACCTTCGATGCGCTTGGCCACGGCCATCAGCAGCCGGTCGCCGACGAGGTGGCCGAGCGAGTCGTTGACGAGCTTGAAGCGGTCGAGGTCGCAGAACAAGACGGCGCAGCAGAACTCGTCCTCGTGGCGTTGCGAGCGCTTGAGGCTGAGCTCCAGGCGGTCCAGGAAGAGGGCGCGGTTGGGCAGCCCGGTCAGGGCGTCGTGGAGCGCGTCGTGGCGCATGTCCGCCAGCTCGCCGAGCGCGCGCGTCGAGACGATCGCGTAGGGCGCGCGAGCGGCTTCTTCGGCAGAGGCCACCCACCGGAGCTCATATCCCGCCGTGGTGAGCTCACGTAGCAGCTGCTTGGTGTCCTCGCGATCGTCGTCGCCTGCGACGAGCACTGTGACCGGCCGCGGCGGCAGGTCACGCACCGGCCCTCCTTGACCATGCACGCTTCGAACCTAGCTTCTGACATGACGTTGGGGAATGGGGGTCAGCGCATATACGAGCCCTACAGTGAAGGTCATGCCTGCGCCCCGCTCCGCCGCCGACGAGCCGCTCGGGCGCGAGGTCTGGATCGTCGCCGCGGTCGTCGTGATCGGCGTGATCATGTCGATCCTCGACACGACGATCGTCAACGTCGCGCTCGAGACGCTGTCGCGCGAGCTCGACGCCCCGCTGAGCACGATCCAGTGGGTCTCGACCGGCTACCTGCTCGCGCTCGCGACCGTGATCCCGCTGAGCGGCTGGATGACCGAGCGCTTCGGCTCGAAGCGGGTCTGGATGGTCTCGGTGGCGCTGTTCGGGCTCGGCAGCGCGCTCTGCGGGCTGGCCTGGTCGGCGGAGTCGCTGATCGTCTTCCGCGTGCTGCAGGGGTTCGGCGGCGGCCTGATCATGCCGACCGGGATGGCGCTCCTCGCCCAGACCGCCGGCGTCGGGCGGGTCGGGCGCGTGATGAGCGTGGTCGGCGTGCCGATGCTGCTCGGGCCGGTCCTCGGCCCGGTGATCGGCGGCGTGATCGTCGACTCGGCGTCGTGGCGGTGGATCTTCTACGTGAACGTGCCGATCGCCATCGTGGCGCTCGTGCTGGCTCAGCGGCTGCTGAAGGCCGACGCGGGCCGCGCCGACGCGGGGCGCCTGGACTGGCTTGGGCTGGCGCTGCTCTCGCCGGGCCTGGCGGGGATCGTGTTCGGGCTGTCGGAGAGCGAGTCGCATGGCGGGTTCACCGATCCGCTCGTGTGGGTGCCGATCGTCGTCGGCACGGTGCTCGTCGCCCTGTTCGTGCTCCACGCCTGGAACGCGCCGCGGCCGCTGATCGACGTGCGGCTGTTCCGCGACCGCGTGTTCGCGGCGGCGGCGACGACGACGTTCCTGGTCGGCGGCGCACTGTTCGGCGCGATGATCATCCTGCCGCTCTACTACCAGGTGGCGCGCGGCGAATCCGCGCTCACCGCGGGTCTGCTGATGGCGCCACAGGGCGTCGGGGCCGCGATGGTGATGCCCGTGGCCGGGCGGCTGACCGACAAGCTCGGTGGCGGCCGCGTGGCGGTGGCCGGCCTGCTGATCCTGACCGTCGGGACGATCCCGTTCGCGTTCCTCGAGTCCGACACCTCGTACACGCTGCTCGCGCTGCTGCTGGTGCTGCGCGGCATCGGGATCGGCTCGTCGATGATGCCGGCGATGGCCGCTGCCTACGCGACGCTCGAGTCGAGCGCGGTGCCGCGCGCGACGAGCGCCTTGAACGTGATGCAGCGCGTCGGCGGCTCGCTGGGGACGGCGCTCCTTGCCGTCGTCCTGCAGGGCGAGATCAGCGACCGGCTCCCGAGGGCCGCCGGCGGCGGCGGGGCGACGCTCGAGCGGCTGCCCGACGCCGTCCGCACGCGAGTCGCCGAGCCGCTGGCCGACGCGTTCGCGGCTACGTTCTGGTGGGCGATCGGCATGTCGCTGCTCGCGCTGATCCCGGCCACGGTGCTGGCGGTCACGCAGAAGCGCGAGCGCGAACAGGCCGAGCGCTCGAGGAAATCGCCGAGCCCGAGCAGCTGCCGGTGTGAAGCCCGTCTTCTCGCGGGACTGGCAGCCGCAGGGCACGCCGCGCGGAGCGATCGCGCTCGTGCACGGCCTCGGCGAGCACAGCGGGCGCTACGAGCGGCTGGCCGAGCGCTTCACCGACGCCGGCTTCGCGGTCTGGGCGATCGACCTGCGCGGACACGGGCAGAGCCCGGGCGCCCGCGGCGACATCCGCTTCGCTCCCGCGCTCGAGGACATCGACGCGCTGGTCGCGCGCTGCGGGGCGAGCGGCGCCGGCGTCCCGGTCTTCCTCTACGGCCACTCGCTCGGCGCGCTGCTGGGCGTGCTTTGGCTGCTCGAGCGGCCGGCCGCCCCGGTGGCCGGTGCGGTCGTGTCGGCGATCGGGCTGCACAGCGCGCTGCGTGAGCAGGCGACGAAGGTGCGCGTGGCGCGCGCGCTCGGGCGGGTCACTCCGAAGACGCGCCTGAAGTCCGGGATCGACCCGGAGACGCTGTCGCGCGACCCACAGGTCGTCTCGGCCTACCGCAAGGACAAGCTCGTGCACGAGATCGTCTCGTTGGGCTTCGGCCGCGACGCGCTCGACGGCGTCGACGCGGTCCTCGCCGGCGCGTCCCGGATCGCCGTGCCGCTGTTCGTGATCCACGGCAGCGAGGACGCGCTCGCGTACGCCAGCGGCGCGCACGAACTCGCCGCTCTCGCGCCGAGCGTCTCGACACTGCGGATCTACGACGGCCTCTTCCACGAGATCCACCACGAGCCCGAGCAGGCGCAGGTGTTCGCGGACGTGCTGGCGTGGATCGAGGCGCGGCTGCCTAGCGCTTCCTCCCCTTCCTGATCGCCTCCAGCGTCGCCTTCGCTCCGGCGCCAGAGCGCTTGCGCAGGCCCTCGGGCTCGATCCCGGCGGGCTTCCCTGGCGTGAACAGCCACGTGTCGAAGAAGTCGTCGAGGTCCTGGCCGGAGATCCGCTCGGCGAGCGCGATGAACTGCGGCGTCGTGACGTTGCCGCCGGCGTTGCGGTGCACCCAGCGGCGCACCAGCCGGAAGAACGCGTCGTCGCCAATCTGGTTGCGCAGCGCTTGGAGCGTCATGGCGCCGCGGTAGTAGATGGAGATGTCGAACAGGAGGTCCGTCCCCGGGTCACCGATCACGACCTGCCAGAACGGATCGTCGGCCGGGATGACCGTCGCGTAGAAGTCGAAGATCTCCTGCGTGCTGCCGAGACCCTCGCGCTCGCTCCACAGCCACTCCGTGTAGGTCGCGAAGCCCTCGTTCAGCCAGATGTGCTGCCAGGCCGCCACGGCCAGGCTGTCGCCTGTCCACTGGTGCGCCAGCTCGTGGACCACGACCGCGTCCGACTCCTCCTTCGAGGTGAAGAAGTCCGGCGCGTAGATCGGGCGCGTCTGGGTTTCGAGCGCGAAGCCCAGCCCCTCCTGATCGTCGACGATGCCGCCGGAGGTCGACCACGGGTACGGCCCGAAGAACCCGGAGAGGAAGCCGAGGATCTCCGGCTGCCGGTCGAGCGACGCCTCGGCGTACTGGCCCCTGGTGAGCGGGCGGTCGGCGGTGGTGCCGGCGATCCAGTCATTCTCGTTGCCCGGGCTGCCCTCGGGCGGGCCGGGCACGGCCCAGCCGTCGAACGTGTCGCCGTCGTCCTCGAAGGACGTCGAGCCCTCGCCGGTGCTGACGGTCACGTCGTCGACAAAGACGCCGTTGCCCTGCACGTTGCCGTCGCTGGCGTAGGCGATCGCCACCTCGACGTCGCCGTTGGCGTAGTCAGACAGGTCGACGGTCCACTGCTCGTAGCCGCCACTTGAGCCGGTCGCCGCGTTCCACGTGCCGCTGGTACCGGCCGGCTCGCAGGCGTCGTCGGTCGCGGTCATGTAGTGGTCGAGGAACGGGTGCGAGAACACGAGGCAGGAGTTACCGGTCCCGTCGCTCGTGTGCCCCTGGGCGTCAGGCAGCGTGACCCACTCGTCGGAGCCTGGCACGTGCGCCTCGACGAACATGTAGTCCCAGTCGAGCTCGGCGTCGCGGTTGACCCAGAACGACAACTGCGCGCCGCCGGCGGGGACGCTGATCGTGCGCGCCAGGCGCTTGTAGCTGGAGTCGGCCTGCTGCGAGATCGCGTACTGCTCGCCGGTGCGCGGCTCGGCGCTCACGTACAGGTCGGGGTCGATCGCGTCCCAGTAGCGGATCCCACGCTTGCGGTATGAGCGGAGGTTGAACTCGCCGATCGTCGCGGTCGTGAGGTAGGACGCCATCGGGTCCTTCGCGTCCCAGTTCCAGGTCGTCTTGCCGTTGCGCGTGCGCTTGCTCGTCAGCTCGCCGTTCGACATCGCCACGAGGCCCTTGGGCACGGTGATGTGGAACGTGTAGGAGGCCTTGTCGAGCGGGTGGTCGTTGACCGGGTACCAGGTGGCCGCCACCTCGGGCTGGCCGGCGACGAACGTGCCGTCATCGGTGGGGACGAAGCCCGAGAAGCCGAGCGACTCGTTGCCGACGAGCTCGGGCACGCCGTCGTACGCGACGACCACGGTGAAGCGGTCGCCCTTGCGGATGCCGTGCTTGGGCGTGACCGTGAGCTCGCCCTTGTCGCGGCTCCGGCTCGCCTGGCGCCCGTCGACGGTCAGCGAGCGGATCGTCGAGTCCGACGAAGTCGAGGTTGAAGCTCGACAGGTTCTTCGTCGCCCGTGCCCTGATCACCGCGACGCCGCGGAGCACGTCGGTCGCCGGGTCGTAGGCGATGTCGAGGTCGTAGTGCTTCGCGTCGTAGCCGCCGTTGCCCGCCAGCGGGTAGTACGGGTCGCCGATGCCGGGTGCACCGGGGCCGAACTTCTTCACCGTGTGCCCAGCGGCCATCGCCGGCCAGGCGGTGAAGCAGATCGTAAGGACAACGGCAACGACGAACGTACGACGCATCTGACCCCTCCGGCGATTGACTCCCCTCGGCCAGGGACCCTGCCATCTGATCGCCGCCGACGCAAGGCTCATCGGTAACTGTTAGGTTACGAAGTCATGGACGGCACACGAGACCAGCCCTGGGTGCTCAAGACCCCGAGCGGCGGCTCGGAGTTCACCGCCTTCCAGGACGAGTCGCTCGACCCGCCCGCGCTGGTCGTGCAGGTCGGCAAGACCGAGCTCCGCTACCACCTGCGCTGCCTCGACGACCTCGAGGCGATGCTGCGCGAGCGCGGCGACTGGGTGCCGCTGGGCAGCGCCGACGAGCAGAAGCCGGCCGCCGAGGGCACCGTCGAGGCGTGGGCCCGGGCGGAGGACAACCCGGTCGGCGGCTGGTACGGACTCAAGAAGGGGTTGCGCGGCCGCTTCGGCAACCACGTGCCTCCGGTGATGGAGGCTCTGGGGCGCGCCGAGGTCGAGCACAACGCGCGCAACAACCGCATGCGCGCGCTGTAGCAGCCGCGTTTCGGCGCTACCCTCTCGAACCGCAGCCCGCCGCCGTAGCTCAGCTGGTAGAGCACTTCACTCGTAATGAAGGGGTCAGCGGTTCGAATCCGCTCGGCGGCTCTCGGGATGCGCCGTGATTCCCCCGCAATTGCGGTCGTTTGGTGCCTCTCGCCAGCGGCTCGGCGGTGGACACCAGTGGTCATCTGTACCCGCTTCTGGACACCGAATGCGGAATGAATGCGGAATAGCTCTCGGGCAGGGGACGGGTTCCTGCGCCGGGCCCGCCCTCCTGCGCAGTGGCCCGCTGACGTCAACTTCCGCCCTTGCGGCCTTCTTGGGGCGGGCGGACCCGGTTCAAATCCGGGCGCCCCGATTGCACGGGACCCGTGCTCCGGCGCGGGTTTCGTCGTTAAAAGCTCCAGTCTCGACCTGCGCTCACGTTTCTATCGCCGGCGTGCACGACGCAGGCCTCGGCGAGCGGGAGCGGGAGCGGGATGAGAATGCGGCGCCGCGGGCCGCGGCGTCGTTGGCGGGCGGCGCAGGGCGACCACGCGGCCGCCGCGCATGGGGACGATCACGATGCTCGTGATCACCGAGGCCGGCGTCGGCAAGCACATCGGGGCGATCTTCGCCAAGCTTGAGCTGGCGGCCGGCGAAGTCGCCCACCGCCGGGTCCTCGCGGTCCTGGTCTACTTGTCGCTCTACTTGTCGCGCCAGCGCCAGGGTGAGAGCATCGGCATGTGAGGCGGACCTCGTGGCTGCCTGTTGTGCTCTGGCCCGTCGGAATCGCCGCCGTGGTCGCGGGCTTCGTGATTTTGTTCGGCGGCGAGGGCGAGGTCACGGCGATGCAGGTGATCGGCGGCTCGATCGGCGGCTCGTTCATCTTCTGCGGGCTGATCGCGTGGCAGCGGAGGCCGGATAACCGAACCGGCCAGCTGATGACGCTGACCGGCTTCCTGTTCCAGGCGGTGCCGCTGGTGGCCGAGGTTTCCTACACGCTCAGCGAGGTGATCGCGAATTGGTGGCTGGTCTCGCTCGCCGCGCTGGTCCTCGGGTTCCCGAGCGGCCGCATCTCGGCGCGGATCGACAAGCTCATTATCGCCGGGTTCGTGATCGGCACCGGGGTCGTCCAGGTGATCTGGCTGCTCTTCCGGCCGGTTCCGGAGACGGCGCTGCTGATCTCGGCCGACGCCGGCCTCGCTGACGCGATCGACCGCTATCAGACCGGCTTCAACGCGACGATGGGGCTGGCGCTCGCGATCGTGGGCGTCTCGCGCTGGCTGCGTGCTGCGCCGCCGCTGCGGCGGCTGCTGGTGCCGACGCTCGCCGGCTCGCTCGCCGTGCTCGTGCTCGCCGTGCAGGCGTATTACCGGTCGATCTCGGGTGAGTTCATGCGCGCCGGCGACGAGGTGACGGTGATCGTGCTCGTGTCGATTCCGCTCGCGTTTTTGATCGGCATCCTGCGGGCGCAACTGGCGCGTGCCGGCATGGCCGACCTTGTGGTCAGGCTGCAGCAGGCGCCGGATACGGAGCGGCTCGGCGAGCTGCTGTCCGGTGCCCTCCATGACCCGTCGCTCGAGCTCGTCTATTGGCTGCCGGGGTTCGAGTGCTATGTCGATGCGAGCGGCAGGCCGCTGACGCTGCCGACGGATGACCCGCGCCGCGCGGTGACCCCGATCGACCACGACGGCGACCACGTCGCGGCGCTGGTCCACGATGCCGCGCTGGCCTACGAGCCGGAGCTGCTCGAGGTCGTCTGCGCGGCCGCCAACGTGGCGCTCGAGCGTGAGCGGCTGCAGGCGGAGCTCGAGTCGCGCGTCGAGGAGCTCGCCGGTTCGCGGGCACGCCTGGTCGCGGCCGGCGATGAGGCGCGGCGGCGCATTGAGCGCGATCTGCACGACGGCGCGCAGCAGCGGCTCGTCTCGCTCGCGATCGCGCTGCGGCTGACCGAGGACCGCATCCGCGAGGACCCGGAGGCCGCGGTAGGGCTCGTGGCCGCGGCGCGCGGGGAGGTGTCCGAGTCGCTCGCCGAGCTGCGCGAGCTCGCGCGCGGGATCCATCCCGCCGTGCTCGAGCACGGGCTGGAGATGGCGCTCGACTCGCTCGCGACGCGGTCGCGGACGCCGGTGACGGTCTCGTTCGGTCTCGACGAGCGGCTGCCGGCGGCGATCGAGCTCGCGGCGTACTTCGTCGCCTGCGAGGCGCTGGCCAACGTCGGCAAGTACGCCGAGGCGTCGCGGGCGTCGGTCCGGGTGTTCCGCGCGGATTCGCTCGCGGTCATCGAGGTCTCGGACGACGGGATCGGCGGCGCGGACGCCGCTCGTGGCTCGGGGCTGCGCGGACTCGAGGACCGCGTCGCGGCGGTCGGCGGGCGCCTGCGCGTGGTCAGCCCGGTCGGTGGCGGCACCGTGCTCGCGGCCGAGATGCCGTACGAGGTACCGACAGCCGCACGCTGAACACGGCATCGAGCGATACCGAGGAGGCGGGGAGGTCCCCATGGGCGCGCGCGAGCCGCCGGCGGCGAGGCTACCCGCCATGACCACCCACGGCCCTCGCTCCGCCCGCACTCGAACAACCGCGCTCGGTCGAGGCATCAGCGCCGTCAGGCGCGAGACCCTGTTGTTCCCGCTCGCGATCGGCGTGATCGCGATGGACGTGATCGACGACCACTACCTCCAGCCCGAGCCGGAGACCGCCGCCGGGACCACCTCGTCAGCGGGCTAGTGCCGCCGCCGTGCTCGGGCTCGGGCCTTTTGAGGAATCGGTGCAGGCTTGAACGCTAAGCCTGGACCGTCTGGGTGCATCTCGGCGCCCTCCGAGTCGAAAGCAGGCGTGATGCCGGCGCTGCCGCGGACGCTCCCGAGGCGTCTCGTTGGCGTGGACCCAGATGCCTGCTTGCCCAACGGAGCGGAAGCGCCGGTCACGTCCGGGAATTGTCCTTCTCGGACGCATCCCACCCGGGGATCCTCTACTGGAACGCGATCTACACCCAGCTCGCCCTCGATGCACTCCCCGGTCGGTCCGCCGACGACGAGCTCGGGGCCTGATGCCCACCATCTTCGAACGCGTCGACGCGCTCGGCATCTACACCTTCGACGCCGACCGGCGCGCCGGACAGTTCCGGCCGCTACGCGCCGCGTGAGCTTCCGCTAACGCAGTCCGCCGCTCTCCGCGCATTGACGAGGCGGCGGGCGCGCGCCGGTGCGCTGTCGTCACGGCCGCGTTGACGACCCGTGGTCGTCGAGCAGCTTCAAGGCCGTTTCCACACCGCGCTCGAGGAGCTGATCGGACAGGTCGCGGTCGGTCAGCGCCCTGGATAGCTGGAGGGTGCCGATCACGAATCCGAGGAGCGTGAGCGCGTCGGTTCGGGCAGCGTCGGCGTCTGTGGGGTCCAGGCGGGCGGCGATGTCGTCGGCGGTGGCGAGGACTTCGTCGGTGAAGACATCCCTTGTGCCGGCGGGCCGACGGACGATCTCGTCGAGCAGCGCGGCGGAGGGGCAGCCGTCGGCGCTCTGGTCGCGGTGCTCGGGGGAGAGGTAGGCGCGGATGAGCGATTCGAGCCCGGCGCGATCTGTGGGCGCGGCGCGGAAGCTCTCGCGTTGAACTCGCAGCTGCTCGGCGAGGACGTTGGCGACGAGATCCTCCTTGGACTTGAAGTGGGCGTAGAAGGCGCCGTTGGTCAGGCCGGCATCGGACATCACGGCCGCGACGCCGGCGCCGTCGATGCCGTCTTGTTTGAAGCGCCGTCCGGCCGCTTCGAGGATCCGTTGTCTGGTCGCCTGCTTTTGGTCCTTGGGGTAGCGCATTCCGCCATTGTATTACGGCCGTACTAGTGTATTATGACCGTAATGCAATCGAGAGAAGGAGACGTCATGGCAGTCGAAACACAACCCGTAGCACTTGTGACGGGAGCGTCGGCGGGGATCGGTGAGGCGGCCGCGCATGCGCTCGTCGGCGCCGGGTTCACGGTGTACGGCACGAGCCGGAGGGCGGCCGCCGGGGAGAAGCGGGAGCGGCGTGGTGTTCCTGCCGCTCGACGTCACCGACGATGGATCGGTGGCCGGTGTGGTGCGCGAGGTGCTCGATCGATCCGGCCGTATCGACGTCCTGGTCAACAATGCGGGCGTCGGCATTGCCGGCGCTGCGGAGGAGAGCTCGATCGAGCAGGCTCGCGCGCTGTTCGAGACCAACGTTTTCGGCTCGATCCGGATGACTCGCGCGGTGCTGCCGCACATGCGCGAGCAGGGCGGCGGCCGGATCATCAATGTCAGCTCCGTCCTGGGTTTGGTGCCGGCCCCGTTCATGGCCTTGTACGCGGCGACCAAGCACGCCATCGAGGGATACTCCGAGTCGCTGGACCACGAAGTGCGCGAGCACGGGGTCCGAGTGCTGCTGGTCGAGCCCGGCTACACCAACACTGCGTTCGACGCGAACGCCGTCGCGGTCGATGAGCCGCTTGCGCTGTACGCGCGACGCCGCGAAGCTTTCGACGTGCTGACCGCCGCCGCGGTGAGGGCCGGCGACGAACCCTCCGTCGTGAGCCAGGTCATCGTCGCCGCGGCCACCGACACACGTCCGAGGCTGCGATACCCGGCCGGAACCCTCGCTCGCCGTGTCAGCAAGCTGCGCCGCTACGTGCCCCCGGCCATCTTCGACAAGCAGATCCGCAAGACCAGTCAACTCGCCGCCTAGGCGCATGGCCGCCGCCACCAGCCGCCGCAAGTCCGCCGGAATGCTGCTGAACATCGTGACAGCGCTCGAGCTGCAGGAGATGGCCGTCCTCATACGGCCGTCTCGGCAGCGACGGCCGATGCGTCCGAGAATGCCCATTCCCGGACATGCGTCCCGTTGAGAAGCCGCATCGGATCGGGTCCAGGACTGCTCGTCGCGGCCGGTTCTCGGGACGTGTTCAGCGCCGTAACCGAACCAACGCGAGCGGCGGCCGGATAGGTCACGGCCGCTGTCGCCGTCACAGACGCGGTCAGCGACGCGACGCCGGCGCGCGCCAGTCACACGACGCCTGCATTCGCGAGATAGCGAGCGCGCGTGCTGCGCTGCCGTTGCGCTCGCCTTGGACGAGGAGCAGGCGTCGCGAGTGACGCCGCCCCGCTCCTGCGTTTCGCGCAAAGCAGCAGTCGGCACGTGCCGGCCTGCGGTGCGCCTGCTCAGACCGAGCCGGCGAGTTGCGATATCGCGGCCGAAGTCGTCTTGGCCATGGGAATGCGGGCGCTGACCGTCGTTCCCTTGTCGGGAGCGCTGGCAACGGTCAGGTGACCGCCGAGCGCCTCGACCCGATCGGAGAGGCCGCGCAGGCCGCTTCCGAGATCGGCCCGCGCACCTCCGACGCCGTCGTCTGCGATGGTGATCTCGGCCCACTCGTCGTTGCCGCGCAGTGTCACCCTGGCGGCACTCGCCCGGGCGTACTTGGCGACGTTGGTCAGCGCCTCCGCGGCGACGAAGTAAAGCGCCGTCTCATGACCGGGAGGAAGCGCGCGTTCGAGATCAGGCTCCAAGACGACGGGCACAGACGACCGCGTCGCGAGCATCTGGAGCGCCGACGGCAGGCCCCGCTCGCTGAGCACCGCTGGATGAAGTCCGCGCGCCAGTTCGCGCAGCTCGGCGAGCGCGCCCAGGAGGTCTTCGATGCAGCGCTCGATGGCCGTCGCGGTGGCCGGCTCCGCCTGCGTGGCCGCCATTCGTAGTGACAGCGCAAGTGCTACGAGCCGCTGCTGGGCGCCGTCATGGAGATCGCGCTCGATCCGACGCCGAGCCTCATCGGCGGCTTCGACGATGCGGGCGCGCGATTCCTTGAGTTTGATCCGCGCATCGACGTTGGCGATGGCCTGAGCGATGAGTTCGGCGAACGCGCCGAGACGCGTCTCGGCGCCTTGGGCGAAGGGGTCCCCTGTGGAGCCCACCGCGACCGCGCCCCACAGGTGGCCGTCGACGAGAATCGGCGCAGCGACGCCGGCACGCATGCCGAACCCTCGGACCTGCGCCGCGTGCTCGCCAGGCACCCCTTCGTATGAGTCCACCCTCGCGGGAGCGAGCGTCTTGAACGCCCGGGCTAGCGCCGTCTCCGGGCCGATCTCGATCTGGGTGCCGACCGGGAAGCGAGCGACACCCCGCACGCTCCACTCAGCGACAACGCTCGCACGGCCGGGACCGTCGTAGCGCGTGGTCATTGCCGCATCGGCCGCTAGATGGCGCGCCACCTCCTCGGTGACCACGGTGAGCACCACCTCGGGCGCATGCTGTTGTGCCACGAGCGTCGCGACCCGGCGCAGCGCACGCTCTTCCTCAAGGCGGGCGCGCAACAGGCGTTGGAGGCGCTCGTTCTCGACTGCGAGGGCAGCGCTGGACGGATCCAGCGCGTGGAGAGCTAGCTCGTCCACGCCGCCGATCCTCCCACACATGCCGGTGAGCCCAAAGCGCCTCAGACTGCCAGGGCGGATCCGAACCAACAGCAGTCGGCCACCCGGGCACTCGCCCGCCGCCAGTTCGGACGAGAAGCGCGAGCTAGCCGATGACCCAGGGCGGTGCCGCTATTCGGGCAACGCAGCACTGCCGCGCCGCCGGGTCCGGGCGCCGGTGGACGCGATCATCCGACGACCGTCAAGATGGTGGCGTCGTGGTGGGCTACGCGTACGCTCCCGGTGTCCTCGCCCACGATCCGCCTCCCGCGGCTGTGCAGCTCGCGGGCCGGGCCTTCCCTTTGGGCAGCGCGAACGTCGCCCAAGCCGTGCTGACCGCGCAGGCGCACGACCTCGTGGAGCGCAGCGCGCTGGGCAGCCGGCTCGCGCGCATCGCGCCGCTCCCGGCGCCCGACGAGGCGTTGCTCGCGGTCCATACGGCGGCGTATCTCCGCCGCCTCCGCGTCGCCTGCGCGGGCGGGCCGTGGGACGGCGAGCACGCACCGGTCACGCCCGCCACCTGGGAGGCGGCCCGGCTCACCGTCGGGGGCGTGCTGGCCGCGGTCGACGCGGTGCTCGATGGCGGCATCCAGAGTGCGTTCGTCCACGCTCGCCCGGCCGGGCACCATGCCGAGCCCGACCGAGCGATCGCCTCGACGTATCTCAACAACGTGGCGTGCGGGGTCGAACACGCCCGCGCGCGTGGCGTCGAACGGGTGGCGATCATCGACTGGGACGTGCACGTGGGAAACGGCGCCGAGCGCATCTTCTGGGACCGCGACGATGTCCTCGCGATCTCATTGCACCAGCAGGACTGGTACCCCGCACACGCGGGCACCCTCCGCGCGACCGGCGGATCTGGCGCGCGTGGAAGCACAGTGAACGTGCCGCTCCCGCCCGCGACCACCGATGCTGGCTATCTGCTCGCGTTCGAGGAGATCGTCGCACCGATCGTGCGTGGCTTTCGGCCCGACCTCATCATGGTCGCCGCCGGCCAGGACGCGTCGGTCTTTGACCCGACGGGCCGGATGATGGTCTCGGCGGCCGGTTTCCGCGCGCTCGCGGAGCGCGCCGCGCAACTCGCCGACGAACTGACCGGCGGGCGCGCTCGTCGTCAGCACGGAGGGTGGCTACAGCCCGATCTACAACCCTTTCTGCCTCCTCGCCGTACTCGAGGGCCTCGCCGGCGAGAGCGCCGGCATCCCCGACCCATGGCAAGACGACGCCACCGTGCGCGCCACTCGCGCTCCGGCCGACGACCGCGTGCGAGCCGCTGTCGCCGCCGTGCGCCGCGCCCAGCCGCGCTGGTTTCCCTGAGCCAGAACCTAAAAGCTGGCCGGCGACATCCGCGCGCAGGTTCCGACCAGGACCGCCCTCAGCTCGCACCTGCCGGCCTCCGGGCCGCCTGCACCCCGAACGCAACGAGTCACACGCCATCCCGGCGACGGCTCGATCGTCCGTGCCGCTTCTCGCGCAAAGGAGCACTCACGTGCGCGGGCAGCTAGGCGCCCCGTTCGATCTCGACGCCCGCTTGCTTGGCGGCCGCCAGGTGGTGCGTGGTCCAATCGAGGGCGTAGTCCGCGATCTCTTCCCAGCCCACGACGCCCGCCGTCAGGTGAGGACGGTCAGCGTACTCCCGGAGGACAGTGGTGGCCTTGGACTTGCTCTGGAGCTTGAATGTCGCCCTCGCGCTGGCGGCCGGTACCGTGTGGTCCTTGCCGTTGGCCATGATCAAGAGCGGCGCGCGGTCGTCCTTCTTGAAGTTGATCTTGCTCGCCGCGTTCGGGTTGAAGTTCGCCAGGGCGGCCTGGAAGAGGACCCGGCCCGGACCGGGCACCGCGTAGCGGTCGTAGATCGGCTTCGACTCCGCTTCGCTGAGCGTGTTCGTGAAGCCGTAGTGGAACTGCTTCTCGGTGAGCATCTGCGCCTTGTGGCGATTGGCCGGGTTGCGCAGCGCCACCGACGCCACCCGAGCCTGCGCGGGCGGCAGCGCGAGTACGCCCTTCGGCTGGGCAGGTGAAATGGCCACGGCCGAGGCGCCGAGCCCACGGTCGAGCAGCAGCATGGTGATCAGCCCGCCGAACGAGTGGCCGATGATGATCGGCGGCTCATCGAGCCGGCGGATGATGGCGTCGTAGTGATCGGTGATCTCGGTGATGCCGAGCCGCTCGTAGGGAGCGGTATTGCGCCGGAGCTCCTCGATCGGCTTATCCAGCCCGGGCCAGGCCGGGGCAAGCACGCGGTGGCCCTTACCTTCGAAGCGTTCGACCCAGTACTCCCAGCTCAGCGGTGTCAACCAGAGTCCGTGAATTAACACGATCGGCGACGGGGTGGGGGAGTCCGTGGTCACGTGGGCCTCCTTGGTCGTGCCGGGCGGAGTGCCGAACTCTAGACCCGAACACCGTCGGGCACGGTCCGAGGACGAGATCGCCCGTAAACCTAAAAGGAACCGGTGCCGGGTGCGAGCGACAGACACGTCGAGTGAAGGTCATGAACGCCGATTGGATCGGTGGCGGCGAGGGCGAGGACGGCCGTTTCGAGCTGATGATCGCCTGACTTTCGCTGTGGACTTAACGCGACAGCCCGGGCGGCGCGACTGTGGAGTTGCATGGGAAACGAGCAGTGCGGCACGCCGCCAGCGTCGCCGCTCTACGCTTCGTGGATGAGTCCTCCGGCGACCCTTCTCATGTGGTTTCAGCTGCGTTCGCCGGAGCTGGCCGAGGACTTTGAGCGTCTGATGACGGAGGATCGCGACATCGTCCGCGGGTCGCTGGACACGGTCTCGAATTGGCGGCTTGCGCGGCCGGCGGACGTGCCCGGACAGTCCATCGGTCAAGCCGATTACGTGCTGATCGCCGAGATCGTTGAAGTGGAGCGCTTCGAGCAACAGGCGAGCGAACACGTCCAACGCTTGGCGGAGGACTTGGCGCATCTCGTCTCGAGCCGGGGGATGCTCGTCCTGCGTCCCGTCCTTTGAAATCCGCGGACGGTGGAGGGCGATCAGGCCTGCCCTCGGTCCGAGCTTGAGATGTCCCGGATCACGCCAAGCCGCGAGTACCCGCGCAAACATGAAGGCAGATGTCGCCCCCGCGTTGACCAGCGACGTGCTTGTCGCCATCGCAGGACGCGGCGCATGCTTCCCCCGCGCGAGCACTAGCGGTCGTCGTGGCTGATCTCGTCGCTGCTACGGACGACCAGCAGGCGGCCTAGGTGGCGCCGCCCCGCTTCTGCAAATCGCGCAAAGCAGCACTCACCCGGCCGCGAGGTAGGTTCCGGACGTGGCGCTGCGCGACATGGCCGACGAGGCGGACTGTTCGGAAAGGGCTGGGTGTAGGGATGGCGAGTAAGCCCTCGGAACGGTTCGTGTGGGCGGTGGACACCCTGGCGCTCGACCCAGCCGATCGCGTGTTGGAGGTCGGATGCGGGCATGGCGTGGCCGTATCGCTGGTGTGCGAGCGGCTCACCAGCGGACGGATCACCGCCATCGATCGCTCGAAGAAGATGATTGAGATGGCGGCGCAGAGGAATCGCGACCACGTCGCGGGAGGCAGGGCAGTACTCAAGACGACCGCACTCGAGGAGGCAGACCTCGGGGACGAGCGATTCGACAAGGTCTTCGCGTTCAACGTCGCGCCGTTCTGGCTTCAGCCGAAGCAGGCCCTGGGGATCGTCGGACGGCAGCTTTCAACCGATGGAACGGTGTATCTCTTCTGGGACGCTCGCCACACGCAATCCGGCCGGGCTCGCGACCTCGCGGACCAACTGGTCAAGCGGATCCGGCTCGCCGAGTTCTCCGTGAGCCAAGTGCTGCTCAAGGAGCTCCGCCCCGTTCCCGCGGTTTGCGTGATCGGGCGGCCTTAGAGCGCGAGCATCGCCGCCGCGATCTCACCGGAGGCGGCACAAGTGTGACGATTTTGGGTCAGCACTCGATGCTGCCTGCCCTGGGGGCGTCGACTTCGATTTCGAAGACACTCGTCAAACGCGCGCGAATGCATGCTTTTCTCGTCTTTGACCGTGTCCAGCGTTATCCCGAGGCACTGCGGGAACTCCAGAGCTGGAGGGCGCAACCGACAGACCCGCTATCGAGAGGACATCCTCGATGGAATCGAGCGGCAGCGGGTTCGATCGCGGGGCTCTATCGCAGCGAGAACTTTGGCAAGCGCCTGATTCGGATTGCTCCGAATGTCCCTGCCTAGACATCCCTCCCCTACACAGACCTAGACTGGACACCCGGGCCGCCGGCCCCGCCCACGTCCACCGCTGCTTCTCGCGCAAAGCAGCACTCGAGCGGTCGCCATCCCTCTCGAGTCTGGGGGAGGACGCGGTCGAGTCCCAATCGGACGCTTGGACGGACCCCCGAGTGCCGACAGGGCTGACTAGCGCACCGCTGTGCTCGGTATCGGTTCCAGTCATCCGCCAGGCGAGCCGTGGACAGCGGCCGACCGGGCGATTATGCCTGGCGTTGACGGTCCAAAGACGCCCAGCTGATCAGGCGAGAAGGCCGTTCCACCGGAGCAGTTTGAGCATGGTTCCGGCGCCAGCACCGCAAACACGGTGAATCCAGCAGCCGCATCGGCTGGCGCGCTTACCTTTGCGTTCCAGATGGCCGACGCATCCGGCACGGTTGCTTTTGAAGTGAACCAACCGGATGTCTTGTCACTAGAGGCCGCCGCTCCCGGCGGATCCGGATCCAAGACCGCGTAGACGACGTCGTCCTTTCTAAGGTTTCGGGCGGTGCCGCGAGCCGCAACGACGAGTCGCGTCGCGTCGATGCTGGAGTTCCAACGGTCAACAGTGATTTCTACGTTTGGCGGGTCGGTTGTTTTCGCTGGAGTCGACGACGGTGTTGCTGCTGACTCCGGAGGCGGTGCTCCTTGCGGCTTGATTGACGGCCACACCAAGAAGACGAACGCGAGCAGGGCCGCCGCCACCAAGCCCGCCCATAGCGGCCACGCCTTCCGCGCACGCCGAGCCTGCCGCGGCGGCGTCTCGTCGAGGAGGTCCTGCAGATGGCGGGTCAGTGTCTCGACGTCGTAGTCCCAGCGCGAGTCGGTCAGTTCACACGCCTGGCGCCGGCTCAGTGGCGCGAGATCGGGCGGCAGTTCATGTTTGGTCGGCATCTGCGCGCCGTCGACCAATACCGGAATGACCTGTACGTCGGGGCGCTCCAGCGCCCGGGCGATCTCGCGGCGCACCAGGTCGTCGGGATTGTCGAGCCGGCGGTTCCCGTCAGCGTCCGTGATCGACGTCCAGTGCCTGCCGATGACGGCGAGCAGCACCTCGCAGCGGTCGAGCAACGACTCGACATGCTGGTGGAAATCCACGCCGCCCTGTATCGCGACGTCCCGGAACAGGTGGCCCGGCCCAAGCTGCTTCTCGAGCTTGTCGTGCAAACTTCTGGCCCAGCCGCCCGAGTCGGCGCGCCGGTAACTGATGAAGATCCGGTCAGCGCTCACATGGCCCCGACCACTGTTGTGGCTCTGGCGCGAGCGCGCCCGCGGCGCCCCATCGCGGCGCGGCTGCACCCGCGGCGATCGCTCGGAGACTCACCGGACGCGCTGGCGGCAGCGTGGGGACACATGAGCGCGAGGACGCTCGTCCGTCGCGCTCGACTGGGCCGGCCGATCCGGCACCGCCGTGCCGCCGCTGCGCCAGTGCACTACGCCGACCTCATCGCGCGCACCTCCGAGCGAAGATGGGCCAGGAGGTCCGGTCGAGACCCGGGGAGCGCTCTTGTGCTGCCAGTCATCCCTGACCCACCCTGCTGGGGATAGGCAGGAGCCAGCCGGCGCCGTCGTTGATCAGCCGCCGGCCATTGATGGTGACGGTCGGTGCGCGCTGAAACTGTTCGGCGCATGGCGCGCACAGCCAGAGTTGTTCGCGCGCGTGCAGGCCGGGACGACGGCGGTCACCCAAGGTGATTACGACTTGCGCGAGGCGGTCGCATGTCGCGGAGGCGCAGATGCGGAAGTCGCTGGCGTGCGCGTCGCAGCAGTGGACGGCGCGGGTCATGTCGGCGATCTGGACGGCCTCGGTCGCCGCGCGCCCGCAGTGTGGGTGCTCACAGCGACCAGGAGCAGCCATGCTCAGAGGCTACGCTGATTCCGCGGCGTCAACCGGCCTCGGGACGCGAAGACCCCAGGCTCATCCGGCGCGACGCGCCGTCGTCGCAGCGGCGCTGATCGCAACCCATGCCGGCCGCGGCGCCGGTGGCGCAGACGCGCCGCCGCGGACGTGCCCGAATGGTCAGAGTCTGTTGATTTACCGCTTGCCAGCGGGTTAGGGTCGGTTCTGAACCAAGACGACGTCCATGGCTCGGAAGGGAGCGGGATGACTGAGCACGAGGGAGCAACCAGGCGCCGCGGCGGTCTCGTGCCGCTCGCTGTCGGCCATGTCTGAGTTCGATCGCGGTCCGACCGCTGCGTTCGCCAAGCTGTTTGACCGCGTCCCCGAGCCCTCGGAGCCGGAGGACTTCTGGTTTGACTGGGGGCCGGTGTTCTATCGCGGTCGCCTGGACGGCTCGGCGCGCGTGCTCTGTGTGGCGTCCGATCCCGGGCCGACGGAGCGGATTGCCGGGCGCAGTCTGGTCGGCAACGCGGGCCAGCGCGTGCAGGGTCTGCTGGCCAAGTTGGGGCTGACGCGGTCGTATCTGTGTCTGAACGCGTGGGCGTATGCCGTGCATCCGAGCCGGGCGCAGGACGAGCAGCAGCGGCTCGACGAGCCGGCGGAGCTTGAGTGGCGCAATGAGCTCTATGACCGTGCGACGGGTTCGCAGCTGGAGGCGGTGATCGCGTTCGGCGGGATGGCGCAGCGCGCGGTCGAGCTGTGGTCCTCGCGCCCGGACGTGCCCGTCCTGGAGGTGCCGCACCCCTCCAGCCGCAACGCGCAGACGCTGCTCAATGCGTGGCGCGCGGCGGTCAGCGAGCTGCGCGCGATCGTCACGCCGGACTCCGACGGCGACAACGGCGGTGCCAACTACGGGACGAAATTCGCCGAGGCGGACTACGCGGCGATCCCGCGGCGCGATCTGCCGTTCGGGGCACCGGCGTTCCTGGGCGACGACGCGTGGGTGCGCGCGGGGTCGGGGGGTGCGCAGAACTCGGTCTCGCGCCCGTCGCCCGACGACGGGCACACGCTGATCTGGCACGCCCCCGAGCCATGACCGGCCCAGCGGATGTCAGTCGCCGAGACCGCCACGCGCCGGGAGCGGCGTGATGGCGGTCGTCCTGCGCGGCACGGTGGTGAGCTTTGACGCCACGCACCGGGTGCTCGATGACGGCGCCGTCTACGTCGGCGACGACGGGCGCCTGGCCGCCGTGGCGGCCGGCGGGCGACCCGGCCCCGACCGGGTTTGCCAACGCCAGCGAAGTGATGACGCGTGCGGTCATCTACCCGGGGCTGATCGACCTGCACAACCACATCGCCTACAACACGCTGCCGCTGTGGGAGGCGCCGGGCGTCCCGTACCAGCATCACAAGAGCTGGACGCGCGAGGACGACGTGCCCGACTACGGGAGCTCGGTGACCTGGCCGTCGCGGGTGCTCGGGCAGGCGGCGGCGGAGGCGCTGATCAAGTACGTCGAGGTCAAGGCGCTGGTCGGCGGGACGACCGCGATCCAGGGCGCGCCGCACGTGACACGGCCGGTCGACGGCTGGCTGATCCGGATCGTCGACGTCGAGAAGCTGCCGGCCGGCAAGGACGTGGTGATGGCGGCGGTGATCCAGAAGGAGGTCCCCGACCTGCAGGCCGACGCGGCCAAGCTGCGACGGCAGCCGCGTCTACATCTACCACCTGGCGGAGGGCGTCCCGGGCTCGATCGTCCACAAGGAGTTCGACAACCTCGGCACCGCGCTGTGCCTGAAGCCGGGGCTGATCGGCGTGCACGCGACCGCGCTGACCGGCGCGGACTTCAAGGCGTGGCAGAGCGCGGTGACGGCGATCGACCCGGCCGAGCGCGCGACCGTGGTGTGGTCGCCGTTCTCCAACCTGTTCCTCTATCACCAGACGACCGACGTGCTCGAGGCCGACGCCAAGGGCGTGCGGATCGCGCTCGGCGCCGACTGGGCGCCGTCGGGCACCAAGCAGGTGCTCGGCGAGCTCAAGGTCGCCGACGCCTTCAACCGCGAGTCGCTGGGCGGGCACTTCAGCGACCAGCAGCTGTGCGACATGGTCACCGCCAACCCGGGCGACGCGCTCGCGACCGCGTGGGGCCCGCAGATCGGGCGCCTCCAGCACGGGCAACGCGGCCGACCTGGTCGTGCTCGAGCGCCACGACCCCGACCCCTACCGCAACCTGATCGAGGCCACCGAGCGCCACGTGCGGCTGGTGCTGGTGCGCGGCGAAGCCGTTCTACGGCACGCCGGCGCTGATGACCGCGGCCGGCGCGACCGACAGCAACCCGATCACGGTGGCGGGACTCAAGCGGCGGGTCGTGCGTGCGCCAGCCCGGCGTCGACGCGCAGCTGGACTGGAGCGGCGTGCGGCGGGCGCTTGAGAAGGTCCGCGACGACCCGGTGACCGCGTGGCAGGACGCCCAGCACGCGCTGGCGAGCTGGGGCGGCGCCGCTCGATGACCCCGACGCACCGCTGGTGGTGTTCGGCGACATGCCGGAGGGCGATCTCGACGTGATGGCCGGCAGCGGCGAGATCCCGCTCGACCTGGAGATCCCGCGGCTTGACTCGCTCACGCACGACGCCGCGTTCTTCGCCGCCGTGAAGCGCAGCGGCCCGCCCGAGCTCCAGCACCTCGCGGCCTACTACCCGTGAGCCCGAGCACGACCGTCAACGAGCCGGCGCGGGAGCTGCCCGACTCGGTCTCGCTCGACGAGTTCCTCACGACAGCGGAGCAGCAGGCGCTCCCGCTGTCGGCCCGCTACCAGCTCGTGGCGCAGGCGCGCGTGCTGCTCGAGGGCCTCTACGTGCACCTGCCGCTCAAGCGCGCGATGCACGCCGTCGATCCCGTCCAGCGCCTGACGCTGCTGGAGCGGCGCATGGAGGCGCTCAGCGAGCTGCAGTTCCACGCCGAGCTCGCGGGCGTCTTCCGCTCGCTGCGCGACCTGCACACCGTCTACCAGCTGCCCGACCCCTACCGCGGCCACGTCGCCACCCTCGGCTTCCTGATCGAGCGCTACGCCGACCCCGACGGGACGCCCCACTACCTCGTCACGCACGTCGACGCCGTCGCTCGAGCACGCCGGCTTCGGGGCCGGCGTCGAGCTGCTGCGCTGGAACGGGGCGCCGATCGAGCGCGCCGTCGAGCGCAACGCCGAGCAGCAGGCCGGCTCCAACCGCGACGCGCGCATCGCCCGCGGCCTGGAGTCACTGACCCTGCGCCCGCTGCGCACCGGGCCGCCGCCCGACGAGCGCTGGGTGCTGATCGAGTACCGCACCGCCGGCGGACGGCGGCGCGAGACGCGCATCCCCTGGCGCGTCCGCGCGGCCGAGACGCGCGCCGGCCGCCCGCAGGACCCGGTCTCCACCATCTCGGCCGTGCTCGGCATCGACGCCGGCAACGAGGCCACGCGGCAGACCAAGCGCGCGCTGTTCGCGCCCGCCGAGGCCGCGCGCGCGCCGATGCGATCGCGCTGCGCAGCGTGCTCGACCACGGCCGCCGCCGCATCGGCGGACGCAGCGTCGGCTACCTGCGGATCTTCTCCTTCAACGTCTCCAGCGCCCGCCGCTTCGCCGAGCAGGTAGCGCGGCATCCTCGCCCGGCTGCCGCAGGACGGCCTGATCGTCGACATCCGCGGCAACCCCGGCGGCAACGTCCCGGCCGCGGAGACGACGCTGCAGCTGCTCAGCGACGACGACGTCGATCCCGGTCAGCTTCTCGCTCGCGACTACCGCGGCCGCGCTCGGGCTGTGTCGATCCAACCCCTCGTTCGCCGGCTGGGGGGAGTCGATCAGCGCCGCGGTCGAGACCGGCGAGCTCTACTCGCAGGCGTTCGCGCTCTCCGATCCCCCGGCGACCGCCGAGGGCCTGCCCCGCTACCCCGGGCCAACAGTGCTGATCACCGACGCGCTGTGCTACTCCGCCGCGGACATCTTCGCCGCCGGCTTTCAGGACAACGAGCTCGGCCGTGTGCTCGGCACCGCCGAACACACCGGCGCGGGCGGGGCGAACGTGTGGACCCACGAGCTGCTGCGCCTCTGGCTGCCCGACGCTGCTCGGCGAGCTGCCGGCCGGCGCCGGCTTCCGCGTCGCGCTGCGCAGGGCGACCCGCACCGGCGCCAGCGTCGGCGTGCCGCTGGAAGATCTCGGCGTGCGGGCCGACCGCGTGCATCGACTCACCCGGCGTGACATCACCGAACACAACGACGACCTGCTCGCCAGCGCCGTCGAGCTCTTGAAGGAGAAGACCGAAGCATGAGACGCGAAGCCGAACCCTGACCTCGCCGCTGCGGAGGCACCCACGTTCGCTACGGGCAACCGGCGAGGCGCTGGGATACGAAGCGAGCTGGTCGGCTTCCGCGTCTCGCGCAAAGCAGCACTCACCAGCGCGGCCGGCTCGGCGCTTCGTTCTCGTCCGCAGCGGGCGTCTGGCGGATGCTGGCCCGGACGCCTGCTTTCAGCCATGGAGGCAGGCGACGACGCGCGCTTGTCTCGCGTCCCTAGGCGCCTATCGCTTCTCGCCGAGCGTCAGGTGCGCGCCTGGTCGGCGGCCTCACGCATCCAGTCACCGAGCTCGCGGTGCAGTCGTCGTGAGCCTTCGAGCGCCCCGGTCATCTGGAAGAAGCCGTGAATCATCCCCGAGTAGCGACGTAGGTCGACCGCTACGCCGGCCTGGCGCAGACCTGTCGCGTGGCGCTCGCCGTCGTCGCGGAGCGGGTCGCATTCCGCAGTCACGATCAGCGTGGCGGGAAGGTCGCTCAGGCTCCGGTCGAAAAGCGGCGACACCCTCGGCGCGCGCCGGTCGACGCCCTCTGGCAGGTATTGGTTGAAGTACCAGCGCGACTTCTCGCCTGAGAAGCCATAGCCCTCGGCGAACTCGACGTAGGACGCTGAACTCGCGGTCGCGTCGAGCATCGGGTAGATCAGCACCTGGAAGGACGGAGCCGCGCCCTCGCGCGTGAGCGCGTAGGTGACGATCGCCGCGAGGTTCCCGCCCGAGCTGTCGCCGGCGACGGCGGCCGGCATTCGCGACGCGCCGAGCGCCGGTGCCTCGGCGCTGAGCCAGCGTGCGGCGGCAAGCGCGTCATCCGCCGCGGCGGGAAACGGATGCTCCGGGGCAAGCCGGCACTCGGGCGACACGATCAGGCAGCCGCTGGCCAGCGCCAACTCCCGCAAAGGCGCGTCGTAACCCTCGCTCCCGATCACGAAACCGCCACCGTGCAGAAACAGCACCGGCTGTAACCGTCCCGGACGCGGCCGATACACGCGCACGGACAGCGTGCCCGCCGGACCGGAGGCCTCGACGTCCTCGATCGAGTACAGCTCACCGGGCGCCCGCTGAAGATCGAGCACAGCGAGCTCGTCCTCACGGACGGCTTCGGCCGTTAGCTCACTCACCGGCCTGGCTGACTTGGCCGCCCACCGATCGAGAAGCTCGCGGACCTCAGGATCAAGCCCGGCCACGGAACGGCACTCTACGGAGGCAGTACACGCGGCTGGCTCGCTGCAGCCTCGCGTGTCGAGCGAGCGCGCCGCCCACGGAGCCCCGCACGCCTGCCTCGGACGACGAGCGGGCAGCTCCGCTGACGCCCACGTCGCTTCCGCACATCGCGCAAAGCAGCAGTCGCGAAGCCGACTCCTGACTCCGCGCAGGGGTGGGAGGTCGGCGTGGCTTCGCGCCGAGGACGCTCAGCGCCGACCGCCGAACTCCCAGTCGAGGATCTCGATGTCGTAGTGCTCATCGAGTCCGGCCTGTCCAATCGCCTCGACGGCGTCTCGCGTGGGCGCTTGGAGCGCCACCACGAGTCCCGCCAGCGTCGCGTCGTCGGGCGCGAGCAGCTCACCGTGGACGATCACGTGCTCACGCGGCAGAGCCGTGAAGTCCGCCCTGCCGGCATGCTCGCTCGCTGCGGCCTGGAGGTGCGCGATCACCAGGAAGCGAGGATCGGCACCGCCTCCACGGAACTCCCACATCGTCCGGCCCAGCAGGTTCTTGAAGCGGCGGATGACGTGCCGCTCAAACAGGCCCGCGCGGTTGTATGGCTCGCGCTCGACGAACTCGCGCGCCGCGTCGGCGCTCGGCAGGTCGACGATGTGAAGGCTGCCCGTCCACGTCTCTCGATCCGTCCCCAACGTGGGGCCACGGGCGGTCATGCCGTCGGCGAACCTGTCCATGTAGGACCAGTGCTCCTCGTCGAGCCCGCGATCGTGTTCGACGCTCGCGGCGCTGAGCGTGGCACGGCTGTAGACGAAGAAGTCGATGGCGGGAGGGTAGGCCCGCTTGTCGGCTGAGCTCGGCTGGCGGACAAGCGGAGGGTCGAACGGCGCGGGCCCACGCGAAATAGCTGTCACTTCTCGAGAACCTGCATGGCGAGCTGGGCATGCGCAGGACCCTGCTGCTGCTCCTCGCGCAAAGCAGCACCATACGCCTGTTGTCCTGCAGGCAGATCGGCCAGGCGATCGCCGCGTGGGCCGGTGAGCTAGCTGCTAGCCCAGCGTCAAGGCGCGTCGACCTCGAGCTTGATCTCGCACATGTCCACGGAGGCGCGCGTTCCCGGCGTCTCGGCCGCGTCCATCGCGCTGAACGCCTTGGCGCCAGCGGCCATGTCCTCCGCGGTCGCGAAGTACTGGAGCACCACGGCGGTTCCCTGTTCTCCGTCGTAGAGCACCTTCAGGCCGATGGCGGGGACGCCGGGCGGCGGCCCGTCGGGTTCGTTAATGCGGGCCCGCAGCCCTTCGATTCGCTCGGCGCTCACATCGCTGAATCTGACGACACGTACGTACACGGGAGCAACCTCCACGATTAGGTTGACGCGACCGTACCGATCCACCCGCCGCCAAGGGCGACGATCAGCGCGGTCTCGCTCCGGCGACCACGGATCACCGAGGCGGTTTTTGCGCCCCGCGATCCGGATAACTACCGCCCTCGGGGAAAGCGGGCGTCCGAGCAACCGCCGCACGCACGCTCGCTAAGAACGACGAGCAGGCGTCGAGTTGGCGCCGCCCTCGCTGCTGCTTGTCGCGCGCAAAAGCAGCACTCTCCCGGGCGCTAACCGGAGCGTCGGCGGCACGCGAATGCAGAAGCGACGCGGTGCTCGCAATCGCCGGACTGGCGCGGCACAATGTTGTCGAGATGCGAGTCGCGGATCGGTTCGCTGAACGGAGCGCCCTCGGGATGCTCACGCGGGCGGTCGGTGCCTGGCTGCTGGTCGGGCTGCCGGTCATCGCCGCGCGGGCCTGGTGGTCGGTCACCGCCGCCATCATCATCTTCGTGGTCGCCGTGACGATGTACGTGACGGCGGCGGTCCGCTACAAGCACCGGCACCACCAGTACTGACACTCGCTCTACGCCGCGTGGCGCTGCTGCCTCTCGCGCAAGGGAGCACTCGCTCGCGGGCGCGTCGCAGTGTCGATTAGCGCAAAGGGCGGACCGTCTCGACGATGTCCTCTCGTCTCATACCCGCCCAGTCCGCTAGCGCGGATTGCGACACTCAACGCTCTTAGCTGACCAGCGTCCGCAGCCAGCGGTGAGGACCATCGCGGCTCGTCCCGCCTGGCAACACCCACCCCGCAAAGCGATACTCGCTGGGCCGAGTGGAGGACGTGGAGGACGCTGGGCCTGAGCGCTGGTTGATCGAAGGATGGCGGCGATCGAAGATGTGTCCTCACGCACCCTCCGAGGAGGAGCCCATGGTCATTCGCGTCTTCCGGCCGACGATCCACCCCGGCAAGGAAGCTGAGTTCGAGTCTTTTCTCCGCGAGACCGCGGTGCCGCTCGTGTCGCGGCAATCAGGGATCGTCGCGCAGCACATCGGCACGCCTCGCGAACCGTCCTCGAGCGAGTATCTCTTCGTGACCGTCTGGGAGGATGTCGAGTCGATCCGAGCGTTCGCAGGTGAGCGGTGGGAGGAGGCCGTCATCGCTCCCGAGGAAGAACATCTCCTCAAGGACACCTGGATCGGACATTACGAGGCCATGGCGATACCCGACGGCGTGTGACAGGCGTCGATGGCAACGCCCGGTCCGTGCTGCTCATCGCGCAAAGGGGCACTCTCGGGCCGCGGATTCGCTGACGCGCTATTCGTAACGGGGGGGTTCGTCCCCGATTCCAGGTCCCTTGAAGCGGCGGCCCTGCCCGGTCATCGCCCGCCGCTCCCACATCATGAGTTCCGCGCTGGTCTCGTCGAGCGACGGCTTCGTCTGTCCGGGAACGATTGCCATTACGGGAAGTCCCAACCCTTTGATTCGGCCGATCAGGTCACGGCGCAACCACTTGGACGTCCGCTTGGGCAGCGTCGACACGATGATCTCGTCGAAGTCACCGTCGCGCACCGTGTCGGAGACGGACGTGAACGGGTCGGCGCCGCCGAGCACACCCGCCACGGGCGCCCCGGCCGCCCGCGTAAGCAGCGGCAGGGCGTGATCCAGCGTCCAGTCCGCCTGTTTACGGTCGCCAACATCTGGGATCAGCAGCACGAAGTCGCACGCGCCCGCCTTTGCCCGGCGGGCCACCTCCTCCAGTAGCCGGTGCGTTGCAGCAGTGCGGTTGGCCACCACGAGAACGCACTTCCTAGGTGGCGTCTCCATCTCAGCTCCTTCAGCCGCGAGACAGAAGTCAGTTCGCCGAGCTGACGATCCACACTCTCACGATCATCCCGTGAGAACAAGCGGCGCGCCCGACTGCACGCTGAGCCAGGCAGAGCACGCGCCGTATGGGCGACCTCAGAGCTGCTCCTCGCGCAAAGCGGCACTCACGAGCGTGGCAGGCTCGGCGCTTGGTTCTCGTCCTGAGCGAGTGTGTGGTGAATGTCGGCCGAGACGCCCGCTCGTCGTCCTGAGCGGGCGTGCGGTGAGCGTCAGCTGAGACGCCCGCTCGTCGCGCGCTAAGCGGGAGTGTCGGGCGCCGGGGGCTCGGGGTCGTCGCCTTTGTCCATCGCGCACGGTTCGCGCGCGAGGCGAAGGGCGAGGACCCGACGTGCGATGTTGTTCTCACGGTTCGCGTGCGCGCTGACGTTTACGTACGGGCGGTCTTCAGATCGCGAGCACACTCGGTCCTGCTGTGAGCTCTCGAGACGTCCGGAGCACGCCCCCGGACGCGCGGTGATGTGCTGACGGCGATCTCGGAGGGGATGGTTCGGTTTGCTGAAGGAGTTCTACGGCCGCGGGCCGACTCGCACGAGGTCCTACGACGAGGACGACTTGGTGAGGTGTCTGCTGCGCGGGGCTTCTCGCGCGTGGAACAGACGCTGTTGGGGGGCGGCCGCGGTTCGTTGGTGATCCAGTGGCGGATGGAGTTTGAGGAGGTGATGCGTGAGCGCTTCGAGGTGGTGATCGAGCGTGCGACTGGCCGGCGGGTGATCGGCTTCATGAGCGGCAACCAGCAGCATCCGGACATCGTGTGCGAGGTGTTCATCCTTGCGCCGACCGATCTCGTCGACGACCGCGACATCCCCGCGAGCGGGCGGTCGTTCGGCGGCTGAGCAGCGGCGTTGGTCGGTTTGACGTGCGGAGTAGCGTGGGGGTTGGAGGGCATCCATGGTGAGGTCGGCCCACACTGGCGGGGCGCACGACCTGACTTCCGAGGGTCTACCAACCCCGGAGGTCGAGACGTCCATCGCGCGGCTTGCTGATTGGATCGCCGGCCGCGCGGATATCTTGCCGCCGGCCTTCGTCTGTCACGCACGAACGTTGGTCTGGACGCTACCTGGGTGCAGGTAACCGGCGCTGTGGATCTCGCGACGACGCCGCAGCTGGAGCGCACGCTGCGCGATTCGCAGTCGGAGGCGCGGCTGGTGGTGCTCGACTTGCGCGAACTCGCGTTCATGGACTGCTCCGGCGCGCATGCCATCGTCTACGCCAGCATCAGCGTTCGGCAGCTCGGCCGGCGGCTAATTCTCCTTCGCGGCCCGCCGGACGTCGACCGCGTATTCACGCTGACCGGAAGCACCGGTGCGGTCGAGAGCGCCGACCTCGACCCGGCCGAGCTGCCCGTCCAAGCGCTCCCGCGACTCGCCGCAGCGGATCGGGCTCCATGAGTGCCAGCGCCCCGTTGCGGGCAACCGCGGAGGCGGTCCGGAGCGTGCACGAGACATCAGAGCGGGCCGTGCGGGCGTTGGTCTTTGGTGTGCCGCCCGCTGCGCTCGGGGTTGCGGGATGGCCGGCGTGGGGGGCAAGCCTGCTTTTGACGACCGTACTCTTCGTCGCTTTGGCGATGGTCGCCGCCGTCGTGATCGCCGCGGCGATCGTCGATGAGCCCGACGCGCGCGGCTATGGCGCCCGGCAGGCGTGGCTCTACGCCACGGTCCTGACCGTCGGCTACCTGGTGAGCCGCGGACTGGCGAAGTCCGGCAGCCGCGACCGGTACACCGAGGACCGCTGACGGAGTGGCCCAGGGCGATGCTCGCAGCATGGCCGGGTCCGCCCATGCGGACCCGGCCGCGTGGGCCGGCGCGTTCGCAAGTGACGTGTCCGCTGCGCGACCGGTTCGGAGGGGGTAACAGGAGGTCGGCATTCGCCCGATGTCGAGTCCAGAGCTTGCAGAACTCGAAGAGATCAGGGCGCTGATCGCCAGCGGCCGGCATCTCGGCGTGCTGACCCATGGCGAGGTGGCGACGGCGGTCGCCGAGCTCGACTTCGACGAGACCGATATCGAGGAGCTACACCGCTTCCTTGAGGGGTGCGAGATCGAGCTGGTCGATGACGTCGCGCCGCAGCCGAGCCGCTCCCCCGCCCGACCAGGCCCAGGTCGGGAAGCCCACGACGCCGCTCGACCTCACGCCGGACACGACGACCGACTCCCTTCAGCTCTTCCTCAAGGGCATCGGCAAGGTTCCCGCTGCTGACGCGGCCGCAGGAGCTCGCGCTGGCGAAGCGGATCGAGCGAGGGGAATTCGACGCCAAGCAGAAGATGGTCGAGTCCAACCTGCGGCTCGTCGTCGCCTACGCCAAGAACTATCGCAACCGGGGTCTGCCCTTCCTCGACCTCATCCAGGAGGGCACGATCGGGCTCGTGCGGGCGGCGGAGAAGTACGACTACCGCAAGGGGTTCAAGTTCTCGACCTACGCGACCTGGTGGATCCGCCAGGCGCTGGCCCGGGCGCTGGCCGACAAGTCCCGCACGATCCGGATCCCCGTTCACATCGATCGAGAAGCTCGCCAAGATCTGGCGGGCCGAGCGGAGGCTCGTGACCGAGCTGGGGCGCGAGCCGACCGTCGACGAGATCGCCGAGGCAACCGGACTCGGGCCGGAGGACGTCAAATCGATCCGGACATCGGCGCAAACGCCGCTGTCCCTCGAGATGCCGGTGGGCGACGATGAGGAGTCGGAGTTCGGGCAGTTCATCGCCGACGAGCGGGCCGAGTCGCCCTACGAGCGCGCGGCCGAGATCCTCACCAAGGAGGCCCTGCGCGAGGCGCTCGAGAACCTCTCCTACCGCGAGCGGCGCGTGCTCGAGCTGCGCTACGGGCTCGGCGGCGAGCATCCGCGCACGCTCGACGAGGTCGGCCGCACGTTCAACCTCACGCGCGAGCGCATCCGCCAGATTGAGAACGAGTCCCTGCGCAAGCTGCAGGCCCTCGCCGAGACGGATCGGCTGGGCGCGGTGAGAGAAGCCGGCGACTTCATCTGACGAGCCGAGCGTGTGGGGGGTACGTAAAGTCGATCCCTGAGCCGCAGCTATCTGCCGGTACGACCGTCGTTGCACCAGCCCGCGCTTCGACATCGGCACCGCCGGCACGCCGAGGAACGCGAGTCAGGCGCGAGTCAGGCGCGAGCACGCGATCAGACTGTCACCTCCTCGCGGTGGGTGTCGGGTTGGTCGATGCGGGGGCGAGACTGGGCGGTGGCGCTTGTTGGTTGTCGGCCCGGAAAGGAGTAGTCTGGTTGGTGGCTGACCCTGCGGGCAGGACTTCAGCCTCGGAGCCGAAAGCCACCGAAGCGCGACCGCGCCGAGGAGCGGAGCTTGAGGCCATGATCGAGACCCGCGGGGCCTAGCCGGTTCATTCACGCGTCTGGGTCTCGTTCCCTCTTCCTCTCGCGCGACACCCTCCACGAGGGTCGGGAGGTCACAGCAATGCAACCGCATCGCACCGTGGACGAAGCACCCACCACACAGCCGCCAGCGTCGACGCTGCTGTCGCGCCAGTGGTGCCGCCGCGTTCGGCGCGTCGAGCGACCGCGCGTCGCGCCAGCAGTCGTCGCGCTACCGCGCGACTGCACAAGGACGACATCGAGGAGCGCGTCAGCGAGTACCTGAACGAGCACCCGCTTTGCACGACCGGCGACGTCGCCAAGGGGTTGAACGTCGACCGGGGCAAGGTCGCCGCGGCGCGGTCGCACATCGCGAACGCCGGCGAGACCGCGAACGACCACACGGCCAGATGACTGTGCGCACACGCTCCGCAAGGCCCGTGACGTCCGGGGCGCGCGGCTCTGACCAAGCGCGTGGCCCGACGATCACGGCCAGGATGGACGACGGCCCGCTGCGAGGCATTCGTATCGAGGCCCAGGTCCTCGAGGGCCGCCCGCCGAGCACGGTCGACGTGCCTGCCGACGACAGCAGCACGTGCCGCTACTGCCTCGCGGAGTGGGCTCAGAGCGGTGCGTCTGCGACCTACACGTTCCTCTACCGCGTGTAGTCCTTCCTCAGGGGTGTCGCTCCAAGTCGCCGCTGACCAACGGCACAAGCTCGAGCTTGAAGCCCAGGCCCTCGACCAAGCCCGTCAGATCACGGAGCGCTCCACGCTCGAGCCTGGCCTCGTCGCCCGGCGGGCTCAGCCGGCGCGCCCGATGGGCCGGCCCGCTTTCCTCGCGGTGACGACCGTGACGGGCAGACCGAGCCGCCGGACACGCGCGGGGAGGTCGACGTGCAGCCAGTGGGAGACGTGTGCCGGGAGCGTCGAGACGATGATCTCGTCGTACCGACGGGCTCCGAGGGCCGCGGAGATCGCCTGGAACGGGTCCTCGCCGCCAATGAGGCCCTCCACCCGCCCCCCGGCCGCCTCCTCCAGCAACGGGATAGCGAGCTCGAGCGTGACGGTCGACTCCTCGGTGTCGGCATCCCAGAACGCCCGCGGCACCAGCAGGGTGAAGCGGCATGCGCCCTCCGACGCCCGCCTGCTCACCGCCGCGAGCAGCGCCGGCGTCGCGGCGGTGCGATGCGCAACGATCAGGATGCTGCGCGGCCCCGAGTCCCCGATCGGCCCAGCCTCAGTCATGGCCGGCCAGGCTCGTGGAGGTGGCGCACCGGGGCGACGGGCACGCCCTCGTCCTACTCCGTGGCCATCCTCGCGTCAAGCGCCCGACGCGCGCACGCCCCCGCGCTGGAGGCCCGGAAAGGGAGTAATGTCAGTACTCGAGCTCACCCTGCAGGCAGGACTTCAGCCCGAGCCCAAGGTGACCGAAGCGCAGTCGCGCCGAGGCACGGAGCTCAGGGGCCGAATGATCGAGACCCGCGGGGCCGACCGCGCTCGATTCACGCGTCTGGGTCTCGTTCCCTCTTCCTCTCGCGCGACGCTCCACCAGAGGGTCGGGAGGTCCTAGCAAGTGGAAACGCAGCGCACGGGCCAGGAGGCGCGAAGCCCACGGCCGGCGGAGCCGAAGGCGACCACGATCACCGGGCGGGTGAGTCGACTGTGGAGGAGACGTAGCGGTGGGCGGCGATCAGGCGACCGGTCGTTAGAGGTCGGCTGGAAGCAGCGCGTGGCGACGCTCGAGGCGCGGATGCAGCATCTGGAGGCGGAGCTCGAAGGGCTTCAGGACGCCGTCTATCGCCGGGCGGTCATGGAGGACGAACACATCGACGAGCTGCGCACGCGCACAGCGCCCGAGCAGCTGGCGCGTGATCTCAGCCAGGACGCTCGCAAGCGCGGGCTGTGATGGCCTGTCCGCCGCGGATCGGGGACCCGCGGCCCAGGCTTGCGACCACCGTGCGCGCCCCACCGAGACCCGGGCCGCTCAGCGCCCGGGCGGCTCGGCGAAGGGCAGCAATGTCACCTCGGCGGGCCGGTCGGCGGGCGCCCAGCGCATGAGGTCGTTCACGCGTCCGTGGTAGGGGCGGGCCGCGGCGCGCGCCTCTCGACTCGCGAAGCGAGCGGTGGCCCACAGCTCGGTCTGGTGGCGGCGTCGGGGTCGGGCGGCTCGATCGCCCAGGCGTGGCGCTGCAGCCGCCTGAGCACCTCGCCGTGCGCGGCGCGCCGTGGACGAACAGCCAGGCAATCATCGCTGTCGCGCTGTCGGTCGGCGGCCGCACGCTTCCGGGCATCGGGACGACGAGCATCGCGAGACCGGGCTCGTGAGGGAATTGCTCGGTCATGGCCCGTCGGCGACCTCGTCGGCCATAGACACGATGCTCGGGTTGAAACGAGCGCCCGCGCCGTCGCGGGCGCCTTCAGCCTCGAGCGCGGCGAGCTCTGACCGCCCGACGGGCAGCGGCCGCGATGCAACGAAGCAGCAGGCTCGCCTCGTGACCGGCGCCGGTCGACGAGCCTTGTGTCATCGCCGCTTGAGGCGCTCGGCTGCGCGCCGCGCGTGCTGCAGCGCAGCTTCTTGGCGCGCGAGGATTTCCTTGACGCGCTTGTCGACCCGCACGACCGCGTCGTGCGGGAGGTGACCGACCGTTTTCGTGCGTCCCTGCTTGAGGGCCATTCCCGGCTCCTTCTTGCCCGTCCGTTGACCGCGTCGCCAAGCGGAGAGGGCAACAGTTCCCGGCGAACGCCGTTTGAGACTACGCGCTCTCGCGGAGGGCGCGGGCGACGGCGTCGCCGGGGGTGCGAACGCCGAGCTTGGCCTCCAAGTGCGCAAGGCGCTCCCGGACGGCGTGAAGGCTCAGGAACAGCTCCCAAGCCAGTTCAGCTTCGTTCATGACCACGGTGGCCGCACGGAGCACCTCGGTCTCGCGCCGAGTCAGACCGAGGCGATTAAGCGCCTCGGGGCGGAAGCTCGCGACCTCTTCCTCGAGCAGCAGCGCGTGCGGATCGCCCGGGAGCAGGCGGACGGTGAGTCGCCGGCCGTCGCGATCGCTGACAAGCGGCGCGCGCGGCGGCAGCGCCAGCCACTCGGCGACGGGTCTGGGCAGCCAGCCGGGATGCTCGGTCGCTCCGAAGTGCTCGGCGAGCCAACGCTCGCCCACAACGCTCGAGAGCTCGATCTCGCCATAGCCGTCGAGCAGCAGGACGGCGGTGTCCGGCGGCGGATCGGCGGCGAGCGCACGAACAAGGCGTTCGCGGGCCTGTGTGGCTCGCAGCGCGCTCTCGAGTCCGCCGCGGGCGATGTCGAGCACGTCCCGGTCGCGCTCTGAGAACTCGCGCTCAATGCGTCCGAGCCCGGCGACCACCGCCTCGCCCCGACCGGTGCGCATGCCGATCGCGATCTCGTACTCGATGCCGGACGCGTGGAGAAGGTCACCGTACAGCTCGCTGTGCGCGAACCATCTGCGCTCGACGAGCTCCGACAACCGCACAGCCGGGCGCCGTCCGGCCGCGTGCGCGGCCAGCAGCGGATGGTCAGCCGCGCGCCCGACCAGCGCCTCGAAGGCGTCGCGGGCCTCCGCCTCGGCCGGGACCGCATTGTGGCGAACGGCACCCGTGGCGAGCTCGATCCGGTCCCACGTCAGAACGTCCGCGGGGACGAGGTCGGCGAGCGCCTGCAGCGCGCGAAAACGCAGCTCGGCCTCCGTCCCGGCTCCGGCCATCGTCCGGGCAACTCCGTACGCGGCGCCCGCGTCAGTGTCGGCGAGCCAGGGCATGCGTCACCCGCGACGATACACCTCGCCGCACGGGCCACCGATCAGCTCGATGGGCCGCCCGAATCCTTGCCGTCACGCCCGCTTGGCCGCTCCTTTGCTTTGGGCTTGCGGTGGTCCGTCGAGTAGAACCCCGTGCCCCTGTAGCGTGGGCTGAAGGGCTGGAGGACTCGCTCAACCTTCTGCCCGGTCGTCGGGCAGCTCACCAGACTGTCCTCCGTGATGCGCTGCGCGAGCTCGAAGGTCGAGCCATCCTCACGGAGGTAGACGTACACGGGCACCTCAGTCGCCTCACGCGAGCGTACCGCCCGAGCATTTCCTGCTGCTCGATGCGCCCCTTCAGGACACTGGCCCCGCAGTCGATCCCGTGCGCCTGAGGGTGCATTGCCTCGTCGCGTCGCGCGGGGTCGGGGACCGCCGCTCTCGGGCCGGGAGTGCCGGCCGCAGGGCCAGCTCCAGCACACCCTTACTCCCCTTGACTCGGCCCGATGCTGCGGCGGGGCGCGTCGTTCGCGGTGGAGCGAGCGAGGCGGAGTCCGTCGTCAGCTCATTGTGCCGGCTGGCTTGCGCGCGGCGTGCAGCGCGCCCGCGGCTGGCGTATAGCTCGTCGTGTGGCCGTCGTCCCACTCGATCCGGTACCGCGGCGACGGATCGCCCCGGAGGACCTCGAGCACGGCCCCCGTCCGCGGCGCCCGTGCCGTGGACTCAGACTCGGCGACGACTCGATCTCCGACCTGGAAGGCCATGGCTCCTACTTCCGCTTGGTTGCACCGCCGAGCCTAACCCACCGGCGGAGCGCCCCTCCACCGCGTCGCCCTCTTGTCACCGGCCACGGGGCTGGTGCCCCGTCTCGCCGCAGGCGCCTGCCACAGCGGGGCGCACCAGTGCCGCCCAAGCGATCTGCGACCCGCACCCCCGAACTGGGGGGAATCGCTAGAGCCATTGGCCCGGATCGGCCACTGAGGCGCTATCCGTGTTCAGCACTGATGACTACCAACCAGACAACAGACGCGTTCGACACTGCCGAGCTCGAGCTCGCGCTGGCCGCCGAGACCCTCGCCGCCGCGGTCGAGCAGGACCAGCCGATTTGGACCCCCGAGGACGGCGACTTCAACTAGCGTCAGCCAGCGTCGGTGCTGCCGGTGGGCTCACGTCATGGCCGACGGCGCAATGCTTGCCCACCGTAGGAGGGGTGAACGCCGGCGTCCACATGGCTGCCGGATCTCGTCCCGAGGGGATGCGGGTCGAAGCGGCTTCGAGACGCTCGCTCCTCGTCCGAGGCGAGCGCGACCGGGGCGCGGGCCGAGATGCTCGCTTGTCACCTGCGCGAGCATCTCGGGCAAGGTCCCCGTCGCTGCTGGTTGTGCACGGACCTCGGGCACTGGTCGCCTCGGTCCGTCTCCGGGGCGTCAGCCGGGAACCGTGGCCGTAGCAGGGCTCCGTGACGGACGCTCGAGCGCTTCGAGTCCGTCGCCGCCGATGGGGTACCGGTCGAGGAACTCCGCCATTGCCCGAGCGACGGGCTCGGGACGCTGGATCTGCAGCAGGTGGCCCGCGCCGTCGATCGTGCATTCGTCGACCTGCGGCAGCGCGGAGCGGAGGAACTCGGCGACCTCCACCCACACGGGCTGCGTCTCGCTGCCGAGCACGGACAGGACGGGCTGATGGAGCCGGCTGCCTGCTCGGCGCCGAACGTCCCACTCGGTCAGGGCGGGCAGCTCGATGCCGAAGAAGGTGTCGGCGTCCGCTGATCGCCTGCTCCACCGCGCCGGGAACGGTCTCCTCGAGCACGGCTCTGGCCCTCGTCCACTCGAGGCCGCTCACGGCGCTCATGAAGATCGCCAGCGCACCGGCGTGGTCGCCGCTCGCGTACGCCTCGAGCGCCGGCTCGACCTGCGTGAAGAAGGCCCCGAGACTGGGCACCGAGATCAGCGACGGCTCCAGCAGCATGAGCGTGTGCACGTACTCGGGATGGTCGAGCGCCAGTTGCGCGGCGACCGCCGCGCCGCTGGAGTGGCCTGCGATGTGGGCGGGTCGCAGACCGAGATGGTCGAGCAAGGCCGCGGCGTCGTCGGCGTGGTCGGCGATGCTCACCGGCGGCGGGGTGTGGGTGCTTCCGACCCAGCCGCGCTTGTGGTAGCGGATGAGTTGGTAGCGGTCGGCGAGCGCCGGTTCTGCCAGCAGCGGCAGGAAGCCGTCCGCGATGACGGGGCTGATGAGCAGCACCGGTTCGCCCGCTCCGGTCACCTCGTATTCCAGGTCGACGCCGTTGACGTTTACGCTCTGCATGGGGTCCTCCTCGTTGTGCGGGGTGTTGTGGTCCGCAACCCATATGCGTGAGCAAGACCGTTACAGCGGTAACTCCCACGGTTACGGCCGGTGCCCGCTCGACCTGCGTTATGCCCTGTCGTTGGCGTGCGATGACCGACGCCGTCGGTGAGGCCGTCCTCCAGCGGGCACGTGATGCGGCATCGCGAGGAGATTGGGGTGCGGCGTTCGAGCTCTTCATGAAGGCGGACGCGGACGGCCTCGCGGGCCCCGCCGATCTAGCGGTCCTTGGCGAGGTCGCCTACGCGGCGGGGCATCTCGACGTGACCATCGAAGCGTGGGAGCGCGCGTACGCGTTGTGCGTGGAGGCCGGCGACAAGGACGCGGCGGCAGGTGCGGCGGTTCGCGTGGCGATGCACCTGCTCTTCGATACCGCGCTGATGGCGCCGGTGCGGGGCTGGCTGGCACGAGCCGAGCGGCTCCTGGACGGTCAGCCCGAGACATCGGCGAGCGCTTGGCTTGCGGTGGTTCGGACGTATGAGCGCATGCTGACCGGCGACCTGCCCGGCGCCCGACCGTGGGCGCGGCGGGCGATCGAGCTGGGTTTGAGGCTTGACCCGGCGGCGTGCGCCCTCGGTCGAGTGGCAGAAGCACGGCTGCTGATCCTCGACGGTGATGTCGAGCAGGGCCTCGCGCTGCTCGACGAGGTTGGGGTGGCGACGGTCGCCGGGGATCTCGACCCGCTCTCGACCGGGGTCGTCTACTGCGAGCTCGTGTGCGCCCTGCAGGGACTCGCGCAGTACGACGCGGCCGAGGAATGGACCGAGGCGATGGAGCGGTGGTGCAGGACGAATGCGATCGGGAGCCTTCACGGGCGCTGCCGCGTGCACCGCGCGGAGATCCTCAGGCTGCGCGGGTCGTGCGGCGCGGCAGAGACAGAGGCGCTCGGCGCGTGCGAGGAACTGCGCCCGTATCTGCGCCGCGAGATGGGATGGCCGTTGAGCGAGCTCGGGCGGATCCGGCTTCGCAGGGGAGACATCGAAGGCGCCGAGGAAGCGCTTCTGGCCGCTCATCGCGCCGGCTGGGATCCGCAGCCCGGTCTCGCGCTCGTGCGGCTCGCCCAAGGGGACGTAGCCACCGCGGCCGCGTCGATCCGAGACGCGCTCGAGCATCCGATGCGGGTGCCCTTCAAGGAGCGGCCGCCGGACACCGATCTGCAGCGCGCGCCACTGCTCGAGGCGCAGGTCGAGATCGAGATCGCGGCCGGCGACATCGCTCGAGCGCGCTCGGCCGCCGACGAGTTGACTCGCGTGGCCGCTCGGTTCGAGAGCAGGGCGCTGGTCGCCGGCGCAACCCATGCTCACGGGAGGGTGCGACTCGCAGAGGGCGCTCCGGCGGACGCAGAGCGGTTCTGCGCCGAAGCCGCGCGGCTTTGGAGCGAGATCGGGGCGCCATACGAGGCGGCGCTGGCGCGGGCCGGTTTCGCCGACGCCCTCCGCGCGAGCGGCAGCGAGCAGCGCGCCGCTTTCGAGCTCGAAGCGGCCCGCGCGGTTCTCGACCGGATCGAAGCCGAGCCGACAGCCGACGACGCGGTGTCGGTCGCGCGGGACGGCGGAGCGCAGGAGCCAGCGCGTCACCGACCTCAACATGTTTCGCCGGGAGGGCGACTACTGGTCGGTGAGCTTCGAAGGCCGCACGGTCCAAGTGCGAGATCTCAAGGGCATCCGGTACCTCGCGCGGTTGCTCGCCGACCCCGGCCGCGAGTTCCACGTGCTCGACCTCGTCGCGGCCGAGAGCGGCCGGTTTGCGGGAGCCGAGAGCGGCCCTGGCGTCGGCGTGTCGCACACGGGCACCGGCGATGCCGGCGAGATGCTCGACGCACGAGCCAAAGACGCCTACCGCCGGCGCCTCGCCGAGATCGAGGACGACATCGAGCAGGCGCGCGCGCTCGAGGACACCGAGCGAGAGATGCAGGCAGACGCCGAACGCGACTTCCTCGTTCGAGAGCTCTCGCGCGCGGTCGGCCTCCATGGCCGCGACCGACGGGCCGCGTCGACCTCCGAGCGGGCTCGAGTCAGCGTGACCCGCGCGGTCCGCCAGGCGATCGTCCGGGTTGGTGAGCACCATCCCGAGCTCGGCGAGCATCTCGACCGGACGATCCGCACCGGCACGTATTGCGCCTACGTTCCCGACCCCAGCGCCCCCGCCGCTCGGAGGTCTTGACATCGGCCCGCGTCCGCCCTGAATCGAAGCTTGCCGCGCAGAACCTCTCGCGAAGGGCCAATCGGTGTGACGAAACTGGCCAACCGTCCGCGAGTCGCTGCGCGCGTGTCCTTGCACTCGCACGAGACCAGGTCCAGCGGCCTCGCGCTCCCCATCGGATCGGCCACCAAAGCAGTCGTACCTCGCCGGCGGCGCGCAGTATGGCAAGGGACGACCTCCGAGAGCGCGGATCGATCTCGCGCAGACACCCGCTTCGCGCTGGCGGAGCAGGCGGCACAGGAGGCCGAGTCCAGCGCACTTGGTGCTCGTCCGATGCGGCGGTCTCGGACGCCCTTCTCAACACCCACGCTTACGGATGCGCAAGCGAGGGTGAGGACGAGCGTTCAGTCTTGCCACCTAGCGCGCCGCGACCGCGTCGCATAGCGATGTGAGGTCGGCGGCGACACGCTCGGGCGCCTCGATTACGGGCAAGTGGCCGACGTCGGCATGGATCACCAGCCGCGCGCCTGGGATCTCCGCCGCCATCGCCTCCTGGTCGGCACGCGGGACCAGCGAGTCGCGCGCGCCCCACACGATCAGGGTTGGCGCGGAGATCCGGCCGGTGTCGAGCGGTGGTTCGGCGGCCAGCAACCCCTCGAACGCATCACGCCAGACGCGCGCCGGCACCTTGAGGTTCTCCTCGCAGAGCGTTGCCATGACCACGTCGGGAACCTCGCGCCCGACCATTCCCTCGCTGAGCTCACGGACGAAGCTTGCGTCGATCGGGTCCTCGAGCGTGGCGAGCACGTCGGCGAACCGGGGCCGCGGCCCGCGCAAGCTGCGCGGGGACCCGAGCAGCGCCAGACCGAGCGTCCGGCCCGGATCGTCTACGGCGAACCGCTGAGCCACGTAACCACCGCTCGATGCACCTCCGAGCACGGCTGCGTCGAGTCCGACCGCATCCATGAACGCGCCGATATCGCCGGCGAAGTCGCGCAGCCCGTAGCCATCCGCCGGCTTTGCGGCATCGCCATGCCCGCGCTGGTCGAACGCGATCGCACGGATCCGCTCAGGCAACGCGGCCATCACTTGGTCAAAGCACCGCAGCGAGTCCAGCCAGCCGTGGAGCAGCACAACCGGAACGCCATCAGGATCGCCCTGCTCGACGTAGGGCAACTCACGTCCATCCTGAAGCACGGCCAGATCCACGACGCACCGATCCTCTCAGCAGCGCCAGGGAGATGGCGCCGGAGGCACTTCCGGTCTGTCGTCAGAGCAGGCGTCGCGGTTAGTGCTCGTCGCGTTATCGGGTCGGACGACACGCAGTCGTCCGCGTCGGCACCCAGCTCGCGCCTGCTTCGACGTGCAAGGCGAGCGTCCCGAGCGCTTGGCGTGAGACGCCTTCCTCGGACGATGAGCGAGCGTTTCGGTTCCGAGGCTGGAGACACCTGCTCGGGACGACGAGCAGACGTCCCAGTGACGCCGCCCTCACGCTCGCAAATCGCGTAAAGCAGCAGCGCGCGAACGTCGCTCGCATGGGCGACCCGAGCGCATTAGTGGGGTTGACTTGATCAGTTGACGGGCCTAGGGTCGACAGAGGGTTCGTCCCCCAAAGGAGCCCTGTGTCGCATATCACCGGGACCATCCAAACGGTTTCGCCCGCGCTGGGAATCGGTCCGGACTCGGGCGCCGCGCCCAGCTCGCCCAATGTTTGGATGGTCGAGTTCGCGAGCACGCCGGCGCCGATGGGCACGAAGCTCGTGATGCTGCATTTCCAGAACGTCAGTCTGCCGGCGGCGAACCGGCTGGAGGTCGACCTCGGATACGGCACGGACGTCTTCACGGCCGCCGACGGAACCGACCTCTGGACGCGTCCGGCGAACGTGTACGTGCTGCCCGGCGGGAAGGTCCCGATCCGGTACATCACGAGTGGCTCGGGAACGGGCGGCGCGCAGCTCGACCGGTACGGGCGAGGCGAGCGCCACGCAGGCGAGCAGGACCCCACGGCGCTGTCGAACTGCGACCCCTTCCTCGGCCAGCCGAATTACACCGAGCCGATCTACGATCCGTTCTGGTTCTGCAGCCCTCCCCCTTCGTGGGAGAACATCGCGTGCGTTCCGTCGGGCGATGTCCGCCGGACCGTCGCGCGCAGCGTCGGGATGGTCATGCACGCCGACGCCGACCACCTCTCGACGTGCTCGGTGACGCTCGTCGGCCCGGACCTCGTCCTGACTGCGGGCCATTGCCTCGCGCAGCCCGCCGAACACGTCCGCTCGAGCTCGGTCACGTTCGAGTACCAGACCAACTGCGATGGCTCGCGGCCGGCGAGCTACGCCGCGGGCTTCCACAAGGTGCGGCGCGTTGTCGCCCACCGCAACGACGGCGGCGGCGATTACTGTCTGCTCGAGTTAGTGACGCCGCCGGAGGGACTGGGCATTCCTCCGCTGCAGATGCGCCACGACCTGGCCGCGCTCGGCGAGCAGGCTTTCGGCGTCCACCATCCAAACGGCGCTGTGAAGAAGCTCTCGATCCCCCACCCCGGTTTCGCAACCGTCACCGGCAGCACCGCGAACAGCGTCAACGTCCCGAAGCCCTTCCACGTCTCGGGTGGCAGCTCCGGATCCGCGCTGTTCGACGCTGCGGGGCGCGTGCTGGGCACGCTCTCGAATGGGAATCCGTGCGGCCGAGGCGGGGGGACGCCGACCTCGCTGAGCTACTGGCCGACCGCGACGATGCTGCAGCAGATCGCGACGCCGGCGGGCCCTGCGGTCACTCGCGACGTGATGCTGGTGCTCGACCGCTCCGGCAGCATGTCGCTGCCCGGTGACTCTGGGCAGCCGAAGCTCGACGAGGCGCGCGATGCGGCGTCGTTGTTCGTTCAGCTCGTCCGGGCCGACACCGGCAACCGCGTCGGCCTGGTCTCGTTCAGCACGACCGCGAGTGCACCTCCCGACCAGGCCATCAGCTCGGTCACCGCGGCAAGCAAGACGGCGTTGATCGGTCCGCCGCCGTATTCGGGCGGCGTATTGGGCGGTCTCGTCGCCGGCGGGATGACGTCCATCGGCGGCGGTCTGGAGGCAGCACGGCTGCAGTTCCCGGCACCGGGTGCCGCGCCGCGCGCCGTCTTGCTGCTCACGGACGGGCTGCAGAACACGCCGCCGCTCGTGGCCGCGGTGGAGGCGGCGCTGGGAGACATCGACGTCGAGGCGATCGGTTACGGCACCCCGGCGAGCCTCGACGGCGCACTGCTCAGCGCACTGGCCGCCGCCCATGACGGGCGGTACGTCCGCGCGGACAGTCGCCTGCGGCTCGAGAAGTTCTTCGCCCAGGCGTTCGGCAACATCTTCCAGGCCGGTCTCCTGATGGACCCTGAGGCCGTGCTCCCGGCCGACCAGCAGGCTGCCGAGCCCGTGCCGTTTAGCGTCTGCGGCGAGGAGGCCGTCACGGTCGTCGTCGGCTGGGATCGGGAGGACGCTGACCTCCTCATCCGCGTCGAGACGCCAAGCGGCACGACCGTCGCCGGCGGCGACGAGTCCGCCGGCCGGACGTGGACCTTCACGAGGATCGAGCTCCCGCACGGCGGCGAGCGGGACGGGACGTGGCAGGTGCAGGTGTTCCGACCGGGAGGAGGCGAGCTCTCTCCACCGGCACCCGAGCTGCGCTACTTCATCAATGTCATCCCGGCAGGGGGACCGCGGCTTTTCCGCGTCGGGAACGGCGCCCGGTACTACACCGGCGACCCGATCAACCCGCTCGTGCTGCTGCAGGACGGTCAGGGCAACACGCCGCATGACGCCCAGATGACGCTCACCGTCGAGCGACCGGACACTGCCCTCGGCAACGTCCTCGCCGAGGCACGGCTGCGTGCGCCGGTCACTGTCGATGCCGACACCGTCCCTGCACGGCAGGCCACGCTCCTTGCCCTCGAGGCCGAACGGGGCGCTCCGGTCACAGGATGGACGCAGGAGACGTTCGACCTCTCCGCCGACCCCGTCGCGACCGGCGGGCGCTTCGAGGCCTCCGGTGTCTTCGGTTCTCCCCGCACCGAGCTGCTTACCGTCGATGGCGACTACATGCTCCACTATCGCGCCACCTATGGCGAGGATTGCGCCGGCACGCGCGAGCTTGTCGCCTCGGTGCACGTGCACACCGGCATCGATCCCGGCCACACGGAGGTCAGCACGACGGTCACGCCCCGGCAGCCGACCGGCACACTTACGGTGCGCCCAAAGGACCGTTACGGCAATCATCTAGGGCCGGGCCGATTGGATGGCTTCACCATCAGCCCCGCCGCCGGTACCACGGTCACAGGGCCGGTGAGCGACGAAGGTGACGGCTCGTACTCCGTACCGATCTCCTGGGACGCGGGATCGGGCGAGGGCCCCGGCGTGATCGTCGAACAGCCGGGGCGCGGCCCCGTCGTAGTGCAGCCGCCCACACCGGGTGGCCACCGTGACCGCTGCCGGTGGTGCAAGCGGCTCTTCTGGTTGCTGCTCGGCAAGGTGTTGCTGCTCCTGGCGATCGTCGCGACATGGCGCTGGAACCGACGCCCGCACGCGTGGAAGTGGAAGCGGAAGCGGAAGCGGAGAAGCTGAGCCGCCTACCGGCGAACAGGAGACCGCGCCGTGTCCATCGTTGATGACCGGAATGGCCCGAACGGCGACGGCGACCATGAGGAGGTGCCTCGCCTCGGGCGTCGTTGTTGCGGCCGTGGAACCTTCATTTCCGTCGAAGTGGTGACCCACTGAGTACCCCTACGAGCTCGCCGAGGCCATGCGGGCGGTATCTGCGAGAGGTCAGCGGCGTCAGCACCTAGTCCTGGTTGCCGGAGCGCGATCGTACCGGACGAATCGGAGTCGGTCGCCGACGCGAGCGGCAACGGCTGACAGCGCTGCTGGATCTCGCGCAAAGCAGCAGTGCGGATAGCTGAAAGGGGCTGCTGCAAGGCGAGACGGGCAGCGTGCTCACACGCCGAGACGTCGTGACCGAGCGAGGCATGGGGCACGGCACATGGCGGCGGAAAGCCTCCTGCGCGCTGCGCAATCTCACTCGCCCGCCGCGCCAACCACCAACTGAAATCCGGAGACGCGCCGGTCGTCAACGGTGCGATGATTGGCGCGTAGTTGGCTGCCCGATGGCGTGGCACCCGGCACAACCAGCGCCGGGATTTTCGACGGCGGAAAACGTGGTTCTCCACGAATGTCGATGCGCACCCCCCGGATTGCGGCGGGAATAGGGGCCGCCCGCGCGCCGTCTGTCCGGGTGATGCCCGAGATCGTCACCGCCAGCCTCGTCCTCGACCCCCGCTTCTACGGGCCGCCGAGCACCGCCAACGGCGGCTACGCGTTCGGCGAGCTGGTCGACGGGCCCGCGGAGGTCACGCTCGTCTCGCCGCCCCCGCTCCGCATCCCCCTCGACGTCGGCTTTAACGACGGGCTCCCCGCCGCGCTCCTCGCGGGCGGCGACTACCACCACCTCGCGGATTTAGCGCGATTTGCCGAGGCTTCTACTGCCGCTTACCAGGATGGCGGATGGTGGTCCCGGTCCCCTACCACCCCCAGGAGGTCCCTCATGTGGACCCGCCGCCGTACGCATCGCCGCCGCATCGCCGCCGCCGTCGTGGCCGCGCTCGTCGTCCCCGTCGCGGCACCGGCCGCCGCCGTCGCCGTCCCGGCCGACCAGCAGTACCCTCGGCCGGTCTCCCAGACGAGCGGCCCGACCACGTCGGACTCCACCCAGCTCGCCCCGAAGGCGGGCGATACGAAGGTCGACTCGCCCGGCGCGAGCCGCGCGCCGCAGTACGACCAGCCGCGGACCATCCAGATCGTCCGGCCCGAGCGCACGATCGTGCGCGACACCGACACGGTGCTTCCGATCGCCCTGTCCGGTGCCGCGCTGCTCGTGGCGCTCGGCTTGGCGGGCACCCAGCTGGTCCGGGCGCGCTCGCTGCGCCTGAGCTGAAACTGCACCCAGAAGGGTGCGCTCACAGAGGGGCCCGCGATCTTTAGCGGGCCCCTCGAACGTGGCCCGCCGGTGTCGGCGGTCCGCCAATAGATGAGCGAATGCGTGTCACACAGCTCCCAGACGGTCCCGCCGTCCGGCCCGTCCGACTGCCGGAGCGACAGCTGGCTCATGCCGGACCGCCGATCTCAACCTCGAGCGGGGGATCAGCACGCCGCCAAACCGGGAGTTAGACGAAGGTGTACCTCCAGCCCGAGCGCGGATTCAGTGGGCAGACTGCCGCTTCCGCGTAAGGGAGCACTGAACGCGCGAGTGCCCCTATCCGCGTGGAGGGGGCACTCGGCCGGGTGCCGCGCTTACAAGCGAGCGGGTCGAGCAAGGGCGTGTGGAGCGAAGCCTCCTCGCGCCAGTTCGCGGCGCCACGCAAGCGCTTCGTCCGTCGGCCACGGGGTCCAATCCGGGGTCCAAACTGAGCGCAACCGAGCCCAACTCAGGACAACTCAAGCCGCGCTACGCAGCCGAATGGGCCTCCAGGCAGCCAGATCGTTCCGGGCGGGGGCCGGGCGGTCGCAGGGTCAAGTCAGTGACGCCCGATGGACACTGTTCGCCGCGCGCGTGCGCCCAGGCAGAGCGGTGCGGAGTGCTGCGCGAGGCCGCGGCCAATCTATTTGCCGAAGAGTTCTCGTGAGCGGCTTAACTCGCGATGGCCTCCGGATCCCGGGCAACGGCTGGTAGCACTAAGCGCGCGACTGCCGACGCGCGTGCACAGAGAATCACGCAGCTCCGCGGAGGCGACCGAGGGGTTGGCCACGCCCAGGGCGATGGGACCACGAACGAGATTCTTACTCTCGACGAGGCCGCGGGGCGAGCGCGGTTGTCGACACGGACCCTGCGCCGAGCGGTTCGATCGGGTCGACTGCGCGCGAGCCAGCCGTCGGGACGCGGTGGCAAGTTGCTGGTCGCGACCCGCGACCTCGAGCGCTGGCTCTTCGCAGGTCTTCCTGAGACGACGGTCCCCGCGCTTCCCTCCCGTTCGAGCCGCCGACTTACAGAACCCTTGGGCACACCCGCCCGGATCTCGCTTGCAGACCTCCGAGGGGAGGCGAGGCCATAGGGGCCCAATCGTCGCCGCCCGGCGCCTCAACGGCTCGTGGCACGGATCAAGCGCTACCTCGTGAAGGGCACTGAGGGAGATCGAGGCGAGCGGTACCTGGTGTTGTTCCGGCACACAGGGCGTGAGAAGCCCGCTGGCACGTTCGACGATTTCGAGGCTGCCCTCGCCGAGAAGCAACGCGCCGACCGAGCCAAGCGCGAAGGCAAGCTCGACGACTACGCAGCCGGCCTGCTCACGGAGTCCGATACCGGGATGACGCTGTGGGACTTCATGCGTCTCTGGTTTCGCGAGGACGCTGCACCACATCTCGCCGAGGCCACGCTCACCAACTACCTGCAGGTCGCCAACAAGTGGATCCGGCCGATCGCCGGCACGTGGCCGCTGCGGGCGTTCGAGAAGCCAGGTCCGGTGAATCAGCTGCTGAGTCAAGCGCAGCGCGAGGGCGTTCCGCGGTTCGCGCCCGACGGAGCCCTGACCGCGAAACTCGACTACGCGGGAGAGCCGACCGTCGACCGGATCCGCAAGATCCTGTCCTCCGCACTGACATGGGGCGTCGAGCACCGAGGCGACCTCATCAGCGCCAACGGCTGCAAACAGGTCACGACCCGGCGCCACCGCCGATCCAGGCGTGCTCGTGTCACGTCGCCCGCGAGTCGCCCAGAGCGCGCGCTGACCGCGGAGGCCGCGGAGCGCATCGCGCGGGCTCTGCTCGCGCGCAGCCGGGGGCGAACATGGGAACCGCACCGCGATGCGATTCTGCTGCGGTGCGAGTTTGGCCTCGGCTTGCGCCCCGAGGAGATGGCGGCAGCGCGATGGCGCTCACTCGCCAGGCCAACCCATCGCGGCGATTGGATCCTTGTCATTGACACGGCCCTCTCGCATGGCCACGTCTCGGGCGTCAAGACAACCGAGCGATCCAAGCGCGTGCCGCCGATCGTCTACGGCTGGCTAACCGACTGGCGGGAAGTCGCTTTGGCACATGGGCTCGGGGCGGCCGCCGAGGACTTCATCGTGCCTGGCGCCGCCGCCGGCGGTCATTTCACGCTCAACCAGCACAAGAAGTGGGGCGGCCGCTACTTCCGGCCAGCCGCGGAGGTCGTGGCCGGCGAGCACCCGCATTTGTCGTACCTGGCAGGAGCGACGCCCTACGCGGCGCGACGTGGACACATCACGTGCCGCATCCTCGCCGGAGAGCCGGTCCAGGTGATCGCCCGGAGCTGTGGTACCTCGCCGGCGACGGTCCACCGCCACTACTTCGTCGCCATCGACGCCGCTGAGGCGGGTCACCGCCTCCCGACATTTGAGCAGCAGCTCGCCGACGCGGTGGACCTGGTCGACGGGGACGCGCGCGTTGGCGCCGAGGACGCACAGCTCCGGTTAGATCTTCCAGCGTGATCTCTGACGTCGTGCGCGGTTCGGCTGGTCGGAGCCTTCCCGTGACTCTCGTGATCGGCTCCGCCGACGCGCTAGTCGCCGCACGAGGTCGGCGACCGCTTCCCGCCGAGGGGACGTAGGAGGGAGTGCGGAATGAATGCGGAATTCAGTCGCGCGGTTCTGCGGCGCACGCGTCCGAAAGGCCTGCAAGCGCGCGGGTGCCCGGCTGTACAGCGGTAGAGCCTCGTAATGAAGGGGTCAGCGGTTCGAATCCGCTCGGCGGCTCTAGCTGCGGCGCAGCGCGCGCGCCACCGCCGAGGCCTGGGCGCGGCGCTCGGCGGCTTCCTCCGCGGCCACTTCGCGGAGCATCTGGACCTCCGCCCGGCGCTGGTGGTCGTCGGTGGCCGGGTCGAGGGCGCGGACCGCGTCGTCGGGCTTGACCGCGCGCTGTCGCGGTGCCGCTCGTACGCGCGGGTCTCCAGCTCGGCGGCCTGCTGGCGCAGGGCCTCCATCGCGTCTGCCGCGTCGTCGAGCTCGTCGGGGTCGAGGCGCCGCGTGACGGTCAGCGTGAACGGCGAGGCCGCGACTGCCTCCTCAGCGGTCCCGCGACGGCTGATCAGCACCAGCTCGACCTGCTGGTCGCCGGCGATGGCCCACGCGCCGTAGCGCGTCCACGGCGTGGCGTCGCCCGCGGTCGGCCGGATCTGCGCCCAGATCGCCGCCGCGGTGTGGTGCTCGCGCTCGGCCTCCGACCACGTCCACGGCCAGATGGCCGCCGCGCCGCCGAGAAACAGCAGCGAGGCGAGGACCGCTGCCACGGTCGCCGGGTCGCCGGGCACGGACCCTGCGAGCCACGGGCCGAGGCCGGCGAGCGCGAACAGCCCGAGCGCTTTCGCGATGCGGGTGGTCCGCTCGCGCCGCTCGAAGTCGTGCGACGGCGAGCCGTGCGCGCACGTCGGGGTCGTCGCGGTCGATCGCCGGGGCGCGCATCACGTCAGACGATCGCGACGAGGAGCGGGAGCGCGGCGAGCGCGGCCAGCGTCTGACCCATGCCCAGGCATGTGCTGCGGGCCTCGCGGAACGCCTGCATCGCCGCCGCGCTGTCGTAGCGGGCGAGGCGCGCCTTCCTGAGCGCCACCACCGTCGAGCCGAAGCCGTAACAGAACGAACAGCGCGAACGCCGTGTAGGCGAGGTTGACCACGACGTGCCACCAGAAGCCGGGGAAGCGCTGCGCCAGCGCACACTCCCCGTCGCAGTCCGCCCACATCGACGTCCACTGGCGGCATCCAGCCGAACGGGTCGACGATCGCCGCCAGCGAGATCGCCGCGCCGACGATCGCGCCGATGACGATCAGGACCGCGATCAGGCCGCCGCACCCGCCGCCGCCCGAGCTCGAGCTTCCCCCGCGGGCCATCAGTAGAAGACGTAGCGGAAGCGGGTGCCGTCGCAGAAGCGCCGCAGCTTGATCCCGAGCACCGAGCCGTGCGAGCGGTTCTCGGAGCTGGGGACGTAGGCGCACATCGGCCCTCCAGCCGCGCGGGCGCGGCCGCGGTCGAGGCCCTTGCCGTTGCCGCGGCCGACCGCCGGCGGATACTCGTCGCGGTCGAAGCCGTCGCGGGTTGGGAAGCCGCCGAGAAGCCGGTCGCGGCGGGCGTCGGCGCCGGGCCGGTTGAGCACCAGCGTGCGCGGCCAGCCTCTGCGGCGAGCGGCGAGGAAATGGCGCGCGGATGTTCGGGTAGCGGGTCCTGGAGAAGCGTGATGTTCTGCACGCCGGCGGGCTTTGTGCAGCTCCGTTTGAAGGGGGCGGGGGTGGCCGGCGCCGGCGGCGGCTTGGGCGCGCCGGCGTCCGCGCACGGGCAAGGCAACGACTCGCAGTAGCGACCGTCGCCGTCGGGGTCGCGGGTGTCGGCGGCGCGCTGGGCGGCGGCCTGGTTCGGGTAGTCGGCGCAGGTGACCGCAGCATGTGCCGACCGGGACGAGGGCTGCGCTGCTGTGGTCGAGGCGACGGCCGTGGCGGCCGCCGCGACGGAGAGCAACGCGGCGACGACGCCGGCAGTCCAGCGTGAGACAGAAGTGAGCTGCACACCCTGTATGTCGGCGGCAACCCGGTCGAACCTGACACGGTGCCCTCGGCGGCTCTTACCGCTCCAGGAGCTCCCAGACGTCGTTCGTCCTGAGGAGCGTGAGCTCCTCAGGGTCCGCCCAGCGCACGAGGCCGAAGTTCCGCGCGTCCAGGCGCTGCCAGTTGGTTGTCGGGGGCGCGGTTGCGAACAGGTCCGCGGTGGCCGAGTCGGCGGGGTAGAGCGCGGCCGCGACGTCGTGGCCGGTGAGGTAGCTATCGAGTTGCGCGACGGGCAGGTCACCGTGGCGCTCCTGAGCGAGCTCGCCTTCGACGAACTCGCCGCCGCCGAAGACCCTGATCGTGCTCGGGAGGGAGAGCACGTAGAACCGCGGCTCGAATCCGTTGGGCATGTCGAGCGGCGTCGTCTGCACGTCGTCGAAGCCGAACGGCATGAACAGGGTGAGGCTGACCTCCGTCAGCTTCGGCGTCGAGGACTTGAACGTGGCCAGCGCGACGGGCGGGAACGGCGGCGCCGGGACGGGCGCGTCGACGGGCTGCAGCGGCGGGATCCACTCCCGCCCCGCTTCGAAGTCATGCTGCTGCACCGGTCCGCCCTCGATCGCGATCGCACCGAGGCGCCGCTCAGCCTCGAGCGCGCTGCGGCCGAACGCGACCCGGAGCGCCACGAAGCGAGGCGGCATCTTGCCCTCGGTGTCGCCCGCGGTTTGCTTGCGAACGATGATCAGCACGCCGAGCTCGGGATGCTCGTTGCGCATCCGGTCGATCTCGGGCTGGAGCTGGCGCCGCTGCGCCTGCTCCAGCTCGCGCTGGCGGTTCTCATACCACTTCCGGTACGCCGCGATGCCCATGTCGAGGCCCGCTTGGAGGGCCTCGCCCTTGGCGGTGCCGTACGGATCCGGCGCGCCGATCACGACGTGCGGGGCGGGCTGCCAGCCCGGGGTCGACGCGCGGAGCTCGGTCGTCGGTGTGACGGGGCGGAGGTTGGCCGGCGGCACCAGGTCGAGGTTGGGCAGCGCGGGCACGGCCGGCGGGGCGGGAGTCGACGGGGGCGTCTTGGGGCGCATGTACGCGTAGAGCGCCTCCAGGCCGGCGTCGCTGCTGACCTGCGGGGTCGGCTTCTGCTTTGGCGGCCTCGCCGCGCGCGGCGGGATCTGGTTGGCCATGTACGCCTCCGCGCGCCACGAGTACAGCGGATGCACGTCGAGCTGCGCGCGCGTGAAGTAGCCGATCTCCACCAGATAGCCGATGGCCCTCGTCTGGTCGTACGTCACGCAGCGCGACTTCCACTTCCGGCCGCCGCCAAGGGTGTGGAAGCGGTCCATCTCCTGCGCGTAGATGGCGGCCTCTCGCTCGCCTGCCTCCCTGAGGTGCTCCGGCTTGATCTCGATGACCTCGCCGTTGACCCAGTCGACGCGGTCGACCCTCGACCGCCGGTCCCACGACTTGCTCGTGTCCTTGATCCGGAACTCCGGTTCGAGGCCCCGCGGGAGCCGCTCGCTGGTGAGCGACTCGGCGTCCTCGAGCAGCAGCCGGTCGATCAGCTCGAAGTTGTCGTGCATCCATGTGCCGACGGTCGCCGTCGTGACGTGCTCGGCGCCGGGTGGCCGGTCGATGATCCGGTCGGTCCGCCACGGGAGCTCCGGGTCCGGCGGCCGCGCGACGAAGCGCGGCTCGGCGCGCGGGCGGAGGTCCTCGGGGTACTGCCACACCGGCGCGGTGCCCTCGAAGCCCACGAGCGTCGGGTACTCGAGGTAGTTCGGCCTGACCAGCGGTGGTGGCTGCGTCGGGGTCGTGGGCGCGCGCGCGAGGAGCCCTCGCACCGCCCGGTTGCCGGCGGCGCGCTGGAGCGCGAGCAGGCCCTGCGGCGACAGTGCCAGGGACGCCGTCCCGGTGCTCTGCGCAGCGGCGGCTGGGCTGACCGATTCGCTGCTCGTCTCCGTCGCCTGCTCTCGCTCCGCGCCCGCCATGCTCGACGTCTACCAAACGAAATCGCTCTCTCGAGCGGTGCATCGGAAAGCCTACGGAGGGGTCCGTAGGGTCTTCCTCACGGCTCGCGCTGCCAACCGCCATCCGTGAACGCCCACGACTCGTCGGCGGGCGCGAGCACCGGATCGCGCGGGGTGACGCGTGGGCCGAGGAGGGAGACGCGGCGGCGCGCCCGCCCCGGCTCGGCGTCGACGATCGCGATCTCGTGCGGCGGCTCGATCAGCGCGCCGGCGGAGAGCTGGAGCACGGTGCCCTCCGCGTGCGCCTCGCGGGCGTGGATGTGGCCGCTGAGCACGACCACGGGGCCGCCGCGGGCCATGCGCCGCTCCAGCGCCCCGCGGTTCGTCAGGTCGCCCGAGTACTTGAGCCCGCGCTCGCGCAGCCGACGCTCTCGGGACAGCACCGGGAAGTGCGAGACGATGAGCGGAGCCCGCTCGAGCACGCCGGTCCAGCGGAAGCCGTCGCCGTCGCGCGCGATCGGCACGCCCGCGACCCGCTCGCCGTCGACCTCGGTCGTGGTCAGCAGGTCGCTGAGGCCGGCGAGCATGTCGTCGCGCTCGTCGCAATCGTGGTTGCCCGCGACCACGAGCAGCGGCCGGCCGAGCCCGGCGGCCAGGCGGTCGAGCACCGCCTTCGCCGACGCGACGTCGCCGGCGTTCGCAACGTCGCCGACGACGACAACCGCGTCGACCCGCGCGCGCCGGAAGGCCGCGCGGGCGCGGTCGAGGCGATCCGCCAGCGCGGCGAAGTCGTAGGGCCCGTGCCACTCCCCGCGAGCGTGCGGGTCCGTCGACCAGTGGATGTCGCTGACGACGCCGAGCCTCACAGGGGTGCGAGCGTACCGTCGCGCTCAGGCGGCGCCCAGCGCCTGCGACAGCTCACCGCGCCCCGATACGCCGAGCTTGCGATACGCGCCGGTCAGGTGCATCTCGACCGTGCGCCGGGTGAGGAACAGCGCCTCGGCGATCTCGCGGTTGCTCAGCCCCTCGGTGGCCAGTGAGGCGATGCGGCGCTCCTGCGGCGAGAGCGAATCGACGCCCCTGACGGAAGGCCGGCGCGGCTTGGCCCCGGCCGCGCGCAACTCGTCCATCGCTCGCTGGATCTCGATCAGCGATCCGCAGCGGTTCGCGAGGTCGAGCCCCTCGCGCAGCGGCTCGCGGGCGTCGCGGCGGTGGCCGCCGCGCCGCAGTGCCGCGCCGAGGTCGATCAGGGCACGCGCGTGGGCGAGTTGCAGGTCGGAGGCGGCGAGGACCTCCACGGCCTCGCGCGCCGCGTCGACCATGTCGTCGCTCGGGACCAGCAACGCACGCACGCGCAGCGCCTCGCCGATCGGCTCGGGGGCGCCGAAACGCCATCCGATCTCGAGCTCCTCCTCGACGAGCGCGCGGGCGCGCTCGTGCTCGCCGAGACGAGCGCAGGCGAGCGCTGCGTAGCTGCGCCACATCAGCGCGCACGGGTTCACGTAGAAGAACTCCTGCGCGCGCCGGCCCGCCTCCTCGAGGTCGGCCAGGGCGGCGGCCGGATCGCCCATCCGCAGCGCGAGCCGGCCGCGCGACGCCAGCGCCTGGCTGATGCTCAGCGAGAGCGGCAGCTCGCCGGTCGGCCAGGCGTCGCGCACGAGCGCCGCGGCCTCCGCGAGCGCGCCGCGCTCGATGTAGACGTCGACGAGCGCCGACAGGGCGCTCGGGCGGATGAGCGGATCGTCGGCGGGCAGCAGCGGCAGGGCCTCGACCGCGTCGGCCTCGGCGCCGCCGAGGTCGCCGGCCCACTCGCGCGCGGAGGCGCGCACTCCGAGGCAGCTCGAGTAGAGCAGCAGCGAGCTGCGCGCCCGGCCTTCGTCGACGCCGGCGGTCCACGCCTCGATCGCCCGGTTGAGTCTGCCCGTGAGCGCGATCGCGGTCGGGGCGGCGGTCAGCGCGACCATCGTCGCCGGACCCGCGAGCGCGGCGTGCTGCGTCCGGATCTCGACCAGCAGCCGGCCGCCGGCCCAGGCCGCCTCGGCCAGCTCCGCGACCTCGATCGCCGGGCGGGCGGTGGTGGCCGCGTAGACCAACGCGATCAGGGCGAGCAGGCTGAGCTCCGCCGCGGTCTCGCCGCGGCGCACCTCCGGCTCCAGCGCCAGCAGCCGCCCGAACGTCTCCACGTCCGGGAGCCCGCCGACGAGGCGGGTGGCGGACGCCTGGAACTCGAGCGCCAGCCGGAGCTCCCGATCGAGCTCTCCATCGGACGCGAGGATCTCCTCGCAGGCCGCGACCGCCTCCGGGAGCTCGGCAGCGAGGAAGCGCGCCATCGAGACGCCGAGCGCCGCCTGCCCCCGCTCCGCCGGCCCGCTCGACAGACGCTGTGCCTCCTCGAGGTGCCCGGCAGCCTCGGGCATGCGCGCAGCCGCCTCGGCCGCGCCGAGTTCCAGCAGGAGTGCGCGCCGCTCCGGGGCCGGTGCATTCTCGTCGAGCGCTCGGCGCAGGAAGCGCACCGCATGATCGGCGGCGCCGCGGTCGCCGGCGCGGCGGGCCGCCGCCGCCAGGGCGTCGAACGCCCAGCGCTCGCCCGCGGGACCGGTGGCCAGGAGGTGGACCGCCGCGCGCTCGCAGCGCGCCGGATCGCGCGCGAGTGCGCGCGCCGCGGCGAGGTGCAGCTGCGCCCGCTCGCCCGGAGGGGTGGAGTCCTCGAGTGCCTGCTGGATGATCGGGTGGACGAACCGCGGCGGCAGGGCGGGGTGCAGAAGCTCGGCGGCGATCAGCGTGTCGACGGCGTCGGCCGTCGCCGCGCGGTCGACGCCGGCGACCTCGGCGGTGTCGGCGAGCGACGCGTCGTCGCCGAGGATCGCGAGCGCGCGAGCGACGGCGCCGACCGCCGGCGAGTGGCGCCGCAGCCGCGCGGACACGAAGCGCGCGACCGACGGCGGCCCCATGGCGGCGATCGCGCTCGGGTCGAGGCTCGCGGGCGCCACGCCGCGCTCCCCCAGCGCCGTGATGAGCTGCCGCGCGAGCAGTGGATTGCCCGCCGTCGTGCGGGCGCACTCGGCGCAGATCGCGTCGCCCATGTCCTCGCCGAGGCGGCCCCGGACCAGCCGGGCGACGCCAGCCGGGCTGAGCGGCGCGGGTCGCACCGCGGCGTTCGGCTCGCGCTCGGCGAGCCGCGTCAGCGCCTCCGGCGCCGCCGCCGTCTCGCCCGTCCTGACCGCGACGATCAGGCAGGCGGGGAGCTCCTCGATCCTCGCCTCGAGATAGTCGAGGAACCGCAGGGAGTGCTCGTCGGCCCAGTGCGCGTCGTCGACGAGCAGGGCGAGCGGGACCGCCTCGGCCAGCCGCGCGCACAGCCAGTGCAGCCCGTGGAAGCGCGCGAACAGCCGGTCGTCCGCGGCCGCGCGGTCGGGGACTTCCTCGAACAGCGGGCGGGCGAGGCCGGCGGCGCCGGCGAACAGCTGCTCGCGCTGCGGCGCCGCGAGCGGTTCGACGCTCGGGGCGAGCAGCTGTATCACCACGCCCAGTGCGAACTCTTTCTCCATGATGCCGCCGCGCGCACGCAGCACGACCATCCCGCCGGCCTCGGCCAGCGCCGCGGTCGCGTCCATCAGCGAGCTCTTGCCGATGCCGGCCGCGCCCTCGATGACGACCACCCCGCCGGCACCGCCCGCAGCGGCGCCGAGCGCATCGCCGATCTGCGCCAGCTCGGTCTCGCGCTCCAGGAGGTCGGTCCGGCTGGTCAGATCCGCCATGTCACTCCCGGCTCGGCTATCGCTCAGCCTATCCCGAGCGGTGGGCCGTGCGCGGGAAAACCCTACGGTGCCTCCACGTAGCGAAGCCGGCCCGCGCCGCCATAGCGTCGTCCAATGAGCGCACTCTTCGCAGTCCTCGCCACCAAGGCGCACGAGGCATCCAAGACGGCGCGCGCCTCCCAACCCGACCCCCCGCGAGCCCGCCCCCGGCCCGAGCCGGCGGCTGCCGCCGTGCGCGAGCCGCGCCGCCGGCGGTTCGCCGCGTGGCGGCTCTCCCGCGGTGCTCCGGCGCGTTGAACCGCTGATCGAGCGGGTCCGCCGCTCGGTGATCGGCGACGACGCCGTGCTCGACGGCCCGTTCGGCCCGCGCCGGCTCGTCTACGCGGACGCCACCGCCTCCGGCCGCTCGCTGTCGTTCATCGAGGACACCATCCGCACCCGCGTCCTGCCGCTGTACGCGAACACGCACACGGAGGCGTCGGCGACCGGGCTGCACACGACGGCGCTGCGGGAGGACGCCCGCCGCGTGATCCACCGAGCCGTCAACGGCGGCGAGGAGGACGCCGTCGTGTTCTGCGGCTCGGGCTCGACGGGCGCGATCGACAAGCTCATCCGGCTGCTCGACCTCGAGGGCGCCGTCGTGTTCATCGGGCCCTACGAGCACCACTCCAACGAGCTGCCGTGGCGCGAGTCGCGCGCCGACGTCGTCACGATCCGCGAGGACGCCGACGGGCGCATCGACCTCGCCCACCTCGAGACCGAGCTGGCCCGCCATGCCGACCGGCCGCTCAAGCTCGGCAGCTTCTCCGCCGCCTCGAACGTGACCGGGATCGTCTCGGACGTCGAGGGGATCGCGAGCGTGCTCCACCGCCACGGCGCGCTCGCCTGCTTCGACTACGCCGCCGCCGGTCCCTACCTGCCGATCGACATGGCCGGCAAGGACGCGATCTTCCTCTCGCCGCACAAGTTCGCCGGCGGCCCGGGGACGCCGGGCGTGCTCGTCGCCAAGCGCGCGCTCCTGCAGCGTCGCGTGCCGTCGGTGCCGGGCGGGGGCACGGTCGTGTTCGTCAGCCCGACGGAGCGGAGCTACCACCCGGACCCGGAGGTCCGCGAGGAGGCGGGGACGCCGGCGATCGTCGAGTCGATCCGTGCCGGCCTCGTGTTCGCGCTCAAGGAGGCGGTCGGCGCCGAGGAGATCCACCGCCGTGAGCGCGCGTTCGCCCGCCGCGCGCTGGCGTCGTGGGCGGAGAACCCGAACCTGCGCATCCTCGGCAACCCGGCGCTCGAGCGGCTCGCGATCGTGTCGCTCGGGATCCGTCACCCGCGCGGGATGCTGCATTCGAACTTCGTCGTCGCGCTGCTCAGCGACCTGTTCGGCATCCAGGCGCGCAGCGGCTGCTTCTGCGCGGGCCCGTACATCCACCGCATGTATCCGGTCGATCCCGAATGGTCGGCGGCGATGCACGCGCAGGCCGTGCTCGGCCGGCCGGGCGCGAAGCTCGGCTTCACCCGCCTCAGCTTCAACTACTTCATCAGCGAGGCCGTCTTCGAGTACCTCGTCGAGGCGGTCCACCTACTCGCGAACGAGGGCTGGAAGCTGCTGCCGCTCTACCGCTTCGACGCGGCCACCGGGCTCTGGCACCACGCGAGCGCCGGCCCGCAGCGGCTGCCGACCCTCGCCGGCCTGTCGGTCGGCGAGCCGCTCCCGACCGCGCCCGAGAGCGTCCTCGCGCGGCAGCTCGAGCAGGCACGCCGGATCATCGGCGCGATCGACTCGCCCGCGCCGAGCCCGGGGCGGCCCGACCGCTTCCGCTGGTTCCCGCTGCCGGACGAGGTCGCGGTCAGCGCCTGAGCGCTCTTCTACGATCCCGCCGATGCGCTACCACATGGGCTGCGGCGAGCAGCGCATCGAGGGCTACGTCGGCGTCGACATCCGCAGGACCGATGTCGCGGAGATCGTCACCGACCTCAACGAGCCGAAGCTGCCCGAGGGCCAGCTCGCGGACGTCTTCTTCAGCCACGCGTTCTTCGAGCACCTGCGCCGCGACTCGCGCGCCACCCACCTGCGCGCGCTGCGCGACGGGCTCGCCCCCGGCGGGATCGCCTGTTACATCGGCCTCCCCGACTTCAAGCGGATCGCGGAGCTCTACCTCGAGGGTGGTCCCGGCGTGGTCGGGCCGACGTTCGACCTCTACCACGTCTACCGCTACACCCACGGCGACCCGGAGCACCAGGCCGACTGGTGGGAGGCGCAGCTGCACAAGTCGCTGTTCGACGCCGCCGAGGTCGGGCGGCTGCTGCGCGACGCCGGCTACGCCTCCTACGTGGTGTTCCGCTACGTCTTCCCAGGCGAGAACGACGCGCTCGACCTCAACCTCGGCTTCTACGCGTCCGCCGAGCAGCGCTCCACGGACGAGCTGGAGCGCGACTGCCGCGCCTACCTCGCCGAGTTCGACGGGCGCTTCGTGCGGCTCGAGACGCTGCGCTTCGAGGACGGGCGCTCGCGCCCGCCGGTGATCGCGCGCGCCGCCTCGGGGCGGCCGCGCAAGCTCGCGCAGCGGATCGCCTACGGCGTCGCGGCGCGGCTCGCGCGCAACACGCATCCAGCCTGAGCGCTACTGCAGCGTCATGTTCGGCTCGCCCTGGGCGTTGAGCCCGTTCGCCGAGCGCACGCATTTGCCGCCGCGGACCGTGCCGCCGTTGTAGGCCTGCCGCAGGCAGTTGCGCATCGCGAGCTGGCCCCAGTAGCTCGCGTGGCCGCTCTCCTGCAGCTGGTACGGGCCGACGATCGTCGTCACCGTCCGGATCTGCTCGACCCACTCGCTGCGGTCGACCGCGCCCGCGCTCTGCCAGCTCGCGGTGCCGGTCTCCTCCAGCAGGCCGACGCCGGACTCGCACAGCCGCCGGCCGACGAGCGAGTCGACGAGGTCGAGCGTGACGACGTTCGGGAGGCCGGACCTGGCCGCGCCGTTCTTGACGGTGCTGTTCATCGCGGTCACGACCGTGTTGTTGGCCCAGTCGGCGTCGCGATTCCAGGTGCCGCAGCCGCCGATCGCCTGGCGCGTCCAACCGGTCTCCGGGTAGCGGAAGCCGCTGGCGCGGGGGAGCGGCGACCAGTAGGTCTGGGCGATGATCGTGTACTGCGACGGGTTGTAGCCCGCGGTGTTCATCGCCTGGGCGACGCGCTTGAACGCCTCGCTGACGTTCGTGGTCTCCGTGTCCTGGCGCGCCGCGGTGAAGCGCGACCTCATGTCGGAGTCGTCGCTGCAGTAGTTCTTGAACCACGACGGCGACGTCGCCCAGTTGGTCACGCAGCGCTCGACGATCGCCGCGAAGCCGTAGTTGTTCGCGCCGATCATGAGGACGACCGCGCTGACGTTGTGCGTCTTCGCGTAGTTCTGCAGCGCGAGCGCCTGGCCCTGGCGGCCAGAGCTGTCGGAGTAGAAGTCGATGCCGGGCTTGAACGCCTGGCCGGAGCCGGTGCCGCCGGTGGTCGTCTTCGCGCCCGAGCAGGCGAGGTTGAGGCTCGCCACGCCGCCGCCGATCTTGTGCTGCGCCGCCCCCGAACGGTGGCAGCCGGAGATCGCCTCGCCGCTGGGCGTGTCCCAGTAAGCGCGCGAGCCGAGCGCGTCGGTGCGCGAGGAGGACTGGTTCGTGTTCCCGGCCCAGCGCCCACCCTCGCCGGAGATGGCGGAGTCGCCGAGCGTGACGATGGTGGCCTGGCCGACGCCCGGGCCGTCGGCGGCCGCGGGCGGCGCGAGTCCCAGCACGATCGCACCCACGACCAGCACCATCCGCACGCCCGACCTCATCGCTCCCCCTCGTCTAGAACGAGCGCGATCCTTGCACGATCACCACTGCGGCGACGGCTGCGCGAACACGCTCCCGTAGCCGGGCGCGCCGGGCGGCGCGCTGAGCCGCCGCCGGATCGCCGAGTAGCCCGCCTGGATGGCGAGGATCTCGCCGCTCGGTACGCCGACGAGCAGCGTGTCGTAGGTGTCCTCGTCGAGGCCGGGGCGGTCGGGGGCGATCCCGAGCGTCGTGCCGGTGCGCTCGCGGCTGTGGGCGCGGCCGGGGAGCCCGCGGCCCTGGGCGAGCTCGCGCGAGTGGCAGGAGGTGATGTCGCCGCCCTGGATCAGCGTCACCGCGCCCGCGTCGTGCAGGCCGCGGAAGTCCTCGCCGGGCACGCCGACCGCCAGCGCGCTGTCCTCCTGGCAGCGCAGCGAGCTGCCGCTGGCGAGCGCGCTGCCGAAGCGGTCGCCGGCCTCGGCGCGGCCGGGTATACCGCGCACGCCCTGGCGGAACGTGCGGCGCGACTGCAGGCGCAGGCTGAAGTCGGCGACGAGGCCGGCGTCCTTGCGGCCGCGCACGTCGGCGCCCGGAGCCCCGGCGGCGATCCCGCGGCCGCGGTAGTCGACCGCCGCGCCGAGCCGCGCACCGGCCTCGGATCCGGCCGCGAAGCGCGCCGTCCCGACGGCGGGCAGCAGCATCACGGCACCCGCGTCGGCGCGGTCGCCGGCGTCTTCGTGCGGCAGGCCCGCGATGGCGGCGCCCATGGCGGGCGCGAGCACCTCGCCCAGCCGGTCGCCCGCCTCCGGCGCGTCGAGGCCAGGGCCCTGGGTGACGACGCCCACGAACGACGGCACGCCATCGGCGTTGAGCGCCCAGTGGTAGATCGCGCCGGCGTCGGCCTGGCCGGCGACGTCGCGTCCGGGCGCCCCGACCCAGATGTCGTGGTCGGCGCTCTCGTCGCGCGGGGAGAGCGCCACCGCGGCACCGAACGCGTCGCCCGGCGCGGCGTCGGGGGCGCGCAGGATCACGGCCTCGCGCGGCCGCGCGCCGGTCGAGCCGCGCAGCAGGTACGCCTCGCCCGTCCCGTTGCGGCCTGGCGCGCCCGCGACAAGGTCGTTGCAGGGCCGGCCGAAGCTCACCATCCCGCTCGCCAGGGCGGCGCCGAAGCGGTCGCCCGGCGCCGGCGCGCCGGCGCCGGGGACGTGCGCGAGCGTGACCGTGCGCGGCGTGTGGCGGCCTTCGCGCACGACGATCCCGCCGGCGGCGCTGCTGCGCTCGGGCACTCCCGCGATCACGTGGTCGGGGCCGATGCCCCACACCTCGCCCGTACCGCCGAGCTCGTCGGCGTTGTCGTCGGGGCACGAGGGCGCCGCCGCAGCGGCGGTCGCGGGCAGCAGCATGACGATCAGGAATGCGGTGAGAAGTCGTGTCATCAGGAACCAATGCTAGGTTCGAAGGACAGTGCTCGACGACGAGAAGCTTTCGGACGTCGCGGACTGGTTGCTGGGGCCCCCGCTGAGGATCGTCGCGATCCTCGTCCTCGCGTTCGTCGCGAACTGGGTTGGCCGCAGGGCCGTGAAGCGCTCGTTGACCAAGCTGCACTCCGGTGCGGTTCGGGAGCGCATGGGCGCGATGCGCAAGCGCACGCCCGCGGCGCTGCTCGAGACCGGCGAGACCAGCGTCCGCGCCGAGCAGCGCATCGACGCGCTCTCCAGCGTGCTGCGCAGCGTGCTCAGCTTCGTGGTCTGGCTGACCGCCCTGCTGATGTGCCTCGGCGAGGTCGGCATCAACCTGGGGCCGCTGCTGGCGGGCGCCGGCGTGCTCGGCGTGGCGATCGGCTTCGGCTCGCAGTCGCTCGTGCGCGACTTCCTGTCCGGCACGTTCATCCTCGTCGAGGACCAGTTCGGCGTCGGCGACATCGTCGACGTCGGCGAGGCGACCGGCACGGTCGAGGCGGTGTCGCTGCGCACCACGCGGCTGCGCGCGATCGACGGCACGGTCTGGCACGTCCCCAACGGCGAGATCCGCCGCGTCGGCAACATGAGCCAGCACTGGTCGCGCGCGCTGCTCGACATCGAGGTCGCCTATGACACGGTCGTCGACCATGCGCGCGCGGTGATCAAGGGCGTCGCGGACGCGGTCTGGCAGGAGGACGACGGCGTGCTCGAGGAACCCGAGCTGTGGGGCGTGGAGCAACTCGGCGCCCACGGCGTCATGCTGCGTCTCGTGGTCAAGACGACGCCGTCGCAGCAGTGGCGGGTGAGCCGGGAGCTCCGCGAGCGCATCAAGCTCGCCTTCGACGAGGAGGGGATCGAGATCCCGTTCCCGCAGCAGACCGTCTGGCACAAGACGCCCGAGCTGTCGCAGAGCTGAGATGGCCGGCGACGAGGACCGCATCTCCTGGTTCCCCGTCCCCGACGAGGCTGACCTGCCGCCGGAGTTGCAGGGGCTGTTCCGCGCCGCGCGCGAGCGCATCGGCTTCGTCCCCAACGTCTTCCGCACGTACGCGTTCCGGCCCGAGCGGCTCTCCGCGTGGTTCGCGCACTTCCGCATGCTGCACGAGGAAACGCCCGGGCTGAGCGCCGCGGAGCGGGAGATGATCGCCGTCGTCGTCTCGATGGCCAACGGCTGCCTGTACTGCCTCGTCGCCCACGGCGCCGCGCTGCGCGAGGCCTGGGGCGACCCGGTGATGGCCGACCGCATCACGCTCGACTGGCGCCGCGCGGCGGGTCTGAGCGACCGCCAGCGCGCGATCTGCGAGATGGCCGAGCGGCTGACGCTGCGGCCGCTCGAATGCACCGAGGCGGAGCTCGACGAGTTGCGCTGCCACGGCCTCTCCGACGAGGACGCGTGGGACGTCATCGAGGTGGCCGCGATGTACAACTTCACCAACCGGCTGGCGCTCGCGACGGGCCAGATGCCGAACCCGGAGTACCACTCGCTGGCCCGCTGATCGCCGCACGTTTCGCTGATTGCTCAAGCGAACCGATGCATTGGACCGATAGGGGTCCTGATGGGCGAGACGGTGACCATGAATCGCCGGTTCGAGCGGGAGGACGTGCTCGACCACCTCACCGGGCTGGCGAACCGGGCGTACTTTGTCGAACGACTGGCGGACGCGCTCGCCCGTGATGCCGACGCGCTGGCCGTGTTCTGCATCGACCTCGATCGCTTCAAGCTCGTCAACGACAGCCTCGGCTACGACGCCGGCGACCGGCTGCTCGTCGAGGTGGCCCGGCGCCTGTGCGACACGCTGCCCGCCGGCGACACCGTTGCGCGCCTGGGGGAGGACGAGTTCACGATCCTCTGCGAGGACTGCCCCGACGCGGCGGCCGCGCGGATGATCGCCGGACGCCTCAATGACGTGCTGTCCGAGCCGGTCCGGCTCGAGGGCCGCTCGGTGTTCACCAGCGGCAGCATCGGAGTGCTGCTTCCGGGTGGCGGGTCGACGTCCGCCGAGGAGGTCATGCGCGACGCCGACGCCGCCATGCACGCGGCGAAGCGCCGCGGCAAGGCGCGCTACGAGGTGTTCGACGCCGGCATGCGCGAGAGCGCGATGGAGCGCCTCGAGCTCGAGGCCGACCTGCGGCGGGCGCTCGAGACCGACGAGCTCGTCCCCTACTTCCAGCCGATCGTCGACACCGACACCGGCGAGATCCGTGCCGTCGAGACGCTCGTGCGCTGGCAGCATCCCGAGCGCGGCCTCGTGCCACCCAACGACTTCCTGTCGATCTGCGAGGAGACCGGCCTGATGGTCCCGCTTGGGCGCCGGCTGCTGCGCGAGGCGTGCGCGCAGGTCCAGCGCTGGCGCGAATGGTTCGGCATCGACCTGAGCCTGTCCGTGAACCTGTCGGTCTCCGAGCTGGGCCAGCCCGACCTGATCGAGGCGGTCACGGCCGCGCTCGCCGACGCGGGTGCGGAGCCGAACACGCTATGCCTCGAGATCACCGAGCACGCGCTGATGACCGAGGCGTCCCACTGCCTGGAGAACCTCGCGGCCCTCGACGAGCTCGGCGTCCACCTCGCGCTCGACGACTTCGGCACCGGCTACTCCTCGCTCGCCTACCTGCGCCGGCTGCCGATCGGCATCCTCAAGATCGACCGCGCGTTCATGACCGGCGACGTACTGGAGCCGGCCGACGCCGCCGTCATCGAGGCGATCATCGGCCTTGCCCGCGCGCTCGGGCTGCGCACCGTGGCCGAGGGGATCGAGACCGAGGCGCAGTGGGACGAGCTCAAACGGCTCGGCTGCGAGTTCGTGCAGGGCTACTTGTTCAGCCGCCCGCTGCCCGCCGCCGAGCTCGGCGCACTGCTCGCCGAACCACGCCGGTAGCGGAACCGCCCGTTCCAATAGGGTTGGACCCATGAACGGCCGCAGGGCGCAGGCCGCGCGCAACGACACCGCGATCCTCGAGGCAGCTCGGGCGGTCTACGCCGCTGACCCCGACGCGCCCATTGCGTCGGTCGCCACCCGCGCCGGCGTCGGCATCAGCGCGCTGTATCGCCGCTACGCCTCCAAGGAGGAGCTGCTGCGCAAGCTGTGCGGCGACGGCCTCAAGGAGTACATCGCCGCCGCCGAGGCGGCGCTCGCCGACGACGGCGACGCCGGGAAGGTGTTCCGGCGCTTCACCCTCCGGATCGTCGAGGCCGACGCCCATACCCTGACCGCCCGGCTCGCGCGCTCGCTCGAGCCGAACTCGGAGGCCCTGTTCCGCGAGGCGACCAAGGCCCAGGACCTCGGCGAGCGCGTCTTCAAGCGCGCGCAGAAGGGCGGCGCCGTCCGCACCGACGCGGTGGCGGAGGACATGGCCAACGTGTTCGAGCAGCTCTCGGCGATTCACGGCCCGACGCCGAAGCGGACCGCGCAGCTGCGCAAGCGCTACCTGATGCTGCAGCTCGACGGGCTTCGCCCGCGCAAGAAGTCACAGACGCTCCCGGGCCCACCACCGCGGTGGAAAGACCGTCCGAGCGGATAAACGCCGCCGCGGTGCCCGGCAACCTCAGCGTGCGACTGGTGTCCGCGCTCTCATTGATGTCTGAAGCCACGCTGGTGCTCGACGAACACGGCGCGGTGGTGGCCGCGAACGACCTCGCGCAGGAGATGTTCGGCTACGGCGAGGCGGCGATGTCGGGCAAGCCGGTCGCGACGCTGATGCCGCTGGCGATGCCGCTCGGGCAGGTGCAGGACGAGGGCGGGCCGCCGCGGCGCATGAAGCTCGAGGGCCGGCGCGCGAACGGCGTGCCGTTCCCGGTCGAGGCGAGCGTGCGCTGGATCGACGCCGACGAGAGGACGCAGGTGCTGTGCGCGGTGCGCGAGCTGCGCTACGGCGCGCTGGTTCAACTCCGACGGCGAGTACGTGCGCGTCAACGAAGCGCTGGCCGAGCTGCTCGGCCGCAGCGAGCAGCAGCTGCTCGGGCACCGCGATCAGGAGTACACGCATCCCGAGGACCGCCAGGCCGACGTCGACGCCGCGTGGGAGATCCTCAACGGCCGCGGCAGCACGCACCAGACCGAGAAGCGCTTCGTCCGCCCCGACGGTTCGGTGCGCTGGGTGCTCGCCAACCTGATCTTCCTGCGCGACGACGCCGGCCGGCCGCTGAGCTGGGTCGGTCAGTTCCTCGACATCACCGCGCGCCGCGAGCAGGAGGCGGCCCTGCGCCACATGGCCGACCACGACGAGCTGACCGGCCTGCTCAACCGGCGCGCCTTCCATCAGTCGCTCGAGCAGCACATCGCGCGCGGGCGCCGCTACGGCGCGGCCGGCGCGATCGTCATGCTCGATCTCGAGGGCGTCAAGCGGGTCAACGACACGCTCGGCCACCAGGCGGGCGACGAGCTGATCGCGGGCTGCGGGGCGACGCTGCGCGGGCGCCTGCGCGAGAGCGACCTGCTCGCGCGGCTCGGCGGCGACGAGCCGAAGGTCACGGTGTCGGCGGGCGTAGCACTGATCGACGCGGAGACCGGCAGCGCCGACGACCTGCTGGTCAGTGCCGACCGCGCGATGTACACGGTCAAGCGCCGCGGCGGCGACGGCTACGCCTTCGCCTAGGCTCCGTGCGCCACATCCGGACCATCCCCCGTTTCCGATCCGGCCTTCGGCGGCAAGACCATGGATATGGACATTGGACGCACCGCACTTCGACTCACCATCGGCCCGCTGTTCGTGGGTCACGGCACGCAGAAGCTCTTCGGCTGGTTCGGGGGCCACGGCCTCGACGGCACGGCCGGCTTCTTCGAAAGCAAGCTCGGGCTCAAGCCCGGCAAGCGCCACGCCACCGCGGCCGGCGCTTCAGAGGCGATCGGCGGCGCGCTGCTCACGGTCGGCGCGCTCACGCCCATCGCCGCCGGGCTGATCACCGGCACGATGATCACCGCCATCCGCAAGGTGCACGCCCCGAAGGGCCCGTGGGTCACCGAGGGCGGCTACGAGTACAACGCGGTCCTGATCGCGGCGATGCTCGCCCTGACCGCCGACGGCCCCGGCCGCCCCTCGGTCGACGCCGCCGCGTTCCCGCGCTTCAAGGGCAACGCCCTGGCGCTGGCCCAGTTCGCGGCCGCGGCTGCCGCCTCGACGTATCTGACCGCCGATCGCGAGCCCGCGGTCGAGGAGGTCTCGGGCGAGGACGAGGTCACGGCCCCGCGGCAGGAGCGCTTCACGCGCGAGCCGGCGCAGGTCGAGGCCGAGGCGTAGGCACTCCGAAGGTACGGTCCGCCGCACCTCCGATCGGGAGGTGCCCCGATGGGCGGCGTCGGCGTGGGGGCAGATACTCGCCTCACGATGCGACGCCGCCACCACCGCCCCGACAGCCTCGAGTTCTGTGCCGCCTGCGGCGCCGACTACGTCAATCCGGTCGAGTGGACCGCGATCGAGGACCACTCGTGGTGGATGCACCTGCGCTGCGCGCAGTGCGAGCATGAGCGCGAGGTCGTCGTCGGCAACGCCGAGGCCGAGCGCTTCGACGAGGCGCTCGACCGCCGCGCCGACCCGATCGCCCGCACGCTGCACCGGCTCGACGTCGACGGCATGAAGGCGTGGGTCGAGAGCGTGACGGTCGCCCTCCAGCGCGACCTCATCGGCCCCGCAGACTTCGCACGCTGAGGTAGGGTCGCCACATGCGGGCCCCCGGCCGCATGTTGGCGCTGACCATCGCCGCGCTCGGCGTCCTCGCCGCGCCCGCCGCCGCCCAGCTGCAGGTGCCCGCCCGCACGCAGACCACGTCGCTCGACTCGGAGGCGCCGAAGGGTGCACCGCCGCACTGGCTGCCCGGCGAGACCTGGGTGATGATGCATTGGCTGCCCTACGACGAGGAGCGGCTCTACGCGCTGCTCGGCGCCGATCGCGGCACGATCTGGCGCCAGCTGCGCGACGACACGCGCACCCTCGCGCAGCTCGCCGAGCAGCGCGGATGGGAGCCGCACGCGCTGGCGCGGGAGCTGGTGGCGCCGTGGCGGTCGCAGCTGCGCGACCCGGCGCGGCTCGCGCTGCTCGAGCGGCGGGCGCTGCTCACGTTGACCCAGGGTCACATGGCGCAGCACATGTTCTTCCACTCGCTCCACCAGGAGGCGATCCCCTCCCACGCGGCGGCGATCTTCGGCGTCGCCAGCCGGGCAGAGTGGTCGGAGCTGCGGCGCTCCGAGCTGAGCCCGCTGCAGATCTGCCGCCTCAACGGGCTCCCGCGCGGCCACGCGCAGGAGGAGGCGACCGCGACGCTGCGCGAGACAGCGGAGCGCGGCGTGGCGCGCCAAGCCACGCCGCCGGCGCAGGCTGAGCGGCTGCTCTCGCGCCAGCTGCGCCAGCTGCCGCGGTGGCTCCAGCAGACGCGCTACAACGGGCCGCCGCCGCTGCGCTCGCCGCGCTCCTCGCCGGCTACGGCGTCGAACTACTCAAACAACGCGGCCGTCTCGGGCGACGGCCGCGAGGTCGTGTTCGAGAGCTACCAGGCGAAGCTCGCGATCGCCAAGACGCGCGGCGAGATCGCGGTGATGGCGCGGCGCGCCGGCGCCGCCGGCCCCGTGCTGGCGAGCGGCGAGGCGGGCGACCCGCGGTCGAACTACAACCCGGCGCTGTCGGCCGACGGCCGCTGGATCGCCTTCGAGTCCGCGCTCGGCAACCTCAACTTCGCCAAGCGCTACGGGCGCATGCAGGTGCTCGCGCGCGATTTGCGCAGCGGCCGCACGCTCGCGATCTCCCACCCGCCCGACCTGACGATCTCGCGGTCGGCCTACAACCCGACGATCTCGGGTGACGGGCGGCTCGTCGCCTACGAGGCGTATGACCGGCCCGACCAGCCGGGTGGCGGCACCCGGATCGTCGTGCGAGACCTGCGCAGCGGCCGCGAGCGCGCGGTGCCGGTGGAGGGCGCCTCGGAGCCGCGGCTCTCGGCCGACGGGCGCTGGCTGGCGTTCAGCGCGCTGGTCCAGGCGCGCTCCGTCGTCTACGTACTTGACCTGCGCAGCGGGCGCACGCGCCAGGTGTCGGGTGCGGCGGAGGAGGCGTGGGAGCCGGTGCTGTCGGCGCGCGGCGACGTGGTCGCCTACACGGCCGCGGATGCGGGCGGCGAGTCGCACGTCGTGGTGACCCGCGGCGGCGCGCGGACGGAGATCGCGTCGCCGGCCGGCTCAGGGCTCGCCTTCGAGCCCTCGCTATCCGCAAACGGTCGCCGGGTCGCGTTCGTGGCGCGCCCGGGCGGCACGCGCCAGACGCAGGTCTTCGTCCGCGATCTGCGCCGCGGGTCGACGCAGCTGGTCTCGCGCGCGACCGGCATCGACGGGCCGCCCGGCATGGGCAGCGCGGGTCACCCCGCGATCTCCGGCGACGGGCGCCGCGTGGCGTTCACCTCCGACGCCTGGAACCTGACGCCGGACAAGTGCAATAGCGCGCGCGGCGTCTTCGTCCGCGACCTCGCCCGCGCGACGACCGTGCGGGCCAGCAGCGGCGACGGGGAGAACCGCTATCTCGGCCCGACCAAGGGGTCGAGCTCGCGCGGGGATACCTTCGTGACCTTCCTCTGCGCGTGACAGCCGTACCCCGCGACGCTGGCTAGCGCCCTGTCCCGAGGGGCCGCCGACCTCCACCCTGGATGGCATGACCGCCTATGCCACTCACATCACTCCATCCGCTGCTCCGACACGCGATCGAACTGGCCCCGTGCTCGCGCTCGTGGGCGGCTCGATCGCTGCTGTCGTCGCCCTTGTACTGATCGCCGCCGCCGCTGTGTCTTTCTGGGCCAGCGATTACAAGACCGACGGCGACGGCTTCCACACGACCGCCACGCACACCTACTCGACACCGACTCGCGCGCTGACCACCGAGAACATCGCCGTCGGCACCGACGTGCCGGGCTGGCTCGAGAGCCACCTCGGCACCATCCGCATCGACCCGCAGGGGACCGGCGCGTTCGTCGGCGTCGCCCGCACGCAGGACGTCGACGCCTACCTCGACCAGGTCGCGCACGACGAGATCACCGATCTCGACTACGACCCGTTCTCGATCGACACCGCCCGCAGCGCCGGCGAGGGCCGCCCCGCGATGCCCGCCGCGCAGACGTTCTGGGCCGCGACCTCGACTGGCGGCCGTCAGCTCGAGTGGAAGGCCCGCGAGGGCGAGTGGACCGTCGTGGTGATGAACGCCGACGCCACGCCGGGCGTGCACGTCGACGCCAAGGCCGGCGCCAAGCTGCCGCTGCTCGGTGAGCTCGGCTGGGGCCTGGCCATCCCGGGCGCCGTGCTCGGGCTGGTCTCGGTGGCGCTGATGGCGCTCGGCGCCCGAGGCATCGCCCGCGCGCACCAGTCCTAGAGCACAGCGGCGGGGGCGCGACCGTGGTCGCGCCCCCGCTGTCCTGAGGAGGCTGAGCTAGGCGCCGAGGTGGCGCGGGCGCAGCGAGCGGCCGGCGTAGATGCCGAGGCCGCCGGCGAGCAGGATCAGGCCGACGCCGATCCCGGCGGTGCCGAACCACGACGGGCCGCTGTGCCCGGACGGCTCGACGGCCGGCGCGGACGCCTTGATCGCGGCAGGCTCGCCGTACGACGAGTAGTACTGCTCCACCGCGATCGCCTTGCGGTTGGCGGCGGCCTCGTCGATGCCGTGCGCGTTGAGCGCGGCGCGGGTGCCGGGGTCGCGGTCCGGGGCGGGCAGCGCGAACGCGGCGCTGGGGACGGCGAACGCGGCGATGAGGACCAGCAGGGTCAGGCGGGTCATCGTTCCTCCAGTGGTGGGGAGTGGCCGGACATTCCCCTTCCTCGCATCGAGGCCCGCGGTTGTGACAAGAAAAATTCGTGTCACACGGCGGCTGTGAACCACGAGTGTTCAGTGGGAGGCTCGTACCCCAAAGCCAATGCCCCCGACCGATCTGCTCACCGATGACGCGCTGCTCTGCTCAGACGACCCCGAGGCCTTCGGGGTGTTCTACGACCGCCACGTCAAGGTGCTGCTCGGGTACTTCGCTCGCCGCACGTTCAGCCCCGAGGAAGCGGCCGACCTCACGGCGGAGACGTTCGCCTCGGCGCTCGCCGCACGGCGGAAGTTCAAGCCGGGCAAGGCGCCTGCGACGGCGTGGCTGTTCGCCATCGCGGCGCGGCGGCTCGCCGATTACCAGCGGCGCGGGTACGTCGAGCAGCGCATGCGGCGCTCGCTCGAGATGGAGCGCCGGCCCGTGAGCGAGGCGGACGCGGAGATGATCCGGATGCTGGGCGACGACGCCGCGCAATCGGTGCTGTCCGAGCTCCCACCCGAGCAGCGCCGGCTGGTCGCCGCGCACGTCATCGACGAGCGCCCCTATGGCGAGCTGGCCGGCGAGCTGCACACCTCCGAGGCGGCGGTCCGTCAGCGCATGTCGCGCGGCCTCGCGACGCTGCGGAGGGGGTTCGGGCGATGAGCGACTACGTCTCCTCCCTCCGCCAGGACCTCGTCGAGGCGGCCGAGCGCCAGCAGCGGCGCAGCCCTGCCGCGCGTGCGACGCGCCCGCTGCTTCCGCGGTCGTGGTCGCCGCTGGCGATGCTCGGCGCGGGCGCAGCGGTCGCCGGGCTGCTCCTGCTCGTCCTCACGCTGCGCGCGGTGAATCCGCCGCGCCCACCCGAGGCGCCCAAGTTCGTCGGACAGTTCCACATCGGCGGCCAGCCCCGCGACGCGGTTGCAGCGGGCGAGCACGTCGTGGTGGCAGATGCGGACGGCAGCCTGCTGCTCGTGGAACCCGGCGGGATGCGGCGGCTGATGCCAGCGAGGCCCGGAGCGTTTTCGATGTCGCTCGCGGCGGACGGCACGGCGCTGTGGGCGGTCAGGGCCCCATCGAAGCCGCGCGGGGGCTCAGAGCTGCTGAAGCTCGACGCCGGCACCGGCCGTCGGCTCGCCGGCGGTCCGCTCCACGGCGAGGCCGGCTCGATCGCGCTCGGCGCCGGCGGCATCTGGATGATCGCCAACGTCAGCTCCGTAATGGTCGGCGGCCGCCACTTCGGCGGGCTCGAGAAGCTCGATCCGCTTACAGGCAAGCGTGAGCTGGTCCTGCCGCCCGTGGACGCCGAAGGGCTCGCGGCGTCGAGCCGGTCGGTGTGGACGCGCCACGGCACGGCCGTGATCGAACGCGACGATCGCGGCCGCGTCCTCAACCGGGTGCGTGGCATCTCGCCGACGCTCGGCTTCGAGGAGCCAGCGCACGCTGCTCGCCGATGACGACGGTGCGTGGGTTGCTGGTCAGTCGGACGGGATCCTCTATCGGATCGAGGGCGGGCGGGTCGTCAAGCAAATCAAGGTCGGCCTGCTCGCCGGCGTGCTCGCGCGCACCCGCTCCGCAGTGTGGGTCACCGCGATCGTCGGGCACCGATCGCTACGAGGCTGGTGCGCGTGGATCCCGACGAGGGCACGGTGACCGGGCGCGTCTCGATCGGCCGCGTGCAGCCCCAGACGATCGTGCCGGTCGGCAAGGAGCTGTGGGTGATCACCGGCCGGCGGCGACGTGCTGCGCGTCAGCCAGGGGTGATCAGCCCGCTCTCGTAGGCGTAGATCACCGCCTGCACGCGGTCGCGCAGGCCGAGCTTGCCGAGCAGGTTGGAGACGTGCGTCTTGACCGTCGGCTCCGAGACGACCAGCGCCTCGGCGATCTCGGCGTTGCTGAGCCCGACGGCGAGCATCCGCAGCACCTGCTGCTCGCGGTCGGTCAGCTCGCCGAGGCCGTCCGGCGTGCGCGAGACCGCGGCGGGCAGCCGGCGACCGACCTGGTCGAGCAGCTGGCGCGTGACCGCGGGCGCGAGCACGGCGTCGCCGGCGGCGACCGCGCGCACCGCGTCGACCACCTCGCGGGTCGGCGCGTCCTTGAGCAGGAAGCCGCTGGCGCCGGCGCGCAGCGCCTCGATGATGTACTCGTCGAGGCCGAACGTGGTGAGGATGAGGACGCGCTGGCGCGGGCAGCCGGCGCGTCGCCTCGATGCCGTCCATGCCCGGCATGCGGATGTCCATCAGCACGACGTCGGGCGCGTGCGCCTCGGCGGCCGCGACCGCCTCCTCGCCGGTGCTCGCCTCGGCCACCACCTCGATCGAGCCGGTCGCCTCGAGCACGGCCTTGAAGCCGGCGCGCATCATCGGCTGGTCGTCGGCGATGACGACGCGCAGCCGGCTCACGTCGCGCCGCCGTAGGGGAGCGAGGCGCGCACCTCGAAGCCGCGGCCGTCGCGCGGGCCGGCGGTCAGCGTGCCGCCGAACATCGCGGCGCGCTCGCGCATGCCGACGAGCCCGTGGCCGCCCGGGCCCGCGGGCGTGGTCGCCGGCCCGTTGCCGCTGTCGGCGATCGTCAGCTCGAGCGCGTCGGGGCGGTAGCCGAGCGTGATCGTGGTGTGCGCGGGGCCGGCGTGCTTGACGACGTTCGTGAGCGCCTCCTGCACGATCCGGTAGGCGGACAGGTCGACGCTCTGCGCGAGCGGTCGCGGCTCGCCCTCGACGGCGAGCTCGATGCCGACGCCGGCGGTGCGCGCGCGCTCGAGCAGCTCCGGCAGCTCGCCGAGCCCCGGCTGCGGCGCGAGCGCGGCCGGCTCCTGCTCGTCGCCGCGCAGCAGCTTCAGCGTGCGGTGCATCTCGGTCATCGCCTGGCGGCCGAGGTCGGCGATCCCGTCGGTCGCCTCGCGCACGCGCTCGTCGCCCGCGGTGGCGCCGAGCGCCTGCGCCTGCACGACGATCAGCGAGACGTTGTGGGCGACGACGTCGTGCAGCTCCTGCGCGATCCGCAGCCGCTCGTCGGCGACGGCGCGCTCGCGCTGGGCGATCGGTGTTGCGCGCGGCGGCTGCCGACGTAGAGGCCGATGGCCGCTCCCGACCGCGCACAGCAACGCGAGCCCGACCAGGTCGCCGTCGCGTGAACTCGGGGCCGCCGGCGAGCCGGTAGACGACGCCGACGAGCACGACCGCGCCGGCCGCCGCGAGCGTCTGTCTGCCACGAGTAGCGCGAGCCGATCGTGTAGAGCGCGACCGCCGACGGCAACGTGATACGCGCCCGTCGACCGGGGGCAGGAGCGCGGTCAGCGTGATCAGGCCCAGCGCCAGGAACGGCGCGCGCCGCCGGATCAGCAGCGGCAGCACCGCGCGCGACGCCGAGCACGGTCGCCAGCACGACCTCGTCGCCTCGTCCGCCTCGGCGATCGTGCCGGGCAGGACGAGCAGCGCGACGAGCAGCGTCAGCGCAGATGTCACGCCGTCCGCGGGGACGGCTTGCGCAGCCACGACGGAAGGGCCGGAGACACGCGCGGAGCGTATCCCCGGCCCTGCGCCGACCTAGATCTCGCGCGTCTTGGTGCGCCATGCGCCGGCGGCCAGCGCGGCGGCGATCCAGGCGAGGACGACGGCGATCGAGGTGCCGAGCGCCAGCGAGTAGTCGAGGTCGCCGGCCTGGTCGCCGATGCGGTTGATCGCCGAGATCGGCAGCGCCTGGCGCGCGTCGCCGAGGAAGCCCGCGCCCTGCAGCTGCGGCTCGAAGATCAGGTGCATGGCCAGCAGGATCGCGATCACCGGGCCGCGCGAGCCGACGAGGGCGGCGAGTCCCGACGGCGAGCGCGGCGCCGACCGCGCCGGAGGCGAGCACCATCGCAGCGCCTCGACGACGTCGCCGACGTGCGGCGTCGGGGTGCCGTCGGCGAGCAGGAACGCGCCGGCGAAGTCGACGGCGATGCGTGAGCACGGCGAGCGCGCCGACGACGACCCACGCGCCGCAGACACGGGACAGGAACAGCGCGGTGCGCGAACGGCCGGTGGCGGCGAGGTCGCGGAACACGCCGGTGTCGAGGTCCTGGGCGCCGGCGGTGGCGCCGATGATCGCGCCGACCAGGAAGACCATCAGCGAGATGAGCTGGAGGCTGTCGGTGAAGCCGGCGAGCCCGCCGGCGGGTGCGTTCTTCACGCGGGTGCGCGCCGTGCTGGATCGTGATCACCGTGAAGGCGAGCAGGAGGATGCCGAGCGTCAGCCCGGCGCAGACGGCGAGCATGCCGCGGCGCCGCCGCAGCTTCAGCACGTCGGACTTGATGAGTCGGAGGTCGGGCATCAGGATCGGTCCTCGAGACGGGTGGTCATGGTCAGGAAGCGCTCCTCGAGCGTGGAGCGGACGGGGGCGACGCGCTCGACCTCGACGCCGTGGTCGAGCAGCCGCCGCAGCAGCGCGGTGACGATCTCGCGGTCGACGGGCGCCTCGGGGCTGAGCGTCACGCGCAGGCGTGCCCTCGTGGTCGGAGGCGCGGGTCACGCCGGGGATGGCGGCGAGCAGCGTCGCCGCCTCGACCGGGCTGTGGCAGACGATGTCGATCGCGCGCGGGCCGCCGCTGACGAGCTCGCGGATCGTGCCCTGGGCGACGACGCTCGCCGAGGTCGACGATGGCCGCGAGATCGCAGGTCTTCTCGACCTCGTCGAGCAGGTGCGAGGAGAGCAGCACGGTCCGGCCCTCGCCGACGAGGTCGCGGATCAGGTGGCGGAACTCGAGGATGCCGGCCGGGTCGAGCCCGTTCATCGGCTCGTCGAGGATCAGCAGCTCGGGATCCGGCAGCAGGCAGCGCGCGACGCCGAGGCGCTGGCGCATGCCGAGCGAGTAGGTGCCGACCTTGTCGTCGGCGCGGGCGCCGAGGCCGACGCGCTCGAGCGCGGCGTCGACGCGGCCGTGCGCCGAGCGGTCGCGGGCGGCGGCGTTGACGTGGAGGTTCTCGCGGCCGGTGAGGTGGCGGTGGAAGCGCGGCTCCTCGATGATCGCGCCGACGCGGGCGAGCGCCGCAGGCGCGGTCGGTGGCGACGTCGTGGCCGAGCACGCGCATCGAGCCGGCGGTCGGCTCGGCGAGCCCGAGCAGCAGGCGGATCAGCGTGGTCTTGCCGGCGCCGTTGGCGCCGAGGAAGCCGAAGGCGGTGCCGCGCGGCACCTCGAGGTCGATGTCGACGAGGGCCGCCGCGCTCGCCGAAGCGCTTGCCGAGCCCGCGGGTCTCGATCGCGAGGTCGGTGGGGGTGGGGGAGGTCATGGGACGAAGCTATGGGCGGCCGGCGGCGTGTCGTCGGGCGCCAGGATGAACCTCAAGCCCTTCCTCATCCGATCGGATGAGGAGTACGATCGAAGCGAGGCCATGTCCGAGATCGGCCTCGTCCTCCTGCTCGTGAGCGCCGCGCTCGCGGTAGCGGAAGCCCATGTGCCTTCGCACGGCGCGCTCGGCGGGCGCGTCGGTGGCGGCGCTGGCCGCCGGGATCGCGCTGGTCATCTCCGGCGCGGGGGCCGCGCTGGCGCTCGCGCTCGCCGTCGCCGCGACGATCGCCGCCGTCGGCGGGATGTACCTGTGGGTGGTCGTGCACAAGGCGCTCGCCGCCCGGCGCGCGCGGGTGCGCAGCGGGCCGGAGGGGCTGATCGGGCGCGTCGGCGAGGTCCGCGCCGCGCCGGCGCCGCTGGGCAAGGTGTTCCTCGACGGTGCGCTGTGGAGGGCGCGGCTGTGGGGCACCGACGAGGACGTCCCGCTCGAGGCCGGCGACCCGATCGTCGTCGAGCGCGTCGACGGCCTCACCCTGACTGTCCGCCGTGCCGAGGACTGGGAGCTGTTCTGATGGCCGAGATCTTCACCGCCGTGTTCATCCTCGTCCTCTTCGTGGCCGTCGTCGCGGGGGCGTCCGTGCGGGTGCTGCGCGAGTACGAGCGCGCGGTCGTGTTCCGGCTCGGGCGGCTCGTCGGCGAGCAGCGGGCCCGGGCTCGTGCTGCTGATCCCCGGCGTCGACCGGATGGTGCGCGTGTCGCTGCGGACGCGGACGGTCTCGATCCCGCCCCAGGACGTCATCACGCGCGACAACGTCACCGCGCGCGTCGACGCCGTCGCCTACTTCCGCGTCGTCGACGCGAACTCCGCGGTGGTCAGCGTCGAGGACGCGCAGAAGGCGACGCTGCAGATCGCGCAGACGACGCTCCGCTCGGTGCTCGGCAAGGCCGACCTCGACGCGCTGCTGTCCGAGCGCGAGCGGCTCAACGACGACCTCCAGCAGATCATCGACGAGCAGACCGAGCCGTGGGGGATCAAGGCCACGACGGTCGAGATCAAGGACGTCAGCATCCCCACCGCGATGCAGCGGGCGATGTCGCGCCAGGCCGAGGCCGAGCGCGAGCGGCGCGCGCGCATCATCAACGCCGAGGCCGAGTACCAGGCCGCCGCGAAGCTCGCGGACGCCGCCGCGGTCATCAACGCCGCGCCCGCCGCGCTGCAGCTGCGCTACCTGCAGACGCTGCGCGAGATCGGCGGCGGCGAGCAGAACTCGACGATCGTGTTCCCGCTCCCGATCGATCTCGTCAAGCCGCTGCTCGAGGCGACGAGCAAGCCGCTCGCCGCGGCGAAGCCGCCCAACGGGGAGCTGCCGGAGAGCGCCCGCATCGGCGAGCTCCCGACGCACGCCGAAGACTGAGCTTCCGCGCCGGCGGGGATACCCGCGGCATGAGGTGGGCCATGGCCGCGCTCGCCGTGCTCGCGCTCTGCGCGCCCGCCGCGGCGCGCGCCGACGGGCTCGGGATGGAGCGGGTCACCACCGGCCCGAGCGGCGGCAACGCGGACGTCTTCACCGAGATGCTGGTGAGCTCCGCCGACGGCACGCGCGCGCTGTTCACCAGCGACGAGGCGCTGACGCCGGACGACGACCGCCTCGGCCCGGACTACTACGAGCGCGTCGGGCACACGACGCGGATGCTCGCCCACGACACCGGCGAGCACCCGCGCATCTCGATGGGCTTCTACTTCGCCTCCGCCGACGCGACGCGGATCGTCTTCGCGGGCGGCGGGCACTGGGCCGCGGGCGACACCGACGACATGTTCAGCGACGACGTCTACACGGCCAAGGACGGCGTCGTGGAGTGGGTGTCGCAGGGCACCAAGGGCGGCAACGCCGACTCGTTCAGCGCCGAGCCGACCGCGATGTCGGGCGACGGCAACCGGATCGTGTTCGAGACGGCCGAGAACCTCACCGCCGACGACACCGACTACGCGTCGCGCGACATCTACCTGCGCGAGGGCGGCGTGACGACGCGCCTCTCGCCGGGCAACACCGACGGCTACGACGCCGAGGTCGTCGGGCAGTCGAACGACGCGCGGCAGATCGTCTTCCGTACGCCCGAGCGGCTGACCGCCGGCGACACCGACTCGGAGTTCGACCTCTACGCGCGCGGCGGCGGCCAGACCGTGAAGGTGTCGCCGGGCAACGGGCCCTATGAGGCGCGGATCTCCGGCGTGTCGAGCGACGGCGGCACGGTCGTCTTCACCACGCAGGACCGCCTCACGCCCGACGACACCGACTCGCGGGCCGACGCCTACCGCGTCGCGGGCGGGAGCATCGCTCGGGTCTCCACCGGCCCGCGCGGGGGCAACAGCCCCGACCACCCGGTCGGCTTCGAGGTGAACGCGGTCGGCGGCGACGTGCTGTTCATGTCCGACGACGGCACGCGCGTGGTCTTCGGCACGGCCGAGCCGATGACCGCCGACGACACCGATCACCAGTTCGACTCGTACCTGTGGACGCCGGCGGGCGTGCAGAAGGTCACGCCCGGCAACCGCGAGGTCGACGCGAGCGGCTGGGACGGTGCCGCGACCGTGGTCGGCGGCACGCCGGACGGCTCGCACCTGCTGTTCATCACCCGCGAGCGGCTCACCGGCGATGACACGGACCGACACCTCGACCTCTACGAGTGGGTCGGCGGCGCGATCCGGCGGGTGACGACCGGCCCGTCGGGCGGCAACGACATCTCGCGCGAGCACATCTACTGCCCGCCGATCTCTACGACGACTACTGCGGCAGCCTCGTCTTCGTCTCCGAGAACGGGGCGCGGATCGTGTTCGAGACGACCGAGAAGCTCGTCGCCGCCGACACCGACGAGACGATCGACGTCTACCAGCGGGCGGGCGGCGTCACGACGCTCCTGTCGCCCGCGCGCCCCGACCGCGAGCCGATCTACGGTGAGCGCGACTCCGACGTGTTCTTCGTCGACGCCTCGCTCGACGCGTCGATCGCCTACCTCGAGTCCGAGGAGCAGCTCACGGCCGACGACACCAACCTCCGGAAGGACGGCGTGCGCGTGCACCCGCCGGCCCCCGGTGCGGTGGTGCCGGGCCTGGGCGGGAGCGACCCGGGCGCGCCGCCGGCCGCCGGCGGCGCCGCCCCCGCCGCCGGGGCGGCGCCGGCCCTGACACCCACCTCCGCGCCGCCGAAGTCCGCCGCGCGGCTCCGCCTCGCCGCTCGCCCGCGCGCGCTGCGGCTCGCGCGCGGGAAGACGCGGCTCGCGCGGCGCGGGCGGGGGATCGCGCTGCGGCTGACCGCGACGCGGGTGCTGCTGGTGGGCGCCGAGCGGATCGTGGCCGGGCGCCGCGACGGCGCGACGTGCCGCGCGCCGACCCGCAGGCTGCGCAGGGCGCCGCGCTGCACGCGCACGGTCGCCGCGGCGCGCCCGCTGCGGCTCAGGACGGCGAGTGGCCGCGCCGTGCTGCGGCTCGGGCGCCGCTCACTCAAGCCCGGCCGTCACCGCATCACGCTGACGCCGGTCGACGCGGACGGGCGCGCGGGCGACCCCGGTGCGGCTGACGCTGCGGCTGAAGCGCTAGTAGCGCAGGTCCGACGAGCTCGGGCGCTGCTTGCCCTCGCCGCGGTGGCACTCGTGGTGCCCCATGAACTCCCAGCCCTTCTCGGCGGCCGGGGCGGTGCGGGACGGCTCCTGCTTCTCGCTGGCGAGGCCGACGGCGGCGCCGGTGAGCGCGCCTGCCACGACCACGGTCGCGACGACTGCGGCGAACGCGCGGCGCGCCCGGCGCGGGACCCGCGGGGGCGGCGGTGACTCGTCGACCGAGGCGAGCACGGAGACGTCGTCGAAGCGCTCCATCAAGTCGATCCTACTCCTGCGATCAAGTGCGAACGCGCCTCGATCACGGCTTTTCACCGGTCCGGGTCACGAGCCGCGCGCCGGCCTTGCGGCCCGTCGCGAGGCGGACCAGGCGCGGCGCCACCACGCGCAGCGCGGCGGCGAGGCCGTAGGGCCGCGGCACGTAGCGCTCGGCTCTTGCGGCCGAGGCCCGCGTCGAGGATCGCCCGGGCGCCGCGCTCGGGCGTCGAGACGAGCCGGCGCGTGAAGCGGTTGTCGTTGAGCTCGGACTGCGGGAAGCCCTCGGTGGTGATGAAGCCGGGGAGCACGAGCCCGACGTGGACGCCGTGGGGCGCTTCCTCGCCGGCCAGCGCGTCGGTCCAGCCGGCGAGCGCGAACTTGCTCGCCGAGTAGGCGCCGGAGCCGGGCCGCGCGACGCGCCCCGCCGTGCTCGAGACGTTGACGATCGCGCTCGGCGCGCTGCGGCGCAGGAGCGGGAGCAGCGCCTCGGTCAGCCGCACGACGGCGTCGAAGTTGACCTCCATGTGGCGCTTGACGTTCTCCCAGCCGCCGTCGGCGAACGTCGACCGCCACGCCGCGCCGGCGTTGTTGACGAGCAGGTCGAGGCGGTCGTGGCGCTCCTCGACGTGGGCGCGCACGCGCCCGGGCGCGCCCTCCTCGGTGAGGTCGCACGCGCAGAAGCTGGCGCCCAGCTCCGCTGCCAGCGCGCGCAGCCGGTCCTCGCGGCGGGCGACGAGCACGAGCTCGGCGCCGTGCTCGCGGGCGAGCAGGCGGGCGGTCGCCTCGCCGATCCCGCTCGACGCTCCGGTGACGACGGCGACGGTCATGCCTCGGCATGTGCCCGCAACCGCCAACGCCTCAACCCTCCGGTAGGGGTCAGACCCCTTTAGGAGGGTTGAGGGTTGGGATTCGCTGCCTAGGCCGCGTCGAGCGCGAGCTCGGCGGGCACCGTCTCGGCGCCCTTGCGCCGCTCGGCGAGCAGCGCGGCGCAGGCGACGGCGCCGGCGACGCAGAGGGCCGCGCCGACCCAGAGCGCGTCCTTCATGCCGTCGACGTAGGTCTGGGGGTCGCCGCCGAACGCGTGCGCGGCGGGCACGAGCGCGCCGAGCGCGGCGACGCCGACGGCGATGCCGGCCTGGCGGAACGTGTCGTTGACGCCGGCCGCGAGGCCGGCCATCTGCGGCGGGGCCGAGCTCAGCGCGCAGGCGCTGAGCGCCGGGTTGAACAGCCCGCTGCCGATGCAGGCGACGATCACGCCGGGGAGGAACACGGTCCACGACGAGTCGACCGCGGCGAGCGTCAGCAGCGCCTGGCCGACGCCGACGAGCGCGAGGCCGCCGGCGATCATGCGCCCGACGCCGATCTTCGGGACGAGGTTCGCCGTCGCGCCGGAGACGACGAGCATGATCAGCGTGCCGGGCAGGTAGACGAGGCCGGCCTCGATCGCCGACAGCCCGAGGATCTGCTGCAGGTAGATCGTCGTGTAGAGGAACACGGCGAAGAACGACGCGGAGATGGCGAACGCCGCGACCTGCGCGCCGGTGAAGGCGCGGTTGCGGAACAGCCCGAGCGGGAGCATCGGCTCCTTGACGCGCGCCTCGACCGCGATGAAGGCGGCGAGGAAGGCGACGGCGCCGCCGAGCGAGGCGATGATCGTCGCGCTCGTCCAGCCGTCCTCGTTGCCGCGCAGCAGCGCGAGCACGAGCAGGAACAGGCCGGCGGTCAGCGTGAGCTGGCCGGGGATGTCGAGCTTGCGGGCGTCGGGGTCCTTCGACTCCTCGACGGAGCGGCGCGTGATCGCCAGGCAGATCAGGCCGAGCGGGAGGTTGACGAGGAAGATCCAGCGCCAGTCGAGGCCGCTGGTGAGCGCGCCGCCGACCAGCGGGCCGATGGCGAAGGCGGCGCCGATCGAAGCACCGTAGGCGGCGAACGCCTTGGCGCGCTCCTGCGCCTGCGGGAACGCCTGCGAGAGCAGGGCGAGCGAGACGGCGAACATGATCGCCGCGCCGACGCCCTGCGCGGCACGGGCGGAGTTGAGCATCACGATGTCGGACGCCGCTGCACACACGAGCGAGGTCACGGTGAAGATGGAAAGACCGATGGTGAAGAGGCGGCGACGACCGAAGCGGTCGGCCAGCGAGCCGGCCGTCAGCACGACGGCGGCGAGCGCGAGCGTGTAGGCGTCGACGACCCACTGGAGGCCGGAGAGGCCGGTGTTGAGGTCGGCGGCGATGTCGGACAGCGCGGTGTTGACGACCGCGATGTCGAGCATCAGCATCGCGGTCGCGGCACACACCACGGCGAGGGTCCAGCGCTGCGTTGAAGTCAAGGTGGGGCTCCGGGGGGATTCGAGGGGAGGGTGGTGAAGGCGATACTCCCGGCGCGGGGCCGGGAGCACATCAGGGGTTTCCCTAGTCGGTGGGGCGCACGTTGCCGGTGGCGCGGAACACGTTGTCCGGGTCCCATCCGGCCTTCACGCGCGCGAGCCGCTCGTAGTGCGGCCCGTAGGCGGCGCGGACGCGGTCCGCGCCCTCGTCGCCGGTGAAGTTCAGGTAGGTCGCGCCGGTGCGGTAGGGCGCGAGCACCTCGCGCCAGCGGCGGCCGTAGGCGATGGTGCGCTCGTCGTCGGCGGCGTCCTCCCACAGCAGCAGCGGGTGCACCACGAAGCGGGCGCCGCGGCCGGTCAGCGGCGTCGCGCCGTCGGGCACGCGCGCGACGGCGCCGCCCCAGGCGGGGATGAAGATCTGCGCGGGCCCGGAGGGGAGGTCGTCGCCGAGCGCGACGATCGCGTCGATGGCGTCCTCGCCCAGGTCCTCGAGGTACTCGGCGGTCCACCAGTTGCGGTAGCCGGGCGGGTCGTCGAGGGAGGACTGGAAGGCGGCGTAGGTGGTCGGCGCGAAGGCGTCGAGCGCGGGCGGGCCGTAGGCGCGAAGGGGAGCGAGCGCGGCCTCGGCGTCGGCGAGCGAGCCGGCGTGCATGCCGGCGATCGCGACGGCGGGCTGCCCGCGCAGGTCGTCCGGGATGCCGTCCTCGTCCGGCGCGGTGAGGAACACGTACGCGAGCGAGAGCTCGTCGGGCGCGTCGGCCATCACGTCGCGGAACAGGCGCAGCAGCTCGCGGGCGCGGTCGCGCGGGTGCAGCACGAGCCCACCGAGCACCTCCGGCCCGACCGGGTGCAGCGCGAGCTCGATCGCGGTGACGACGCCGAAGTTGCCGCCGCCGCCGCGCAGCGCCCAGAACAGCTCGGGATGCTCGTCGGCCGTCGCGCGCACGGGCTCGCCGCTCGCGGTCACGAGCTCGACCGCGAGCACGTTGTCGCAGGCGAGGCCGTGCTTGCGCTCGAGCCAGCCGGAGCCGCCGCCGAGCGTGAGGCCGGCGACGCCGGTGCTCGACACGCGGCCGCCGACGGCGGCGAGGCCGTGCTCCTGGGTGGCGGCGTCGACCTCGGCCCAGGTGAGGCCGCCGCCGACGCGCGCGACGCGGCGCTCGGGGTCGACCACGAGCTCGCGCAGCCCCCGGACGTCGATGACGAGGCCGTCCTCGACGAGCGAGAGGCCGGCGACGGAGTGGCCGCCGCCGCGCACCGCGACCCGCAGGTCGCGGGCCCGCGCGAAGGCGAGCGCGGCGCTGACCTGGTGCGGGTGCGAGCAGCGCGCGACGTGGCGCGGCCGCGTCTCGATCATGCCGTTGAAGAGCGTGCAGGCGTCCTCGTACTCGGGCTCGCCCGGGTCGTAGACATGGCCTCGCAGGGCGTGGCGGAGCTGGTACAGCGCGGGGTCATGGATGATCGACATGAAGATCCAGACGGCCGCGCCGTACCGGCTATTCCCGGCGCTAGGCGGCGGCCCCGACCTCAGCGTGCAGCGCAGGGCTGCGGCCGGCGAGCACCCCGCCGTCGACCGGCAGCGTGGTGCCGGTGATCCAGCCCGCGCCGGAGCCGGCGAGGAAGAGGATCGCCTCGACGACGTCGGACGGCTGGCCGCGGCGGTTCAGCGGGTGGAAGCCGCTGACGGCGTCGAGCACCTCCTGGGCCTCCTCGTGGGAGAGGAAGCGCTCGTAGGCGGGCGTCTCGACGAACGCGAGCGCGACGGTGTTGACCCGGATGCCCTCGGGCGCGAGCTCGAGCGCGAGGTTCTTGGTCAGCGCGTGGCGGCCGGCCTGCGCGGCGGAGTAGGCGCTGGTCGGCGTCGTCGCGATCGCGTCGACCGCCCACATCGAGCCGACGTTGACGATCGCGCCGCCGCCCTGCTCGGCCATCGCCGCGGCCGCGGCCTGCGAGACCCAGTAGGTCGGGCGGAGGATCGAGCCGAGCGCCTCCTCGAAGTGCTCCTCGGTCTGCTCGAGGAACGGGACGATGCGGAAGATGCCGGTCGAGTTCACGAGCACGTCGACACGACCGAAGCGCTCGATGGCGGCGGCGACGAGCGTCTGCGCCTGCTCGCGCGTGGTCACCTGGCCGGCGTGGATGTGGACGCGCTCGCCGCTGGGGTCGAGGGCGTCGCGGGCGGCCTCGAGCTTGGCCTGACGCGTGCCGCTGAGCACGACGCGGGCGCCCTCGTCGAGGAAGCGCTGGGCGGCGGCGCGGCCGATGCCGCCGCCACCACCGGTGATCAGGGCGACCTGGTTCTCGAACTGCATGGGGGAGCCTCCGGAGGAAGATAGGTGCATGTGCATCGAATATACATGCATATGCATCTAGTGCAAGTGCGGCTATCCTCACTCCCCGTGGCCCCGCTCGACGACGACGCTCTCGCCACCTGGCGCTCGTTCCTCAACGCGCACGCGCACGTGACGCGGAGGATCGGGCGCGACCTCGCCGACGCCGGCCTGCCCGACCTCGCCTGGTACGACCTGCTGTGGACGCTCTACCGCGCACCGGGCCGGGGCCTGCGCGTCAACGAGCTGGCCCGCGAGGTCGTGCTCAGCCCGACCGCGATGAGCCGCTTCGTCGACCGCGCGGTGGCGGCGGGCCGCGTGCGGCGCGAGGCGGATCCCGACGACCGCCGCGCGCAGCAGGTGGTCCTGACCGACGAGGGCGTCGCGCTGCTGCGAGCCATGTGGCCGGTCTACGAGCGCGCGATCGAGGAGCACTTCGCCGCCCACCTCGGCAGCTCGCCGGCCCGCCTGCGGCGGGTGCTCGAGCGCGTGGCCGACTCGGCGCGCTAGGCCGCCGCGGGCAGCGACGCGCGAAGGCTGAGCTCGTAGTCGGCGACGCCCGAGGCGATGCCCTTGGGCAGGAACCCGAGGCGCTTCAGCAGCGCCTTGGCGGGCGCGTTGAAGGCGAACGTCGAGCCGGTGAGCGCATCCAGCCCGCTCGCCCGCGCCCGGGCGACGAGGCGGTTGCCGAGCTCGGTGCCGAGCCCGCGGCCCTGCCACTCGTCGACGACCGCGAAGGCCATCTCCGCGCGGTCGGGGGAGTCGTGCCACGTCGCGTAGCGGCCGACGCCGATGATCGCGCCGGCGTCGTCGACGGCGACGAGCGCGACGTGCCGGCACTGGTCGACCTCGGTGAGGAACGCCAGCTCGCGCGCGCTCAGCTTCGGCTTCGGGCCGAGGAAGCGGCGGCGGCGGGACTCCTCGCTGAGGTGGGAGAAGAACGCGGCGAGGGCCGGCTTGTCGTCCGGCGCGATCGGGCGGATGGAGAAAGCGGCGGACATATCTCTGCAGACGTACGCCCGAGCGCGCCCATTCCCAGGGTGCGGATGCCCGCACCCCGATATGCATGGCAGCCCACCCCGAGGGGGTTCCCTCGGCTGGCACAGTTCCGGTCGACCCCTAAAGGACTAGGAACCACACCTTGACTCCGCCGCTCTTCCAGCTTCTCTACGCGCCGATGTACCAGACCCCGCGCCTCTCCCCCGCCGGCTCCCCGTTGGCGCGGCGTCCCCGCTGAGACTCCACCGCCAGGACGGCCCTCAAGGCCCGCTGCGCATCGCGCGGCGGGCCTTTTTCTTGGGCCGCGCCCCTTAACGCCGAACGCCGCGGGGGCGGCCGCGGCGTCCGGTGGAGGAGGGAGAGGGGGAGGGAAGCGAGGGCGGTGCCGGCTACGCGTAGGCGATGCGCACGCGGGGCATCGGGAACCAGCGCGGGCCCTTGCGGACCGGCTTCGGCTGGCGCTGCATGCGCTGACGGCGGTACTCGCCGAGGGTCATGCCCTCGGGGATCGAGCTCTCGACGTAGTTGAAGTTGTGGGCGTCGGTCGGCATACGGGAATAATCCTCTTCGCCCGGGGTCGGATCGACGGGGCAGCCCCGTCAATCCGGGGTGGGGAAACCCGTACTCGGGAGGGGCCTAATTGACCGACGGGTCGGGTGGCATCGTCGAGAGCAGCGCGTACTCGCGGCCCTTGCGGCGCAGCACCGCCGACCACAGCCCTTCGGCGTCCTCGCTGAAGATCTCCTCGCGCCGGGGCGGCTCGATGATCCACGACTCCTCCTCGAGCTCGCCCTCGAGCTGGCCCGGGCCCCAGCCGGCGTGGCCGGCGTAGATGCGGGCGCGGCGGACGCCGTCGGCGACGTCGCCGATCTCGCCCGACTCGCTGCCGACGAAGCCGAGGTCGCCGTCGAGCAGCACGCTGGCGAGGGCCGGGTCGTCGAACTCGGCGAGCACGATCACCGAGTCGGAGGCGACCGGGCCGCCGAAGTAGACGGGCGCGCCGTCGTCGGCGAGGTCGGTCAGGTCGGGGACGACGTCGGCCACGAGCGTCTCGGCCGGGCGGTTGAGCACGAGCCCCATCGCGCCCTCGCCGGTGTGCTCCGCGATCAGGATCACCGTGCGGTGGAAGTTGGGGTCCACGAGCGCCGGTGAGGCGATCAGGAGCTTGCCGCGCAGCGAGTCCATAGCTGACACATTGTTAGCGTGCGCGCCCGCATGCTCGGCGTCCTGGCCTTCGGCGACTCGATCACGAACGGCGGGGGAGAGCTGCAATGGGGCGTCGCGCTGCAGTCCTGGGCGCTGTGGACGGCGCGCGCGCTCGGGCTCCCGTACACGCCCTACGCGACCGACGGCGCGAGCGTCCGCACCGTGCTCGACGAGCAGATCCCGCGCTTCGAGCGCGCCGCCGCGGCGCCCGAGGGGCCGTTCGATCTCGGCTGCCTCTACATCGGGACGAACGACGTCCGTGCCTTCGACTGGGACCCGTTCGCGTACGAGCGGGCGCTCGGCGAGGCGCTCGGCTTCCTCGCGGCGCGCTGCGAGCGCACGCTGACCGCGACGATCCCGCTCGACCTCGGCCGCCCGCGCGCGGGCGCGAAGGTCGCCGACGCCAACGCGATCATCGAGCGTCGCGCGCGCGAGACCGGCACGCTCGTCGTCGACCTCTCAGGCTTCGGCGGCCGCGGCGTCCTGATGGCCGACCACGTCCACCCGACCGCGTTCGGCCAGATCGCGATCGCCGAGCGCGCGCTCGCCGTGCTCGCCGCCGACGGCCTCGCGACACGGACGAGCCCGCGCGAGCTGATCAGCTACGAGACGACGCGCTGGGGCCGGCTGCGCGGCGACGCGACGTACGCGTACCGGCACGCGAAGGTGAGCGCGGAGGCCGCGCTCAATCTCGCTCAGGTTGCGCGCGCGTCGGCCGCCTCGAGGGCGACCTGGCGGATGCGGCTGAACAGGCGGCGTGCGCCGACGAGCTCCGGCCGGGTCGCGCCGCGCTCCTGCAGCGTGCGGACCGTCGCGTCGCCGAAGCGCTCCAGGGCCGCTTAGAACGCCTCGACGACGTCGACCAGGCGGTCGAGGTCGTCGACGTCGTTGTAGTAGTGCGGCGACGCGCGCACGAGGTCGGTGAGGCCGCGGGCGTCGAAGTCGAGGCGGGCGTAGGTGGCGGGGGAGAGCGAGGTGTTGACGCCGCTGCTCGCGCAGCGCGGCGACGACCTCCGCGGTCGGTGTGGCCCGTCGACCGCGAAGGTCACGATCGCCGAGCGCTCCTCGCCGAGGTCGTGGACGGTCACGCCGTCGATCGCCTCGAGCCGCGCGCGCAGCTCGCCCGCGAGCGCGCGCACGCGCGTCGCGGATCGCGTCGAGCCCGAGCTCGAGCGCGTAGTCGGCCGCGACGCCGAGCCCGATCTTCGTCGCGATGTTGCACTCCCAGTTCTCGAACCGGCGCGCGTCGGGGCGGACGCGGTAGGAGCCGTCGCGCTGCCACTCGGCGGCGTGGAGGTCGAGCAGCGGCGGCTCGAGCTCCTCGACCAGCCCGCGGCGGACGTAGAGGAAGCCGGTGCCGCGCGGGCCGCGCAGGAACTTGCGCCCGGTGGCGGAGAGCATGTCGCAGCCGATCTCGCCGACGTCGACCGGCATCTGCCCGACCGACTGGCAGGCGTCGAGCAGCAGCGGCACGCCGGCGGCACGCGTGCAGCGCGCCGACCGCCGCCGCGGGCTGGACGAGGCCGCCCTGCGAGGGCACGTGCACGAGCGAGACGAGCTTCACGCGCTCGTCGAGCATGCCCGCGAGGCGGTCGACGTCGACCTGGCCGTGCTCGTCGTCCGGCACCACCACGACGGCGGCGCCGGCGCGGTCGGCGACCTGCCGCATCGGGATGTAGTTGCTGGCGTACTCGGCGGTGTGGTGAGGATGCGGTCGCCCTCGCGCAGCCGCAGCGAGTAGAACGCCATGTCCCACGCGCGCGTGGCGTTCTCGACGATCGCGATCTCGTCGCGCTCGGCGCCGATCAGCCGCGCGACGGCGTCGTAGGTGTGCTCGACGCGGTCCTCGCGCTCGGCGGCCGCCTCGTAGCCGCCGATCTCCGCCTCGCGGCGCAGGTGCTCGACCACGGCGTCGAGCACGGGCGTGGGCGGCAGCGCGGCGCCGGCGTTGTTGAGATGGGCGACGGACTCGGTGCCCGGCGTGTCCGCGCGGGCCCGGGCGACGTCGAGGCTCACGGCTTCCGCGCCGCGATCATCAGGTTGTAGAAGACCTGCGGCGGGAGCCGCGGCTCGAGCAGCGCGCGGTCGACCTTCTGCAGCCCGAGGTAGCCGCGGAACGCGTACTGGAACCACAGCCACGGGATGTCGTCGTGGTTCGCGCTCGCCTCGAGCGTGCGGTTGAACCAGCCGAACCAGTTGGCCAGCAGCTCCTCGCCGCTGCACGCGCGTGTCGGCGAAGCCCGGCGCCCTGCATCAGCCGCTGCAGGTCGGCGGGGTCGAACGCGTGGACGTCGACCACCGACTCGAGCGCGTGCTCGGCGTCCTCGGCGCTCGGCGCGGCGCCGTTGCTCCCGCCCCAGCACGGCGGGCCGCGCGCGGACCGCCTTGCGCCACAGCGGCGCGGCGCGCATCGCGGCGCGCTTCGGCCAGGCGGCGATGCGGTCGCCCTGGCGCGACGGCTCGCCGGCGAAGAACAGCGTCCCGCCGGGGCGCAGCACGCGCGCGAACTCCGCGAACGAGCGCTCGAGGTCGGGCAGGTGGTGGAGCACGGCGTGGCCGAGCACGAGGTCGAACGACGCGTCCTCGAACGGCAGCTCGGCGGCGTCGCAGGCGGCGGTCTCGACGTCGAGGCCGAGCCGCTGCGCGTTCGCCTCGAGCGTCTCGAGCATGCCGGGCGAGATGTCGGTGCAGGTCGCCGCGCCGACGACGCCCGCCTTCAGCAGGTTGAGCGAGAAGTAGCCCGTGCCCGCGCCGATCTCGAGCGAGCGCGCGTACGGCCCGGGCTGCGCGCCGAGCAGCTTGGTGAGCTTCCCGAGCACCTGCGCGGCGCCGACCTCGCCGTAGTCGATGCCCCACTTGGCGTCGTAGTCGTGGGCCGCGACGTCGTGGTAGCGGCGGTTGACGTCGAGGATCTCGTGCTCGGTGGGCGGGGCGGCCATGCGGTGGCCGTGAGGGTAGTGGAGGTTGCGCGCAACCCGGCGCGGTCGCGCTCGTTTCAACTCAAGGCTTCCCCAGCGCTCGCCGTCAGAGCCGGGGCCATCCATCACCACGAGGAGGACGCATGCCGCGTTCCCTGCTCGCCGCGCTGGTCGCCGCGCTCGCGACGATCGAGCCGGCCGCTGCATGGGCGCAGAACGGCCCGACGCTGGCCTTCGACAAGCCGTGCTACGTCGACCGGACGACAGCCTCGATGCGTCCTCGCAGGCGCCGGCTCCACGCCCAGGCCGGCGAGCAGCTCGTCGAGCTCCCATCGCCACGAGCCGCCCTTCGTGCCCGGCAGGTTCATGCGCGCCTCGCCGCCCAGCCCGAGCACGTCCTGCGCCTGCACCATCGCCAGCCGCGCGGGCGAGGCGAAGGTCAGGCGGATCAGCGACCACCAGGGCTCGTCCTCGCGCACGCCCGCCTCGTCGATGCTGCGGTCGACCAGCGCGCGGCGCTCGGGCGGCAGCGACTCGTACCAGCCGCGCACGGTGTCGTGGTCGTGGGTGCCGCTGTAGGCGACGCGCGCCTCGACGTGGTTCCACGGGTTGTGCACGCTGCCCATGTCGGCGGGGTCGAAGCCGAACTGGATCACGACCATCCCCGGCAGCCCGAGCCCGTCGCGCAGCCGCTCGACCGCCGGCGTGATCACCCCGAGGTCCTCGGCGATCAGCGGCAGCTCGCGATCGAGCGCGCGCGCCGCGTGGTCGAACACCGCGCGCCCCGGCCCGCGCTTCCAGCGCCCGCACAGCGCGTGCTTCGCGCGCGCCGGCACCGACCAGTAGGAGACGAAGCCGCGGAAGTGGTCGATGCGGGCGAGGTCGAAGAGGGCGAACGTCCGCCGCAGCCGGTCGACCCACCAGCGGTAGCCGCGCCGCTGCATCGCCGGCCAGTCGTACAGCGGGTTGCCCCACAGCTGGCCCTTGTCGGTGTAGGCGTCAGGCGGCGTGCCCGCCACCGCGCCCGCCTGGAACAGCTCGGGGTGCGCACGGTGGTCGGCGCTCCCGGGCGCGACGTAGATCGGGACGTCGCCGATGATGCGCACGCCGCGCTCGGCCGCGTACGCGCGCAGCGCCGTCCACTCGCGGTCGAAGCGGACCTGGTCGGCGACCGCGCCGCGCGGGCCGAAGCGCGCCCAGTCCTCGATCCAGTAGCGCTCGCGCTCGCGGAAGTCGAGCTCCTCGGCCCATGCTCACTCGCGCGCGCGGCTCGGCCAGCAGGCCCGGCCAGGCCGCGAACGCCGACGCCGCCTTGTAGGGCGAGCGATGGCGGTCGGGCGGACCGAGCGGCAGCATCTGCCACCACGTCTGACCCGCCTCGGCGAGCCAATCGACCCACGCGTAGGCGTCGGATCCCAGTCGTCCGCCGGGCAGCGAGGTGGGATGCAGCTGGACGCCGCTGGAAAAGGGGAGATTGATCACGAGACGTTTGGCAGCGCTTCCTGTGGATACTCCGGCTCGAATGCCGGTACCCAACACCAAGGGCAACCCCCCGCGCATCGTCATCCAATACGCGGAGCCGACCGTCGACGCCGGGCGCTACCCGGCCAAGCGCGTCGTCGGCGACACCGTCCGGGTGAGCGCCGACGTCTTCCGCGACGGGCACGAGATCCTCCGCGCCGTCGTGCGCTACCGGGGCCCCGGCAGCCGCCGCTGGGTCGAGTCGCCGATGCGGCCGATCGACGCGCACGTCAACGGCGTGCGCTGGGAAGGCGAGTTCCCCGTCGACGTGATGGGCCGCTGGCAGTGGTCGATCGAGGCGTGGAGCGACGTCTTCGCCACCTGGCGCGACGAGCTGCAGCGCAAGGTCGCCGCCGGGCAGGAGGACCTCGCGGGCGAGCTGTCCGAGGGCGTCGTGCTGCTCGAGCAGGCCACGGGCCGCGCCAAGGGCGCCGACAAGAAGACGATCGAGGCGGCGCTCGCCGTGCTGAAGGATCCGAAGTCGCCGCCCGACTCGGCGCTCGCCCCCGACCTGTTCGCGGCGATGGAGCGCGCCTCCGAGCGCACCGGCGCCTGCCAGCTCGACTCACCGCATGGTCGTCGAGGTCGACCGCGTCGCCGCCGCCTTCGCCTCCTGGTACGAGCTCTTCCCGCGCTCGTGGGGCGGGCTCAAGAAGGTCGAGAAGCAGATCCCCGCGATCTCCGAGCTCGGCTTCGACGTCCTCTACTTCCCGCCCATCCACCCGATCGGCGTGAAGGCGCGCAAGGGCCGCAACAACACGCTCACCGCCGGCCCCGACGACCCCGGCTCGCCGTACGCGATCGGCGGCAAGGAGGGCGGCCACGACGCCGTGCATCCCGAGCTCGGCACGCTCGACGACGTCCGCGCGCTGTGCGCGACCGCCCGCGAGCACGGCATGGACGTCGCGCTCGACCTCGCGCTCAACGCCTCGCCCGACCACCCGTGGCTGAAGGAGCACCCGGAGTGGTTCCAGCAGCGCCCCGACGGCACGCTCAAGTACGCCGAGAACCCGCCCAAGCGCTACCAGGACATCTACAACTTCAACTGGGACACGCCGGCCTGGCGCGAGCTATGGCAGGCGTGGCGCGACGTCGTCGTGCACTGGGTCGAGGCCGGGATCAAGTTCTTCCGCGTCGACAACCCGCACACGAAGCCGTTCCCGTTCTGGGCGTGGCTGATCAAGGAGGTCCACGAGGTCGACCGCAGCGTCGTCTTCCTCGCCGAGGCGTTCACGCGCCGCGCCGTCATGCGCCAGCTGGCGAAGATCGGCTTCACCCAGTCCTACACGTACTTCACGTGGAAGAACTCGCGCTGGGAGCTGACCGAGTACGTCAACGAGCTCGCCCACGGCCCGGAGCGCGAGTACTTCCGCCCCAACTTCTTCATCAACACGCCGGACATCCTGCACGCGTATCTCCAGCACGGCGGCCCCGCGGCGTTCGCCTCGCGGCTCGTGCTGGCGGGCACGCTCAGCCCCAGCTACGGCATCTACTCGGGCTACGAGTGGTTCGAGAACGTCCCGGTGCGCGAGGGCTCCGAGGAGTACCTCGACTCCGAGAAGTACGAGACGAAGCAGCGGTCGCTGGACGGCCCGCTGCTCCCGATGGTCCGCCGCATCAACGAGATCCGCCGCGAGAACCCCGCGCTCCAGCGGCTCGAGAACGTCTACTTCATCGACTCCTACAACGAGGCCCTCATCGCCTATGTCAAGTCCTCGCCGGGCAACACGGTGATCTGCGTCGTGAACATCGACCCGCACAACGTGCAGGAGGGCGCCGGCGTGATCCCGGCCCACCTCGGCCTGCCGCCCGCCTTCGCGGCCCACGACCTGCTCTCGGGCGACCACTTCGACTGGCGCATCGGGGCCAACTACGTGCGCCTCGAGCCGGGCGGCTCCCATGTGCTGCGGGTCGAGCAGTGAGCGATCCCGGCCACTGGTTCGAGCGGGAGCCCCTGTGGTTCAAGACCGCCGTGTTCTACGAGATCCACATCCGCGGCTTCTTCGACGCCAACGGCGACGGCTCCGGTGACTTCCGCGGGCTGACCGAGAAGCTCGACTATCTGCAGTGGCTGGGCGTCGACTGCATCTGGCTGCTGCCCTACTACTCGTCACCGCTGAAGGACGGCGGCTACGACATCGCCGACTTCTTCGAGATCCACCCCGACTACGGCAAGGTCGACGACGTCCGCGATTTCCTCGAGGCCGCCCACCAGCGCGGCATCCGCGTGATCGCCGACCTCGTCATGAACCACACCTCCGCCGACCACGCGTGGTTCCAGGAGTCGCGCTCGAGCCCCGACAACCCCAAGCGCGACTGGTACGTGTGGTCCGACACGGTCCACAAGTACGAGGACGCCCGGATCATCTTCACCGACACGGAGACCTCGAACTGGACGTGGGACGAGCAGGCCCAGGCCTACTTCTGGCACCGCTTCTTCTCCCACCAGCCGGACCTCAACTACGACAACCCCGAGGTCCAGGACGCGATGCTCGAGGTGCTGCGCTTCTGGCTCGACCTCGGGCTCGACGGCTTCCGCCTCGACGCCGTGCCTTACCTGTTCGAGCGTGAGGGCACGAACAGCGAGAACCTGCCCGAGACGCACGAGTACCTGCGGCGCTGCCGCGCGGAGATCGACAAGAACTACCCCGACCGCGTGCTGCTCGCCGAGGCCAACCAGTGGCCGGCCGACGTCGTCGAGTACTTCGGCGAGGGCGACGAGTGCCACATGGCCTTCCACTTCCCGGTCATGCCGCGCATGTTCATGGCGGTGCGGCGCGAGGAGTCGACGCCGATCTACGAGATCCTCGCCCAGACGCCGGCGATCCCGGAGAACTGCCAGTGGGGCCTCTTCCTCCGCAACCACGACGAGCTGACGCTCGAGATGGTCACCGACGAGGAACGCGACTACATGTACGCCGAGTACGCCAAGGACCCGCGGATGAAGATCAACGTCGGGATCCGCAAGCGGCTCGCCCCGCTGCTCGACAACGGGCGCGACGAGATCGAGCTGATGAACGCGATCCTGTTCTCGCTGCCGGGCTCGCCGGTCCTCTACTACGGCGACGAGATCGCGATGGGCGACAACGTCTTCCTCGGCGACCGCGACGGCGTGCGCACGCCGATGCAGTGGACGGGCGACCGCAACGGCGGCTTCTCGCGCGCGGACTTCGCGCAGCTCTACGCGCCGCCGCTGATGGACCCGGTGTACGGCTACCAGGCGGTCAACATCGAGGCCCAGCTGCGCCACTCGACCTCGCTGCTGCGCTGGATGCGCCGCTTCATCTCGCTGCGCAAGGAGCACCCGGTGTTCGGCCTCGGCACCTACGAGCCGCTGGCGCCGTCGAACCCGCGCATCTTCGCCCACATCCGCAAGTACGAGGACGACGTGATGCTGTGCGTGCACAACCTCGCGCGCTCGGCCCAGGCCGTCGAGCTCGACCTCTCGGAGTTCGAGGGCCGCTACCCGGTCGAGCTGTTCGGCCGCTCGCGCTTCCCGCGCATCGGCGAGCTGCCCTACCTGCTGACGCTGGCGCCGCGCGGCTTCTACTGGTTCCAGCTCGCCGAGCCGGAGCCCGGGCAGCGGACCGGCGAGTTCGCGGCCCTCGAGAAGGAGAGCACCGATGAGTGACCTGCTCGCACCGCTCCCCGAGGAGGTGCTGCGCGAGTGGTTCGTATCGCAGCGCTGGTTCGGCTCGAAGGCCTCGGAGGTCGCGCACCTCAACGTCCTCGAGTCGTTCACCTTGCGCGAGGAGTCACCGCAGCTCGTGCTGGCGCTGATCGAGGCGCGCTTCCCGACGGGGACGCACGAGGTCTACCAAGTGCCGGTCGGCATCCGCCCGGCGTCCGAGGGCTGGTCGGAGCGCGTGATCGCCGATATCGACGGCAACACGTACTACGACGCGCTCGCCGACCCGGCGCATGCGCGCGAGCTGCTGCACCTGATGCGCGCCGGTGCCGACGTGCAAGCGGGCGAGGGCATGCTCACGTTCCGCTGGTCGGGCGGCGCCGGCGAAGGCGGGACCGTCGACGTGCGGCCGGTCGGGGTCGAGCAGTCCAACTCCTCGATCGTGTTCGGCGAGGCGCTGATCCTCAAGGCGTTCCGGCGCGTCGAGCCGGGGGTCAACCCCGAGCTCGAGCTGCTGCGTTTCCTGTCCGAGCGCGACTTCCCCCACATCGCCCCGATCGCCGGCTGGTTCCAGTACGAAGGGCGGCTGATGGACGCCACGCTCGGCGTGCTGCAGGAGTACCTGGCCGGCGCCAAGGACGGCTGGGACCTCGCGCTCGACGCGCTCGGCTCCGACCCCGAGACGTTCCTCAGCCAGGTGCACGCGCTCGGCGTGGTCACCGGCGACCTGCACACGACGCTCGGCTCCGAGGCGTCCGACCCGGCGTTCGCGCCCGAGGAGCCGAGCAGCGAGGCGATCTCGATCCTCACCGCCACGATCGACGAGGAGATCGAGCGGATCTTCGTGGAGCTGCCCGAGGACCCCGCGATCGACCCGATCCGCGGCCGCGGGCAGGACGTGCAGGAGCGGCTGCACATGTTGGCCTCGGTCGGGACCGCGGGGCGCGTGATCCGTACGCACGGCGACTACCACCTCGGCCAGACCATGCTCGCCGACCGCGGCTGGGTGATCCTCGACTTCGAGGGCGAACCGGGGCGGCCGATGTCGCAGCGGCGCCTGAAGCGCTCGCCGCTGCGCGACGTCGCGGGGATGCTGCGCTCGTTCTCCTACGCCGCCGCCGGGTCGCGGATCCTGCGCGACGCGCCCCCGCCCGAAGGCTGGGAGGACCGCGCGCGGGAGACGTTCCTGGCCGGCTACTTCGAGACCGTGGACCAGGCGCTGCTGCCGCCCGGTGACGAGGCCACGCACAAGATGCTGTCGATCTTCGAGCTCGAGAAGGCGGTCTACGAGCTGCGCTACGAACTGAACAACCGACCCGACTGGGTCGCCATCCCGGTGGCGGGCATCGTCCGGCTGCTCGAATCGAACGGAGCATCATGAGCGCGGATCCGCACGCCTTCCGGGGCGCCCATCCGACCGAGGGCGGGGTCGTCATCCGCGCGGTGCGCCCGGAAGCGAAGGCGGTCACCGTCTATGTGAAGAACAAGGCGGTCGCGGAGCTCGAGCCGGCTGACACCGCCGGGCTGTTCGAGGGCGTGGTGCCGAAGGCGAAGCTCCCGCTCGCCTACCAGCTCGAGGTCGACTACGGCGAGGGCGGGACGTTCCGGATCGAGGATCCCTACCGCTTCCCGCCGACGGTCGGCGAGCTCGACCTGCACCTCGCGGCCGAGGGCCGCCACGAGGAGATCTACGCCCGCCTCGGCGCGCACGTGATCGATCACGAAGGCGTGCGGGGGACCTCGTTCGCGGTCTGGGCGCCCGCCGCGCAGTCGGTGTCGGTGGTCGGCGACCTCAACGGCTGGGACGGCCGCCTGCACCCGATGCGCGCGCTCGGCTCGAGCGGGATCTGGGAGCTGTTCGTGCCCGAGGTCGGCGCCGGCACGAACTACAAGTACGAGATCACGGGTCCCGACGGCGACCGCTTCCAGAAGGCCGACCCGTACGCCTTCCAGGCCGAGCTCCCGCCCAAGACCGCCTCGGTCGTGCACGAGCCGCAGCACGAGTGGCGCGATCAGAAGTGGATGGAGCAGCGGCACAAGAGCACGCCGCTCAACGAGCCGATGTCGGTCTACGAGGTCCACCTCGGCTCATGGCGGCTGAACCCGCTCGAGGACAACCGCTCGCTGACCTACCTCGAGCTGGCCGACGAGCTCGCCGCCTACGCGAAGGACATGGGCTTCACGCACCTCGAGCTGCTGCCGGTCATGCACCACCCGTTCTCGGGCTCGTGGGGCTACCAGGTGACGGGCTACTACGCGCCCTCGCCGCGCTTCGGCTCGCCCGACGACTTCCGCGAGTTCGTCGACCGCCTGCACAGCCACGGCCTCGGCGTGATCCTCGACTGGGTGCCAGCGCACTTCCCGCGCGACGAGTTCGCGCTCGCACGCTTCGACGGCACCGCGCTCTACGAGCACGCCGACCCGCGGCGGGGCGCGCACCCGGACTGGGGCACGCTGGTGTTCAACTACGGCCGCCACGAGGTCCGCAACTTCCTCGTCGCCAACGCCCTGTTCTGGATGCGCGAGTACCACGTCGACGGCATCCGCGTCGACGCCGTCGCGTCAATGCTCTACCTCGACTACTCGCGCGAGGCGGGCGAGTGGGTGCCGAACGAGTTCGGCGGCCGCGAGGACCTCGACGCGGTCTCGTTCCTGAAGGAGCTCAACGAGGTGCTGTTCGCGCGCGAGCCCGGGGTGATCTCGGCGGCCGAGGAGTCGACCGCGTGGCCGGGCGTCTCGCGGCCCACGTACCTGGGCGGCCTCGGCTTCGGCTTCAAGTGGAACATGGGCTGGATGCACGACACGCTGGCCTACTTCCAGCAGGACCCGATCTACCGCCGCTACCACCATCACGAGCTGACGTTCTCGCTCGTCTACGCGTTCACGGAGAACTTCATCCTGCCGCTGTCGCACGACGAGGTCGTGCACGGCAAGGGCTCGATGATCAACAAGATGCCGGGCGACCCCTGGCAGAAGCGGGCGAACCTGCGCGCGCTGTACGCGTTCATGTGGGCGCACCCCGGCAAGAAGCTGCTGTTCATGGGCCAGGAGTTCGCGCAGGAGGCCGAGTGGAGCCACGAGCGCTCGCTCGACTGGCACCTGCTGGAGAGCCCGGAGCACTCCGGCATCCAGGCGCTGGTGCGCGACCTCAACCGCAAGTACAAGGACGAGCCGGCGCTGTGGGAGCTCGACTTCGAGGGCGAGGGCTTCTGGTGGCTCGAGCCCAACGACGCCGAGTCCAACGTCGTCGCGTTCGGGCGCGTGTCGAAGGGCGGCGAGCGCGTGCTGCTGTTCGTGGCGAACCTGTCACCGGTGCCGCGCGGGCCCTACCGGCTCGGGCTGCCGCGGCCGGGCCGCTGGGTCGAGGCGATCAACACCGACTCGACCTACTACGGCGGCACCGACACCGGCAACTACGGCGGCGTCGAGGCCGAGCCGATCCCGTGGCACAACCAGGCGTTCTCGGCGGAGATCACCCTGCCGCCGCTTGGCGCGATCTGGCTGGTGCCGGAGGAGAAGCCGGAGGTCAAGCCCAAGAAGCGGTGACGCTCGGGGTGACGGTCCCGGTACCGGTGCCGTCGGAGAGGTCGAACGTGAACTGGAGCGTGCTCTCGTTGCGGCCCCACAGGTCCTTGTGGTTGCCGGTGTTGCCCGGCGTGATCGTGAGATTGCGGGCGTCTGTGGCGTCGGCGCCGCACGGGCCGGGCGGGATCGTGTAGCTCACGTTCGCCGGGAGCCTGGCCCACGAGGGCACGCGGAGGCGGACGGTGACCGGCGTGGTCACGCCCGGGCCGGGGCAGGCGACGGCGTCGCCGTCGAACGTCGCGGTCCCGGGGCCGCGCACGAACAGCTCGCGGCCGAAGGCGCTCGTCTGCCCGCGGGAGTTCCGGACGGTGAGGAGCACCGTGTGGCGGCCCGGTTGCGCGTACGTGTGGTGGACGACCTGGCCGCTCGCCGGGGTGCCATCGCCGAAGTTCCAGGCCCGGTCGATGAGCTCGCTGCCCTGCGAGGCGTCGGTGAAGGTCAGGTCGGCTCCTGCGCTGACCGGGTCATCGGGGGTCTCGCCGTGGGCGAGCGTGAAGCCGGCGGCCGGGGCGGTGAACACGGGCGCCGGAGTGGGGCCGGGCGGCGGAGTGGGGCCGGGGACGACCGGGAGCGAGGCGCCGCCGCATGCGTTCCTGCGCCGGGAGATCGCGCTCAGGCGCCGCTTGATCGCCGGGCGGCCCTTGCGCAGCGGACGCAGCTTGCGGGCGAGCTTCGTCAGCGCCGCGCAGTCGTCTTTGACGCGCGGCAGCCGCAGCGTCGCCCGGTCGCCGCGGGGCGCGGTGCGGACGATCACCCGCGCGAGGCTGCGGGCATCGCCGGCGAACACGAAGTCGGTGCGCTTGCGGCCGTGGACGACCGCGGCGCGGCGAGTGCTCCCCTTGACGCCGTCGCGGCGCTTGAAGCTCACGCGCAGCCGTCCCTGGAGCGGCGCGCGCAGCGTCACGCGCACGAGCGCGCCGGCGGAGGAGGTGATCGCCTCGACCTTGCGGATCTCGCGGTGAGGCGGGACCGCGCCGCTCGCCCCGGCGGGGGCGAGGAGCGGGAGAACGAGGAGGAGGGCCAGGGCAAGGCGTCCGTGCATGCCAGGGGCGACCTTCGTCGACCAGCGCTATGGCGTCAAGCGGGCGACCCGCCCGGCGACGCTGACGCGGCCGAACGAGACGAGGTAGGGCACCGTTACGCCGTGCCGGGCGCCACGCCGGCGAGCACGACGTCGACCTCCTCGGCGGTCCGATCGCCGACATCGCCGATCAACGCGTCCGAGTCCTCCGCCGCCGCGAACCTTCAACCCACCCTCAACGGGGTCTGACCCCGTTGAGGGTGGTGGAGGGTTCAGCGCTTGCGCTGCGGTGCCACGCGGACCTCGCGGCTGCGGCCGGGGACGTGCTTGCCCCCGTCGCGCGCGAGCACGACGACGCGGTAGCGCGCGGCCGGCCGCTTGCGCTTCGGCTTGACCACCGTGAACCGGTAGCGCGAGCGGTTCGCGTCGAGCGGCTTGGCTCCCGCCCGCTTGACGACCGCCCAGCGCCCGCGCGGCGAGCGCTTCTGCAGCGAGACGCGCCCGGCGGGCACGCTCGGCCAGATCGCGCCGGTGATGCGCGACTTGCGGCGGCCGACCTTGCGCGAGCGGATGCCCACGCGGACCGCGCTCGACGCCGTGCGGATGCCGCTCGTGATCGGCGTGCGGGTGCGGGTGACGATGCGGAAGTGCGTGGTCTCGAACAGCGAGGCGATGTTGAAGCTGAACGTGCCCTTGCCGCTCGCCGTCTTCGTCGCGACCTCGGTGAACCCGGTCTGGAACGGGAAGCCCTGGCGCTCGAGCGCCACCCGGATGCCGCCCACCGCCGTGCCGTTGATGCGGCCGACGACGGTCAGATCCTGGCCCCACACGACGCGGCTGGGGTTCAGCGCGATGCTGATGCCGGTCGGCTCGCGCGGCGTCCGGAACGAGCGGTCGAGGCTGCGCGTGTTCCCGGTGTCGTTGGTCGCGACGGCGCGGAAGTGGTAGCGCGTGTTCGGCCGCAGCCGGTCGAGCTCGAGCGCCACCGGAACGCTGGTCGTGCCCGTGCCGACGTCGACGCGGTCGCTGAACGCGCCGTAGCTCGTGGTGCGCCCGTACTCGAAGCGCACGGTCGTCGGCTGGCCGTTCGGGTCCACGCGCGTGAGCAGCTGCGCGGTGCGCGAGGTGACGTCGCGCGACGTCGTCGACGTCACGGTCGGCGCCTGCGGCCCGGGGTTGGTGCGGAACGTCCGGTCGGCGCCGCGCGAGATCGCACCCTCGGCGTTCGTGGCCACGAGCCGGTAGTGGTAGGTCGTGTTGCGCGTCAGGCTGGCGATCGCGCCCTTCACGGCGACGGGGTCGGTGCCCTCAGACGCGGTGTTCACGGGCGTGACCAGCCCGTAGCCGGCGGTCGTGCCGTACTCGAACTGGTAGGTCGTCAGCGAGCCGTTGGGATCGACCGTGCCATTGAGGTTGGCGGCGGTCTCCGTGATGGAGTCGGCCGCGCCGGTGACGGCGACGGGAGGCTCAAGGGGGACTTGGGCGCTGGCGGCGGCCGGGAAGGCGGCGGCCAGCAGGGTGAGGATCACAAGAAGACGGGACACGATTACCGGCAACACGACAACACACCGGAAGTTCCCCTCCGCGGCCCTCGCGTTAGGGTGATCCCCCGTGCAGCAGCCCGAGGAGATCGAACGGCAACTGGCCGCCGTGCAGGAGCACGTCGAGCAGTGCCGGGCCGCCCTGGCGGTCGCCCGCGAGGGCGATGCCAGCGCGATGCAGGACCTGGCGGCCGAGGTCGACCTGATGGCCGCTGCGGTGGCCGAACTGAAGGCCACGAGCAGCGCTTCCCCGCTGTGATCTAGAGCTTTCCGTGTCCGATCCCGTACTGCCCTTCGAGCGCCCGCTCGGCGCCCGCCCCACGACTGACGGCACCACCCGGTTCCGGGTCTGGGCCCCGCGCCCGGAGCGGCTCGTGCTGCGCGCCGGCGGCCGCGACCACGAGCTGGCCGACGCGGGGTTCGGCGTCTACGAGGCCGAGCTGCCGGTGGCCGCGGGCGAGGACTACGCCTACGTGATCGAGGGCGTCGAGATCCCCGACCCCGCGACGCGCTGGCAGCCCGCCGGCTGCGAGGCCCCTCACGAGTACTGGACACCGGCGCCTTCGAGTGGACCGACGACGGCTTCACCCCGCCCGACCTCGCCGACAGCGTGATCTCCGAAGTGCACGTCGGCACGTTCACGCCCGAGGGGACGTTCGACGCCGTGATCCCGCACCTGCGCGCGCTGCGCGAGCTCGGGATCACCACGATCGAGCTGCTGCCGGTCGCGGAGTTCCCCGGCGCCCACGGCTGGGGCTACGACGGCGTCTACCTGTCGGCCGCCCACTCCGCCTACGGCGGCCCGGTCGCGCTCCAGCGGCTGGTCGACGCCGCCCACGCCGAGGGCCTCGCGGTGCTGCTCGATGTGGTCTACAACCACGTCGGCGCGTCCGGGGCGCAGTCCCTCGAGGCGTTTGGCCCGTACTTCACCGACATGTACGAGACCGTGTGGGGCAAAGCGATGAACTACGACGACGGCCACTGCGGCGGCGTCCGCGAGTGGGTGCTCCAGAGCGCCGAGGGCTGGATCCGCGACTTCCACTTCGACGGGCTGCGGCTCGACGCCATCCACGCGATCCTCGACGGCGGCGCCGTCCACCTCGTCCAGGCGCTCTCCGCGCGCGTGCACGCGCTCAGCCCGCACGCGCTCGTGATCGCCGAGAGCGGCATGAACGACCCCAAGGTCGTGCGCTCCCACGAGCGCGGCGGCTGGGGCTGCGACGCCGTGTGGGCCGACGACTTCCACCACGCGCTGCGCGCCCTGCTGACCGGCGACCGCGACGGCTACTACGCCGAGTTCGGCGAGATCGGCCAGCTCGCCAAGGCCTACCGGCGCCCGCATGTCCACGACGGCGGCTACTCGACCTTCCGCGCCCGCCGCTTCGGCGCCCGCGCCGACGACGTCGCGCCCGAGCGCTTCGTCGTGTTCATTCAGAACCACGACCAGATCGGCAACCGCGCGTTCGGTGACCGCCTGCCGCCCGAGGCACGCCGGCTGGGCGCGATGTGCACGCTGCTGTCCCCGTTCACGCCGATGCTCTTCCAGGGCGAGGAGCACGGCGAGACCGCCCCGTTCCTGTTCTTCGCCGACCACATCGACGAGGAGATCGTGGTCGCCACGCGCGAGGGCCGGCGCCGCGAGTTCGCCGCCTTCGCCGAGTTCGCCGGCGAGGAGGTCCCGGATCCGCAGGACCCGGCGACGTTCGAGCGCTCCAAGCTCGCGCGCGAGGGCCAGCCGGACGGGCTGCGCGACCTCTACGCGCGGCTGCTCGAGGCACGCCGCGCGATCGGCCCGGGCGAGGCCTACGCCGAGTTCGACGAGCACCAGGGCTGGCTGAAGCTGCGCCGCGGCGAGCACCTCGTGCTCGCCAACTTCTCCCAGAACGCGGTGCACGTGCCGGTCGACCGCCCCGTCGAGCTCGAGCTCGCCACCCACCACGCGACGGTCGAGCCCGGCTACGTCGTGCTCCCCCCGCTCGCCGGAGCGCTGGTCCGATGACCGAGGTCTGGCCCGGCAGCGCGTTCCCCCTCGGCGCCACGTGGGACGGCAGCGGCACCAACTTCTCGATCTTCTCCGAGCACGCCGAGCGCGTCGAGCTGTGCCTGTTCAACGGCGACGACGCCGAGGAGCGCGTGGATCTGACCGAGCGCACCGCCCACACCTGGCACTGCTTCCTGCCGGGGATCGGGCCCGGCCAGCGCTACGGCTTCCGCGTCCACGGGCCCTACGAGCCGGAGAGCGGCGACCGCTTCAACCCGGCGAAGCTGCTGCTCGACCCGTACGCGAAGTCGATCGACGGGCCCGTGCGCTGGGACGCCGCCAACGTCCTGCCCTACGTCCCCACCGACCGCGACGACGCCGACCTCGAGCGCGACGACGAGGACGACGTCGACGCCGTCCCGAAGTCGGTGGTGATCGACCCGCGCTTCGACTGGGAGGGCGACCGCCGGCCGAACACGCCGCTGCACGAGTCGGTGATCTACGAGACGCACGTGCGCGGCTTCACGCAGCTGCACCCCGACGTGCGCGAGGAGCTGCGCGGCACCTACGCCGGGCTCGCCTCCGAGCCGTCGCTGCGCTACCTGCGCGACCTCGGCGTCACCGCGGTAGAGCTGCTGCCCGTCCACCAGATCGTCGACGAGTCGTTCCTGTTCGAGCGCGGGCTCTCCAACTACTGGGGCTACTCGACGATCGGCTTCTTCGCCCCGCACTCGGGCTACGCCGCCACCGGCCAGCACGGCCAGGAGGTGCGCGAGTTCAAGGGCATGGTCAAGGCCCTGCACCGCGCGGGCATCGAGGTGATCCTCGACGTCGTCTACAACCACACCGCGGAGGGCAACCACCTCGGCCCGATGCTCTCGTTCAAGGGCGTCGACAACCGCTCCTACTACCGGCTGGTGCCCGACGATGTCCGCCACTACATGGACTACACGGGCACCGGCAACACGCTCAACGCCCAGCATCCGAGCGTGCTGCGGCTGATCATGGACTCGCTGCGCTACTGGGTGACCGAGTGCCACGTCGACGGCTTCCGCTTCGACCTGGCGAGCGCGCTCGCGCGCGAGCTCTACGACGTCGACCGGCTGAGCGCGTTCTTCGACGTCATCCACCAGGATCCGGTGCTCTCGCAGGTGAAGCTGATCGCCGAGCCGTGGGACGTCGGGCCCGGCGGCTACCAGGTCGGCAACTTCCCGGTTCTGTGGTCGGAGTGGAACGGCATCTACCGCGACCTCATGCGCGACTTCTGGCGCGGGCAGGCGTCGGTCGGCGACTTCGCCTCGCGGCTGACGGGCTCGAGCGACCTCTACGAGGACGACGGCCGCCACCCGTTCGCCTCGATCAACTTCATCACCGCCCACGACGGCTTCACGCTGCGCGACCTCGTCTCCTACAACGACAAGCACAACGAGGCCAACCTCGAGGACAACCGCGACGGCACCGACGACAACCGCTCGTGGAACTGCGGCGTCGAGGGCGAGACCGACGATCCCGAGATCAACGAGCTGCGCGCGCGCCAGCAGCGCAACTTCCTCGCCACGCTGATCCTCTCCCAGGGCACGCCGATGCTGCTCGGCGGCGACGAGTTCAGCCGCACCCAGCACGGCTCGAACAACGCCTGGTGCCAGGACAACGAGATCTCGTGGTTCGACTGGACGCTGCTCGAGGAGCACGCCGAGCTGCACGCGTTCGTCAAGAAGCTGATCGTGCTGCGGCGCGCGCACCCGGTCTTCCGCCGCCGCCAGTTCCTGCGCGGCACGGACGAGGACGGCACCGGCCTGCCCGACGTCTGGTGGTTCCGCACCGACGGGCACCGGATGACCAAGAACGACTGGGAGTCGGGCGAGCGGACGGTCGGCATGTTCCTCAACGGCGAGGAGATCGCCTCGCCGGACGAGAAGGGTCAGCGGGTCCTCGACGAGTCGTTCCTGCTGCTGTTCAACGCCCACCACGAGGACGTCACCTTCACGCTGCCGAACCGGCGCTTCGGTGAGCGCTGGGCGTTGGTGCTCTCGACCACCGACCCCGAGGCCGAGCCGAACGCGCTCGAGGTCGACGCGCTCGAGGACATCGTGGTCGGCGGGCGCTCGCTGGTCCTGCTGCGGCGGCGATGACGCCGTTCCGCGCCACCTACCGCCTCCAGCTGGGCGGCGGCTTCGGCTTCGCCGCGGCGCGCGAGCTGGTGCCCTACCTCGCCGATCTCGGCGTCTCGCACCTGTACCTGCCGCCGTCGTTCCAGGCGCGGCCGGGATCGATGCACGGCTATGACGTGGTCGACCCGACGTCGATCTCCGAGGAGCTGGGCGGCGAGGCGGAGTTCCGCGCGCTCGTGGAGGCTGCGCACGAGGCGGGGCTCGGCGTGATCCTCGACATCGTCCCGAACCACATGGCGGTCGACGACGCCAACCGCTACTGGACCGAGCAGCGCGAGAAGTTCTTCGACTTCGACCCGGAGTCCGGCTGGTACCGCCGCTTCTTCGACATCGACCACCTGGCCGGCGTGCGGCAGGAGGATCCCGAGGTGTTCGAGGAGACCCACCGGCTGGCGCTCGCGCTCGTGCGCGAGGGCGCGGTCGACGGGCTGCGGATCGACCACCCGGACGGGCTCGCCGACCCGGAGGGCTACCTGGTGCGGCTGCGCGACGCCGGCGTCGAGCACGTGTGGGTCGAGAAGATCCTCGACCCGGGCGAGCAGCTGCGCCCGTCGTGGCCCGTCGAAGGCACGGTCGGCTACGAGTTCCTCAACGACGCCGCGGCGCTGTTCGTGGACCCGGCGGGCGAGGAGCGGCTCACCGCGTTGTGGGAGGAGCTCGCCGGCGACCCGCGGCCGTTCAGCGCGTACGCCGACGAGGCCAAGCTCGAGCAGGCATCGACCACCTTCGCCGCGGAAGTGGAGCGGCTGCGGCGCCTCTACGACCACGCGGACCTGGAGGCGGCGCTCGCCTCGCTCCCGGTGTACCGGACCTACATCCGCGATCGCGCCGCTCCCGAGGACCTCGAGGTCCTGGCCGAGGCTGGGATCGAGTGGCTGCTCGACGCCCCGCCCGAGTTCGTCACGCGCTTCCAGCAGACGACGCCGCCGGTGATGGCCAAGGGCGTCGAGGACACCGCGTTCTACCGCTACCTGCGGCTGCTCGCGCTCAACGACGTCGGCGGCGACCCGGGGCGCTTCGGGATGACCGTGGACGAGTTCCACGCGGCGGCCGCGGCCCGGCCGCCCCGCAACCTGCTCGTCACCCAGACGCACGACACCAAGCGCTCGGGCGACGTGCGGGCGCGGATCGGCGCGCTGGCCGGGATGGCCGAGCAGTGGGAGGCGCACGTGCGCGGCTGGCTCGAGCTGACCTCGGCGGTCCCGGGGCCCGATGAGGTCGAGCGCTACCTCGTCTTCCAGACGCTTGTGGGCGCGTGGCCGATCGAGCCCGAGCGGATGGACGGCTACCTCGAGAAGGCGCTGCGCGAGGCGAAGCGCACGACGAGCTGGATCGAGCCCGACGAGCAGCACGAGGCGGCGGTCAAGGCGTTCGCGCGCGGGCTCATCGACCTGCCCGAGTTCCGCGAGGACTTCGACCCCTTCGTGGCCGAGGTCGCCGCGGCGGGCGACCGGGCGGCGCTCGGGCAGCTGCTGCTCAAGCTCACCGTGCCAGGGCTGCCCGACATCTACAACGGCGACGAGCTGCCGCTGCTGTCGCTCGTCGACCCCGACAACCGCCGCCCGGTCGACTGGGACGCGCGGCGCGAGGCGCTGGCGGCGCTGCGGCGGGGCGAGGACGTCGACCCGAAGCTGCTGCTGATCGCGCGGGCGCTGGCGCTGCGGGCGCGGCGGCCCGAGGCGTTCTCAGGCGCCTACACGCCGATCGACGCGGGCGAGGACGTGTGCGCGTTCGCGCGCGGCGACGGCGAGGTGCTCGTCGTCGTCCCGGTGCGCTCGCCGCAGGGGACGACGCTGCAGCTGCCGGGCGAGCTCGCCGGCGCGTGGCGCGACGTGCTCAGCGGGGCGCTGCGCGAGCTGTCGCGGCGCACGCAGCTGACGGAGCTCACGTCGGCGCACGGGTTCGCGCTGCTCGAGCGCGTCTGACGAAGCCGCCGAAGATCGCCTCGGCGGTCTGGGGCTGGCCCGGCAGGTGCTCGGCGTCGGCGGCCCGGGCGTCGTCGACGGTGACGCCCGCCTCCTCGACCCAGTCGCCGTAGTCGTCGTACCAGCGGTCGAGCACGGCGCCGTCGACGTCGGCGTGGAACTGGATGCCCCAGGCGCTCCCGATCCGGAACGCCGCGCACCCGAGCCCGCCGCGCTCGAGCAGCTCGGTGGCGCCGGGCGGCGGCTCGATGCCGTCCTCGTTCCAGTGCAGGGCCCACACCCGATCCGGAACGAGCTCGTCCTGGGCGAGGCGCGCCAGCTCGACCCACACGACCGCGCGGCTGGGCAGCCGGCGCACGCTGCCGCCGAGCGCGTGGGCGAGCAGCTGGGCGCCGAGGCACACGCCCAGCACCGGCAGGTCGCGCTCGACCGCCTCGCGCAGCAGCGCGGTCTCGTCGAGCAGATACGGGTAGCGCTCGATCTCCGTCACCGACTGCGCGCCGCCGAAGCTGATGAGCCCGTCGACGGCGTCGAGATCGGGCAGCGGGTCGCCGGCCAGCCGGTCGTGATGGGTCAGCTGCGCGGCCCCCAGCGGGGCCTCCGCAGCGCCCAGGAACGGGGATTCCAAGTGATGGAGGCATGCGAGCGCCGGCCCTGTAGGGTCAACGCCCGGCGTGTCCTCGCGTGTCCTCATCTTGTCGTGGGAGTACCCGCCGATCGTCGAGGGCGGGTTGGCGCGTCATGTTCGCAAGCTCGCCGAAGGGCTGGTGAGCAACGGCGTCGAGGTCCACGTGCTCGCGCGCGGCGGCGGCCGCCTCGCGGCGGTCGAGGACCGGCATGGCGTGACCGTGCACCGCGTCCGCGAGCCCGAGTTCCCGAAGGACGACCTCGACGCGTTCGTGCGCTGGGTCGACGCCATGAACGAGGACATGCGCGCCGCCGGCGTGGCGATCGGGGACGGGCTGTCGTTCGACCTCGTCCACTCGCACGACTGGCTGGTCGCCGGCGCCGCGCGCAAGCTGGCGCGGCGCTTCGGCTGCCCGTGGCTCGTGACCGTGCACGCCACCGAGCACGGCCGCCACCAGGGCTGGGTGAAGAAGCACCCGCAGAAGCACATCCACGGCGTCGAGCGGCGGATGGTGCGCGCCGCCGACCGCGTGATCACGTGCTCGCACTACATGCGCGGGCACGTCGCCGAGGTGTTCGGGATCGACGAGGCGAAGATCACCGTGGTCCCGAACGGCGTCGACCCGGAGGACCTGCAGCCGGTGGCGAACCTGCCGAAGCTGCGCGAGCGCTACGCGGCGCCGGACGAGCAGCTCGTGCTGCTGGTCGGGCGGCTGGTCTACGAGAAGGGCTTCCACCTGGCGCTCGACGCGCTGCCGGGCGTGATCGAGCGGGTCGGCGGCGTGCGCTTCCTCGTCGCCGGGTCGGGGACGGCGGAGCGCGATCTCAAGGCGCAGGCCAAGAAGCTCGGGCTGCTGCCGCACGGCGAGTTCCTCGGCTGGATCGACGACGCGATGCTGCACTCGCTCTACGCGATCGCCGACCTGTGCGTGATCCCGTCGCTCTACGAGCCGTTCGGGCTCGTCGCGCTGGAGGCGATGGCCTCCGGCTGCGCGTGCATCGTGGCCGACACCGGCGGGCTGCGCGAGGTCGTCCCGGGCGGCGAGCGCGTCGGCCTGCGCTTCACTCCGCGCGACTCCGCGTCGCTCGCCGAGCAGATGGAGATGCTGCTGGCCGACGACGTGCTGCGCGCGCGGCTGGTGGCCGAGGCGAGCGAGCACATCCTCAGCTTCGACTGGGCCGACGTCGCCCGGGACACCGCCGAGGTCTACGCCGAGCTCGTGCGGGCCGGCGAACCCGCCTAGCCGGCGTCGTAGCCGAGCGCCTTCAGGCCCGCCAGCCGCGCGTCGACGCGCGCCTCGGCTCGCTTCACGGCCCGCGTCGCGCGGCGGAACGCCGCGGGCTTGCTCGCCTTCGACAGCCGCCGGTAGGCGGCCGCGGCGCCGCCGAGCGCCTTGCCGATCGCGGCGTGGGCCTGGGCGGTGACCGGGCCGGACTCGACCCCGCGGAGGTCGGCCTGGGCGAGCGCGTAGGAGTCGGCGAGCACGGCCGCGGCCTGGCGCTGACCGGCGGGACTGCTCGCGCCGGCGAGCGCGGCGCGCCCGGCCTTGCGGCGCGTGTTGAGCGCGGTCATGACGCGGGTGAGGTCCTTGCCGTAGGCCGGGTCGGCGCCGACCGGGTAGGCCGTCTCACCGTCGACGGTGAGCGAGCCGGCGACGCGCTCGCAGTCGCCGCGGAACGCGGCGCCGCCACCGGGCGGGGCGAAGCACGCGAGCGTGGCCACGCCGCCTGCGGTCGGCGCGGCGAACACGGTCAGCGACCGGTTGTCGAAGCCGTTGACGTCGAGCCCCTCGTAGCGCAGCGCCTCGAGCTTGCCGAGCTTGACGCGGTCAGCCGGGGCGCGGCGGCTTCGCCAGGCTCGCGAGGAAGGCGGCGGGCAGCAGCCGCGGCCCGTGGCGTCGGACATCCCCGCGATCACGCCCTGGCCCTGCGAGCTGGCGGGGCCGACGGCGACCTGATCCTTGAGCGCGAGCCCGGGAATCTTCGGCGCCTCGCCGCGGCGCTCCCACGAGCCGGGGAAGCGGAGGTTGAGCGCGCCCGCGGTCGTCGAGGAGCTCAGCCCGGTGTCGGCCTTGGGCGGCGCGGGCTTGTCGGCGGGCTTGCCGAGGAAGTAGCCGGCGACAGCCGCGATCACGAGCGCGATCGCGGCGGCCGCCCACGGGAAGCGCGAACTCTTCGTGCGCTCGCGCGCGCGGGGCGGCAGCAGCCGGGACTGCCGCGCCACCCCCGGTCGGCGCGGACGCGACACCCGTGCGCCGGCGCCGGGCCGAGGCGCCGCGCTCCACGGCCGGCATTGCCACGGTGGGCGGCGCCGTCAAGTCCGCGGTCGACGCGTCCGAGCGCGATTCGCCGGGACGCACGGCCGGAGAGGCCACCGTGGCGTCGGCCGGCGTGGAGGGCTGGACGGCCGGCGAGGCGACGGTCGCGTCCGCCGGACCCGACGACTGCGGCCGCACCGCCGGCGAGGCGACGGTCGGGTCGGCCGGCTGGGGCACCGCGCGCGACTCGACGGTCGGATCGGAAGGCCCGGTCACGGACTCCTCCGGCCGCACGGCCGGCGCGGCCACGGTGGGGTCCGCGGGCTTGGCCACCGGCGCGGCGGCGGCGGCGGTCGCGGCCGCGGCGGTCGCAGCCGCGGCGGCGGGAGCGAGCGCAGGCGGCGTCACGCCCGGGGTGGTCGGGGCCGCGGGGGCCGGCGCGGGGTCGGGGACTGGCTCCGGGTGCCGGCGGACGCGCTCCGGCCGGGTCGGAACGCGCGCCTCCTTCTCGCGGATGCCCGCCTCCTCGGGCCCCTCGATCGGCCCGGGCGGTGTGATGACCGCGCGCACGCGCTTGCCGAGTGCCCGCTCGGCCGCGTCGATCAGGTCGGTCGCCGAGGCGTAGCGCGCCTTCGGGTCCTTGTCCATCGCCTTGCAGATGACCTCGTCGAGGTTCGGCGGCAGCTCCGGGCGCTGGTCGGTGACCAGGGGCGGCGGCTCGGAGAGGTGCGCGTACATGACCGCGGCGTCCGACGGCTTCGGGTACGGCACCGCGCCGGTCAGGCACTCGTACAGCACCGCCGACAGCGCGTAGATGTCGCACGCGTTCGTCGCCGGCTCGCCTCGGATCTGCTCCGGCGCGATGTAGTCGATCGTCCCCACGAACTGGCCGGTCTGTGTCAGCCCCGCGTCGTCGATCCCCTTCGTCAGCCCGAAGTCGGCCAGGTAGGCCCGGTCGCGCGAGCCGACGAGGATGTTCTGCGGCTTGATGTCGCGGTGGATCAGCCCCGCCTCGTGCGCCGAGTCGAGCGCCTCCGCGATCGGCCGCAGGATGCGAAGCGTGCGCGCCCCTTCCAGCTCGCGCGCGATGATCATCTCCTTCAGGTTCGGCCCCCGGACGAGCCGCATCGCGATGAACAGGGAGTCGTCCCACTCGCCCGCCTCGAAGATCGTGACGATGTGCGGGTGGTCGAGCGCGGCCTGGATCCGCCCCTCGTGGCGGAAGCGCTCCTTGAACGACGGGTCCATCCCGAGCGTCCCGGCCAGGATCTTCAGCGCGACCGTGCGCCCGAGCGACAGCTGGCGCGCCTCGTAGACCACGCCCATCCCGCCGTGACCGAGAATCCCCTCGATCTCGTAGCCGGCGACCTTGGTGCCCTTGTCCAGCACGTCCCGACTCTACGGGGAGGGGAGGAGCTTGTGAACCGGGCTCACGGCTCTTCGCCGCCCGTGCCGCCGCCGACCACCGGCGTGCGCTCGGGCGCGGGCGCCGTGGTCTGCTGGGGCGTCACGGGTGCGGGAGTCGAGGTCTGGGGTGCGGGGGTCGACGTGGAGGGCGCCGGCGTCGAGCTGGGCCGCGGCGTGCTCGGCGTGCTGCCACTCGATCCGCCGGACGACGACCCGCCGGACTTCCCGGTCGGCGGGCGCTTCGGCGCCGGGAGCGCCGGCGCGGCCCCAAGGCTCGCGACTCGCACCGCGGCGACCGCCTTCACGGCCTGCAGCTCGGCCCGGCTTCGACGCCGTGGTTCGGCGGGCTTCGGCTCGTCCTCGCCGCCGGTCGCGCGCGCCACCCCGAAGCCGGCGGCCAGCGCGACGACCGTGATGCCCCCGATGGCGAGCAGGTGTCCTTGCTTGACCGCCATCACTTACAGGCGCGCGGCTTCTTCGCCCCCGGGGGCAGGCACAGCGTCTTGCGCGACGGCGCCTTGAAGGAGCGGATCTTGAAGCGGAAGACCTTGCCGATGCGGTTCGGCGCGGTGACCCGCACCTCGACAACCGCCCCCGGCCGCAGCTTCCGGTTCCGCCGCATCGACTTCGCGAGCTTCACGCGCTTCGTCGCGCGGCGCACGCTTTTGACGAACCGCTTCCTCTTGCAGCCCTTGCCGCGGCAGGTGACCGTGATCTTGGCTTTGGCCGGCACGTTGAGGATGTCGAGGGTCGTGAACTTGCCGGTCGCGCCCCAGACGCCGAGGTGGTCGTAGGTCGAGCGCACGGTGGCGGGCGGGGGGATGACGACCGGGGGCTGCACCGGCGGCTGCACCGGCGGCTGGACCACCGGATCGGCGTCGGGGACGAACGTCGCCTTGAAGGTGAGGTCTCCGCGGCTCGCACCCACGTCCGAACCGAGCCCGCCGACCTGCGCGAAATACGTCCCCGCAGCGAGATGGCGCGTGAGCGTCCCCGTCCCGCCGGTCGGGCTGAAGCCGCAGCCGAGGACCGAGCTGCCGGCGTAGAGCGTCACCGTGGAGGCGAAGCCGCTCGCGTCGACCGTCACGTTTCCGGCCTTCGGCGTCGAGAACCGGTACCAGGCGGTCTTGCCGAGCGGTGCGGTGCCGTTCGACGACGCGCACGTGGTCCGCTCCCCGGGCTCGACCAGCGCGCCCCACGTCTCGCCCTCGACGTTCGTGTTGAGCGGGGCCACCTGGGCGTTCGCCCGGCGGTCGTTGCCCGGCGGCGGGTAGATGTAGAGCCCGACGTTGCCGTTGTCCGGCGTGGTCGCGCCGTCGGCCTCGCACGCCGAGCAGCCGCCGACCTGGACGTAGTAGGTCTTGGCCGCCACCGTGTTGAGCACGAGCTCCGACGTCAGGTCGCGATTCGTGAAGTCGACGTCGTCGTTGCACTTCTGGAACTGGAAGAACTTGTTCGGATTCGTGCCCTCGAGCGTCCACACCGACAGCACGGTGTCGAAGTTGGAGAGCCAGGCCGAGACCGTGAGCGGCCCGCCGGTCCCGGTGAACGACCACCAGACCGTCTTGACCATCCGCGTGCCGGTGGCCGAGGGCCCCTGCATCTGGGTGCCGTTCTCCTGGCAGCGGCCGTTGGTCGGGTCGGTCGTGCTCATCGGCTCGCCGTCGTAGGTCGTCGCTTCGCCAGTCGCCGCCTGTTGGAAGTCCGGCGGTGTGAGCGCGAAGGCCGGGTCCGGCGGGTCGAACGGCTCGTCGTTGTCGGGGACTGCGAAGGCAGCACCCGGGAACGCGAGCAGCGCCATTACGGCCGTCAGGCCAGCCACCCGCCTGATCGCCGCGTGCATGAACCGATCAGAACAGGTCTCGGCAGGCCCTGCAACACGCGCCACGAAGGTGCTATACGGACCGCCAGGAAATCGCCGCATGACTCTGAGCAAGCTGATCTTCGTGGAACAACGCCCGCTGGCGGGCCGTGTCCTGCCGATCGAGGCGGGTCTCACGATCGGCCGCGAGGGCACCGACATCGTGCTGCCCGATCCAGAGGTCTCCCGGAGGCACGCCGTGATGCGCGTGCTGGAGAGCGGGGGCGCCGCGATCGAGGATCTGGGGTCCACCAACGGCACCTACGTCAACGACGAGCGGGTCGAGGGCGCGACCCCCGTCGACGTCGGCGACATCGTCCGTTTCGGCAACACTTTGTGGCACGTTGCGGCGCCCGGAGCGACGACCCTCGTGGTCGGTCATCGCGCGGACACTTGACGCGCACCCATCGTCGTCGGTTAGGGTCGCGCCAGGTATGAGCCTGATGCTCGAAATTGTGGAAGGCCCCGGCGCGGGCAAGCAGTACGACATCGATCGCCCGGTCGTGATCGGCCGCGATGACACCGCCGACCTGGTGATCGACGACTCGCAGGCCTCGCGCCGGCACGCCCGCATCGAGCCGACCGGCCACGGCGCCGTGGTCGAGGACATGGGCTCGACCAACGGCACGTTCATCAACGACAACGAGCTCCACGGCCGCGCCGAGCTCGGCCCCAACGACGAGCTCCTGATCGGGGTCACCGTGATGCAGGTGCGGACGTCGCAGGAGATCCAGCGCCAGCCCAGCGCCGTGCGCGCCGTCCCGTCCTTCGCGGTCCCGGAGTCCCGCCCGACGTTCACCGACGCCGTGACCGGCGAGCGCCCGCATGCCGGGCCGCCCGACTCCGGCGTCCCGGAGCTCGAGCGCCTGCGCGACTCACGCGTGAAGACGAAGGCCAGCCTCGCGCCGCTGGCGATCTTCGTGCTCGCGGCGCTGGCCGTCGTGATCTACCTCGGCGCGACCTAGCCGGCCGCGCGCCGACCTCAGTGGTCGGCGAAGTAGATGATCAGCGCGACGGCGGTGCCGGCGACGCTGGCGTAGGTCAGCGCCTGTGGCACCCACAGCCGCGTGGCGGCCTTGCGGCGGCGCGAGCTCTTCGATGCCTGGTAGCGCCCGAACGGCTGCGTCGCGCCACCGCCGCCGGGGGCGGCCGCGGCCGGAGCGGGAGCGGGAGCGGGAGGCGCTGCCGGTGCGGGCGGCGGCGGTGCGGGACGCCGCGCCGGCCGTGGCGGAGCCTGGCCGACGACTGTGCCCTCCGAGACGTGGGCACGGGTCTCGCCCGCGCTGCTCGCGGGCGCCTCCTGCGGCGCCTCGACGGTCAGCATCGTCACGCCCACGGTGACGATGGCGCCGTGGCGCACGCGCGTCGGGCCGTCGATGCGGGTCCCGTCGACGCGGGTCCCGTTGCGCGAGCCGAGGTCCTCGACCTCGAGGCCGCCGGCCACGGGGCGAACGGCGAAGTGGCGGCGTGACAGCTCGGCGTCGTCGATCTCGACGTCGACGTTCTCCCGCCCGACGACCAGCTCGCGCGACACCTCGATACGGCGTCCTTCGAGCTGGCCCGAGGTGATGACGAGGTGGGCCATGCGGGTGACCCTAACCCGATCGCGAGGCGTCGAGCAACATCTCGGCGTATGCGGTCGCCGAAGGCGGCCGCGCGCTCGGCTCCTTGGCCAGCGCGCGCAGCACCACTTCGCTGAGTGTCGGCGGGGCGTCGGCCCGGTCGGCGCACGGATCAACCGGCTCGTCGCCGAGGTGGGCCATCCCGACCTCGAACATGCTCAGGCCCCCGAACGGCGGCCGGCCCGCCAGGCATTCGTAGGCGACGCAGCCGAGCGCGTAGAGGTCGGCGCTCGGCCCCGGCTCGTCGCCGCGCAGCATCTCCGGGGCGATGTAGTCGAGCGTGCCGAGCATCTGCCCCGGCGCGGTCAGCATCGAGTAGTCGCGCCGCTTTGCGAGCCCGAAGTCGGTCAGCAGCGCGCCGCGCTCGTCGTCGAGCAGGATGTTCGAGGGCTTGACGTCGCGGTGCACGAGCGTGGCGGCGTGCAGGGCGTCGAGCGCGGAGGCGATCTCGCCCACCACCCGCATCGTGTCCTCCACCGGCAGTGGCCCGTTGGCCCGGATGCGGTCGTCGAGCGACTTGCCCGCCACGTAGCGCATCGCCAGGTAGCCGATGCCGTCGATGTCGCCGGCGTCGAGCACGTCGATCAGGTGCGGGTGGTCGACCTCGCCGGCCGCGCGCGCCTCGCGGGCGAAGCGCCGCGCGGTCTTCTCGTCGGCCACGAGCCCCGGCTTGATCACCTTCAGCGCGACGACGTCGCCGTCTTCGCGGATCGCGCGGAACACGATTCCCATCCCGCCCTCGCCGAGCTGACCGTCGATCACGTACTCGCCGAACGCGTCGCCGGGTTGCAGCGCGCGGGGGTCGGGCTCGCTGCGGAGCGGCATGGCGCGAGCATAGGCGAGGGCGGAAGAAAGTCCATGCGACCGGTCCGAGGTGGGTTAGGCTCGCGCCCGCCATGGCCGGACGGCGCCTGACCCTCTACTACTTGGTGTTGCTCCTGTCGGTCGCGGTGATTGCGACCGTGGTGCTCACCGCGGGCGCGAAGGAAGAGGCCGAGCCAGGGATCGCCGGCGGCTACGACGTCTCCCAGGGCCAGGCCTGCCTGGGCGAGCAGGTCGACATCCGCCAGTCCGGCCAGTTCGTCACCATCCAGCGCGCTGACGGGTCAGGCGCCGGCAAGCTGCGCTTCCAGGACGGCAAGCTGACCGGCGACGTCAGCTGCGCCGAGGGTGGCCAGCAGCCGCTCGACGGCACGGTGAAGGACGGGCTGATCAAGGGCACGATCGGCGACGAGGCGTTCGCCGCAGAGTTCGCACGCGAACCGCCCGACGCCGGCGCGCAGAAGCCGGCGCCGCCCGGCTCGGTCTCCGGCGAGTACAAGCTCGTGCCGCGCTCGGCCTGCCTGGGCGGGAAGATCGAGTTCACCGGATCCTCGAAGGCGCTCGAGCTCGAGGGCCAGGGTGTGACCGGCGAGTTCGTTTACGCCGACGCGGGCAAGATCACCGGCACGGCCACGTGTGCGAGCGGCGACGAGGCCAAGGTCACCGGCGCCGCCTCCAACCGCGACATCGTCCTCACGCTGGTCCGCGACGAGGCGCCCGAGGGCGCGCCGCCGACCGAGAAGGTCGTCGCCCAGAAGATCCGCGAGTTCCCGAAGCTCCTGGCGGCGTTCTTCATCGCCGTCGCGGTCGTGATGCTGGCCGCGCGGCTGATGGGCCAGCTGGCCGTCAAGATCGGCCAGCCGCGCGTGATGGGCGAGGTGCTCGCCGGGATCCTGCTCGGCCCGACGCTGTTCGGCGTAGTGCTGCCGGAGGTGCAGCGCGCGGTCTTCCCGCCTGACGTCATCCCCTTCATAGGCGTGGCCGCCAACCTCGGCCTGATCTTCTACATGTTCCTCGTCGGGCTCGAGATCGACATCTCGCAGCTCAAGGGGCGGATCTCTCAGACGGCGGCGATCTCCAACACCGGGGTGGCGATCCCGATGATCGCCGGGCTCGCGGTCGCGCTCCCGGTCTACGAGCTGGTCGGGCCGGACAGCGGCTTCACCGCGTTCGCCCTGTTCATGGGCGTCTCGATGTCGATCACGGCGTTCCCCGTGCTCGCGCGGATCCTCGTCGAGCGACGCATGCTCAAGCGGCCGCTCGGCGTGATCGCGCTGACCAGCGCCGCGATCGACGACATCTCCGCCTGGTTCCTGATCGCGCTCGCCACCGCAGTGGCGGTGGCCGGCTCGGGCACCGAGGTCGTGCAGACGATCCTGCTCGCCGCCGCGTTCGTCGGCGTCATGGCACTCGGCGTCCGGAAGCTGCTCGCGCGCGCCTCGACCGCCTTCGACGAGGCCGGCCGCGTGCCGGGCGTGTGGATCGTGGCCATCTTCGCCGGCGTGCTGCTGTCGGCCTACGCGACCGAGCAGATCGGCATCGCGCTCATCTTCGGCGCGTTCGTGATGGGCGCGGTCATGCCGCGCCACGCGGGCCTCACCGAGGACGTCACGCACCGCGTCGAAGATTTCGTCGTCCTGCTGCTGCTGCCGCTGTTCTTCTGCTTCACCGGCCTGCGCACCAACGTCCTGCTGCTCGACCGCGCCGAGCTGCTCCTCCTGACCCTGATCCTGACCGTGGTGGCGATCGCGTGCAAGTTCGGCGGGTCGGTGCTCGCGAGCCGCGTCACCGGCCTCGGATGGCGCGAGTCGGCGGTGATCGGGACGCTGATGAACACGCGTGGCCTGACCGAGTTGATCGTGCTCAACCTCGCGCTCGAGAAGGGCGTCATCAGCGAGGCGCTGTTCGCGATGCTGGTGATCATGGCGCTGGTCACCACGTTCATGGCCGGCCCGTTGCTCAACCTGCTCGACCCGAAGAACAAGTTCGGCTCGCCGGTCGGCGAGGAGCTCGAGGAGGCGCGCAAGGAGAGCCAGGACCTCTCGACCCTGGCGATCCCCGACCGCGCGATCCTGGTCGCGCCCCAGACCGAGGGGGCGCTGCCGCAGCTGCTGGCGCTGTCGGAGCCGCTGGCGCGCTCGACGCCACCGCGCGAGCTCATCCTCGCGCGCCTCGTCCGGCCGCCGCGCGGCGCGTCGGCACGCGGCGGGCTGCAGACCGAGGGCTTCCTGCTGCGCGCCGCGTCGGCGGAGGTCCAGGCCGAGCGCGCGCGGCTGCTCTCCGAGCGCGTGTCGGCGCGCGCGGTCGCGTTCACGTCCACCGACGCCGGCAACGACCTGGTGAAGCTCGCGCAGGACGAGGCCGTCGACCTGCTGCTGCTCGACGGGCGGCGCCCGCTGCTCGGCGGCGGCGTCCCGCGCGGTGACGTCGGCGTCGTGCTCGACAAGGCGTCGTGCGACGTCGCCGTGCTCGTGGCGCGCGAGACCGTCGCGCCGGCCATGGGCTCGAACGCGCCGATCCTCGTGCCGTTCGGCGGTCGTGAGCACGACTGGGCGGCGCTCGAGCTCGGCGCCTGGTTGTCGTCGGCCACGGGCGCGCCGCTGAAGCTGCTCGGCGCCGCCGGTCAGACCGACGACGGCCGCGACGCGAGCCGGCTGCTCGCCAACGCGTCGATGCTCGTCCAGCGCTTCGTCGGCGTAGCCTCCGAGCCGGTGATCACCGAGCCCGGGAAGGAAGCCATCATCGCCGCCGCCGCCGAGGCGGGGCTGCTCGTGGTCGGGCTCTCCGACCGCTGGCGCCAGGAGGGCCTCGGCCCGATGCGCTCCGAGCTCGCGAGCGCCGCCCCCGCGCCGGTCCTGTTCGTCCGCCGCGGCGAGCGCGCCGGCGCGCTGGCGCCGCGCGAGGACGTCACGCGCTTCACCTGGTCCTCGCCCAACATCGGGATGGCCGACCTGACGTGATCGGCGTGGCGGGGGCGACGGGCGGCCTGGGTGGCCGCATCGCGGCGCGGCTGGCGGAGCGCGGGGTGCAGCAGCGACTGATCGTGCGCGACCCGGCGCGGGCGCCCTCGCACCCGGGCGCCGAAGTCGTCCAGGGCGGCGACTACAGCGACGGCGAGGCGATGCGCCGCGCGTTCGACGGGATCGAGGTCCTGTTCCTGCCCTCGGCGGGCGAGGACCCCGACCGCGTGTCGGTGCACCGCAGCGCGGTCGACGCCGCCGCCGCGGCCGGCGTGGGCCGGCTCGTCTACACGTCGTTCGTGGGCGCGGCGCCGGACTGCGTCTTCACCTTCGGCCGCGACCACTTCCACACCGAGGAGCACATCCGCGCCTCCGGCGTCGGCTTCACGTTCCTGCGCGACTCGATCTACCTCGACTACATCCCGTTCTTCACGTCCGCCGAGGGCATCATCCAGGGCCCTGCCGGCGACGGGCGCGTCGGGGCGGTGGCGCGCGACGACATCGCCGACGTCGCGGTCGAGGCGCTGCTCGACCCCCAGCACGAGGGCCGGGCGTACGAGGTGACGGGGCGCGAGGCGTTCACGCTCGCCGAGGCGGCGGAGATCCTCACGCGCCACTCCGGCCGCGAGGTCCGCTACGTCGAGGAGACGATCGAGGAGGCGCGCGCCTCACGCGCGCCGAGCGGCGCCCCCGACTGGGAGATCGAGGGCTGGGTGACCACCTACACCTCGATCGCCGCGGGCGAGCTTGACGTGGTTACGGACACCGTCGCGCGGGTGGCGGGGCATGAGCCTCAGACGTTGGTCGAGCTGCTCGACGCGCAGCCGGACTCCTGGGCGCATCTGCGGGGCTGACGAAGGTCAACAGCGGCATTGAGGGGAGGGTGCGGGGTGCCTCGGCGGCACGAATGTCACCTCGAGGGCGGTATGCGCCCTCGAGATGACATTCGTGGCCCGCCGGGCGGCCGAACCCGCATCCCCACCCAGCCGCTTTTGACGTTCGCCCGAGCTACCGCGGCACCTGGTGCACACCCGACGGCGCGGGCAGGTTCCTGAGCTCCTGCGGGATCTGGTGCACCGAGGAGAACTCGCGCAGCAGGCCACCCTCGCCGACCGGGCGGTCCTGCAGCGCGGCGACCACCGGCAGCGGCTCCTGCTCGGCCGGGTGCGACCAGCCGGTGCGGCGGAACTCGCCGCCGCTCTCGATCCAGGTCAGCGAGACGATCGGCAGGATCACGATCCGCGTCCACACCGCCATGGTCCAGGCGACCCAGTAGAAGACGATCGCCTCGACCGGCTCGAGCGGGACCTCGAGGATCCGGCCCAGCACGTAGACGATCACGAACTCGCCGGCGCCGAGCACGAACGTGAGCCAGGGCGGCTGCCACTTGATGATCTGCGGGTAGACGACGATGTCCAGCGCGACACCGATCAGGTAGTAGATCCCGAGCAGCACGAGGTAGCCCAGGTTGTCGGTGACGAAGTAGAGGATCAGCCCGAGGAGTGCCGGGCCGATGAGGATGGCGGTGCGGGTCTCGACGCGACCGAGGACGGAAGGGCACATGTCTACGCCAGCTGATCCACGCGTCGGACGGTGCGGATCGCCTGGGCGGTCTCCCGAGCGAGCGAGAGCTGCATCCCCAAGCGACTCGGGAACGGTCGTTTCTTCGGTGGGTCCGCGTCGTAGACGTCGCCGACGAAGCGCCGCCCGATGTACTTGAGCCCGGCGATCGTGTCGCCGTGCGGGATCACCGAGTTGGCGGTCAGGCCCATCATGCACAGGCGCGAGTCGGGCTGGTCGAGCCCGGGCACGCCGCAGTTGGACTTGAGCCGGATGCGGCCGTCGACGACCGGGATCTCGTAGAACTCGACCAGCCGCCGCAGCAGCGGCAGCGCGAGCGCCGACTTCACGAACCCGGTGCCGGCGCAGACGCCGGTGACGTCGAGCCAGCCCGGATCCTCGCCGTGGCGGCTCGAGATGTGCACGCGCAGCCCGGCCGGCCCGCGCTCGGCCTGGTCGATCTCGCCGATCAGCTCGTCGAACCGGCCCTCGGCGCGCCCGTTCTCGATCCGCTCGCGCCATGAGCGGCGCTTCGGCGCGGTGCCCTTGAGCACCTGGCCGAGGAACGCGATCCGGTCCTCGAACGCGAGGCCCTGGAAGATGTCGATGCCGAGCGCCTCGAACAGGCAGCGCGGCACGTTGAGGTCCTGCTCGTCGGGGGCCGGGTTGCGGCGCAGCGCGATCACCTTGGCGCCGGCATCCAACGCGTTGGCCCACTCGTTGATCGAGGCGATGCCCGCGCCGATCACGATGTAGCGGCCGGACGGGTGGTACTGCTTCGGCGCGTAGGCCTGCACGATCCGCTGGTCGACCTCGGGGTCGGCCGACTTCGCCTTTGCCAGCACGGGCGGGAACTGCAGCGGCCCGTGGCCGAGCGCCATCATCACGTGCTTCGCGCGCCCGATGAAGTTGGCGTCCTCGTCGTAGAGCACGAAGTGGCGCGGCGGCCCGTCCTCGCGCTGCAGCCAGCCGACGCGGCGCGGCACGCGCGCGTGCTCCCACCCGAGCCGCCGCTGGACGACGCTCGCCTCGGCGAGGATGTCCGGCACGCCGGGGTTGTACTTGCGCTTGATCGACCGGTAGAGCGGCGCCGGGCTGCGGCGCGACCACGCGTCGAGCTGGGCGAAGGTCGGCCAGTCGGCGGGGAGGAAGTGCGACTCGGACTCCGAGCGCAGCACGGTCTGACCGAGGTTGTGCGCGAACTGCTGATAGGTGCCGACGGGATTGTCGTTCGTCCCGAAGATGGCGATCTCCTCGGGCCGGTACCCGAGGTAGATGGCGGTGGCGTAGACGATCAGGGAGCCGAAGCCGTCACCGACGACGGCCAGCGTGGAGTCGCGAGGGACCGAAGCGGGCATGCGTGCGACTCTCGCCGTTCGCCGCGACGAAAGTCAAGCGTCCGGAGCAAAGCCCGCACCTTCGTACGAGCCGACCTCGCCCCCGGCGGGGACGACCGCGCCGGAATCGACGGTCGCGTGGGCGGTGACGCGCGCCCCCTCCCCGACCACGACCGGGCCGACGCGCCCTGGCCCGCCGAGCTCGCCGACCGCCGCGAAGTCGCCGATCACGCAGCCGGCGCCGAGCGTCACGCCGGCATGGGAGACCACGAAGGCCCGCGCACCGACCAGCACGCGCGGCCCGACCGCCAGCGTGCCCGCCACCGCCTCGAGCCGGCAGCCCTCGCCCAGGTAGCAGCCGTCGCCGAGTTCGACGCGCGCCCCGCTCGCGATCCGCACCTGCGCGTCGCGGCCGAGCTGCACGCCGGCGCCCACGCGCAGGCGGCCGCGGTGGCGCAGCTTGAGCCACGCCAGCCGCAGCGGGCCGAGGCGCGCGGGCTCGGGGATGACGGTGTCGGCACCGATCGGAGCGTCCACGAAGCGAAATGTTCGCTCATCTCCGCGGCGCCTTCGGTCGATCAAGAGATCGTGGACCTCGCGACCGCCTCCAAGCGCCGCAAGCGCAAGAAGAAAAAGAAGCGCTGCACGCCCGCGAAGCGCAAGCCGCACGCCAAGAAGCAGGCAAAGCGCTCCTCGGTCGAGGCCGACGCCGCGCGCAAGAAGCGCCGGCGCAAGAAGCGCCCTGTCTGCAAGCCCAAGAAGCGCCGGCCCAAGCCATCGGGCGGCACCCATCCCGCCGCCACCCGCCCGGCGACGCCCCCCGCGCCCGGCCCGGCCGCGCCGGTGCCGCCCGCGCCCCCGGCGCCGACGACGGTCATCAAGTCGCCGATCGCGGTCTACACCGGGCCGTTCGGCCCCGCACAGGCCGAGCGCCTGCTGTGGCGCGCCGGCTTCGGCCCGCGCCCGGGCCAGGCCGCCGAGCTCGCCAAGCTCGGCCTGGAGCAGGCCGTGCTGTCGCTCACCCGCCCCACCGGCAGCGCGCCGATGGACGGCCCGACGCCGATGGACGGCGACGACCCGCTCTCGCCCTACGACCGCTGGGGCCACGACCTCCTGTTCTGGCTCGACCGCATGGTCCGCTCGCGCCACCAGCTGATCGAGCGGCTCGCGCTCGTGTTCCACGACTGGTTCGCGACCTCCAACGAGGCGGTCGGCTCGAGCCGGTTCATGCTCGACCAGACGAACCTGTTCCGCACCCACGGGCTGCGCAACTTCAAGGGCATGGTGCGCGCGATCACGCAGGACCCGGCGATGATGCTGATGCTCGACCAGCCCTCGAACCGCAAGGGCGCGATCAACGAGAACTACGGGCGCGAGCTGATGGAGCTGTTCACGCTCGGCGCCGACCGCGGGGCCTACACCGAGACCGACGTGCGCGAGCTCGCGCGCTCGCTCAGCGGCTGGGACTACGACTGGAGCAACGAGCTCGGCGCGCACAACTTCCGCTGGGACGAGCAGAACCGCTGGGACCCGGGCTACAAGACGGTGTTCGCCAAGCGCGGGCGCTGGACGTGGGAGGACGCCTGCGCGATGGTCGTCGACCACCCGAAGCACCCGTCGTTCTTCGTCGCCAAGCTCTGGAGCTACTTCATCCCGACGGCGCCCGACGCGGGCACGGCGGCCAAGCTCGAGGCGCTCTACAAGGGCTCGGGCTACGAGATCCGCCCCGTGCTCGAGGCGATCCTGACCTCCAAGCAGCTCTTCGAGGGGCCCGCGGATGGTCAAGCCGCCGACCGTGTTCGTGGCCGGCATGCTGCGCGCCCGCAAGCGCGGGATCACCACCGGCGCGTGGTCGTGGGTGCTCCCGGGCGCCGGCCAGCGCCTCTACTACCCGCCGGACGTCGCGGGCTGGGACGACAAGCGCTGGCTCGACACCAACACCACGCTCGGGCGCTGGGAGGCGGTCGTGTACGCGCTCGACAACGACACCGAGGAGCCCGGCTCCGACGACTACCCGGCCGAGACGCCCGCCCAGGCGCTGGCGAAGGCGCGCGCGTTCTGGGGCAACCCGGTGCTCACCGCCCCCGCCATCGCCGCCCTCAACACCTTTGCCCAGCAGGCGATCTCGAGCACCGCCCAGCCGTGGCTGCGCGCGCAGCGCCAGAACGCGCTCCGCCAGCTGATCGCCGGTTCCCCCGACTACCAGACGAGCTGACCATGGCCTGCCACTGCGACGACTACTCACGAGCCCAAGCCGGCCGCGGCCTGCGCGGCATCGAGCCGGGCATGCCGACGCCCGCCGGCACCGGCCTCAACCGCCGCTCCTTCCTGGCCCGCGGCAGCGGGCTCGCGCTGTCGGTGTTCGGCGGCTCGCTGCTCTCGCGGATGGCCTTCGAGGAGGGCATCGCCCGCGCGCAGGGCGGCCCCGTCCAGCCCGTCCTCGTCTCGATCTTCCTCTCCGGCGGGCTCGACTCGATGTCGCTGCTCGCGCCGGTCGGCGACGCCCGCTACGCGCAGCTACGGCCGAACCTCAAGCTGACCCCGAGCGGCAACAGCGCCGACGTGTTCGCCGAGGACTCGCGGCTGCACTGGCACCCGAGCGCCGCGCCGCTGCGCGACCTCCACATCGCGGGCAAGGTCTCGGTCATGCCGGCGATCGGCTACGGCGACCCCAACCAGTCGCACTTCACGTCGCGGCACTACTGGGAGGTCGGCGAGGTCAACCCGTTCGGCCGGATCGGCTGGCTCGGCCGCTACCTCGACAAGCACGGCGCGGGCGACAACCCGCTGCAGGGCCTGTCGCTCGACTACTCGCTGGCGCCGGCGCTGGCGGCGTCGAACGTCCCGGTCGCGGCGGTCTCCAACCCGGAGTACTTCTCGCTCGACGCCCGCGACGTCTGGGACAGCGGCCTGCGCACGAAGCTGATCGACGCCCTGCGCGTCCAGGGCACGCTCGCCACCGACGACGCGGAGCTGCGCTCGGCCCGCAACGCGGCGAAGCAGACCGTCGGCCTGCGCGGCCAGCTGGCCGGGCTGCAGGGCACCGACGCGCCGTGGCAGACCGCGGTGCCCTACCCCAGCGAGGACGGCTTCGCGCGGCGGCTGGCGGTGCTCGCGGAGATGCTCGACATGGGGCTGCCGCTGAAGGTCGTCGCGCTCGACGCCAACGGCGGCTACGACACCCACGACAACCAGGCCAACACGCTGCCGAACGACCTGGCGCTGTTCTCGCAGTCGCTCGCCGCCTTCCAGGCCGACCTCGAGGCGCGCGGGCTCGCCGACCGCGTGCTCGTCAACGTCTGGAGCGAGTTCGGCCGCCGGCCGAACGAGAACGGCAGCGGCACCGACCACGGCGCGGCCGGCCTCTCGATGGTCATCGGCACCCAGGCCAAGGGCACGATGGTCGGCGAGTTCCCGGGCCTCGCGCAGCTCGACGAGGACGACAACCTCCGCCACACGACCGACTTCCGCGCCGTCTACTGCTCGCTGCTGGAGCAGTGGCTGGGCGTCGACGCCGCCGGGATCATCCCCAACGCCTCGTCGTTCCAGCGACCGGTGCTGGTGGGGTGATCCGCAGGCTCGCACTCGTCGCGCTGCTGGTGGCGGCGCTCCTCCCCGCAGCCGCCGACCCGGGCTTCGCGCGGCCGGACGCCCCCGTCGCGAAGTCCGCGATGAAGAAGGCCAAGGCCAAGAAGAAGGCCTGCAAGAAGTACAAGAAGCGCGCCGCCCGACGACGCTGCCTCGCGCGCAAGCGCCGCGCGGCGGCTCGCAGGAAGCCCACCGCACAGGCCCCGAGCGCGCCCGCGCCGAGCGGCGGCACCAGCGCACCTGGCACGGCGGCGCCCGTCCCGACCCCGGCGCCCACCGAGGACCCTGGGCACGACGTGCCCGTCCTGCCGCCGTCCAACCCGCGGGCGCTGCAGGTGATCTCGGGCGAGTTCTTCCTCACCCTCTCGAAGGCCGAGGTCCTCTCCGGCAACGTCCGCGTGGAGTTCAACAACGCCTACGCCGAGGATCCGCACGACCTCCACCTGATCCGCAAGAACGGCGACGGCGAGAGCTACGCGTTCGGCGAGCTGCAGTCCGGCGAGGTCGAGGCGAAGACGCTCAACCTCAAAGCCGGCACCTGGCAACTCTTCTGCGCCCTGCCCGAGCACGCAGAGCGCGGCATGAGCGCCAACCTCACCGTCAACCGAAGCTAGTTCCGACCGACCCGGCGGCTAGCTTGCGCCGCCGCTGATGCCGGTCCGCACGCTCCCCGCGTGGCCCGCCGGCCGCCCTCTGCGAACGTGGCAGGAGGAGGCCGTCGCGGCTGTGCTCGCCCATTCCCGACGCTCCTTCCTCGCCTCCGCGACCCCCGCGGCGGGCAAGACGACGTTCGGCCTGCACGTGGCGCACCGGATGCTCGCCGAGGGCCGGGTCGGGCGCGTCTGCATCGTCGCGCCGACCACCCACATCGCCCGCCAGTGGGCCGCCGACGCCGCCCGCTACGGGCTCGACATCGAGCCCAACCGCCCGAACGCCGCCGGGCCCGAGCCCCGCGACCGCCACGGCATCGCCGTCACCTACCAGACGCTCGCCGCCGGGCCGAAGGTCCATCGCCGCCGCTGCGAGGAGGTCCCGACGCTGCTGCTCGCCGACGAGCCGCACCACATGGGCGACCAGGCCGCGTGGGGCCGCAGCGCGCAGGCCGCGTTCGAGGGCGCGCGCTTCCGCCTGCTGCTCTCGGGCACCCCGTTCCGCTCCGACAACACGCCGATCCCGTGGATCACCTACGACGAGGACGGCGTCTCGCAGGCCGACTACGCCTACGGCTACACCGAGGCGCTGATCGACGGCGTCTGCCGCCCGGTGACGTTCCACACCTACGACGGCGACATGGAGTGGATGAGCGACGGCCGCCGCCGGAGCGCGGACTTCTCCGTCGGCCTGCCCGCCGCCGAGGCCGCTCGCCGCCTGCGCACCGCGCTCGACCCCGAGGGCGACTGGATCTCCCACGTCCTGCGCGACGCCGACGCGCGCCTCACCGACCTGCGCGCCGGCCCGCACCCGGACGCCGGCGGGCTCGTGGTGGCGATCGACATGGAGCACGCCGACCGGCTCGCCGAGCGGCTGGCTCGCATCTCCGGCGATCGACCCGAGATCGTGACCTCCGAGACGCGCCGGCGCCTCGGAGCGGATCGCGCGCTTCGCGGCCGGCTCGGGCCGCTGGCTCGTGTCGGTGCTGATGGTCTCCGAGGGCGTCGACGTCCCGCGGCTGCGCGTCGGCGTCTACGCGACCACCGCGCGCACCGAGCTGTTCTTCCGCCAGGTGGTGGGGCGCTTCGTCCGCCGCACGCCGACGCCGAAGGAGCAGATGAGCCACCTCTTCCTCGCCTCCGACCCGCGGCTCAAGCAGCTCGCGACCCGGATCGAGGAGGAGCGCAACCACGCGCTCGAGCAGCAGGCCGAGGGCGAGGCGGTCGCCGAGCAGCGCGAGCGCGCCGAGGCGAGCGAGGCGTTCCGCGCCCTGTGGTCGAGCGCCCGCCGCGACGACGACGTGCTGCAGACCACCGCGCCCGGCGACGCGCTGCAGCTGTTCGCCGACGCGGCGCCCGCGCCGTCCGCCGCGCTCGCGGCCTTCACCACCACCGCCGTCGCGACCCCCGAGTCGCGCCACGACCGCCGCGAGCAGCTGCGCGACGAGCGCCGCGCCCTCGTCGCGGCGGTCTCGCGCCGCACCGGCGAGCCCCACCGCGTCATCCACGGCCGCATCAACCGCGAGACCGGCGCCCGCTCCGTGACGGCGGCGAGCGTCGAGCAGCTGGAGCGCGGCAACCGCCTGCTCGAGCGCCAGGCGAGCAAGCGGCGATAGCCTCCGCGGTATGCCGGATGACGACGGACTCGACGCCCTCTCCTCGAAGGAGCTCCACGACCTCGCGGTGAAGCGCGCGCGGCGGCACTTCGACGCGAAGTTCTTCTACACGATGATGAAGATGCTCCCGGTGGCCGAGAGCGCCGCCGGCGAGTACGACAAGTCGGACGACGACATGCTGCGCCTGAGTGCGCACTTCGACGACATCAGCGATTCCGGCAAGGGCGAGGTCGGCGACCTGATGCGGCCCTACTACCTCGAGTACCTGAGGGACCACGGCGTCACCGCCGATGCTTCCTGACTGGCCGGAGGGCACCGTCGCGGTGCTCTCCACGGCCGGGCCGCACGCCATCCCCGTCTCCACCGCCACGCGCAGCGGCGACGCCACGATCCACCTCGCGCTCGCCCACAGGCGCGACTCGCTCGCCCGCCTGCGCGAGGACCCGCGCTGCGCGCTGACGATCCTCGCCGCCGGCGTCGCGGTCACCGCCTACGCCCGCGCGAGCGTCGTCGACGAGGACGACCGCGTCGTCTACGTCCGGCTCGACGTCGAGTCCGATCGAGGACCACGACCAGCCGACGTTCGAGCTCACCGGCGGCGTCAGCTGGCGCTGGACCGACGACGGCGCCGAGGCCGGCGACGCCGACGTCCGAGAGCGGCTCGCGCGCGCTCTAGTCCGCGGCGATCGTCATATCGCGCCCGGCCGACTTGGCGGCGGCGAGCGCGTCGGCGCAGCGGGCGAGCAGCAGGTCGGCCGGCTCCTCGCCGTCCCAGCGGGCGACGCCGGCCGAGGCGGTCTGGCCGCGCGGCGTCACGGCGCGCACGCGCTCGAGCACGTCACAGGCCTCGCCGAGCCCGCAGTCGGGCAGGATCACGCCGAACTCGGCGCCCTCCAGCCGCGCGATCATGTCGACCTCGCGGAGCTGCGCGCGCCACGCGGACGAGGACTCCTTGACCAGGCGGTCGCCCTCCTGCTCGCTGCGCAGCATGTTGAACGCGCTCAGGTGGTCGAGGTCGATGACCGCGATCGAGACCGGCGACTCCGAGCGGCGGGCGCGGGCGAGCTCGCGCGGCAGCTCGTCGTCCCAGGTGCGGCGGGTGCCGAGGCCGGTCAGCGGATCCGAGAGCGCGAGCGCGCCGACGCGCGAGCGCAGCTCCTCGCGCTCGATCGCCACCGCGGCCTGGGCGGCCAGCAGCGCGAGCATGTCGGCGACGGCGTCGGGGATCGCCTCGACGGCGTGGCGCCAGATCAGGATCAGCACGCCGGCGATCTGATCGCCGCGCAGCACCGGCTCGAACAGCGCCGAGCGCGCGCCGGTCGCCTCCACCAGCGGCGCGGCGAGCGCCGGGTGGGCGCGGGCGTCGGCGACGAAGTAGCTCTGGCGCGACGTGAACGCGCGGCTGCCGTACTCGGACTCCGGCGCGCGGCTGGATCGTCACCGGCGCGATGTCGACGCCGACCATCGCGGTCGAGACGAACTCGCGGCCCGACGGCTCGAGCAGGAAGGCGACGGGGGAGGAGGTGACCTCGCAGGCCGCGCGGCAGACCGCGGGCCGCGCGTCGCGGCTGCCGGACAGCGCCTTCGTGACGCGGCCGAGGGCGGCCAGCCCGCGCGCGTGCTCGCGCAGCGTCTCGGTCATCCGCTGCAGGTCGCGCGTCGAGCTCTCGCGCTCGAGCTCGCTCGACAGCACGCGGGCGAGCACGGCGAACAGCTGCTCGTCGCCGTCGGTGAAGCGGGCGGGCACGCGCGACAGCGCGGCCAGGCTGCCGACGCGGGTGCCGTCGGACAGCTCGAGCGGGACGCCGAGGTAGGAGACGGCGCCGAGCTGCTGCTGGACGTCGAGGGTCGCGTAGGCCGGGTGCGCGGCGAGGTCGTCGACGCGGCGCGCGCCGATGTCCTCGGCCATGCGCCCGCAGTAGGAGTCGCGCAGCGGCGTCGCCTGGTTGGCCTGCAGCCCGAACCCCTCGCCGCCCCGCGTGTCGACGATGCGGTGCACGTTGTGCCCGCGGTCGAGGTGCGAGAGGAACAGCGTCGCGTCGGGTAGGTGATTCTCGAGCAGGTCGAGCACGGAGCGGGTCGCGTCGGCGAACGAGCGGTACGACGCGGTCGTCGCGTCCGAGGCAGCCTGAATTGCTCCGACATCCATTAGACGGCCCATTCTCCTCGATCGGCGACGAGCAATGGGGAGAAGCCCCGACGAAAGTACGATGCCCCGCCATGCGCCTAGCCACCTTTCTGACTCCTGACGGCACCGAGCAGGCGGGTGAGGTGCGCGGCGAGACCGTCGTCGCCTTCGCCTCGGGCTCGGTCCACGACCGCATCGCCACCGGCGACACGCACGCCCGGCCGACGGCGACGAGTTCGGGCTCGCCGACGTCCGCCTGCTCGCCCCGATCGCGCTGCCGCGCGCGATCTTCGGGATCGGGCTCAACTACGCCAAGCACGCCGCCGAGACCGGCAAGGAGCCGCCGGAGGTGCCGATGGTGTTCATGAAGCTCCCGAGCTCGAGCGTGCCCGGCGTCGGGCGGGTCGAGGTCCCGGCCGCTGCCGAGTCACCGGCTCGACTACGAGGCCGAGCTCGTCGTGGTCTGCGGGGGCGGGACCGCGATCGCCGGCTACGCGGTCGCCGACGACCTGTCCGCCCGCGACCTCCAGAAGCGCGAGACGCAGTGGACGCGCGCCAAGGGCTTCGACGGCTCCTGCCCCTGGGGCCCGTGGATCACGACCGCCGACGAGGTCCCCGACGCGCAGGCGCTGCGGATCGGCTCGCAGGTCAACGGCGAGGTCCGGCAGGACTCAACGACCGCTGACCTGATCTTCGGGCCGCAGGCGCTCGTCGACTTCATCGCCGAGACGATCACGCTCGAGCCGGGCGACCTCATCCTCACCGGCACGCCCGAGGGGGTCGGTCAGGCGATGGACCCGCCGCAGTTCCTCGCCGACGGCGACGTGGTGCGGATCGAGATCGAGGGCCTCGGCGTGCTCGAGCACGACGTGGCGATCAGGAGTTAGAGCCCGAACTCCGCCCGCGCGACCCGCTTGCCCTTCACGCAGCGGGCGCGCGGCTTCGTCTTCGACTGCGTGCAGCGGTAGCCGGAGATCCGGATCACCGGGCAGGCGCCGCCGGCGCAGACCGTGTCGGCCTTCGCGTACCAGCGGTCGAGGATCGAGGTGCCGCGCTTGCAGGAGAGGTTGCGCGTGATGACGCGGGCCGACGAGGTGCCGGAGCCCTCGCCGAGTGCCTTGCGCCCGCAGTTCTTGGCCTGCGCGGCGCCCGGAAGCAGCGCGAGCGCGGCGAACGCGAGCCCGACGACCAGCGCGACCCGCATCAGTGCTCGTGGATCACGCGATCGATCAGGCCGTACTCGGCGGCCTGGTCGGGCTTGAAGAAGCGGTCGCGCTCCATGTCGAGGCGGACCTGCTCCTCGGTCTGGCCCGTGTGCTTCGAGTAGATCTCGTCGATCTTCTTGCGTGTCTTGAGGATCTCGGCGGCGTGGATCTCGATGTCGGTCGCCTGGCCTTCGAAGCCCGCGGACGGCTGATGGATCAGGATGCGCGAGTTCGGCAGCGACATGCGCTTGCCGGGGGCGCCGCCGGCCAGCAGCAGCGAGCCCATCGACATCGCGATGCCGACGACCATCGTCGAGACATCGGGCTTGATGAACTGCATCGTGTCGTAGATCGCGAGGCCGGCGTAGATCGAGCCACCCGGCGTGTTGATGTACAGCGAGATGTCCTTGTCCGGGTCCTGGGACTCGAGGTGGAGCATCTGCGCGACGACCAGGTTGGCGACCATGTCGTCCACGGGGTGGCCGAGGAAGATGATGCGCTCGTTGAGGAGGCGCGAGTAGATGTCGAATTCGCGCTCTCCGCGGGCGGTGCGCTCGATGACCATCGGAACCAGCGGCATGCACCGCAGGCTAGCCGACGGCGATGCTCAGGCCGGTGCAGGGGTGCTGCGACGCGGCCGCAGCTTGCCGAGCAGGCGCTCGACGCGGCGGGTGAAGCGGCGGCGGTCCATCTTCAGCGTCTCGCGCACGTCGGCGGCCGGGGTGCGGTTGACGAGCATCGCGAGCAGCGCGAAGTCGTCGCTCTCGACGCGCGCCGCGGCCGCGCGCAGCTGCCCAGGGGTCAAGGGCGGCAGCGCGGTACGGCCGCGGGCGACGGTTCGGAGTGCCTCGAACAGCTGGTCAGGCGTCGCCTGCTTGCTGACGACGCCGTCGGCGCAGGCGACGCGCAGGGCGACCTCGAGTGCGGGGTCGGACGCCTCGGTGTAGGCGACCACGCGCGGGCCGTCGTCACCGGTGATGCGACGGCAAAGCTGCAAACCATCGTCGACGCCGAGGTACGGCTCGAGCAGGACGATGTCGGGCGCCGTGCGCGCGACGAGCTCAAGCGCCTCCTCCGCCGTGCCGGCGGAGCCAACGGGGACGAGGCCGGGCTCCGAGCGCAGCAGCGCGGTGAGCCCGGCGCGAATGGCCGGCTGGGGGTCGACGATGGCGATGCGGGTCACGCTGGGCACGTTCCCAGCCGGACCTCAAGACTTACTTAATGGAAGCCGTGGATACCGTGAGATGGGCTGTGGTACCCACGCCCGCCCTTGAACTCGTCTCGCTAACCAAGCGGTACGACGACGGGCTGCTCGCGCTCGACGCCGTCGACCTCGTGGTTCCGGCGGGCGAGTTCTTCGGCCTGCTGGGTCCGAACGGCGCGGGCAAGACGACGCTGATCTCCGCCGTCTGCAACCTCATCCGCACCACGAGCGGCGAGGCGCGCGTGTTCGGCCACCCGAGCGACTGCAACGAGGCGCGCCGGATGATCGGCCTCGCCGAGCAGGACATCAACCTCGACCGCTTCCTCGACGTCGAGGAGACGCTCGTCTACCACGGCGGCTACTACGGCATGAGCCGCGCCGACGCCCGCCGCCGCGCCGGCGAGATGATGGACATCTTCGACCTGCGCGCGAAGGCCACCACCCGCGCGCCGAAGCTCTCCGGCGGCATGCGCCGCCGCCTCCTGCTCGCCCGCGCGCTCATGCACGAGCCGCGCCTGGTCATCCTCGACGAGCCGACCGCGGGCGTCGACTTCGAGCTCCGGCTCGAGCTCTGGCGCTACATCCGCCGCCTCCACTCCGAGGGCACGACGATCCTCCTCACGACGCACTACCTCGAGGAGGCCGAGGAGCTGTGCGAGGACATCGCGCTGATCCGCGACGGCCGCATCATCGCCCGCGACACCGCCCAAGGCCTGCGCACCGCCTACGACGCCGACTCGCTCGCCGACGTCTACGTCAAGGCGATGGCGACCTTGCCCTGAACCGCGCCGGTCTCGAGGTAGCGGATCGCGTCGGGCACCTGGTCGAGCGGGAACGTGCGGTCGACGACCGGTGTCAGCTGCCCGGCCTCGAGCAGCTCCGCCAGCCGCGCCATCGCCGCCCGCTTGTCGGGCAGCGAGAAGTCGAGCGCGGGGAGTTGGCGGTCGAACGGCGAGAACGCGACGATCTTCATGAAGCGCGGCAGGCTGCCGAGCCAGCGGCCGGCGGTCGCGCCGTACCCGTCATGGCCGACCAGAACGTAGGTGCCGTCGGCGGTGAGCGCGCGCCGGCACTCGGCCAGCGTGCGGTTGCCGGGGATGTCGACGATGACGTCGTAGCGCTCGTGCGTGAAGTCCTCGCGGGCGAGGTCGAGCGCGTGGTCGGCGAACGACCGGACCAGCTCGAGCTTCGCGGCCGCGTCCACGCCGGTCACCTCCGCGCCGAGCGCCTTGGCGATCTGCACCGCGAAGAGGCCGACGCCGCCCGCCGCGCCGTTGACGAGGACCCGTTGGCCGGCTCGTACCCGGCCCTCCCGCTCCACGCTCTGGAGCGCGATCAGCCCGGAGGTCGGGACGACCGCGGCACGCTCGAACGACACGCCGGCCGGCTTCGCCGCGAGCCCCGCTCCGGGCACCGCGGCGTACTCGGCGAACGCCCCGCCGTTGCGCCACTGGTAGCCGCGGATGGTCTCGCCGAAGACTTCGTCGCCCGCTTGGAAGCCGGAGTCGCGGCCGGCCGCCTCGACGACGCCGGCGAGGTCGGTCCCCGGGATCCGGTGGCGCGGCCGCCGCGCCCCTCCGACCCGGATCACGGCCGGGCGACCGCGCATGACGTGCCAGACGTCCGGGTGCACGGAGGCGGCGTGGACACGCACCAGCACCTCGTCCGCGCGGATGCCCGGGACCTCCACGTCTCGAAGCCCGAGCACCTCGGGTCCGCCGTACCGCTCCTGAACGATCGCGCGCATCTCCCTACGATCATCCTCGTGAAGCTCACGATTGTCGGCGGCGGCGGGTTCCGCGTCCCTCTGGTCTACGGCGCGCTGATGGCCAAGCGGGAGACGCTCCCGTTCGACGAGGTCGTCCTGCATGACCTCGACGCCGGACGCATGGAGCGGATGGCCGGCGTGCTGCGCGGGCTGGCGCAGGAGCGGGGCGCCGAGCTGCCCTTCCGCGCCACGACCGATCTCGACGACGCGGTCGAGGGCGCGGACTTCGTGTTCTCCGCGATCCGGGTCGGGCGGCTCGAGGGCCGGGTGGTCGACGAGTCGGTGCCGCTCGCGCGCGGCGTGCTCGGGCAGGAGACCACCGGCCCGGGCGGGATCTGCTTCGCGCTGCGGACGATCCCGGAGATGCTCAAGCTGGCAACGACCGTCGCCGAGCGCGCGCCCGGCGCGTGGGTCATCAACTTCACCAACCCGGCCGGCATGGTCACCGAGGCGCTCCAGCAGGTGCTCGGCGACCGCGTGGTGGGGATCTGCGACTCACCGTCCGGGCTGTGCCGGCGCGTCGCCCGCGCGGTCGGTCTGCAAGCCCGCCGACATGTGGTTCGACTACTTCGGCCTCAACCACCTCGGCTGGCTGCGCGCGGCGCACGACGCCGACACCGACCGCCTGCCGGAGCTGCTCGCCGACGACGGCAAGCTCGAGTCCTTCGAGGAGGGGCGGCTGTTCGGCGGCGACTGGCTGCGCGCGCTCGGGATGATCCCGAACGAGTACCTCTACTACTTCTACTTCCACGCCGACGCGGTCGAGTCGATTCGCAAGGGCGTCCCGCGCGGCGCCCAGCTGCTCGAGTCGCAGGCCGCGTTCTACGCCCGCAACGGCGACGACGCCCTGGCCGAGTGGCGCGCCACCCGCGCCGAGCGCGACCGCACGTACATGGCGGCCGAGCGGCTCGCCGCCGGGGTCGAGGCCGACCACGACGACGGCGGCGACGGCGGCGGCTACGAAGGCGAGGCGATGGCAGTTGTCGAAGCCATCGCCAACAACACCCGCGCGATCATGATCCTCAACACCGCCAACCGCTCCGCGCTGCCGTTCCTCGATGAGCGCGCCGTCGTCGAGGTGCCCTGCATCGTCGGCCGCACCGGCCCCGTGCCCGTTGCGGTCGGCAGCGTCCCCGCCCACGCGCAGGCGCTCATGACCGCCATCAAGGACGTCGAGCGCACGACGATCCAGGCGGCCCAGACCGGCTCCGCCGACCTCGCGATCCGCGCGCTCGCGCTGCACCCGCTGGTGCCGAGCGTCCAGACCGCGCGCGACATCTTCGCCGGCTACCGCGCCCAGCTCCCTGAGCTGGAGGAGCGCTTCGCGAGATGAGCGTCGACGTCGTCGTCACCGCCACCGCGTTCATGGACATCACGTTCATCGGGCTCGAGTCGGTGCCCCGCCCGGGCGAGGAGCGCTTCGCCGGCGACCTCCTGCGCTCCCCCGGGGGCGGCGCCATCAACGCCGTGGGCGTCTCCCGCCTCGGCTTGCGCTCCGCGCTCGCGGTCCCGCTCGGCGAGGACCTCGACGGCAGCTTCATCCGTGACGCGCTCGAGCGCGAGGGCATCGCGCTCGCCACGGGCGCGGGGACGCGCACCCCGACGACCGTGGTGATGCCGTGGGGCGGCGAGCGCGCGATGGTCACCTTCGAGCCTGTGGCGAGCACGAGGGCCGCCGAGGTCGCCACCTTCGACCCGCGCGCCGTCATCGTCGCGCTCGACCAGCTCGACCTCGTCCCACCTGGCGTCCGCGGCTACGCGACCTGCGGCGACGACGACGCCCGCGCCTTCCAGGCCCACCCGCCGCGCGACCTCGATCGCGCCAGGGCACTGTTCGTGAACAGACGCGAGGCGCTCCTGATCACCGGCGAACAGACCCCGGAGAAAGCTGCGGAGGTGCTCGCCGCACAGGTCGAGATCGTCGTCATCACGCTCGGCCCCGAGGGCGCCATGGCGCGCAGCGACGACCGCGTCGTGCACGCTCCCGGCTTCGAGATGAAGGTGGTCGACACCACCGGCGCGGGCGATCTCCTGTGCGCCGCGTTCGTGTGGGCGGACCTGCAGGGAGCGGACATCGAGGTTGCCTTGCGCTGGGCGGTCCTGTACGGATCACTGTCGGTCACCGTCCCCACGGGCTTCGCCGGCGCGGTCACGCGGGAGCGGCTCATGGAGGAAGGAACGACCCGCGGCCTGCCGCCGCTGGCCACCCACAAGGAGACACGGACATGACACGTCGATCACTCGCCCTCGTCCTGCTGTTGCTCACAGCCCTGGTCGCCGGCTGCGGTACGCCAGGCGGCGACTCGAGCGACAACGACAAGGCGGCGGACGAGGCGAAGGAGAACTCGGCCAAGATCGATGTGGCGAAGGCCGGCGATGTCACGCTGACGATCTGGGACCAGGAGGTCCGCGGCGGCCAGGCGGCGCAGATCAAGCGACTCAACGCGGCGTTCCTGAGCCAGTACCCGAACGTCAAGATCAAGCGCGTCGCGAAGTCGTTCACCGACCTTCAGACGACGCTCAAGCTCGCGGTCTCGGGCCCGAACCCGCCCGACATCGTCGAGGCCAACCAGGGCCGGCCGATCATGGGCCAGCTCGTCAAGGGCGGGCTGCTCAAGCCGCTCGACGCCTACGCGGAGGCCTACGACTGGCGCGAACGCTGGTCGCGGACGCTGCTCGACCTCAACCGCTTCTCCGCCGACGGCAAGCAGTTCGGCAGCGGCAACCTCTACGGCGTCTCGCAGCAGGGCGAGATCGTCGGCGTCTTCTACAACAAGGCCAAGGTCAAGACGCCGCCGAAGACGTTCGCGGAATTCGAGGCGATGCTCGCCAAGGCGAAGCGGGACGGCGAGACGCCGATCGCGTTCGGCAACCTCGACAAGTTCGGCGGCATCCACGAGTTCCAGACCGTCCAGAACCTGTTCACGCCCAAGAGCTCGACGCGCAACTTCGTGTTCGCCAAGAACGGCCAGACGTTCGACACCGCCGAGAACCGCGAGGCGGCCGCGAAGCTCCAGGACTGGGCCAACAAGGGCTACTTCACGAAGGACTTCAACGGCGTCGGCTACGACCCGGCGTGGCAGCAGTTCGTCAAGGGCAACGGCCCGTTCACGATCGCGGGAACCTGGATCACGTTCGACGCGCTCAAGGGTCTCGGCGACAAGCTCGGCTTCTTCCTCATGCCCGGCCGCGAGGCCGGGAGCGACCCGGTTTCGCTCGGCGGCGAGAGCCTGCCGTGGGGCATCACCTCGAAGTCCAAGAACGCCGACGTGGCGGCCGCCTACCTCGACTTCATCACCAACCAGAAGGCGGCTGACGTGCAGGTGGAGACCGACAACCTCCCCGCGATGCAGCCCAGCATCACGCCGACGACGCCGGTCCAGAAGGAGATCTTCGCCGCCTGGAAGCGACTCAGCGACACCGACGGCTTGACCCCGTACATGGACTACGCGACGCCGACGTTCTTCGACGACTTCTCAGGCGCCGTGCAACGGCTGCTGGGCGGCAAGCTCACGCCCGAGGAGTTCACCAAGGGCGTGCAGGAGGACTACGCGAAGTTCACCGACACGCTGTGACGACGCTCGCGCCGCCTGGCGAGCCGCGGCGCGTCGCCTATCTGTATCTGCTGCCGGGCCTGGTCGTCTTCGGCCTGTTCGTGCTCGCGCCGCTGCTGCACAGCGCGTGGCTGTCGCTGTTCACGTGGGACGGCGTGACGGCCGGCGAGTGGACCGGGCTGGCGAACTACAAGGCGATCGTCTCGGACCCGGACATCCGCGCGGCGTTCTGGCACGCGCTGGTCCTCGTCGCGTTCTACGCGGTCGGGCCGATCGTGATCGGGCTGCTGCTGGCGGCGGCGATGTCGCGCTCGCGTGTGCGCGGGCTCGCCCTGTTCCGCACCGTCCTCTTCCTGCCGCAGGTGATCGCGCTCGTGGTCGTCGCGGTGATGTGGCGGATGATCTACGACCCCAACGACGGGCTCCTCAACGAGGCACTGCGGGCGATCGGGCTCGGCGGCCTGGCGCAGAACTGGCTCGGCTCGTTCACGCTCGCGCTGCCGTCGGTCGGGCTGATCGGCACGTGGGTGATGTACGGGCTGGCGATGGTGCTGTTCACCGCGGGCGTGCAGAAGATCCCGCAGTCGCTGTATGACGCCGCGCGGATGGACGGGGCCGGGCCGGTGCGCGAGTTCTTCGCGGTCACGCTGCCCGGGCTGCGCAACGAGATCGCGGTCGCGCTGACGCTGACCACGATCCAGGCGCTGCGCTCGTTCGACCTCGTCTACATCACCACCGGCGGTGGGCCGGGCGGCTCGACGACGGTGCCCGCGCTCGAGGTCTACAACCGCGCGTTCCGCAGCGGCGACGTCGGCACCGCCGCGGCGATCGGCGTCTGCATCGCGGCGCTGATCTTCGTGCTCACGATGCTCATCAACCGGGTCGCCGAGCGGGAGGCGGCGCGGTGATCGACCGCCGCGAGCAGGCGCTCACCTACGCCCTGCTGGGCGTGTTCTCGATCATCGCGCTCGTCCCGATCGTGGGCATCCTCCTGACCGCGCTCCAGCAGCCGGGGGAGGTGGCGACGTTCGGGCAGCCCAACGGCGTCCACGTCGGCAACTTCTCCAAGGCGTGGGACGACGGCCACTTCTCCACCTACCTGCGCTCGAGCGCGATCGTCGTCGTCTGCGTGGTCGTGCTCTCGGGGTTCCTGTCGATCCTGGCCGGCTACGCGTTCGGGATGATGCGCTTCCGCGGCGACCAGGCGCTCTTCTACCTGTTCCTGCTCGGGCTGATGGTGCCGCTCGAGTCGACGGTCGTGCCGCTCTACTACGACCTCCGCGACCTCGGGCTGACCGACACCTACGCGGCGCTGATCTTCCCCCAGGTCGGGGTGTCGCTGGCGTTCGGGACGTTCTGGATGCGGGCGTTCTTCCGCTCCGTGCCGCGCTCGCTGGTCGAGGCCGCGCGGCTCGACGGCTCCTCGAGCTGGAGCACGCTGTGGCGCGTCGTGCTGCCGCTCGGGCGCCCGGCGGTGCTGACCATGACCGTGCTCGTGTTCATGTGGACGTGGAACGAGTTCCTGCTCGCGCTGGTGATGGTGAGCAACGAGGACCTGCGCACGGCGCCGCTCGGTCTCGCGTTCTTCTCGGGCCGCAACACGACCGACTTCGCGCTGCTCGCGGCCGGCTCGGTGATCGTGGCCACGCCGGTCGTGCTCGTCTACGTCTTCCTCCAGCGCCACTTCATCCGCGGCATGCTGAGCGGGGCGGTCAAGGGCTAGATGGCGAGCGTCGCGTTCGACTCCGTGACCAAGCGCTTCGACTCCGTCGAGGCGGTGCGCGAGCTCACCCTCGAGGCGGGTGACGGCGAGTTCCTCGTGCTCGTCGGGCCGTCCGGCTCCGGCAAGACGACCGCGCTGCGGATGCTGGCCGGGCTCGAGTCGATCACCGAGGGCGAGATCCGCATCGGCGACCGCGTGATCAACCGCGTCGCCCCGCGCGAGCGCGACATCGCGATGGTCTTCCAGGACTACGCGCTGTATCCGCAGATGACGGTCTACGACAACCTCGCGTTCGCGCTGCGGCGGCGCAAGGCGCCGAAGGACGAGATCGACACGCGGGTGCGCCGCGCCGCGGAGTCGATCGAGCTCGACGGGCTGCTCGACCGCAAGCCGCGCCAGCTCTCGGGCGGCCAGCAGCAGCGCGTGGCGCTGGGGCGCGCGCTGGTCCGCGACCCGCAGGTATTCCTGATGGACGAGCCGCTCTCCAACCTCGACGCCAAGCTGCGCGTGCAGACCCGTGGCGAGATCAAGAAGCTGCAGCAGGAGATCGGGACGACGACGGTCTACGTCACCCACGACCAGGTCGAGGCGATGACGATGGGCGACCGGATCGCGGTGATGAACGAGGGGCGGCTCGAGCAGGTCGGCACGCCGGCGGAGGTCTACGACCACCCGGCCAACATGTTCGTGGCGGGCTTCATCGGCTCGCCGGGCATGAGCTTCGCGCCCGCCGCGCGCTTCGGCCTCGATCCCGCGGACGCGACGATCGGGGTGCGGCCGGAGTTCGCGCGGCTCTGGCAGGAGGGCCTGATCGGGCCGTTTGAGGGAACCGTCGAGTACGTCGAGGCGCTCGGGCGCGAGACGTTCCTCGGCCTCGAGGGCATCGTGCTCCAGGTCGACGGCCGCGCGGCCGCGCAGGTGGGGGACACGGTCCGCTACGGGCTGGTGCGCGAGGGGTTGCGCTTCTTCGACACGGAGTCAGGTCGCAAGCGGGCCTGATCCGGAGCGGTTACCCTCACGCGCCGTGCTTCGCGTCGAACTCGCAGTCGCCACCCCCGCCTTCCTCGACCTCACGTTCGTCGGGCTCGAGGCCCTGCCCGAGCCGGGCGAGGAGCGCTTCGCCGGCGAGCTGGTGCGCTCACCGGGCGGTGGCGCCATCACGGCGGTCGCCGCGGCGCGGCTCGGGCTCGACACGGCGCTCGTCGCGCCGGTCGGCGACGACCTCGGCGGCGAGTACGTGCGCCGCCAGGTCGAGAGCGATGGCGTTGCGGTCGCGGGCTTCCGCACCAAGCGGACGCCGGAGACCGTGATCATGCCGATCGGCCAGGAGCGCACGATGGTGACCGTCGACCCCGGCATCCGCGCCCGCGCCGCCGACGTCGCGGCGCTCACCCCCGTGGCGATCGCCGCCAACCTCGACCAGCTCGACCTCGTGCCCAACGGCGTGCGCGCCTACTTGACCTGCGGCGACGACGACGCGCGCGCGTTCGCCGGCAAGCTGCCGGAGCGCAACGTCGGCGCGCGGGCGCTCTTCCTCAACGCGCAAGACGCGTGCGTGCTCACCGGCACGGACACCGCGCAGGCCGCGGGCGAGGCGCTCGCCGACTGGATCGAGACGGCCGTGATCATCGTCGACGCGCACAATGTGGTGGCGATGGTCGGCGGCCAGGTCGTCGAGGTCCCCGACTTCGATCCCGGCCCGGTGGTCGACACCACCGGCGACCGCGACCTGCTGTGCGCCGCCTACGCGTGGGCCGACCTGCGTGGGGCGCAGTCCGAGGAGCGGATCAGCTGGGCGCAGCTGTACTCGCAGCTCGCGATGGGCGTGCCGACCGCCACCGGCGGCGCCGTCACCGAGGAACGCCTGCTCGAGGAAGGGGCCAAGCACGGGCTCGCCCGGCCCTCGCGTGCGCGCGGCTGAAGCGGCCGACTACACCGCCATGGCCGAGCTGTTCCTCGCCGCGGGCCGCGCGGCGTGGGGCTTCGCCGGCGAGGAGGCACTGGCGGCCATGCGCGCGCCGGCGTTCACCGGCGACGAGATCGTGGCGGAGGAGGAAGGCGAGGTGATCGGTTTCGTCGTGCCCGCGGGCTGTGAGATCGCGCTCCTCTACACGCACCCGCGCACGTGGGGGAGCGGCGCGGGCCGCGCGCTGCTGGCGGCGGGGGAAGCGGCGCTGCGCGAGAGCGGCTGCACCGAGGCGACGCTGTGGACCGAGGAGCGCAACGAGCGCCCGCGCCGGTTCTACGAGGCGGCCGGGTGGCAGGCCGACGGCGAGGCGCACGAGCGCGTGTGGAACGGCGCGCGTCTGCGCGAGCTGCGGTACCGCAAGGCGCTTTGAACCGGGGCGTCGGCCTCGTCATCCTCGCCGTCGCGTCGCTCCAGGTCGGCGCGGCGTTCGCCGTCGAGCTGTTCGACGAGCTCGGGCCGGCAGGCGCTGCGTTCGGCCGGCTGGCGTTTGCCGCCGTGATCCTCGTCGCGTGGTGGCGGCCGAAGGTCCGCGGCAAACCGGGCCTGCGCACGGCGATCGCGTTCGGCCTCGCACTCGGCGCGATGAACCTCTGCATCTACGAGGCGATGGATCGGATCCCGCTGGGCGTCGCGGTGACGTTCGAGTTCATCGGCCCGCTCGGGGTCGCCGTGGTCGGCTCGCGCAGGCCGCTCGACCTGCTGTGGGTCGCGCTGGCCGCGCTCGGCATCCTCGGCCTCGCCGACTACTCCGGCGGCTCGCTCGACACGCTCGGCGTCGCCTTCGCGCTCGCCGCCGGCGTGCTGTGGGCGGCCTACATCGTGCTGTCCCAACGCACCGGCGCGCTGTTCCCGGGCGGCACCGGGCTCGCGGTCGCGATGGTGGCCGGCGCCGTGCTCGTCGCGCCGTTCGGGATCGCCGACGCGGGCACCGAGCTGCTCCAGCCTGAGTTGCTCGGCGCCATCCTCGCAGTGGCGCTCGCGTCCTCCGTCCTGCCCTACTCACTCGAGCTCGAGGCGCTGCGGCGGCTGCCGAAGCGGGTGTTCGGCGTGCTGATGTCGCTCGAGCCCGCGGTCGCGGCGCTGGCCGGCTTCGTCGTGCTCGACCAGGACCTCGCGATCCGCGACTGGATCGCCATCGGGCTCGTCGTGATCGCCAGCGCGGGTGCTTCTACGCTCGAGGAGTGACGCACCGCGGACTGATCGCCCTCTCCGGCCGCGAGGTCAACCGCGTGCTGAAGCTGTGGACGCAGACCGTCCTCGCGCCGATCCTCTCGAGCTCGCTGTTCATCCTCGTCTTCGGCCTGAGTCTCGGCGACCGCATCCGCGAGATCGACGGCGTCTCCTACGACGTCTACATCGTCCCCGGCCTGATCACGATGACGATGGCCCAGGCCGCCTACGCCAACAACTCGGCGAGCGTCTTCCAGGCCCGCTTCGACCGCTACATCAACGACGTGCTCGCCGCGCCCATGCGCCCGTGGCAGGTCAACCTCGCGCTCAACGTCGGCGGCGCCGTGCGCGCGCTGCTGATCGGCATCGGCCTGCTCCTGGTCGCGCTGCCGCTCACCCACGTCCCGATCAACGCGCCGCTCGCGCTCATCGCGGCGGTGGTCCTGCTGCTCTTCCTGTTCTGCTCGTTCGGGATCGTGGTCGGCATCTACGCCGAGTCGTGGGACCACACGGCGTTCGTGACCAACCTCGTGATCCTGCCGCTGTCGTTCCTCGGCGGCGTGTTCTACAGCGTCGCGAGCCTGCCCTCGCCGTGGGAGGAGATCTCGCGCTTGAACCCGCTCCACTACCTGATCGACGCCGTCCGCTACGGCTTCCTCGGCCACAGCGACACGTCGATCTGGCTCTCGCTCGGCGTCACCGCCGCGATCGCCGCAGCCTCGGTGACGTGGAGCGTCTGGCTGTTCACCACCGGGCATCGCCTCAAGCCCTGATGGGATCAACCATCTAGAGTCGGCGCGTGAACCCGCGCATCCCCGGCTTTCTGCGCGCGGTCACGTGGGTCGAGTGCGGTGTCGTGGGCGCGGCCGCGGCGCTCCTGCTCACCACGCCGAAGTGGGGCGGCACCGACATCTGGGCCTGGATCACGCCGCCGTTCAACGCCCGCTACGTCGGCGTCATCTACCTCGCCGCGCTCGTCCCGCTGGTGATCCTCGCGGTCACCGGCCGCTGGTCGCCGGGCCGCCTCGTGCTGTGGGAGATCTTCATCTTCACCGCGGCGATCATGGTCGTGATGCTCGCCTACGCCGACCGCTTCGAGTGGGTGCGCGTCGCCACCTGGGTGTTCTGGCCGCTCTACCTGTTCCTGCCCGTGAACTCGGCGGTCTTCCTGTGGCGGCTGCGCGACTGGCGCGTGCCGGAGCCGCTGATCCACGCGCGCGCGGCGATGACCGTGCTCGCGCTGGTGTTCGGCGGCTACGGGGTCGCGATGCTCGTCATCCCGGCGGACGCCACCGGCTTCTGGCCCTGGCCGGTCGACGCCTTCCACGCGCGCATCTATGCCGCGACCTACCTCACGCCCGCCGTCGGCGCGTGGGTGCTCAGGACCGGCGCGACCCCGGCGGAGCTCCGCACGCTGGGCATCACGCTCGTGACCTTCGGCATCGCCGCCATCCTCGCGGTGCTCGTCACCGACCCCGTCGTCCCCGCCGCGGCGCAGGTCGACTACGACGCCGGCACCTGGCTCTTCTTCGCCATCAACCTCGCGCCGGTCCTGGCCGGCGCGGCGCTGCTCAGCGGAGCACGCGCGAGTGCTCCGGCCGCCACGCCAGCGTGACCTTCTCGCCGATCTCCCAGCGGTCGTGGGCGTGCGAGACGTGCGTGTTCTGCTCCAGCGCCACGACCCGCGTGTCCGGCCCGAGCTCGACGATCACCTGCGTCGTCGTGCCCACGTAGACGCGCTCCGCGACCGTGCCCTCGAGCTGGACCATGCCGTCCTCCTGCTCGTCGAGCCAGATCTTCTCCGGCCGCACCGAGAGCTGGACCTCGGCGCCCGCCGCGCACCCCTCCGGCAGCGGCGCCGGGACGTGCGCCCCGCTGGCCAGCCGCACGCCGCCGTCCTCGACGGTGCCCGGCATCAGGTTCGAGATGCCGATGAAGCCGGCCACGAACGGCTTCGCCGGCTGCTCGTAGACCTCCTCCGGCGTTCCGCACTGGACGACGACGCCGTGGTCCATGACCGCGATGCGGTCCGACATCGCCAGCGCCTCCTCCTGGTCGTGCGTGACGTAGACGAACGTGATCCCGACCTCGCGCTGGATCGACTTCAGCTCCACCTGCATCTGCTTGCGCAGCTTGAGGTCGAGCGCGCCGAGCGGCTCGTCGAGCAGCAGGACCGCCGGCCGGTTGACCAGCGCGCGGGCGAGCGCGACGCGCTGGCGCTGGCCGCCGGACAGCTCGTTCGGCCTCGCCGTCTCGCGCCCCACCATCTGCACGAGCTCGAGCGCCTCGGCGACCCGCTGCTCGATCTCCGGCCCCGGCACCTTGCGCCGCTTGAGCCCGAACGCGACGTTGCCCTCGATGTCGAGGTGCTCGAACAGCGCGTAGGACTGGAAGACCGTGTTGACGTGGCGCTTGTACGGCGGCACCGTCGCCACCGGCTTGCCCTCGAGGAAGACCTCGCCCTCGGTCGGCTGCTCGAAGCCGGCGATCATCCGCAGCGTCGTCGTCTTCCCGCAGCCCGACGGCCCGAGCAGCGAGAAGAACTCGCCCTCCTCGATCGTCAGGTTGAGGTCGTCGACCGCGGTCGCCGCGCCGAAGCGCTTGGTCACACCGTCGAAGCGCACGGCCTCGCTCACGCTTCCTCCCTCCCCAATAGGACGCCGAGTCCGCTCTCGCGCCGGCCGAGCAGCTTCGGCAGGAACACCGCGAGCGCGATGCAGAACACCGAGATCGCCAGCATCAAGGTCCCGATCGCGTTGATCGTCGGCGTCACGCCGAAGCGGATCGCCGACCAGATGCGCACGGGCAGCGGCTGCGGCGACTCACCGGTCGTGAAGAACGAGAGCACGAAGTCGTCGAACGACAGCGCGAAGGTCAGCAGCCCGCTCGCCAGGATCGCCGGCCAGAGCGCCGGCAGCACGACGAGCCACACCGTCTGGATCCGCGACGCGCCGAGGTCCATCGCCGCCTGCTCGACCTCCGGGTGAAGCGCAGCGAGCCGCGCCCGCACCACCACGGTCACGTACGAGATCGAGAACGTGATGTGGGCGAGCATGATCGTGCCCAGCGACAGCCGCCAGCCGAGCTGCGTGAACAGCAGCAGCGCCGACACGCCGGCCACGATCTCCGGCGTCACGAGCGGGACCAGCATCAGCACGTTCGCGCCCCCCGCCCAGCGCGTGCGCGCCCGCACGAGCCCGAACGCGAGCAGCGTCCCCAGCAGCGTGCCGACGATCATCGTCACGAACGCGATCTCGAGGCTCGCCCGCAGCGACGAGGTCAGCGACTCGTTCTCGAAGAAGCGCTGGTACCACTCGAACGAGAAGCCGGTGAAGCGCTGCAGCGAGCGCTCCGAGTTGAACGAGAACAGCACCACCAGCAGGATCGGGAGGAAGAGGACGGCGAAGAACGCGCCCGTGTAGATGCGCAAGAAGCGCGGGCGGTCGAAGTCGTTCACGCCGTCGCCTCGCGCGCGGCCTTCGCCGCCGAGCGCAGGTAGAAGACCATCCAGATCAGCAGGAACAGCATCAGCAGCGTGGTCAGCGCGGCGCCGAACGGCCAGTTCTCCGCGCCGAAGAACTGCTGCTGGATCAGGTTCCCGACCATGTACGTGCCGGGGCCGCCGAGCAGCTGCGCGCTGACGAAGTCGCCGACCGCGGGCAGGAACACGAGCACGGTGCCGGCCAGCACGCCTTGGAACGTCGTCGGCCACGTGACGTGGCGGAACGTGGCCCAGCGCGAGCCGTACAGGTCCTTGCCCGCCTCGATCAGCGCCGGGTCCATGCGGTCGAGCGCCGCGTAGACCGGCAGGATCATGAACGCCAGGTAGCCGTAGACGAGCCCGCCGACGACCGCGAACGAGTTGTTGAGGAACTGGACCGGCTCGTCGCGCCCGAGCAGGCCGTTGAGGATCCCCTCGTCGGACAGGATCGCCACCCACGCGTACGTGCGCACGAGGTAGTTGACGAAGAACGGCAGCACCACGAGCGCGATCAGGACGTTCTTGTAGCGGCCGCCGAAGCGGGCGATGTAGTACGCGACCGGATAGCCGAGCGCGAGGCACAGCACGACGGTCGCCAGCGCATAGCCGACCGAGCGCAGCAGCACCGGCACGAACAGCGGGTCGAACGCGCGCGAGTAGTTCTCCGGGTACCAGCCGTAGATCGCGGCGCCGAGGTCGTCGGTCGTGCCGAACGAGATCGCCAGCACGATCCCCAGCGGCACCGCGAAGAACAGCAGCAGCCAGAGCCCGCCCGGGATCAGGAACCGCGCAGCGAAGCGGTCGCCCATCGTCGCGGCCTCAGCCGGCCTTGATCTCCGTCCAGGCCTCGTCCCAGGTGCGCCGGCCCGCCGCGCCGAGGTTCGCGTACTGCTGGCCGTTCTTCAGGTCGTCGATCGTGACGTCGATCGCGGGATCGTCCTTGACGAGGTCCGCGAACGTCTCGTCGGGCCCCTTGTACGGCATCGGGTAGCCCATGTACTCGATGTTCTTCGAGGCGTTCTCGGGGTCAAGGATGAAATTGATGAACGTCAGCGCCGTGCCCGGATGCTCAGCGTTGGCGGGGATCGCGAAGCAGTCGGTGCCGAGCGGGATGCCCTCCTCGCACTTCACGAACGAGTAGTTCTCGGGCTTCTTGACCTGGTTGCGGACGTTGACGACATCGCCGTTCCACCCGTGGTGGATCCACGCGTTGCCGTTGACCATGTTCTGCACGTCGTCGGTGGAGAAGCCGCGCAGGTTCGGCTTGAGGTCGAGCGCCCACTGCTTGGACTTGTCGACCGCCGCCTGGTCGGTCTCGTTGAGCTTGGCCCCGTTGACGAGGTTGCCGGCGCCGATGACCTCCTGGAAGTCGTCGAGCAGGTAGCTGCGGCCCTTGGCCTTCTCGTTGCCGATGTCGTTCCAGGACCCGGTCATCTCGACCTTGTCCTTGCGGTAGATGAGGCCGCTCGCGTACATCGCGTAGGGGACGGTGTGGTCGGCCTTCGGGTCGTACCAGGGCTGCTTGAAGTACGGGTAGAGCGTCGACGCGTTGGGGATCTGCTCGGTGTCGATCCGCAGCAGCTGGTTGGCCTTGCGCAGGCGGTCGACCCACTCCGACGACGGGAAGATCAGGTCGTAGCGGTTGCCCGACCGCAGCTTGGCCATCATGCCCTGCATCGAGTCGAAGTTGGACTCGCGGACCTTGACGCCGAACTGCTTCTCGAACGCCTTGATCAGCTTCGGCTCCATGTACTCCGACCAGTTGAAGTACACGAGGTCGCCGTCCGGCTCCGCCTTGACCACCTTCTCGGTCGCCTTCTTGCTCGACGCCGCCTCGTTGCCGACGCCGCAGCCCGCCAGCCCGAGCCCGAGCGCGAGGCCCGCCCCGCCCCGCAGCAGCTCGCGCCGCCGTAGCGGTCCGTTGAAGATCCCCTCAGGCCCCATCTGCCACTCCCTCCAGTCCGAGGCGCTCCTCCACGAGCGCCATGCAATGCTCGCGCACCCGCTCCGGCGTCACTGCCGGATCGCGCAGCGCGAGTTGAATCGCGAACCCATCCATCAGCGCGCCAAGCGTCAGCGCGAACTCCTCCGGGTCGACCGACCCGAACTCCCCAGCTGCCTGTCCGTCGCGCACGACGTCCGCGATCGCCGCCCGCCAGCGGCCGTCGAGCTTCGCGCGCGCGGCGTTGACCGCGGGATCGCGCAGCGCGCGCACCCACAGCTCCATCCACAGCACCGCCTCGCCGTCGCCGTCGGCCGGCCACATCTCGACGATTCGCGCCAGCCGCTCGCGCGGGCCCGCCAACTGCGCGAGCTGGTCGTTGAGCGACGCGTAGAAGTGGTCGTCGGAGAACGCCAGCGCCTCGGTCAGCAGCTCGTCCTTGGTGGCGAACCAGTAGAGGACGCCGGGCGGCGAGGTGCCCGCCCGCTCGGCGACGTCGGCGATGCGCGTGCCGATGACGCCGCGCTCGGCGATCACCTCCGCAGCGGCCTTGAGGATCGCGGGGCGGCGGACGTGCCCGGTGCTCGGACGCGGGCTCATCGAAGAGTTATCCGAACGGCGATTCAGTGAACGTAACCGCTCGGCGCCTCGTCGCGCAAGCCCAGGTCACCCGCGAGTGCGTGCCATACCTCGGTCCGCGCGCGTTCGAGCGGCATCTCGGGGTCGCCGAGCAGCGCCCGCACGCCGAAGCCGTCGATCAGCGCGAGCGTGCGGTCCGCGATCGCGCCGGCGTCGACGTCGCCGAAGCCGCCCTCCTCGATCGCGGTGCGGAACCAGACGTTCATGCGCGCGTAGAGCTTCGCGGCGGTCGGGCGCAGCTCGGGGTGGCGGACGGCGCGCAGCCACAGCTCGACCCACAGCACCCAGTCGCGCTCGAGCTCGCCGGGCAGCGGCAGGCACTGGTCGATCATCGCCCGCAGGCGCGTGACCGGATCGCTGCTGCTCTCCTCGCGCACCTCGCCGGCGGTCTCGAAGCTGTACTCGAGCGCCTCGGCGAGCAGGGCCTCGCGGGTGGCGAAGTGGTAGTGCACGAGCGCGGTCGAGACCCGCGCGTCCATCGCGATGCGGGCGATCCGCACCGCGTCGATCCCGTCGTTGGCGATCCGGTTCATCGCCGCGTCGAGGATCCGCTCGCGGGCGGAACGCTCGCGTCACTTCTCGAGGTACGCGTCGGCGACGAGCTGGTCGAAGGCGTGGACGGTCGTCTCGTTGTCGGTGTAGCGGCCGGGGACGTGCCCGCGCGAGCCGATGCCGCGCTGGACGAGCTCGCACACCTCCCAGTCCTGGCGGTTCACCATGTCCCAGAAGCCGATCGCATCGGACGGATCGAAGTCCGGGCTGCGCCGCGGTCTCGGGCTCGAAGTACCACTCGCACACGACCTCGGTGCGCCCGGCGCCGCGCGGCCACAGCGTGTGGACCATCACGTAGTCGGGGTGCAGCGAGACGAGCAGGTTGGGGAAGAGCGCGAAGTAGAGGACGTCGCGCTGCTCCTTCTCGCTCAGGCCCTTGATCGCGGGGCGGTGGGCGTGGCCGCCGTTCTGCGCCATCGTCTCCGCGCCCTCGTTGAGCGTCATCGAGCCGCCGCACCAGGCGCCGCTGCCGTAGTACTCGTCGCCGCTCAGGTAGTGGCTGAGGCGGTTGAGCTCGGGGTGCACGCCCGGGCAGTGCAGGCACTCGGAGTAGTTCTCGACGATCGCCTTCCAGTTCGACTCGACGTCGTAGGTGATCGCGCCGTGGCGCTCGAGCTCGCCGAGGCGGTAGTGCTCGAGGTGCTGCTGCAGGTCGCCGAGGTGGTCGTCGATCGGGCCGGCGACGCCGGAGACGTCGGCGAACAGGAGGCCGTGGCGCTCCTCCATGCGGACGGCGGTCAGGCCGATGTTGGAGGGGTCGAAGTTCTCGATCTCCTCGGTGTGGGGCGCCGACTTGAGCGCGCCGTCGAAGCCGTAGCACCAGGCGTGGTAGGGGCACTGGAGGCGCCGCATGGTGCCCTCCGGCTCGCTCACGAGGCGGGCGCCGCGGTGGCGGCAGACGTTGAAGACGCCGTGCGGCTTGCCCTCGTCGTCGCCCATGAAGAGCAGGCTCTCGCCGCCGATGTCGCGCGTGACGAACGCGCCGCGCGAGGCGAGCGGCTGCTCGTGGCCGACGCACACCCAGCCGCCGAGGAAGAGGTGCTCCGCCTCCCAGGCGGCGACCTCCTCGTCGACGTAGGCACGGGGCGGGAGTTGGCTGGCCTCGAGCAGCGGGCGCCGGGTCTCCGCAAGCTCGGCCTCGGTGAAGGGCGGCGTCATGGCGTCCGAATCTATCAGGAGTTCGTGCGTTTGACTACATGGTCAGGATCGCGTAGGTTGGCCGCCTATGACCGACTACGACGCGATCGTCGTCGGCGGGGGCCACAACGGGCTCACCGCCGGCGCATACCTCGCGCGGGCCGGGCTGCGCGTCTGCGTGGTCGAGCGCCGCGACATCCTCGGAGGGGCCTGTGTGACCGAGGAGGTGTGGCCGGGGCATCGCATCTCGCGCGCCTCCTACGTGGTCTCGCTCCTGCAGCCGACCGTGGTCAAGGACCTGCGGCTCAAGGACTTCGGCTACGAGGTCCACCCGCTCGATCCCGCCTACGCGGCGATCGACGCCGACGGCCGCGTGCTGTTCTTCCACAACGACCAGCAGAAGACGGTCGAGTCGCTCGCGCGCTTCTCGAAGAAGGACGCCGCGGCGCTGCCGGCCTTCGAGGACCTGCTCGAGCGGATGGCGGCGTTCCTGCGCCCGCTGATGCTGAAGCCGCCGCCGATGATCGGCTCCAAGCGCCCGGGCGACCTGTTCTCGCTGCTGCGCGAGGCGGGGCGCGCCGCGGGCCTGTCCAAGCGCGACGTCCACGACTTCTACCGCGTGATGACGATGTCGGTCGGCGACCTGCTCGACGACTGGTTCGAGAACGACCTCTACAAGGGCGCGACCGCCTCGACCGGCGTGGTCGGCGTGTGGGCCGGGCCGCGCACGCCGGGCACCGCCTACAACCTGCTGCACCACGCGCTTGGGAGAGATCGACGGCGTGTCCGGGCTGTGGGGCCACGTCAAGGGCGGCATGGGCGCGATCTCGATGGCGATCGCGAAGTCGGCGGAGGCGTCGGGCGCGACGATCCGCACCGGCGCGGCAGTCCGCTCGATCGACGTCCGCGACGGGCGCGTGCTCGGCGTGACGCTCGAGTCGGGCGAGGAGCTTCGGGCAGGGGTGGTCGTCTCGGGGGCGCACCCCAAGACGACGGTGCTCGACCTGGCGGGGGCCGAGCACTTCCCCGACGAGGTCGTCGAGGACCTGCAGCGCTACAAGACGCGCGGCGGGTCGGTGAAGGTCAACTGGGTGCTCTCCGAGCCCCCGCACTACGAGGGCGTGACCGACGAGGACCGGTACATGCTGCTGCGCTCCGGCGTCGCGTTCTGCCCCTCGATCGACTACCTCGAGCGCGCCTGGCAGGACGCGGTGCGCGGGCGGCCGTCGGAGGCGCCGTACCTCGAGGTCGAGGTGCCGACCACGATCGACGACACGCTGACCGACGACGGCGCGACCGTGGTGACGATGTTCACCCAGTACGGGCCCTACAACGAGGAGGGCTGGCCCGAGGGCTCGCGCGAGCGCTACGGGCAGCAGTGCCTCGACACGCTCGGCGCGGTGGCGCCGAACGTCAAGGACGCGGTCGTGCACCACGAGGTGCTCGCCCCGCCGGACCTCGAGCGGATCTTCGGGCTGCTCGGCGGCAACATCTTCCAGGGCGAGCAGGGCCTGGACCAGATGGCGTTCATGCGCCCGACGCCGGCGCTGGCGCAGTACTCGACGCCGGTCGACGGCCTGTACCTGTGCGGCGCGGGCACGCACCCGGGCGGCGGCGTCATGGCCGCCGGCGGGCACAACGCGGCCAAGAAGATCCTGCAACGACCAGCGCTGGAAGAAGCTGCGGCGGGCGATCCCGTCGCGCAATGGGCACGCGAAGGTCCCGGTGTGACGACGCTCGACCTCACGGAGCTCACCCCGGAGCAGGCCGAGCTCCAGTCGCGGGCGCGCCGCTACGTCGAGGACGTGCTGATGCCGCTCGAGGAGAAGGCCGAGCGGGCGGGCGGCAAGCTGCCGGCCGAGGACCTCGCCCGGATCCGCTCCGAGGCGATGGCGGCGGAGCTCCACGGCGGGCTGCACGCCCGCGAACACGGAGGGCAGGGCTGGTCGAAGCTCGAGTGGGTGTTGGTCGAGGAGCAGTTCGGGCGCTCGACCAACGCCCTCTCGTGGCACATCCCGACCGCCTACAACGTGCTCGCGTCGGGGTCGGAGGAGCAGATCGAGCGCTGGCTGCGGCCGTCGCTGCGGGGCGAGGGCCACGACGCCTACGCGGTGACCGAAGAGCACGCCGGCTCGGACCCGTCGGGGATCGCGACGACCGCGCGGCGCCGCGACGGCGGCTGGGTGATCGACGGCGAGAAGTGGTTCGTGACCTCCGGCGACATCGCGACGGTCTTCATCGTCGTGGCGAACGCGGAGGGGGAGGGGCCGACGCTGTTCCTCGTCGACGCGACGCTCGCCGGGGATCTCCGTCGTCGACGACCCGCCGTTCACGCACACCTATCCGCACGGGCACCCGACGATCCGCTTCGAGGGCGTCGAGGTGCGCGACGAGGACGTCATCGGCGAGGTCGGCGGCGGCGACGACCTCCAGCGCGCGTGGTTCACCGAGGAGCGGATCGGGATCGCGGCGCGCGGCGTCGGGGCGATGTGGCGGCTGCTCGACGAGGCGACCGCGTGGGCGCTCACGCGCGAGCAGGGCGGCAAGCGGATCATGGATCACCAGGGGGTCTCGTTCCCGTTGGCCGACTCCGCCGCCGACGCCGCCGCGGGGCGGGCGCTGACGCTCCAGGTCGCGCGGCTCGCCGACGCGGGCGCCGACCCGAAGATCGTCCACGCGAAGGCGTCGATGGCGAAGCTGTTCGTGTCCGAGGCGGCGTATCGCTGCGCCGACCGCGCGGTCCAGGTGTTCGGCGGCCGCGGCTACCTGCGCACCAACGTCGCCGAGCGCTTCCTGCGCGAGCTGCGGGTCGACCGGATCTGGGAGGGCACGAGCGAGATCCAGCGCCTGATCGTCGCCCGGGCGCTCGAGCGGCGCGGCGTCGAGCGCACGCTCCACTGACGGTGGACCTCGCGCGGCTCCTCCACCCGCGGACGATCGCCGTCGTGGGCGCCACCGAGCGCCGCGAGGCGTACGGCTCCGAGACCCTGATCAACCTCCGGCGCGCGGGGTTCGAGGGCGACGTGTGGGCCGTCAACCCGGGCCGCTCGTCGGTCCACGGGTTCGAGTGCTTCCCGACGCTGTCGGACCTGCCGGCGGCGCCCGACGCGGTGGTCGTGGCCGTCCCCGCCGCGTCGGTTCCGGCGGTCATCGACGAGGCCGGAGCGCTGGGCTGCGGCGGAGCCGTCGTCTTCGCGGCCGGCTTCCGAGAGGCGGGCCAAGCGACCCTCGAAGCGGACCTTCGCGCGGCCGCTGTCCGCCACGCGCTCCCCGTCTGCGGCCCCAATTGCGACGGCCTGATCGCGCTCCACTCGCGCGCGGCGCTCTGGGGCGACGCGCTCGCGCCGATGCAACCCGGGCACGTCGGGCTCGTCTCCCAGAGCGGCAACCTCGTCGTCAACGCGCTCGGCACCCGCCGGGGCCTGCGCCTGCACACCGCCATCTCGTCCGGCAACGAGACGGTCGTCACGACCGCCGACTGGCTCGCCCACCTCGCGACCGAGCCGGAGCTGCGGTCGGTCGCGCTGATGATCGAGCACGCCGGCGACGGCGCGGCGCTGTGCGAGGCGCTGGCCGCGTGCGCCGACGCGGGCATCGGCGTCGCGATGCTGAAGGTCGGCGCCTCAGCGGTCGGCGCCGCCGCGGCGGCCGCCCACACCGGCGCGCTCGCCGGCGACCACCGAGTCTTCCGCGCGCTCGCGCGCGAGGCCGGCGCGGCGTGGGCCGAGGACGTCCACGACCTGCTCGAGCTCGCCAAGACGCTCGCCGTCCGCGGCGCCCGGCCGGGCGGCCGCGGGCTCGGGATCCTCACGTGCTCGGGCGGCGACTCCGGGCTCGGCGCCGACGAGGCGGAGCGCCTCGGCCTCGAGCTCCCCGCGTTCGCGCCGCCGACCCAGGCGGCGCTCGAGGCCAAGCTCCCGGCCGCGGCCACGATCGCCAACCCGCTCGACTACACCGCGCAGATCTGGGGCGACCGCGAATGGCAGCGCGACATGGTCGCGCTCGTCGGGGAGGACCCCGGCGTCGACCAGGTGCTCGTCTTCTACGACCACCCGCCGGGGCTCGACGGCGCCTCCGCCGAGAGCTGGCAGGCGGTCGAGGACGGGATCCTCGACGGCGCCGCCGCCAGCCCGGTCCCCGTCCTCGTCGCCGCCACGCTGCCTGAGCTGCTCGACGACGCCGCCGCCTGGCGCTTCGCCGAGGCAGGCGTCCCCGCCGTGGCGGGCCTCCGCACCGGCCTCGCCTGCGCCGCGGCCCTCCAGACCCCGCCACCCGACGCCGGCCGATTGAGAGAGATGGCCGCCGCCGCCCGCGAAGCGGTCGCCGCCCCCAACGGGACCTTGGCCGCCGCGCACGAGGCCGCGCCCAACGGATCCCCTCCGCGCGGCCGCTGGCTCGCCGAGCACGAGGCCAAAGCCCTCCTCCGCGCCGCGCGACATCCCCGTCGTCGACGGCCGCATCGTCGCCGGCGAGGACGACGCCGTCGCCGCGCTCACCGAGCTCGGCGCCCCCGTGGCGGTCAAGCTCTCGAGCCCCGAGGTGCAGCACAAGGCCGCGGCCGGCGTGCTCGCCCTGGGCCTCGCCGAGGAGCCCGACGTCCGCGCCGCCTGGCGCTCGTTCAGCACCTCCGGCGCCGTGCTCGTCGAGCGGATGGCCGCGCCCGGCGTCGAGCTGCTCGTCTCCGTCCGCCGCGACGCCGTCGTGCCCGCGCTCGTGATCGGGCTCGGCGGCTCGCTCACCGAGGTGCTCGACGATGTCGTCGTCGTCCCGCTGCCCGCCGGCCCCGAGCGGATCGAGGCGGCGATGCATCAGCTCCGCGGCGCGACGCTGCTCGCCGGCGCCGACCTCCCCGCCGCCGCCCGGCTCGCCGCCCGCCTCACCGAACTTCCCGGCCTCGAGCTCGTCGAGTGCAACCCCGTGCTGGTCCACCCCGAGGGCGCCGTCGTCGTGGACGCCGTAGCCAAGGAGATCTCCCCATGAACGCGATCGCAGAGCAACTCGGTGAGGTCGGCCTCCCCGCACCCGTCAGCGAGCTCGCCGCCAAGCACTGGGACGCCGTCATCGTCGGCGGCGGCCACAACGGCCTCACCTGCGCCGCCTACCTCGCCAAGGCCGGCCAGTCCGTGCTCGTCCTCGAGCGCCGCGAGCGGCTCGGCGGCGCCTGCACGCTCGAGCGCCCGTTCGCCGACCCCGACTTCATCGTCAGCCCCTGCGCCTACGTCGTCGGCCTGCTCGACGACATCGTGATCCGCGAGCTCCAGCTCAAGCAGCGCGGCCTCCACGTCCACGTCGCCGACCCCAACCTGTGGGTCCCGTTCCCCGACGGCACGAGCTTCGGCCAGTGGCTCGACGACGCCCGCACGCAACGCGACCTCGACACGCTCGGAGTCAGCGCCAAGGACCAGAAGGGCTACTGGGCCTACGAGCACCTCTTCGACGAGATCCGCAAGCGCCTGCGCACCGGCGAGCGCGACACCTGGATCGGCGAGTCGCCGTCCCGCGCCGAGCTCGAGGAGCTCCTGCAGCGGCGAGCAGGCGATGATCGACGTCGTCTTCGAGGCCTCGATCGCCGAGGTCCTCGACGAGTACATGGACGACCAGCGCCTCAAGGACGCGCTGTTCGGCCAGGGCATCATCGGCGCCTGGGCGGGCCCGCACGACAAGGGCACCGCGTCGATCAAGCTCATGCACTACCAGGGCGACCTCGAGGGCGGCGGCCCGATCTGGGGCTACGTCCGCGGCGGCATGGGGATGATCAGCTTCGCGATCGCCGACGCCGCCCAGGAGGCCGGGCGCCACGCTCGCCGCCGGCGTCCCCGTCGCCGAGATCGTGCCCGAGGAGGGCGTCCGGCTCGAGGACGGCACGCTGATCCGCGCGACCACCGTCGTCTGCAACGCCGACCCCAAGGTCGCGCTGCGCCTGCTCGGCGACGAGGCGCCCGCCGAGCTCCGCGACCGCCTCGAGGCGTGGCAGCTGCGCAGCCCGGTGGTCAAGTTCAACGCCGCGCTCGACCGCCTCCCCAACTGGACCGCCGCCCCCGGCGAGGACTTCCCCGCCCGCGGCACGGTCGACGTCACCACCGGCGTCGACGAGGCCCAGCGCGCGTTCGAGCGCTGCGCCGCCGGCGAGGCCGCCGTCGGCTTCGGCGAGATCTACGTCCAGACCGTGCACGACCCGAGCCCCGCGCCGCCCGGCCGCCACCTGCTGAGCGTGTTCGGCCAGTACGCGCCCTACGAGTTCGACTGGGACAACCGGCGCGACGAGGTCGCCCGCCAGTTCATCGACCTGATCTCCGCCTTCGCGCCCGACTTCGAGGACTGCCTCGCCTACCACGAGGTGCTCGGCCCGCCCGACATCGAGCAGCGCATCGGCCTCACCGGCGGCAACATCTTCCAGGGCGAGACGATGCCCGACCAGATGTGGGAGCACCGGCTGCCCTCGCGCACCGCGCTGCCGGGGCTCTACTTCTGCGGCGCCGCCACCCATCCGGCGGGCTCCGTGATCGCCCTCAACGGCCGCAACGCCGCGATGGCGGTGCTCGAGGACGCACAGGTCCGCGCGGGGGTTGTGTAAAGCCCTAGCATTCGCGCCGTGAGGAGGCGTTTGCTGTTGTTCGCCGTGCTGCTGTGCCTTGCTGTGCCGTCCACCGCGGCGGCCCGGCCGTTCAAGGTCGGCACCGGCCAGAACGCCGGCATCGCGATCGACGATGCCGGCACCGTCTACGTCGCCTGGCAGATCAACGTCTACGACCCCGGCGACGCGGTCCAGTTCTGCGCCATCCCGCCGCGCGCGACGCGCTGCGGCTACCAGACCACGGTCGCGTTCCCCGGCCAGGGCTACAACCGCGCCCGGGTCTCGGTGATCCTGCAGGGCAACAACGTGATCGACGTCGTCGAGCCGCGCACCGACGGCCGCGGCGCCTACTCGTTCCTCGCGCGCTCGACCGACGGCGGGCACACGTTCGGCCCCGCCCACCGGATCTCCGGCGCGTCGTTCTCCGAGGTCGTCCCCGGCCCCGCCGGCCGGCTCGCCGCCGCCGACGGCCCGACCACCACGCGCGCCGGCCTGTTCGCGCCCGACGGCTCGAGCGCCAACACCGTCGGCAGCCAGCTCGGCCCGTTCCTCGAGGGCGTCTTCACCGACATCGCCTCCAACGGCACCGAGGTGCTCGCCGCCGGGTCTGACGCCCAGGTCACGCACGCCTTCCGGCTCGGCCCCGCCGGCAACCCCAACGCCGTCGCCGCGTGGCAGCAGGTCGATCCGCCGTTCCGCGCCCGCGAGCCGAAGATCACCGGCCTCGCCGGCGGCGGCTTCGCCGCGATGCTCGAGCCCTCAGGGCCGGAGGGCAACCTGTTCGTCACGCGCCTCGAGCCCGCCGGCTGGTCGCCGCCCGTCGGCATCACGCGCGCGGTCAACAACTCGGGCTACCAGCTCGTCTCCAACGTCCGGGGCCGGCTGACCGCGGCGATCATCTACTCCGCCTACCACGTGCTCTACACGACCTCGACCGACGGCGGCGTGCTCTGGTCCTCGCTCGTCAACACCGCCAACTACCGCAAGTACCCGAACGCGCTCGAGGTCGCCACCAACACCGCCGGCGCCGGAGCCGCGGTGGTCGACGCCTCGCTCGACGACAAGGGCGTCCGCGTCAGCCGCTTCACGCCGCGCGCCTCGCCGGTCAAGCGCCGCCGCATCCGCGGCACTCGCGTCCAGGTCCGCAGCACCTGTGACGACGATCTCAACCTGTCGCTCGTCGTCGAGGCCGCCCGCGGCGCCCGCCGCGTGAGCCCCGGCACGGTGCTCCGCCGCGCGACGCTTCGGGCGCACGCGCGCCGCTCGCCCCGGCTTCCGCAGCCGCTTCCGCGCGCGCTACACGCTGCGCCGCAAGCACGCGCGCATCCCAGTGCGGCTCGACGCACGGCGCGGCAAGGACCGCACCGTGCGGCTGCGCGTGCGGCGCTGCCGCGCGACCGGCTGATGTTCGACCTCAACGCGCCGAACATCCTCACGCTCACCCGGGTTGCCCTGATCCCGGTCCTGGCCGCGGTGCTCCTCTCCACGCTGCAGAACTCCGACCTGCTGGCCGCGATCGTGTTCGTGATCGCCTCCGCGACCGACGCGCTCGACGGGTGGCTCGCACGCCGCCGCCACGAGGTCACCCAGTTCGGCAAGCTGATGGACCCGCTCGCCGACAAGCTGCTGATCACCGCCGCGCTCGTCAGCCTCGTCGCGCTCTACCGCCTCGACGCGTGGGTGGCGATGGTGATCATCTCGCGCGAGTTCGCGGTCACCGGCCTTCGCATGCTCGCCCTCGAGAAGGGCGAGGTCATCTCCGCGAGCGTGTGGGGCAAGCTCAAGACCACGACCCAGGTCGCGATGGTGCTGGCCCTGATCTGGGTCGACCGCCCCGCGCCCTGGGTCGACATCCTCATCTACGCCACGGTGGCGATCACCGTGCTCTCCGGGGTCGACTACTTCGTACGGCTGCGCAAGCTGCTGGAAACGGAGCCGGAGACTCAGGTGGCGGCGCCGTCGAGCCACTCGCGCATCGAGACGTGATGCGCTGACGGCTCGCCGCTCGCGAGCTCCGTCCGCAGCTCGCCGAGCAGCCCGAAGCGTTCGGCCATGACGTTGTGCTGGTGGATCGACTCGAGGTTCTCCTGCCGCGCGGAGACGAACGCGTCGTCGCCGAGCTCGGGGAACGCGGCGATCACGCCGCCGATCATCTCGCGCACGCAGTCCTCGACGAAGCGGGGGCGGCGGTGCGCCTTCTCGACCACGGCGGCCTCGTCGGAGCGCTTCATCAGCTCGTAGATCTCCGAGGACATCGAGGCCTCGACGATCTCCACCAGCCGCAGCGCGTCGATGTCGATGTCGCAGCTCTCGGGGCAGCCGATCCGCAGCGTGCCGAGGCCGCGCTGGTTGTGCGTGGCGACCGGGACCGCCTCGAACACGCGCGCGATCTCGTCGTCGGAGAAGCCCTGCTCGAGCAGCCGCTCGCGCGAGCTCTCCTGGACCAGCGTCTGCGCGCACGGGCAGGCGGTCATGCCGGTGGCGGTGACGCCGATCAGCCGCCGTGTGCCCTGCGGCCCCGGCGACCGCGGAGCCGTGCAGCGTGTAGATCTCCTGCGTCTCGATCCCGGACACCGGGGCCGGCTTGTGCTCGGGGTAGCGGGCGCGGATCGTGACCTCGGCCGTGTGCGCGTCCTGGCGCTCGCGGACCTTCTCGGCGATGTGCTGGGCGAGCGTCTCGGCGCGGAACGCGCTCTCGCCGAGGATCACCTCGCCGATCGCGTCGTTGACGACCTCCTCGAAGCGCGACATGTGCGCGCCCTTCTGGCGCGGCCCCAGGTCGACGAAGCATTCGAGCTCGGCGGAGAACAGTTGCTCGACGCCGTTCTGGCGAACGCGGATGACCTTCTCGACGCTCGTGACGCCGACGCGGGAGAGGGAGAGGTGCAGAGCCGGGAGCCGGTTCTGGACGTCCTCTACGGCGATTTCAGCAGTCGGATATTCGTCCATTCAGGCAAGGATAGATGCCCGTTTGCCCCGGTCCACGCCCAAAAGGCGTCCCAGACACCCCAAGGTTTTTCCAAGACGTCGGGCGATTTCCGTGCTACAAAGGCTGACAGCGCACAGGGCAGCCTCCGGCGGAGCACCGATTGAGGACACTAATGCCCGGCCCCGAGCGGTTCAAACCGCGAAGTGGAAATAAATTTCCACACGACATAGAAGGCAGGAGCGTCCAAGGCGGCATGAAGCCCCCGAAGGGCGCTCGCAAGCATTCGTCTCGGAAGATGAGGGTTTGGCAACAAAGACCGATGCACTGCTGGCGGGCGACGCGTCTATCACGGAGATCGACGAGCTCCGTCCGCTCATAGCCGAAGGTCAGGAGAAGGGTGTCCTGACGTTCGAGCAGATCGCCACCGCGCTCGAAGAGGTGGAGGTCTCAAAGGAACAGGTCACGGAGCTGCATGCGTACCTGGAGGGCGAAGGGATCGACGTCGTCGGCGCGGACGGCAAGCTCGCCACGTCGGAAGGTGGCCGCTTCGAGCCGGCAGGAGGCCGGCAGGAAGCTAAGACGCCCGACGCGCCGCGCAAGCCCGAGATCGACCTCACCGTCGAGCCCTCGCTGGACTCGCTGCGGCTCTACCTGCGGTCGATCGGCCGCGTACAGCTGCTCACCGCCGAGCGTGAGGTCGCCCTCGCGCAGCGGATCGAGCGCGGCGACCTCGTCGCGAAGCAGGAGATGGTGGAGGCCAATCTCCGGCTCGTGGTGTCGATCGCCAAGGGCTACCTGGGCCGCGGCCTGTCGTTCCTGGATCTGATCCAGGAGGGCTCGCTGGGCCTCATCCGCGCGGTCGAGAAGTTCGACTACCGCCGCGGCTACAAGTTCTCGACCTACGCGACGTGGTGGATCCGCCAGGCGGTCACCCGCGCGATCGCGGACAAGGGGCGGACGATCCGCATCCCGGTCCACATGGTCGAGAAGCTCAACAAGGTCGTGCACGTCGAGCGCCAGCTCGTCCAGGAGCTCGGGCGCGAGCCCACTCCGGAGGAGATCGCGCGTCAGCTCGAGTGCACCTCGCGCGAAGTCCGCGAGATCCTGCGCATGGCGCAGCAGCCCGTCTCCCTCGAGAAGCCGATCGGCGAGGAGGAGGAGTCGGAGCTGGGCGACTTCGTCGAGGACGAGTCGGCCGAGTCCCCGTTCGAGACCGCCTCGACGAACCTCCGCAAGGAGAACGTTCGTAAGGCCCTCGACGCGCTGCCCCAGCGGGAGCGCGAGGTGATCGAGATGCGCTTCGGGCTCACGGGCGCCCGCCCGTACACGCTCGAGGAGGTGGGCCGCGCATTCAACGTCACGCGCGAGCGCATCCGCCAGATCGAGAACCACACGCTGAAGAAGCTCGAGTCGCTCCCGGAGGCTCAGCGCCTCCGCGACACGGGCTAGCGAACTTCGGATCCGCCGGGGCATGGTGCCCCGGCGGGCCGCTTCGCTCTAGCCGATCGACGGGTCGAGCCGCAGCGCGTTGCGGTCGCCGAGCCGGCCGATGACCTCGACGTCGAGCCCGAGCGCGCGGTAGCGCTCGGCGAGCCGCGACGACGCGATCGCCGCCATCACGAGGTAGCCGCGGGCGCGCGTCTCGAACCAGGCCTGGGCGACCAGGCCGTCCGCCACCTGCCGCGCACGCTCGCTCCCGAGCCCCGGCGCCACGACCGCCGGCCCGACGTCGACGACCTCGCCGGCGGGCTCGACCGCGAGGTCGAACGCCTCCTCGACCGGCAGCCGCTTGCCCGGCATCGGCAGCACGAGCCGCAGCGTCCCCACCAGCGTGTCGCCGTCCCAGGCGCAGATCTGCAGCGCGCGCGTGTCGTACGCGTCGCGCTCCGAGGCGACGCGATGGCGCAGCCGGTGCGCGGCGATCAGGTCGCTGGGGGAGTCGGCCACGCCGAGCTCGACGCCGGCTTCGGCCGCGAGCCGCTCCGCGACACGGTCAAGCGCCCCGACCCCACGGGCCGGGCTGCTCGGCGTTGTCTCGCTGGTCGGCTTTCCTGCCACGACGCTCTCCTTGTCGGCTCAGCCGAGCCTATTCGTGAGAAACGGCGCTCGGCCTAAACGGCAGGCTAAACTTCCGGCCGCTCCGGGCGGGATTCCCGAGCGGTCAAAGGGGACGGACTGTAAATCCGTTGGCTCAGCCTTCGCAGGTTCGAATCCTGCTCCCGCCACTGCTGTGCGCCGCCTAGCGGCGGCGCACCGTCAGCGTGACCGTCTTCTTCTTCCCCGAGGGGGTCGGCGTGATCGTGAGCTTGACCTTCACCTTCTTGCCGCCCTGCAGCTTCTTCAGGAACGCCGCGCGGTTCTTCAGAGAGAGCCTGAGCGTGACCTTGTGGGTCTTGCCGCCGGTCAGCCGCTTGTTGGCCGACTTGAACTTGACCTTGCCGGACTTGGCGCTGAGCCGGACGCGGCCGGAGCGGCTGGCCTTGATGCGGAACGACAGGTTGCCGTTGCGGGCCACCTTGGCCTTGGTGACCTTGTAGGTCGTCGCCGGCTGGCGGGGCTTCGCGGCGACGGTGTAGGCCAGCGTCTGCGTCGCCCCGTTGCCGGCGGCGTCGGTGGCGGTGCAGGTCACCGTGTGAGGACCCGCCGTGGACGTGTCCGGCACGCCGCACGACTGCGCGGCGACGCCGGAGGTGGCGTCGCTCGCGTTCGGTGTCGCGGTCACGGCAGCGCCCACCGTCGGCGCGGCGCTGAGCGTCGCGGCCAGCGTCGGGGGCGGTGCCGTCCTTCTTGTACGTCAGCGACTTCGCCGTGGTGCCGCCGGCGCTCGTCGACCGTGCAGGTGATCGTCGTGCCGGGCGTGTCGGCCGGCATCGGCGCCGTCGTCGCAGCCGTTGTCGACGGCCTGCGACTCGGGCTCGGAGATCGTTCCAGGCTCACCGTCGGCGCGGTCCGGTACCAGCCGTTGGCGCCGTCCGGGGCGGCTGGCGCGAGCGCGCCGTCGACCACCGGCGGCGTGGTGTCGGCCGGCGCCGTCTTGCCGAGCCGCTGCTGGCCGCAGGTGTTGATGAGCTCGATCTCCTCGCCATCGAAGATCGCGTCGTCCTCCGCGCGCAGCGCGGCGAGCGAGTCGGCGAACGCGGTGTTGCGCCGCCGTCGGCGCGAGGTCGAAGTGGTGCGCGAGCACCAGCGTGAGCATGCGTTGCGGGCCTGCGCCGTGCCGAGCTGACGGCTCGATGCCGTTGAACACGCAGGTCAGCGTCGCCGACCAGTAGCGGCCGTCGTCGTGCTCCTCGACCGGCGTGCCGCCGTAGGTGCCGATGTCGGCCCCGTTGTTCTCGTCGGTGCCGTCGACCCAGCGCAGGCAGCCGCTGCCGTCGTCCGGGCCGCTGAAGGCGTTGTAGGAGACCGCGTCCCACTCCACGACGCAGAACCGGCGCGCCGCCTGGTAGGTCGGGTTGCCGTCCTGGAGGTAGATGTAGGCCGCGAGGAAGTCGCCGAAGCCCTCGCCCATCGCGCCGCTGCTCGGTGTCGCCGCCGGGACCGAAGCCGGGCACCTGGGCGGCCTGGGTCGCGTGGCCGAACTCGTGCACGGTGACGTCGGAGTCCTCGGCGTCGTCGACGCCGCCGTCGCCCATGTGCAGCGCGTCGTCGGTCGTCGGAGAAGAACGAGTTGTCGACCGAGATGCAGTGCGACGTCGATCTGGCACGGGGCCGGGGAAGATCCGGGCGAAGCCGAGCGCGGCGTACGTGCGCTGCACGCGCGTGACCGCCAGGTAGGCGGCGGCCTCCTCGAAGGCGTCCTGGCTGCGGGTGTAGTTGTAGGTGCGGGCGGCGTTCGACGCCTGGCCCGGCGCTGTACGGCAGCTTGCAGTCGGCGGTCGAGGCCGCGGCGTCGATGTCGGCGAACGTGCCGCGGAGCAGGTTGGTGCCCGGGTTGAGGTCGGTCAGCGTGAACGTCTGGCGCGCGGCGTTCGAGCGCCGCCGAGTCGGCGTCGCCGCCGTCGCGTCAGGCCGGTGTTGCCCGTCATCTGGACGGGGTTGGGCGAGTAGGTGAGCGCGCTGCCGTCGACGCGCGTGATCGAGTCGTAGGCCTCCAGCACCTCGCCGCTGCGGGCCGACACGACGACGTTCCAGTCCCCGCGCGGCTTGCGCACGGCCAGGCGCACGAGCCAGGCCAGCTCGAGGCCGCCGCGCGCGGTCGGCTCGGCGACGAGGCTCGTGGTGGGCGGCGGCCACCGTGTCGTCGCCCGCGGGCACGCGACGGCGGGCGGTCAGCAGCGCCTCGGCGCGGCTCACGCGTCGCCTTGGTGTTGAGCGTGGTGGCCGGCGACGCGCTGCTGCCGACGTGGAGCACGGAGCCGTCCTTGTCGAGCGCGACCGCGACCTGGCCGTTGCGAACCGGGACGCCCTTGACGTACTGCTGGAAGCGCGTGCGCGGGCCGGCCGCTCGTGCGGTGTCGCGCTCATCAGCGAGAGGTCGCTCGTGTCGCGGCGCACGCCCAGCGCGCCGGAGAGGCGCCCGAGCGCCTGCCGCGCGCGCCCTCGGCGCCGCGGCGCAGATGTCGACCTTGCCGCAGTCGCTCAGCGTGCGGGCGACGCCCGCCGCCTTGTCGACACGAGCCGCGTCGCATGACGCCACCGTTCTCGGTGCCGCGGCCTGCGCCGCAGGAGCCAGGAGCGCGAGCGCGCTCAGGATCACGATCGAGACGGTTGACGCGCGCACGGGCACACTCCTGCAGAGACGGCTGGGACCGCGCAAACCTACCGGGAGTGACCGCGTCGCGGCTAGGGCACGGCGCCGGCCACGCGCCCACGGAGCGCGAACCGCTCGCGCGCCTCATCCGGCGACGCGGGTCGCCGGTCGAGCTCGTTGGCGATCCGCACGGTCCGCTCGACGAGCTGCGCGTTGTCGACGACCGGCTCGCCACGGCGGTAGAGGACGTTGTCCTCCATCCCCACGCGCACGTTCAACCCCATCGCGATGCCGATGGTGGTGAGCGGGAGCTGCGTCGGGCCCATCGAGGTCACCGTGACCCGCACGTCGTCGGGGTCGACCGAGAGGTCGCGGATCCGCTCGACGGCGTCGACGAGGTTGCGCGGCGTGCCGCGCTGGCCGCCCTGCGTCGGCGTGTGCAGCACGAGGTTGATCGCGTACGGCGGCTCGAGGATCTCGAGCGACAGCAGGTGCTCGACCTCCTCCAGCATCGCGACGCTGTAGACCTCGAGCTCGGGCCGCACGTCGTGCTCGCGGATCTCGTGCGCGAAGCGCTCGATGTCGTCGCGGTGGTTGGGGAAGAAGACCTGCTCGCCGCGGATGAAGAAGTTGAGCAGGCCCATGTTGAGCGAGCACATCTCGGGCGCGAGCCGCACGGTCGTGATCCGCTCCTCCACCGACAGCCGCGGCGAGCCGCCGGTGGTGAGCTGCACGACCGCGTCGGTCTCCGCGCACAGCCGCTCGTGCAGCTCGCCGTAGATCTCCGGGTCCATCGTGTTCGACCCGTCCGGGTTCCGCGCGTGGACGTGCAGGACCGCTGCTCCCGCACGCCACGCGTCGATGCCCTGCGCGACGATCTCGTCAGGCTGCTCGGGCAGCGCCTCGTTGGCCTCCTTGCCGTGGATGCCGCCCGTCAGCGCGCACGTGATGACGACCGGCTCGGTGGTCGGCTTCCAGGTCATGCTCCGACGGTCTCGCGGTCCTCCGCCGGCTTGCGGACGAAGCGCTCCTGGCGGTCCGCCGACGTCGGCTGACCCATGAAGTCCTCCTTGTACGTCTCGGGCGAGAGGTACGCGGCGATCGCGGAGACCGAGCACATGACGGCGAAGTAGACCGACACGAGCCAGATGCCGCTGACGTCGAGCAGCGCGGTCGCGATCAGCGGAGCGAAGGCGCCGGCGAACACGCCGCCGAGCTGCGCGCTGATCGAAATGCCGCTGTAGCGGATCCGCGTCGGGAACATCTCGGAGAAGTACGACGCCTCCGTCGCGTACTGGGCATCGTGCGCGGTGTTCATCACGATGACGAACAGGAGGATGATGACCAGGGCCGACCCGGTCTGGAGCAGCGGGAAGAACGCCGCCGCCATGAAGACCGACGCGATCGCGCCCCACAGGAACACCGGGCGGCGGCCGATGCGGTCGGTGAGCGCGCCCCAGGCCGGGATCACGAAGCACGACACGACCGCGCAGATGATGATCGCTGCGAGCAGCGTGTTGCGCGAGATCCCCAGCTCGTCCTCACCGTAGGAGAGGGCAAACACGATCAGCATGTAGAAGGTGATGTTCTCGGAGAAGCGCATGCCCATCGCGCGCAGCACCGGCTTCTTGTGGTCCCGGAAGACCTCGACGGCTGGCGCCTTCTCGCGCTCTTGCTTCTCCTGCAGCTCGGTGAACGCGGGCGTCTCCTCGATCTTCATGCGGATCCACAGGCCGACCGCGACGAGCAGTGCGCTGGCGAAGAACGGTACGCGCCAGCCCCAGCCCTCGAACGCCGCGTCGCTCAGCGACGTCGACATGATCCAGATGATCGAAGTCGAGAGCGCGAGGCCGCCGGCGAAGCCGATCTGCGGCCACGAGCCGTAGAACCCGCGCTTGCCCTTCGGCGCGTACTCGGTGACCATCAGCACGGCGCCGCCCCACTCGCCGCCTAGCGCGGCGCCCTGGATCAGGCGTAGCGTGACGAGCAGGATCGGGGCCCAGATGCCGATCGAGTTGTAGCCCGGCAGCGCACCGATCAGCACGGTCGCGACGCCCATGATCACGAGCGCGAGCACGAGCATCTTCTTGCGGCCGACCTTGTCGCCGTAGTGGCCGAAGATCACACCGCCGACAGGACGGGCGAGGAAGCCGACGCCGAAGGTCGCGAACGCCGCCAGCGTGGCGATCACTGGAGCAGCGTCGGGGAAGAAGAGCTTGTCGAAGACGAGCGCGGCGACCGTCCCGTAGAGGACGAAGTCGTAGGCTTCGATGATCGTTCCGATCGTGCTCGCGATGGCGAGCTTGGTGACTGGAACGTCCTTGCCAGCGTCCTCGCGGGTGATCGTGGCTGAGTCCGTCATGGAACGGCTTCCTCCCCTGCTTGGGTGTAGTCCCTCCACAAATGGGTCCCCCCCTTGGCGGGCAATCCAAACGTCAACCCAGTTCGGCGAGTGCGTCCGCTGACGGCGTGCGCTCGCCGCGTTCCGCTGCGTGGATCAGCTCGACGACGCGCGCGTGCAGCGGTGTCGGAACGTCATATTCCTGGCCTCGATCGACGACCGCACCGACGATGACGTCGACCTCGGTGGGCACGCCGCGCTCGAGGTCCTGGAGCATCGAGGCGTAGGTGGCGCCGTGGCCCTCCATCGCGGTCGCGAGCGCAGCCTCGTCTCCCTCGGCGAGGGCGGAGGCCTCGACGCCGAGGACCTTCCCCGGCTTGAGCCCCTGGGCCCGCCCGACGTCGTAGCCCTCGCGCCACATGCGCAGCGCCGCGCGCTTGCCCTCGGGGCGCGCGACGACCTCCGCGTACGTCTCGCCCGCGACCGCGCCGAGGCCGCTGAACACGCTGTTGACGAGCAGCTTCGCCCAGATCACGGAGCGGATGTCCTCGCTCACGATCGTTTCGCCGGCGGGCTGAAGCACCTCGGCGAGCCGGCGCGTTCGCTCGCGTGGCGGGCCGTCCAGCTCGCCGACCACGAACGGTCCCTGCGTCGTCTGCGCGAGCTGGCCGGGGCCGAGGTTGGTCGCGCCCCACTCGACGATGCCGGCGATCAGGTTGTCCGCGCCGACGAGCTCGGCGAGGCGGTCCTGGACGAGCCCGTTGCCGAGGCGAGACGAAGGTCCCCTTGAGGGGTCGCACCGCCTCGTGGTGCGCGGCCTTCAGCGTGATCAGCACGAAGTCGAACGTCTCCTCGCCGACCTCCGGTCACCGCCTCGACCTGCACGGTGCGCTCCTCGCCCAGCTCGTCGAGGCGCAGCCCCGCGTTGAGCCGCGCGACGTGGTCCGCGTCGGCATCGAGCACGACGACCCGCCGCACGGCGCCGGTCAGCTTGGCGGCCGTCACGCCGCCGATCGCCCCGCCGCCCACCACCAGCACCGACGCGTCGATCATTCCTCGAGCAGCCTCGCCAGCGCCGCGTAGCGGCGGTCGCGCTCGAGCAGCAGCCGCTCGCGCTCCTCGTCGGTGTAGGTCGCGAAGCCCTCGCCGACCTTGGTGCCGAGCCGGCCGGCGTCGACGTGCTCGCGCAGCTCGTCGGGCGGCGCGAACTCCGGGCCGACGTCGCGCTCGAGCGTCTTGTAGACGCCGACGTAGGTGTCGAGCCCGGCCATGTCGGCGATCTGGAACGGGCCGAAGAACGGGAGCCGGAAGCCGAACGTGCTGCGGACGATCACGTCGAGGTCCTCGCGCGTGGTCTGGCCCTCGGCGACGATCGCGAGCGCCTCGCGCAGCAGCGCCATCTGCAGGCGGTTGGAGACGAAGCCGGCGCGGTCGGCGACCTCGGCGGGCTGCTTGCCGACGCTGCGCAGGAACTCGAGCACCCGCTCGACGATCGCCCGATCCGTCTGCGGCCCGGCGATCACCTCGATGCCCGGCGTCCACTCCGGCGGGTTGAACCAGTGCACGCCGAGGAAGCGCTCCGGCCGCTGCACGGACTCCGACAGCCCGGCGATCGGGAGCGAGGAGGTGTTGGTGGCGATGATCGCCTCCGCCGGCGCGGCCTGCGACGCGCGGCCGAGGATCTCGGCCTTCAGGTCGGGGTCCTCGGGCACGGCCTCGATCACGAGGTCGGCGCCCTCGACGGCCGCCTCGATATCCGCCGCCGCCTGCACGGTCTCGGTGGCCGCGACGTCCTCGAGTAGCCCGGCCTCGACGTGGCCGCGCGTCCGCTCGAGCAGCGCCTCGCGCGCTCGCTCGGCGAGCTCCGCCGAGGCGTCGGCCAGCCGCACCTGCGCACCGGCACGCGCGAAGTGGCCGGCGATGCCGGCCCCCATCGTCCCCCCTCCCAGCACAGCGATCGTCTCGATGCACGGGTCGTACCCCTCTCATCTGTGACTCATCCGTCGCGGTAGCGTCGGGGCGTGTCCGTTCGCCTCCGCGTCACGCTCGTGTTCGTCGCCGTGATGGCGCTCGTGCTGATCGCCGCGGGCCTATTTCTCTATCTGCGGCTCGGCGCCGAGCTCGATGACGGCATCGACCGCAACCTCGAGGCGCGCGCCGGCGTGTTCAGCGATCGCGGCGATGACACCGTCGCGCAGGTCCTCGACCCGGGCGCCGGCGCGGTCGTCCAGACGACCGACGAGGCGGGGGACGAGCCGCTGCTGACCCCGGCCCAGGCGCGCGAGGCGCTGGACGACGAGATCACCGTCGAGCGCGAGGTCGACGACGACCGCTACCGCCTGCTCGCGACCGAGGCCGACGGCGGCGTGGTCGTGGTCGGCGAGTCGCTCGACGACCGCGACGAGGCGGTCGGCAGCCTCGGCGCGCTGCTGCTGATCGGCGGCCCGATCCTGCTGCTGCTGACCGCGGCCGTCGGCTACGGCGCGACCGCCGCCGCGCTGCGCCCGGTCGAGCGCATGCGCGCCCGCGCCGCCGCGATCGAGGCGACCGACCGCGGCGCCCGCCTGCCGGTGCCGCCGGCCGACGACGAGATCGGCCGCCTGGGCGCGACGCTCAACGCCATGCTCGACCGCATCGAGGCGGCGTTCACGCGCGAGCGGACGTTCGTGGCCGACGCCAGCCACGAGCTCCGCACGCCGCTGGCGATCCTCAAGACCGAGCTCGAGCTGGCGCTCAGCCGCGGCCGCACGAACGAGGAGCTGACCGCCGCGCTGCGCTCGGCGAGCGAGGAGACCGACCGCCTCGTCGCGCTCGCCGAGGACCTGCTGGTGATCGCCCGCAGCGACCAGGGCCAGCTGCCGATCCGGCGCGAGGAGGTGCGCGTCGATGAGCTGCTCGAGCGGGTCCGCGACCGCCACGCGCCCGACGCCACTGTTGCCGTCGCCGATGGCCTCGTGCTCGACGCCGACCCGCTGCGGCTCGAGCAGGCGCTGGGCAACCTGCTCGACAACGCGCGCCGCTACGGCGGGCCGGAGATCGAGCTCGCCGCCGAGGCGCGCGACGGCGCCGTCCGCCTCCACGTCCGCGACGACGGCCCGGGCTTCCCGGAGGACCTCGCCGCGTTCGAGCGCTTCACCCGCGGCGACAGCGCGCGCGGCCGCGGCGGCGCCGGCCTTGGGCTGGCGATCGTCGATGCGATCGCGCGCGCACACGGGGGAGACGCCGGCGCCGCCACCCGGGAGGGCGGCGGCGCCGACGTGTGGATCGATCTGCCGGGTCAGTCCTCGTGATCCGGCGCGGCCGAGACAACCTTGAACTGGTCGTCGAGGATGACGTCGATCTGCGAGCCGTCGGCCTTCGTGACCTCGAGCTCGTACGCCTGGCCGCTGCGCTCGGAGTCGGTCACCGTGCCGCCGCCGGTCTTCGCCAGCGCGGCCTTCGAGGCGCGGTCGAGCGTCGCGCCGGTCAGCTGCTGGTCGTCGGCGTCGTTCTCCTCGCCGTCGGTCTCGGCGGTCACGACCTTGAACTGGTCGTCGAGCCGGACGTCGGTCTCCTTGCCGTCCTTGGTCACCTCGACCTCGTAGGTGGCGCCGTTCTCGCTGTCACGCTCGGAGTCGGTCACCTTGCCGCCGCCGGTCTTCGCCAGCGCGGCCTCGGAGGCGCGGTCGAGGGTGCTGCCGGACAGCTGGTCGCTGCCGGTGACGTCGTTCGGGCTGGCGCCGGCGAGTGCAGCGCCGCCGAGGGCGAGGGCCACGAGGCCCGCGATGATGATGAGTGTCTTCTTGATGTTCTTCATGTCGCCATCGTGGCCAGGCCAGATGAGAGGGCGGTGAGACGACCGTGCGCGTGCTGATCGTCGAAGACGAGGTCAAGCTCGCGAGCCTGATCCGCCGCGGCCTGCGCGACGAGGGCCTGCTCGCCGACGTCGCGGTCAAGGGCGAGGACGCGCTGTGGATGGCGGGCGCCACGCAGTACGACGCGATCGTGCTCGACGTGATGCTGCCCGGCATCGACGGCTTCGAGGTCTGCCGCCGCCTGCGCGACGACGGCGTCTGGGCGCCCGTCCTCATGCTCACCGCGCGCGACGCGGTCGAGGACCGTGTCGCCGGGCTCGATGGCGGCGCCGACGACTACCTCGTCAAGCCGTTCTCATTCGCGGAGCTCGTCGCGCGGCTGCGCGCGCTCGGCCGCCGCGGCCCGGTCGAGCGCCCGACGCTCCTCCAGGCCGGCGACCTCGAGCTCGACCCCGCCACCCGGGTCGTCCGCCGCGGCGAGACCGAGATCTCGCTGTCGGCGAAGGAGTTCGCGCTGCTCGAGACGTTCATGCGCCGCCCCGGTCAGGTGCTCGACCGCTACCAGCTGCTCGAGCACGCGTGGGACGGCGAGTACGTGAACCGCTCCAACGTCGTCGACGTCTACGTCCGCTACCTGCGCGAGAAGGTCGACCGGCCGTTCGGCGTCGAGTCGATCGAGACCGTGCGCGGAGCCGGCTACCGGCTCCGCGCAGACGGTGGTCGCGGCTAGGGCTGGAGCAGGATCTTGATCGCGCCGTCCTGCTTCTTCTGGAACGTCTCGTAGGCCTCGGGCGCCGCGTCGAGCGGCAGCCGGTGTGTCGCGAACCCCTCGACGCCGAGCACGTCCTCACCCTCGAGCAGGGGCATGATGTCGTCGATCCAGCGCTTGACGTTGGCCTGCCCCATGCGCAGGTTGATCTGCTTGTCGAACATCGTCAGCAGCGGCATCGGATCGACCATGCCGCCGTAGACGCCCGACAGCGAGATCGTGCCGCCGCGGCGCACCGACTCGATCGCCGCGTTGACCACGCTGAGGCGGTCGACGCCGGCCTTCTCCATCAGCTTCGCCGCGATCGCGTCGGGGATGAGGCCGACGACTGCCTGCGCCGCCTTGCCGATCGGCGCGCCGTGCGCCTCCATCCCGACCGCGTCGATCACCGAGTCCGGCCCGCGGCCGTCGGTGAGCTCACGCAGCGACTCGGCGATGTCGTCGGTGGCGGAGATGTCGAGCACCTCGATCCCGTTGGCCCGCGCGCGGATGATCCGCTCGGGCACGAGGTCGATGCCGATCACGCGCGCGCCCTTGTGCTTGGCCACGCGCGTCGACATGTCGCCGATCGGGCCGAGGCCGAACACGGCGACCGTCCCGCCCTCCGGGATGTTGGCGTACTCGACCGCCTGCCAAGCGGTGGGGAGGACGTCGGAGAGGTAGACGAAGCGGTCGTCGGGCGGGCCCTCGGGCACCTTGATCGGGCCGTACTGCGCCTGCGGCACGCGCAGGAACTCGGCCTGGCCGCCGGGGACCTGGCCGTAGAGCTTCGTGTAGCCGAACAGCGCGGCGCCCATGCCCTCCTCGGTGACCTGGGTGGTCTCGCACTGCGATTGCAGCCCGTGGTCACACATGAAGCAGTGGCCGCAGGAGATGTTGAACGGGATCACCACGCGATCGCCCTTGGCGATGTGGGTGACGTCGGCGCCGACCTCCTCGACGATCCCCATCGGCTCGTGGCCGAGGATGTCGCCCTCGCCCATGAACGGGCCGAGGACCTCGTAGAGGTGGAGGTCGGAACCGCAGATGCCGGTCGACGTGATGCGGACGATCGCGTCGGTGGGCTTCTCAATAGTCGGATCGGGGACGGTGTCGACGCGGACGTCGCGCTTGCCGTGCCAAGTGACAGCTCTCATGGGCCGGGACTACCCAACCCGACGGGCCGGAAACCTAGGCCGGTCCGGCCTCCGACCAGCGCTGCGCGCGGACCAGGATCTCCGCCACCACCGTGCCCTTCGCCTCGCTGTAGTCGTTGGTGGCGTCCCAGTCCCGGCGCGCCAACTCGCGCTTGGTCTCCTCGTAGAGCCGGCGGTCGGACTCGTCGTGGCGCAGCCAGTCGCGGAACAGCAGCCGGATGCGCGCGCCCTCGCTGTCCTCGCTGAGGATGTGGACGTGGACGTCCTTGTCCGGCGTGCGGTACATGCGGTGGCCCGGCTGGCGGACGCGGATGTGGAAGCCGTGGCGCTCGAGCGGCGGGCCGTAGGACGGCTCGTCGTCGGCGTCGTCGACGGTGACCAGGACGTCGATGATCCCCTTGGCGCCGAGGCCGGGCACCGCGGTCGAGCCGAAGTGCTCGATCCGGTGGGCGAGCGGGCCGAGCGCCTCCTGCAGCGCGGCGTGGACCTGCTCGAAGCGCGCGGCCCACGCGGGGTCGTACTCCTCGATGACGATCTCGCGCTTCTCGGGCCCGCCGATGAAGACGGCGTCGTCCATCAGACGGGCGTCACTTCCGGCTCGTAGGCTCCTTTGCCACCCATCGCGGCGAGCATCCTCTCCAGGTGCAGCGGCGCCTGCAACTCCATCCGGCCGGCGTGGAGGGCATCGCCGAGCGAGACCTTGCCGATGTACCACTTGGTCAGCCACTCGGAGGTGGTGACGAGCACGAGGTCCTCGTCGTAGCCGGGCGGCTTGAAGCAGATCTCGGCGGCGGGCCGCTGCAGCAGCATCCAGTAGCGCTTGTCGTCGCGGACGTCGAAGCGGAACACCAGGCGCTCCTCCGGCAGCTCGGCCGGAGCGACGTGCTTGCAGAAGTTCCACAGCACGACGCCGGCGTCGTAGTGCTCGGGGCGCATCTCGAGATAGCGCTCGCCCCAGCGGCCGAGCACGTCGGTGACCGCCTCGAGGCCGGCGCCGGCATCGGTGCAGCCGGTAGCCGTCGGAGTCGCGCTCGACGAGGCCGTGGTGCTCGAGCATCCGCAGGCGCTGGGTGAGCACGGTACGCGAGATCCCGGGCAGGCCGTCGCGGATCTCCGTGAACGTCGAGCAGCCGAACTGGAGGTTGCGGATGATCAGCGGCGTCCAGCGCGTGGCGTAGATCTCCGCGGCCCGAGATAGGGGACAGAAGTCGCCGTAGCCCTCCACGGCGCGAGTCTAGTCCACATTACGTACTCGATTTGTGAGATCTCGCGCGGGAAGGTGCGCGCCATGAGTACTTCCACCTCCCCTGGTCTCAAGCAGCAACACCGCGCAATGTGGGCGGCGGGCAGCTATGCCGACGTGGCCGAGCACGTCGACGGCATCGCGCCCGACCACCTGCTGCGCGCGGTGCGCCTCGACTCCTCCCAATCCATCCTCGATGTCGCCACCGGCACCGGAAACGTCGCGCTGCGAGCCGCAGCGATCTCCCCGGACGTGACCGGTCTCGACCTCGTGCCGTCGCTCCTTGACATCGCCCGCCGGCGCGCGGGCGAGGTCGACGTGCACTGGGTCGAGGGCGACGCCGAGGCGCTCCCGTTCGGCGACGCCACCTTCGACTGCGTGCTGTCCGTGTTCGGCGTCCAGTTCGCCCCGCACCACGAGATCGTGGCCGACGAGCTGGTGCGCGTGTGCCGCCCCGGCGGCACGATCGGGCTCGTCAACTGGACGCCCGAGGGCCTGATCGGCCGGCTGTTCAAGATCCTCGGCGCCTACTCGCCGACGCCGCCCGCGGGCGCCTCGCCGCCGCCGCAAGTGGGGCTCCGAGGACCACGTGCGGTCGCTGTTCGCCGGCTTCGACGTCTCCTTCGAGCGCGGCGTCAACCCGTTCCGCTTCCCGAACATCGACGAGTACATGACGTTCTTCGAGGAGCGCTACGGACCGACGCTGAAGGCCAAGGAGCGGCTGCTGGCCGACGGGCGCTGGGACGCCTGCCGCGCGGAGATGCGCGCGCTGTATGAGGAGATGAACGTCGCCACCGACGGCACGCTCCACATCGACAGCGAGTACCTGGTCAGTGTGATTCGGCGCTGAGGAAGTCCTTCAGCGCGTTCGTCGTCGACCAGAAGGCGAGTTCCTCCCACGGGATCTCGTCGGGTGCGAACGCGCGGACCTCGGGCGCTTCGTCCGTGGTCTGGGGCGCTTCGGTCGTCGTCGCCGCGTAGACGATGAGCACGACGCGCTCCTCGCCGCGCGAGTAGACCCCCACGAGCGCTCCCAGCTCGACCGACACCTGGATCTCTTCGCGGGCTTCCCTGCGCGCGGCTTCCTCGACCGTCTCGCCGAGGTCGACGAAGCCGCCGGGGAACGTCCACAGGCCCTTGCCGGGATCGAAGCCGCGTCGGAGCAGGACGATCTTGTTGTCGGGCGTGACGGGGATCGCCGCCGCCACCGGCTTCGGGTTGTAGTAGGCGCCGTAGCCGCAGTGCGGGCAGCTGATCGAGCGCGGGTAGGCGACGTCGGCGGGCTGCCCGCAGCGGGGGCAGAACTTCGCTTCCTGCAGCGCGGGATTAAGGGCGCCGCTCATAGAGGTGGATCTCGCCGAGCGCGTGGTAGCCGAGGCGCGCGTAGATCGACTGGCCGAGCTTGGAGGCCTGCAGCGAGGTCGTGAGCTGTCCGCGCTCCTCCGCCTCATACAGCGCGTGGGCGAGCACCCGCGACGCGAGCCGCTCGCCGCGGTAGGCCGGCAGCGTGGCGACGAAGGTCACGAACGCGTCGTGCTCGACGTCCTGGACGACCGCGACCGAGACGGTCTCGCGAGCCTCCTTGATCCCGTAGACGTGCAGCTCACTGCCGGGGAGGCACGAGAGCGCGTCGCCGAGCGTGCCGGCCGGGATCCCGTAAGCGGCGTCGTTGACCATGCCGACGTCGTCCATCGACACCCGGACGACGCGGACCTGCGCGTCCCGCTCGACCGCGTCGAGGGGCGAGGCCATCAGCACGGGCGTGGAGTCGAGGACGAGGCCTTTTCGTTGCAGGGCCTCGGCGTCGGCGGTCGCGGCGGGGTCGATCCAGACGCCCCACTTCCGGATGCCGTCGAAGAACTGCGCGATCTCGTCGAGATGGGGCGCGACGGGCGAGCCGTCGAGCGGCACCACCGCGTTGATCAGTGACGACGGGGCGCTGGGGACCGCGCTCGCGACGAAGTCGTCGTCCTCGAGCAACTCGGCGTGGGCGGCGTGCTCGCCGAACAGCCGCTGGAACGCGGCGATCGAGCGCCAGGTCGAGCGGCGGAGGTCGGCGTCGGCCATCGGCTTCGAGCCTATTGGTCGGAATAGCCGTGCTCGCTCCACCGTCTGCAGGTGGGATGCGCCGGCACTGGATCACACTCTCTCTTCTCACGGTGGCGGGCATCTCGTTCGCGGTCATGCAGACGCTCGTCATCCCGGCGCTGCCGTTCTTCCGGCAGGAGTTCGGGACGTCGCAGGAGGACACGACGTGGCTCGTCACGGGCTTCTTGTTGAGCTCTTCGGTGCTCACGCCGCTGCTCGGCAAGCTCGGCGACATGTACGGCAAGAAGCGGCTGCTGGTCGTGTGCCTGACGATCTTCGGCCTCGGCTCGTTCGGCGCCGCCGCGGGCGATTCCCTGGGCTGGCTCGTCGCCTGCCGCGTGCTCCAGGGCACGGGCGCCGCCACCTTCCCGCTCGCGTTCGGGATCATCCGCGACGAGTTCCCGCCCGAGAAGATCGGCCTCGCGATCGGCGTGATGTCGTCCGTGTTCGGCATGGGCGGCGGGCTCGGCCTGGTCGGCAGCGGCTTCGTGCTCGAGGGCCTGAACTGGCACTGGCTGTTCATCCTCGGCGGCGCGCCGGTGCTCGTCGCGGCTGCGCTGATCTGGGTCTGCGTGCCGGAGTCGCCGGAGCGGCGCGGCGGGCGGCCGGACTTCCTCGGCGCGGGTGTGCTTTCAGCGTGGCGCTGGTCGCCTTGCTGCTCGCGGTCACGAAGGGCGAGCAGTGGGGCTGGGACTCGGCTCGTGTGGTCGGTCTCGCCGTGGTCGCGGTCGCCGCGGCGGTGGCCTGGCTGCGGATCGAGGCGCGCGTACCCGAGCCGCTGGTCGACCTCGCGACGTTCTCCCGCCCCGGGATGGCGTGGACGAACGCCGCGACGGTGCTGGTCGGCTTCTCGCTGACGGCGTTCTTCGTGCTCGCGCCCGCCTTCGTCCAAGTGGATACGTACGGCTTCGGCGCCTCGGTGAGGGAGGCCGGCCTCTACTTCCTGCCCTCCGCGATCGCGATGATCGTGTGCGGGCCGGCGGCGGGCTGGCTCGGCACGCGGCTCGGCCACGCGGTCGCGCTGCGGATCGGGCTGGCGGCGAGCGCGGTCGCGTTCGGCCTGCTCGCGTTCGCGCACTCGTCCAGCGCCTTGTCGCTGGTGTGGATGGGCCTGCTCGGCGTCGGCATCGCGTTCGCGCTGGCTGCGATCGGCACGCTGGTGATCGAGAACTCGCACGCGCGCGAGACGGGTGTCGCGAGCGGCGTGAACATGATCATGAGGACGATCGGCGCGGCGGTCGGCGCGCAGGTGGCGGCGGCGGTCATCTCCGCGCACACGCCGGCCGGCTCGCTGGTGCCGGACGAGATCGGGTTCACGATCTCGTTCGCGCTGGCGGGGTGTGCGGCTTCGTTGGCGCTGATCCCGGCGTTCGCGATCGGCCGGAAGCGCCGCCGGCGGCCGCGGCTCCGGCCCGCGCTCAACCCCGCTTGAACGTCCCGACGAGGCTTCCGCGCGCCAGGGCGTGCTTGTCGACCGCGTCGCGCACCTCGTCCGGCTTCGCGCCCTGCTCGAGATCGAGCTCGGTCTTCAGCGCGTAGAGCGAGAACGAGTAGCGGTGCGCTTTGTCGCCCTCGGGCGGGCACGGCCCGCCGTAGCCCGTCTTGCCGAACGAGTTCTCTCCCTCTCGGGCGCCGGACGGCAGCTTGCCCTCGTCAAGGCCGTCGGTGCTCGGCGGGATCGCGAAGACGGTCCAGTGCACGTACGTCCCACCCGGCGCGTCGGGGTCCTCGACGATCAGCGCAAGCTCCTTGGCGGTGCTGGGGACGTCCGCCCACGCGAGCGGCGGCGAGGTGTCGCCGCCATCGCAGGTGTACCGCGTCGGGATCGCCGCACCGGCGGCGAACGCGGGGCTCGTCAGCTCGATCCCGGGCGGAGCCTTCGGAGCCAGCTCGGTCTCGTCTTCTCCTCCACCACAGCCCGCGATGACGACGAGGAGCAAGAAAATCCACCAGCGCACCACGACCCGAGCGTACCGCCGGCCCATGGCCGTCGAGCCCTCCGACGCGCATCACGCCCGCCGAGCCCGGCTCGCAATAGCGGTGAGCATGGGGCAGGTGGGAGCGGGAGGGGAACGCGGTCGTCAGCGACCACGAGCTCGTCTGCCGCGCCACCAACGACGCCGGCACCCAGCCGCTCGAGAGCTCCTCGAACCTTGGCGGCTACGCGAACGACGAGGCGCAGCGTCGGGTGGGGGGTGAGGCTCATCGGCCGTCGCGACATGCCGGGAGGCGTGGGAACTGGACATCCGATGACCCACCGACGGCGTCACACGATTGCCGAGACGGAAGCGGTCGCGCGGGCTCTCGACGACGCCGCGAAGCGCTGGCCACACGAACGCGACGAGCCCGCGCGACTTCTTGTGCGACTGATCCGGGAAGGCCACGCAGCGATCCGGGTGCCACGCGAGCTCGAAGCCGCCGATCGCCATCGGGCACTGCAGCAGACCTCAGGCGCATTGACGGGCGCCTACGACGTGGGCTATCTCGGGCAACTGAGGCGCGACTGGCCGACGTAGTCGCCCGCACGCGGGCTGGAGTTCGGCATCTACGCTCCGTCGTTGCTTGAGCTACCCTGCGGGGCGTCGCGCCCTCTTAGCTCAGCTGGTAGAGCACTTCCATGGTAAGGAAGGGGTCGCCGGTTCGAGTCCGGCAGAGGGCTTCAAAGAACCCGCTGGAAACAGCGGGTTTTTGTTGCCCAAACCGACGACGCCGGCGCGTCATCTCGCGTCCCGCGTCCTCTCAGCGTCCAACAGGCGGACGCGCGCCGCAGAGATAGAAGCGCAGCATCCCGCCTCGCCGCTGCTCTGGTGGATCGGGCGCGCCCGTAATACGCGCCGCAGACTATGCAGCGAGGGGATGCTGAAGCCCGCTGCTCGACGCAGCACCGACCGGAGCGTTGTCGTCACTGCTGCCTAGATTCCGCGCGGAATGGCGCTTGACACCGCGACAATCCTCGCGCAGAGATGATGTGTCGGCACGCTGCGGAGCGAGCGTCGAGAACCCGCGCACTCCGAGGCATCCGAATCTCAGTGTCACCTATGAGCCGGTCTGGTACCGGAACGACACGCGCCTTCGGCCACGCTTCGAGCATCGCACATCTGAGTACTCGTAGCCGTTCTGGAGTCGCACGCAACGGTAGCCCTTACGACGCGGGCGATACGGCGGCTTGGTCGAGGAGCGCACACGCTTCATGTTCCGCCGCGCCTGCTTACACGTCAGCTTGCGCGCGAACAGGATCGTGAAGGCACCACTACCAGGATTGTTGAACGTCCATCCGCCAGCGCGAGTGAACTTCCGCCAGCCGCAGAACTTGTAGCCAGGCAGGGAAGGCTTGTCGTCCTCGGGCGGCTCAGCAGCAGGCGCAGGGGCCTGATCGGTGCTATCGAAGTACGCGGTCGGCCCCCACACCTCCTCAGTCGGACAGTCGTCGTAATAGGGTTCAGGCTCAGTGCCGCTGCAGACTTCGTGCTCACCTTTCACATGCCAGTAGTAGCGACCAGTGCCAAGGTTCCTAAACAGGTAGGCCACGTCCTGCGGACCCATGGAGCATTCGATGCTCTCGGGCGCGAGGAACGGGCCACCCGGATAACTTGTCTCTGGGCGATCAGACCATTCGATGCACGACGTTCGCCAGCCCGGTTCCAGGCTCCAGCGCAGAACAAATTGCTATCGGAAATCTGCTGCCCGACGCCAGGCGCAGTCGCCGTCGGCGCGGCGGAGGCAGACGCGGCGAAGGTCAGCACCGCGATCGCGGCGCCTAGGGTGATTAGTCTCTTCATTGTTGTTGCCTTGTCGTCGTTGTCTTGTCTGGCAGTCGGGACGGCCAGGTCACGTCCGGACCAGCCGAGCACTAGCCATCGCCGAGTTCGAGGACCCGCTGCGCGAAGCGGCATCACGAGGCGAGGCCCACGCACTACGCGACATGACACAGCGGAAGCGAGAGAGCCCGCGCTGTGGGCCGTGGATCTGCGCGGGCCCTCTCGAACCTCCCAAGTGCCTCAGGAGCGTGTTGGCTGACCGCCCGACCGTCCTTGCCCGATCGCGAGGCGGTGTCCCAGTCGCTACAGGCCGAGGTTGACCTTGACCTTGCCCTGGCCCCAGAAGTCCTCGATCACGAGCTTGGCCCCGTTGAGCTTCTTCTCGGGAATATCGAAGGCAACCTGGCCGCGCGTTGTCAGATCGGGCTGGATGTCCTCCAGCATCAGACTCTTGTCAAGCGACATCTCGGCATCGGTCGAGGTCTCGTACTTGTTGCCGTCAGCAGTCTTGAGCTTGACGGTGCTATTGGTAAACGTCTTCGTCTCGTCCTTGTGATTTGTGATCGCAAGATTGACGATGACGAACCTGCCGTTGGCGCGCTCGCCCAGAAACTCAGGGTCGCCGAGCGTCTTGGTCGTACGCACCTTCGTCACCTTGTACGAGGTTCCGGCGTTGCGCAGCGTCTCACCGACCTTGCCGCTCTTGCTGGTCTTGTTGCCACTCTTGGCAGACTCCCCGGAGGTAGGCTCCTCCAACTCGGCGCAACCCACAGCCGGAAGCGCAAACAGCGCAGTGGCGGCGAGCATGGTGATCTTCTTGTGCATTGGGACTTGCTCCTGTTGTGTGTTGTGTGTTGTCTAGTTGCGGCGTGACAGCCGGACGATCACCGTCACGGCCATGATGCAGAACGTCCCGAACGTCCACAGCGCGATCAGCGCAAAGACGCCGATGCCGGTGCCGACTGCGCAGGCGTCCTGCGCACCCTGGTCGGACAGGTACTCGGTGCCCTTCTCTGAGGCGCAGTCATTACCGGCGACGCCAGCGATGACCCACACGCCCATCAGTGCGGTCCAGACGATCAGCGTCCACAGCGCAACGCGCTTGCGGTTCTTCGGCTCCGGCGCAGACGCCGCAGACGGCGGGGCGAAACTCTCGATTGCACTCATCGTTTCCTCAATGTGTTGTGGGTTAGAAACAGCTTCGCGTCACTCCGACCAGACGGACGCGGTAGTAGCGGCTGACCCAGGCATGGCCGCTGACGAAACAATCGCCACGCGAACCACCGACCGAGCACCAGTAGCGGCTGCCCTGCTGATCGCAGAAGCCGTAAACGCTGTAGCCGGGATAGCGGCGCTGAAGCTTCTGCTCGGCGCGGTTGCCCGCCTTCATCTCCGACGAGAAGCTGGCCGAGGCGGTGGCAGGGATAGCGAACAGGCTCCCAATTAGGGCAGCCAGGATCATGAACTTCTTCATTGTTGTTATTCCTAGATGGCGGTGTTACGAATGCGTATTGCTGCGAGGGGCTTCATGCGACGGCCTTGTCCATGGCCGAGGCGGCGGTAGCGCGACTGCGCGCATCGAATCCCCCGAGTCGAGCGGCCCGATCTAGGGCGTCCTCACGGCTCGAACTCGAACATGCGTCGGCATCTGCGGCCATGCCTTGAGGCGAAATCACGCAACAGCGGTATGGCGGCTGAGGCGGAACCGTGCTTGAGCATTCATGCCACATCCCAAGGTGGCGGCGGATGCCCACCACTGGCGCTCAGGCACCGCAGGCGCGCGGCATCGGTCGCGCCGCTGCGTAAGCCATCAGGCCGCGCCGCCGACAAGGCTCCGTAGTTGTCCGCAGGCGGTCCGTAATCCCGCGCAATTCTCGGCTGCGCGTAACCAACCTTCGCCAGCGGTGTCGTTGTTGGCGTGCCGCCAATAGCGTCCGACACAAGAACCACGGTGAGTACCGACAGCAGCCTCGGCGGCGGCAGGTTGCCGCTCAGGCTTGCCAGGGGATGCCGACCAACAGCACGCAGGGCATCAGCAGCATCCTCAAGAAGTAACTGCCAGTACCTAGTCTCATCCCGGAGATGGCGGGCTGGCTTCGGCTGGCCCGCTTTCTTCGCCGCCTGCAACCGCCACGCCTCACCGACGGCAACAGCCGGTGAGATTCTGCTACTACGACAATACTAGGGACAACCTTGAAGAAACTGCTCGTCATCTGCGGAGCGGTTGCGGTGGCCGCTCTTGCCGCCAACCCCGCTCACGCTTCCGCCTCCACCGGCTACTCGTCCTGCTCCATCGGGAAGAGTCCTTACACCTACACGAATGGGGGTCACACCGTTTCGCTCACGCAGTACCGTGGACGCGGGATGGCGTGCTCGTCGGTCCGCTATGTGGCCAACAACTGGCTGCGCCCCAAGATCAGCCGCCAGTACGGCTGGCCGCGTCTGAGTCGTCCGTTCTACGACGGCTATGTCACCTGGCATTGCTGGAAACTCTCAGGTAGTCAGGTCCAATGCGACGAATACGACTCCAACACGTCGTTTCGCTTTCGGGGCAGGGTGCTCTAGTGCAGATCAACATTGATGGCCGCTCGGTCACCCGCGTGCTCGCTGTTGCTGCCGCCACGATTGGCGTCGGCGCGGCGGCGTTCTTCGGTGGGCAGACCACGCGCATGGATGACACCGCGATTGCCGGTGTCAAGCATAATGCGGTGGAATCCGCTGTCGATAAGGTCGAGCGCACGCACGCTGCCGAGCTTGCGATCTTCCGCCGCGAGGCGAAAGAGGACAAGGCTCGAGCGATTCGCAAGACGCGCCGCGTCACCCGCAAGAACGAGCGTAAGCGTGCCGCCAGGCTCGCCGACAAGGCGCGCAATGAGGGCTACAGCAGCGGCAACACCGCTGGCTACGGCGCGGGTCACTCTGCCGGTAAGGAAGAAGGCGAAATCGAGGGTTACTCCGATGGCTACGATGACGCCGTTGAGTACTCGGAGCCTTGCTCCGATGACCCGGACGTCGACCTTCCATACTGCTAGTCACACCGCCGTCACCTCACGGTGGCGGCAACGTGGGTGCCTGCCCGTCCTTCGGGACTGCTCCGGTCGGGCACCCACGCCGCCGTCATTGGTGTCATTAGCACCAACAACACGATCTGTCTGGCCCGCTACTCCGCAGTCGGCACGACAGGGCGCGGCCAGCCGAGCGGAGGATGCTTGATCCACGGCTCTAGATGCTCGTTCGTGGCTTTGGCCCCGTGTTGACTTCGTAACCGCGAGGCGGTCTGCTTCCCGGCTTGACTCCGACTCGCGTCAGCCCTGTCGTCGTCCTGCTCGACCGCAAGGCTTGATGAAGCGCCGCTCGATGGTGGAGCACAGCATTACGGTAGGCCGAAACGCTTCTTGGGCCGTATTTGGGCCGCATACGATTCGTAAGTCACTGGTGAGCGTTCCCCGAGTCATGCGGGTGGCGCTTCACGTAGCCCGCCGCGCTCACGCGAGCCGCCGCGCGATCAGACCCGTGGATGCCGGCTCGGGAGGTGGAGGTCGATCGACTCGATGCTCTCCGGCGGTGGCAGCTTGTTCAGGACCGAGCGGATGATCCGCTGCACGTCGTACTCGTCGTGCCCGAAGTCGTTCATGAGCGCCTTGAGCGCGCTGTAGGTGAGCTTGAGCTCCGATGGGGTGAGCTCGAGTCGATACGCGATCTCGTCCGGCTCGATCAGCCCGATGTCGTCTTTGGCCATGACGGCTCCTGGAACGAGGGTACTCCTGGGGCGCCACGGGTCAAATTTCGCATTGAGCTCCGGCAAGAGGCGGGCGGCCGCCCGGATCGCCGGCCGCCCGTCTTCGCGCAGGCTCAGCGCGATGCCAGCGCCGGCTCCTGCTCCTCGACCGTGTCCGGCGCCCGAACACCGGCAACGCGCTTGGTCGCTGCTTCGCTGCGACCCGCGGCGCGGTAGCGCTCGAACAGGCGCCGGATCTCTTCCCGAGCCTGCTCCTGCTCTTGCTCGTCGCGAACGTGCCGATCCGGCTCGTACTCGAAGCACATGAGAACTCACCTCCTTCGAGCGGATCTCCCACAGCGTACGCTCGTGCACGCCGATGTCCAGGCGCTCGCCGCCGCTCGAGCGCCCCACTTTGCGAAGCTCAGTGGCCAGACCGCTGGCGTTCGAGTTTCGGGCGGCTCGCCGGCGCCGCCGTGCCAGGCGGATGGAGCAGGTTCTCCACTTCCTGCACGCCCGCGATCTGCCGCGTCGCGGCCTCCAGGCGCTGGATGTCCTCCTGCCGCTCGATGACACCACGCAGGAACACGACACCGTCCTCGGCGTTGACGACGATCTGTCCCTTCGGCGCGCCCGCGCGGCGGGACAGCTCGCTCTCGACCTTGTGGGCAAGGGTCACGTCGTCGAGCGGCTCACGGCGCCGGAAGCGGCGGGCATTGAAGGTCCGTCGCGCGATCCCGACCGCGTGCGATTCCGCCCGCCGCGCGCGGGCCAGAGCGCGACGCTCGCCGCGCCGGGCCCGTGACAGCGCCCGGTCACGGGCGGCGTGGCGCCGGCGCCGGCCGGCCCTGGGATCGAGGAAGAACGCGAGGATCGCCCCGAGCGCGACGCCGCCCGCCGCCGCAGCCGCGGGCGCCGAGGCCGAAGCACGAGGAGCGGCGGCCCTTGGACGGCGGAGCCGGAGCGCGAAGCGCGAGCGAGTGGACGGGACGGCGGGGCGTATGCGCCGGGCGAGAATCATGAGGACCTCCGGTTGGGCGACGCCAGACGCTACGCCGTCCGTCGCGGCCGTCAACCCCCAATTGCCCTCGCCGCAGGCTCGAGGCGGCGGTACGCTCTGCGGGCTACCGGTCTGAAGGAGGAGCAATGGCGTTCCGGGTTGGAGATCGGGTCATCGCCGAGTCCGAGTCCACGGAGCGACGACCTCGCGCCGGCACGGTGCGCGAGGTCCTGCGCGAGGATCCGCCGCGGTACCGGATCGAGTGGGACGACGGCCACGAGTCGATCTACGCGCCGGCTGCGGGCGCTCTCCATCCCGAGCACCGCTCGGCCGGCGCTCCGAGCTGAGGTAACGCCTTCAGGCGTGTTGACGTGTGCGGAGGATCAGCCAGCTCAGCCAGATCCCGACGGCGAACAGTGGCACGCCCATCGCCACCCGCGTGACGCCGAGCGCGACGACGGCGCCCGTCAGGTAGAGCGGCAGCTGGACTGCGAGTCGGAGCGAGAACAGGGCGACCCAGACCCAGCTCGCGCGGCTGTAGGCGCGCACGCGCGCTGGGTCCTGGCGCCACTCCATGCCGCGGTTCGAGGCGATCGCGATGAACACGCCGAGCAGCGGCCAGCGCACGGCGATCGAGATGGCGTAGGCGAGCGCGTAGCCGGCGTTGGCGACCAGGCCGGGCAGGAAGAAGTCCTCGGCGCGACCCGTGCGCGAGACGACGTAGGCGGAGATGGCGATGCCACCGAGGCCGGCGAGCGCGAACTGCGGCGTCTGCTTGCGCACGACGCGCGCGATCCCGAAGACAGCTCCGAGCGTGACGGCCGCGATCAGCGCGGGCTCGGTCTGCTGCCCGGTGGCTGTGTAGGTGGCGACGAACGCAGCCGACGGGAGCACCGACTCAGCGATGCCGAGCGCTCCGCCGAGGGCCTCGGCCAGCGGTGGCGGCGCGTTGCGATCGGCCGGCTCACTCATTCTGGGTGGCGAGGATCGCAGGCCGTAGTCGGCGCCCCGCACCTCAGTCCGCACGCTGGGGGGCGGCGGCGCGGGAGATGCGCCGCCGTCGCCCCAGTTGCTTCATGCGTGCGCTGGCTCCAGCAGCGTCGCCATCGCACGGCTGACGACGACCTCGCCGCCGATCACCTCGGTGCGCTCGATGCCGAAATCGGCGAGTTCTCGGCGCACGAACTCAAGCGCCCGCTCGTCTGACTCCTCCGCCGCCGCCTGGTCGCGGAGGAGGCTGATCGAAACGATCTCGCTGCCGCAGTCGAGCGCGTGATAGGCCTCGAAGCCATCCATCGCCTCGATCGCGTCGGCGAAGACCTCATCGACGATATGCATGAGCTCTCCGATCGAGCCGGTCCGGAGCCGGTAGCGCCGTACGCTGGCGAACTTCCGGGCGGCTCCGGCGTGGCCCGGGTCGAGCATGTCGCGCGCCGCGCGACTGACGAGGATCTCGCCGCGCAGCGCCTCGAGGCGTCCGAACTCGAGATCCTGCAGGTTCTCCTCGGTCCACCGCAGGGCGAGTTCGCGCGACGCCTCGGCCTGGTCAGCGTCGCGGAACACGCTCAGCGTGAGGATCTCGCCGTCGCCGCAGTCCATGAATTCGTACGCCACGAATCCCGGTCGGCGGCCGATGTCCTCGGCGAAGCCCTCGTCGACCCGGCGTGTGAGCTCTTCCATCGATCCGCGCTGCAGGCGATACCTCCTGATGCTTGCGAACACTTGCTGCTCCCTTCGGTTGGGGTGCCGGTTGCGCTGGGACCGTCGCGTCGTTTCCGCGATAGCACCTCCTTCCCTCGCCCGCGGCCGGGTGTCGAGTGCGGGCCGCCGGGAGCGAACGTAGCCACGCCCGAGGCTACTCCTCCGCGTGGCCGCCGCAAGCGTGTGAGCGGGACGTTTGGACCCGTGCCGACCCAGATCGCCCGGCGCGACACCGGCCTCAACGGCGATGCCGGCGCGCGGCTCGCGAACGCGCTGATCGCGTACCTCCGACGAACGCGATGCGCTGCGACGTCGGCTCCTTGACGCTGTACGTACAAAGTGGGTCCGACAGGAGCAGAACGGAACTCGATGAGCGCTACGAAACCTCACGCCTCAACCTGCGTGTGGCTCCCGCGGATGACGCCCTTCTACGCCAAAGCGGCGAATTGCTTGGCGAGCCGATGTCGGAGTCCTTCGTCGAGAGTGCGCGTGAACGCGCCGAACGACTGGTCGCCGACGGGACGCGCTTCGTCCTGGCCGGTGAGCGTGGTCCGCCTTCTGCGCGGCGCTCGACAGGCCGGCCGAGGTCAAGCCTGAGCTGCGCGAGCTATTCGGGCGTTCGCGACCTGAGTGATGCCGCGGTTCGGCGACCCCGAGCCGCTCGCCGACCACCATGTCCTTGAAGGCTTCGACTGCGGCGCCGCGTCGCTCAGTCTCTGGCTGCTCGAGCACGCCCGCCAGTCTGCTGCGGGAGGTTCCGCGCGGACGTATGTGGTCCTCGACGGCGAGCAGGTATGCGTCGTCGGCTACCACGCGCTCGCGGCTGCCGCCGTATTCGCCAGCGGACGCGACAGCAAGGGCTCGGCGCGAGGACAGCCGCGGTATCCGATTCCTGCGGTGCTGCTCGCACGACTGGCAGTGGACACGAGCGTTGAGGGACGCGGTATCGGCGCGTTCCTCCTCCAGATGCGATGGCTCCCGCGCTCAGGGCATCCGAGCAGACCGGCGCAAGGATCCTGCGGTTCCGCCTGGGCCCCGCA
>CAWDKH010000021.1:0-101177 GCA_963802905.1 uncultured Solirubrobacteraceae bacterium | reverse complement strand
AAGGTGTGGCAAGGTTGCGCTAGCATCCCCTGTTCATGCGAGATTTCCTGGCAGCCACACGCGACCGAGTCATCGTCTTCGACGGCTCGATGGGCGCGACGCTCGAGCAGTACGACCTCTCGCTCGAGGACGACTACAAGCTGCCTGGCCGCTGCCACGAGGCGCTCGTGCTCAACCGGCCCGACGTCATCGAGCAGCTCCACGCCTCGATGATCGAGGCCGGCGCCGAGGTGGTCGAGACCGACACGTTCCAGGGCTCGCGGCTCAAGCTCGAGGAGTGGGGTCTCGGCGACGAGACGCTCGAGATCAACCGCCGCGCTGCCGAGATCGCGCGCAAGGCGGTCGGCGAGGAGCACTTCGTGGCGGGCTCGATCGGTCCCACCGGCTACCTCCCCGCCTCCGATGACCCGACGCTCGGCGCGATCCGCTTCCGCGACCTCGTCGCGGTCTTCGAGGAGCAGTCGCGCGGCCTCCTCGAGGGCGGCGTCGACCTGATCATCATCGAGACCGCGCAGGACATCCTCGAGGTCAAGGCTGCCGTGTTCGGCGCCCGCGAGGCGTTCAAGGCCACCGGCCGCGCCGTCCCGATCCAGACCAGCGTCAGCCTCCTCCCCAACGGCGGCAAGATGCTGCTCGGCACCGACATCTCAGCCGCACTGGCCACGCTCGAGGCGCTCGACGTCGACGTCATCGGCCTCAACTGCTCGACCGGCCCGGAGGACATGCGCGACGCCGTGCGCTTCCTCGGCGAGCACTGCCCGACGCCGATCCACTGCATCCCGAACGCCGGCATCCCCCACCAGGGCCCCGACGGCGAGACGATCTTCCCGGCCGAGCCCGAGCCGCTCGCCGAGGTGCTCGGCGACTTTGTCGAGCGCTACGGCCTCGGCATCGTCGGCGGCTGCTGCGGCACGACCACGGAGCACATCCGCGCGATCGCCGAGCGCTGCACCCATCACCACCCGAAGGCGCGCCCGGCCCCCCGCCCCATCCACGTCTCTTCGATGATGACCGCGACGCCGCTCGTGCAGGAGCCGGCCCCGACGATCGTCGGCGAGCGCGTGAACTCGCAGGGCTCGCGCAAGGCCAAGGAGATGCTCCTCGCCGACGACTACGACGGGCTCGTCACGGTCGCCGAGGACCAGGTCGAGGGCGGCGCCCACGTGCTCGACCTCTGCGTCGCGCTGACCGAGCGCCAGGACGAGGACGAGCAGATGCGCCTCGTCGCCAAGAAGGTCGCGCTCACCCAGCCCGCGCCGATCCAGGTCGACTCGACCGAGCCCGACGTGATCGCCACCGCGCTCGACCAGATCCCCGGCCGCGCGATCGTGAACTCGGTCAACCTCGAGGCCGGCCGCGACAAGCTCGACAAGGTCGTCCCCGTGGCCAAGGCCCACGGCGCCGCGCTGATCGCACTGACGATCGACGAGGTCGGCATGGCCAAGACGCGCGACCGCAAGCTAGAGATCGCCCAGCGCATCAAGGAGCTCGTCTGCGACGAGCACGGCATGGACCCCGAGGCGCTGATCTTCGACGCGCTGACGTTCACGCTCACCACCGGCGATGACGAGTGGAAGCCCTCCGCCGTCGAGACGATCGAGGGCATCCGCCTGATCAAGTCCGAGCTCCCCGGCGTCAAGACCTCGCTCGGCGTCTCCAACGTCTCCTTCGGCATCGGCGTGCCCGCGCGCTCGGTCCTCAACTCCGTCTTCCTGCACCACTGCGTCGAGGCCGGCCTGGACCTCGCGATGGTCAACCCGAACCACATCACGCCCTACGGCGAGATTCCCGACGCCGAGCGCAAGCTCGCCGACGACCTCGTGTTCAACCGCTCCGACGAGGCGCTCCAGCACTTCATCGAGCACTTCGAGTCGAAGTCCGGCGAGGAGGAGGCCGAGGTCGCCGACCCGACCGCCGACATGACGCCACAGGAGGCGCTGCACTGGCACATCCTGCGCCGCAAGCGGGAGGGCGTGGAGGCGCAGATCGACGCCTCGGTCGACGACATCGGCGCCGTGCCGACGCTCAACGACGTGCTGCTGCCGGCCATGAAGGAGGTCGGCGACAAGTTCGGCGCGGGCGAGCTGATCCTGCCGTTCGTCCTGCAGTCGGCCGAGGTCATGAAGCGCGCCGTCGCCCAGCTCGAGCAGTACCTCGAGAAGATGGAGGGCTACACGAAGGGCACCGTCGTGCTCGCGACCGTGTTCGGCGACGTCCACGACATCGGCAAGTCGCTCGTCAACACGATCCTCACCAACAACGGCTACACGGTCATCGACCTCGGCAAGCAGGTCCCGATCGGGACGATCCTCGACGCCGCGGAGGAGCACAAGGCGACCGCCATCGGCCTGTCCGCGCTGCTCGTCTCGACCTCCAAGCAGATGCCGCTCGCGGTCGCCGAGCTCCACGAGCGCGGCCTCGACTTCCCGGTGCTGATCGGCGGCGCGGCGATCAACCGCAAGTTCGGCCTGCGCGCCAACTACCCCAAGGGCAAGGACGCGGACGACGTCTACGAGCCCGGCGTCTTCTACTGCAAGGACGCCTTCGAGGGCCTCGGCGTGATGGACAAGATCGTCGACACCGAGGCCCGCGCCGAGCTCGTCACCAAGACTCGCGAGGCCGCGTCGACGCTGCGCGAGACCGGCGAGGAAGAAGAGGTGCTCGACACCTCGGACGACTCCGTGCGCTCCAAGGCCCGCCTCGACGTCCCCGTGCCCACGCCGCCGTTCTGGGGCGTGCGCGAGCTCGAGGTCGACCTCGACGAGGTCTACCCGCACCTCGACACCCACGTCCTGTTCAAGCTCCACTGGGGCGGCCGAGGCGTCAAGGGCGAGGAGTGGAAGAAGCTCGTCAGCGAGGACTTCCGCCCGCGCCTCGAGCGCATGTGGCGCGATCAGACCTACCTGCACCCGCGCGCGCTGCTCGGCTACTTCCCCTGCTACTCCGAGGGCAACGAGATCGTCGTCCTCGACCCCGAGGACCGCGAGACCGAGCTCGAGCGCCTGTACACGCCGCGCCAGCCCAAGGCCGACCGGATCGCGCTCTCCGACTTCTTCCGCCCGAAGGACGCCGACGAGCTCGACGTCATCGCGCTGCAGGCCGTCACCGCCGGCGACGAAGTCACCGAGCTGATGGCCAAGCTCGAGCAGGACGGCGAGTTCGCCGAGCAGCTCTTCACCCACGGCATCGGGGTCCAGACCGCCGAGGGCATGGCCGAGTGGCTGCACTGGAAGATCCGCGAGGACCTCGGCATCCCGGTCACCCAGGGCCGCCGCTACTCGTGGGGCTACCCCGCGGTGCCCGAGCAGGCCGAGCACGACAAGGTCGACCGCCTGCTCGACCTCTCCAAGATCGGCATCCGCCTCTCCGGCGGCCACGCGGTCGAGCCCGAGCAGTCCACGCTCGCGCTCATCGCCCACCACCCGCAGGCCGGCTACTTCGGCATGCGCAACGGCCGGCTGCTGCCCGAGGGCTCGCCGGACGACGTCATCAAGGGCACCGACCGCGACCCGTCGCTGTTCGGCGTCACCGCCTAGCTGACTCGGAGAAGTCGACCAGCTTGCTCTTGTACTCGCTGCGGCCGAGCGTGCCGTAGGGGACGAGCTCGACCGCGGCGGTGACGACGAGCCGGTTGCGGATCGCGTGGCCGATCGCGCCTGCGAGCTCGTCGTCGGCGCCGCCGTCCTCGGCCAGCTCGACGAGCACGCGCGGCGCGGCGTCCTGGCGCACGCCGGTGTGCGCGGGGCGGATCAGCACCGGGCCGCCGACGCGGGGCCGGAACTCGGCGACCACCTCGCGCACCGCGGTCGGGAACAGGTTGACGCCGCGCACGATCAGCAGGTCGTCGACGCGGCCGATGCAGCGCACGCGCAGTGCGCCGCGCCCGCACGGGCACGGCTTCGCGTTGACCACGACGCGGTCACGGCTGCGGAAGCGCAACACCGGCATCGCCTCGCGGATCAGCGTTGTGTAGACGAGCTCGCCCTCGGCGCCGTCCTCGAACGGCAGCGGCTCGTCGGTCTCGGCGTCGATCAGCTCCGGGTAGATGTACGGGTCGCCGCAGAAGTGCATGCCGGCCTGCTCCTCGCACTCGCCCCACAGCGACGGCGAGACGTCCGCGATCCCCATCGCCTCGCGCACGGTGGCGCCGAAGGCGTCCTCGATCGCGTGCCGGGTGGCGTCCTCGCCGCCGCCCGGCTCGCCGGCGACCGAGAACACGCGCACGCCGAGCTCGCGCGGGTCGAGCTCGCGCTCGCGGCACCAGTCGGCGAGGTAGATCGCGTACGAGGGCGTGCAGCCGAGCGCCTCGGCGCCGAGGCGCTGGAACGCCTTCACCAGCCGATCGGTGTTGCCGCTGCCGACCGGGATGACCGTGGCGCCGATCCGCTGCCAGGCGTCGAGCACCGCGCCCGCGACGAACGGGCCCGAGTTGTAGGTCAGGACGGCGCGCTGGCCGACCGCGATCCCGGTCGCGGCGTAGGAGCGCGAGCCGATCTCCGTCCAGGCCGCGAGGTCGGCGTCGGTGACCGCGATGTAGGAGGGATCGCCGGTGGTGCCGCTCGACGAGTAGATGCGCCGGACGCGCTCGAGCGGGGCCGCGAGGTGGCGCCCCAGCGGCGGCTCGGCGGCCAGCGAGTCGCGGATCTCGTCCTTGGTCGTGAACGGCAGGGTCGGCAGGTCAGCGAGCGTCTCCGCCCGGATCCCCGCGAGCTTGTCGCGGTAGAGCGGCGAGTGCTCGCGCACGTACGTGAGCTGGCGCTGGAAGGCGACGTCGCCCGCGGTCATCCGTCGTACTCGATCCCTGCCTCGGCGGCCGCGGCGAGGCGGAAGCCGATCGGGCGCTCGTGCTCCTCGCGCAGGTGGCCGAGCAGGCCGGCGGTGCGTGCGAGCAGCGGGATCGCCTTGAGCGTGTAGGCGGGCAGGCCGAGGTCGAGCATCGGCGCGGCGATCGCGCCCGAGACGTTGAGCGGCAGCACGCGCCCGTAGACCTCGGGCACGGCGGCCTCGATCGCGCGCACGAGCGCGACGTGCTCGCCGGAAACGCCGAGCTCGTCCGACAGCGCCAGCAGCCGCGTCGTGCGGGGGTCGCCGTCCTTGTGCAGCGGGTGGCCGAAGCCCGGCAGCGGTGTCCGGCTCTCGCGGTGCTGGCGCACGAGCTCCACCGGGTCGGTGCCGGCCGCCAGCGCGTCGCGCAGCATCGTCCCCGCGTACTCGGTGGCGCCGAGGATCACCGAGCCGCAGCCGAGCAGCCCGGCGGCGACCGCGCCCTGCAGCGCCTCGGGGGCCGAGGAGAGGGTCATGCGCGCGGCCTGCACGCTCGGCACAAGGCCGTGCTCGGCGATCGCCACCAGGCAGGCGTCGGTCATGCGCCGCTCGCGCTCGTCCGGAGTGCGGCCCATCAGGAGGAGGAAGAACATCTCGGTCAGGGACAGGTGTCCCATCAGCTCCGAGGTGAGGTCGTGTCCGCGGACGTTCACCGCGTCAGCGGTCGCCTCCGCGATCGCCGTCTTGGCATCGGTCATTCCTCACATGGTGCTGATCGCGGCCGCGCGCCGCCCCCAGACGCCCGCCGTCGCCGGCCCGATGAGCCAGCGGCGGTGGTCCGCGAGCGCCGCGCGACCGGCGTCGACGACGTGGCCGGGCGTGCCCGTCGCCACGATGCGGTCGCGCATCTGGAGCCACGTGAGGCTCCAGAACTCGGCGGCCGGCGAGCCGCCACGGAAGAACTGGCCGCGGAGCTCGGCGCCCACGTCGACGAGCCCGAGGCCGTCGAGCCGCTCCGGCACGCCGAGCGCCCATTCGGGGTCGACCCCAGCCCGGCGCATCGCGCCGGTGAACGCCCACCACGCCTCCAGGTACGGACCGCTCGCGGTCGCCAGGATCGGGTGGATGTCGTCCTCTTCGACCAGCAGCACGCCGCCGGGGCGGACGGCCGCGGCAAGCCGCCCCAGCAGCGCCTGCCTCCCGGGGAGGTGCAGCAGCAGCATGCGGGTGTGGACGAAGTCGAACGCCGCCTCGGGCAGGTCCTCCTGCTCGAGGTCGATCTGGAGGACCTCGAGGTTCGGGCCGTCTTCGAGCAGCCGTACGTCGAGATCGGCGGCGACGACGCGGCCGCGCTCGCCGACCCGCGAGGCGAGCCAGCGCGCGAACGAGCCGCCGCCCGCGCCGGCCTCGAGGCAGTGCCAGCCGGGGCCGACCCCCAGCGAATCCGCGAGGCGCATGCTCGCCGGGTCGTGGCACGTCTCGAGCAGCTCGAGGCGGCGCCGGGCGAGCTCCCAGGCGTTGGAGAGCGCGTAGGTCATGTCCCGTACGGTGCGCCGCCTCGGGGCGCGCGTCCATCCCAGGATCCTGGGCAATCCGTGCTGAACTGAGCGGTCGTGCGCGGCCTCTTGCTCGACCTCACGCCTCTGCGGGGACGGGAGTTCCGGCTGCTGTTCATCGGCCAGTTGGTCTCGTTCTTCGGCTCGATGATCACGTTCGTCGCGCTGCCGTTCCAGCTGTATGAGCTGACCGAGTCGACGCTGGCGGTCGGCGCTCTGGGCGTGTGCGAGTTCGTCCCGATCGTGACCGTGGCGCTGGTCAGCGGCGCGCTCGCCGACGCCGTCGACCGCCGGACGCTCGTGCGCGTGTCCGAGCTCGGCTCCGCCGTGGTGGTGGCCGCGCTGCTCGCCAACTCGCTCCTCGGCGACCCGCAGGTGTGGGTGCTGTTCGTGTGCGCGGCGCTGCTGGCCGGCTTCTACGCGCTGCTGCGACCGCCGCTGGACGCGCTCGTGCCGCGGATCGTGCCGCGTGAGCAGCTCAAGGCGGCGATGGCGCTCGAGTGGCTGCGCAGCGACGTCGGAATGATCGCCGGGCCGGCGATCGGCGGCGTGCTGATCGCGGCGTTCGACGTGCCGGTGACCTACGGCATCGACGTCGCGACGTTTCTCGTCTCGCTCGGCTTCCTCTCGCTGATGCGCGCGAGCCCGCCGCCGCCCGACGCGGACGCGCCGAGCCTGCGCTCGATCGCCGAGGGCCTGCGCTTCGCGCGCAGCCGGCCGGAGCTGATGGGGACCTACCTCGTCGACATCAACGCGATGTTCTTCGGCATGCCGCAGGCGCTCTTCCCGGCGATCGCGGCGGGCTACGGCGGCGCCGAGGTGCTGGGGCTGATGCTCGCCGCGCCGGCGGTGGGCTCGCTGCTTGTAGCGCTGTTCAGCGGCTGGACCAAGCGCGTCCATCGCCACGGCCGCGCGGTCGCGCTGGCCGCGTGCGGCTGGGGCTTCGCGATCATCGCCTTCGGCTTCGCCGACGTGCTGTGGCTGGCGCTCGCGTGCCTGGCGGTCGCGGGCGGGATGGACGCCGTCTCGGGCCTGTTCCGCAGCGTGATCTGGAACGAGACGATCCCCGACCGCCTGCGCGGGCGGCTGGCCGGCGTCGAGATGATCTCCTACACCGCCGGTCCCACTCTGGGCAACTTCGAGGCGGGCGCGCTGGCCTCGGTGGTGGGCGTGCGGGCGTCGGTCGTCTCGGGCGGCGTGATGTGCGTGGTCGGGACCGGCGTGATCCTCGCGTTCCTCCCGGCGTTCTGGCGCTACGACGCGCGTGAGAAGGTGCCCGCATGACGGTTCCCGCTCGCCGATGAGACGTGGTTCGAATCCGGGCACCGCGACCTCGACTGGAGCTTCGCGGGCGAGACCGCGACGCTGCTGCTGCTCGCCGGCGCTGCCCGTCTACGCGGCGATGCTGGTGTTGCTCGTGTACGGCTCCGACCGCGAGCTGCGCGCCCGCGTCCCCGACCTGTGGCCGTGGACGGGGCGCGCAACCGCGCGGGGGAGCTAGCTACGCCGCGACGCGGCCGCGCGGCGCGAAGCTGCGCTTGCGCGTGCCGTGGAACTGGCCGTCCGGCAGGGCGACCGGGCCGCCGGAGAGGCGGGCCGCCTGGCGGGCGCCGGCCGCGGAGGCCTTCGCCTTCTTGGCCTTGCCGGTCAGCTGGACCTTGACCGTCTCCGTGATCGCCTCGCCGCCGGTGGGCTTGAAGGTGACCTTGAGCGTGTGGCGGCCGGCCTTGGCCTTGCGCGGGAGCTTGAGCTTGTAGGTGGCCGTGCCCTCCGCGATCGACTTCGAGCCGCGGGCGATGACGCGCCCGTTGCGGACGAGCGCGACGCTCACCTTGCCGGGGGTGTCGGTCGTCGTCGTGATCGGGAGCTTGCCCTTGGCCAGCTTGAGCTTGCGCGGGGCGCTGACCTCGAAGTCGGCCTCGTCCGCGTCGGCGGCGCTCGTCCTCGAGGTCGCCGCCGTCGGTCGCGCCGCCGCCGGTCGAGCCGCCGCCGGCCGGCGGGGTCGAGCCACCGCCGCCGCTCGGCGGAGGCGTGGTGCCGCCGCCGGTCGTCGGCGCGGACACGGTGACGACCTTCGTCGCGCTGCCCTGGTTGCCCGCGGCATCGCTCGTCTTGACCTTCACCTCGTAGGTGCCGGCCTGCGTGAAGGTGTGGTTGACCGACTCGCCCGTGGCGCCGCCGCTGTTGTCACCGAAGGTCCACTCGGAGCCGCCGGCCAGACCGGATGTGGCGTCCGTGGCCTGCGAGCCGAACGAGACGAGGTCGCCGACCTTCGCGGCTCCCGCGGACTGGATCGAGACCTGCGGAGCGGTGCGGTCGAGCAGCACGCCGTCGCACTTGGCGTCGGACTTGTTGGCCTGCTCGGCCGAGCCGGACTGGTTGGCGCCGGCCGGGTTGTCCGGGATCGCCGCGTCGGCCGCGATCACGCACGCCCACACCGGGCCGTCGGGCGCCGGGTTGTTGCCCGCGCCGACGTCGGCCGTGCAGGTGAACGTCGTCGACTTGCCGCCGCTGCCCGGGACCGAGCACGAGGACGTGTAGCCGTAGATGAAGCCGGCGTTGGCGTCGCAGATGGTGTTCGTGCCGCCGAACTGGAAGCACATGAAGTTGGCCGGGAACGGGCCGGCGACGTCGTCGGCGAAGTTGACCTGGATCGGGAGCTTCGCGTCGTTGGTCGCCGCGGCGCCGCCGGCGACGGCGATCGCCGTCGTCGGCTTCGAGCGGTCGATCGTCGTGTAGGCGCGGCGGCCGAGCTGCGTGCCCATCGAGCACGAGTTCGGGCCGTCAGAGATCCACAGGCTGTCGTTCGGGAACGTGTACTGGCCCTGGGCACAGACGCCGTACTGGCCGCCGTGCTGCAGATTGCGGACGCCGGACCAGTTGGCCCACACGTTGCTGGCCCCGTTCGGGGCCGGGTTCTGCGTCGGGTTGGCGACGAGCGCGTTGTTCTCGTAGTAGTCGAACCGGACGCGGTACTTGTCGATCCCGCTGCTCGCGGGCCACTCGAACCACTGGGTGTTCTGCTGGGAGTTCGTGTACAGCGGCTCACCCGTCCCCGCAGGCTGGACCTGCGCGGCGGCGGGCTGGGCGGCGCCGAGTGCGCAGGCGACCGTGCCAATGAGGAGGAGTTTCTTGGGGAGGTGAGTCATCGTGCGAGCAGCGTGCCGGAACCCGGTGAGCCGCAAATCAGGGGGTTCCCTAGTCTTCGCCCGCGGATGAAGGTGCTCGCGATCGACGGTGGGGGCATCCGGGGGCTGATCCCCGCTCTCGTGCTGGCCGAGATCGAGCGCCGCACCGGCCGCCGGATCGCCGACATGTTCGACCTCATCGCCGGCACGTCGACCGGCGGGATCCTCGCCTGTGGGCTGACCCGCCGCGGTGACGATGGGCGCCCGCTCCACACCGCCGAAGAGCTCGCCGAGATCTACGTCACCGAGGGCCCGAAGATCTTCGACCGCTCGCTCGTCCACGGGGTGACGTCGCTCGGCGGCCTGGTCGAGGAGAAGTACGACGACAAGGGCCTCAACGCCGCGCTCGAGAAGTACCTCGGCGACGCCCGGCTCAAGGAGGTCCTCACCGACGTCCTCATCACGGCCTACGACATCTCCGACCGCTTTGCGTTCTTCTTCCGCTCCTCGCGGGCGCGCACGGACGAGGAGTACGACTTCTCGTTGTTCGAGGCCGCCCGGGCCACGTCCGCCGCGCCGACCTACTTCGAGCCCGTCGAGGTCACCGACGCCGCCGGCGCGCGCACCTACCCGCTGATCGACGGCGGCGTCTACGCGGTCAACCCCGCGATGTGCGCCTACGCCGAGGTCGTCGGCGCCGGCCACGAGCTCGAGGTGCTCGCCTCGCTCGGCACCGGCGAGCAGACCCAGCGCTACGAATTCGACGACGTCACCGGCTGGGGCCTCGTCGAGTGGGTGCGCCCGCTGATCGACATCGTCTTCGACGGCGTGGCGGACACCGTCGACTTCGAGGCCGCCACGCTCGCCAAGGATCGCTACCAGCGCTTCCAGGCCGCCCTGCGCTACGCCTCGGACGCCCTGGACGACGCCAGCGAGGGCAACCTGCGGCGCCTCGAGGGCGACGCCGAGCGCCTGATCGCCGAGCGTTCGGCCGACATCGAAACCCTCTGCGAGGAGATCGCCGGCTGACGAAATCCGGGGGCTCTTACACTGGAAACCCCTGATGCCCGAGCGTCATTTCGTCAAGTACACGTTCCTGCAGGTCGATCCGGCCTGGCGCCGCCTCGATCCGGAGCAGCGCGCGGCCCACAAGCGCGAGTTCATCGCCGCCTGCGAGGACTACTCCTCCGAGCGCCTGCTGCGCGCCTTCTCGACGGTCGGCACGCGTGGGGACTGCGACCTGATGCTGCTGTCGCAGGCCACGAATCTGGAGCGAATTCACGAGTTCCACGTGGTGCTTTCTCAGAGTGGCCTGATGCAGTGGTGCTCGATCCCGCACTCGTTCCTCGCCATGACCAAGCCCTCCGAGTACTCCGACGAGTCCCGCCTCGAGGTGCGCCCCAAGCACTCGAAGTACCTGTTCGTCTATCCGTTCGTGAAGACGCGCGAGTGGTACCGGCTGTCGCCGGACGAGCGCTACAAGGTCATGCAGGAGCACATCCGGATCGGCCGCGAGTACCCGCAGATCGACCTCAACACGAGCTACTCGTTCGGCCTCGACGACCAGGAGTTCGTCGTCGCGTTCGAGACCGACGAGCCCGCCGCCTTCCTCGATCTCGTCCAGCGCCTGCGCACCACCGAGGCCTCCGCCTACACCAAGCGCGACACCCCGACCTTCACCTGCGTCTCGACCTCGGTCGAGCGCGCCCTGTCGGCGCTTGACGGCGCACCCCTCCCCGACGCTCTCTCCCTCTCCTCATGACCCAACATCCCGACTTCGACGAGATCCGCGACATCACCATCATCGGCGCCGGCCCGGTGGGGCTCTCCACCGCGTTCTGGGCCGGCATGCGCGAGGCGTCCTCGCGCATCATCGACTCGCTCCCGGAGCTCGGCGGCCAGCTCACGACGCTGTATCCGGAGAAGTGGATCTTCGACGTGCCCGGCCACCCGCGGATCCTCGCCAAGGACCTCGTGGCGGAGCTGCGCACGCAGGCGCTCGGCCAGTTCGACGTGCCCGTGCACCTCGAGACCACCGCGCACGAGATCGCCTACGAGGACGACCTCGTGGTGCTCAAGACCGACAAGGGCGACCTGCGCTCGCGCACGATGATCGTGGCCGGCGGCCACGGGGCGTTCGAGCCCAAGAAGCTGCCGGTCTCGGACGTCGACATGACGCCCTGGGAGGGCCGCGGCGCCAGCTACCTCGTCGGCGAGAAGAAGGACTTCGAGGGCAAGCGCGTCGTCATCGTCGGCGGCGGCGACTCCGCCTTCGACTGGGTCGTGAACCTGCTCGGCACCGCGTCGGAGATCACGCTCGTGCACCGCCGCGACGGCTTCCGCGCCCACGAGGCCACGGTCTCGGAGGTCATGGAGCACGTCGACGCCGGCCGCGTCGACCTCAAGGTCCCGTACGTGATCAAGGGCGTCGAGGGCAACGGCGAGATCGAGGTCGTCGAGCTCCACCACGCGGGCGACGAGACCGAGCCGCAGCGCCTCGAGTGCGACGCCGTCCTGCTCCAGCTCGGCTTCTCGACCAAGCTCGGCCCGCTCAAGGAATGGGGCTTCGAGATCCAGAAGGGCGCGCTGGTCGTCGACGGGCTGATGAAGACGAACCTCGACCGCGTGTGGGCGTGCGGCGACATCACCACGTTCGACGGCAAGCTCAAGCTGATCGCCACCGGCTTCGCGGAGTCGGCGATCGCGGTCTCGCAGGCCGTGCACACGATCCGGCCGGACATGAAGATCCAGCCCGCCTACTCGACGAACACCGGCGTGCCGGCGCCGGTCGCCGAGGGGCTCGTCTGACGGCTGACGCCGTCCTCCGCCATGACCCGGTCATGGCGGCGCTGATCGACGACTTCGGCGGGCCGCTGCCGACCGAGCCGGACACCCGCGGGCGGCCGGATGAGGTCTACGGCGCGCTCGTGCGCACGATCGCCGGCCAGCAGCTCTCCGTGCTCGCGGCGCGCGCGATCTGGCGCAAGCTGCTCGCGCACTTCGACGGCCGCGTGCCGACGCCGCAGGAGATCCTCGACGAGGACCCCGAGACGCTGCGGGCCGCCGCGGGCTTCTCGCGCGCGAAGGTCGTCTACCTGCGCTCGCTGGCCGAGCACGTGCTCGACGGGCAGCTCGAGCTCGACCGGCTCGCCGAGCTGCCCGACGACGAGGTGATCCGCGAGCTGACCGCGGTCAAGGGCATCGGCGAGTGGAGCGCGCACATGTTCCTGATGTTCACCCTGCACCGGCCGGACGTCCTGCCGGTCGGCGACCTCGGCGTGCGCAACGCGGCGATGAAGGCGTACGGGCTCGCGGCGCCGCCGAAGCCCGCCGAGCTCGAGGCGCTCGGCGAGGCGTGGCGCCCGCATCGCACGCGCGCCAGCTTGTACCTCTGGCGCAGCCTCGAGAACACACCTGATTGAACATTTGATTTAGTCATGCCACAATCGGGGTCGTGGCGCGACTGACACGGCGAGGGTTGCTGGCCGCCGGCTCGGTGAGCGCGGGCGCCGCGGCGCTGCACTCCGCGATCCCGCACACCCACCCGTGGGAGCACGAGGCGAAGGCCGCCTCACACCACCCGGAGCACACCGGTGGCGGGCACGCGGCGTTCCGCGGCGGCTCCGTCCACAACGACTTCGACCCGCACGAGATCCTGCGCGACTTCGACTCGGGCCGCACCCGCCGGAGCGCCAACGGCCAAGTGATCCGCGAGTGGACGCTGGTCGCCGAGGACAAGGAGATCGAGGTCGCGCCCGGGATCCGCTTCGCGGCCTGGACCTACAACGGCCGCATCCCCGGCCCGACGCTGCGGGCGCGCGAGGGCGAGCGGCTGCGGATCACGTTCGTCAACGCGTCCAAGCACCCGCACACGATCCACTTCCACGGCATCCACCCGTCGGAGATGGATGGCGTGCCCGGCCTCGGCGCCGGCCAGATCGAGCCCGGCAAGTCCACCGTCTACGAGTTCGACGCGCTCCCGTTCGGGCTGCACCTCTACCACTGCCACGTCCGCCCGCTGGCCGAGCACATCGCCAAGGGCCTCTACGGCGCCTTCCTGATCGACCCGAAGGAGGGCCGCGAGGACGCCGACGAGATGGTGATGGTCATGAACGGGTTCGACACGAACTTCGACCGCGCCAACGAGGTCTACGCCGCCAACACGGTCGGCTTTGCCTACATGGAGCAGCCGATCCAGGTCAAGCGCGACGAGCTGGTACGGATCTACCTCGTCAACGTGCTCGAGTACGACCTGATCAACTCGTTCCACCTGCACGGCAACCTCTTCCACTACATCCCGACCGGCACGTCGCTGAAGCCGTCAGAGCTCACCGACACCGTGATGCTGTGCCAGGGCCAGCGCGGGATCCTCGAATGGCGCTTCCCGACCGCCGGGCGCTTCATGTTCCACGCGCACCAGTCCGAGTTCACCGAGCTCGGCTGGCAGGGCTTCTTCGAGGTCACGTGACCGCCGCCCGCACGTGGTCGGCCGGGCTGCTGCCGCTGGCCCTGATCGCGGTCGCCATCGGGCTGTTCGCCGCGCTCGGCGCGCCCGGGCTGGGCGAGCGCCGCGGGCCGCCGGCCGAGGAGCTGGCGATCGAGCGCACCTCACTCGAGCCCGGCGTGATCGAGCTGACCGTCCGCAACGACGGCCCCGACCCCGTGCGGATCGCGCAGGTGCAGGTCAACGACGCGTTCGTCGCCTTCGAGGGCGCGGAGGGCGCGATCGACCGGCTGGCGACGGAAACGCTGCGAGTCCAGCAGCCGTGGGTCGAGGGCGAGGCCTACGAGGTCGCGCTCGTCACCTCGACCGGCGCGACGATCGCGCACGAGATCGAGGCGGCGGTCGAGACGCCCGCCAACGACGCGAGCTTCTTCGGGCTGATGGCGCTGCTCGGCATCTACGTCGGCGTGATCCCGATCGCGCTGGGGATGCTGTGGCTGCCGTGGGTGCGCCGGATCCCGCCGGGCGCGCTGCGCGTCGTCCTCGCGCTGACCGTCGGGCTGCTCGCGTTCCTGGCCATCGACGCGACGCTCGAGGGCCTCGAGCTGGCCGGCGAGGGCTCGCAGGCGTTCGGGGGCGCGGCGCTCGTCTTCGTCGGCGCCGCGGTCGCCTTCCTCGCGCTCACGGGCGTCGGGGAGTGGCTCAAGGGGCGGCAGAAGGGCGCCGAGGGCCGCCATCTCGCGCTGCTGGTGGCGGTCGGGATCGGGCTCCACAACCTCGGCGAGGGGGTCGCCATCGGGTCGGCGTACGCCGTCGGGGCGCTCGCTCTGGGAGCCTTCCTGGTCGTGGGCTTCGCGCTGCACAACACGACCGAGGGCCTCGCCATCGTCGCCCCGCTCGCCAAGGAGCGGCCGTCGCCCGCTCAACTCGGCCTGCTCGGGCTGGTCGCCGGGGCGCCCGCCGTGCTCGGCGCCTGGATCGGCGCGGCGGCGTTCAACGCCAGCCTCGCCGCGTTCCTGTTCGGCTTCGGCGCCGGCGCGATCGCGCAGGTGATCGTCCAGCTCGCCCCCAGTATCAAGGACGACGAGGGCCGCCTCCTGCACCCGCCCGCGGTCGCCGGCCTGCTCGGCGGCATGGCGCTGATGTTCGCCACCGGGCTGCTGGTGGCGGTCTAGTGGGTCTTCTCGTGACGTCGCGCCTGGAAGACCGGCCGCCGGCGCCGCCAGGCGAGGACGCAGATCCGAAGGAATACCCCTGGTATTTCGAGGGTCGAGGACGATGCATGGCGGTGATCGGCGGTCGCCGATTCCTGGCGGGACGTTGCGGGAAGGCCCACTGATGGCGGTCGAGCCGCGGCGCCACTCCGACGCGATCGAGGACTACGCGAAGGCGATCTACGCCCTCTCGCGCCGCGGCGGCGGGGTGGTCTCCACCAACGCGCTGGCCGAGCGCCTCGGCGTCACGCCCGCCTCGGCCTCGGCGATGGTGAAGAAGCTCGCCGAGCGCGGGCTCGCCGCCCACGCGCCCTACAAGGGCGTCGAGCTGACCGAGTCCGGGGAGCGCGTCGCGCTCGAGGTCCTGCGCCACCACCGGCTGCTCGAGCTCTACCTGTCCGAGCACCTCGGCGTGCCGTGGGACCGCGTCCACGACGAGGCCGAGGCGCTCGAGCACGTGATCTCCGAGGACCTCGAGGCGCGCATCGCCGCCAAGCTCGGCAACCCGACCCACGACCCGCACGGCGACCCCATCCCGTCCGCCGAGCTGGTGATCGACGAGGGCGACACGCAGGCGCTCGAGGCGCTGCCGGTCGGCGCGTGCGGGCGCTTCGTCCGCGTCTCGGACGCCGATCCGACGATGCTGCGCTGGCTGCACGAGCAGGGGATCGAGCTCGGCGCCGCGCTCGAGGTCGTCGACCGCCAGCCGTTCGAGGGCCCGCTCACCATCCGCCTCGCGGGCAGCGACCACGTGCTCGGCGGCAGGGTCGCGCGCGCCATGCGTGTCGAGCTGGAAGCGCCGCTGTCCTAAGCTGAGGGCGATGGGCAGGCTGCTCCCCGTGCTGCTCGCCGTCGCCGCGCTTGTCGCAGGCTGCGGCGGTGGCGATGACTCCGCCAAGGACCCGGCGTCGCAGGTGCCGGAGAAGGGCGGCCTGCGCGAGAAGGTACGCACCGCGCAGTCCGTTACCGCCGCCGACTTCCCGGCCGCCGGCGGCCGCACGCTGCAGGAGGTCGCCGACGCGTCCGGCTCGGCGGGCCCCGAGCTCGGCATGGCGACCTCGGTCTTCATCCCCGGCAAGAACCGCGTCGCGTTCGGGATGATCGACGACCAGTCCGGCTTCGTCTACGGCAAGACCGCGCTGTACGTCGCGCCCACGCCCGACTCGAAGGCGCTCGGCCCGTTCCCGGCGCCGGCCGACGTGCTCATCACCCAGGGCCGCTACCGCTCCAAGCAGGCCGCCACCGAGGCGGACCCGTTCGCGGCCGTCTACGCCGCCCAGGTGCCGTTCAAGAAGCCCGGCGACTACTCGATCCTCGCCGTCACCAAGGACGGCTCGAAGACGTTCGCCGCGCCCGGTCAGGTCAAGGTCATCAGCAAGGCAGATGACCGGATCCCCGAGGTCGGGGAGATGGCGCCGAAGGTGGAGACCGACACCAAGGCGTCGGCGCGCGGGGACATCGCCTCGATCGACACGCGCACGCCGCCGTCGGACATGCACGAGAAGTCGTTCGCCGACGTCGTCGGCAAGCAGCCGGTCGCGCTGCTGTTCGCGACCCCGCAGCTGTGCCAGTCGCGCGTCTGCGGGCCGGTGGTCGACGTCGCGCTGCAGCAGAAGTCGACCTACGGCGACCAGGTGGAGTTCATCCACCAAGAGGTCTACGAGGGCAACGACCCCAAGAAGGGGCTGCGTGAGCCGCTCAAGCGCTTCAACCTCCAGACGGAGCCGTGGCTGTTCGTGGTCGGGAAGGACGGCCGCATCACCGCGCGTCTGGAGGGCTCGTTCGGCTTGAACGCCTTCGAGCAGGCGCTCAAGACCGGTCTGTGATCACCCTCTTCGCCCACGGGCTCGTGCAGCGCTCGAGCCTGCCGATCCCGGAGTGGCTGTTCGGCTGGGCGGCGGCCGCCGTGCTGTGCGTCTCGTTCTTCGCGCTCGCCGTGCTGTGGCCGCGGCCGCGGCTCGAGCATCCGGGCTGGCGGCCGCTGCCGGGCGTGGGGCGCCTGCTCGGCTCGCGCGCGGTCGAGGTGGTGTGCGGGCTGATCGGCGTCGCGGTGCTCGCGCTCGTGCTGGTGACCGGCTACGCCGGGCCCGACACGCCGCTGGACAACTTCGCGCCCACGTTCGTCTTCATCATCTTCTGGGTCGGGCTCGTGTTCGTGAGCGTGCTGTTCGGCGACATCTTCCGGGCCTTCAACCCGTGGCGAGCGCTCGGGCGCGTGCTGTTCGCGCGCCGCACGCCGCGGCCCTACCCGGAGCGGCTCGGCCGCTGGCCCGCCACGGTCGGCCTGTTCGCGTTCACGTGGATCGAGCTCGCGTCCGGCTGGGGGGAGGAGCCCGCCACGCTCGCCACCGCGGTGGCCGGCTACAGCGTGCTGACGCTGATCGGGATGGCGATCTACGGCGCCGAGCCGTGGGCGCGCTGGGGCGAGACGTTCTCGGTCTACTTCAACCTCTTCTCGCGCCTGTCGGTGTTCGAGACCCGCGACCGCGTCGTCGGCGCGCGCCCGTTCCTCGGCGGCCTACCGCGGCTCGACCCGGTGCCGGGCACGGTCGCGATCGTCGTCGTGATGATCGGGACGGTCACGTTCGACGGGCTCAGCCAGGGCCAGCTGTGGAAGGACCTCGCCGTCCAGCTCAACGACGGCTTCGAGACGCTCGGCTTCAGCCTCGACACGACCCCGAAGCTCGTCGCCACCGTCGGCCTGGCGATCGGCGTGGCGATCGCCGGCGGCTTCTACTCGCTCGGGATCGAGGGTGCGCGCTCGGTCGGCGGCGACTTCGACGCCGAGTACCTGCGGCGCGCCTTCATCCACAGCCTGGTGCCGATCGCGATGGTCTACGTCGCCGCGCACTACCTGACGTTCCTGCTCTTCGAGGGGCAGTCGATCTTCTACCTCGCCTCCGATCCGCTGGGCGAGGGCTGGAACCTGTTCGGGACCGCGAACTCCGCGATCGACTACGGGCTTCTGAGCCAGAACGCGGCCTGGTACCTGCAGGTGGGGTTCGTCGTGCTCGGGCACGTCGCCGCGCTGGTTCTCGCCCACGACCGGGCGCTCGTGATCTACCCCGACGCGAAGCTGGCGGTCCGCTCCCAGTACTGGATGCTGGCGATCATGGTCGGCTTCACGAGCCTCGCGTTGTGGCTGCTGGCGCAAGCCGGCGCTTGAGCGTTTACACGCCCTGACGGGCGGATATAACACCATCTCGTGTCACACGAGACGATGACATTGCTGGCGCAAGGCGGCACCGGCTCTCCGCCCGCGGGCGGCGGCGAGATGAGCCAGGTCATCGGCGGGACGGTCGGGGCGATGATCGTGACCGCCGCGATGTTCTACCTCGTGCTCGGCCACCGCTCCGGCCGGGTCAAGCTGCTGAACACCCTCGGCCTCTACTCCGAGCGCAAATCCGGCCTGCCGCCGTGGTGCGCGCTCCCGCTCGCCGTGCTCTCCGGCGCGCTGCTGATCGCGGTGTTCGGCATGTACTGGGACATCTCGACGCACCTCGACGCGGGGCGCGATCCGGGCCCGTTCGCCAACGCCTCGCACTACTTCATCCTCGTCGGGCTGTTCGGCGTGTTCTTCGCCGGCCTGCTCGCCGTCTTCCTCCCCACCGAGAAGCCCGGCCCGACCGGGCTGCCGCTCCCCGGCGGGCTCCAGGCACCGCTGGGCGGCGTGCTGATCCTCGTCTGCTCGGGCATCGCGCTCACCGGCTTCCCGCTCGACGACGTCTGGCACCGCATCTTCGGCCAGGACGTGACGCTGTGGGGCCCGACGCACCTGCTGCTGTTCGGCGGCGCCTCGATGTCGACGCTCGGCGGCATGATCCTGCTGATGGAGGGCGCGACCTTCGCCCGCGAGGTGCGGCCGGAGCGCGCGACCCGCAACGTGCGCATCCAGCAGGTCCTGCTCGGCGGCGCGTTCCTGATCGGGCTCTCGACGTTCCAGGGCGAGTTCGACTTCGCCGTGCCGCAGTTCCGCCTCGTCTTCCACCCGATCCTGCTGATGCTCGCCTCGAGCGTCGCGCTCGTCGCGGTGCGGGTCTGGGCCGGGCCCGGCGCCGCGCTCGGCGCCGCCGGCTTCTTCATCCTCGTCCGCGGCATCCTCACGCTGCTCGTGTCGCCGCTGTTCGGCCACACGACGCTGCATTTCCCGCTCTACCTCGCCGAAGCGGCGGTGGTCGAGCTGATCGCGCTGCGGTACGGGCGCGACAAGCCGATCCAGCTCGGGCTGCTCGCCGGTCTCGGGATCGGCACCGTCGGGCTCGCCGCCGAGTGGGCGTGGTCGCACGCCTGGTGGACGATCTCGTGGCCCTCGAGCATGCTCGTCGAGGGCGTCATCTGCGGGTTCGTGGCGGGCGTGGCGGGCGGCGTGACCGGCGGCTTCATCGGGCGTGCCCTCAGCTCGCCCGAGATCGCTCCGAAGCCGGTGCCGCGCTTCGCGCTACCCGCCGCGCTGGTCGCGCTCGTGGCCGTGGTGGCCTACGGCACGCCGGTCACGGCCGGCGACCCGATCAAGGCGGACGTCAAGCTGACCGACGTCACGCCGGCGCCGAAGCGCACGGTCAACGTCGAGGTCAAGCTCGACCCGGCCGACGCCGCCGACGATCCCTACTGGTTCGAGACCACCGCCTGGCAGGGCAAGGACGACCACTCGCCCGTCGCCCCGATGGAGGAGGTCTCGCCGGGCACCTGGCGCAGCACCGAGCCGCTGCCGGTGTACGGGGACTGGAAGTCGACGCTGCGCCTGCACAAGGGCTTCGCGATCCAGGGCCTCGCGGTCTACTTCCCCGAGGACAAGGCGATCCCGGTCAAGGCCGTCCCGGCCGAGCCGCAGTTCACGCGCGAGTTCCAGCGCGACAAGAAGCTGCTCCAGCGCGAGCAGAAGGCCGGCGTCTCACCGGTGCTGTCGGTGATCGCCTACGTGTTCGTGCTGTTGATCTTCCTCGGGCTCTACGGCTCGATGGGCTGGGGCCTGGCGCTGCTGCAGACGCGGCTAGGTACTCGCGCAGTGCGCGTGTGACGGCGGCGGGTCGGTCGGCTTCGGCCGCTCGGTTCCGCCCCACGCCTGCCACTCCTTGAGCACCGGGAAAGCACGGTCCAGCGCCGTCGTCACCAGGCCGGTGCGGAAGACGTCGTCCTCGCGGAACGTGTACTGGAAGGCCGCGGTCACGCGCGGGTCGTCGTACCACCGGACCAGCCGCTTGTGCAGCTGCCGGCAGGCGCGGCGCTCGGCCGGCGCGCTGGTGCGCTTGTCCTGGCCGGCATGCGGGGCGCCGACGCCGGTCTCGGTCATCCACACCACGTGCTTCTTCTTGCACCTGTGGGTGCCGGCGGCCTTGGCGGCCAGCGAGACCGGGTTGATGCCGGTGATGTAGCCGTGCTGGGAGAGGATCGTCGAGCCGCAAACGATCGGGGTCGGCAGCTTGCGCAGGAACTCCTGGAGCGACGTGCTCTTCGTCTTGCTCTCGTCGAGGCCGGCGAGCTCGCCGAGCACGTACTGCTGATCGCCGGGCGCGTCGTCGAGGGCCTGCTTGAGGTTGCGCGTCAGCTCGGCGTAGCGCTTGACCGCGAGCGACGGCGCCGCGGCGTCGCAGGTCGCGCGCTGGGGTGAGATGAAGAACGGGTGGTTGGGCTCGTTCCAGGCGCTCCAGTAGCGCAGGTCGACGCCGACTTTGCCGCCGAGCGCGATCACGTCGCTGACGAGCTTGCGGTAGGCGCCCATCGCCGAGGCCTTGGGGGCGCGCGAGCGCGGCTGCGTGTTCGGGCGCTCGCAGCCCGAGGCGGGGCGGGCGGCCCACTCGGGCGAGCCGGTGATGACCACGAGCACCTCCCAGCCGCCCTTGTGCTGCTTCTGGCGCGAGGCGAGCGCGGCGAGCTGCTCCTTGACGCCCGCCCAGGCGGCGCACGGTGGGGTGCCGCGCAGGCAGCCGTCGATCGGGCTGCTCGAGGTTGGCGGGGGTGCCCTTGTTCGGTTGCAGCGACGGCCAGTCGAGCACGAGCCGGAAGAACGCGGGCTTGAGCTTGCCGGTGTCGTCCTGCCAGCGGGCGAACTCGGGCGGCACGTCCTTCTTGGCGCCCGGGGCCCAGAACAGGTTCGGGTTCTGCTCGGTCAGGCCGACGGCGAGGTCGCCGCGGGCCTTGCCCTTGGCCACCTCCGGCGAGCGCGTCTCGGCGGGAGTCGGCGTCGGGGTCGGGTCGGGTCGGCTTGTCGGCCGACTTCGTGCCGTCCGAATCACCGCAGCCGGACAGGATTGCGGCGGCGACCAGGGCGGTCGCCGCGAAGCGCGGTCTCAGACCGCGGAGACCTCTTCCTCTTCGGCGACGCGGAAGGACGAGCCGCAGCCGCAGGCCGCGACCACGTTCGGGTTGTCCACCTTGAAGCCGGCGCCCTGCAGGCCCTCGACGTAGTCGACGACCGCTCCGCGGACGTAGGGCAGGCTCGGCCCGTCGACCAGCAGCCGCAGGCCGTGGTCCTCGAAGACCTCGTCGCCATCGCGCTGGGTGTCGAACGCCAGGGCGTACTGGAAGCCCGAGCAGCCGCCACCGCGCACGCCAACGCGCAGGCCGGAGGTCGAGACGTCCGCGTTCTGCGAAGCCAGAAACTCCTTGACCTTCTGGGCGCCCGTGTCGGTGAACGTGATCATGGCTTTCGGTACTCCCCTTCGTCCTATCGGTCCAAAGCTTCACGAAGTGTAGCGGTCGCTAGGCTAGTTCCATGCCCCAACCGGAGCAGCTGAAAGAACGCATCGAGGCCGCCATACCCGATGCGCGCGTGGAGGTCACAGACCTCACCGGCGGGGGCGACCACTTCCGGGCGCGGGTCGTGGCACCGGAGTTCGCGCAGATGAGCCGGATCGAGCAGCACCGGCGGGTCTACGAGGTCTTCGGCGCCGAGATCGGCGGACCCATCCACGCCTTGTCCCTCGAAACCAGAGCGGAGTGACGCACACGTGAGCGAGACCACGGAGAACCCCATCCGCGAGGCGATCCAAGATGCGATCGGCGAGCACGAGGTCATCCTTTTCATGAAGGGCACGCCGGAGCAGCCGATGTGCGGCTTCTCGGCCCGCACCGCCGCGGCGCTTGAGGCGCTCGGCAAGCCCTACGCGGCCGTCGACGTCCTTCCGGATCCGCGGATCCGACAGGAGCTGTCGCAGCTGTCGAACTGGCCGACGATCCCCCAGCTGTTCGTGAAGGGCGAGCTGGTGGGCGGGTGCGACATCGTCACCGAGATGTACGAGTCCGGCGAGCTCGCCCAGGTCATGGGCGTCGAGGCGCCGACCGACGCGCCGGCCGAGGCCCCCGCGGCCGCCGAGCCCGGCGCCCCGCCGCTGCAGATCGACAACAAGCTCGCCTGAGCTGAGCACCTTCCTCGCGTTCCTGCCGGTCGCGGCGCTCCTGACGGTCACGCCGGGGGTCGCGACCGCGCTGGTCGTCCGCAGCGCGGTGCGCGGCGGACGGCGCGAGGCGCTGCTCGTCACGGTCGGCAACTCCCTGGGGATCCTCGCCTGGGCGGTGTTCGCGGCGGTCGGTGTGGCCGCGGTAGTGGCCGCCTCGGCCTCACTGTTCACGACGATCAAGCTGATCGGCGCGATCGTCCTGATCGTGCTGGGTCTGCAGGGGCTGCTGGGACGGCGCGCGCAGGCCCCGCCACCGCCGCCGGGCACCGCGCTCCGGCAGGGGCTGGTCACGAGCCTCGCCAACCCGAAGCTGGCGGTGTTCTTCGTCGCGCTGTTCCCGCAGTTCGTCCCGGACGGCGCGCCGGTGCTGCCGAGCGCGCTGGGGATGGCGGCGATGGTCGTGGCGCTCGACCTCGTCTGGTACTCGGCGCTCGCTTATGGGGTGGCGCGAACGCGGCGGGCGTTCGTGGACGGGCCGTGGCTCGCGCGGGTCGAGCGGTTCACGGGTGCGGTGCTCGTGGCGCTGGGCGTGCGGTTGGCGCTCGAGCGCCGCTAGCAGGCCGGCGCGTAGTCGCGGCCGGGCAGCGCGGCCTCCCACTCGGCGCGCGTGAGCCGGCGCCCGGCGACGGCACAGGCGCGGCGCTCCCACGACTCGGGGCGCACGTCCCAGACATAGCCGCCGCGCTCGGTCACGACAGCGAGCTCACTGCCACCGCGGACGAACGCCGTGCTGAGGATGTTGCCGCTGGCGCTCGTCAGCGGCGCGCCGACAGGGCGGCCCGAGGCGGCATCCCACAGCCGCGCCGTCCCGTCGCCGTAGGTCGTGGCGAGCCAGCGGCCGTCGGCGCTGAGATCGGCCGCGATGACTGAGCCTTGGACGCGCAGCGGGCGTCCCCGCGGCTTCCAGGTGCGGGTGTCGAGGATCCATACGCGGCCCTGGAGGTCTCCGTAGACGAACGAGCGCCCGTTCTGCGTGAAGCGCCCCAGCTCGCCCGCCGGCATCCGCACGCTCCGGATGCGCTCGAGGTCGGGGACGGAGTAGAGCTCGAGGCCGCCGCCGAACGTATCGCCCCTGACGGTTGCTGCCAGGGTGGCGCCGTCCTTGCTCAGGCTCAGGTCGAAGACGCTGCGTTCGATGCTTCCCGCCAGTCTCGGGCGGCGCGCATCCCAGAGTTGCGCGATCGAGCCGGCACCGCCGACGGCGAGCCAGCGCCCGTCACCGCTGAAGGCGAGGGTCCAGGCCGCTGCGTGCACCGTCTGCACGCCTCCCAGTCGCCGGCCGGCGCGCACGTCCCAGAACGAGAGCCCGCCGGGGGCGGTGGTGCTCGCAAGCGATCGGCCGTCCGGAGACACCGCCAGGCCCATGGGCGCCTCGCGGGCGACGCGCACCCGGCCGCTCGGGCGCACCGTCCGGCCGTCGACGAGCTCGACGAAGCCGCCCGCGTCAGTGGTGGCGATCGGCGAGCCCAGGCCGGTCGCGGCGAACGCCCGCGCCGCCCCAACCGACTCCAAGGGACGCTCCAGCCGGCGCGCGCCGTCAAGGTCCCACGCGACCATGGTGCCGTCGCGGCCGGCGGTATAGGCCGTCCGGCCGTCGCGCGTGATGGCCACGTCCATGAGCCGGCCGCGGCCGCGGGCCGGGAGCGCCTCGATCGGCGTGAAGCGCCGTGTGTCCCACACGATCAGGCGCTCGTCGTTCCCCGCGGTCAGGAGCCGGCGGCCGTTCGAGCTGAAGCGCATGCTCGTCACGGCGCCGTCGTGGCGCGTCCTGGCCTCGTCGATGGCGCCGGTGCGGGTGTCGAGCAGCCGCACGGTGCCTTCGCGCGATCCGAAGGCGATCAGCCCCCGAGCCGGCGAGGTTGCGGCGACGGAGTCGGCCACCGGGTACCGGCGGATGCCGTCCAGCGTGGCGGCGTCGCGCATGACGGTCGTACCGTCCTTCGTGCTCGACGTGATCGGCCGTGAACCGATGTACCCGAGCAGCACAGACTTCCGGCCGGGGATGTCCTGAACGTGGACGAGCGGACGGCCCGTCCTGGCATCCCAGCGCAGCAGCCGATTGGGCCACGCGGGCTCGCTCTGCGTCTGCAAGGCGAGCACCCGCGAGTCGGGCGAGAAGCTGACCTTCGCGCCGATGTCGTTGAGCGGATCCTGTGGGTCGAGGCGGGCGATGTGCCGCCCGGTCCGCCCTTCGAACAGGTCAGCGAAGCCGCCGCGCTGATCCCAGCCCGTCGTTGCGACTCGACGGCCGTCGGGGCTGAACGCGAGCGAGACGACCCGGGAGACGCCTCCGCTCTGGTGCGGCTTGGCCAGTCGCCGCCGCGTGCGGGCGTCGAGGAACATGACCGTGCCGTTGGAGTCGCCGACCGCGATGGTCCGGCCGGCCGGGTCGACGTCGATGGCGCTGAGAATGTCGCCGTCGCCGCGCATCACCCCGACGGCGGCCGGACTGCGGCGCAGCGCGGCCAGCAGGTTGTCCCGCGTCGCGGGCGTGTCGTCGAGGGCGACGCCCTGCCGCGCCAGCAGGAGCGAGCGGTCGAGCGCCGACTCGCTCGCCGCGTCGGCGCCGAGCCGCTGCGCCTCTGCGGCCTGCGCCTGCTCCTGCGCCCGGTCCTGCCCTTCCAGCGCAGCCAGCGCCGCCCCGCTGGCGAGCACCACGAGGGCGAGCATGCCGGCGAGCACGAGCCGTAACCGGCGGCGGGCGCGCTCGCTCGCGGTCTTCCCGGCGTCAAGGAACGCGTGCTCGGCGGCGTTGAGCTCGGTCTCGTGCGCGCCGCGCCACTCGAGTGCCGACGCCAGCCGCCCACCGCGGTAGAGCTCGCCAGGGTCGCGGCCGCCGGCGTCCCAGTCGCGCGCCGCCTGGGCGAGCTGCCGCTGCAGGCGCCGACCCTCAGCGTCCTCCTCCAGCCAGCCGCGCAGACGCGGCCACTCGCGCAGCAGCGCTTCGTGAGCGACCTCGACCGTTCCGGCGCTCACCGTCAGCAGCCGGCGCTCGGCGAGGACGTCGAGCACTCGGGCGAAGCGCTCGCTGCGCTCCGGCTCGAGCTCGTCCAGCGGGACGCGGCGGCGAACGATCGTTCCGTCCTCACCCTCATCGGCGAGGCGGAGCAGGAGCGCGCGCGCGACCTCCCGCTCCGGCGGCTCGAGGCGACCGAAGGCGTCCTCGGCCAACCGCGCCACCGCGCCCTCGACGCCGCCCGCGCGGCGGTAGGCGGCGAGCTGCAGCTCGCGGCCGCGGCGCTGCCGCCACAGCTCGAGCAGCGCCGTCGACAGGAGCGGGAGGGCACCGGGCTGGCCCGCCACGTCCTCGACGAGCGCGTCCTCGAGCTCGGGCTCGACGCGCAGCCCGACACGCGCGGCGGGCCGCGTGATCGCCCGCCGCAGCTCGTCGCGGGCCATCGGGCCGACCAGCACGTGGTTGGCGCCGACGAGGCGCGCGAGCTCGGGGAATTCGGCGCAGCGGGTGTAGAAGTCGGCGCGCAGTGCCAGCACGACGACGGTGTGGCCGTCCGGATCGTGCGCCTCGCGCACGAGGTCATCGACGAACGCCTCGCGCTCCTGCGCGTCGCGGCAGGCCGTGAAGATCTCCTCGAACTGGTCGACCGCCAGCACGGCGCGGCGATCCCTCGGGAGGCCGTCGGTCACGCGCCGCAGCTCGCGCGCGGGGTGGGCGCCGGGGCGGAACAGCGCGCGCGCCCAGCCGTCGCTGCCCGGGAGCACCCCGGTGGCGAGCGCCGGCAGCAGCCCGGCGCGCAGGGCCGAGGACTTGCCGCTCCCCGACGGGCCCACGATCGCGAGCAGCGGCGCGCCGACCAGGCGCGCGACGAGCTGCGCGACGAGCTGCTCGCGCCCGAAGAAGTAATCGGCGTCATCGACGTCGAAGGTGGCGAGCCCCTTGAACGGACAGATCATCGCCGACCCGTGGTGGGCCGCGGCGAGCACGTCCGCGCGCTCATGGGTGGACTGGAGCGCGGCGACGCTCCCAGCCAGCTCGCTCTCGAGCGCCCGCGCCTGCTCGCGGCCCGCGGCGGCGCGGTCGGCGACAGCGTCGACCCGCCGCGCAGCCTCGCGCCGCGCCCAGGCACTCGCGAGCTCGTGGACACGCTCAGGGACCCCGTCGCTCGCGCTGAGGAGCGCGTCGACGGGCGGCTCGTCTCCGTAACGCAGGGCGATGCGGCGGACGCCGGCGGCGTCGAGCGGCGCCAGCGAGCACGTCGCGCTCGCCGCGAGGTCCGCGGCAGCCCGCCCCGTGACGAGCACCAGGCAGGCCTCGCCGCTGGGCTCGGCGACCGCAGCGCGGACGGCAGCGCCGGCGCGATCCGCATCGTCGAGGACGAGCAACACAGGCCGCGGCACCCGGCGCGTCCTCGCGATCGAGGCGAGCGCGACGTCGGGCGCTCGCGCGCCCGCCGCGTACACGACGGTCGCCCCTTCGCCGTGCACGACACCGGCGAGCTCCGCGGCCAGCCGCGTCTTGCCGATCCCCGGCGGCCCCAGCAGGGCGACGAGCGCGCCCTCGCCCGCCCGCGCGCGCTGCCACTGTGCACGCAACCACGCGAGCTCGTCATCGCGCCCGGCGAGCGGCGGCGCGGCGGCGGCGTCGAGCTCGCGCGGCAGCTCCCGCACGGCGACCTCGACGTCGAGCGCGGGGTCCTGGCGGAGGATCGCCTCGTGCAGACGGCGCAGCTCCGGGCCCGGCTCGACGCCGACCTCGTCCACGAGCGTGCTTCGCGCTTCCCGGTAGGCGTCGAGCGCCTCCGCCTGGCGCCCGCAGCGGTACAGCGCGAGCATGCGCTGGGCATGCAGGCGCTCGCGCAGCGGGTGCTCGGCGACGATCGCGTCGATCTCCCCGGCGACCTCCAGATGGTGCCCCGCGGCCAGGTCCGCGTCGAGCGCGAGCTCGACGGCCTCGACGCGCAGCTCCTCGAGGCGCCGGATCTCCGGCGCGGCGAACGGCGCGTCGACCACGTCGGCCAGCGCCGGGCCGCGCCACAGCGCGAGCGCCTCGCGCGCGGCGTCGGCCGGCTCGCCGCCGGCCCCGGCGCGGTTGGCCTCGGCCAACAATCGCTGGAATCGGCGCACGTCGACCGAGTCAGGGTCCACGCGCAGCTCGTAGCCGCGCCCGCGCGTGAGGATCTCCGCGCCGGTGCGCTCGCCAAGTACCGTGCGCAGCCGCCACACGTAGTTCTGGACCATCTTCGCCGCGCTGACGGGCGGGTCCTCGCCCCACAGGCCCTCGATCAGGTGGTCCGCGGGGACCGTGCGATTGGCGTCCAGGGCCAGCATCGCCAAGACCGCCCGCTGCTTGGTTCCTCCGAGCGCGAGCGACTCTGAGTCGGCGCTGGCCTCGACCGGGCCGAGAACACGAAGTTCCATGGTGGCTTTGTCCGGCTGGTGTTGCACGACTCTAACCACCCTGCGGCAGGCCGGTCTAACCCCGGTCTAACGACTCGCCGTAGACGCGGATCAGACCGCGCGCAGACCTCCCCGCGGCAGCGTGGTCCTCGTCCAGCCACCACGCCCCAGGAGGCCCCCCGTGTTCACCACCCACCACCGCCGCTCGACCTCGATCTGCACGCTCGCGTGTGTCGCGCTCATGGCCGCCTTCTCGGCCGCCGCGGTCGCCCGCCCCACCGCTCAGGAGCGGTACTACGGCTCGTTCGAGAGCTCGCCGGCGCAGTCCCAGGCGGCCTACTACTCGTCCTACGGCGAGCCCGAGCCGCTCTCGGCGCCGCAGTCTCCGGCGCCGCCCGACGACACGCCGTGGCTCGCGATCGCCGCGTCGATCGCCGGCGCGATCCTGATCGCCGGGGCGGGCGCGACCCAGGTCCACCGGCTTCGCCTCCGGCGCAGTCGCGCCGCGATGTAGCCGACCCCCTCCGGCTACTGCTCCACGACCCCGGCGGCGCCGAACGCGCCGTCGGGGTCTGGCGCGTCTAGAGCTCCACCTCGCCCGCGATGCACGTCACCGTGCCACCACCCACCCAGATCGTCCCGTCCGCGTCCTGAGTCACATGCACCCGGCCAGCGCGCCCCAGAGCCGTGCCCTGGCGCGCCACGTAGGGCGCGACGACGCGGCCGGTGCGCAGCAGCCAGTCGGCCAGCGAGGCGTTGAGGCTGCCGGTGACCGGGTCCTCCACCAGAGCGCCGGACTTCGGGAAGAACGCGCGCACCTCGACCGCCGCGCCGGCACCGGGGGCGTGGGGCCCGACCACGCCGATGTCGAGCTCGGCGTAGCGCGGGCGGACGGCGAGCACGGCGTCGGCGTCCTCGAGCAGCACCGCCACCCAGCCCGGGCCGTTGTCGGCCCACTGGGCGTCGAGGATCTCGGCGCGGCTGATGCCGAGCACGCCGGCGATCTCGCCGATCAGCTTCTCGTCGACCTCGCCGGAGCGGATCAGCGGCGGCGCGGCGAAGGCGAGGCGGCCGTCCGTGCGGCGGACGGCGACGAGGCCTGCCTCGCACTCCTGCACGATCGTGTCGCCGTCGTGCTCGCGGCCGGTCAGCCAGGCGTGGCAGGTCCCGAGCGTCGGATGCCCGGCGAACGGCAGCTCGGCGACGGGGGTGAAGATGCGGACGCGGTAGTCGGCCTGCTCGTTCTCGGGCGGCAGCACGAACGTCGTCTCGGACAGGTTCGTCCAGTTCGCGAAGCGCTGCATCTCCTCGGTGTCGAGGCCGGTGCCGTCGAGCACCACGGCCACCGGGTTGCCCGCGTACGGGGTCTCGGTGAAGACGTCGACCTGGTCGAACCTGCGCTTCATAGATCCCTCCGTGAGAAGCCTCGCAGGGCCCACGCCCCGACGAGTCCAAGGTAGACCACCGCCCACAGCCACAGCCCGACACCCGCCGTCTGCGCGGCCCCGAACGGGCCGAGGTTGATCGCGAGGCGGGTGAAGCCGACGGTGTCGCTCGTCAGGCCGGCGAGCGCCGCCTGGTAGAGGCCCTCGAACGGCAGCAGCCAGCTCGCGACGTCGGCAACGTCCTGGAGCGTCTGCGAGTTCAGCCCCTCCCCGATCTGGCCGAGCAGGCCCGCGACGAGCCCGGCGCCGAACACCATGAAGACGGCGATGCCGTTGGCGGTCGCGGACAGGAACACCGAGCCGGCCAGCGAGACCGCGGCGATGATGGCGACCGCCAGGGCGAGCCCCAGCGCGGGCACGATCAGGCCGTCCGGCCACCAGCCGCCGGTGAGCCAGGTGATCACCGTCGCGGCGAGGAAGACGGCGACGACGTAGCCGGCGCAGACCGCCGCGGCGGCGGCATAGCGGCCGAGCAGCAGCGTGCGGCGCGTGACCGGGCGCACGAGCATCGGCTGCAGCAGCCCGCGCTCGGCGTCCCCGCGCACGGCGCCGAGGGTGAGGAAGACCGCGAGCACGGTGCCGAGGAACATCGTCCCGAACATCGCGAGCCCGAGCAGCGTGGCGCCGACGAGCACCTCCGGATCGACGCCGAGCCCGTTCCTCCCCACGTCGTCGATGTCGCGGTTGAGCTGCCAGGTCCCGAGCGCGTAGAGGCCGAGGAAGGCGACGGTGAGCAGCGCGACGACGAGGAAGACGCGGCGGCGCAGCGACTCGCGGAGCGTGAAGACGGCGATGACGCGGACCTGGTTCACGAGTCGCCGACCGCCTCGAGATAGGCGTCCTCGAGCGTCGACGTGAGCACCCGCACGCCGTAGACCTCCTCGCCCGCCGCGACCAGGTCGCGCACGATCTGCGGCGCGTCCTCGCGCGTGGCGTCGGCGAACAGGCGCGTCCCGTTCGCGGTCTCGACCTGGACGCCGCCGGCGTGGGCGAGCTCGGCGGGCGTGCCGGCCGCCACCAGCGCGCCGCGCGCGATGATCGCGACGCGGTCGCACACCAGCTCGACCTCGGACAGCAGGTGCGAGTTGAGCAGCACCGAGACCCCGCGGCCGCGCAGCTCCTCCAGCAGCGCGCGGACGGTGCGGCGACCGGCGGGATCGAGCGCGCTCGTCGGCTCGTCGAGCAGCAGCATCTTCGGGGACCCGATCAGCGCCTGGGCGAGGCCGAGCCGCTGCTGCATGCCCTTGCTCATCGTCCCGATGCGGCGGCCACCCGCCTCGCTGAGCCCGACGAGCTCGAGCAGCTCGCCGCGCTCGGCGGCGCCGCCGTCCGACCCCGCGAGCCGCTGGTGGAGCTCGAGCAGCTCGTGGCCGGTGCACCAGTCGGGGAAGCGGAACAGCTCGGCGAGGTAGCCCAGCTCGCGGTGCGCCTCGACCGAGCCGGCGGGCGCGCCGCACACCGTGGCGGTGCCCGCCGTTGGGGTGACGAGGCCGCACGCGATCTTCACGAGCGTCGACTTGCCCGCGCCGTTGGGACCCAGGAGTCCGACCAGCTCCCCCTCGCCGACCTCCAGGTCGATCCCGGTGAGAGCACGGACAGAGCCATAGGCCTTCTCGAGGCCGGAGACGGTGAGCGCGGTAGGCACGGCCGTACCATCGTGCCGGATGGCCATGACGAGCCCCGCAAGATGAGGGTCGCCCGCACCCTCACCGAGGACGAGACGGTCGTCGAGGAGGCGCCTGACCCCGTCGCCGGGCCCGGCGAGGTCGTCTGCCGCATCCTCGCCTGCGCGACCTGCGGCTCGGACGTCCAGTCGTTCTACGTCCGGCAAAAGCTCCCGGCGGTGCTCGGCCACGAGCCGGCGGGCGAGGTCGTGGAGGTCGGCGCGGGCGTCGACGGCGTCGCGGTCGGCGACCGCGTGGCGATCCACCACCACGCGCCGTGCGGCGAGTGCCGCCGCTGCCGCCGCGGCCACGAGACGCTGTGCGAGCGCTTCCGCTCCACCCGGATCGACCCCGGCGGGTTCGCCGAGTACGTGCGGGTGCAGGCCGAGCTCGTCGGCGAGCTGCTCCCGCTCGACGGCATGGACCCGGTCCTCGCCACGTTCACCGAGCCGCTCGCCTGCGCGCTGCGCGCCCAGCGCCGCGCCGGCGTCCAGCCCGGCGACTCGGTGCTGGTGGTCGGCGCGGGCTGCAGCGGCCTGCTCCACATCGCCGCCGCGCACGCCACCGGAGTCGAGGCGGTGTGGGTGCGCGAGCCGCAGCACGAGCGACTCGAGCGCGCCGAGCGCTGGGGCGCGACCGCCCACGGCAACGAGCCGGTCGACGTCGCGATCGTCTGCACCCCGCGCTCGGAGGCGATCGTGGGCGCCGCGGAGGCACTCGCGCCCGGCGGCGCGCTGTGCGTCTACGCCCCGCCGCCGCCCGACAGCCCGCTGGCGATCGACGGCAACGCCGTCTTCATGCGCGAGCTCGACGTGACCGCGAGCTGGTCGGCCGGCCCGGCGGACATGCGCGCGGCGCTCACGCTGCTCGCCCGCGGCGCGGTGCAGCCGCTCGAGCTGATCACCCACCGGTTCCCGCTCGAGGAGACGGGCGCCGCGCTCGAGGCGCAGCGGAGCGGCGCGGCGCTGAAGGCGGTCGTGTTGCCGTGAAGGCCGCGATCCTCTACGGGCACGAAGATCTTCGTGTCGAAGAGGTCGCCGACCCGCAGCCGGCGCCCGACGAGGTCGTCGTCGACATCGAGGCCGCCGTCACGTGCGGGACCGACGTGAAGATGTGGCGCCGCGGCCATCCCGTGCTCGGCGACTACCCGGCGCGGTTCGGGCACGAGATGGCGGGCGTGCGCGCGGACACCGGTGAGCGGGTGCTGGTCGGCGACTCGCTCGCCTGCGGCGCGTGCCAGCCCTGCCGCGCCGGGCGGCCGCAGATCTGCCGCGACACCCGCTGGGTGCTCGGCGGCTTCGCCGAGGCGCTCGCGGCGCCGGAGGCCGCGCTGCATGCCATCCCCGACGGGCTCGACGCCGCCGGCGCGGCGATGGCCGAGCCGCTCGCCGCGGCCGTGCACGCGCTCGACCGCGCGCCGGGGCGCGAGCTCGCCCCCGACGCCGGCGTGCTCGGCGGCGGCTCGATGGGCCAGATGCTCGCCGCGCTGCTCGTCCACGAGGGCCGCACGGTCACGCTCGCCGACCCGCACGCCGAGCGGCGCGAGCAGGCCGAGGCGACCGGGGCCATGACCGCCGAGACCGTCCGCGACTGCGACGTCGTCTTCGAGGCGGTCGGCCAGCCCGCCGCGTGGCGTGCCGCGGTCGAGGCGTGCGCGCCCGGCGGGACCGTCGTGTTCGTCGGCGGCTGCGCGAGCGGCTCGCACGCCCCGCTCCCCACCCACCCGCTGCACTACGACGAGCTCGACCTCCGCGGCGCCTTCCACCACTCGCCTGCCGAGGTCGACCGCGCGCTGGCGCTGCTCGCCGAGGGCGCCGTCGACTGGCGCGCCCTGGCCGCCGGCCCGATCGGGCTCGACGAGCTGCCGAGCGCGCTGGCGGAGCGCGGAGGTCCGGCGCGCAAGTGGGTGGTCACCCCTTACCAGGGGTCAGACCCTTAGGAGGGTTGAGGGTTGCGAACCACTCGAGCAGCAGCGCATTGATGCGCTCCGGCGCATCGAGCTGCATCCAGTGGCTCGCGCCCTCGATCCGCTCGTAGCGCCACTCGCCGACGACGAACTCGGCGGAGCCCGTCATCTGATCCTCGACGAGGTAGTGGTCTTCGGTGCTCCACACGCCGAGCGTGTCCGTCGCCACGGCCGGGAACTCGCGCTCGCTCAGCTCCGCCTCAGGCCGCCAGCTCGCGCGGTACCAGTTGAGCGCTGCCGTCAGCGCGCCCGGGCGTGAGAGGTCGGCGATCGCGCGCTCGGTATCGCCGTCGCCGCGCATCCACTCGCGGAAGAGCTGCCAGTCGTCGCGCATCAGCAGCTGCTCGGCGGTTCCCTCGTACTGGAACAGCAGCGGATACCAGCTGCGCTCGCGCTGCTCGATCGTCGGGCGGCGCAGCCCATTCGGGTGGCCGACCGAGAGCACGGCCAAGCGCCCGACGCGCTCGCTCGCGAACGAGGCCAGCGCCCAGCCGACCGCGGCACCCCAGTCGTGCGCCACGACGTGCGCGCGCTCGACCTCGAGCGCGTCGAGCACCGCGAGCATGTCCGTCACGCTGCGCCGAACGCCATAGGAGCCGACGTCCTGCGGGCGATCGGAGTCGCCGAACCCGCGCAGGTCCGGCGCGATCGCGCGGTAGCCGGCGTCGACCAGCGCGCGGATCTGGTGGCGCCACAGGTGCGAGGAATCCGGGAAGCCATGGAGGAGGAGCACCGGCGGCCCGGAGCCCTCGTCCACGACGGCCAGCTCCACCCCGTCGCCCTGGATCCGTGGCATCGCGGCGGGAGCCTAGTGGGTCTTCTCGCGACGTCGCGCTCGAAAGACCGGCCGCCGGCGCCGCCAGGCGAGGACGCAGACCCGAAGGAATACCCCTGGTATTTCGAGTGGTCGAGGACGACGCCTGGCGGTGATCGGCGGGCGCCGATTTCGGGTGGGACGTTGCGGGAAGGCCCACTAGAGGCCGACCACCGCCAGCGCCGCGCCGTCGAGGACGACCGCGACCGCGAACGGGACCGCCAGCGACGGGGCGGCGGCGGCGAGCGCAAGCGTGGCGGCGCCGAACACGACCACCTGCAGGCCGATCCAGACGGCGGGCGGCACCTTCACGGTCGCCTTCGGGGCGATGAACGCGCCCCACACCACTGCCGCCAACACGGGCGCGCCGATCCCGAGCAGCCACTGCGTCGCGGTGCTGTCACCGGTCTTGAAGCCCCAGTAGCCGAGGGCGGCGAGCATGCAGAGCTCGAGGAGGAACCGAACGAGGAGTAGGAGAGGTTTGGCTAACACTGTTAGCCTACGGTACGACAGCCGATGACGACCGACAGTGCGGCCAACCCCCCAATCGAGCTTTCCCCGCGCGCCAGGGAGATCGTCGCGGCCGCCCGGACGCTGCTCGAGGACGAGGGCGAGATCTCGATGCGCCGGCTCGCCGACCGCCTCGGCATCAAGGCGCCGTCGCTCTACAAGCACCTCCCGGGCAAGCAGGCGCTCGAGGCCGCGCTGATCTCCGACGCCTTCCTCGAGGCGGCCGAGCGCTTCGAGGCGGCGCAGGACCTCGACGCCCTCGGCGCCGCCTACCGCGCCTTCGCGCTCGAGCACCCCCACCTGTACCGCCTGATGTTCCAGGGCCGCCTCCCCCGCGAGCGCCTGACCCCCGGCGCCGAGGCCAAGGCCGCCGCGCCGGTGATCGCCGCCGCCGGCCACGACCCCGACCGCGCGCGGGCGCTGTTCGCGTTCGCCCACGGCATGGTCATCCTCGAGCTCGAGGACCGCTTCCCGCCCGGCGCCGACCTCGACGCCGCGTGGGCACGGGGCCTCAGTGGGTTTGCGCCTCGCGCCACCTGAGGTGCTCGACGATCCGCTTCGAGTCGACGATCACCTCGCGCCCCAGCTCGACGACCGGCACCTTGCGCTGGCCGGTCAGCTCGTCGATCTCGTCGCGGTCGCGCGCCCGCCATGCGACGCGCACCGTCTCGGTCTCGACCCCCCGCGAGGCGAGCTCGCGCGCCACCCGGCCGCACGGGCACAGCCAGTTCGTCGGCGTCCGGCAGCGGTGGAGCGTCGCCTCGCTCACGGCACCAGCTCGCCGATCCGCCGCACCGCGAACCCCGCCGCGCGCCAGCCGAACGCCTGCCGCGTCCCGTTGCGCGCCAGCCGCGCGGCCTCGCGCTCGCGGTACCAGTTGACGGTCGCCTCGACGGTCTCCTCGTGCGGCCGCGTCGTCCACCCGAGCTCGCGCTCGCGCCTTGGTCGAGCGGTACGTCCACCACTTCGCCGCGCTGCGCACCTCGACCGGCGTGACCGGCGTCGGCCCGGGCGCGCGCCCGAGCGCCTCCGCCAGCGCGAGCGCGGCCGGGACCGGCAGCCGCAGCGCCGGCGGCTCGATCCCCGACAGCCGCGAGAGGTCGGCGAACAGGCGGTCCCACGTGTAGTTGCGGTTGCCGAGGATGTAGCGCTCGCCGGGCACGCCGCGCTCGTCGGCGAGCAGCAACCCCGCGGCGACGTCCTGGACGTCGACCACGTTGATCGCGCCCTCCACGTAGGCGGGGATCCGCCGCAGCATGAAGCGCCGCACGATCTCCGTCGACGAGCGCCCGTAGTCGCCGGCGCCCAGCACGTAGGCCGGGCAGGCGACGACGACCGGCAGCCCGCGCGCCGCGACCCGCAGCGCCTCGACCTCGGCCTCGTGCTTGGCGTCGACGTACGGGATGCCGTCCCCGCCGCGCCACAGCTGGCGCTCGTCGGCGGTGCCGCCCGTCGGCGCCGGCCCGACGGCGGCCACCGACGAGGTGTGCACGACGCGCTCGACGTCCGCCCGCACGCACTCCTCGAGCAGCATCCGGGTCGTCACCACGTTGGCCTCGAACAGCGCGTCGGCGCTCGCGCGCAGGTTGGTCGAGCCGGCGACGTGGAAGACGCGCGTGACGTCCCGCATCGCCCGCCGCAGCGCACGGCGGTCGGTCAGGTCGGCCACGACCGTCTCGAGCTCCACGCCGTCAAGCGCCTCGAGGTTCGAGGTCGCCCGCACCGTCGCTCGCACCGTGTCGCCCCGGGCCACCAGGGCGCGGGCGACGTGCGAGCCGACGAACCCGGTCGCGCCCGTGACAAGGGTGGTCGGCATCGCGCCGCGGAGGCTACCCACTACGCTCAGGGCCCATGGCCCGGGTCGCCGTCGTCACGGACACGACGCACTATTTGCCGCGCCCGCTCGTCGAGGAGCTGGGGCTGCACGAGGTGTCGCTCTACGTCACCTTCGAGGGCGAGACCCGCCGCGAGGCCGACATCACCGACCTCGACGACTTCTACTCGCGGCTCAGCGCCTCCAGCGAGATGCCGAGCACGTCACAGCCGTCGGTCGGCGACTTCCTCGCCGTCTACGAGCCGCTGCTCGACGACGGCGCCGACATCGTCTCGATCCACCTGAGCGCCGGCATCTCGGGCACGTTCACCGCCGCCGAGCAGGCGCGCGACCAGCTGATCGAGCGCGGGATCGACCCGGCGCGGGTCGTCGTGCTCGACTCCGCCACCGCCTGCGCGGGGCTCGGGATGATGGCGATCGCCGCCGCATCGGCCGCGCGGCACGGCGCCGGACCGCAGGAGGCCGCCGACGCGGCCCAGGCGCTGCGGCGCGAGCTGAAGGTGTGGTTCGCCGTCGACACGCTCGAGTTCCTGCGCCGCGGCGGGCGCGTCGGCGGCGCACAGGCGTGGCTCGGCACGACCCTGAAGATCAAGCCGATCCTCTCGATCGAGTCGGAGATCCTGCCGGTCGAGCGCGTGCGGACGGCCGGGCGCACGTTCGAGCGGCTGATCGAGTACCTCAAAGCGCGCCGCGAAGACGGCTGCGACACGTTCTTCATCCAGCACATCCACGCGCCCGACCAGGCCCAGCGGCTGGTCGAGCGCGGCAAGGAGATCTACGGCGGAGAGCCCGAGTTCGTGTCCGAGATCGGCCCCGTGATCGGGGCCCACGTCGGGCCGGGGCTGCTCGGGGTCTCCGGGATCCGGCGGGCGCTGCTCTACCCGGGCTAGCTGTTCTTCAGCCAGGCGCCGTCGTCGTAGCGCGCGCGGGAGGCGTCGACGCTCTTGAACTCGGGGCGGGTCTCGGCGGCGAGGCCGGTGAGGGTCCGGCGGATGCGGTTCAGAGTGTTCATGGCAAGCATGGTCACATCCGCACGGACCGCGAACGACGGAGCCACCCGGTGTCCGGGGGTAGGGGAAGCCCTAGGGTCGGGGTTCCGCTAGAGCCCGGCGACGAGCCGCAGCGGCGGGCGCTCGGCGTGGCCCTCGTCCGCCGGCGCCATGCCGAGCTTCGGGGCCAGCTTGTCGGCCGGCAGCGGCCGTGAGAGGTAGTAGCCCTGGGCGAAGTCGCAGCCGAGGCGGGCGAGCTCCTCCCAGATCTGACGGTCCTCGACGCCCTCGGCGATGACCTGCAGGCCGAGGTTGTGGGCGAGCTCGATCGTCGAGCGCACGATCGCGGCGTCGGAGTGCTCCGTCGCCATCTCGAGCACGAAGGACTTGTCGATCTTGATCATGTCGACCGGCAGCCGCTTGAGGTTCGCCAGCGATGAGTAGCCGGTCCCGAAGTCGTCGATCGAGAGCCGCAGGCCGAGCTCCGAGAGGCGCTCGAGCGTCGCGGTGGCGCGCGCCGGGTCGAGCATGATCGTGCTCTCGGTGACCTCGAGCTCGAGCAGTGTCGGCGCGATGTTGTGGACCTTCAGCAGCTGCGGGATGTCGACGGCCAGCGCGGTGTCGAGGAACGAGCGGGCGGACAGGTTGACCGCCACGGAGAGCTCGTAGCCCTGCTCCTGCCACGCGCGGCACTGGCGCATCGCGGCGGCCAGCACCCAGCGGGTGAGCGGGACGATCAGGCCGGTCTGCTCGGCGATCGGGACGAACTCCTCGGGGCCGAGGAGGCCGTGGCGCGGATGGTTCCAGCGCACGAGCGCCTCGACGCCGACGATGCGGCCGCTGATGACGTCGGCCTTCGGCTGGTAGTGCAGCTCGAGCTCGCCGCTCTCGAGCGCAGAGCGCAGCTCGCCGGCGAGCGACAGGCGGCGCGGGGAGTAGTGGTCCTGCTGCGGCTCGTAGAGCGAGAAGCCGCGGCCGCCCTCCTTGGCCGAGTACATCGCGATGTCGGCGCGCTGGATCAGCACCTCGACGTGGTCGCCATGGTCGGGGTGGCAGGCGATGCCGATCGAGCCGCCCATCTCGAGCGTCAGCCCGTCGACCACGAACGGCTCGCGCAGCGCGCTCTGGAGGATCTCGGCGACGGCCAGCGCGTCGTCGACGCCCATGACCTCCGGGAGCAGGATCCCGAACTCGTCGCCGCCGAGGCGGGCGACGGTGTCGGCGGTGCGCAGCGTGGACTTGAGGCGCTCGGCGACCTCCTGGAGGAGCACGTCGCCGTGGTGGTGGCCGAGCGTGTCGTTGACCTCCTTGAAGTGGTCGAGGTCCATGATCATCACGGCCAAGCCGCCGTGGCGGCGCTCGGCGGCGCGCACGCCCTGCTGGATGCGGTCGCGGAACAGCACGCGGTTCGGCAGGCCGGTGAGCGCGTCATGCAGCGACTGGTGCTCCTTGGCGATCGCCTGGCGGCCGCCGCGGTGGATGGCCAGCAGCGGCAGGAAGAGCAGCGGCAGGACGGCGAGCGAGAAGTCGGCGGCGATCACGAGGACCGGCGAGAGGCCGAGCAGCAGGCCGGCGGTCGAGGCCTGGAGGAAGAGGTCGGAGGCGAGGTAGCGCAGGAAGCCGATCTTCTCGGCGAGCGCGATGGCGCCGGCGACGAAGCTGGAGTTGAGCGCGTGGAAGACGAGCGCGGCGGCGACGATCCCGGGCAGGTCGCTGGGCTGGATGCCGGTCGGGTCGTTGAGGTGCGGGAGGCCGCTGAGCGCGGACAGCACGACGCCGGCGGCGGCGACGGTGATCACGTACTGCGCGGCGTTGAACGCGATGCGCTCCGGCGGCTTGCGGCGGATGCCGTCGGCGAGGATCGTGCCGAGCGCGAACGCGATGGCGGCCGGCGCGGGGCCGTAACAGATGAGCAGCGCGAACGCGAAGGTGTTCGACGCGGTGATCTCGCCCTCGGCCGCGCGCAGCACGACCTTGAGGGGAGTGAGCTCGGCGACGACGGCGCAGCCCATGAGGAGGAACAGCAGCTCGGGCTGGCGAGCGTCGAGAAGACTGGAACCGCCCGTCACGACCATCGCGATCAGGCAGAGGGACCCGCCCGCCACAACGGCGGCTACATAGCGTGCGAGCGGCTGACCGAACATCAGGGGGAAGAGTTCTTTCTAGGGGAACGACAGGGGGCAGGGCAGGGACAGAACGCAATGGGTGCCCGAAGCTGTCGTGCCCGGGCACCCGTTGCGATTACCACTTGCGGCCGTGCCTCACTGTCGGCCCGCGGCGGATAAGCGCCTTCATGACTAGAACCACTTCACGCCGGCGCCGAGACCCTCGACCACAACGGCCAGAAGGGCAAGCACCGGGAGCATCCGATACATACGTGCCTTCACTTGGACTCCTTGGATCAGGGCGAGCTCGTCCATGAGGCTCGCCTTCATAGGAGGCTCATCGGCACTCCCGATAGCGGAGCGAGGGGCCTTGGACGTATGTCCTAGGGGTGTCTGAGGGGTCTTGCTCAAGCCTCGCGCGAGAGCAGTCGATATCGCGCGTATGTTGATCGGGTCCGCCCTGTTGCTGTGCATCCTGTCGGTCCCCCTCTTGGGCGGCCGGTTGGGGGCGCTCGCGGAGCTCGAGTTCCGCCGCGGCGCGCTCGCCGTGGCCGCCCTCTTCATCCAGATCGTGATCATCTCGGTCCTCCCCGGCGACGCCTGGGGGCTGAGCGAGGAGATCCACCTCGCGACCTACTTCATGCTCGGCGCGTTCCTCGTCGCCAACCGCCACATCCCCGGGCTGCTGGTGATCGCGCTCGGCGGCGCGCTGAACTTCGCCGCCATCGCGGCCAACGGCGGCGTCATGCCCGCCGACCCCGACGCCATCGAGGCCGCGGGCATCCCCCAGCACGCCGGCGACTTCATCAACTCCGCGCCCGCGAGCGACGCGACGCTGGGCTTCCTCGGCGACATCTTCCACACGCCCGCGTGGATGCCCATCCACAACGTCTTCAGCGTCGGCGACATCGAGATCGTGCTCGGCGCCTTCCTGCTCCTGCACTTCGTCTGCCGCTCGCGGCTCGTCGACGTGCCCGTGCGTCTGCGTCCCGCGGAGGCATGAGGCCGTGCGGGCGTTCGGCTCCGCACTGAGCGCCCGCGGGGCGAAGCGGTTCTTCTTCGCCCACGCGCAGTCGAGCCTCGGCAGCGGCATCGCGATCGTCGGCCTGCCGCTGCTGGCCTACGACCACTACCACACGCCGTGGGCGCTGACCGCGGTGCTGTTGTGCGAGTTGCTGCCGGCCGTCGCGCTCGGCCCGCTGCTCGGCGCGCTCGCCGACCGGATGTCGCGGCGGACCGCGCTGGTCGCCGCCGACGTCCTGCGGCTCGGCGCGTTCGGGGCACTCGCGCTCGTGCCCTCGCTGGGGCTGATGATCGCCTGCGCGCTGGTGGCCGGCATCGGCAGCGCACTCTTCAACCCGAGCGCGCTCGCGTCGGTCTCGCGCCTGTCGTCGCCCGAGCACCGCCCCGCCGCGATGAGCCTGTACTCGGCGCTCGACGACCTCGGCCTCACGCTCGGCCCGGCGCTCGCCGGCGCGATGCTGCTGGTGGTCGACCCGCACATCCTGATGGCGGTCAACGCCGGCACGTTCACCCTCTCGGCCGGGCTCCTCGCCACGATCCCGCTGAGCTCCCCCACTCGGCGCGTGGGCGGATCGCTGATCGCCTCCATGCGCTCGGGCGCGCGCGAGATCATCGCGATGCCCGGCGTGCGGCTGCTGCTCGCGTCCTCGACCGTCGCGGTGGTCGCGGTCGGCATGGTCAACGTCGGCGAGGTCATGCTCGCGCGTGAGCTGCTCGGCGTCGGCGGCTCCGGGCTCGCCGCCCTGATGACGGCCTCGGGGATCGGGACGTTCCTCGGCTCGACCTTCGGCGCGCGCACCGGCACGAGCTGGCAGTGGCGCCGCGCCTACCTCGCCGGCCTCATGTGCATGGCCGCCGACCTCGTGCTGTGTGCGGTCGCACCCCACTTCGGGCTGCTGGTCATCACGTTCGCGCTCGGCGGCTTCGGCAACGGCCTCGCGCTCGTCCACGACCGCCTGCTGCTCGCCCACACCGTGCCCGAGGCGCTGCACGGCCGCCTGTTCGCGCTCCACAAGACCTGCACCTCGGCGGCCTTCGTGTTGGCGTTCGTGCTCGCCGGCGTGCTGATCTCGACGCTCGGCATCCAGGCGATGTTCCTGTGCGGCGGTCTGGCCCTGATCGTGATCATCCTGGTCGTGCGGCCGCCGCTGCGCGCGCTCTGGCCCGAGCCCGTCGCCGAGCAGGCCCAGCCGCTGCGCCCGGCGCCCGAGCCCAGCTAGCTGCTTGGTTCCGGCGCCGCGCCGGGCGGCAGCTCGACCTCGCGCGGCGGCTCATCGCCGACGGCCGGGATTGGCTGCCCGGTGACGCCGATGACGGCCGAGTCGCGGTGCTCCCAGACGTCCTTGAGCGCGATCTGGATCGCGGCGGCGATCGGGATCGCCACCAGCGCGCCGAGCACCCCGAGCAGGCTCGACCCGATGAGGATCGCCGTGATCACCGCGAGCGGGTGCAGATTGACGGTACGGCGGTAGACGAGCGGCTGGAAGACGCTGTTCTCGACCTGCTGGTAGACGAGCACGAAGACGACCCAGATGATCGTGTCCCCCGGGAAGTCGGCGAACAGCGTGACGACGCCGACGAGCACGCCACCGATCGTCGAGCCGACGAGCGGGATCAGGTCGAAGAAGGCCATCAGCACCGCGAGCGGGACCGCGAACGGGACGTTGAGGATGCTGAGCAGGATGTAGGTCGAGAGCCCGGCGGCGGTGGCGAGCGTGAGCGCGCCGGCGACGTAGCCGCCGGTGGCGCCGTAGATGTCGGCGGCGACCGCGCGCACCCGCGCCTGGTGCGACGGGCGCACCTGGGTAATCAGGAAGTTCGCTATTCGCCCGCCGTCGAGCAACAGGAAGAACGTGATGGTCAGGACCGTCACCAGCTGCAGCACGGTCGAGAACACGCCAACGGTCACCGCTTGAAGCGCGCCCGCGGCGTCGCCCAGCCGGCTGGGGAGGCTCTCGGCCTGGTCCTCGAGCTTCTTCGTGATGTCGTACTTGTCGTCGTACTCGCGCAGCGTCTCGTTCGAGCGGATGTCGTCGATGTAGTTCGGGACGTCGTCGGCGAACGCCTCGACCTCGTTGACGATCGGCGGGACGACGATCAGCCCGATCAGGAAGATCGCCAGGAACATGCCGAGGAAGACCGCGAGGATCGACGCGGCGCGCGGGAGCTTCACCCGCCTGACGTGATCGACCGCGGGGCCGAGCGCGACAGCCAGGAACACCGCGATCAGCAGCAGCCCCACGACCGAGCGGACGAGGTACAGCACATAGAGCAGGACGCCGAGGGCGACCAGCGTGAAGAACACGCGGACGATCGTCCGGGTGCTGAGCTGGGTCTGTCCGGCCACGGTCAGCCGGAGCGTAAACGGTCGAGCGGCTACAGCAGCCTTTGCTTCGGCTTTCCGTTCCGCTGGGTGAGCCTTGGCCGCACGGTCGGCACGCTGCGGCGGCATGACCCCTGGACTGCTGATCGTCGGCGGCGGGCTCGCGGCGCAACGGTGCTGCGAAACCCTGCGCGCCCTGGGCCATGACACGCCCATCACCATCGTCGGGCCCGAGCGGCCTTACGACCGCCCGCCGCTCTCGAAGGAGCGGCTGGACTCGCCGCCGTGGCTGCGGCCGCTGGAGTGGTACGCCTCGCATGACGTCGCGCTGCGGACGGGCGTCGCCGTGCGGCTCGATGCCGGCCGCCGTGTGGTTGCGCTCGCCGACGGCGAGCGCCTCCGCTACGACGACCTCCTGATCGCCACCGGCAGCGAGCCGGTGCGGCTGCCGGCGCTGGCCGGCTTCGAGAACGTGCAGGCACTGCGGACGTTCGACGACGCCGCGCGCCTGCAGGCGGCGCTGTCGCGGGGCGCGCGGCTGAGCGTGGTCGGCGGCGGGCTGATCGGCCTGGAGGTGGCGTCGAGCGCACGCCGGGCCGGCGTCGAGGTGACGGTGATCGAGGCGGCTCCGGGGTTGCTGCCTCGGCTGGGTCCTTCCGTCGGCGCTCGATTGGTCGCGCTGCACCGGGAGGACGGAGTGGCGCTCCACCTCGGCGCGCCGCTTGAGTCGGTGCGTGGGGGAACGGCGGGCATTGAGGAGCTCGTGCTCGCCGACGGGACGCGGGTCTTGACGGACCATGTCGTCGAGGCGGTCGGGGTCCGGCCCGCTTCGGGGTGGTTCTCCGGCGCGGGGCTTGACTCGCACGTCTACCTCGCCGGCGACGTGACGGGCGGCGGCCACTGGGACGCCGCCGCGCGCCAGGGCGCCGGCGTCGCCCGCGCCCTGCTCGGCCTGCCCGCCGCGCCGGACGCCGCCGCCCTCGTTCTGGAGCGACCAACTGGGCCTGCGCCTGCAGAGCGTCGGCGATCCGGCCGGTGCCCGCGCGGAGCTCGTCGTCGACGCCGAGGGCCGCGGCTTCGAGGCCGTCTACCGCCGCGGCGGCGCCGTCAGCGCCGTGCTGCTGGCGGGCCGCTCCGCCGCCGACCTGCGCGCCGCACGCCGGCGCCTCTCCCCCACACCCGAGCTCGAAAGGAGCGCAGCATGACCCTGATCCCCGAGATCGACACGTTCGCGTGCGTCGCCCACGGCGACTGCGCGGTCGTCGCCCCGCAGGCCTTCCGCGTCGACGACGTGGCGGTCGTCATCGGCACCGCGCCGGATGACGTGTTGCTCGAAGCCGCGCGAGCGTGCCCGGCGGGCGCGATCGTGCTGGTGGATTCGGACACTGGGGAAGAGGTCGATCCCGGTTGAGCCGGCGAACTTCAACGGCGGCTGGGTAGGGCTGGGGTTCGGTCGGAACCGGCGTTTCGTTCCTTTCGCGATCCGATTCGGACCGAGGGGAACGTTCGGCCGGTATGAGCGGGCAAACGTTCCTCCGATCACCTTGAAGCGAGCGAGAGGAACGAAATGCCGCCTCCTCCGGCGGAACGCCTTTCCCTACCCAGAGCAGTTGCCGTTCGTCGGCCGAACGTCAGCGCCGGCGCAACAACCGGCCAACACCGGCGATCCCGCCACCCAGCACGAAGCCGGCAACGGCAGCGCCGATCAAGACCTGCTTCTTGTGCGCCACGAGCTGGCCGCGCCAGTCGGTGACGACCGCGACCTCCTGGCGGAGCTTCTCGACGGCCATGCCGAGCTCGGCGCGGTTGGCCTCGATCGACTGGCGGATCTCCTCGGGTGAGCGGGCGGCCATCTACTTGACCCTCTCCGGCACCGACGTGCCGCTGTGCTCGGGCTGGGAGCCGGCGACGGTCTCGCGGATCAGCTGCGCCTGCTCCATGGCGAGCTCCGGCTTCGGCGGCACCGCCTTCTTGATGAAGCGGTATGCCAGCAGGGCGAGGACCGCGCCGAGCAGGAACAGGATCAGGGTGATGATCAGGAAGCCGAGCCACGGGCCGTTGCCGGTGCCGAGCACCTCCCAGACGCCCCATGAGGCGGCGTGGAGCAGGTAGATCAGCCCGAAGAGCGCGAAGACGGCCGCGATCGCGCCGGCCACGAGGCCGCGGATCAGCTTCTGGATCTTGGCCGTCATCTCGGCCTGCGCGAGTGCGATCTCCTCGCGCACCAGGAGCTGCATCTTCTCGGTGACCTCCTGGATCGCCAGGCCGAGCTCTGAGACCTGAGGATCAGTCATCGCTGCTCGTTGCCGCTCGGATCAGGCGTGCCAGCAGGAACGCGCCGGCGAAGGCCGCGCCCACCAGCACCTCGGGGCGCTCCATCGCGGACGGCGCCGCTGACGGGGGTGACGGCTGGGGACCGGGCGCGGCGGCAGCCGCCGCGGCGCGCGGGGCGCTCTGGGAGCCGACGCCGGGCGAGGTCACCGACGCGGTCGAGGTCGGGGTCGGCCGCTCGGCGATCGACGGTGCGTGGCGCTGCGCCTCGTGCGCCTGCCGCTCGGCCTCCTGGGCCTTCGCGCGCGCCTCGAGGGCCTCCGCGGCTTCCTTCTCGGCCTTCTCCTTCGCCTTGCGCTCCTTGCGCGAGAGCTTCTCGAGCTTCTGCTCGGCCTCCTCGCGCTCCTCCTCGACCCGGCGCACGGCGGCGTCCGCGACGTTGCGCTGGACCTCCTCGACGCGCGCCTCAGCCTCCACTCGGGTGGCCTGCGCGTTCGCCTCCTCGGCCGCAGCAGCGGCCTGGGCCTCCTCCGCGGGGGTGCGCTGCTCGCCTTGCTCGCTCACTCGGGCGGGTCTTCCCCGAACGCACGCACCCAAATCAGATGGGCGATCTTGGACGTCGCAATCGTGGCCAGCGAGCCGAGAGCGGCAAGCAGGCCGGACCACATGAGTCGCTTGACCATCTCGTTATCGGTCATGGCGCCGGAGTCAAGCAGACGGTTCCGACGCGTGCGCTTCGAGGCCGTCGCAGATCGTGCCGACGACGAAGTCCTTGGCGCGCCCGTAGTCCTCGTCCTCCTGCTCGAGCAGGCCGAAGATCCACCCGGTCAGGACCTGCTCGATCGCGCCGTAGAACGCCATCGCCGCGAACTCCGGCGTGACGGTGTCGCGGAACGATCCGTCGGCCTGCGCCTTGCGGACGATCTCGGCGATCAGCCCGTAGGCCTCACCGATCTTGGGCAAGTGCGTGCGCCCGAACGAGTTCGCCGCCCGTGTGACCTCGACGATGATCACCTTCATCAGGTCGGGGTCGTGGCGGTAGGAGTCGATGATGAACGAGGCGATCGCGTAGAGCTTCTCGCGCGCCGGGATGTCGGTCGCGTCGGTCTCGCGGATCGCTTCGAGGAGGATGTCCCAGCGCTCCACGAACAGCGTGTCGAGCACCTCGTCCTTGGACCCGAAGTAGTGGTAGACGAGCCCGTAGGCGACCTGCGCCTCGTCTGCGATGTCCGACACCCGGCAGGTGTGGAAGCCCTGACGCGCGAACACGCGCACGGCGGCGTCGAGGATGATCCGCCGCTTGTCCGGGGCGCCGTTGCGGGCCATCAGACCTGGGCCTCGGTGCCGAGCCGGCGGTTGGCGAGCGACGGCAGCGTGCGGCGGATCTCGGCCTGGCGCTCGAGGTCGATCTGGGCAATCGCGAACGTCTCGATGTCGGGCGCCTGCGCGAGCACGAGGCCCCACGGGTCGACGATCATCGAGCGCCCGCCGGAGCGGTAGCCCGGCGCGTGCTGCCCGACCTGGTTGGCGGCGACCACGAACGCTTGGTCCTCGATCGCCCGCGCCCGCAGCAGCACCTCCCAGTGCTCGCGCGTGGTCGCGAGCGTGAACGCGGCCGGCACCGCGAGCACCCGCGCGCCACGCACCGCGAGCTCGCGATAGAGCTCGGGGAAGCGCAGGTCGTAACAGATGGTCAGGCCCAGCTCGACGCCATCGGCGGTGGTCGTGAGCACGACCTCGTCACCCGGCTCGTCGGTCTCGGACTCGCGGTACACGCGCCCGCCGACCTCGACGTCGAACATGTGGATCTTGCGGTAGGTGGCCTGCGTCTCGCCGTCGGGGCCGAAGTGCACCGAGGTGTTGCGCCCGCGGGTGGCGCCGTCGACGCGCTCGGCGATCGAGCCCGCCACCAGGTCGATGCCGAGCTCGCGCGCCGCGCCGGCCGCCCACGTCAGCGCCGGCCCGTCGATCGGTTCGGCGCCCGCGGCGGTCTGCTCGGGCGTGCCGAGCACGGCCCACTTCTCGGGCAGCACGACGAGCGTCGCACCCGCCGCAGCGGCGGCGCGCGTCAGCCGGTCCGCGACCTCGAGGTTGCGGTCGCGGTCGGCGGTCGATGTGAGCTGCACGGCGGCGGCTCTCACGGCAAGGGCTCCTCTCCCACTGGATTGACCCGTCAGTCAACCCGACCCGGCGAGGATATCGTGCCCCCATGCCGATCGCCGCATGGCGTGGGCCAGGACCTGATCGTCCCGACCTCGTCCTCCCACCCGCCCGCATGCGGCTCCTCCGCGGCGGCCGCCCGCTCAAGCGCTGGCGCTGGGTCGGCGCGTTCTCACCCGAAGCGATGGCGTGCGCGACGCGCGTCTCGATCGGCGGCGTGCCGGTCGCGTGGTGGGTGGTGTGGGACGGCGAGCGGCTGCACGAGCGCATGCATCGCCGCGCCGGCCCGGTACGGATGGAGCCGGGGCATGTGCGCACCGCCGGGTTCGACCTGCGCTTCGAGGAAGGCGAGGGCATCGAGGTCGTGTCGCCGCACGGCGAGCAGTACATCTGGACCCGCAAGCAGGGCGGCATCGCCGTGCGTGGCACGGTGCTCGGCCGCCCGTTCGAGGGCCGCGCGTGCGTCGACGACACCGCCGGCTACCACGCGCGGGACACGGCGTGGCGGTGGTCAGTCGGCGTCGGTGTGGCGGAGTCGGGCGCGAAGGTGGCTTGGAACCTGGTCGACGGCGTGCACGACGGCGAGCCCTCGGAGCGCACGGTCTGGGTCGACGGCACCCCGCACCACGTCGAGCCACTGCCGTTCGCCGACGACCTTTCCGCGGTCGGCGACCTGCGCTGCGAGGCGTTCGCGGTGCGCGCGCACCGCGAACGCTTCCTGCTGCTGGCCTCCGAGTACGAGATGCCGTTCGGCCGCTTCAGCGGCTCCCTGCCGCACGCAGGGCCGCTCCGCGAGGGCTGGGGAGTGATGGAGCGCCACGAAGTCCGGTGGTAGCCACAAAAAAGCGCAGTGGTAGCCTTTGTGCAAGTCGATACAAGGAGAGAGACGGCCCCTTGCGCCGTGCCCTGCTGATCGCTGCGTTGCTTCTCCTGGCGGCACCTGCCGCCACGCTGGCGCAGGAGCGGGCGACGGTGAAGCTCTCCTCGAAGCCCGACAAGGTCCCGACCGGCGAGCCGTGGCACGTCGTGCTGACGATCAAGCAGCCCGGCCGCGCCGCCCGCTCGGACCTCAAGCCGTCGATCGAGGTGCGCGACGCGGACGGCTTCACCACCACGTACCGCGCCGCCGCGTTGAAGAAGGCCGGGCGCTACAAGGCCACGGTCGTCTTCCCGCGGGCGGGCCAGTGGACCTACGCGATCCGCGACGGCATCAGCGCGACGCCGCCGCGGTTCCGCTCCGTCGTGATCAAGGACACCACGCCGGTCGTCGACCGCCCCGATCCGGTCGGGCCGCCCGGTCTGCCGATCGCGTTCGCCGGCCTGCTGATCCTCGGCGCCGCGGGCTACATGCTCGTCAAGCGCCACCGCCAGGGCCCGAGCGGCCCGGCGCACCCGGCCTGACCACGTGCTCGAGCGGTAGGCCCGCGCGGTAGCGCAGCATCTGCGCGCGCGCCAGCGCCTGCGCCGCGAGCTCGGCTTCCGGCGTGTCGCCGGCGTTGTGCGGCGTGATGAAGACGCCGTCGAGCGTCCACAGGACGTGATCCTCGGGCAGCGGCTCGGGCTCGGTGACGTCGAGCGCCGCCCGGATCCGGCCGGCTTGCAGCGCGTCGACGAGCGCGTCGGTGTCGACGACCGCGCCGCGGCCGGCGTTCACGAGCAGCGCGCCGTCCCGCATGCGGCCGATCACCTCCGCGCCGACCAGCCCGCGCGTCTCGTCCGTGAGCGGCGCGAGCACGACGACGACGTCGGCGCCCGCAACCGCGTCGGCAAGCCGCTCGACCGGCTCGACCCCCGGCCGCGCCCGCCGTGCGACGAAGCCGAAGCGCACGCCGAACGACGCCAGCCGCCGCTCGACCGCGCGCCCGATCGAGCCGTGACCGACGATCACCACGCGCTTGCCCGCGATCTCGCGCGGCTGCCAGTGGTCCCACCCGCCCGCGCGCGCAAAGCCGCCGAGGTCACGCAGGATCGCCGCGACGACCCACTGCGCCACGGCCGGCGAGCGCGTGTCGCCGGCGTTGCAGAGCGTCACGCCGTCCGGCACGTGGCGCTCGACCCAATCGATGCCCGCGGAGAGCACCTGGACGACGCGGAGGTCGGGCAGTCCGGCGAGCCGCTCGGCCATCTCCGACGAGGTGGGCACTGCGAACTCCGCGCCCTCCTCCACGAACTCGACATCGTCGGGCAAGCCCCCGCGAGGGAAGTCCTCGGGAACGAAGACCTTCATCCCATGAACGAGCCACGGACCGACTCGCCCGCCGGTCCGGCCACCGCTCCCGCCTCGAGCATGGCCGCGATCTCCGCAGCCGAGTAGCCGAGCCCCTCGAGCACCGCGCGCGTGTCCTGGCCGAGCGCCGGCCCGGGCGCGCGCGCCGGGTCGCCGGGCGTGCGCGAGAGCTTGATCGGGACGCCGAGCAGCCGCACCGGGCGCTCGGCGCCGGGCTGGTCGATCTCGACCACCATCTCGCGCGCGCGCACGAGCTCCGAGTCGAGCGCCTCGTCGAGGTCGAGCACCGGCTCGAGGCAGCAGTCGTGCTCGCCGGCGAACGCGGCCCACTCGTCGCGCGTGCGCGCCGCGAAGATCGCCTCGACCTCGCGCTGCGTCTCGCCGCCGCTGGGGTCCAGGTGCCGCTCGACCAGGTCCTCGCGCCCGACCCCGTGGCAGAACGCCTGCCAGAACTTCGGCTCCAGCGCGCCGAGCGTCACGTAACCGTCGGCGCACCGGTAGGGCCGGTAACAGGCGAGCCCGCCCGCGAGCTCGAGCCCGCCGCGCGCCGGCGTCGCACCGTCGGCGAGCATCCGCGCCGCCACCATCGCCAGCCACGACAGCGCGCCGTCGGCCATCGAGATGTCGACGAGCTGGCCGTGCGCCGGAGATCTCGCGCTCGCGCAGCGCCATGAGGATCCCGACCGCGGCCATCAGCGCGCCGCCGCCGAGGTCGGCGATCTGGCCCGCCGCCTGGACCGGCGGCCCGTCGCGCTCGCCGGTCAGCCCGAGCAGGCCGACGAGCCCGAGGTAGTTCATGTCGTGGCCGGAGCGGTCGCGGTACGGCCCGTCCTGGCCGTAGCCGGTGATCGCGCAGTAGACGATCCCGGGGTTCTCCTGCTTGAGCCGCTCGTAGCCGACCCCGAGCCGGTCCAGCACGCCGGGGCGGAAGCCCTCGAGCAGCACGTCGGACTCGCGCACGAGCCGCAGCAGCACCTCGCGCCCCGCCTCCGACTTGAGGTCGATGCGGATCGAGCGCTTGTTGCGGTTCAGCGCGAGGAACAGCGCCGAGCCGGCGCTCTGCTCCGCCCCCTCGTAGTGCGGCGGCGCCCAGCGCACGTAGTCGCCCAGCCCGGTGTCCTCGACCTTCAGCACGTCGGCGCCGAAGTCGGCCAGCAGCCCCGAGCAGAACCCGCCCGGCAGCAGCCGCGACAGGTCGAGCACGCGGATGCCCGCGAGCGCGCCGCTCACAGGCCCAGCCGCTCGCGCGCCTCAGCCACCGTCGCGGGGCGCCGCCCGACGTCCTCGCACATCCGCCGCGCCCGCGCCACGAGATCGCCGTTGGAGCGCGCCATCTCGCCGTCCGGGAGGTAGAAGTTGTCCTCGAGCCCGACGCGCACGTTGCCGCCCAGCGTGAGCGCCGCGCCCACCAGCGACCACTGCTCGCGCGAGATGCCGATCACGCCCCACTCGTGGGCGACGCCCTCGGGCACCTGCTCGGCCATGTGGGCGAGGTTGCGGGCGTTCGGGCGGATGCCCCCGGTCACCCCCATCACGCACGAGATCTGCAGCGGGGCGTCGAGCAGGCCCATGTCGAGCAGCGGGTCGAGGTTGGCGATGTGGCCCGAATCGAAGCACTCGTGCTCGGGCTTGATGCCCTCCTCGCGCATCGCCGTGCAGAGCTCGATGATCGTGTCGAACGAGTTCTCGAACACCGCCTTGAACACGAAGTCCCGGCGCCGGCGCGAGTACTTCGCGTAGTTCATCGAGCCCATGTTGAGCGCGCCGATGTCGGGCTTGAGCGCCCGCAGGTAGGCGATCCGCTTGTCCAGCGGCACGCCGATCGCACCGGTCGAGTAGTTGATGATCACGTCCGCGCCCGCCTCCGCCCGGATCGCGTCGGTGATCGCGCGCGAAGTCGTCGATCTCGTACGAGGGGACGCCGTCGGGCGTGCGCGCGTGGATGTGGATCATCACCGCGCCCTCCTCGACCGCACGCCGGGCCTCGGCGCCGTACTCCTCGGGCGTGTAGGGGATCGCCGGGCACTGCTCGCGGTTCGCCACCGCGCCCGAGATCGAGTTCGTGATGATCACCGGCTGCATCCGCGGCAGCGTACGCATGCCGACGTGCGCGTGTGCCTTCCGCGCTGCGTGGGGTAGATGCAGGCGACACCTATGTCAGGAGACTTCCAATGATCGGCAACATCATCGCGGCGATCGTGATCGGCATCATCGCCGGCTATCTCGGCCGCGCCCTGCTCCCCGGCGACGATTCCATGGGCTTCATCGCCACCGTCGCCGTCGGCATCGTGGGCGCGCTCGTGGGCTACTTCCTGTTCACGACCGTGCTCAACATCGGCGACGACGACAAGTTCGATCTCGGCGGCATCCTCGGCTCGATCATCGGCGTGATGATCGTGCTGCTCGGGCTGCGCGCCGTCGGCGGCAGCGGCAAGGGCAAGGGCCGCGACCGCACCGCGGGCGGACCCGCCGTCTAAGTAGTCCCACCGAACCGCCGCATGGCCTCGAGCAGCAGTTCCGGCTCGAGGCCATAGGCGGTCGCCCCGTTGCGCCCGGTCGTCGTCTCGGCGGCCAGCAGGCAGTTGACGATCGCGGCCTCGGTGGCCTCGACCGTCGCGTGGTAGAGCGGCGAGATGTGCGAGTCGACGAGCATCGTGAGCGGCACGGTGACCGGCTCCGATGCGTCGGCGATCTCGCTCGGCGGCAGATTCTGATCCGCGGTCGAGAACGCGATCAGGATGTCCCCGCTCGAGTGCTCGCCGGCCCCGCCGGTGCGCGCGATCCCCAGCGAGGCGCGCTGGGCGATCCGCCGGCACTGGTGCGGGAGCAGCGGCGCGTCGGTCGCCACCACGACGATGATCGAGCCCGCGCCCGGTTCCTCGGTGGGGTCGGGCACGACGTCGGTCCCGATCATCCGGCCGACCGGGACGCCTGCCACCGTCAGCCGCTCCCGCCAGCCGTGGTTGGCCTGCACGAGCACGCCGACCGTGTAGCCGCCGTGCTCCTCGGCGATCACCCGCGAGGCGGTGCCGATCCCGCCCTTGAAGCCGTGGCAGATCATGCCGGTGCCCGACCCGACCGCGCCCTCCTCGACCGCGCCGCCGCTCGCCTTGGCGAGCGCCTCGTCGACGTGCTCGGGGCGGACGTGGAAGCCGTTGATGTCGCTGAGCTGGCCGTCCCACGTCTCCCCGACCACCGGGAGCGCCCACGAGAGCTCGTCTTCGCGCCCGCGGACCGAGTGGGCGACCAGTGCGTCGCGCACGACCCCGACGCTGTGCGTGTTCGTCAGCCCGATCGGGGTCGTCAGCCGGCCTGACTCACGCACCCACTCGAGCCCGGTCAGCTCGCCGTTGCCGTTGAGCACGTGGCAGCCGGCGAACAGCTGATGCTCGCCGACGTCGGCCTCGCTCGGCACGACCACCGTGACGCCGGTCCGCACGTCCTCGCCCTCGTGCAGCGTGACCGAGCCGACGCGCACGCCGGCGACGTCGGTGATCGCGTCGAGCGGGCCCGGGCTCCGAGTCGCCGAACCTGATCCCCAGCTCGCGGGAGCGCATCTCCCGAAGCTATCCGACGACGCCGGCGATCAGCTCTGCGGCCCGGGTGGCGCCGCGCTGCTCGACCGGCCGGTACTGCGGCGCGCGCCCGATCTCCTCCGCGATCGCGGCGGCGATCTCCTCCGGCCCGTCGCTCGCGTAGCTCATCCGCCGGCCCGCGCCGTGGCGGGCGAGCCGGTGGGCGACGTGGTGGTTCTGCTCGAAGTGCTGGTCGAGCGGGAAGAACAGGAACGGGCGCCCGCTCGCGGTCAGCTCCATCGTGGTGGACAGCCCGCCGTGGGTGATCGCCAGGTCACAGGCGGCGAGCTGCCGGTAGAGCTCGTGGACGTAGCCGCGGGTCTCGAGGCCGTCTGCGGTCGGCAGCGAGGCGGCGTCGATGCGCGGGCCGCCGACCAGGATCATGCGCAGCTCGGGGACGCGGCGCTTGGCCTCCGGGAAGGCGGCCGCCACGCGCTGCAGGAGGTGGATGCCCACGCCGGAGCCGCCGGGCGCGACGACGCAGACCTTCTCGTCGGGGCGGAAGCCCAGCTCCTCGCGGAGCGCGGCGCGATCACCAAGCTCGGCCGGGTCGAAGGCGGCGATGTAGCCGGTGAAGTCGAAGCGCGGCTCCGTCCAGTCGCGGATCGCCGGCAGCTCTGGCGCGAGGCGCTCCGGGACGATGTCGTCGGGATCGCCGACGAAGATCGAGCGGTCGCGCAGGCCCGGGTTGCGAGCCACGTGCTCGACCATCTGGCGGTTCGTGTCGGCGGCGAGGAACGCCTCGTGCTCGCCGCCGTCGGGCATCGGCAGCACGCCGACGAAGTCGGTCAGCCAGACGTAGGGCGCGGTCTTGAGCTCCGGGTTCTCGTGCAGGAAGTAGTCGATCTCCCACGCCTCGTCGCCGATCCAGACGTCGAACGCCTCTTCGCGCACGAGGTCGTGGAAGACCATGAAGTTCGCGCAGAAGATCTCGTCGAGGCGGCGCAGCATCTGAAAGGCGTGGAGCGCGTGCTCGCCGGCCTCGCCGTCGACGCCCGCGGCCTCCGGGGCCAGGTCGGCGCTCGCCGGATGGACGAGCTCGCCGCAGGCCTCGAGCATCGTCGTCACCGGCGGCTGGGCGAGCCAGTGGACCTCGAGGCCCGGGACGAGCCGCCGCAGCTCGCGGGCGATCGCGACGTCACGCCAGGCGTGCCCGAGCCCGATCGGCGACGAGGCGAGCAGCGCCCGCCGCGGCCGCTCACCGGCGAGCCGCCAGCTGCGCTTGCGCGGCGCGGGCGGCGCGAAGCGCGCAGCGAACTCGTGCATCAGCCGGTTGATCAGCACCGGGTTGCGCGCGTTCGGGATGTGCCCCGAGCCGACGAGCTGGACGTGCTCGGCGCCGGTCAGCTCGGCGAACGCGAGGCCGCGCTCGAACGGCTGGCAGTTGTCGCGGTCGCCCTGGACGACGAGCGACGGGACAGCGCACGCGCGCGCAGATCGCCTCGACCTCCTCGCGGTTCGCGGCGACCGGTTCGGCGTCATCCATCACCAGGAGCTCGGCGGATCCGTCGAGCCCGTAGGCGACGGCGTCCTCGATCTGCTTCGTCGAATGCGGCTCGGGGAACATCTCGCCGAAGAAGAACTCGAGGAAGCCGCGCTGGTCGGCGCGGATGGCGTGACGGTTCTCCTTCTCCCAGCCCTCGGGCGCGTCGCGCTGCTCGTCGAAGGTCTCGTGCGCGGCCACGCGCCACGGGTGGCTCGGGACGAGATGCGGGACCCCCGGGGCGAGTGCGACCAGGCCGAGCACGCGCTCCGGGTGCGCGGCGGCGATCTGGACCGAGGGCCAGACACCGTCGCCGCAGATGCCGCCGAGCACGGCCGCCTCGGTCGAGGTGGCTTCCATCACCGCCAGGCAGTCGGACGCGTACCAGCCGTCCAGCCACGGGCCTGCGGGATCAGGGCTGTCGGAGCGCCCGTTCCCGCGACCGTCATAGACGACGACGCGATGGTGCCGGGCGAGGTAGTGCACCTGCGCCTTCCAGATGCGGGAGTGGCTGATCGGGGTCGGCGGCAGGAGCACGATCGTCGGCTCGCCGCTGCCGTGGACCTCCCAGTGCAACCGCAGGCCGTCGTCCGTCTCCGCGTAACCGGCCTCGTCAGGCTCGCGTGCACGGGTTCCGGTCTCGGTGATCGGCACGGCGCCGATGCTAAGGGCACACCGGCGCCGGTCGCCTCAGGGGACCCCCCTGATCGTCAGCCGATGATGTCGATCCGGAACGGCTGGTCGTTGCACCAGTCCTCGAGCGCGTTGCCCATCGTCGCCCCCGCCCCGCGGTTGTCCGAGGGATCGATGTAGCGGACGTCGGCTCCCGCGCCTCCCTCGTCCGACATCGCGGGCGGGTACTCGTCCCGGTCGTAGCCGCTGCGCGGCGGGAACGGCGCGAGCGACGCCGCCCGGTTCGCTTCTTCCTCGTCGCGCGCGATGTGCAACAGCGCCGGCTGGCCCGTCCCGATCGCATCCGCGATGTGGTCCGTGGTCTCCGGGTACTTCGACTGCGAGAGCTGGACGTACACCGAGTTGTGCTGGCGCAAGCACGCCAGCGCGTCCGTCGCTCCGCCCAGCGACACGGCGAGCGTCAGCATCGCCGCGATGATCCACCTGCGCATAGGAACTCCCCTGGTCGCCTCCCGTTGGCGACCTGAAAGAAATCAGACGGGGACGACCCCGTGCCGCTTCCACGGCCGCTCGACGCGCTTGTGCTCGGCCATCTCGAGCGCGCTCGCGAGCACCTTGCGCGTCTCGCGCGGGTCGATCACGTCGTCGATCATGTCGTTGCCCGCCGCGATGTAGACGTCGATGATCTTGCGGTAGGCGTCGATCAGCTCGGCCTTCTTGGCCACCGGGTCGTCGGCCTCCTCGACCTGGCGGCGCATGATGATCTCGACCGCACCCTCGGCGCCCATCACCGAGATCTCCGCGCTCGGCCAGGCGACGATCAGATCGGGCTCGTAGGCGCGTCCGTTCATCACGTAGTAGCCGGCGCCGTAGCCCTTGCGGATCACCACGGTGAGCTTCGGCACGGTCGCGTTGGCGACCGCGTAGAGCATCTTCGCGCCGTGGCGGATGATGCCCGCCGCCTCGACCTTGGTGCCGACCATGAACCCCGGCACGTCCATCAGGAACACGAGCGGGATCCCGAACGCGTTGCAGAGGTTGACGAAGCGCGCGGCCTTGTCGGCGGAGTCGATGTCGAGGATGCCGCCGAGCTGGCGCGGCTGTGACGCGACGATGCCGACCGGCCGCCCGTCGATCCGCGCCAGGCAGGTGATGATCGTCTTCGCCCACTGGCCCTTGAGGTCGAACCACTCGCCGTCGTCGACGACGCGGCGGATCACGTCGTACATGTCGTAGGGCTTGCGGTTGGTCTCGGGGAGCACGTCGAGCAGCTCGTCGTCGGCGCGGTCGACGGGGTCGGCGGTCTCGCGCCGCGGCGGCGCCTCCTCGCAGTGCGAGGGGAAGAACGACAGGTAGTCCTTGATCGCCTGGATGCAGGCCTCGTCGGACTCGACCTCGAGGTCGCCGACGCCCGACTTGCGGCAGTGCACGCGCGAGCCGCCGAGCTCCTCCTGCGTGACGTCCTCGCCGATCGCCGCGCGCACGAGGTGCGGGCCGGCGAGCGCCATCGAGCCGCGGCCCTTGACCATCGGCACGAAGTCGGCGAGCCCGGGGATGTAGGCGGTGCCCGCCGCGCACGGCCCCATCAGCGCCGCGACCTGCGGGATCACGCCGCTCATGATCACCTCTTCGCGGAACAGGTGGCCCGAGCCGGCGAACAGCGAGCCGACCGCCTCCTGGATGCGCGCGCCGGCGGAGTCGAGCAGCCACACGAACGGGATCCGCTTGGTCAGCGCCAGCTCGCGCAGGCGCGCGACCTTCATCTCGCCGGTCATCCCCATCGAGCCGGCCATCACCGTGAAGTCGTAGGCGCACACCGCGACCAGCCGCCCGTCGACCTTGCCGTAGCCGGTGATGACGCCGTCGGCGGGCGCCTCGCGGCCCTCCATCGCGCGCTGCGAGAAGTGCGGCCGCGCGTGGATGCCCATCTCGGTGAAGGTGCCGTCGTCGATCAGCAGCGCGAGCCGCTCGCGCGCGGTCAGCTTGTCGGCCGCGTGCTGCTTGGCGATCCTCTCCTCGCCGCCCCCGAGCTTGGCCGCGGCGCGGCGCTCGTGCAGCTCCTCGACCAGCGGGCGCAGCGCGCTCACAGCAGCGGCTCCACCACGGACTCGATCATCGCCGCCAGCCGGTCGCGCTCGTCCTCGTCCTCGGGCGCGTCGAAGGCGGTGATCTCGACGCCGATCACGGTCGCCGACTCGGCGAGCTCGCCGAGCAGGTCGCGCAGGCCCTCGCTCGACAGCCCGCCGGGCACCGGGAACTGGGCGGGCAGGATCGTCGGGTCGAGCACGTCGAGGTCGAGGTGGACGAACACCTCGTCGCCCTCGAGCGCGCCCGCCAGCTTGTCGGGCGGCGCCGTGCCGACGCCGGCGCGCTCGAGCTCCACGCGCTCGCCGCCGTCGAGGTCGCGCACGCCGGTCATCACCACGCGCGCGGGGTCGAGATCGGCGTCGCCCAGCCCCGCGTCCCAGCGCCCGCACGCGGCGGACAGGCACATGCCGCCGAGGAAGCCGCTCGGCGTCGTCTCGGGCGTGTTGAAGTCGCCGTGCGCGTCGAGCCAGACGATGCGCGCCTCCGGGTGGTGGCGCAGCACGGTCGGCAGCGTCGTGATGCAGATCGAGCAGTCCGAGGCGAGCAGCACCGGGAAGCGCCCGTCGGTCATCGCGTCGTCGATCTGGCCGCCGGCCTCGAGCAGGCACCCGCGCGAGTCGCGCAGGTCGTCGGCGAAGCCGCCCGAGTGCGGCTCGCCGGGCGAGCCGATCATCCGCGCCTCGACGCCGAGCAGGCGCGCGAGCCGCGGCGCCAGCGCCTCGGCGCCGCGCGCCCCGCCGGGAGTGCGGTCCGAGGTGCGGCAGCGCAGTGCGACGACGGAGGCGCTCACCGGCCCGACCAGACTGGGTCGCGCTTCTCGAAGAACGCCTTCACGCCCTCCTGGATGTCGTCGGTCGCGAACGCGATCGCCAGCTGTGCGCGCAGGTAGTCGAGCGCCTCCTCGAAGGCCATGTCCTGCTGGCGGAACATCGCGTCCTTGCCCATCCGCATCAGCACCGGCGACTTGGCCGCCAGCTTGTCCGCCCAGTCGGCGACGAAGGCGTCGAACTCGTCGGCGGGCACGACGCGGTTGACGATCCCGATCCGCTCAGCCTCCTCGGCCGAGATCTGCTCGCCCAGCAGCAGCAGCTCGTTCGTCTTCTTGCGCCCGACGTTGCGATAGATCAGCGCCATGATCATGAACGGGAAGACGCCGACGTTGATCTCGGGCGTCCCGAAGCGCACGCCCTCGCGCGCAACGATCAGGTCGCACGCCAGCGCCAGCCCGAGCGCACCGGCGAGCACGTGCCCGTTGGCCGCGCACAGCGTCGGCTTGCCGAGCTCGCCGATCACCCGAAACAGGCGCGGGAAGCGCTCGATGCCCCGGTGCTTGTGGGCGAGCGGCACGTCGGCGGCGAAGCCCGCGAGGTTGCCGCCGCTCGAGAACACCTTCTCGTGCGAGGAGGTCAGCACCACGCAGCGGACCCCCTCGTCGTCACGCGCGGTCTCGAACGCACCGAGCAGTTCGTCGAGCAGTTCGTCCGACAGCGCGTTGCGCGTGTCGGGCTGATCGAGTGTGATCCTCGCCACACCGTTTTCTGAAGTTTCGTACCGGATCGTGCCGTAGCCCATCTCGGCGGGGGAGCCTACGCCACCTCGTGCGATTCGTGATTAGGATGCGCGCCAATTGCGGAGGTGTGCTCTGGAGGCACGCCACCGCCGCACATCTTCAGAGGAGGGGCTTTGAGGTTTTTGTCACGCGCTGCGCTGACCGCGTTCGCGCTTCTCGCCTGCGCATTCTTGCCCGCACAGGCATCGGCCCGCGGACTCGACGCTTACGACGTCACGTTCGAGAACGGCCAGCAGCTCGAGCAGCTTGCTCGCCAGGGCTTCGACATGACGGAGGCTCGGCGCGGTAACAAGGTCGAGGTCGTCGCCACCACCAAGCAGGCCAAGCAGCTTCGTGCGCTCGGCCTGAAGACGAAGCGCAAGACGACCGGCGGCTTCACGCCGCGCCAGCAGAAGTCGCGCGCCCAGCGCCCGGACGGGTCGTGGGATGTCTACCGCCCGTACTTCGACGACACGTACGTCGGCACCGACGACGGCACGCCCACGGGCACGAAGCGCAAGACGATCTATAAGGAGCTCACCAGACTTCGCGGCCGCCCACCAGGATCTCGTCAAGCAGGTCAACCTCGGCACGACGATCAACGGCAAGCCGCTCGTCGCGTTCAAGATCACCAAGAACGCGCGCGAGATCCAGGACGGCCAGCGTCCCGCGACGCTCTACTCGTCGACGCAGCACGCGCGTGAGTGGCTCGCGACTGAGACGCAGCGCCGGCTCCTGCATCTGTTCGTCGAGAACTACGGGGGCACCGGTCCTGCCGTGGACGAGCAGGGCGCCGCGCTGAACGGCGCGACGAAGGAAGAGATCACCCAGATCGTCAACAACAACGAGCTGTGGTTCCTCCCTGTCGCCAACCCGGACGGCTACGACTACACGTTCACGCCCGACAACCGCCTCTGGCGCAAGAACCTGCGCGACAACAACAACGACGGCCAGATCACGCCCGACCAGGACGGCGTCGACCCGAACCGCAACTTCCCGACGAACTGGAACTACGACAACGAGGGCTCGTCGAGCGAGTTCGCGAGCGAGACCTACCGCGGCCCCGGCCCCGGCTCCGAGGCGGAGACGAAGGCCTTCCAGAAGCTGCTCGACCGGGTCGGCTTCGAGATGAACGTCAACTACCACACGGCCGCGGAGCTGCTGCTCTACCCGATCGGCTTCCAGGTCGAGACGTACACGGCCGACGACCCGATCTACCGCGCCCTGTCCGGCACCGACGCTGACTCGGCGATCAAGGGCAACGGCGAGGGCGCGCCTGACAACTACGACCCGGATGTCGGCGCCGAGCTCTACACCACCAACGGCGACACCAACGACCATCTCCACAAGTCCTCCGACACCCTGTCCTGGACGCCGGAGCTTGACGTGGGGGACGCAGCGCGCGGCGGTGGTGGCAGCGTCTTCGAGTTCCAGGACCGCGAGGACGACGTGCGAGCCGTGTTCGAGAAGAACATCCCGTTCGCGCTCGACGTGGCCAAGTCCGCGGCCGATCCGGCCAACCCCGTGTCGCATCTGGGCAACACGCCGGAGAACTTCGTGGTCTCCTCGTTCGACGACGTCCTACGGTGACCCGCAGGACGTGCAGGTCAACGCCAAGCGCGAGCTCGGCAAGATCACCATGCACTACCGCGTCAACGGCGGCGCCGAGCAGACCGCGCCGACCAAGGACTGGAACGGCGGCGAGCGCTACGGCGGCGGTTACGACCTCTACTACCACCGCCTCCGCGGAACGGTGAAGGGGACCAAGCCGGGCGACAAGGTCCGCGTGTGGTTCGAGGGCGGCGGCAAGCAGTCGCAGTCCTTCACCTACGCGCAGGCGCTGGAGACCAACAACCGCGTGCTGATCCTCGCCTCGGAGGACTACACCGGCCACAGCCCGGACTACGCCAACAAGACCGGCCCGAACTACCTGAGCTACTACCAGCAGGCGCTGCAGGCCAACGGGATCGGCTACGACGTCTGGGACACGGACGCCCGCGGCCGCACCGCGCCTGACCCGCTGGGCGTGCTCAGCCACTACAAGGCGATCGTCTGGTACACGGGCGACAACCAGCGGACGATCGAGCCGGACCAGCCCCCGGCGGGCGCAGGCGCGTCGAAGCTGTCAGACGACGAGTTCCGCGCAGTCCGGGACTTCCTCAACGAGGGCGGCAAGCTGCTCTACACGGGCCAGAAGGCGGGCTTCGACCTGACGAACCAGTTCGTGTTCAACGTCCAGGGCGGCCCGCCGTACTGCAACGACCCAACCGTCCCGGTGGGTGCCTGCATCCCGCTGTCGAACGACTTCCTCCAGTACTACCTGGGGTCGTGGTCGAACAACTCGCTGCGCGACCCGGCGAACGCTCCGACCGACGAAGACGCGGCGGAGCAGCAGGCGGACCTCGACAACATGGCCATCGACTTCTTCGATCCCATGGAGGCGCCGACGGCCAAGCTCAACGGGCCGGACTCGGCGAACAACCAGCACCACGCCTACACGCTCACGCCGACGAGCACGATCCTGTCGCCGGACGAGTACCCGCTGTTCAAGTCCGAGGAGGTCGGTGACTACTCGATCAACGGGCCGCTGGCCCCGAAGACGGGTGACTACTACGCCTACTCGCAGCCCGCGGATCACGCGTACAAGCGCTTGACCCGCACGGTCGACCTGACCGGCCACACGTCCGGGACGCTGAAGTTCGACGACGTCCTACGACACGGAGCCGGACTACGACTACATGTTCGTGGAGGCCCACACCGTCGGCCAGGACGACTGGACCACGCTGCCCGACGAGAACGGGAACACGTCGCAGGCTCTCGACCCCGCCGCCGGCAGCTGTGCCGACGGCTGGGCTGCGGCCTGACGGCCAGCACCCGTTCCTCGCGCACTACATGAACCCGACCACGTGCGCGCCGACCGGCACGACGCGGCGAGTGGAACGCGACGAATGGCAACTCCGGCGGCTACCAGGACTGGGAGATCGATCTCTCAGACTTCGCCGGCAGCAGGTCGAGGTCTCGATCGCCTACGCGACCGATCCGTTCGTGGCGGGGCTTGGCGTCTTCGTCGACGACACCGAGGTGCTGATCGACGGTGTGTCGAGCGCGAAGACGTCGTTCGAGACCGGCCTCGACGGCTGGGCGGCCGGTGGGCCGCCGGCCGGCAGCGTGCCGAACGACAACAACTGGATCCGGACGCAGGCCCTGATCGAGGAGTCCGCGGCCGTCGCCACGGCTGACACCCTCTACTACGGGTTCGGCCTCGAGGGCGTCCGCGGCGGGGCGACACGCAGCGCGATCATGAAGTCCGCCATGAAGTACCTGGGCGTGCTCGGGAGTGGCGGAGGCCCCGGCCCCGGTCCGGGCCCCGGCCCGGGTCCCGGCCCTGGCCCGAATCCGGACTACACGATCAAGCATCTCCAAGAGCAAGCTCCGGGTCGACAAGAGCCGGCGCACGAAGGTGCGGCTGTCGTGTGGCCCGACGGCGGCCAACCGGTGCAAGGGCACCGTCTCGCTGACGCGGAGCAAGAAGGTGCTGATGGGCCGCCGCACGTTCAGCATCACGGCCAACAAGAACCGGAACGTCACCGTCCGGATCAAGAAGTCCGCGTACAAGCGGCTGAAGAACCGCAAGAGCATCAAGACCACGATCACCGTCGTGACCCGCGGGTCCGACGGCAAGCTGCGGCGTAAGTCGCAGAAGGTCACGATGGTGCTCAAGGGCGCGAAGAAGGCGAAGCAGAAGCAGTAGCCGCAATCGGCCGGTGGCGGCCTATCTGTCCGCTAGCGTTCAGATATGGCCGCCACCGAGTCCGACGTGCTGAAGCCCGACCACGGGTCGCGGCGCAAGCACTTCATCTTCAACGATCACCACGACCAGCTCCGCGAGTCGATCCACGCGTTCGTGGTCAAGGAGCTCACGCCGCACGCGGAGGAGTGGGAGGAGACGACGTTCCCCGACTCCGTGTTCCGCCGCATGGGCGAGCTCGGCTTCCTCGGGCTCTCCTATCCGGAGGAGTACGGCGGCCAGGGCGGCGACTACTTCTGCAACCTCGTGCTCGCCGAGGAGCTGGTGCACGCCAAGTCCGGCGGGCTCGGCATGGGCATCGCCGTCCACACCGACATGGCGACGCCGCCGGTCTTCCTGTTCGGCACCGAGGAGCAGAAGCAGCGCTACCTCGTCCCGTCGATCAAGGGCGAGAAGATCTCCTGCCTCGGGATCACGGAGCCCGACGCCGGCTCCGACGTCTCGGGCATCAAGACGCGCGCGGTCCGCGACGGCGACGAGTGGGTGATCAACGGGTCCAAGACCTACATCACCAACGGCCACCGCGCCGACTACATCGTGCTCGTCACGAAGACCGACCCCGACGCGGGCTACGACGGCTTCACGCTCTTCCTCGTCGACATGGACCTGCCGGGCGTGATCCGAGAGAAGAAGCTCGAGAAGCTCGGCATGCACGCGTCCGACACGGCGCTGCTCGCGTTCTCCGACGTGCGCGTCCCCGCCGACGCCGTGCTCGGCCAGATCGGCAAGGGCTTCTACCACATCATGTGGGAGCTCCAGGGCGAGCGGCTGATCGGCGCCGCGGGCTGCGTGGCGGCCGCCCAGCGGGTGTTCGACCAGACGCTGCAGTACGCGGAGGAGCGCAAGGCGTTCGGCCGCTCGATCGGCAAGTTCCAGGTCATCCGCCACAAGTTCGCGGAGATGGCGACGCAGATCGAGAGCGCGCGCCAGATGGTCTACACGACGGCGTGGCGCTTCAACAACGGCGAGTACCCCGTGCGCGAGATCTCGATGGCGAAGCTGCACGCCTCACGCGTCGCGGTCGACGTCGCCGACGAGTGCATCCAGATCCACGGCGGCGCCGGCTACATGAAGGAGTACGGGGTCGAGCGCGCCTGGCGCGACCTGCGGCTGAACCGCATCGGAGCGGGCACCGACGAGATCATGCTCGACGTGATTGGACGCAGCTACGGGCTCTAGCCTCGCAGTTCGTCGCCGGCTTCGAGACGAGATCGCGCGGGCTACGCGACCGACGGACCGGCGATGGAGCTGGGCCGCGGCGTGCACGAGGGCGAGCTGTCCAGGACGCGCCCGTCCGCCATCCCGCCTGGCGATGATGAACCGCCACGGGCTGGTCGCGGGGCGACCGGCACGGGCAAGACGCGCACGCTGCAGCTGCCTGGCCGAGGCGCTGTCGGCCGCCGGCGTCCCGGTGTTCGCGGCCGACGTCAAGGGCGACCTGTCCGGCATGGCGGTGCGCGGCCGGCGCCGGAGTGGCAGGGGCGGCGCGCGCCGCGCGATGCGCGTCTCGGCCCGATCGGCGGCGGCACCGACGAGATCATGAAGGAGATCCTGGGGAAGACGATGGGGCTGTGAGCACGTCGCCGGCCGCCGTGCGCGAGTAGAGCACCGCGCGCCCCTCCCGGCGGGCGCGCACGAGCCCCGAACGGCGCAGCACGCCCAAGTGCTCGGAGACGCCGGCCGGGCTGGCCGCAAGTCGGCGCGCGAGCTCGGTGGTGGTGGCCTCGGAGGCGAGCGAGACGAGGATGCCGGCGCGGCGGCGGCCGAGCAGCTCGCCGAGCGCCCCGGGATCATGGCCGTCCGGCGCCCACAGGTCCCCCACCCCGCGCGGCGAGTAGATCAGCGTCGGCTGCCACGGCGGGTCGAACATCGCGCCGACGCGCGGCCAGCCGAACGCGGCGGGGACGAGACCGAGCCCGCGACCGGCGAGCTCGACCTCCGCCTCGTGCGGGCGGTCGACGATCAGCGCGCCGTCGTGCCAGCGGACGTCGGGGTGCAGGCCGGCGAACAGCTCGAGCGCGCCGCCGCCCGCCAGATGGCGGGAGCGCTGGCGGATGTCGGCCTCGAGCACGGCGCGGATCGCGTCCCACCACGGGGCGATCGCGCGCTCCCAGTACTCGGCCATCAGGTCGACGAGCGCGGGCAGCGCGGCGGCCGGGTCGTCCAGCAGCGGGCGCGCGACGGCCGGCGGCTCGCGGCCCTCGAACGTCCACCCGAGCTCCTGCCGCACTTGCTCCGGCGGGGTCGCGCGCACGCGCGCGAGCTCCTCATCGACGTCCGGCAGCGGGGTCAGCGGCGGCGGAGCGACGAAGTCCGGCGCGTACGGGCCGCTCGGGTGGATGGCGTCGATCAGCGAGTAGTCGAGGCCGGCGAGCCGGGTGCGCGCCTCGCGCACCCACGGCAGATGCACCGAGTGGGCGCCCGGGTCGCGCAGCACGCGCAGGCTGGCGGCGAGCTCGAACAGCGGCGAGATCGCGAAGCGCGTGCGCAGCAGGTCGTCGCGGCCGAAGCGGTAGGCGATCATCTCCGGAGTATCGCCCACGATTCGGGCAGAAGCGAATCGTTTGGGCTTTCCGGTTTGGAAGGCAAATGTGGCGCAATGGCCGCCGCCCCGACTGCCCAGCGCCCGCCCGGCTTCGTCACCGCGCTGCGCAACTCTGGTGCGGCGGCGCCGTTCGTCGCGTCGCTGATCGGCCGCCTGCCGATGGGCGCGGTCGGGCTCGTCTTCATCCTGCGCACGAACGAGATCACCGGCTCGTTCGCGCTCGGCGGTCTCGCCACCGGCGCCTATGCGCTGTCCATCGGCGTGCTCGCCCCCGCGATGGGGCGCCTGATCGACCTCACGGGCCAGACCCGCGTGCTGCTCGCCTGCGGAACCGTCTACGCGGGCGCGCTCAGCCTGTTCGCTGCGCTCCCGGATGACTCAGGCATGACCCCGATCATCGTGCTCGCCGTGCTGACCGGGGCCTCGCAGCCCCCGCTCGGCGCGACGGTCCGCGCGCTGTGGAACCAGACGCTCGACGATCCCGCCACGCGCCACGTGCTGTTCACCGGCGAGTCCGCGGTGCTCGAGGCGATCTACATCAGCGGCCCGGTGCTGATCGTGGCCGGCATCGGCGGGCTGATCTCGATTTCCGCCGCGGCGCTCGCATGCGGCGCCTTCGGGCTGCTCGGCACGCTGATGTTCGCGGCCACCGCCGCCTCCCGCGCGTGGCAGCCCGAGCCCGACCGCGCGGGTGGGCTGGCCGGGGCGCTGACCTCCCCCGGCGTGCGAACCCTGCTGGCGACGATGACCGTGGTGGGTGCTGGCGTCGGCATGATCGAGGTTGCCGTGCCCGCGCTGTGCGAGGCCGCCGGCCGGCCAAGCGCGACCGGCTTCGTGCTCGGCGTCTGGGGCTTCGGCAGCCTCGTCGGCGGCGTGGTGGCGAGCCGGCTGTCCGCGGGCGAGGACCCTGGAGGCCGGGTGATCGTGCTGCTCGGCGCACTTGCGGCGGGTACCGCGCCGCTCGTGCTGGCCTCCGGCGTGGTGACGCTCGGCGCGCTGATGTTCGTCGCCGGCGTCGCGATCGCGCCGGCGCTCGCCGCCGTGCACTCGCTGACCGGCCAGCTCGCCGTCCGCGGGACGGTCACCGAGGCCTACACCTGGCTCGGCACCGGCATGGGCGCCGGGATCGCGATCGGCGCCGGGGTCGGCGGTGTGGTCGTCGAGGGCTCGGGCACCGCGGAGGCGTTCCTGCTCTCCGCGTGCGCCGTCGCGCTCGGCGCGGTGGTGGCCGGTGCCCGGCGCTGGAGCCTCCAGCCGGCCTGAAGCGGCACACTACGCGCCCTGAGAACTCGAACGAGAGGTGTCTGAATGGGCGTGCTGGACGACAAGGTGGCGATCGTGACGGGCTCGGCTCGCGGCATCGGCCGCGCGACGGCCGAGCTGCTCGCGTCACAGGGAGCGAAGGTCCTCATCAACGACCTCGACGCCGATGCCGCCGAGCAGACCGCGTCGGAGATCGACGGCGAGACCGTCGTCTACGGCGGCGACCTGACCAGGGGGAGCGCGCCAGACGAACTCGTCAAGACCGCGGTCGACGCGTGGGGCAAGCTCGACATCGTCGTCAACAACGCCGGCTACACGATCGACGCGCCCCTCCACAAGATGAGCGACGACCAGTTCCAGAAGATGCTCGACATCCACAACATCGTCCCGTTCCGCGTCCTGCGCGCCGCCGCGCCGCACCTGCGCGAGCCGGCCAAGGTGGAGCGCGACCAGGGCGTCGAGGTGTTCCGCAAGGTCGTCAACGTCTCCTCGATCTCCGGCACGATGGGCAACGCCGGGCAAGCGAACTACTCGTCCGGCAAGGCCGGCGTGGTCGGCCTGACCAAGACACTGGCCAAGGAGTGGGGCCAGTTCAAGATCAACGTCAACGCGGTCGCGTTTGGCTACATCGAGACGCGCCTGACCGCCTCCAAGGACGCCGACAACGTGATGGAGATCAGCGGCGAGAAGGTCCAGCTCGGCATCCCGGACAACCTGCGCGGGATGGCGGCGATGCTGATCCCGCTGGGCCGGCCGGGCACGCCGGAGGAGGCCGCCGGCGGCGTGTTCTTCCTCTGCTCGCCGTGGTCCAACTACGTCCACGGCCAGGTGCTCAACATCACCGGCGGGCAGTTCACCGGCATGACGACGTGAGCACCGAGCACCTCATCACCGTCGTCGCCGAGGCCGACCTCGAGGAGTTGCTGCCGCTGCTGCGCGGCTACTGCGAGTTCTACGAGGTCGACCCGTCCGACGAGGCGCTGCTCGCGGTCTCGCGCGCGCTGATCGCCGACCACGAGCGCGAGGGACTGCAGCTGATCGCGCGGCAGCCGGACGGGTCGGCGGTCGGATTCGCGACGCTCTATTGGACCTGGCAGACGCTCGCAGCGTCGCGCCTCGGCGTCATGAACGACCTGTTCGTGGCCGAGGCGGCGCGCGGGAGCGGGCTCGCCGAGCGCCTGATCGCCGCGTGCCGCGAACGTGCCGCCGAGCACGGCGCCCGCGAGCTCGCCTGGCAGACCGCGAAGGACAACTACCGTGCCCAGAAGGTCTACGACCGCATCGGCGGCCGCAAGTCCGAGTGGCTGGATTACTCTCTGACTGTCCAATGAGAGTCGTCAAGCCATCCGAAGTCGACCGCGACGTGCCGCGCGGTGTCGTGGGCGGATCTGAGATCTCCCAGGCCACGACGGGCGCCGTCAACATCTACATGGGTCTGTTCCGCGTGCCGCCGGGCGCCCGCTCGCGGCCGCATTACCACGAGGGCTGCGAGAGCGCCGTCTACATGACCGCCGGCACGCTCGAGGTGCGCTGGGGCGATCACCTCGAGGAGACGGTGACGATCGGCCCCGGCGACATGGTCTACGTGCCGCCGCGCGAGACGCACATCCTCGTCAACCTCTCCGACTCCGAGCCGGCGGAGTACGTGGTCGCGCGCGACTCGCCGACCGAGGACTCCGTCGAGGTCCCCTGGGCGGAGAGCTGAGCACTAGGCCGTCCGGCGCCGGAACAGCGCGCCCGAGGCGGCCAGCGAGACCGCCAGGATCGCGGCGCACCACGCCAGCGCCGTCCACACCTCACCGGTCGGGGTGTCGAGCAGCAGGCCGCGCAGCGTCTCGATCACCGGGGTGATCGGCTGGTGCTCGGCGAAGCCCTGCAGCCACGTCGGCATCGTGTCGACCGGGACGAACGCGGAGCTCGCGTAGGGCAGGAACATCACGACGAACGTGATGCCGTTGGCGGCCTCCGGCGAGCCCGCCAGCAGTCCGAGCGCCGCCGACAGCGAGGAGATCGCGACGACGAACGCGAGCAGCACAGCGGCCACCGCGAGCCACTCCAGCGGCTCGGCGGCGGGGCGGAAGCCGATCAGCAGCGCGACGCCGAGCACGAGCAGCGCCGAGGCCGCGTTGCGCACGACGCTCGCGGCGACATGGCCGGCGAGGACCGCGGGCCCGCCGACGTCCATCGATCGCAGCCGGTCGACGATCCCGCCGCTCATGTCCTGGCTGACGGTGACGGCGGTCGTGGCCGAGCCGAAGCCGGCGCACAGTAGGATCACGCCGGGGACGACGTAGGTGACGTAGTCGGTGCCGGTCTCGATCGCGCCGCCGAACAGGTAGACGAAGATCAGCATCAGCAGCACCGGCAGCAGCAGCGAGGTCAGCAGCGCGTCGATTTGGCGCATCGAGAGCCGGATGCAGCGTCCGGCCATGGTGAGGGCGACGTCAGGCATCGGCGCCGTGCCCCGTGAGCGCGAAGTAGACGTCGTCGAGCGTGGCGCTGCGCAGCGCGAAGCGGCGCACGGCGCGGCGGTCGGGATCGACCTCGTCGAGCAGCCGGCGCACGTGCGCGGCGCTGCCGTCGGTGGCGACGTCGATGACGAGCCGGCTCGGATCGGCCGCGAGCGCGCGGCCGTCGAGCACGAACGCAGCTGACGCGTAGGCGTGTGCGTCGGCGAGCTCGAGCTCGATGCGCTGGTCGGCGACCCGCTGCTTGAGCTCGGCCGGCGTGCCCTCGGCGACGATGCGGCCGCCGTCGAGCACGGCCACACGGTCGGCCAGCCGGTCGGCCTCCTCGAGGTATTGCGTGGTCAGGAACACCGTCACGCCCTCGCCCGCGAGGCCGGCGACGGTGTCCCACATCGCGTGGCGGCTGCGCGGGTCGAGGCCGACGGTCGGCTCGTCGAGGAACACGACCGACGGGCGCCCGACGAGCCCGGCCGCGAGGTCGAGCCGGCGGCGCATGCCGCCCGAGTAGGTGCCGACGCGCCGGCGACCCGCGTCAGTCAGGTCGAAGTCCGCCAGCAGCTGGCGGGCGCGCGCCCGCGCCTCGGCGCGGCCGAGCCCGGAGAGCCGGCCCATCATGCGCAGGTTCTCCTCGCCCGTCTGCAGCTCGTCGACCGCGGCGTGCTGCCCGGTGAGGCTGATCGCGCGCCGGACGCGGTGGCGGTCGGCGACGACGTCGAGCCCGGCGACGCGGGCAGAGCCGGCGTCGGGCCGCAGGAGCGTGCAGAAGAGCCGCACGGTGGTGGTCTTGCCGGCGCCGTTCGGGCCGAGCAGAGAGAAGATGGCGCCGGGGCGGACCTGGAGGTCGACGCCGGCGAGCACGGGGGTGTCCGCGTAGGCCTTGCGGAGCCCGGTGGCTTCTATTGCGTATTGCATACACATAACTGCGTAGACTATACACAGTGACCTGAAGATGGCAAGCGACGACGACATCCCGCTCCCCGCGAGCATCGAAGCCGCCTGGGGCCGGCGCGCCCGCCCCACCAAGGGCCCGAAGCCCGGCCTGAGCCTGGAGCAGATCGTCGACGCCGCGGTCGCCCTCGCGGTCTCCGACGGGCTCGCGGCGGTCTCGATGGCGCGCGTGGCCGGCGAGCTCGGCTCCTCGCCGATGTCGCTCTACCGCTACGTCGCGGCCAAGGACGAGCTGCTCGCGCTGATGGTCGACGCGGCGCTCGGCACACCGCCGCCCGTCACCGAAGGCGAGAGCTGGCGCGCAGGCCTCTCACGCTGGGCGTGGGCCTACCACGACGTGCTGCGTCGCCATCCGTGGGCGCTGCAGCTCCCGATCGCGAGCCCCGCGATCACGCCGAACCTGACGGCCTGGCTCGAGGACGGCCTGCGCAGTCTCGGCGGCACCCCGCTGCCAGAGGCCGAGAAGCTGTCGGTGATGCTGCTCCTGAGCGGCTACGTGCGCAACGAGGCGACGCTGGCGGCGAGCCTCGGTCCGGCGGCGGAGGCCGGGGAGATCATGCCGACCTGGGGCCGTCTGCTCGCGCAGCTGACCACGCCCGAGGACTTCCCCGCCCTGCACGCCGCGCTGGCCTCCGAGGCGTTCGCCCAGGACGACGAGCCCGATGACGAGTTCGTGTTCGGGCTCGAGCGCGTGCTCGACGGCGTCGCCGCGCTCGTCGCGCAGCGCGGCTAGATGGTTGATTCCGCGGGGTCGTGGAATCAGCCATCTACGCGCAGGCGCTCGAGGTCCGGGTCCTTCGCGGCCTGCTCGCGGACCTGTTCGCCGCCGAGCTCGATCGCGCGGTCGAGCAGCCGGCGCGCCTCGGCCTCGTCGCCGTAGAGCGCGTGCCAGCAGGCGAAGTCGTAGAAGCCCCACTTGTCGTCGGGATCGCCGGCGAGCGCCTCTTCGTAGAGCTCCCGCGCCCGCTGCGGGTCCTGCTCGCGGATCGCGGCGGCGCGGAAGCGCCCCTCCCAGCTCGAGACGACGAACGCCCGGTCGCGCCAGCCGCCGAAGGAGAGGACGGCGGTGCCGGGCTCATCGGCGACCGCGTGGCGGTGCACCGCGGGGTCGGGCAGGAAGATGTAGGTGCCCGCGGGGGCGCTGACGGTCTCGCCGTCGAGCGTGAACGTGGCGGAGCCGCGGGCGACGAAGTAGAGCTCCTCGTGGCCGCTGCCCTCCTCGGTGTGCGGTTCGACGACATCGTCGCCGGCCTTCTCGGCCACGTAGGCGTTGGTGCCGAACGCGCCGATGCCGAGCTCGTGGCGGACCGGCAGCCACTTGAGCGTGCCGGGGCCGGGCAACGGCTCGACGGCGTCGAGCGAGGTCACCTGCCAGCGCGCGCTCACGTCTCCCCCATCCGGAAGTGGCAGCCGGAGTAGTAGTCGCCCGCCCGCGACGCGAGGAAGGCGGCGAGCTCGGCGACCTCGGCCGGGTCGGTCTCGGGGCCCGGCAGCAGCGCGGCGGTCCGGATGCCGTAGCGCGCCCACTCGATCGAGAGCGTGCGCGCGAGGTTCTCGAGCCCGGCGCGCGCCGCCTCCGCGCCCGCGTCGCACGGCGGCGGGGCGATCAGCAGCAGCTTGCCGCCCGGCAGCTCGCCGTCGATCCACACCTTGGCCAGCGGCCGCAGCGCGAGCCAGCCGCCGTCGAGCACGTCGCGCGGGCCGGCGAGCGACGCGCCGTCCCACACCACGACGTCGGTCTCCCGCGGCGCCACCTCGTCGCCGGTGGGATCCACGACAACTCGGTCGACCGCCGCGCGGAGCTCAGCGGCCCGCGCGATCACGGCCTCGCCGAAGCGGCTCGGCGGGTCGGCCGCGGCGAGGAGGAGCGCCACGCCCTCCAGCAGGGCCGGGCGGAGTAGATCTGTGGCGGCCACGGAGCGGAGGCTAACCCTCAACCCTGATCCGCGCCCACCCGCCTGACCCCTGGTCGAGGGTTGCCGCAACCCGGTCGCGGTCGCCGGGTTGGGGACCCCGATGCGCCGCCTCTTCGCGATCGTCTTCGCGCTCGCCCTCCTCGCCCCCGCCGCCGCGGCTCACGCGCGCGTCGTCGTCGTGGCCGTCGACCGGCCGCAGGCCGCGCTGCTCGACGTCACGACCAACCGGGTCGCCGCGCGAGTCGCCCTCCCCGGCCGCGCGCGGGCGGTCGCGACTGCCGCTGACGGCTCGCGCGCGTACGTGGCCGCCGGCCGCGGCGTGACCGCGATCGATCTCGCCTCGCGCGCCGTCGCGGGCCGGGCCGCGCTGCGGGGCACCGCGACGACCGTCGCCGTCGCGCCCGACGGCGCGCGGGTGTACGCGACGCGGGGCCGCGCGCTCGACATCATCGACGCCGCCACGCTGCGCCCGCTGGCCGCGATCCGGCTCCCCGGCACGGCTCGCGCCCTCGCGGTCACGCCCGACGGCACACGCGCGATCGCCACGCTGCGCAACCGCGTCGTCGTGGCCGACCTCACCACCCTGCGCGTCCGCCGCCGCGCGCGCGTCAAGGGCGCCGGCGCGATCGCCTTCGACGCCGGCGACCGCGCCTGGATCTCCGCCGGCCGGCGGCTCGTCCCGCTCAACCCGGTCAGCGGCACGCTCGGCCGTGCGATCAAGCTCGGTCGCAAGCGCGGCGGCGGCGGCATCGCCATCCTCGGCCGCCGGGCGTTCGTCGCCTCCGGCGGGCGCAAGCTGCGCGCCGCGGTCGTCGACCTCAGCCGCCGCCGCGTGATCGCCACCCCGCGCACCGGCCGCGGCCCGGGCGCACCGGCCTGGTCGCCCGACGGCGTCCGCATCTACGTCGGCGATCGCGGCGCCCGCACGATCTCGATCCTCTCGGCCTTCAGCTACCGCCGCCTGCGCGTCGTGAAGGTCGCCGCGCGCCCGCTCGCGCTCGCCGTCCAGCCCGGCCTCGCCGTCATCACCGGCACCGAGGGCAACGACATCCTCAACGGCACGCGCGGCCGCGACCGGCTGATCGGGCTCGGCGGCGACGACCTCCTGCGCGCCGGGCGCGCCGATGACCTGCTCGAGGGCGGACCGGGCAACGACACGCTGTCCGGCAGCACCGGGAGCGACATCTTCGACGGCGGCGACGGCGACGACCGGGCGTTCGGCGCGGCCGGCAACGACGTCCTCGACCTCGGCGCCGGCAACGACTTCGGCGACGGCGGGCAGTCCAACGACCAGCTCGCCGGCGGCCCTGGCAACGATCGCCTCGACGGTGGCGACGCCGACGACACCATCACCGGCGGCGAGGGCGACGACGTGATCATCGAGGCCGGCCTCGGCAACGACGCGCTGCTCTCCGGCGGCCCCGGCAACGACCTCATCCGCGGCGGCCGCGGCTCGGACCGCATGGTCGACGGCGGCGACGGCGACGACACGCTGCTCGGCGAGTCGGGCTCCGAGCGGATCGAGGGCGGCGCCGGCAACGACGCGATCGACGGCGGCCGCGCCGGCGACCACCTGTTCGGCCGCGACGGCGACGACCGCGTCAAGGGCGACGCCGGGCGCGACAAGGCCTACGGCTCCGACGGTGCCGACGTGGTCGACGGCGGCTCCGACGACGACCGCGTCTCAGGCGGCGACGGCGCCGACACCGTCATCGGCGGCCCGGGCGAGGACGTCGTCAACGCCGGCCGCGGCAACGACATCGTCCGCGTCGCCGACGACAGCGCCGACGAGGTCTCCTGCGGCACCGGCCACGACATCGCCTACGTCGAGGACACCGCGCCCGACCGCGACGACCTCACGAGCTGCGAGGAGGTCGTCCGCATCCCGCCGGAGCCGGCCACCGACGCGACGCCGCCCTCGGTCATCCGTGGCGGCCCGGGCAACGACACGCTGTTCGGCACCGCCGCGGCCGACTCCCTGTTCGGCCAGGACGGCAACGACGAGCTGTTCGGCAACGACGAGAGCGACTACGTCGACGGGGAGGACGGCGACGACATCCTCCACGGCGGCACCGGCGACGACGACATGTTCGGCCGCTTCGGCAACGACATCGTGCTCGGCAACGAGGGCAACGACACGATCGAGGGCGGCTACGGCACCGACCAGGTCGACGGCGGCCCGGGCAACGACGTCATCTCCGGCACGCAGGACGGCGACACGATCCAGGGCGGCGAGGGCGACGACCGCATCTCCGAGGTCGACGGCGCCGTCGACCGCATCGACTGCGGCCCGGGCGCGGACGTCGTGTTCGCCGACAACGACGACGTCGTCGCGAGCAGCTGCGAGGACGTGCGGCGGTAGACGCCGCCGCTTCGAGCCGCCGTCCGCGGGCCGTCAGGCGGTAGCGCGAGAGCGCCGCGCGGCCCTGCGCGCCTCGCGCAGCTGCTGGGCGACACCCTTGCGGCCCAGCGAATCCAGCCCCGCGTAGAGCCCGCGGATCTGGTGGAAGATCTCGTTCGCGACCTGCTGCTGCTGATCGTTGGTCGGCTCCGCGATTGCCTCCCAGCGCATCGGCTCGCCGTACTGGACGGTCACCTTCGGGAACTGCAGGCGCTTCCAGTTGCGCACCTTCGAGGAGCCGTGGATCGCGGCCGGGACCACGGTCGCGCCCGACTCGAGCGCCAGCCGGCCGATGCCGCGCTTGGGCTGGTCGGAGAGCTTGCCGGTGCGCGAGCGGCCGCCCTCGCAGTACATGACGATCAGCCCTTCGCGCTCGAGGATCGAGTTCGCGGTGATGAACGCGTCCGCGTCGCGGTAGCCGCGCCGCACGGGGAACACGCCGCCGTGCGTGTAGACGAACTGCATCGGCCGCGCGAACAGCTGCGACTTCGCCATGAAGCGCACCCGCCGCCGGATGAACGCGCCGACGAAGAAGTGGTCCATGAACGAGAAGTGGTTCGGGGCGATGATCACCGGCCCGGTCGGCACGTTCTCGGCGGCGATTCCACGCGCGCGGAAGAACGTCCAGGCGTACAGCGAGGTCAGCGTCCGCACGACCTCGTAGACCCAATCGGGCTCGCGCGTGCGCGACCGCTCATGGAAACGGTCGAAGTACTCCTTGGGACGCGGGTCTTTGTAGACCTGCGCCTTCATGCTCGCGAGCTCTTCTGGCATCTCTCCCCTTCGGGCGGAGAGGGTACCCGGTCTGTCTCGAGAGGAGACAAGGAGATGCCTGCCTCGTGCGCCGGGGCTGTCCCTCCCCGGCGCACGATGCGGCAGGTGACCCACCGGCCTGGCTCTTGAGGAGGAGGACCTTCTGAGCACCGGCGGGACGATGAGAATGATGCCCCGACCCCGCCGCAGCGACCACCGACCGGCGGGCGGAAGATCGTCTCCAGCGGTTCGACCGACGGGCGAGCCACTATCGTCCCGCCACCACCCGAGGCGAAAAGGGAGCGGCTGTGGCGAACGTGGAGGCCCACATCACGGGCACCGTCTGGAAGATCGAGGTGGAAGTGGGCGACACGGTCGAGGAGGGCGACACGGTCGTGATCCTCGAGTCGATGAAGATGGAGATGCCCGTCGAGGCCGAGGACGAAGGGCGGGTCGCCGAGATCCTTTGCCAGGAGGGGCAGTCGGTCTCCGAGGGCGACGCCCTCGTCGTGCTCGAGTGACGGAGCGCCTCGCCGACGGCAAGCTCCGGCTCGACCGTCCCGCCCCGCACGTCGCACGGCTCACGATCGACAACCCGAAGAAGCGCAACGCGCTGGACCACGCAATCCTCGACGCGCTCGCCCGGACGGTCCGCGAGCTCGACGACGCTCGCTGCCTGATCCTGACCGCCGAAGGTCCCGTGTTCTCCGCCGGCTACGACATCGGCGGGCTGCCGACGGACGCGTTCGCCCACCAGGCCGAGTCGCTCGTCGCCCACCCGTTCCACGACGCGATCGCGGCGCTCGAGGCGTTCCCCTATCCCGCCGTGGCCGCGCTCAACGGCCACGCGATCGGCGGCGGGCTCGAGCTGGCACTGACCTGCGACCTGCGCATGGCCGCCACCGGCGCCAAGCTGGGCATGCCGCCGGCCAAGCTCGGCCTCGTCTACTCCCACACCGGCCTGCGCAAGTTCATCGACGCCATCGGCGTCACCCGCACCCGCGACCTCTTCTTCACCGGCCGCAACGTCAGCGCCGCCACCGCGTTGGAATGGGGGATGGTCACCGAGATCACCCCGCCCGAGAAGCTTGCCGAGCGCGCCCTCGCGTACGCGACGGAGATCGCCGCCAACGCGCCGCTCTCGCTGGCCGGCAACAAGCGCGTGATCACCGAGCTGCTGGCCGCCGAGGGGCGGCTCGACCCCGAAGTCGAGGAGGAGCTCGTCGCGCTGCGCGAGGCGTGCTTCCGCTCGGAGGACTTCTACGAAGGTGTGCGCGCATTCGCGGAGAAGCGGGCTCCCGAATGGCAGGGGCGGTAAGAGGCGGGTTCGTTCTCGCGGCGCTGGCGGTCGCGGCGGCGCTGCCGGCCCCTGCGCACGCGACGGGCGTGCTCGAGCAGGGCGTGCAGCTCCCCGCCGAGTCGTTCGACTTCGTGACCTGGGACCCGGTGCTCAAGCAGACGCCGAACCGCGGCGCGCGCCGCTGGGGCACGCGCAAGCTGATCGACACCACCGAGCTCGTGCTGCGCGCCTACCACGACGCGCACCCCGACGCGCCCCGCGTGCTGGTCGGGGACCTGTCGCGCCGCCACGGCGGCTTCTTCGGCCGGCGCTACGGCGGGCTCGGCCACGCGTCGCACCAGACCGGGCTCGACGTCGACGTCTACTACCCCCGCATCGACGGCCTCGAGCGAGCGGCGCGGCGCCCAGATCAGGTCGACCGCGTCGCCGCGCAGGAGCTCGTCGACCGCTTCGTCGCGTTCGGCGCGATCAAGGTCTACGTCGGCCCGAACGTGCGCCTGAGCGGGCGCCGCGGTGTCGTGACGCCGCTCGTCTACCACGACGATCACCTGCACGTCCGGCTCTCAGCCCGCCGTCTGAACCAACCCGTCGCGGGGTAGGCGAACTCTCGTATCCCCGGGAGGAGTCGTCTGATGTCGCGTATCGCTGGTCTCGTACTCGTTGCTGTTCTGATGGCGCTGGTCGCCGCGTTCCCCGCAGGAGCGCAGGTCCAAGAGCCACCGAAGACACCGACCGCCGAAGGCACCGGCGGCTCTGCAGCGAGCATCGATCCACTGGCGACGAAGGCCGCAGTCGACGTCCTGCGCTCCGGCGGCAACGCGGTCGACGCTGCGGTCGCCGCAGCCGGCGTGCTCGGCGTCGTCGAGCCGTTCTCGTGCGGGATCGGCGGCGGCGGCTTCATGGTCATCTACGACGCCAAGCACCGCCGGGTCGACACGGTCGACTCGCGCGAGACGGCGCCGGGCGGGCTGAAGGAGGACGCCTTCGCGCAGTGGAACTCCTCCGTTCCCGCGCAGTTCGAGGAGGCACGCGCCGGCGGCCTCAGCGTCGGCGTCCCCGGCACCGTGCGCGGGTGGGAGACCGCGCTCAACCGCTACGGCACCAAGCGACTGTCCTCGCTGCTGCGGCCCGCCGAGCGGATCGGTCGCAAGGGCTTCCGCATCGACGAGACGTTCAACCAGCAGGTCACCGCCAACGCCAACCTGTTCGACGACTTCACGCCCAGCCGCAAGCTGTACCTGACGCCCGCGCAGACCGCCAAGCCGGTCGGCGCCGTCCAGCGCAACCCGGACATGGCGAAGACCTACGAGCGCATCGGCGAGGACCCGGACAACTTCTACGAGGGCCGGATCGCCCGCGACATCTCGCAGGCCGTCCAGCATCCGCCGGTGGCGGCGGACTCGGATCGCCCGCACACGATCCACGCGGGCTCGATGACCCCTCGCGACCTCGAGCGTTACAACGCAATCCGCCGCGACCCGACCAAGATCGGCTACCGCGGGCTCGACATCTACGGCATGGCGCCGCCGTCCTCCGGCGGCTCCACGATCGGCGAGGCGCTCAACATCATGGAGGGCTTCCCGCGCACCGAGTCGCGCACCGACAAGCTGCACCAGTACCTCCAGGCCTCGAAGCTCGCCTACGCGGACCGCGGGCAGTACGTGGGCGATCCCGCCTTCGTCACGCCGTCCGTCCCGCTGCGCGGCCTGCTGTCCGACGGCTTCGCCGCCGAGCGGCGCCCGCTGGTCAACACGACCGCGCCGACCGCAGTGGCGACCCCAGGCGACCCGTGGCCCTACAACGGCGGCGGCCACGGGTGGCCACGGCAAGCCGAGCTCGGATGACGAGGGCCCCTCGACGACGCACCTGACCGTCGCCGACCGCTGGGGCAACGTCGTCACCTACACGTTCACGATCGAGCAGATCGGCGGCAGTGGCATCACCGTGCCGGGCCGCGGCTTCCTGCTCAACAACGAGCTGACCGACTTCAACTTCACCACCGGCACGGCGAACTCGCCGGCCGCGGGCAAGCGCCCGCGCTCGAGCATGGCCCCGACGTTGGTCTTCGACCACGGCCGGCCCGTGCTCGCGCTCGGCTCGCCCGGCGGCTCGACGATCATCACGACGGTGCTGCAGATCCTCGTCAACAAGATCGACTTCGGGATGAGCCTGCCCGACGCGCTCGCGGCGCCGCGCGCCTCGCAGCGCAACAGCGCCACCTCCGATGCCGAGCCCGCGTTCCGCGCGCAGGACGGCGCCGCGCTGGAGGCGCGTGGGCACGTGTTCAAGGACGTCGAGTACATCGGGGTGGCGACCGGCATCGCGTTCCTGCACGGCGGGCGCCAGCAGGCCGCCGCCGAGCCGACGCGCCGCGGCGGCGGGTCGGCGATGGTCGTCAAACCGGGTTAGCCGGAGAGCCGCACGGACTCGATCACCTTCGCGGGATCGAGTTCGTCGTCGCCGTCGCGCTGGGGCGCGGCGACGACCACGGTGAGCGTGTCGCCGTCATTGCGGAGGAGGTCGAGCGAGTCGGCCTTGATCTCGACGGGATCGGTGCCCTCCTTCGGGGGCACCGTCGCCTTCAAGCGGTGCGCCTCCTTGGCGCCCGGCACTTCGACCTTCTCGTCGGAGTCGAGCTTCGCGTTCGAGACGGCCTTCATGACCGCGCGGCGGCCCTTCATCGAGGCCTTGAAGCGCTTCTCCGCGTGAGGTGAGGCCGACAGCAGGATCAGGCCGAACGGCGTCTTCTTCGCGTCGGGCGGCGTGATCCGCGTGCTCGAGCCGCCGTCGGAGTCCTGGCGCCGCTGGACCTTCCAGCCCTCGGGGTAGGCGACGCTGACGCCGTCGCGCTTGTAGGTCGAGTAGTCGGAAAGCGAGTCCGCCTCGCCCTTGAAATCGCCGTCGCCGCCACAGCCGCCGACCAGCGCGGCGAGGGCGAGGATGAGGACAAGCGGGCGGGCGTGCATGCGCCGCACGGTAGCGCGCGACCCTGCACCGTCCGGGGTCGGCCGTACCTTCCCGGCAACCACACCAAGGGAGGCGCAGTGCTCGACGTGGAGGACCGCCTGGCCGAGCTCGAAGAGCTCGGGCTGTATCGCCGGATGCGGATGGTGAGCGGGCCACAGGGTCCTCGGGTGGTGCTCGACGGCCGCCCTGTCCTGCTGCTGTGCTCCGACAACCACCTCGGGCTGGCCGACCACCCGCGCGTCCGCGAGGCGGCCGCCGACGCCGCCATGCGCTGGGGCGCGGGCGCCGGGGCGGCGCGCTCCGGGGCGGGCACGATGACGCTGCACCGGCGGCTCGAGGAGCGCCTCGCCACCTTCCTCGGCACCGAGGCCGCACTGCTGTTCGGCTCGGGCTACCTCGCCACGCTCGGCGTCATCCCGGCGCTCGCCGAGCGCGGGGAGATCGTGTTCTCCGACGCCCTCAACCACGCGTCGGTGGTCGACGGCTGCCGGCTCTCGGGTGCGGAGACGTTCATCTACGACCACGCCGACGTCGATCACCTCGCGTGGGGCCTGCGCAACGCCGACGGACGCGCCGCGCTGATCGTCACCGAGGGCGTCTTCGCGCTCGACGGCGACACCGCACCGCTCGAGGCGATCGTCTCGCTCGCGCACCGCTTCGACGTGCGCGTGCTCGTCGGCGAGGCGCACGCGCTCGGCACCATCGGGCCCGACGGCGGTGGCGCGGTCGCCGCCGCCGGCCTGCGCGGGCAGGTCGACGTGATCACCGGCAGCCTCGGCACCGCGCTCGGCGCGGCCGGCGGCTTCGCGGCCTGCGACCGCACGCTGGCGCGCTACCTGGCGACGCACGCGCGCACGTTCTCGTGCTCGACCGCCGTGCCGCCGCCGGCCGTCGCCGCCGCGATGGCGGCGCTCGAGCTGCTCGTCGAGCAGCCGCGGCGGGTCGAGAAGCTGCAGGCCAACGCCGACCTCCTGCGCACCGAGCTCGCACGCGAGGGCTTCGACGTGGCGGGCGCCGACACGCACCTGATCTCGATCGTCGTCGGCGACGCGTCGCAGGCGGTCCGGATCGCCGAGCTGGCGCTCGAGCAGGGCGTCTACGTCGGCGCCGTGCGCCCGCCGGACGTGGCCGAGGGCTGTGCCCGGTTGCGGCTCGCGGTGATGGCCTCGCACACGAAGTCGGAGCTGCGCGACGCCGCGCGGATCCTCGGCCGAGCGGCGCTGCGCGCCGGCTTCCGGCCCCCGACCGGGATGCCGTTGGCCGCAGCCGCATAGCAGCGATGTGCTCCGTGGGGTAAGACTCGCCCCCATGGACCTGGATCTCCTCGTCATCGGCTCAGGGCCGAGTGGGCAGAAGGCGGCCATCCAGGCCGCCAAGCTGGGCAAGCGCGTCGCGGTCGTCGAGCGCAAGCAGCGCCTCGGCGGCGTCTCCATCCACACCGGCACCATCCCCTCCAAGACGCTGCGCGTCGCGGTGCTCGACGAGCTCGCCCGGCGACCCCTCGACATCCCCGACCCGCTGAACCCCGAAGGGCGCGAGCGCGCGGCGATCGAGTTCCTCATGGACCGCGCGGCGCGGGTCGTCGGCGCGGAGGCGCAGGTCGTGCGCGAGCAGTTCCGCCGCAACCGTGTCGGGCTGCTGTTCGGCAACGGTCAGTTCGAGGACGAGCACACGGTCTCGGTCACCGACGAGGACGGCGCCAAGCAGGTCAGCGCGGCCAACATCATCATCGCCGTCGGCACGTACCCCGCGCGGCCGCAGGATGTGCAGTTCGACGACGAGCACGTGATCGACTCCGACGGGCTGCTGAACCTGCACCAGCGGCTGCCGCGGAGCATGACCGTCGTCGGCGCCGGCGTGATCGGCGTCGAGTACGCCTCGATGTTCGGCCGCCTCGGCACGAAGGTGACGGTCGTCGACCAGCGCCCGCGCGTGCTCACGTTCCTCGACGGCGAGATCGGCGAGGCGCTGCAGTTCATCCTGCGCCGCAACAACGTGACGTTCCGCCTCCAGGAGAAGGTCGCCTCGGTCGGCAGCGAGCCCAACGGCGACGTCATCACCCGCCTGGCCTCGGGCAAGGAGATCCGGTCGGAGACGGTGCTCTACGCCACCGGCCGCCAGGGCGCGACCGACACGCTGAACCTCAAGGCGATCGGCATCGAGGCGAACAAGCGCGGCTACATCGAGGTCGACGGTGACTACCGCACCAAGGTCCCGCACGTGTTCGCGGTCGGCGACTGCTCGGGCGGGTTCGGGCTGGCGGCGACGGCGATGGAGCAGGGCCGCCTGGCGGCGCTGCATGCGTTCGAGCGCCCCGTCTCCTCGATGCCCGAGCTGCTGCCGACCGGCGTCTACGCGATCCCCGAGATCGCGATGGTGGGCCGGACGGAGGAGGACCTGACCGAGTCCGGCGTCCCCTACGTGAGCGGCATCGCGCGCTGGTCGGAGCTCGCGCGCGGGCTGATGACCGGCGACGAGGACGGGATGCTCAAGCTGCTGGTCTCGACCGAGGACCGCTCGCTGCTCGGGGTGCACGTGCTCGGCACCGGCGCGGCCGACCTCGTGCACATCGGCCAGGCCGTGATGGGCGGCGGCGAGGGGATCGACTTCCTCGTGCGCGCCGTGTTCAACTACCCGACGTTCGCCGAGGCCTACAAGGTGGCCGCGCTCGACGCGGTCAACCGGATGACCTGACGTCGTAGCGCTCGACCGCCGCCGCGACGAGCGCGGCGTTCGAGCTCGCGCGCCGCGCGTCGGGCAGCGCGAACGTGTCCTCGAAGCCGATCCGGATCTCGCGCTCGCGGCGGACGGCCGCGTCGAGCACCGCCCACGTGGTGAGGTCGAGGCCGTGGTGCAGCTGCGGCAGCGTGATCCCGTGGCGCTCGAGGTTGCCGTCGATCGCGCCGGCGGTGGTGACCGCCGCCTCCGCCGAGGTCTCCTGCGGCTCGATGAGCGCGCGCCGGCAGTGGCCGGCGAGGCCGCTCTCGGCCAGGCGCTCGGGGTGCGAGGGCGCCCACAGGCCGGCCTCGATCCAGACGCCGCGCTCGGCGAGCAGCTCGCCGAGCTCGCGCCAGCCGTCCTCGGCGACGTTGAGCGAGCAGCAATCGGGCAGCTCGCTCCAGCCGCGGACGGCCTCGAGCCGCCCCTCGACGTCGCCGTCGGTGATCCACAGGCCGGTGGTGACGGACAGCTCGACGTCGGGGAGCACCTCGCGCAGCGCGGCCACCGCCGCGTCGACCGCGGCGGGCGCGAGGCTCTGGAGCCCGTCCTCTCCGCGTGGGTGCACGTGCAGCGCCTTGGCGCCGGCGTCGACCGCCGCGCGGGCGTCGCGCGCGAGCTCCTCGGGGCTGAGCGGCAGCGCGTCGTGCTCGCCGGGCGCGCGCGTGCCGTTGAGCGCGGCCTGGAGGAACATCAGCCCTCGCCGCCGGCCGCGTACTCGACGATCGACTTGTCGATCAGCCACTCCACCGGCGCCTTGTCGTCGGTGTAGACCCGGCCGCCGCGCAGGCCCGGCTCGAGCCGCGCAGCTTCGCCGAACGCGAGCGGGCGCAGAGGCGCGGGCAGGCGCGGAGCCGCCGCCCGCAGGCGGTCGGACGTGGGCCGCGTCTGCGAGCCGATCAGGACCGTGCTGGTCGCGTTGACCGGGTCGCGCGCCACGAAGCGGAAGGCGCTTCCCATCGTCGCCGACAGAACTTGCTCGAGCTCGTCGTTCCCCTCGGGATGGCCGACGTTGATGACGATCGAGCCGCCGGGCGCGAGGCGGTCGCGGGCGAGCGCGAAGAACTCGCGCGTCGAGAGGTAGAACGGGATGTAGGGCTGACGGTAGGTGTCGAGGTAGATCACGTCGTAGCGCGCGCTGGAGCGGCGCAGGAACGGCCGCGCGTCCTCGGCATACTCGTGCAGCTGCGGTCGCCGCCGCACGCCGAAGTAGCGCCGTGCGATGTCGAACAGCTCGCCGTCGATCTCGACGCCGTCGATCCGCGCTTCCGGGAAGAAGCGCTCGTACGCGCGCGCGACGGTGCCGCCGGCGAAGCCAAGCATCGCGACGCGACGCGGCGGCGTGGCGCGGGTGGCGAACGGTGCCGTCAGGAAGCCGTCCCAGTAGCCGCCGGCGAGGACGGTGTCGCGGCGGTAGAGCGAGTGGATGGCCTGCCCCTCGTTGAGCTCGAGGGTCCGTTCGCCGTTGGAGTGGTCGATCACCCGCGCGTACTGGTACTCGGTGTCGGTCTCGTGGATCACGCGCCCGTCCTCGGCCGCCTTGACCGTGCCGACGGGCAGCGCGAACAGCGCGGCGACACCGAGCGGCACGAGCCACCAACGGCGCGGCAGCCCGATCGCGGCGACGATCGCCAGCGCCAGCGCGAAGGTCAGGAACGTCCGCTGCGTGCCCAGGAGCGGGATCAGCAGCAGCGCGGAGAGGAACGTGCCCAGCAGCGAGCCGACGGTCGAGATCGCGTACATCCGGCCTGCGGTCTGACCCGAGTCCTCGATGCTCTCGAGCTTCAGGCGGATCGCCCACGGCGACACGGCGCCGAGCATCAGCACCGGGATGGCGACGAGCGCGAGCACGCCGAGCAGCGAGCCGAAGCCGGCGCCGAGCGAGACATCGTCGAACGCCTCGACGCTGATGCTCAGGAACGGCTGCGCCACGATCGGCACGAGCGCCAGCAGCACCGAGGCCACCAGCACGAGCAGGCACAGCGCGCCGATCTCGGGCCGGCGGTCGGCCATCCGGCCGCCGAACCAGTAGCCGATCGAAAGCGCGACGAGCACGACCGCGATCGTGTTCGCCCACACGATCGTGGACGCCCCGAAGAACGGCGCCATCAAGCGGGCAGCGGCAATCTCGGCACCGAGCGTCGAGGTGCCGACCACGAAGACGAGCAGTTCGAGCGGCGGGAGCCGGCGGGCCTGACCCGCGCCGGCGCCCGGCTCGGGCTCAGTCTTCGTAGAGGCTGAAATCGGCCTTGCGGGCCCCGCAGACAGGGCAGAACCAGTCGGTGGGAATCTCCTCGAACGGCGTTCCCGGCGGGATGCCCCCGTCGGGATCGCCTTCAGCAGGGTCGTAGATGAACCCGCAGGACTCGCAGATCCACTTCTGGGCAGTGCTCGTCGTAGTCATAGGTTGATAGTAGGGTCGCCCGCCCATGGGGGTCGACAAACCGGGACCTGGCGAAGAGCTCAACACCGGGGCCGCGACGACGCCCCGCGAGGCCGCCACGGTGATCGTCATGCGCGGCGGCGGCGACGCGCTCGAGGTGCTGCTCGTCAAGCGCAACCCGGCGCAGCGGTTCATGGGCGGGGCGTGGGTGTTCCCCGGCGGTGCGGTCGATGCGGATGAGGACCACCGCGTCGCCGGCGTCCGCGAGGTCGCCGAAGAGGCGGCGGTCGCGCTGCCCGACGCCGAGGCGCTCGTCGAGTTCTCGCGCTGGATCACGCCGGCGGAGGTGAAGATCCGCTTCGACACGCGCTTCTACCTGGCGGCGGCGCCGGAGGACGCCTCGCCGGTGCCCGACGGCGGCGAGACTGTCGACCTCGGCTGGTTCTCGCCGACGGGCGCGCTGGAGGCTTACGCTCGAGAGGAGATCCTGCTGGTGTTCCCGACGATCAAGACGCTGGAGCAGCTCGCGCCGTTCGGGTCCGCGTCGGAGCTGCTCTCGTGGGCGACGGGCCGCGAGGTCGTGCCGATCGAGCCGCGCGTGGTGATGGAGGGCGAGGTCGCGCGCGTCGTCCTGCCGGGCGAGCCGGGGTACGAGGCGTGAAGCGCGACACGATCGCCGTCCACGCCGGCCGCCCCTCCGAGGGGCCGCTGTCACCGCCCGTGGTGCTCGCGGCGAACTACCGCACCTACGGCTACACACGGGAGGACGGCTCGCCGACCTGGGCGGGACTGGAGACCGCCGTCGCCGAGCTCGAGGGCGGCGGCGAGTCGGTGGCGTTCTCGACCGGCATGGCAGCGGCGAGCGCGGTGCTCGAGCCGCTGCCGGTCGGCGCCCGCGTGGTCGGACCGGCAGTCGGCTACACGGGCGTGCGGATGCTGCTGCGCGAGCGCGCCGCCGCCGGCCGGGTCGAGCTCGTCGAGGCGGACATGACCGACACCGACGCGGTGCTGCGCGAGTGCGAGGGCGCGGCGCTGCTGTGGGTGGAGACGCCGACCAACCCGCTCATCGGCGTCGCCGAGCTCGACCGGCTGATCGACGGCGCCCACGCCGCCGGCGCGGCGGTGGCGGTCGACGCCACCTTCGCCACGCCGCTGCTGCAGCGCCCGCTGGAGCTGGGCGCCGACGCCGTGGTCCACAGCGCGACGAAGTACATCTCCGGCCACTCGGACCTGATGCTCGGCATCGTGAGCACCCGCGACGAGGGGCGTGCCGCGACGCTCCGCCACACGCGCGGCTCGACGGGCGCGACGCCGGGCGCTCTGGAGGCCTTCCTGGCGTTGCGCGGCCTGCGCACGCTCGGCGTCCGCCTCGACCGCGCCCAGCAGTCTGCCGCCGTGCTCGCCGAGCGCCTGGCCGCCCACCCGGCGGTCACTGCGATCCACTACCCGGGCCTGGAGTCCGACCCGTTCCACGACCGCGCCGCGCGGCTGATGGACGGCTTCGGAGCCATGCTCGCCTTCGAGGTCTCCGGCGGCGCCGACGCCGCCCAGGCGGTCGCCGACCGCGTCCGCGTGATCGTCCACGCGACGAGCCTCGGCGGCGTCGAGACCCTGATCGAGCGGCGCTCCCGCTACGCCGACGAGGCGGCCCCGGAGGCGCTGCTCCGCGTCAGCGTGGGGATCGAGGACGTGGAGGATTTGTGGGATGACCTGTCGCGTGCGCTGGGCTCGGAGTGAACGGCTTGCATTGAGGGAATGCGGGTCGGGCCGCCGCGGCGCCCCGCCCGGGCGGGCGGGCTTCGTGGCAAGTGGGACGGTTTGACCCCCCTATACGGTGGTAAAAGCGTCCCGCTTGACCAAGGTGGACGGTTTTGGGTCCTATAACGCCCCCAAACCGTCCCACTTGCCCGCCGCGGCAGTTCGAACCGCTTCCCTACCCAGCAGCCGTTCGCCCGCCCCGGCACCCACGGCCCGGCCTCGCCGCCACCTACCGCCCGACCGCGTACCCCTGCATCCCGCGCGGGTTCGCCCCCGCCTTCAGCAGCCCATCCCGCTCACGCGCGACCGCGCTGACACGCCCCAATGACCACGGCGGCCTCACCACGACGTCGTGGCCGCGCCGCCGGAGCTCGTCGATCGTCGACGACCCCGCGCGCTCCTCGATCTCGACCTCGTTGAGGTGCACGTCGCGGGGATGGAACGAGCTCGGCATGTGGTTGGTGTGGAAGCCCGGGGCGTCGATCGCCTCCTGGAGGTTGCGGCCGAACACGAGGTGCCCGAGCAGCGCGCCGAGCTGCCACTGGTCCTGCATGTCGCCGCCGGGCGTCCCGATCGACATGTAGGGCTCGCCGTCGCGCAGCACCAGCGTCGGCGTCAGAGTCGTCCGCGGGCGCTTGCCCGGCTCGAGCGAGTTCGGCAGCCCCTCGGTGAGCCAGAACATCTGCCCGCGCGTGCCCATGCAGAAGCCGAGGCCGGGGACGTTCGGGGAGCCGTGGAGCCAGCCGCCGCTCGGCGTGGCGGAGACGAGGTTGCCGTGGCGGTCGGCGACGTCGAGGTGGCAGGTGTCGCCGGCCAGCCCGAGCGTCGGCTCTCCGGAGCCTGCAGCCACCGCCGCCGTCCCCCCGGGCAACGGCGGCAGCTGCGGCTCGCGTCCGCCCGGGGAACCCGGACGAAGCTCTTCCGACGCGCGCTCGCCCACCAGCGCGCGGCGCTCGTCGGCGTACGCGGCGCTGAGCAGCGCCGCCAGCGGCACGTCGGCGAAATCTGGGTCGCCGTACCACGCCTCGCGATCGGCGAACGCGAGCTTCGCGCACTCGATCACGGTGTGGACGTAGTCCGGCCCCGGGCCCATCGCCTCGAGGTCGAAGCCGGCGAGCAGCGCGAGCTGCTGGAGCATCACCGGGCCCTGCCCCCACGGGCCGGTCTTGCAGATCGTGTGGCCGTGGTAGTCGAGCGTGACCGGCGTCTTCGAGCGTCGCCTGCCAGCCCGCCAGGTCCTCGGCGGTCAGCAGCCCGTCTTCGCTCGGCGAAGAACGCAGTCGACCGCCTCCGCCACGAAGCCGCGGTAGAAGGCGTCGCGCGCCGCGTCGATCCGCGCCTCGCGCGATGCCGCCCGCCGACACGCGCGATCCGGCCGTAGGTCGTCCGCCAGCATCGACGTTGCGAAACAGCTCCCCTGCGCGCGGGCGCCGGCAGATACACGCTCGGCCGAGTCGTCCACTCGGTGCGCAGGAGCTCCTCCACGCCCTGGATCGCCGCGCACGATCCCCGGCACGACCGGATAGCCGTCGCGCGCGTAGCGCGATCGCCGGCGCCATCACGTCCGCGAGCTCCCACGTGCCGAAGTCGCGCAGCATCAGCACCCAGGCGTCGAACGCGCCCGGCACGACCGCGGCCAGCGGACCCGACGCCCGGAACGAGATCGAGGCCCCGCGTCGTCGTACGCGTCGATCGTCGCCGCCGCCGGCGCGGGTCCCTGGCCGCACAGCACGCCGCACGTCGCCTCCGGACGGAGAAGATCACCGGCACGTCCCCGCCCGGCCCGTTGAGGTGCGGCTCGACCACCTGCAGCACGAACCCGGCCGCCACCGCCGCGTCGAACGCGTTGCCGCCCCGCTCGAGCACGCCCATGCCCGCGCCCGACGCGAGCCAGTGCGTCGAGGCGACCATCCCGAACGTCCCGCGCAGCTCCGGTCGGGTCGTGAAGCTCATGTTCGGCCTTCTTCCACCAGGTGACACGCTACGAGATGGCCGTCGCCCCGTCAGCGCCGGCCGCTCCTCGACGCACCGCGGCGACGACTCGTCCGACAGCGGGCAGCGCGTGCGGAAGCGGCAGCCCGACGGCGGGTCGGCCGGGATCGGGATGTCGCCCTCGAGCACGACCCGGCGCCGCGCGCGCTGCACCGCCGGGTCGGGCACGAGCGCCGCCGACAGCAGCGCCTGCGTGTAGGGGTGCTGCGGCGCGGCGAAGAGCGTCCTCGCGCGTGCCCGTCTCCACGATCTCGCCCAGGTACATGACCGCGACACGGTCGCACAGGTACTCGACGATCGAGAGGTCGTGGGTGATGAACAGGCAGGCGAAGCCCATCTCGCGCCTGCAGCTCGCGCAGCAGGTTGAGGATCCCCGCCTGCACCGAGACGTCGAGCGCCGACACCGGCTCGTCGGCGATCAGCACGCTCGGCTTCACGCTCAGCGCCCGCGCCAGCCCGACCCGCTGGCGCTGGCCGCCCGAGAGCTCGTGCGGGTAGCGGTCGCGCAGCTCGCCGCGCAGCCCGACCTGCTCGAACAGCTCGGCGACCCGCGCGTCGAGCTCGCGCCCGAGGCGAGCCCGTGCAGCCGCAGCGGCTCGGCCGCGATGTCGCCGACCGTCATGCGCGGGTTCAGCGACGAGTAGGGGTCCTGGAAGACCATGTGCAGCTCGCGCCGCAGCGGGCGCAGCTGCCTTGCGCGACAGCGTGGTGATGTCGGTGCCCTTGAGCCGGATCGACCCCGCGGTCGGGTCGAGCAGCCGCATGATGCAGTTGGCCGACCGTCGACTTGCCGCTGCCCGACTCGCCCACCAGCCCGAGCACCTCGCCGGGCGCGAGCGACAGCGACACGCCGTCGACGGCCTGGACCTCGCCGGAGGGAGTGCTTGACGAGGCCGTCGACCTCGAGCACGGGCGCCGTTCAGCGACCGTTCCATACCGCCTCCCCGGGGTGGAAGCAGGCGGCCGGGTGCCGCGGGCCGCACGGGCTCGAGCGGCGGCACCTGCTCGCACTCGCGCGTCGGCGCGCGGGCAGCGCGGCGCGAACGCGCACGCGTCGGGCAGCTGCGCCAGCGACGGCACGACGCCCGGGATCTCCTGCAGCGGCTCGTCGATGCTGCGGCGCCCGGAGCGCGGCAGCGCCGCCAGCAGCCCGGTCGTGTACGGGTGCTGCGGGTGCGCGAACAGCTCGCCGACGCCGCCTCCTCGACCTTGCGCCCCGCGTACATGACCATCACCCGGTCGGCGACGTCGGCGACCACGCCGAGGTCGTGGGTGATGAGCATGATCGCGGTGCCGAGCCGCTCGCGGATGTCGCGCATCAGGTCGAGGATGCCCGCCTGGATCGTCACGTCGAGCGCGGTGGTCGGCTCGTCGGCGATCAGCACCTTCGGGTTGCAGGCGACCGCCATCGCGATCATCACGCGCTGGCGCATGCCGCCGGAGAGCTGGTGCGGGTACTCGTCGACGCGCCGCGTCGGGGCGGGGATGCCCACCAGCTCGAGCAGCTCGACCGTGCGGTCGCGCGCCGCCGCGCGGTCGAGCCCGAGGTGGTGGCGCAGCACCTCGCCGATCTGCCGCCCGACCGTGAACACCGGGTTCAGCGACGTCATCGGCTCCTGGAAGACGAACGAGATCTCGCGCCCGCGGACGCGCGCAGGGTCGCCTCGTCGGCCGACAGCAGGTCGCGGCCGCTCGAAGCGCAGCGGCGCCCGACAGCTGCGCCGACGGCGGCAGCAGCCGCAGCAGCGACATCGCGGTCACGCTCTTGCCGCAGCCCGACTCGCCGACCATCGCGAGCACCTCGCCCGCCTCGAGCGAGAACGACACGCGGTCGACGGCGTGCACCGAGCCCTCGTCGCTGTCGAAGCGCACCGACAGGTCGTCGACCTCGAGCAGCGCCATCAGCGCGTCATCTTCGGGTCGAGGACGTCGCGCAGCCCGTCGCCGAGCAGGTTGAAGGCGAGCGTCGCCAGCGCGACCGCGATGCCCGGGCAGACCGCCAGCAACGGCGCCTGCGAGAGCAACGGCTGCGCGGCCGAGAGCATCACGCCCCACGACGGCGTCGGCGGCTGCACGCCGAGGCCGAGGAACGACAGCAGCGCCTCGCCGAGGATCGCCAGCGGGATCGTCACCGTCGCCTGCACGAGCAGCGTGCTCGTCAGGTTGGGGAGGATGTGGCGGCGCAGGATCATCGCGTCGCCCGCGCCGTTGGCGACCGCCGCGCGCACGAAGTCCTCCTCGCGCAGCGCCAGCGTCTCGCCCCGCGTCACGCGCACGATGCCGGGCATCGCCGCGAACCCGAGCGCGATCGTCGCGTTGGTCAGCGACGGCCCGAAGATCGCCGCCAGCCCGACCGCGATGACGATGAACGGGAACGCCAGCAGCACGTCGGTGATGCGCGAGATCACCGGGTCGCGCCAGCCGCGGAAGTAGCCCGCGATCAGCCCGAGCGGCACGCCCACGAGCATCGCCAGCGCGCGTCGCCAGCAGGCCGACCTGCATCGACGCGCGGGCGCCGTAGACGATGCGCGAGAACGTGTCGCGGCCCGAGCTCGTCGGTCCCGAGCAGGTGGTCGGCGGACGGGCCTGCCAGCGGCGCGGCGAAGTCGGTCTCGCCCGGCCCGTAGGGCGCGATCAGCGGCGCGAAGATCGCCATCAGCGTGAACAGCACCGCCAGCACCAGCCCGGTGACCGCCATCGGCCGGCGCAGGAAGCGCCGCCGCGATGCGCGTGCGGCGCCCGATCCGCGGAGCGGTCGGGCCGGCGACGACGAGCTCGGGCGTGCTCATGTCGCGCGCCCCGCGATCCGGATCCGCGGGTTGAGGACCGAGTACAGGACGTCGACGAGCAGGTTGATCAGCACGTAGCCGAACGTGACCACGAGCACGACCGCCTGCACGAGCGCGAAGTCGCGCTGCAGCACCGAGTCGAGCGTGAGCTTGCCGAAGCCGGGGATGACGAAGATCTGTCTCGGTCACCACCGCGCCGGAGATCAGGATGCCCGAGCTGCAGACCCGACCACGGTCACCACGGTCAGCAGCGGTTGCGCAGCGCGTGGCGCCCGACCACCGAGCGCTCCGGCAGCCCCTTGGCGCGCGCCGTGCGCACGTAGTCGGCGCCCAGCGAGTCGAGCATCGCCGAGCGCATCTGCCGCATCACGATCGCCGCCACCGAGGTGCCGAGCACGATCGCCGGCATGATCATCTGCTGCAGGTTCTCGACCGGGTCCTCGGTGAACGGCGTGTAGCCCGACGCCGGCAGCAGCCCGAGCGTTGACGCGAGACGATCAGGATCAGCATCAGCCCGAGCCAGAAGTGCGGCACGGACAGCCCGACCAGCGCGAGCGCGGAGCCCGACGTAGTCGACCACGCCGCCCGGCTTCGTCGCCGCGAGGATCCCCGCCGGGATCCCGAGCGCGAGCGCGATCAGAGGCTCAGCAGCGCCAGCTCGAGCGTCACCGGCAGCCGGTCGACGATCGTGTCGCGCCACCGGCAGCCCGCTCTTGCTCGACTCGCCCAGGTCGCCGCTGCACGACGTGGCCGAGCCACGTCGACGTACTGGACGGGCACCGGCTTGTCGAGGCCGTACTTCTCCCGCACCGCCTGCAGCGCCGCCGGGTCGCGGTTCTCGCCCGCCAGCGCGAGTGCGGTGTCGCCCGGCAGCGCCCGCAGGCCGACGAAGACCAGCGATGCTCGACAGCAGCAGGACGACCAGGGCCGCCCCGGCTCGGCGCAGGAGGAACGAGCGCATCCGTCGCTCCTCAGCGCCGGCCAGGCCGGCCTCCTTGAAGCGCATCAGCCCGTCGCCGAACACCTTCAGCCCGGCCACCTGCTTGCTCGCGCCGGTGATGAACTTCTCGTGGAACAGGTAGATCAGCGGGCGGTCCTTGTTGACCACCGCCACGGCCTGCTTGTAGATCTCTTTGCGCTCGGCCTCGTCGTTGGTGGTCCGCGCCTTGTTGAGCAGCCCGTCGAGCTCGTCGCTCTTGTAGCCGGCGATGTTCTGCGAGCCCTTGCTGGCGACGAACTCGTAGATGTCGCCATCGGGGTCGACGCGGCCGGACCAGCCGATCTGGAACGTGTCGTACTCGCCGGCGTCGCCCTTGTCGAGCGCGCTCGTGAACTCGGTCGGCTGCAGCTTGACGTCGAAGCCCGCCTCCTTGGTCATCGCCTGGATGGTCTGGCCGAGGCGCAGCGCGACCGCGTCGGTGTTGAGCATCGATCGTCAGCGGCACCGGCGTCTTGGCGCCGCTCTCCTGCACGAGCTTCTTGGCCTTGGCGACGTCGCGGCCCGGGCACTCGAGGCTCTCGTCGTGCAGCGGGTTGACCGGCGAGATCGGGCCGCATGCCGGCTCGACGCCGTTGGCGTAGACGATCTTCGCGATGCCCTTGCGGTCGATCGCGGCGTCGAACGCCTCGCGCAGCTTCGGCTGCGACGCGAGCGGCGTGTTGACCTTCCCGGGCGGCTTGCCGAGCCCGTTCTTGTTGCCGACGTTGACGCGTGAGTCCCTGGTACCCGAGCGAGGTCACCGCCAGCGTCTGCAGCTTCGGGTCCTTCTTGATCGTCGGCAGATCGGTCGGCTCGAGCCGGTCGATCGACGTCGACGTCGCCCGAGCGCAGGTTCGAGGCCCGCGCGCTCGACTCGATGATGATCTTGAAGGTGAGCTTGTCGAGCTTGACCTTCGACGCGTCGTAGTAGTCCGGCGCGCGCTCGAGCACGATCGAGTCGCCCTCGACTGCGGCTCGCGTACTTGAACGGCCCGACGCACACCGGGTTGGTGCGCGAACTTGTCGCCGAGCTTCTTGAGCTGCTTGGGCGACATGACCATGCCCGCGCGGTCGGCGAGCTGCGCGGTCAGCGGCGCGAACGGCGTCGCGAGCTTGATCTCGACCGTGTTCGGGTCGACCACCTTGACCGAGCTGACCGGCGCGAGCTCGCGACGCGCGACCGGACTCCTTGAGCGAGCGGTGGCGGTCCAGCGACGTCTTGACCGCGGCGGCATCGAACTTCGTGCCGTCGTTGAACTTGATGCCGTCGCGGAGCTTGATCGTGACGGTCTTGCCGTCACCGGAGATCTTCGGCAGCGCCGGAGGCGAGCTGCGGCACGATCTCGAGGTTCTCGTCGAGGTCGTAGAGCTTCTCGCACATGTTCGCGAAGACGATCCGCCCGACGAACGTGCGCGCGAGCGTCGGGTCGAGCTGATCCGGGATCCTCCGCGAGCCCGACGGTGAGCTCCCCGCCCTTCTTCGCCGTCGTGCCCTTCCCGACCGTGCCGCCGCATTCTGGTCGGCCTTCACACCGCCCCCGCTGTCGTCAGATGCTGCCGCAGGCCCCCACCAGCAGCGCGATCGCAGTCGCGATTGCGCGCGACTCCTCCCGTAGTCGTCCGGCGCATGATGCTCCCCTGTCGTCGCCTTCGCCGTGAAATCAGGCTACCACCTGGATCCTATTTGGCGTTGCAGTTGGATCCAACCTCAGTTATGCTGGCACTGTGCCATCCGATGGACGGTGATCTCGTCCCCCCGTCTGCGCCGCGGCGTCGTGGACGACCTGGCGACGGCGATCCAGACCCGGATCGTCGACCGGCGAGATTCCCGCCGGGGCGCGCCATTTGCGCCAGGAGCAGCTCGCGGCCGAGTACAAGCTCTCCCGTACCCCGATCCGCGAGGCGTTGCGCAAGCTGCAGGCCGAGGGGACCGTCGAGCTCGTCCCCAACCAGGGCGCGGTCGTGCGCGGCCCGACGGTCCGCGACGTGCGCGAGGGCTACGAGGTGCGCGCCGAGCTCGAGGGCATGGCCGCAGCGCTCGCCGCCACCTGGATCACCGACGAGCACCTGAACGAGCTGCGCGAGGCCGAGGAGCTCTTCCGCCGAGCGATCGAGGACTCACCGCCCGGTCCGGTCGACGGCCCCCACGAGTTCGCGTGGGTGCGCGCCAACGACCAGTTCCACGAGGCCGTCCAGGCCGCCGCCGGCAACGAGCGGCTGCGACGCACGATCCGCGACCTGCACAAGGCCTTCCCCCGCCGCCTGACCTGGGGCGCGCTCGCAGGCCGACTCGCGCCTGCATGGCCGAGAACGTCGAGCAGCACGGCGCGATCCTCGCGGCGATCGAGCGGCGGGATCCCGACGAGGCGCGGGAGGCGATGCGGGCGCCACGTGCTGCGGGCGGGTGAGCTGATCGCTCGGTGGGTGGAGCGGAGGTAGCGGCAGGCCCGGCGAACTGCGGCTGGGTAGGGAAGCGAGGGGTGAGCCGCCCGGCGCGCCCTTCGGCAAGTGGGACGCTTTGACCCCCTATACGGTGGTAAAAGCGTCCCGCTTGGACCAAGCGGGACGGTTTTGGGTCCTATAGCCCCCCAAACCGTCCCACTTGCCCGCCGCGGCACCCCGAACCCCCTCCTCAATGCCGCAGTTGAAGCGCCCCGCTTAGCCCATCACGTCGAGCGCCGCCCCCACCACCGACTCGGCATCGATCGCATGGTGCTCGTACAGCTCCGCCAGGTCGCCCGACTGACCGAACTGCTGGACACCGAGACAGACGTCGCCCAGGAACGACAGCGTGTGCGGGTGCCCGTCGAGCAGCGTGATCACGGGCGCGTCGTGGGGGAACAGCCGCTCCAGCGTCCCCGGATCTCCCTCGGCCAGCCCCGACCGCGCCTGGAACGAGCGGTAGAGCAGGTCGGCGCTCGTGATGCAGACCACCTCGGCCTCGGCGTCGGCCTCCTCCCGCAGGATGTCCGCGGCCTCGATCGCCTCGGGCACGAGCGCGCCCATGACCGCGATGACCACGCGCGGGTCGTCGGCCGGCCGCAGCCGGTAGCCGCCGCTCAGCACCTCCTCGCGCGTCCCGTTGTGCAGTGACTGGTCCAGAGGCCGCGTCGAGAGCCGGAAGTACGAGGCCTCGCCGTCCTCCCGTCCCAACCGCGACAGCGCGTGCAGGAACGTCCACTCGAGATCCTGGCCGAAGGCCGGCTCCCAGAACGTGCAGCCGGGCTGCTCGATGCCGATCGACGGCGTGATCACCGATTGGTGGGCCCCGCCCTCCGGGCCGAGCGTGACGCCGCTCGGGGTGCCGACGAGGATCGACTGGCCGCCCGCGTAGATGCCGAACGACCACGGCTCGAGCGCGCGCGCCACGAACGGGTCGTAGATCGTGCCGACCGGGAGCAGCGGCTGGCCGTCGCGTGACCATGTCGCGCCGAGCTCGCCCAGCATCCCCACCAGGTTGACCTCGGCGATCCCGAGCTCGATGTGGCGGCCGTGGTCGGTCTCGCGCCACTGCACGAGCGTGTCGGTGTCGTCGGCGAACCAGTCGATGCGGTCGCCGACCGACCAGATGCCGGCCTTGTTGATCCAGCCGCCGAGGTTGGTCGAGGTGCCGACGTCGGGCGAGACGGTGACCACGCGCTCCGCAACCTCCGGCGCCTCGCGCACGAGGTCGACGAAGAAGCGCCCGAACGCCTGCTGCGTCGAGGCGCGTGCCCTTGTGCTCGCGGCCGAGGTCGTCGGGCACCGCGGGCGGCTCGGCGGCGGCGGCCCGCGGCGGCCGCGCCAGGCGCTGCGCCGCGCTCGCGCACAGCTCGGCCTCCGGCGTGCCGTCCTCGAACGTCGCCCACGGATCCTCCGGGTCGGCGCCCAGGTCGGCGGCGAGCTGCGCGTACTGCTCCGCGTTGAGCAGCGCGGAGTGGTTCGCAGGATGGCCCTCGGTCGGCAGCCGCCAGCCCTTGATCGTGTAGGCGAAGACGACCGACGGCCGGTCGCGGACGGCGTCGGCCTGGCGGTAGCCGTCGAGCAGCGCGCCGAGGTCGTGGCCGCCGAGGTCGCGGAACGTGTGCAGCAGGTCCTCGTCCTCGAGGTCGTCGGCGACCACATCGAGCCGGCTTCGCAGCTCGGCCGCGTCGGCGCGCAGCAGCCGCTGGTACTCCTCGTTGGGCATCGCGTCGACGCGCTGGCGCAGCGGCTCGTGGGCGGCGAGCTTCGGCCCGTACTTGACCATCACGCAGTGCCAGCCCGCGGCCTCGAACATCGAGGCGAGCCGCCCCGCGGCGATGTCGGGCACGACGCGGTCGAGCGACTGGCGGTTGAGGTCGACGACCCACATGACCTCGCCGAGCTTCGCCACCATCGGGTCGGCGATCGCCTCCCAGCACGCGCCCTCGTCGAGCTCCGCGTCGCCGAGCAGCGCGATCTGGCGCCCGCCGACCGGCACGTCGAACTGCCCCGCCACGTAGCGGTGCGCGATCGCGCCCCAGATCGGCGCGGTGGCGCCGATCCCGACCGAGCCGGTCGAGTAGTCGACCGGGTCGGGGTCCTTCGCGCGCGACGGGTAGGACTGCAGCCCGCCGAACTGGCGCAGCGTCTCCAGGTAGCGCGGCTCGAGCCGCCCGAGCAGGTAGTTGATCGCGTGCAGCACCGGCGAGGCGTGCGGCTTGACCGACACGCGGTCCGGCGCCTCGAGGAACGCGAACCACAGCGCCGTCATCAGCGACACCATCGACGCGCTCGAGGCCTGGTGGCCGCCGACCTTGACGCCCGAGCGGTTCGGGCGCACGTGGTTGGCGTGGTGGACGATCGCCGCCGCCAGCCACAGCACGCGCTTCTGCACGCCGTCGAGGACGGCGAGCTCGACGGCGCTCGGCCGCTCGGTCTCGAGCGCTCACGTCACCACCCCCGCGTAGGCGCTCAGCGCCGGCTGGCCGCCGAGGTGGGCGTACAGCACGGTCGAGCCGCGCTCGATCTCGCCGCGCCCGACCAGGTCGATCAGCCCCGCCATCGACTTCCCCTCGTAGACCGGGTCGGTGATCATCCCCTCGAGCCGCGCCGCGGTCCGCATCGCCTCGAGCGTCGTGCGCGTCGGGGATCCCGTAGGTGCCCGCGTGGTAGCGGTCGTCGAGGATCATCTCGTCATCGCGCAGCTCGCGCCCGACCTCGATCAGCGCCGCCGTGTCGCGCGCGATCCGCGACGACCTGCGTCGAGCGTCTCCGCGGGCTTCGCCGAGCCGTCGATCCCGATCACGCGCCGCTCGCGCTCCTGCGCGGCGAAGCCCGCGACCATCCCCGCCTGCGTCGAGCCGGTGACCGAGCACACGATCACGGTGTCGAAGAAGACGCCGAGCTCCGCCTCCTGCTCGGCCACCTCCTGCGCCCAGCGCGCGAAGCCGAGCCCGCCGAGCTCGTGGTCCGACGCGCCGGCGGGGATCGCGTACGGCGTGCCGCCGCCCGCCTCGACGTCGGCGATCGCCTGCTCCCAGCTCTCCTTGAAGCCGATCCCGAAGCCCGGCCGGATCGAGCCGCACGTCGGCGCCCATCAGGCGGCTGAGCTGGATGTTGCCGACGCGGTCGTAGACGACGTCGGGCCAGTCGACCCAGCTGCTCCTGCACGAGCACGCACCCCAGGCCCGTGCGCGCCGCCGCGGCGGCGACCTGGCGCGTGTGGTTGGACTGCACGCCGCCGATCGAGACGAGCGTGTCGCAGCCCTTGGCGAGCGCGTCGGCGACGAGGTACTCGAGCTTGCGCGTCTTGTTGCCGCCGAAGGCCAGCCCGCTGTTGCAGTCGTCGCGCTTGGCCCACAGCTGCGCGCCGCCGAGCTGCGCGCTCAGCCGCTCGAGCCGGTGCACGGGCGACGGCCCGAACGTCAGCGGGTAGCGCGCGAACGCGTCCAGCTTCATCGGGAAGTTTCGCGCCGCGAAGACTCCGATTTCGGCTGGTGTCGACGCACTGGAGTCCGAAGCTGCGCCCGGCGGCCACCAGCGTCGCCTCGGTCCCGTATGCGTGCCACCGGACGACGACTCCTCGCCGCGGCGGCGCGCTACCTCCACCTCGACCGGCCCCCGCCGACGTCGGCCGCGCTCACGCCACGCGCGCGCCCCGCAGCGCGGGCAGCACCTGCTCGCCGTAGACGCGGATCGCGCCGTGCGGGTCGGCGCCCGAGTTGTTCTGGAGCACGACGATCGTCGCGCCGAGCTGCTCGATCTCGCGGATCCGCTCGACGTGCTCGGCGGGGTCGGCGCCGACGATGAAGCCCTCCTTCATGTCCTGGTCGGAGGTCGTCTCCTCGCCGTGCGCGTAGACGTTGGCGGGGATGTGGATGTCGTCGCGGTAGACGTCGTCGGGCTGCGCGCCCTTCCACTTGCGCACCGCCTCGAGCGCCGCTCCTCGTCGGGCGCCCACGAGAAGCCGGCGTGCAGCACGATCTCGCCGGGCTTCTTGCCGGCGTCGTCGCACTCGCCGCGGTAGACCTCGAGCAGCTCGGGCACGCGCTCGGGGTCGGCGAGCGTCCAGAAGCCGTCGCCGCGGCGCGCGGCGACCTTCGCCGCCTCGGGCCCGAAGGCCGAGACCCAGATCGGCGGCCGCCGCGCGGGCAGCGTGTGCAGCTTGAGGTCCTTGCACTTGAAGTAGCCGTCGTGCGTGATCGTCTCGCCGCGCCACAGGCGGTCGATGATGTCGAGCGCCTCGTCCATGCGCGCGACCTGCTCGCCGGGCGCGGCCACGGGTCGCCGACCGGCACCTCGTTGAGCGCCTCGCCGGAGCCGATGCCGAGGAACATGCGGCCCGGGAACAGGCGCTCGAGCGTCGCCCACGCCTGCGCGATCAGGCCCGGGTGGAAGCGCGCGCCCGGCGGCGTGACGCCGGTACCGAGCAGGATCGTGCTCGTCGCCTGGCCCGCGGCGCCGAGCCACGGCCACGTGTGGCCGGACTCGCCGCCCTCCCACCACGGCTGCAGGTGATCGGAGGACGCGATGCCGTCGAAGCCGAGCTGCTCGGCCTCGACGGCCTGGGCCAGGAGGTCCTCCGGCGGGAAGTGCTCCTGGGAGGCCTGGAAGAAGTATCGGGTCGTCGCCATGCCGTCGGACTACCCAGCGGCCGATTGGCCGAAGCGACCCGCAAAGCGGTGCGAGCTTGCGCCGCATCCTGTCCCTCGAGAAGCGAGAACCCATGAGCGACTACGCCGTCGTGAACCCCGCCACCGGAGAGACCGTCAAGGAGTACCCGACGATCTCCGACGACGCCCTGCGCGACGCGATCGGCCGCGCGGATGCGGCGCGCCGGGAGTGGAGCGCCTCCACGACGGTCGAGGAGCGCGCGGCGCTCGTCCGCCGCGTCGGCGAGCTGCACGCCGAGCAGCGCGAGCGGCTCGCCGACATCATCGTGCGCGAGATGGGCAAGCCGGTCGAGCAGGCGCTCGGCGAGCTCGACTTCTGCGCCGCGATCTACGAGTACTACGCCGACAACGCGCCCAAGCTGCTGGCCGACGAGAAGATCGAGCTGCTCGACGGCGACGGCTCGGCGATCATCCGCAGCACCCCCCAGGGCGTCCTGCTGGGGATCATGCCGTGGAACTTCCCCTACTACCAGGTGGCGCGCTTCGCGGGCCCGAACCTGGCGATCGGCAACACGATCCTGCTCAAGCACGCGCCCCAGTGCCCGGAGTCGGCCGAGGCGATGGAGCAGATCTACCACGAGGCCGGCTTCCCGGCGGACGCCTACATCAACATCTACGCGACCAACGACCAGGTCGCGACGGTCATCGAGGACCCGCGCGTGCGCGGCGTCTCGCTGACCGGCTCCGAGCGCGCCGGCGCGGCGGTGGCGGAGATCGCCGGGCGCAACCTCAAGAAGGTCGTGCTCGAGCTGGGCGGCTCCGACCCGTTCATCCTGCTCAGCACCGACGACCTCGACACGGCCGTCGAGAACGCGGTCGCGGCCCGGGTCGACAACACCGGCCAGTCCTGCAACGCGGCCAAGCGCTTCATCGTGGTCGACGACCTCTACGAGCCGTTCCTGGAGAAGTTCACCGCCGCCATCACCGCGGTCGAGCCGGGCGACCCGACGAAGTCCGACACCGAGATCGGGCCGCTGTCGTCGTCGACTCGCGACCGACCGCCTCGCCGAGCAGCTCAGCGTGCCATCGACAAGGGCGCGAAGCTCGTCGCCGGCGGCGACCACGAGGGCAACTTCTTCAAGACCACGGTGCTGACCGACATCGGCTCGGACAACCCCGCCCGCCACGAGGAGTTCTTCGGGCCGGTCGCGCAGGTCTACCGCGCCAAGGACGAGGCGGAGGCGGTCGAGCTCGCCAACGACACGCCGTACGGCCTCGGCTCCTACGTGATGACGACCGACCCCGACCAGGCGCTGCGCGTCGCGGAGCAGATCGACGCCGGGATGGTCTACGTCAACCTGGTGGGCGCCGACGGCGCCGAGCTGCCCTTCGGCGGCGTCAAGCGCTCCGGCTTCGGCCGCGAGCTCGGCCGCTACGGCATCGACGAGTTCGTCAACAAGAAGCTCATCCGGATCGGGTGAGCATCGACCTCACGTCGCTGGTCGCGCTCGACGTGCACGTGCACGCCGAGCGCAACCGCGGCGAGGAGCAGGATCCCGTCACCGGCGAGATCCTGGCGGCGGCGGCGGAGTACTTCGGCGGCTCACCTCCTCAGCCGACGGCTGAGGAGGTCGCGGCCTACTACCGCGAGCGCAAGCTGGCCGCCGTGCTGTTCACGGTCGACGACGAGGCGGGCTGGGCCGGCGACGGCTTGGCAACGACGAGGTGCTGGCAGCTGCGGAGGCGAACCCGGACGTGCTGATCCCGTTTGCGAGCGTCGACCCGCACAAGGGCAAGCTCGGCGTGCGCGAGGCGCAGGAGCTGATCGGAGCGCGGCGTGCGGGGCTTCAAGTTCCACCCCAACACGCAGGCGTTCTGGCCCAACGACCGCGCTTGGTATCCGCTCTACGAGGTGATCGCCGAGGCGGGGCTGATCGCGCTGTTCCACTCCGGCACGACCGGAATCGGCGCGGGCATGCCGGGCGGTGGCGGCGTGCGGCTGAAGTACTCCAACCCGATGCTGGTCGACGACGTCGCCGCCGACTTCCCCGAGCTCGACATCATCCTCGCCTATCCCTCGTTCCCCCGGCAAGAGGAGGCGCTGGCGGTCGCGGTGCACAAGCCGAACGTCTACATCGACCTGTCGGGGGGCCGGTCGCCGAAGTACTTCCCGGAGATCCTCGTGCGCTACACGAACACGCTGCTCAAGGAGAAGATGCTCTTCGGGTTGGACTACCCGCTGATCACGCCCGATCGCTGGCTCGCGGACTTCGAGAAGCTCGAGATCCGCGACGAGGTCCGGCCGCTCGTGCTGAAGGAGAACGCGGCCCGCCTGCTGGGGCTGTGCAGCGACCTCGGGCTGGCCGCTACGGCGGGCGGCGACGCTGTACGGCGACCGCACCGCGTTCTCGGTCAGCTACCGGGAGCTGGCCGACCGCCTTTCGCGCCTCGATCTCGCCCCGGGCACGCGGGTCGGCTTCCTCGGGGTCAACTCGCGCGCACACGCCGAGGCCTGGCTGGGCGTGCCGGCGGCGGGCGGGGTGATGGTCAGCCTGAACTACCGCCTCGCGCCCGAGGAGCTGCGGCTCATCGTCGAGGACGCCGAGCTCGCCTTCCT
>CAWDKH010000020.1:0-108920 GCA_963802905.1 uncultured Solirubrobacteraceae bacterium | reverse complement strand
TGCGCCCGGCCCGCGTGGTAGGCCCGGAAGCCGGCGATGTCGCTCATGATCACCGCCGCGTATGACCCGGTCCTCGGATGCAGCGCGCGTTCGATCGCCCGGCGGAATGCGTGCGCGGTCACGGGCGCGTTGGAGGGCGGCGAGAACCGGAAGCCGGGCCGCACTCGGAACGTGTACGTTCGCCCGCCGTCCGAGACATCCGGCATAGCTTCGGCGACCTCCGGCCGCAGCTGCGCACCGGCCGGAAACGGTCGGTCGGGGTAGTCGAACAGCAGTGCGCACGTCGCGTGCGTCTGCGGCTGCCCCGTGAATGCGAGCGCGGGGTCGGTACCACTGGGAAGGCCCTGGGGGCGGAGCACCGTCAACACGTCCGGGCGGTCCCGAGGCGTCTGCGCAGCCCGCGCTGCGTTCGCCTGGACCGCCACCCACACGGCTCCATCGACGACGGCGACGCCCTGGGGGCTGTGCCCGACCCGCACGGTGCGGGTCACGCGCGCAGTGGCGGGATCGATGCGCGTGACGGTCCCGCCGCGCCGGCTGGTGACCCACACGGCGCCGGCGCCGATCGCCAGGGCGCCGGGGGCGCCGCCGACTCGTACCGTGTCGGTGACGGCGTTGGAGGCGGGGTCGACCCGCTTCACGCGGTCCTCGAGCGGAACCGTCACCCAGACGCCGCCGGCGCCGACCGCGATGCCGCTCGCGCCCTCGCCGACCGGGACGGTCGCCGCGATCTGGTTCGTGCGCGGGTCGATCCGCGTCACCGTTCCGTCCGCGCTGTCGGAGACCCACACGCTGCCGGCCCCCACCGCGATCCCGCTGGGCCCGTTGCCGCTCGGAATTGTCGCGACGGTGCGCGACGTGTCCGGATCCAGGCGCGTGATCTCGCGGCCGGAGCCGGCGATCCAGACCGCGTCTGCCGTCACCGCCATCGGCCGCGCCTCCTGCGGGTCCCCTTTCGCCGGATCCAGCCGGACTGAGCGCGCGACGGTGCGGAAATCAGGGTCGAGCACGCGCGCGAGCGAGCGCGAGCTGTCAGCGACCCAGACGCCGCTCGGGCCCGCCCCGAGCCCGTCGACGGCGATACCCGCGGAGACCGTCCCGCGGACACGCCGCGAGCGCGCGCTGATCTCCGTCACGGTGTTGTCGCCCAGGTTGGCGACCCAGACCGATCCGGCGCTCACCGCGAGGCCGCCCGGGCGGATACCGACCGGAACGTCCGTCACGACCCGCCCATCGTCAGGGTCGAGAATCGCCACGCTGTTCTCGAGCACTTCCACGGACTTCTCGCCGCCGCGGGTCGCCAGCCCCAGCGCCAATGCGGCCGCCCCGACGACGAGCGCACCAGCGACGAGCATCAGGCGCCGCGACCCGCGCGGCGGCCGCGTGTGACCGTCGGCTCGGCGGACCTCGTGGAGGCGCTGGCGTTCGGGAAAGCCCTTGAGGGCGACGCGGCCGCGGCCGCGAAAGCGCGCCTCGGGCATCGTGCCCGCCACCTGCCGCACGGTCTCGGTGACGAGGATCTCGCCGCCGTCGGCCCGCTCCATCACGCGCGCGGCGAGATTGACCGCGGCCCCGAAGAGCTCACCATCGCCCTCCACCACCTCGCCGGCATTGAGGCCGATCCGAACCCGGATGCCGTCCTGTTGTGCCGCGAGGTCCGTCTGGATCGACAGTGCGCAGCCGACCGCCTTGCGCGCCGAGTCGAACAGCACGACGAAGCCGTCGCCCGTGGAGCGAACAGTGCGGCCGCCGTGGGCGGCGACCTGCTCGCGGACGATCCGGTCGTGTTCTCCGAACAGGCGGCCGGCGGCTTCATCGCCCATCCGCGTCGTCGTGCCGGTGGACGCCTCAACGTCCGTGAACATCACGGTCGCTATGCCGCTCGCGCGCTGAAGGCTCGTGTCGCCCGTCATCCCCCGGCGCACCCTCCCACAGGCCGCGCTGTGCTCCAAGCCGGAGCGTGCGAAGCTCGCGGCAGACATGGCGGGCGCCTTCCTCGATGCGCTGACGGAGACCGAGGCCGAGGACCTGCGGTCGATCGGCCGGCCGCGCGCCTACGGCGCCAACGTGACGCTGTTCCACCAGGGCGACGAGGCGGGACCGGTGGTTGTGTTGCTGAGCGGCCGCGCCAAGGTCGTGTCGCTCAGCTCGGCCGGCCGCGAGGTGATCGTCGCGGTTCGTGGTCCCGGCGATCTGCTCGGCGAGCTCTCGGCAATCGACGGCGAGCCGCGCTCGGCAACGGTGACCACGCTCGAGGCCGTCGACGCCCTGCTGATCCCGGGCTCCGCCTTCGCTGCGTTCCTCGAGCGCTGTCCCCGCGTGGCGCTGGTGATCCTGCGCATGGTCGCGGGACGGCTGCGCTACGCCGACGCACAGCAGGCCGACTTCGCGACGCACGACGTCGTCGGGCGCGTCGCGCACCGCCTCGTCGAGCTGTCCGAGCGCTTCGGCGCGCCCGCCGCCGGCCGAATCGAGATCGAGCTACCGCTCTCCCAGGAGGAGCTCGCCGCGTGGACCGGAGCGTCGCGTGAAGCGGTCAGCAAGGCGCTGCAGCTGCTGCGCTCGCTACGGATCGTCGAGACCGGGCGCCGCCACGTCACCGTGCTCGACCCCGAGGCGCTGCAACGGCGCGCACAGTAACGACGCTCAGCCTCCGCCGCGTGTGGCGGATTGCACAGAACCCTGTGGCGAAGTGCGTGGAGGAGCTGCCCGGCGGCGGACGTAGCGTGCCTCCATCGGCTCCATCCCACTGCCTCCAGGAGGCATCCGCATGCCCGCCCGCCCCCGTGTCACCCACGCTCCACCGCCGTACTCGCCGTGCTGCTGATCGCCCTGGTCGCGCTGCCCGGCGTCGCGAGCGCCCGCCCGGCCGACGACAGCACCGGCCCGCGCAGCCAGCTTGTCGCCGAGCCCTCGACGCCCGCCCCGACGGTCGTCCGCACCGTCATCAAGGACAACGCCCCCACGCTGCCGATCGCCCTCGCCGGCGCCGCCCTGCTCATCGCCATCGCCGGCACCGGCTACGCGCTGGTCCGCATCGCCCCGATCCGTCACCAACTGCACTGACCCGCCAACGCCTGGGGCCCGCGGAGAGCGGGCCACCGTCACCGCTCCACCGCCCGCACTTCCCATCACCAACAAGGAGGATGCCATGAGGCATCTCCGACGTACCGTTCTGGCGACCTTCGCGATCGCGCTATGCGCAGCACCCGCCGCCTCTGCCCACGACCGGCACCAAGACGGCGGTGGCGCGGTCGTTGCGCCGGCCCGCGGCGGCGGTCTGACCGGCGGCGAGTTGCTGGCAAAGGGGTGGTCGGTGGGACCGTTTGCCACCGAGGATCCCTTCAGCGGAAGCTGCGTCACCCTCGCGCGTAACGTGATCGCGCCGCACTTCGGAGACGATGGGACCGCGACGTGCGCCGCCACGCAGCGCACGCGGCTGTTCGTCTACTTCGGCACCGCATGCTTCAACGTAGAGGAAGGCGTCGGCGAAACCGAGGAAGAGCAACTCGCGTGCGCCGTCGCCGCTGACCAAGCCGTCCAGGAGTTCAACGTCACGGTCGACGACGGCGAGACCGTCAGGCTCGTCAGGCGACGGTTCGAGCTCGTTTCGCCCCAGACGACGGTGCCGGTGCCCCCCGGAAGCGGGTACGACGCGGTCACCGCGACCTTCACCGCGCACGCATGGGGCGCTGTCATCCGCAGACTTCGCCCCGGCCGGCACACCGTCGCGATCGAGGTGGTGGCCGATTTCGGCACCTTCAACGTGACGGTCGCTCTCAACGTCGCTCGAGGCGGTCACCCCGACGACGAGGACGCCGACAGCCACGACCACGACTAAACAGCCCGCTGCGGTTCGCGCCTCGAGAAGGCCCGCCCACAGCGGGCCTTCTCCCCTCCGCTGGACGACGAGACCAAGCAGTCGCCCTGATCAGCGCGCGAACGTGCCGGCTGCTCCGTTCAGTCGCGCCCCCGCTGACTCGCCCGAGCTGTCACTCGCTGACACGCCCCTGAACCCTCAACCGGCCTCAAGAAATAGGCGACAAAACGGCCATGGGGCGCCGGCTGGAGCGAATCACGCCCAAGCCGGCAGGGCGCACGCCCTAATTTGCGGCTGCGTGCTCGGATCGAAACGACCACGATTTCCGGTCATGTCCGGGAAGTTCGAGTGGCGAGACCCGGACTCGAACCGGGGACACCACGATTTTCAGTCGTGTGCTCTACCAACTGAGCTATCTCGCCAGCGCGCTGGAAGGCTAGCGCGCGCTTGATCCTGGATCGATACCTGACTAAAGTCAGGTAATGGCCTCGGAGCAGGTCGAGCAAGTCCGCCGCTTCAACCGCACCGTGACCCAGCGCGTCGGCGCGCTGGACGATCACTTTCTCTCGCTCGACCGCCCGCTCGGCGAGGCGCGGGTGCTGTGGGAGATCGGCGCGCGCGGCTGCGAGGTGCGTGCGCTGCGCGCCCGGCTCGGCCTCGACTCCGGCCACCTCAGCCGCCTGCTGCGCACGCTCGAGGCCGCCGGGATGGTGACGGTGACGGCGGGCGGGCAGGACCGGCGAGTGCGCGACGCGCGGCTGACGCCGGCCGGACTCGCGGAGCTGGCGGAGCTCGACCGCCGCAGCGACGCGCTCGCCGCGTCGCTGCTCGAGCCGCTGACCGGCGGGCAGCGCGAGCGGCTGGTCGGCGCGATGCGCGACGTCGAGCGGCTCCTCACCGCCGCGATGGTCGAGATCGTCCCGGTCGATCCCGAGCACCCCGACGCGCGCCAGTGCCTGCGCTCGTACTTCGCCGAGCTCGAGCGCCGCGCCGGCCAGCCGTTCGACCCGCTGATCGGCTCGACCGCCGAGCCGGACGAGCTGCGCCCGCCCAACGGCGAGATGGTGGTCGCCTACCTGCGCGCCGAGCCGGTCGGGTGCGGTGCGATCAAGCAGACCGCCGACGCGACGACCGACATCAAGCGCATGTGGCTGGCCGAGGCCGCCCGCGGCCTCGGGCTCGGGCGGCGGCTGCTCGCGGACCTCGAGGCGCGCGCCGCCCGCGCCGGCGCGCGCACGGTCCGGCTCGAGACCAGCAACCTGCTGCACGAGGCGGTCACGCTCTACCGCTCGTCCGGCTACGAGGAGGTCCCCGCCTTCAACGACGAGCCGTTCGCCCACCACTGGTTCGCCAAGCGCCTCGAATAGGGCGATCCCCTAGGGGAGATGGTGGGGTTAGCCACACCATCGGTCCGCCCGGCAGTTTGGGACCCTGTGCGCATGGCCGACCCCGTCGTTGCAGGACAGGACCTGACCAAGCGCTACGGCGAGGGTGACGCCGCCGTCGACGCGCTCCGCGGCGTCTCGCTCGAGATCCAGCCCGGCTCGTTCACCGCGATCATGGGCCCGTCGGGGTCCGGCAAGTCGACGCTCATGCACGTGCTGGCGGGGCTCGACCGCCCGACGGCCGGCACCGTGACGATCGGTGGGACCGAGATCGGCAAGCTCGACGACGGCGACCTCACGCGCCTGCGGCGCGACAAGATCGGCTTCGTCTTCCAGGCCTTCAACCTCGTCCCGGTCCTCACCGCCGAGGAGAACATCCGGCTCCCGCTGACGCTCGCCGGCCGCAACGACCGCGACGGGCGCGTCGAGCAGCTGCTCGACGCGGTCGCGCTCGCCGACCGCCGCACGCACCGGCCCGCCGAGCTCTCCGGTGGCCAGCAGCAGCGCGTCGCGGTGGCGCGCGCGCTCGCCTCGGAGCCTGCGGTGATCTTCGCCGACGAGCCGACCGGCAACCTCGACTCCACGACGTCGGCGGAGATCCTCGGGCTGCTGCGGCGCGCGGTCGACGAGTTCGGCCAGGCGGTGGTGATGGTCACCCACGACGCGACCGCGGCCTCGATCTCGGACCGCGTGATCTTCCTCGACGACGGCCACATCGTGGCCGACGAGCCCCACCTCGACGCCGAGCAGATCCTCGACCAGATGAAGGCGCTGGCGTGACACGCCTCGCGCTCCGCGGCCTCGCGGCGCGCAAGCTCCGCACCTCCCTGACCGTCATCGCCGTCCTCCTCGGCGTGACGATGATCGCCGGGACGTTCGTCCTCACGGACACGATCCAGAAGGCGTTCGACGAGATCTTCGCTTCGGGGACCAAGGGCGCCGACGTCGTCGTCTCCGGCAAGGAGCAGGTCGAGACGGACTTCACGATGCCGCGGCCGCTCGACGCTCAGCTGCTCGACAAGATCCGGCAGCTGCCCGAGGTCAGCCAGGTCGCGGGCCAGATCAACGACGTCGCCGCGATCGTGGGCAAGGACGGCAAGGTCGTCTCGACCGGCGGCGCGCCGACCATCGCGGCCACGTGGATGCCGAAGCCGTTCGCCCCGCTCGGGATCCGGGAGGGGCACGAGCCGCGCGGACCGGATGAGGTCGCCATGGACGTCTCGACGGCCGACAAGGAGGGCTACGACGTCGGCGACACCGTGACGGTCGCCGCCGGCGGGCCCAAGAAGCCGTACACGCTCGTTGGGACCGTCACGCTCGGGTCGTCCGCCGGTCTCGGCGGCGCGACGGTCGTCGTCTTCGACCTCGCAACCGCGCAGGCACTGTTCGACAAGCGCAACGAGGTCGACTTCGCGTTCGTGGCCGCGAAGTCCGGGACCTCCGACAGCGAGCTCCAGCGCAGCGTCGCCTCGATCCTGCCGCCGACCGCGCAGGTCCGGACCGCCGCGCAGGAGGCGGACGCGGCCGGCGACGACATCCGCGAGGGCCTGTCGTTCCTGACCACCGGCCTGCTCGCGTTCGCGTTCATCGCGGTGCTCGTCGGCGCATTCCTGATCTTCAACACGTTCTCGATCACCGTCGCCCAGCGCGCCCGCGAGCTCGCCCTGCTGCGCACGCTCGGCGCCACGCGCCGGCAGGTGCTCAACTCAGTGCTGCTCGAGGCGCTCACCATCGGCCTGATCGGCTCGATCGTCGGCATCGTGGCCGGTCTCGGCTTCGCCAAGGCCATCAACGAGCTGTTCAAGGCGCTCGGCATCGACCTGCCCACCACTGCGCTCGTGCTCGAGAGCCGCACGATCATCGTGTGCCTGCTCGTCGGCACGATCGTGACGCTGGTCGGAGCGCTGGCGCCGGCGGTGCGCGCCACGCGGGTCGCGCCCGTCGAGGCGCTGCGCGAGGCGAGCGCGCCGTCGCGCGGGCGGCTCGCGCGGCTGACGCCGATCCTCGCCGGCCTGTTCATCCTCGGCGGCGCCGGTCTCGTCATCGCGGGCCTGCTCGCCGAGGGCGGCGACACGTCGACCAAGCTGCTCGGCGCCGCGGGCGGCGCCGTCGTCCTGATCCTCGGCATCGCGCTGATCTCGCCGCGCTTCGTCAGCCCGGCGGCGCGCGTCGTCGCCTGGCCGGCCGAGCGCTACACCAAGCTCGTCGGGCGGCTCGCGCGCGAGAACTCCACGCGCCATCCCGGCCGCACCGCCGTCACCTCGGCGGCGCTGATGATCGGGCTCGCGCTCGTCGTCTTCGTGACGATTTTCGCGAACGGGCTGCGCGCCTCGGTCTCCGATCTCATCGACCGCACGCTGGCGGGCGACATCGCGGTGCTGCACGACGACGGCTTCACCCCGATCCCGGCCGCGGTCGTCCCCGCGGTGGCGAACGTCGACGGCGTCGCCGCGGCCTCACCGATCCGGGACACCCAGAGCAAGGTCGGGAGCCTCGGCACGAAGTACACGCACGCGATCGACCCCGCGACGATCGGGCAGGTCTACAACTTCGACTGGCAGGACGGCTCCCAGAAGTCGCTCGACGAGCTGGGCTCGAGCGGCGTCCTGCTCGAGGAGAACGTCGCCACCGAGGGCGACTACAAGGTCGGCGACAAGGTGTCGATCAAGGGCCCGAGCGGCGACGTCGAGCTCACCGTGCGGGGCATCTACAAGGACGACGCGCTGCTCGGGGGCATCACCATGGGCGCCGTCCCGTTCGATCAGCTCGCCGACCAGAAGCGCGTGTCGAGCGTGCTGATCAAGACCGACCAGGGCGCGAGCGTGCCGGCCGTGCAGAAGAACGTGACGAAGGCGCTGGCGGCGTTCCCCGAGGCCCGCGCGCGCTCGCAGCAGGAGCTCAAGGACGAGAACGCCGACCAGATCAATCAGCTCCTCGGCCTCTTCTACGCGCTGCTCGCGATGAGCGTGATCATCTCGGCGTTCGGGATCGTCAACACGCTCACGCTGTCGATCTTCGAGCGCACGCGCGAGCTCGGCCTGCTGCGCGCGGTCGGGATGACGCGCCGCGACGTCCGGCGCATGATCCGCTACGAGAGCGTGATCACCGCGGTGTTCGGCGCGCTGCTCGGGCTCGTGCTCGGGATCTTCTTCGGGTTCGTGGTGATCCAGGCGCTCGAGAGCGAGGGGATCACGTTCTCGCTCCCGATCGGGCAGATCGTCTCGCTGCTGATCTTCGCGATGGTCGTCGGCGTGGTCGCGGCGATCTTCCCGGCGCGGCGGGCGTCGCGGCTGGACGTGCTGCGGGCGATCGCCTACGAGTAGCGCAGGGCGGGGCCGCGCCCGTAGCTGAGGATCAGCTCGGTGCAGGGCAGCGGGCGTGAGAACAGGTAGCCCTGGCCGCGGTCGCAGCCGAGCCGCCGCAGCTCGCGGCGCTGGTCCTCCTCCTCGATGCCCTCGGCGACGACGCGGATGTCGAGCGCCTGGCCGAGCGAGATGATCGCGCGCACCAGCGCGTGGTCGTCGGAGCTCGGGTCGGCGACCGCGCCGATGAAGGCGCGGTCGATCTTGACCGCGTCGATCGGGAAGCTGCGCAGGTAGGCGAGCGACGAATAGCCGGTGCCGAAGTCGTCGAGCGCGAGGTGGGCCCCGAGTGCCTTGAGCTCGTGCAGGCGCTCGACCGCTGCGTCGAGGTCGTTCATGATCTGCGACTCGGTGATCTCGAGGATCACGCTGCCGCACGTGATGCCCGCCGCGTCCGTGCAGCTCACGAGGTGGTCGGTGAGCCCCGGCGCGTGCAGCTCGGCGGCCGACAGGTTGACGCTGACGACCATGTCGGGCTCGTCGAAGCCGCGGCGCAGCGCGGGTAGATCGGCGCACGCGCGCGCGAGCATGCGCCGGCCGAGCGGCACGATCATTCCGCTCTGCTCGGCGAGCGGGATGAACACGTCGGGGGCGACGGGGCCGCGCTCGGGATGCGTCCAGCGCGCGAGCGCCTCGACGCCGCGCGCGCGGCCGGTCGCCATGTCGACGACGGGCTGGTAGTGGATGTCGAGCTCGTCGCGCAGGATCGCGTGCTTGAGGTCGCGCTCGAGCGCCAGGCGCTCGACGGCGCCGGACAGCATCGAGGCCTCGAACGAGCAGTAGCGGCCCTTGCCCGCCTTCTTGGCGGCGTACATCGCGAGGTCGGCGGCACGGATCAGCTCGTCGGCGTCGTTGAGCTGGGCGCCCGAGACCGCCACGCCGACGCTGGCGGCCAGCTCGACCTCGCCGCCCGTGACCTTGACCGGGGTGGAGAGCGCGAGCAGGATCCGCTCGGCCACGCCCGTGGCGCCCTGGGGCTCCGAGAGGTCCTCGAGCAGGATCGCGAACTCGTCGCCGCCGAGGCGCGCGACCGTGTCGGAGGGGCGCAGGATGCCGCGCAGCCGCCGGCCGACCTCAATGAGTGCCTCGTCGCCACGGCTGTGGCCGAGGCCCTCGTTGACGCTCTTGAAGTCGTCGACGTCGACGATCAGCACGCCGATCGCCTCCCGTCCGCGGCGCTCGAGCGCGTGCGTGATGCGGTTGAACATCAGCGCGCGGTTGGCGAGGCCGGTGAGCGGGTCGTGGAACGCGCGGTGGTTGAGCTCGTGGTCGCTCTGCCGCAGTGCGTCGGCCATCGTGTTGAAGGCGTCGGCGACCTGGTTGAACTCAGCGAACGAGTCGAGCTCGGCGCGGTGGCTGAGGTCGCCGCTGCCGAGCTTGACGGCGGAGGCGCGCAGCGTCCGCAGCGGCCGCCGGATCGAGCTGATGAAGAGGCGGGCGATCAGCAGCGTGAGCATCAGCGTGGCGATGAAGGCGAGCGTGATGCCCCGCAACTGCGTGCGCTGGTCGGCGCGCTCGTCGACCTCGTCGGCGGTCGTGGTCGCCACCGTCTCGTCCGCGAGCTGCGCGGTCGTGGCCCGCACACTGTCGAGCGGCGCCTCGAGCCGGCGACGGTCCGCGGCCGTGGCGAGGTCTCCGGCGGCGAACGTCTGGAGGCGGGCGAAGTCGCGGTTGAGCACCGGGCTGTCCAGCACCAGCACGTCGGCGTTCGCGCGAGCGAGCGTGCCGCGTACGCGCGGACCCGCTGCGTGACTGCCCTCGCCCGGCGCGCGCAGGACGGCGTCCTCGGTGGCGTCGAGCGTCGACTTGAGGTGGGCGATGCGGCCGAGGCGCGTGGCGACCTCGCGCCCGTCCTCGCGCGCTTCGTTGATCTGGGCCTGCTGCTGGCTGATGCCGACAGCGGCGCCGATGAACTGGGGGGCCAGCATCAGCCCGAGGGTCAGGAACAGCCAGGTGGAAAGTTTGCGCGGACGCGAGAGACGGAGGCGCACTAAGGCTCCTTCGACGCCGCGTCAACAAACCTTGAGTATTTGGCGCCGCTGGAGGGCTGGCACTACCCGGCGGCCCACGCGTCGAGGTCCGGCCGCGGGTCGATCGGCTGCGACGCATCGGACGCGTACCAGCCGTCGGGCCAGATCTCGAAGTGCAGGTGCGGCGCCGTCGCGTGGCCGGTCTGGCCGACCTGCGCGAACGCCTGGCCCGCGGTGAGCGTGCCGCCCTTGACGACCGTCGTCGAGCCGTCGAGCAGGTGCATGAAGACGAAGTCGCGGCCGTCGTCGGTGCGGACGACCACGTAGTTGCCGGCGCCGTCGGCCTGGTAGGCGCGCCAGATCACGGTGCCCGCGCGCGGGGTCACGACCGGCGTCCCCGACGCGGCGAGGATGTCCTGGCCGCGGTGGGTGGCCGTGCCGCGCTTCACGCCGAAACCGTCGCCGTAGGTGTACCTGCCCTGGACGGGGAAGCTGCCGCTGCCGACCACCGGCGCGACCGGGGCGGGGGCGCCGATCGGCGCGGGCTGCGGCGCGGGCGCGACGACCTTGAGGCGCGAGCGGCCCGAGGCGGTGGCGCTGCGGCGCAGCGTGCGGCCCTGGCGGTCGACCGCATGCAGGCGCGCGAGGTAGTCGCCAGGGGTCAGCTTGCCGGCCGGCGGCGTCCAGGTACGGGTCAGCGTTCGGCCGGTGCGCTTCCAGCCCATGCGGATGCGCGCGGCGGGATGGCGCGAGCCGATCGGCAGCAGCTCGACGCGGACGCGCACGCTCTGGCGAGAGCCGTCGACGCGGTAGCGGAAGCTGACCGGCGCGCCGAGCGTGATCGTGCGCGGGGCGACCTTGAACCGGCTGGCCTTCAGGCCTGGGACGCTGATGCCGTAGTTCGCGCCCCCGGTCGGGGCAGGCACGGACGCGCCGCCGCTCTGAGCATGTCCCGTGGCCGGCCAGGCCAGCAGCGCGAGCACGGCCCCCATAAGGAGACGGTGTCGCATGCAGAGACCTTCGGGGTCCCAGGCCTCCGGCTCAACCCGTGCAACCGCCCGTTCAGAGGAAAGAGCGCACGCGCTCGGCCACGACGTGGGCGTGCGTGTCGCATACGAAGTGCCCTGCACCGGGCAGCAATTCGAAGCGCAGGTGGTCGCCGCCGCGGTCGAGACCCTCGGCCAGGCGGGGTGTCACGGGCATGTCGTTCTCGCCGATCATGAGCAGAACGTCTCGTGGCGTGCGCGGCTCTGGCGCTGCTCCGCGAACTGCGCTGGCGAGGGTGGACAGATAGGAGCGGTAGAGGCGCGTCGTGGCGGATCCACTTGCCCGCTCGACGTAGGTCGCCACGTCCTCCGCCGGCACACCTTCTCGTCGGATGAACCACGCCGCGAGCCGCGGCGTGCGCTCCATCACGCCCGCGGCGAGCGGCAGTGCGTACCAGGCGCGCCAGGTCTCGAGCGCGAGTCGCGGCGTGATCTCGATCCACGGGTGCGGGGTGGAGAGGGCGATGACCTTGCGGAAGCGCTCGGGGTGGCGGGCGGCGAGCAGGAGGCTGGTGAAGCCGCCCCAGTCGTGGCCGGCGAGGTCGGTCTGCTCGATCCCGAGCGCGTCGAGCAGGGCGATGACGTCGTTGACGAAGACGTCGGGCTCGACCGGCCCGGGCGGCGCGTCGGTCCAGCCGAAGCCGCGCAGGTCGGGCACGATCACGCGCCGGATGTCGCCCAGCCGCTGGATGACGCCACGCCACTGGTACCAGTGCTGCGGCCAGCCGTGGAGCAGCAGCAGCGGCTCGCCGGCGCCCGCCTCGGCGACGTGCATGCGCAGCCCGCCCGCCTCGACGAAGCGGTGCTCGACGCCCGCGACCGCTGGGAAGTCGTCCGTCACGCGGCGGCGAGCATACGGCCCATGACCTCGGCGGCGCCGTGCTTGGAGAGCGGCTCGTTGAGGTTGCCGCACTTCGGGGACTGCACGCACGACGGGCAGCCGCTCTCGCACGGGCACTCGGAGATCAGCCGGTGGGCGTCGTCGACGAGCGCGTCGAAGGCGAGGAAGCCGCGGCGCGTGATGCCGATGCCGCCGGGGTGGCCGTCGTAGATGAAGATCGTCGGGCCGCCGGTCTGCGGGTGCAGGTTGGTCGAGAGCCCGCCGATGTCCCAGCGGTCGCACATGGCGAGCAGCGGCAGCACCGCGATCTGCGAGTGCTCGGCGGCGTGCAGCGCGCCGAGCAGCGCGTGCAGCGGGAAGTCGTCGCGCAGCAGCTCCGGCCCGAGCTCGTACCACAGCGCCTGCGTGGTGAACGAGGTCGGCCGGCAGGTCGAGGCCGATGAGGTCGAGCGCCTCGTGGTCGGCCATGCGCTTGCGCTGGTAGGCGAGCACCTGCTCGGTGACGGTGACGGTGCCGAAGCTGAGCGTGACGCCCATGAACTCTTTGCGGTCGAGCAGCGCCTCGATGTAGGTGTCGGTCTCCTTCTTGGGCTGCGTGTACCAGTTGCCCTGGAACGGGTGGACGAGCACGCGCCGCTGCTCGAGGTCGAGCTCGGCGACCTCGAACTGGCGGCCGCCGTGGAGGTAGACGGCGCCCTGGTGGGTCGTGTTCATCGCGCGCGGGACGTCGACGGTGCCGATCAGCTCGCCCGAGGCGGTGTCGACGATCACGCAGCCGTCGCGGCTGGCCGAGCGGAGGGAGACGTTGGCGGCCGGGTACTCCTCGGGCCGGCGCGGCACGTAGAGGCCGCCGGGGCGCTCGCGCAGTCGCGCCGGTGCTGACGAGCCGTTCGGCGGTCGCCTTCCAGGACGCGCCGAGGTACTCCTCGTCGGCGGGCTCGAGCGGGCCCTCGTGCGCGGCGCACAGCACGTGCTGCGCGTGGATCTGCTCGTTCTCGTGGTCGAGGATCGCGTTCTCGACCGGGCGGTCGAGGAACTCGTCAGGGTGGCGGCAGAAGAACTGGTCGAGCGCGTCGTCGCCGGCGACGTAGACGGCGAGCCCGCGGCCGCGGCGGCCGGCGCGGCCCCACTGCTGGCGGAGCGCTGCGACCGTGCCCGGGAACGTGACGCAGATCGCGGCGTCGAGCGAGCCGATGTCGATGCCGAGCTCGAGCGCGTCGGTGGAGACGACGCCGAGCAGCTCGCCCTCGACGAGCTTGCGCTCGAGCTCGCGCCGCTGCTGGGGCGTGTAGCCGGCGCGGTAGGGCGCGATCAGCTTCGCGAGGTCGGCGTGGCCGAGGTCCTCGAGCGCGAGCTGGGTGAACTTCGCCATCAGCTCGACGGCCTTGCGCGACTTCATGAACACGATCGTGCGCGCGCCCTGGGTGACGAGCTCGGCCAGCAGGTCGGCGGCCTCGGACAGCACCGAGCGGCGCGTGCCGAGCTTCTCGTCGGTGATCGGCGGGTTCCACATCGCGATCGTGCGCTTGGTGACCGGCGAGCCGTCGCGCTCGATGACCGTGAAGTCGTCGAGGCCGGAGAGGCGCTCGGCGAGCTCGCCCGGGTTGCCGATCGTGGCGCTCGTCATCACGAACCGCGGGGCGGTGCCGTAGGCGGCGGCGATGCGGCGCAGCCTGCGCAGGACGTTGCCGACGTGGGAGCCGAAGACGCCGCGGTAGACGTGCGCCTCGTCGACGACGACCATCGCGAGGTTGGAGAGGAAGTTCGCCCACGCGGGGTGGTTGGGGAGGATGCCGAGGTGCAGCATGTCGGGGTTGGTGAGGACGACGTTGCTGTTGCGGCGGATCGCCGAGCGCTGCTCGCGCGGCGTGTCGCCGTCGTAGATCGCGAGCCGGGCGTTCTTGACGTCGAACGCGTTGAGCGCGCGCGCCTGGTCCTGGGCGAGCGCCTTCGTCGGGTAGAGGTAGAGCGCGCGGGCGCGGGAGTCGCGGCAGAGCACGTCGAGCGTGGGGAGCTGGAAGCACAGCGACTTGCCGGAGGCGGTGCCGGTGGTCACGATCGTCGGGCCGGCCCACGCGGCGTGGATCGCCTCGGCCTGGTGTGACCACAGGCTGTCGATGCCCTTGTTCTTGAGGGCCTCGGTCACCTTCGGGTGCAGCTCGTCCGGGATCGGGGCTTGTTGGCCGGGCCGCGGGTGGACGCTGCTCTGCGTCACGAGCCGCTCGTCGTCGCGGCCGGCCTGCAGTAGCTCGTCCCACGGCTCGATGTCCCGGATCACCGCCATGGGATGTGAGACTAGACGTGTGCTGCGCGCCGCCTACGTGGACATGGACGGGACCCTGCTGGGCCGCGGCGCGTCGCTGTTCCACGACGCCGACGGCGCGTTCACGATGCTCGGCGCCCGGGCGTTGGAGGCGTGCGCGCGGGCGGACGTCGAGGTCGTCCCGTACTCGGGACGGCGGCATTCGACGCTGCTGCACAACGCGGTGCTCCTCGGCCTGCGCTCGTACATCTACGAGGCGGGCTGCGGGATGGTCCTGGACGGCGAGGTGATGTCGCTGGTGGACGAGTTGGATGACGCGGGCGCTCATGCGCTGCTGATGTCGCGGTATCCGGGTCAGCTGGAGATGTACGACCCGTGGAACCTGGGGCGCGAATCGTCGCGGCTCTACCTCGGGCGCGATGTGGATGTGGCGGAGGCGGATGAACTGCTCATTGAGGAAGGATTCGGGGGCTGGCGGCTGGTCGACAACGGCTTGATGCACGGGGCGGACGGCGGTGGGCGGGCGTTTCATCTGGTGCCCCGGGAGGCTTCGAAGGCGCGTGCGGTCGCGGCGCACATGCGCGCTCGCGGGCTCGTGGCGGAGGAGGTCATCGCGGTCGGGGACTCGATGGAGGACCTGGGCGCGGCCTCGGTCGTGGGCACGTTCTGGCTCGTGGCGAACGCGACGCCGGAGGTGCATGCCGCGGCGGGCGGGATGGCGAACGTGCGGGTCGCCGAGGGGATGAACGGCCCCGGCGTCTACGAGGCGGTCATCACGGAGCTCGCAGAACGGCGCTGATTCGTTGCGGCTTTGCCGCGGCTCTGTGACGAGTTTGTGGAGGGCGCCGGCGAACGGCGGCTGGGTAGGGAAGGTGTTCGGATGGAGGCGGCGTTTCGTTCCTTTCGGTGCGCGGTTCGGGCGGCGGGGAACGTTTGGCCGCTCCTGGCGGCGGAACGTTCCTCACCCCTTGCCCGGGTGGGTCGAGAGGAACGAAATGCCGGTTGAGAACGCGGAGCGGGCGGCGGTCGAGCTCGCGGGCCGCCAGCACGGGGTGATCAGCGTCAAGCAACTCCAACGGTGCGGCATGGGACGCCACGCCGTCGCTCACCGCGTCAAGATCCGGGTGGCTGCGGCCGATCCACCGCGGCGTCTACCTCGTCGGGCCGCTCGAGAGCCCGCACTCGCGGCTGATGGCCGCGGCGCTCGCGGCCGGCCCCGGCGCGCTGATCTCCCACTACCCAGCCGCCGTTCTCTGGGAGCTGCGCCCACCCCGCGAGGGACCCGTCGACGTCACGATCCCCGACCGCAAGGCCCGCACCCGCCCCGGCATCCGCACCCACCGCGCCACCCTGCACCCCCAGGACATCACCCGCCGCCACGGCATCCCCGTCACCTCCGCCGCGAGAACCGTCCTCGACCTCGCCGCCACCCACCCACTCAGCGACGTCGAGCGAGCCGTCAACGAAGCGCACGTGCAACACCGCGTGAGCACCCATTCCCTCAATGAGCAGTTCAGCCGTTACCCGCACCACCGAGGACGGACGGCACTCCACGAGGCGCAGCGGATCGAGCCGCATCACACGCGTTCCGAGGCGGAGCGGCTCGCGGTCGAGCTGATTCGCGCGGCGAGACTTCCCGCGCCGAAGGTCAACGCGCGGGTGGGCAACTGGGAAGTCGACCTCCTCTGGCCGGACGCCAAGCTCGTCATGGAGATCGACGGCTACGCCTACCACTCGACCCGCCATTCCTTCGAGCGAGACCGCCGCAAAGACCGCGACCTCCAGGCCCTCGGCTACACCGTCCTGCGCTTCACCTGGCGCGAACTCACCGACGAGCCCGAAGCCGTCGTCGCGGCGATCAGCCGCGCGCTTGCACTGCGCTGAGGATCGCGTCGGCCGAGCGGTCGATATCGGACTCCGTGGTCGACCAGTTCGAGACGGAGACGCGCATCGCCGGGCGGTCATGCCACACCGTGCCGCCGGCCCACAGCACGCCGTCTGCCTGGACGCGGGCGATGACGTCCTCCTCGAGGCCGAGCAGCACCTGGTTGAGCACGACGTCGTTGAGCACCTCGACGCCCCCGGCCGCCACCCGCTCCGCCAGACGCCGCGCGAGCGCGCAGTTGCGCTCCACCAACTCCGCGACCCCCGCGCGGCCGAGCGAGCGCAGCGCCGCGTAGACGGCGAACCCGCGCCCGCGTCGCGACGCCTCGGGCACCCAGTCGGAGTTCGAGCGCGCGGACGCGTCGCGGATCAGGTACGCCGCCGACATCCCCATCGCGGCGGCGTGGGCCTCGCGGTCGCGCACGGCAACGACGCCGCAGTCGTAGGGCACGTTGAGCCACTTGTGGCCGTCGGTCGCCCACGAGTCGGCGTCGGCCGCGCCGGCGGTGAGGTGCGACAGCTCCGGCGAGGCCGCCGCCCACAGCCCGAACGCGCCGTCGACGTGCACCCACGCGCCGTGCTCGCGCGCCGCAGCAGTGATCTCCGCGAGCGGGTCGAAGGCGCCGCTGTTGACGTTGCCGGCCTGCGCGCACACGATCGCGGGGCCGTCCAATCGCAGCGCGTCGGCGCGCATCGCGCCCTGGTCGTCGGCGGGCACGACCTCGACCTGCGCGCGCCCGATGCCGAGCAGCCGCAGCGCCCGCCACACGGTCACGTGCGCCTCCGCGCCGGCGAACACCCGCAGCGGCGGCGAGCCGTTGAGGCCCTGCTCCTCGAGGTTCCAGCCCGCGCGCGCGAGCAGCGCGTGCCGCGCTGCGGCCAGCCCGGTGACGTTCGCCATCTGCGCGCCGGTGGTCAGGCCGACGCCGCTGTCGGGCGGCAGCCCGAGCACGTCGAGCAGCCAGCCGCACGCGACCTCCTCCACCACCGACGCGGCCGGCGAGGAGACGGCGCTGAACGCGTTCTGATCCCACGCCGAAGCGAGCCAGTCGGCGCCGAGCGCAGCCGGCAATGCGCCGCCGGTGACAAAGCCGAAGTAGCGCGGCCCAGGCGATGCCACCAACCCGCCCGCCGCGTCCCGAGCGAGTTGCTCGACGATCTCCGAAGGCGCCACGCCCTCCGACGGCAGCGGACCGCCCAGCAGATCGCGCAGCTCCTCAAAGCCGGCCGTTGCGCCCGCAGGCCGATCACCGACGGACTCGAGATGGTCGGCGGCGAGCTCGGCGACTCGGGCGAGCAGATCTCTCACGCCGCTCTCACGAGCGCAGCGTATCCCTCGCGCCATGCTTGCCACCACCGCCCTCGCCCTCGCGCTCGCCACCGCGGGGCCGAACGTCGACAACCCCTACTTCCCGCTCCCCGTCGGCCGCCAGTGGGTCTACCGCGAAGGCGACCAGCGGGTCGAGGTCACGGTCACCAACCGCACGAAGCTGATCGCCAACGGTGTCGTCGCCCGCGTCGTGCGCGACGAGGTCACGCGAAAGGGCGTCCCCGTCGAGCTCACCGACGACTACTACGCCCAGGACGCGAAGGGCACGGTCTGGTACCTCGGCGAGGCGACGACGGAGTACGCGAACGGCAAGCCGGTGTCGACGGAGGGCTCGTTCGAGGCGGGAGTCGACGGCGCGCAGGCCGGGATCATCATGCCCGCCCGCCCGAAGGTCGGCATGCGTTACCGACAGGAGTTCTCCAAGGGCCACGCGGAGGACCGGGCGAAGATCGTCTCACTGCGCGAGCGTGTGAAGGTCCCGCTCCGCCGCTACCGCAAGACGCTGATGACGCTCGAGACCAACCCGCTCGAGCCGGACGTCCTCGAGGCGAAGTTCTACGCCCGCGGCGTCGGCGTCGTGCTTGCCGTCGGCATGTCGGGTGACACCGATCGCGAGGAGCTGATCGCTATGGGACGCGCCCGAACCACGCGAGGCTGAGCCCGCCGCCGAGCAGCAGCAGCACGAGCCCGCCGCCGGCGAAGGCGACCGTGACCTCGCGCTTCTCCTGCTTTGAGGACAGCCGCGTGCCGAGGTTGGCGTAGATCGACTCGAGCTCCGCCGCCTTGGCGGTCTCGAAGAAGCGCCCGCCGGTGATCGTCGCGATCTCCTTCAGCGTGTCCGGGTCGGGCGGGACCGCGATCGTCTGGGTGGTGCCGGAGAACGGGTCGGTCAGCTCGATCTTGCCGCTCGGCGTGCCGAGGGCGATCGCGTAGATCGGGATATGGAGCGCCTTGGCTTGCCGCGCGACGTCGAGCGGGCGCGTGTTGCCGGACGTGTTCTTGCCGTCGGAGAGCAGCACGATCACCGCGGGGAGCCGGCGTGTTCCGCTGCCATCGCGGTTGGCGACCGGCGTCCGCGCCGACTCGATGCCGCGGCGCAGCGCGTCGCCCATCGCGGTGCCGCCGTCGGCGACCAGCCGGTCGAGCGCGTCCTCGACGGGCCCGCGGTCGGTCGTCGGCGCGACGGTCTGCTCGGCGTAGTCGGAGAACGAGACGAGCCCGAGCCGGAGCTGGTCGGGCAGCTTGTCGGCCAGCGCGTGGCCGGCCTCGACGGCGGCCGAGAGACGATCGGGCTCGACGTCGGTGGCGCGCATCGAGCCGGACACGTCGGTGACCATCATCACGGTCGCCTGGCGCTGCGGCGCGGCGACCGAGCGCTGCGGCCGCGCGAGCGCGACGACCAGCGTCCCGAGCGCGACGAGCAGGAGGAACGGCGGCAGGTGCCGCCGCCAGCCCGGCCGCGCGGTGGCGAGCCCGGGCAGCAGCGCCGGGTTGCCGAAGCGGGCCGCGTCGGCGCGCTTGCGGCGCTGCATGACCGCGTAGGCCATCGCAGCCAACGGCAGCAGCAACAAGCCAATAAGGACGGAGGGCTCTCGGAAACTCACGCCGCCCTCCCCGCACGCCGGACGCGCAGCTCGGACCGCCTCAGGTGCCCGGCCAGCGTCCGCAGCCAGTCGCCCTCGGTCGAGAGCACGAGGTGGTCGGCGCCCGCGCGCCGCAGCGCCGCCGCGACCTCCTCGCGCTCCTCGGCCGCCGCCTGCGCGAAGCGCTTGCGCACCCGCCGCTTGTTCGTGTTCACGTGCAGTTGGCGCCCGGTCTCCGGATCGGTCATCCACAGGTCGCCGACCGGCGGGAGCTCCATCTCGCGCGGGTCGCGGATCTCGACCGCGAGCACGCCGTGGCGGGCGCGCAGCGTGCGCAGCGGGCCCTCCCAGTCCTTGTCGCCGCGGAAGTCGGAGACCACGACGATCAGCCCGCGGTTGCGCGCGAGCGCCGCCGTGCGCGTCACGGCGAAGCCGAGCGAGGTTGCGCCCAGGCCGTCGGCCTCCGGCTCCGCGCGCAGCTCGTGCAACAGCGCGAGCAGCCCGAGCCGGCCCTGGCGCGGGCGCAGGATGCGCGGATCGCCGGCGCCGATCGCGACTACGCCGAGCCGGTTGCCGCGGCGCGTCGCCACGTGGCCGACGGCCAGCGCGACGCCCTCGGCCACGTCGGCCTTGCGCCGGTCCGCGGTGCCGAACGTCATCGACGCCGACACGTCGAGCAGCAGCCACGCGGTCATCGCGCGCTCGCCGACGTGCACGCGCACGTGCGGCTCGCGCAGCCGCGCGGTCACGTTCCAGTCAATGTGGCGCACGTCGTCGCCAGGCCGGTAGGGGCGGATCACGGCGAGCTCGGTGCCGCCGCCGACCTGCGGCGTGAGGTGCTCGCCGGGCACGAGGCTCTCGACCCGCCGTAGCACGGCGAGATCCAACGAGCGCAGGACGGTCGGCGGGATCGGCCCGGGACCGGGGCGCTCGGACGTGCGCTCGGGTGCGACGGGGCGGCCGCCGCGCGGACCCCTCACGGCAGCCTCCCCATCCGCAGCAGCGCGAGGATGCAGGCCGCCAGCAGCAGCGCCAGTGCGGCGCCGGCGAACGACGACGTGACCTCCTGCTTGACCTTCTTGGTCGAGAAGCGCGTGCCGAGGTTCTCGTAGATCGACTCGAGCTTCGCCGCGCTCGGGGCCGCGAAGTAGCGCCCGCCGGTCGTCTCGGCGATGTCGCGCAGCGTGACCGTGTCGGGCGGCACCGGCACCGACTTGCCCTTGCGGTTCAGCGTGCCCGACTGTGTGCCGAGCGCGATCGTGTAGATCGGGATCTTGAGCTTCTTGGCCTGGTCGGCGATGTCGACCGGCTCCTTGCCGCGCTCGCTCTTGCCGTCGGAGAGCAGCACGAGCCGGGCCGGCAGCCGCCGTGCCTTGCCGTTGCTGTCGCTGATCGGCGTGCGCGCGCTCTGGAGCCCGAGCTCGAGCCCGTCGCCCATCGCGGTCGAGCCGTGCACCTTCAGGCCCTGGATCGCGGCGTAGATCTGGTTGCGGTCGGTGGTTGGGGCCACGAGCGATTCGGCAGCGTTGTTGAACGTCACGAGCCCGAGGTTGAACTCCTCCGGCAGCTTCTTGGTCAGCGCCCGCGCGGCCCCCTGCGCCGCAGCGAGGCGCGTCGGGGCGACGTCGGTCGCCTCCATCGAGCCGGAGGTGTCCGTGACCATGATCACTGCGCCCTGGCGCTGCGGCGCGGCGACCGTGCGCTCGGGCCGGCCGAGCGCGATCAGCAACGCGGTCAGGGCCAGCAGCGCGAACGCGGCCGGGATGTGCCGGCCCCATGATCGCCCGGCGACCGCGGCAAGGACCTCGAGGTTCGTGTAGCGCAGCGCGAACTTCTTGCGCCGTCGCTGGGCGAGGACATAGGCCGCGATGGCCAGGGGGAGGAGGGCCAGCGCGAGCAGTAACAGGGGCTCGCGGAAGCTCACGTCAGCGTCGCTCCCGCTCCCTCTCGCGGTCGCGATCGCGCCGCTCTTGGTCGGAGAGCTCGATGTGCGGCATCCGTACGTTCTCGAGCACGTCGTCGAGCACGCGGTCGGCGTCGACGCCGGCGGCCAGCGCCTCGTACGTCAGCACGAGCCGGTGGCGCAGCACGTCGCGCGCGACGTCGCGGATGTCGGACGGCAGCACGTAGTCGCGCCCGCGCAGCAGCGCCAGCGCGCGGCCGGCGTGCACGAGGTTGATCGAGCCACGCGGGCTGGCGCCGAACTCGACCCAGTTCTCCTCGCCCGGCTCGCGCGTCGCGGCGGTCAGGTCGACGGCGTACTCCATGACGCGCCGGTCGACGAACACCGCGTGCGCGGTCCGCTGGTGGCGGGCGAGCGCCTGCGGCTGGAGCACCTCGCGGACGTCGGCGGCCGGCACGAGCGAGCGCTCGACCACGGCGACCTCGTCGCGGTTGTCCGGGTAGCCGACGACGAGCTTGAACATGAAGCGGTCGACCTGCGCCTCGGGCAGCGGGTAGGTGCCCTCGGACTCGATCGGGTTCTGCGTCGCCAGCACGAGGAACGGCTGCGGCACGTGGTGGGTGTCGTGGCCGATCGTGACCTGGCGCTCCTGCATCACCTCGAGCAGCGCGGACTGCACCTTGGCGGGCGCGCGGTTGATCTCGTCGGCGAGCAGGAAGTTGCAGAACACCGGGCCGAGCTCGGTGTCGAAGCCGCCCGAGTCGGGGCGGTAGATCCGCGTGCCGACGAGGTCCGCCGGCACGAGATCGGGGGTGAACTGGAGCCGCTTGAACGAGCCGCCGAGCGCGTCGGCGAGCGTCTTCACGGTCAGCGTCTTGGCCAGGCCCGGGACGCCCTCGAGCAGCACATGCCCGCCGGCCAGCAGCGCGACGAGCAGCCGCTCGAGCATCGCCTCCTGACCGACGATGACGCGCTTGACCTCGAACATCGTGGCCTCGAGGGCGGCGTGCGCCTCGCGGGCCGGATCGTCCTGGTCGCCATCGATCGCCCGCAGGCGGATGTCGTCCGTCATGCCTTCAGAGTACGCGGCTTCGGGCCTGGGCTGGGTCATTGCACCGGCTGGTTGGGGCGGTTGCCCAGCTCGACGGTCACCTTGCGGGTGTCGCCGTCGCGCTTGAGCTCGATCGTGACCTTGTCGCCGGGAGCCTTAGTGAGCACGGCCAGCGACAGCTCCGACGGGTTGCGGATCGTCTTGCCGTCGAACGAGGTGATGACGTCACCGGAGCGGATCTCGGCCTTGGACGCCGGCGCGCCAGGATTGACGGTGCCGACGACGGCGCCGGGGGTGTCGGGCTGCTCGCCGGAGGAGAGGCCGAGGTAGGCGCGGGCGATCTTGCCGTCCTTGATCAGCTTCGGCACGACGTCCTTGACGGTGTCGCTCGGGACGGCGAAGCCGACGCCCGAGTTCGAGCCGCTCTGGGAGGCGATCTGCGAGTTGACGCCGATCACGCGGCCGGCGGTGTCGAGCAGCGGGCCGCCCGAGTTGCCGGGGTTGATGGCGGCGTCGGTCTGGACGGCGCCGGGGATCGAGAAGCCGTTGGGCGCTTCGATCTCGCGGCCGAGCGCGGACACGATGCCGGTGGTGACGGTGCCGGAGAGGCCGAACGGGCTGCCGATGGCGATCGCGGCGTCACCGGGGCGGAGCGAGCTCGAGGACGCCAGCTTGAGCGGCTGCGTGCCGCCTTCGACCTTCTTGGGGTCGATCGAGAGCACCGCGAGGTCGCTCGAGGGGTCCTTGCCGATCAGCTTCGCCTCGATCGGCTGGCCCTTCTCGCCGAAGCGGACGGTGAAGCGGTCCGCGTCCTCGACGACGTGGTCGTTGGTGACGATGTGGCCCGCGGTGTCGATGACGAAGCCGGAGCCGGAGGCGGCCTTGCCGCCACCGCTGCCATTGAACTGGAGCTGGCCGTTGCCGCCGCGGGCGGAGACGAAGACGACGCTCCCGGAGACCCGGGAGTAGAGGTTCGCGACGCTCGTGGGCGCGGTCTGCGGCGCGTCGGGAGAGGTGAGCTGCGGGGTGGACGCCGTCGTCGTCGTCGTGCGCTCGACCTTGGTGGGGAGCGCGCCGGTGACGGCCAGGACGGCCACGACGACGCCCACTGCGAGGGCGCCGAACAGCACTGAGGGGAGGTGGGAGGAACGCATGATGGGCGTCACTCTGGCTGCGGAACGACAAAAACCTCTAAGAGCACCGCCAAGGGTGGCTAAAACGTCAGCGCGGACGCGCCACGCGCGTCTTCATCCGCTGGCGCCAGCGCGCCAACGCCACCCGGGAGCCGAAGCGCGCCGGCGGCGGCACCGTCGCCCGCACCTGCGCGACCCACTCGTCGAGCGGCAGCTCGCCGGAGATCAGACGGTTCAGCGCGGTGGTGACCGGCGCGTCGACGTGCGCGCGGGCGAGCGCGTTGGCGAGCAGCGGGACGAGGTCGAGCGCCTCGACCGCCTGCCCGATCCGGCCGGGGATCTCGGATGCCGGGACGCCCTCCGCCAGCAGCTCGCCGGCCTGGCGGTTGCGGCTCTGCGGCGCGAGCGCGGTGCCGACGAGGTCGCCGGTGCCGGCGAGCCCGATCATCGACTCCGGCCGCGCGCCCTGCTGCTCGGCGTAGCGCCAGACCTCGAGGAAGATGTGCCCGGCGGCGGCGCCGGCGGCGTTGAGACCCTGGCGCCGGGTGGCGCCAGCCGCGAGTGCGGCGGCGTTCTTGGCCGCGCCGGCGAGTTCGACGCCGATCGGATCACTGGACTGCTCGCACACGACGCCTGCGCGCGTGAAGACGGCGGAGATCGTCGCGGCCAGCCGCGCGTCGTTGGAGGCGGCGACCAGCCCGGCGCCCTCGGTGACCATCTCGTGCGCGTGCGCGGGCCCGCCCACGCAGGCGACGCGCGAGGCGCCGAGGCTCGCGCTAAGCAGCACGGTTGGCGCGATGCCGTGCGGCGGCACGAGCCCCTTGGCGAGCGAGATCACCGGCGTGCGGCGGTCCAGCCCGCGCTCAGAGAGGCTCGAGATGACATCCGCGAGCGCCACGCTCGGCACGCCGAGGAAGCAGTAGTCGACGCGGCCGAGCCCGTTGTCGGCCGGCTCGACGCGCAGCTCGCGCGGGAGCTGCACGCCCGGCAGATACGTGGCGTTCTCGCGCGCGTCCTCGAGCCGCTTGCACTGCTCGCGCGTGCGCGTCTGCAGCGTGGTGCGGAAGCCGCCGCGGGCGAGCAGCACCGCGACCGCGGTCCCGAACGACCCGGCGCCCACGACGACGGCGCGCCGCGAGGCCGGAGAGGGCAGCGCGAGGTGGGGGCGGGGCGGCATCCGGTAGGTACCTCGCGGCCCGCCCGGAGTTACCCGCCTCGCGCTCGCTGGATCGCGTCGCGCAGCGCCTGCGGCGTGATGCCCAGCTCGGTGAACGCGCGCGTCAACATGGCCGAGCGATCGGCCAGCGCGAGCATCAGGTCGCCGGCGTCGGGCGTGCTCGCGCCGCGCCCCTTGGCGACCTCGCGGGCGGCGTCGGCGAGCGCGGGCGAGAGCCCGGCGGCGGCCGACTTCGGCTTCGGCTTGCGCGCCTCGAACACGGTCGTGCGCAGCAGGTCGGGCGGGGCGCCGAGCAGGGTCAGCACGTTGGCGGTCCGGGAGTCGCGCTCGATCAGCAGCGAGAGCAGCAGGTGCTCGGTGCCGACGAAGTCGTCCTTGAGGCCCATCGCCTGCCGCGGCGCGCCGTCGATCGTGCCCTTGGCCCGCGGGCTCAGCGGGATCTCGCCGGGTGGCGAGTCGCCGCTGGGCGGCACCTCGGCGGCGACCTGCGCCCGTGCGCCCTCGAGCGTGACGCCGAGGTCGTTGAACGCGCGCCCCGCCGGCCCGTCGGTGTCGGCGACGAGGCCGAGCAGCAGGTGCTCGGTGCCGACGTACCAGTGGCCCATGTGGCGGGCCTCCTCGGCGGCGCGGGCAAGCACGCGATCGGCGCCCGGGTCGAAGCGCTCGAACGTCATGCGTCCCCCGTCGCCAGCCGCTTGCCGAGCGCCTCCGCGGCGCGCTCGACCTCGTCGAGCGTCGTCGCTTCGGTCACGACCTGCAGGTCGATCATGCGCTTGCCGAACTGGTCGAGGGCGTCGGTGCCGACGATCGCGTGCAGCGGCACGCCGGCCTGGCGGGTGCGCGTGCCGATCTCGCCGACCAGCTTGCCCTGGAGCGTCTGCTCGTCGAGCTTGCCCTCGCCGGTGACGACGGCGCGGCTGGCGCGCATGCGCTCGTCGAAGTCGAGCGCGTTGAGGATGAACGGGGCGCCCGCCTCGAGCGCGGCGCCGTGGACGGCCCACAGGCCGCCGGAGAGCCCGCCGGCCGCGCCGGTCATCGGCACGCCGCGGGGGTCGCGCGGGAACGTGGCCGCCAGCTCGTCGAGCCGGGCCGTGAGCCGTTTGACCATCTCGGGGTCCGCGCCCTTCTGCGGGCCGAACACCTCCGCGCAGCGTTCCCACGGCACCTGGACGTCGGAGAGCACGACGATCCGCGCGCCGCGCAGGCCGCCCGCCTCTTCGATCGCCTCCAACGCCCCGGCGCCGCCGTCGGTGGTGGCCGAGCCGCCGACCGCGACGAGGATCACCTGCGCGCCGCGCTCGACGGCGTCGGCGATCAGCTGGCCGGTGCCGTACGTGCTCGCGTTCCAGGCGTCGCGCTCGTCCTCGGCGACGAGCGGGAGCCCGGACGCCGCCGCCATCTCGATCAACGCCGTGCCGCCGTCCTCGATCAGCCCGTAGCCGGCCTCGATCTCGCGCCCGAGCGGGTCCTGCACGCGCGCGGAGGCCGTCTCGCCGCCCAGATTCACGAGCAGCGCGTCGAGCGTGCCGTCGCCACCGTCGGCAAGCGGGAGCAGGTCGGGCGGCATCAGCCCCGCGCGCTCCAGGCCCCGGCCGATCGCGCCCGCCACCTGGGCGGCGCGGAACGTCCCCTTGAACGAGTCGGGGGCGACGAGGACGGGGCGCTCTGGGACAGCCACTACGGCATCGTGTCACGCTTCCCGCCGTGGCGACCGAGTACGAGGTGTTCGAGGTCGACGGGCACGAGATCCGGCTCTCCAACCCCGGCACGGTCTACTTCCCGCAGTCGGGCTGGACCAAGGGCGACCTCGCCCGCTACCACGTGGAGTGCGCCGAGGCGATCCTCAATCACGTCCGCGAGCGGCCCACGATGCTCAAACGCTTCCCGGGCGGGATCCAGTCCAAGCCGATCTTCCAGAAGCGCGTGCCGGAGAAGCGGCCGGAGTGGCTGCAGACGGCGGTGCTGAAGTTCCCATCCGGCCGCGAGGCCGAGGAGCTCGTGCCGGTCGACGCCGCGCACCTGCTGTGGGCGGTCTCGCTCGGCAACGTCGACTGGAACCCGCACCCGGTCCGGCGCTCGGACCTCGACCACCCCGACGAGCTGCGCGTCGACATCGACCCGATGCCGAAGGCGCCGTGGGATCACGTGCGGCGCGTCGCGCTGCTGGCCGACGAGGTGCTGCGCGAGCACGGGCTGGTCGGCTTCCCGCGCACGTCGGGCTCGCGCGGGATGCACGTCATGGTCCGGATCCACCAGCAGTGGGACTTCCCGACCGTGCGCGCGGCCGCGCTCGCGCTCGCGCGCGAGGTGGAGCGGCGCAGCGAGGGGATGGCGACGTCGATCTGGTGGACGAAGGAGCGCCCGCAGGACGCCGTCTTCGTCGACTACAACCAGAACGCCAAGGACCACACGGTCGCGGCCGGCTACTCGATCCGCCCGGTGCCGGACGCGCGCGTGGCCTGCCACGTCGCGTGGGACGAGGTGCCCGACTGCGAGCTCGGCGACTTCCGTATCGACACCGTGCCCGAGCGGCTGCGCACGGTCGGGGACCCGAGCGCGACGATCGACGAGACGGCGGGGTCGCTGGACTCGCTGCTCGAGCTGGCGGACGACGAGTGATCGACGTCTCCGTCGAGCAGGCGCTGGCGTTCCGGGTGGCCGGGCACCACCTCGACCGCCGGGTGGGCGCGGACGAGGCCGTGGCGGCGTTCGGGCTGCAGGAGTACCCGCCGGAGTGGGGCGCGCTGGCCGCGCTGCGGGCGCGCTCGGACGAACCGCTGCCCGGCGACGTCGTGCAGGTCAACGCGTTCCGCGGCTCGCCCTACGTCGTGCGGCGCGCCGACGCCCGCATCTTCACGGCCGCGCTCGTGCCCGAGGACGAGGCAGGGCTGAAGGCGCTGGTGGGCTCGGCGTCGGCGAAGGAGGTGATCGCCGAGGGCTTCACCGTCCGCGACGCGCTCGACCGCGTCGCCGCCGCCGCGCGCGAGGGGCTCGCCGACGGGCCGCTCGACCGCGACGCGTTCCACCAGGCGATGCGCGAGCGGCTCCCCGACGGCCTGCTGCCGTGGTGCCGCGGCTGCCAGAGCCACCACGTGCGCCCCGGCTTCTGGCGCGCGCTCGGCCCGCTCGAGGTCACGGAGATGCCGGAGAAGGCGACGTGGGGCCTCGCCGACCCGCCGGACATGCCGCTCGAGGAGGCGCGCGCCGAGCTCGTGCGGCGCTTCCTGCGCGTCTACGGGCCGGCGACGCACTCGCAGCTCGCGTCGCTGGCGCAGACCGCGGCCTCGCACGCCAAGCGCCTGTTCGCGGCGATCGCCGACGAGCTCGAGCCCGCCGCGGTCGAGGGCCGCAAGGGGTTCGTGCTGGCGGAGGATGCCGCGCGGCTGGAGTCGCCGCCGGCGGCGCAGGGCGTCCGGCTGCTCGGCGGCCACGACCCCTACGTCGCCCAGCCCGACCGCGAGGCGCTGGTGCCCGACGCGGCAGTGCGCAAGCGACTCTTCCCCTCGGTCGGCCGCCCCGGCGCCGTGCTCGCCGACGGCGTCCTCGCCGGCCTGTGGCGCGGCTACAAGAAGGGCGACGTGCTCGAGGTCGGCGTGGAATGGCTCGGCGACCCGGTCGACGTCGCCGAGGAGGCCGAGGCGATCGCGCGGCTCCGCGGATGCGCAGCCGCTCGCGTGGCCTCCTAGAACTCCTGCATGATCGCCCCGATCGAGACCTTCCGATCGTGGCGGTAGTACACGTCGGACCAGGGGCCGTTGCCGCCCTTGGTCCAGTCGAAGTACTGCCAGTGCTTGATGCTCTCGAGCGGGGGCTTGCGGACGATCTGGCGCGCCCGCTTGCACGAGATGCGGCTCTTGCCCTTGACCAGGAAGACCCTGAACGTGGCGCCGAACCGCGACGCCTTCCCGCACTTCTTCGAGCCCTTGGTCGAGTTGGGCATCTTGGGCGGATGCTGAGCTGGGTCACCCTGGGCGGCCGCGGTCGGGGCGAGCAGGGCGAGGGCGAGGATGGCGATCAGGAATGCACGCATGAGGCCGCGCAGGCTAGCGCGAGGCCTTCACTTCGATTCAGGTTCGATCGGCTCGAGGCAGAGGTCGTTGACCATCGCTCCTGCCGCTGTCCGCTGCGGGCAACCGTCGGACGTGGGCTCCTCCTTCGTGATGCGGTACCAGGCGTCGGAGTCGGCTGCAGCCGGTGCGGTCCTCGAGGACTCGTCAGGCAGTCGCCGGGCCGATTGCGGCCCGGCTCGGGCCAGCCGATCCACATCACGTTGATCAGCGAGGCGATGGTCGCGAGCGCGATGAGGGCGAGGAGGATCCTCAGGGCGCGACCATACCGCCGGTCCTGTCGACAACCAGAACCGCAAGGCGCGACCATACCGTCGGTGATCGTCGACGACCTCGGAACGCTTGTCGCCCGCGCGCGCGAGCTGGCGCGTGCCGGCGACCGCGCCATCCTCGGCCTGGTGGGGGCGCCCGGCGGCGGCAAGTCGACGCTCGCCGCGGCGCTCACCGACGCGCTCGGCGACGCCGCCGTCCTGATCCCGATGGACGGCTTCCATCTCGCCCAGAAGGAGCTCGTGCGGCTCGGACGGCGCGACCGCATGGGGGCGCCGGACACGTTCGACGCCGCGGGCTACGTCGCGCTGCTCGAGCGCGTGCGCGCGGCGCGCGAGACCGTCTATGCCCCCGAGTTCCGCCGCCCGCCCGAGGAGCCGATCGCGGGCGTGATCGCCATCCCGCCCGACGTCCCGCTGATCGTCACCGAGGGCAACTACCTGCTGGTCGAGGAGGGCGACTGGGGGCGCGTCCGGCCGCAGCTGGACGAGGCCTGGTACGTCGACATGGACGAGGCCACGCGGCTCGAGTGGCTGGTCGCCCGCCACGTCCAGTTCGGCAAGACGCCGGAGGAGGCGCGCGAGTGGGTGATGCGCTCCGACCAGGCCAACGCCGCGGTCGTGGCGGCCACGCGCGAGCGCGCCGACGTGATCGTGCGGCTGGCGCTGTCCTAGGCGACCATGCCCGCGCCGACCGTGTCGTTCGTGCCCTCGTCGAGCAGCACGAACGCGCCGGTGACGCGGTTGGCGGCGTAGGCCTCGACCGGCAGCGGGCGCGAGACGCGCAGCCGCACGCGGCCGATGTCGTTGAGCGCGAGCCCGTCCGTCTCGACTCGCTCCGCACGCGCCAGGTCGAGGCGGTCCACGACTTCATCGATGACGGCACGCACCGTGGCCGTTCCGTGCTTCAGCGCCAGCTTTGCGCCGACCTGCAGCGGCCGCTCCGTCAACCAGCAGACGTCGGCCTCCAGCTGGCGCACCGGCACGGGCGCCGACTCCGCGGCGGCGAGCAGGTCGCCGCGCGAGAGGTCGAGGTCGCGGTCGATCCGCACCGACACCGACTGGCCGGTCGCGGCCGCCTCCAAAGGCCCGTCGAACGTCTCCACAACGGTCACCCGCGCGCGCTCGCCGCTCGGCAGCGCGACGATCTCCGCGCCCGGCCGCAGCTCGCCGCCGGCGACGCGCCCCGCGTAGGCACGCTCCTCGCCGCGCAGCACCCATTGGACCGGGAAGCGCAGCTCGCCCGGCTCGCCGACCGGCAGCTCGACCGTCTCCAGGTGCTCGAGCAGCGGCGGGCCCGCGTACCACGACAGCCGCTCCGAGCTCTCGACGACGTTGTCGCCGTGCAGTGCGCTCATCGGCAGCGGCGTGACCGCGCCGAGCCCGACCTTCGAGGCGAAGCAGTCGAAGTCGGCCACGATCCGGTCGAAGACCTCCTCCGACCAGTCGACGAGATCCATCTTGTTGACCGCCAGCACCACATGACCGACCCGCAGCAGCCCTGCCACTGCCGCGTGCCGGCGCGTCTGCTCGACGACGCCGTGGCGTGCGTCGATCAGCACGATTGCCACCTCGGCGGTCGAGGCGCCGGTGACCATGTTGCGCGTGTACTGCTCGTGCCCGGGAGTGTCGGCGAGGATGAAGCGCCGCCGCGGCGTCGCGAAGTAGCGGTGCGCGACGTCGATCGTGATCCCCTGCTCGCGCTCGGCGCGCAGGCCGTCGGTCAGCAGCGCGAGGTCGAGGTGCCCGTTGCCGTTGCGCGCGTGCGAGACCTCCGCGATGTGCTCGAGCTGGTCGCTCAGGATCGACTTGGCGTCGTAGAGCAGCCGCCCGATCAGCGTCGACTTCCCGTCGTCCACCGAGCCGGCCGTCGCCAGTCGCAGCGTGTCGACCGTCTCAGAAATAGCCGGCAACCTTGCGGTCCTCCATGGCGGCTTCACTCGCCCGGTCGTCGGCGCGCGTCTCCCCGCGCTCGGTGATCCGCGTGGCGGCGATCTCCGCCACCACCTCGTCCAGCGTCGACGCCCGCGAGGCGACGGCGCCGGTGCAGCTCATGTCGCCGACCGTGCGGTAGCGGACCCACTCGGGGAAGACCTCCTCGCCGTCGATCAGCTCGACGTGGTCGGAGGCGGCGAGCAGCATGCCGTCGCGCTCGAAGACAGGGCGCTCGTGGGCGATGTAGATGTGCGGGACCTCGATCTCCTCGCGCAGGATGTACTGCCAGACGTCGAGCTCGGTCCAGTTGCTCAGCGGGAACACGCGCAGGTGCTCGCCCGGCCCGACGCGCGTGTTGTAGAGGTCCCACAGCTCCGGGCGCTGGCGCCGCGGGTCCCAGCCGCCGAAGTCGTCGCGCAGCGAGATCACGCGCTCCTTCGCGCGCGCCCGCTCCTCGTCGCGCCGCGCGCCGCCGAAGCAGGCGTCGAAGCGATGCGTCTCGATCGCGTCCAGCAGCGTCGTGGTCTGGAGCCGGTTGCGCGACGCGCGCGGCCCGCGCTCCTCGGCCACGCGCCCCGTGTCGATCGACTCCTGCACCGAGGCGACGAGCAGCTCCTCGCCCAGCTCGCCGACACGGCGGTCGCGGAACTCGATCACCTCGGGGAAGTTGTGGCCGGTGTCGACGTGCAGCAGCGGGAACGGGAAGCGCCCGGGCCGGAACGCCTTCTCGGCCAGCCGCAGCAGCACGATCGAGTCCTTGCCGCCGGAGAACAGCAGCGCCGGCCGCTCGCGCTCGGCGGCGACCTCGCGCATCACGTGGACCGCCTCGGACTCGAGGTGGTCGAGGTGGCTCAGACGTGCAGGCCGCACTCGGTCTTCTCGCTCCCCGCCCAGCGACCCTCGCGACCGCTCCCGGGCTGCGTGCACGGCACGCAGCCGATCGAGGCGAATCCGCGGTCGTGCAACGGGTGCGAGGGCAGCCCGTGATCCGCGATGTACGCCCACACATCGCGTTCGGTCCAGCCCGCGAGCGGGTTGAACTTCCACAGCCCGTGCTTGGCGTCCCAGCCGATTTCCTCGATGTCCGAACGCGTCGGCGACTGCTCGCGCCGCATGCCGGTGATCCACGCGTCGAGCCCGCTCAGGGCCTCCTTGAGCGGCGCGACCTTGCGGATGCCGCAGCACGCCGCCGGGTCGGTCTCCCACAGCCGCTCCGGCGGGTCGGCGGCCTCGAAGACCTCGACCTTGGTGCCGTAGCGCGCCTCGACCGCCTCCCAGTAGTCGTAGGTCTCCTCGAACAGCACGCGGGTGTCGAGCGCGAATACGCGCGCGCCGGGCTGCTCCTTGAAGAGCAGGTCGAGCAGCACCGTCTCCTCCTTCTGGAAGGAGCAGGCGAGCGCCACCCGGGGGTGGAACCGCTCCACCGCCTCGGCGATCACCGCCTCGGCGGTCATCAGGCCTCGACCTCTTCGGGCGTCAGCTGCTCGGTCCACCACTCGGGCTGGGTGCGGCCCGCGAACTCGCGGAACGTCTCGCCCTCGTCGTGCGAGGTCTCGTAGAGCGAGAAGATCCGCAGCAGCGTCTGGTCGAGCTCGTAGTGCGGCACCTTCTTGAGCACGACGTCGCCGAAGCGCGGGTCGGGCCCGAGCCGGCCGCCGATGCGGATGTCCATCGCCTCGATGAACTCGCCGTCGACCTTCTTGAGCACGCCCTCGATGCCGACGTCGGCGATCTGGTGCTGCGCGCAGCTCGACGAGCAGCCTGCGAAGTGCAGGCGGAAGTCCTCGCCGTGGCCGTTCTTGACGACGTGCGCGTCGAGGAACTTGGCGATCTCCGCCGCGCGCTCCTTGGTGTGGACCTTGGCCAGCCCGCAGAACTCCTTGCCGGTGCAGGTCTGCAGCCCGCGCGTGAACAGCTCGGGCTGGGGCGAGAGCTCCTGGGCGAGCGGCTCGGCCAGCAGGGCCTCGACGCGGTCGTTGGGGATCCACGGCAGCAGCACGTTCTGCTGGTGCGTGAGCCGGACCTCCGGGACGGACGCGTACTCGCGGGCGAGCCGCACGAGCTCGTGGAGCTGGTCGCCGCGCAGGCGCCCGACCGGGACGCAGAAGCCGACCGCGGAGTGCTCGCCGTCGGTCTGCGGAGTCACGCCGATGTGGTCGTGGCCGCGCAGGTCCGGAGCGACGCGGGCGGCGCGCCGGACGTCGTGCCCGAGCCGCTCGACGAGCTGCTCGCGCAGGCCGTCGGGCCCGATCTGGTCGACCAGGAACTTCAGCCGCGCCTTGCCGCGCTTGGCGCGGTTCTCGTCGGAGTCGCGGAAGATCGCGGTGATCCCGGCGACGACCTCGGGGGCCTCCTCGGGCGCGACGAAGACGTCGATCGAGCGCGAGAAGCGCGGGGCGCTCGAGAGCCCACCGCCGACGCGGATGTTGAAGCCGTGGGTGCCGTCCTCGTGGATCGCGCCCGACAGCGACACGTCGTTGATGAGGCCGCGCGCGCAGTCCTCCTTGCAACCCGTGACGGAGATCTTGTACTTGCGCGGGAGGTTCGAGTAGAGCTTGTTGTCGAGGAAGTACTGGTGGATCTCCTCGGCGACGGCGTGCCCGTCGACGAGTTGCTCGTGGCCGATGCCGGCCAGCGTGCAGCCGACGACGTTGCGGGTGATGTCGCCGCAGGCGCCGGAGGTCGTCAGCCCGACCTTCTCCAGCCGCGAGAAGACCTCGGGGACCTGGTCCAGCTTCAGCCAGTGGTTCTGGAAGCACTGGCGGGTGGTGCAGTCGATGATCCCGCGGGCGAAGTCGTCGGTGATCGACGCCATGACCTCGGCCTGATCGGCGGTCAGGACCCCCTGCACGACCTTCGTGCGCAACATGAAGTGCCCGTCCTTCGTGTTGTGCGCATACAGCCCGTACCACTTCAGCCGCATGATGTCGTTGTCGTCGAGGGACTCCCACCCGATCTCGGCCGCCCGCATGAGCGCGGGGAAGACGTCAAGGCCGTCCTTCTCTTGCTTTGCGCGCTCGAACTTATTCATGGACGGGCCAAAGTAGCAAAACCCGATCGGGATTACGAGATTCGCATAAACCCTAGCTTTTCCGTAGGAAAGAGGGCCAAAAGGAGCGCGGGCGTCAGCTGTCGAGCTGGTCCATCCGGCAGTCGCGCGGGTCCTTGTCGTCGCGCCAGCGCACGAGCTTCGTGCCATGGCGGATGCGCTCGTTGCTGGTGTGGTCGAAGGTCACTTCGACCACCAGCTCGGGCCGGATGACGGCGCCGTCCATGTCGCGCGCGGCGTTCCAGCGGCTCGGCTCGGCGCTGAAGCGCTCGCCGGTCTCGTAGGGAGCGAGGAAGGCCGGCAGCTCGCGCTTCTGCTTGGCGGTGAAGCCCGAGCAGTGGCCGACCTCGCGCAGGTTGCCCGCGGCGTCGTAGAGGGCGAGTGAGAGCGAGCCGAGCGTGCCCTCCTCCTTGCCCGCCCGCCAGCCGCGCACGACGGCGTCGATCGTGCGCACGCGCTTGATCTTCACCATCCCGACGCGCTCGCCGGGCCGGTAGGGCGCTTCCTGGCGCTTGGCGATCACGCCTTCGGCGCCCTGCAGCCACGGCTGCGCGTCGGCGGGGTCCTCGGAGGCGGGCGTGAGGTCGACGGGCTTCTCGATCAGCTGCTCGAGGCGGTTTCTGCGCTCGCGCTGAGGCAGCTCGAGCAGCGTCTCGTCGTCGAGCGCGAGCAGGTCGAACGCGATGAAGCGCGTCGGCGTCTGCTCGGCGAGCATGTCGATCCGCGACTTGGCCGGGTGGATGCGCTGGCCCAGCGCGTCGAAGTCCTGGCGGCCCTGGTCGTCGAACCGCACGATCTCGCCGTCGAGCACGTAGCGCCCCTCGGGGAACTTCAGCTCGGGGAAGTAGCGCGTGAGCGGCTTGCCGTTGCGCGACTGCAGGTGGACCTCGCCGCCGTCGACGAACGCGATCGAGCGGAAGCCGTCCCACTTCGGCTCGTAGACCCAGCCCGCGCCCTCCGGGAGCGACTTCTGCGACTTCGCGAGCTGCGGCAGGACGGGCGGGCGGAGCGGCAGGGCCATCCCCTTCGATCCTAGACTCCGGCCGCGTGGAGTCGCATGTCCGCTACGAGGACGAGGTCTGGGAGGAGCGCGATCTCGCGGGCACGACGGCCGAAGCGGTCGAGCTGCGCGAGATGGAGCTCGAGCGCGTCGAGCTCGCCGGCGCGGTGCTCCCCCGCTGGGAGATGAAGAACACGCGCCTGCGCGAGTGCTCGCTCGCCAACGTCGAGGCGCCCTACAGCGAGTGGCGCGCCGTCGAGCTGCACGGCTGCCGCCTGACCGGGCTCGACCTGCGCGACTCGAGCGGCCGCGAGCTGCTGTTCGCCGACTGTCGGGCGGATCTGATGAGCCTGCGGTCGGCGCGGCTGGAGGGCGCGGTGTTCCGCGACTGCCTGATGACCGGCGCCGACTTCTCCGGCGCCGACCTGCGCGGCGCGCGCTTCGAGCGCTGCGACCTCACCGAGGTCGAGCTGCGCGAGGCGCGCCTCGAGGGCGCGGTGCTCGACGGCTGCCGGCTGGCGAGCGTCCGCGGAGCGCTGGCGCTGCGCGGCGCACGCATGCGCTGGGACGACGTCGTCGAGCTCGCGCCCGCGTTCGCCGGCGCGCTGGACATCGAGCTGATCGAGGAGTGAGGCTGCTCGTCATCGGCGGGACGGTGTTCCTCGGCCGCCACGTGGTCGAGACGGTCGCGCGAGCTCTCGGCGCCGGGCCACCGCGGTGCGTCGGGTCGCCCGGAGGCCCCACCTAGCCCCTCGCCTTCCTCCGGTCGACCCGCCGCACCACGTCGGCCGGTCTGGGCGCGTGGTCTCGACACCGCGGCTTGCGGCCCGAATCGGTGTCGATGATCGCCGGCGCGTCGGCGCCGGCCGGTGCGGCTTCGGTCCCTCTGTCCGCCTACGCGGACTGGCCCAACGCGCCGGTCGACGAGTCGTCGCCGCGCTTCGACACCGCCGAGCAGGAGTACGGGCCGCTCAAGGCCGCCTGCGAGCGCGCCGCCGAGGCGGCGATGCCCGGCCGCGTGCTGGTCGCCCGCGCCGGCGTGATCGTCGGCCCGCACGAGAACATCGGCCGGCTGCCGTGGTGGCTGCGCCGGCTCGCGGAGGGCGGCGAGACGCTCGCGCCCGGGCCGCCCGACGCGCCGATCCAGCTGATCGACGCGCGCGACGATCGAAGACACGTGGGCCTGGCTCGCCGCCGGCGGCGAGCTCGACGACTGGCGGCGCGAGCTGCGCGTCAGCGGGCTCCCGGCCGACGAGGAGCGCGCCCTGCTCAGAGCGTCGTGAAGAACTCGCGCTCGCGCGACTCGAGCAATTCGGGGATCGCCTCGCCCTTGACGAGCCGCTCGAAGTGCTCGGTCGCCATGTGCGCCTCGTAGGCGGCCTCGTCCTCGTACTGCTCGTAGAGCCAGAACAGCCGCGGCTCGGCCACCGAGCGGTGCGGCAGCCACATCACGCAACCGGGCTCGGCGCGCGACGCGGGACCCAGCTCGCCGATCAGCTCGGCGACTCGCTGCTCCCGACCCTCGCGCGCCAGCCAGCGCGCCGCAACGGCGTACCCCATTGCGGCATCGTGCCACGGAACTGCAGCAGCACGACGGCCGACAGCACGAGCGCGCCGCCGACGAGCTGCACCGGCCCGAGCAGCTCGCCGAGCACGAGCCACGCCAATACGACGGTGATGACGGGCTCGACAGTCGAGGCGATCGAGGCGGTCGACGCCCCGACGCGCGCCAGCCCGGCCATGAACAGCACGATCGGCATGACCGTCGACACCGACGCGATCAGCGCGATCCACATCACACCCTCCTCACTCGCGTGGATGCCGCCGCTGAGCAGCGCGACGACGGTGAAGCCGACCGCGCAGCCGGTGGCGACGCTGGCCGCGAAGGCGAGTGGGGAGGTGGTCGAAGCCACGCGGTCGGATGCGAGGATGAAGCCGGTGTAGAAGACCGCGCAGCCGAAGGCCATGGCCGCGCCGACCCAGTCGATGGTGCCGGTGGCGCCGCCGACCACCAGCGCCACGCCGCTCGAGGCGAGCGCCAGAGCGGCGAGCCTGCGACGGGTCGCCCGCTCGCGCCCAAGCGCGAAGGCGGCGACGGTCACGAGCGCGGGGTAGGTGTAGAGGATCAGCGAGGCGAGGCTGACGTCGATGCGCTGGATCGAGCCGAAGAAGAGGCCGGCCTGGACCGAGTAGCCGCAGAGCCCGAGCAGCCCGCCGAGCACGACGCCGCGCACCGAGCCGAGCGGGCGGCGGCGGATGGCGATCAGCGCCCACAGCATCGCCGCGGCGATCAGGAAGCGCAGAGACAGCATCGGCGTCAGCTCGACGCCGGCCGCGAACGCCTGGCGGCCGAGGATCGGCATCGCGCCGAAACCGGCGGCCGACACCAGACACAGAAGGAGCCCCTCGCGCTCACGGTTCATACGGCTAAGCGGGAGAGGCTCCGGGGTTATGAAGGGTCACGCGGGTGGTCTTAGAGCGGACGACGCTCGTCGAAGCCGGGGCGGGTGTCCGCTCCGTACTTCATGGCGAGCGCATCGACCGCACCCATGACCGCCAGGGGGACCGCGATGGCGATGAGAGTGATCATGCGATTACTATCGTCGATTGTGCGTCATCGCTGTAGGCTTGGTTGACTACAGCATCAATAGGAAGAACCTATGACGCTTCAACAGCTCCAATACTTCCTCGCCGCGGTCGAGCATCGTTCCTTCTCAGCCGCCGCAGCAGCGTTGCACATGGCCCAGCCGAGCCTGTCGGAGCAGATCCGCCGACTCGAGGGCGAGCTGGGCGCGCCGCTGTTCATCCGCGCTCGGCGGCTCCAGCTGACCGAGGCCGGGCGGATCTTCGAGCCCGAGGCCGAGCGAACGCTCGCGGCGGCACAGGAGGCGCGGGACTCGGTGCGCGAAGTGCGCGAGCTGGCGACCGGCACCGCGACCTTCGGCACCTTCGGCCAGGCGCCCTACTACCTGCTGTCCGACCTGGTCCAGGACTTCCGCAAGCGCTACCCGGGCGTGCGCGTGCGCCTGCTCGGCCAGAACTCGTCGGAGGTCGCCGAGGCGGTGCGCGACGGCCGGATCGAGGGCGGCCTGATCGTGCTGCCGATCGACGACCGCGGGCTCGACGTCACGCCGGCGATCGACGAAGAGCTGTACTACCTCTCCAGGGATCCCGAGCGGGTCAAGGAGCGGATGACGATCGAGCGGCTCGCCGAGGCGCCGCTGATCCTCTACGACGCCCGCTTCGGCTGGGACGATCCGACGCGCCGCCAGCTCGCAGAGCGTGCGCAGCGGGCGGGCGTGACGATCGAGCCGGTGATCGAGGTGGAGTACGTCGAGGCGGCGCTCGACCTCGCGCTGCGCGGGCTCGGCGACACGATCGGGACGGGCCGCGTCGCCCTCGGCCGCGGCATGTCACGGCGCCTCCACAGCGTCGGCTTCGACCCGCCGGTGATCGACACGTTCGCCTTCATCACGCGGCGCAACGCGCACCTCTCGCCGGCTACCCGCGCGTTCATGCAGCTCGCGCAGAAGCGCATGGAGGCGCTGCAATAGGATCGAGTGCATGAGCACTGAGGGCCAGGCCACCGTCGCCGAGCAGGAGTACCTCGAGACCATCTTCTGGCTCTACGAGGCGGGGTTGCCGATGACCGGCGCCAACATCGCCCGGGCTATGCAGCTTTCCGCGCCGACCGTCCACGAGATGATCGGGCGGCTTGAGCGTGACGGCTACGTCACGCGCGGGACCGACCGCTCGCTGTCCTTCACCGAGTCCGGCCGCGAGCACGCCGAGCACATCGTGAGCCGCCACCGGATGATCGAGCGCTTCCTCACCGACGTGCTCGGGATCCCGTGGGACGAGGTACATGAGGAGGCGGAGCGCATCGAGCACGCGATGTCGCCCGTACTCGAGGAGCGTATGTTCGCCGCAATCGGCGACGCCAAGACGTGTCCGCACGGCCACCCGATCAACACCGGTAGCCGCATCGACGGCGTGCCGCTCGCCGACTGCGAGCCTGGCGCGTCGATCCGGATCCTGCGCTTCGAGAACGAGGCCGAGGAGCTGCTGCACTACCTCCACGATCGCGGTGTCGAGCCGGAGCTCGAGGGCACGTTCGTGGCGCCGGGCGACGAAGAGATCACGATCGAGCTCGGCGGCAAGAAGATCGCGCTCACGACCTCGGTGGCGGAGACGGTGTCGGTGGTGGCGGATCCCTCGCCCCCACCCCGCGTCGCGCTGCCCGAGCAGCTCGTGATCTCCAAAGACCGCTACGGCCGCTAGAGCGCGAAGCTGACGCAGATCTCGGTCCCGCGGCCGCCGGGGCTCGAGATCTCGAGCTCGTCGGTCAGGCGGGCGATGAGGCCGAGACCGAGGCCCAGTCCGGGGCTGTCGGTACGGGGGAGCATCCCGCGCCCCTCGTCGGTGACGGTCACCCGGAGGCTTCCGTTGGACAGCGCGGCGACGAGCGCCACCGGCCCGAGCGGCATCCCGACGTACGCGTGCACGGTCGCGTTGCTGAGCGCCTCGCTGACCACGAGCACGATGTCGGCGGATCGCTCCACGCTGATGTTCAGCGGCTGGAGCGCGCGGCTCAGCCCGCGCCGGAGCGTGCCGACGTTCCGCGCCTCGGCCGGGAGCGTGCTCGCGTAGACCTGGCTGTCGTCTACGCGGTCCACGTCGGCGGGGCGAGGTCTTCGGGGTCGTCGACCAGCACGAGCATCTCCTCCACGCCGGTCAGCGACAGGAGCTTGTCGATCGGGGCGGTGCCGCGGATCACCGCGAGGTTGTGCCGGTTGCTGCGGGCGTACTCGTTCTGCCGGATCAGCTCACGGAGCGCGGGCACGTCCATGAAGGTCAGGCCGCGCAGGTCCAGCACGATGTGGCGCACGCCGCTCGCCTCGGGCCGGAGCTCTTGGATCACTTCGGCGACCTTCGAGACCGTGACGAGGTCGAGCTCGCCCCGGAGAGCGACCAGCGCGGTACGGCGGTGCGTGCGCGCTTCGACCTCGAGGTAGTCGGCGCTGGCGGCGTCTGTTTCGGGCACGGGCCCCTCTTTCCAGCTTCTCTCCAGTGACGGCGCGAATGAGGGAGGAGAAGCGGAGAACCCGAAGACGCAGCCTCAGTCTCGCAGACGACGTCAGTTCTCGAGCACGAAGAGCTCCAGCTCGAGGTCGGGCCCCACGTGGGTGGTCGAGATGAATCGCGCCACCTTACGAGTCGTGATCCGCTCGACCGCCGCGATGAACCGGTGCTCCATCGCGTGCTGGAACGCGCTCCGCGTCTCGGCCACCGTCGCTTGGCGCTGGAGTTCGATCATCGTCTTCTCGACGTCCGTGTAGACGTCGCCCATCAGACAGGCGAGTAAGTCGTCGCCGAGCATCGTGGTCCGGGCGGTGATGGGCACGCGCCCGTGGTAGCGCTCGTGCAGCGCGATCATCGCGTCGTTCACGGCGATGAGGGTCTCGTCGCCGAGCGGGACGTCCTCTGTGCGTTCGCCCACGGCGAACCGCCTCTCCGTCCGTCCTCGGGACCGGCCGCGCGAGGCAGAAGACGGGTGAAGTACCGGACGCGGAACTTCACCCAGCCTACCGGGCAGGCGTAGAGTTCGATACGTGTCGACTCCCCCGTCACAGCCCGGAGACCTCCAGTTCGATGACGCCACGGGCGACGTCCGGACCGCGATCTCGGATGGCCTCGTCGCGCTGCTCAAGGAGTACTACGGCCGCGGGCCCGAGCGGACCAAGACCTACGTGAGCGACGACCTCGTGGTGTGCCTGCTGCGGGGCGGCTTCACGCGCGTCGAGCAGACCCTGTTCGAGGGCGGCCACGGCGAAGATGTGATCCGCCAGCGGATGGTCTTCCAGGACGTCATGCGGGACCGTTTCGAGGCGGTCGTCGAGGGTGCCACCGGCCGCAAGGTCATCGGCTTCATGTCGGGGAACCAGCAGGACCCCGACATGATCTGCGAGGTCTTCGTCCTCGCGCCGAACGACTTCGTCCACTAGGGCTCATCAGCCGGCGCGTGGCAGATCGTCCAGCAGGACGAGCTCGCCGCCCGCGTCGATCGCCGTGAAGATGCGCGCGCTCGGGCCCGGGGGCGGGACCACGCCGAGGGCGAACGACTCGCTGCGGGCTCGGGCGTTGGCCCTGAGCAGCGCTGTGAGCCCGCAGACGTCGAGGAAGGTGACACCGCGCAGGTCGAACACGACGCGGTCGGTGCGAGGCGTCGACCGCCTGATCGAACATCCGCTCGACGTGATCGACGGCGCAGAGGTCGAAGTCGCCGGAGACACGCAACAGCACGGCTGTCGCGCGATGCTCGACCTTGACGCGGACGGGCTCGCGAATCGGCTGCACGCGGACTCGGGCGCGGCGTTCGACGATCGGCCGGCGGCGGCTACGGCGGGGGGAACGGGTCATGGCTGGGCTCCCGATCGGGGGGTGGAAGCGTCCAGAAGTCAGGTGACGCTGCCGCGGCCCATGGGCCGCGACCCCTTCGCCTTGCCCTCTGCGCCGACGGTATCACCGGCGGCGCCCTGCGTCAGGTCTTTTCACCCCCTGGGGTGGGTAGGCTGAGCCGGCAGGTCAGCCCGGTCCAGGTCACCCCGAGGCGCAGCGCAACTCATCCTCTCCTGCCGCACGCGGCGGGTGGAGCGACGGGGGGCGCGGAGCCGGGTGACCGCCAGCCGCGGTCGGTCGCAAGACGACCACTGCGGCGAAAGGGCTCGGATGGAGGAAGGGCAGCACAGCGTGCTCGCGGACGTCTCGCGCGAGATGGTGCGCGTCTACAAGGACCAGTTCGGCCGCGGCCCCACGAAGGCGCGGACGCAGTGGGCCGGCTCGGACGTGCTCATCACCGTGCTCGAGGACACGCTGACGCCGGTCGAGCGCAGGCTGATCACGATGGGCGAGCACCAGCGCGTGCGCGACATGCGGATGTTCTTCCAGTACGCCTCGCGGCCCCACTTCGTCGAGCCGGTGGAGCGGCTCACGGGGCGCAAGGTCCGGTCGTTCCTGAGCGCGATCGACACCGAGACGGGCGGCGTCGCGATGGAGACGTTCATCCTCGAGCCTGAGACGGCCTAGGCGGTCCGAACCAGGTCGTCAGGGCGTCGGCGAGCCCCACCTGGGTTTCGTCTCCCACCCAGGCCACGTATCCGTCGGGCCGGATCAGGACCGCCGCGGGGGCAGTGACCTCGCCGAGGACCGGCAGCTCCCACGCACCTTCGTACTTCGCGTCGATCGACTGAACCCGATCGGCCCAGGGCGTGATGTCGATGCCGCCGGGCTCACCGAGGTTGAGCAGCACCGGCCGGGCGTCGTGCAGCAGGGCGAAGACGCGCAGCGGGCCGTCGGCGGTGACCAGGTCGAGGTCGGGCATCCGGCGTCCGAGCAGCGGGTGTCCCTCGCCGAGGTCGTAGTGGATGTCCAGAGCGGAGAACATCCCGGCCAGCTGCTTGCGCGGCTCGTCCATGCGCACCAGCTCCGCCACGGTGTCGCGCAAGGCGTTCGTGCGGGCGTCCTGGCGGCGGAGCGCGACCTGGGCCATCGTGTTCTGCAGCACTCGGGCTCCGACCGGATGGCGCTCGGCGTGGTAGGTGTCGAGCACGCTCTCCGGCGACGTCCCGTTCACCACCTGGGCCAGCTTCCAGCCCAGGTTCACCGCATCCTGCACACCCGTGTTGAGGCCCTGTCCACCGTCCGGGGCATGCACGTGGGCGGCGTCGCCGGCCAGCAGGACCCGTCGGTCGCGGTAGGCCGCGGCCTGCCGGGTCGTGTCGGTGAACCTGGAGATGGAGGTGGGGCTGTGGATCCCGTAATCGGTCCCGTAGACGGCGATGAGCCCGTCGCTGAGATCACGCAGGGTGGGTTCGCTCGTCGCTCCGGCGTCCTGTTCGGTCACCATGACCCGCACCGGCCCCTCATCCGCGAAGACCACCTGGCCGTCGCGGATCTCGTACTCCACCCTGCCGATGGCATGGGTGCCGACGGCGTCGTGGCGGACGCCCAGCTCCGGCTGCTCGGCCATCTCGGCCTCGGCGATCAGGCTGCTCAGCGTCGGATCCCACCCGGGGAACTCGATGCCGGCGAGCTTCCGGATCAGGCTGCGTCCGCCGTCGCACCCGACGAGATACTCCGCCCGGAGCGACTCGCCGTCGGACAGCTCGACGTCGACGCCGGTGTCGTCCTGCGCGAACCCCGTCACCTCGCGTCCGCGATGGATCGTCACCGGCAGCTCGCCGACCCACCCGGCCAGGATGCGCTCGATGTGGTTCTGCCACAGCCCGAGCGTGTAGGGGTGCCGGGTGGGAAAGTCGCTGAGGTCCAACGTGCCGCCGGCAAACCCCACGGCCTGTGCCACCTGCCCCTCCGAGAGGAACCGATCGGCGATTCCGCGTTGGTCGAGCGCCTCGATGGTGCGGGCGTGCAGACCGCCCGCGCGCGAGCCGGCGAGCTCCTGGCCGGCGCGCCGCTCGACGATGGCGACGTCGACGCCCGCCAACGCCAACTCGCCCGCCAACATCAGTCCCGTCGGGCCTCCACCGGCGATGACGACTGCATGCATCAGGTCACTCTCCCCGGCGCGGCATCCATGAGCTTGTGCTCGCCTCTTTCGACGAGGTCGCGCAGGCGGTCCAGCGCGTCCCAGACGTCGGCGTGGCTGGTGTAAAGCGGGGCGACGCCGAGGCGGATCGCGTCGGGGCCGCGGAAGTCGGGGACGACGTGCGCGCGCTCGATCAGGGCGCGGCAGATCGGCCAGGCGTCGGGGTGCTGGACCGCGACGTGCGAGCCGCGGACCTCCGGGTCGCGCGGTGAGCCGAGGCTGAAGCCGAGCGGCGCCAGCCAGGCGTCGTGGTGCGCGACGATCAGCTCGGTAAGGCTGATCGACTTCGCGCGGATCGCGGCCAGGCCGGCCTCGGCGGTGAGCTTGACGCCCTCCTCGACCGCGGCGAGCGCGAGGATCGGCGGCGTGCCGGCCTGGAAGCGCCCGATCCCGTCGACCGGGTCGTAGTCGCGCTCCATCGCGAACTGGTCGCGCTGGCCGAACCAGCCCCAGATCGGCGAGCGCAGCTCCGGCTGGCGCGCGGTCGCCACGTAGAGGTAGGCGGGCGCGCCGGGGCCGCCGTTGAGGTACTTGTACGTGCAGCCGACGGCGAGCTCGACGCCGCTTGCCGCGAGCTCGACGGGGATCGCGCCGGCCGAGTGCGAGAGGTCCCACACGACATCGGCGTCGGTGGCCGCGGTGAGCGCCGCCATGTCGGCGATCGCGCCCGAGTGGTAGCCGACGTGGGAGAGCACGACGAGCGCGGCGCCGGGCACGTCGACGGCGGCCTCGGGCGTGTCGGTGAGGTGCAGCTCGCGGCCGCTGCGGGCGGCGAGTCCCTCGAGCACGTAGCGGTCGGTCGGGAAGTTGCCGCGGTCGGTGACGATCGCGCCCTCGCGGGTCTCGAGCACGGCGGCGCAGAGCTTGTAGAGGTTGACCGTGGTCGAGTCGCCGACGATCACCTCGCCGGCGCGGGCGCCGAGGACGTGCTCGGCGAGCAGGTCGCCGACGCGGGCGGGGACGTCGATCCAGTCGTGCCAGCCGGAGACGAGCTCCGCGCCCCACTGGTCGACGACCGCGGCGAGCCGGTCGCGGGTGGCGAGCGGGAGCCGGCCGAGCGAGTTCCCGTCGAGGTAGATCCGGGACGGATCGTCATCGACGAAGCGGTCTCGGAAGCCGCGGAGGGGATCCGCTTCGTCGAGCGCGACTGCCTCGTCGCGGGTCACAGCCATTCGACGACGGCCTTCCAGAGCGGGTTCCCGGGATCGAGGTGCCCGTAGTGGTTCTCGTCCGGCAGCATCACGAGGTCGCAGCCCGCCGCCTGTGCGAACGCCTCGCTCATCGCCGGCGGGACGATGTCGTCCTTGCCGCCGTGCGTCAACAACGCCGGCACGTCGAGCGGGAGGCGCGCGGCGGGCGACGCCGCCGCGTAGCGCTCGGGCTGCTGCTCGGGCGTGCCGCGCAGCAGGCGCCGCACGATGCCGTTGGAGAGCCGCAGTTCCCACGCGCGGTGCAGGTCGAGCACGCCCGCCTGCGAGACCACGCCGGTGACCTGCACCCGCGGCCACGGGCGCGTGGCGGCGAGCGCGGCGAGGTGCCCGCCCGCCGAGTGGCCGATCGTCACGACGCGGCTGAGGTCCAGCGGTGCCTGGACCTCGTGCAGATGATCGATGCCGGCCGACATGTCCTCGAACGTGGTCGGCCAGCCGCCGCCGCTGAGGCGCCCGATCCGCCGGTACTCGAGGTTCCAGGCCGCCCAGCCGCGCGCGGCGAGGTCGCGGCACAGCGGGTGCATCAGCTTGCGGCCGTACTGCGCCTTCCAGAAGCCGCCGTGGAAGACCACGGCGACCGGGAACGGGCCGTCACCGGCCGGGAGGAACAGCTCGCCGAACTGCGAGCGCTTGTCGCCGTAGGCGTGGTGCTCGCAGCTCAAGCGGCGACGCCGAGCGAGCGCGCGGCGTCCGCCAGGCGGGTGACGCCCTCGTCGATCTGCTCCGGCGTAACCCCGGAGTAGGCGAGGCGCAGCGTGTTCTCGCCCCCCTCCATGAGGAAGTCGGTGCCCTTGACGAACACGACGCCGCGCTCCTTGGCCGCGCCTTCGAGCGCCGCGACGTCGAAGCCGTCCGGCATCTCGACCCACATGAAGTAGCCGCCCTGCGGCGCGGCGAAGCGCGCCTCGGGCAGCTCGCGCTCGAGCGCGGTCACCAGCGCGTCCTTGCGGGCGCGCAGCGCGTCCTTGACCGTCGCGATCGCCGAGTCGATGCGGCCGGAGCGGCAGAACTCGTTGACGATCGACTGGGCGACCATGTTCGGCGAGATGTAGGTGTTCGTCGCGATCCCCTGGATCTGCTTGATCACGGCCTGCGGGCCGACCAGGTAGCCGACGCGGATGCCGGGGCAGACGGTCTTGGAGAACGACGAGGCGTAGACGACCTTGCCGGCCTCGTCCTGGGAGAGCATGGTCGGCAGCGGCTCGCCCTCGAAGCGGATCGCGACGTACGGGTCGTCCTCGAACAGCGTGAAGTCGTGCTCGGCGGCGAGCGAGAGCAGCCGCGCGCGCTTCTCGGCGCTCAGCGTGTAGCCGGCCGGGTTCTGGAAGTTGGGGATGATGTGCGCGAGCTTGGGGCGGAAGTCGGGGTGCTCGAACAGCGACGCGACGCCGTCGACGTCGATCCCGTCGGTCTGGAGCTCGACCATGCGCACGTCGGCGCCGCGGTTGCGCAGGTTCAGCAGCGTGCGGTCGTAGGTCGGCGACTCCACGATCACCGCGTCGCCGGGCCCGACGAGCAGCTGGAACAGGAAGGCGTCGGCCTGCATCGAGCCGTTGGTGACCAGGACCTGGTCGACCTCAACGTTGTGCTGCTCGGCGATCCACTCGCGCAACGGGACGTAGCCGACGCTCGTGCCGTACGCGAACGTGCCGCCGGGGTCGTTCGTGAACGCGCGCTGCGCGGCCTCCTTGAGGCCCTCCTGATCGACGATGTCCAGGGACGGTGCCCCGCGGGCGAAGGAGATCGTGTCGGCCATGCCGTCGAGGATAGGGATCGATCAGCGACCCTGGAGCCTCGCCAGCACCAGCTGGTCGTGGCGGTCGATGCGCGCCTTGCCGGCGACCATGATGTCGCCGTCCCGGAGCAGGGCGAGGGCCGCCGGCCGGGTGCGTGGCAGCCGGCCGGGCATGAGGCCTCCGCGACCGAACGAGCGGTCGCGGCGGCCGTTGGCCCGCAGCCGCAGCACGGCGGCGCCGAGGCGCGTGGCGCGGCCGCCGAGCACCAGCCGCCCGCGGGCGTCGCGCCGCATCGCGGCGATTCGCAGCGAGCGCCGGTGCGGGTCGATCAGGCGGGTGACGCGGCTCGTGCGCCCGTCGGCGCTGACGCGCACGACGGTCGCGTCGTCGCGCCCGCGGGCGCCGCGCGCGGTCCCCGCGAGGATCAGGCGCCCGGCGGAGCCGAACGCGAGCGCCGCCGCGCCCCCGCCGCGCAGCCGCTGCGCAGTGGTGGCGATGCGGGCGATCCCGCCGGCGCCGAACGCCGGGTCGAACACGCCGGCCGGCGTCAGCATCGCCGCGATGAACGTCGCCCGCGACGTGTGGCCGGCCTCGGCCGAGACCGCCAGCACGATCCGCCCGTCGGGCCGCAACGCCACGGCGCGCGCCCGGCCCGCCAGCTTGACCGCGGTCGAGTCGACGACGCCCGCGCGGCCGAACGCCGGGTCGGGCGAGCCGTCGGCCAGCAGCCGCATGACCAGCACCGCACGCCGCGGCCCGGCCGGGACCGAACCTGCGAGCACGAGCTCGCCCTCGGGCTGCAGCGCCATCGCCTCGAGCTGCGCGCCGGGCGGGCCGACCACGGCGACGCCGCCGTTGCCGAAGTTCTCGTCGAGATGCCCGCCGGGCTGCAGCCGCGCGACCGCGAAGCGCCGCACGCCGCCCACCGTCACCGTGCCGGCGACGAGGATGCGCCCGTCGCGGAACAGCGCGACCGCCCGCGCGCCTCCGGCGGTTGCACCGGCGAAGCCGATGGTGAGGCTGCCGCGGTGGCCGAAGCTGCGGTCGAGCGCGCCGCGCGCGGTGAAGCGCCCGACGAGGAAGCCGCGCCCGTCGCTGCCGACCACGGTCGCCCGGCCGTCGCCCTGCAGCGCCACGGCGGCGCCGCTGAGGTTCGCTCCGGCGCGGTGGAGCAGCGCCGCCGCGCCGCCGGCGAAGGCCGGGTCGAGGTCGCCCGCGCGCGCGTGGGCGGCTGCCGCTGGCGCCGCCAGGACGAGGAGCACGGCCGTTGCGAGGACGCGAAGCATCAGCGCGTCCAACGCGCGCGGCCGACCGAAGTCGCGGTCAGCGCGCCAGCGAGCCGGCAATCTCGGCGGCGATTTCAGCGACCTCGGTGGGAGTGCGGCCGACCCGCACGCCCTTCGCCTCGAGCGCCTCGGCCTTCGCCGCCGCCGTGCCCTTGGAGCCGGAGACGATCGCGCCGGCGTGGCCCATCGTCTTGCCGGGCGGCGCGGTGAAGCCCGCGATGTAGGCGACGACCGGCTTCGAGACGTGCTCGGCGATGAACTCGGCGGCCTCCTCCTCGGCGGAGCCGCCGATCTCGCCCGCCATCACGATCAGCTCGGTCTCGTCGTCGGCCTCGAACAGCTCGATGATGTCGATGAAGCTCGACCCCGGGACCGGGTCGCCGCCGATGCCGACGATGCTCGAGTTGCCGAAGCCGCTCTGGGCCAGCTCGTTGCCGATCTGGTAGGTCAGCGTGCCGGAGCGCGAGACGACGCCGACGTTGCCCTCCTTGAAGAACGACGCCGGGATGATCCCGACGTTGGCCTTGCCGGGCGAGAGGATGCCGGGGCAGTTCGGGCCGACCAGCCGGCAGTTCGGGTTGCCGAGCAGGTGGTTGTAGACGCGCAGCTCGTCGTGGGCGGGGATGCCCTCGGTGATCGCGATCACGAGCGCGATGCCGGCGTCCTCGGCCTCGAGGATCGAGTCGGCGGCGAAGCGCGGCGGGACGAAGATCATCGCCGTGTTCGCGCCGGTCTCGGCGACCGCGTCGTGGAAGGTGTTGAACACCGGGACGCCCTCGACGTCCTGGCCGCCCTTGCCGGGCGTCACGCCCGACACGACCTGCGTGCCGTAGCGCTTGTTGTTCATCGCGTGGAACGTGCCCTCGCGCCCGGTGATGCCGGAGACGCAGAGCTTCGTGTTCTCGTCGACCAGGATCGCCATCAGGCACCCGCCTCCGCTCGGTCGTCGGCGGCGCCCAGCTCGGTCTCGGTGCCCTCGCCGGGCGGCACCGTCTCGCCCTCGGGCTCGCCGCCGCCGCTCGGCGACTCGCCCGCCAGCTCGACGACGCGCTTCGCGGCGCCCAGCATCGTCGCCTCGGCGTGCACGTTGGGGAGGTCGGCCTCGGCCAGCAGCGCCCGGCCCTCCTTGTCGTTCGTGCCGTCGAGGCGGACCACGAACGGCACCGTCGGCTTGATCTGGTCGAACGCCTCGATCAGCCCGCGCGCGACCTCGTCGCAGCGCGTGATGCCGCCGAAGATGTTGAACAGCACGGCGGTGACCTTCGGATCGCTGAGGATCACCTCGACTGCCTGCGTGATCGCCTCGGCCTTCGAGCCGCCGCCCGCGTCGAGGAAGTTCGCCGGCTTGCCGCCCGCCTGGGCGACGACGTCGAGCGTCGACATCACGAGCCCGGCGCCGTTGCCGAGGATGCCGACGTTGCCGTCGAGCTTCACGTAGGTCAGGCCGCGCTCCTTGGCCATCTGCTCCTGCGGATCCTCGCCCCCGGCGTCGCGCAGCTCGGCGTTCTCGGGATGGCGGAACAAGCTGTTCCCGTCGAGCGTGACCTTGGCGTCGAGCGCCATCACCTTGCGGTCGGAGGTGACGATCATCGGGTTGACCTCGACGAGCATCGCCTCCTCGGAGGCGAACGCGTCGTAGAGCTTGGTGAGCAGCGCGCCGACCGGGCGCACGACGTCGGCGTCGACGCCGGCCTCGAACGCGAGCCGCCGGGCGTGGAAGTCCTGGAAGCCGAGCAGCGGGTCGACGTGGAGGCGGGCGATCGCGTCCGGGTTGTTGTCGGCGACCTCCTCGATGTCCATCCCGCCCTGCGTCGAGAGCATCACGAGCGGCTTCTTCGCCGCGCGGTCGAAGACGATCGACGCGTAGTACTCCGACGCGATGTCGGAGGCCGCCTCGACCCACACCTCGTGGACGGTGAAGCCGCGGATGTCCATGCCGAGGATCGCGCGGGCGTGCTCCTCGGCCTCGCCGCGGTTCTGCGCGACCTTGATGCCGCCGGCCTTGCCGCGGCCGCCGATCAGCACCTGCGCCTTGATGACGCACGGGTAGCCGATCTCGTCGGCGGCGGCGACCGCCTGCTCGACGGTGCCGGCCGGCGCGCCGGAGGGGACAGGCACGCCGTGGCGCGCGAAGAGCTGCTTGCCCTGGTACTCAAGAAGGTCCATCGAGGGCGGCCACTCTACAATCGTCCGCCTTCATGCCGCTCCCCAAGGAAGTCACGTTCGTCACCTTCGACGTCTACGGGACCCTCATCGACTCCGACACCGGGATCTACGAGGCGTTCTCGAAAGAGGCGGAGAAAGACGGCTACACCATCGCCCGCGATGAGCTCATCGCGCTCTTCAAAGAGACCCAGAAGGAGATCAAGGGCGGCTCCTACGAGCTCTACGCGGAGGTCCTGCGGCGCACCGCCGTGCAGATCTCCAAGCAGCTCGGCTGGCCGCTCGAGCCCTCCCGCTCCGGGTTCCTTCCCGACTCCGTCAAGCGCTGGCCTCCGTTCAAGGAGACCAACACGCAGCTCGAGCGCTTCAAGAAGAAGTTCGAGATCGGGCTGATCGCCAACGTCGACGACAAGCTGCTCGGCGAGACCCGCCGGCACTTGAAGCCGGACTTCGACCTGGTCGTCACCGCGCAGCAGGTCCGCTCCTACAAGCCCGACCCCGCGCACTTCAAGGAGTGCGAGCGCCGCATCGGCGGCAAGAAGGGCTGGGTGCACGTGGCGTCGGACTACTACTACGACGTCGAGCCGTGCATCAAGGCCAAGGTCCCCGTGATCTGGGTCAACCGCAACAAGGAGCAGCTCGACTCCTCGCAGAAGAAGCCGACCGCCGAGGTGAAGACCCTCCTCGAAGCGGCCAAGCTGCTCGGCGCGGCCTGATCTGAGTGCGCGCCGTCGGGCTCCACCCCGACGTCGTGGTCGTCACGTCGCGCTTCTGGCAGACGACCTGCACCCTGGTGCGCTCCGGCGAGGAGGCGTTCTGCGTCGACTCGCCGGTGCTGCCCGACGAGCTGGAGATCCTGCCGTCGATCGCCGACCAGGCGCGCTTCCGCGTCGTCGGCCTGATGGCCACGCACGCCGACTGGGACCACCTGCTCGGCCGCTACGCGTTCCCCTCCGCGCCGCTCGGCGTGGGGGAGTCGACCGCGTCGCGGATGCGCGACCAGCCCGGCCGCGCGCAGCGGGCGATGCGCGACTTCGACGAGGACAACTACATCGAGCGCCCGGCGCCGCTGGGGCTGCCGGAGCCGCAGGTGCTGCCCGTGCCGGGTCACTGCGCGCTCGGTGACCAGGAGCTCGAGCTGCACCCGGCCGACGGCCACACCGCAGACGGCACGGCGGTCTGGATCCCGTGGGCGAAGGTGCTCGTGTGCGGCGACTATCTGTCGCCGGTCGAGATCCCGATGCTCTCCCCGGGCGGCTCGCGCGACGCCTACCTCGCCACGCTCGACCGGCTCGAGCCGCTGGTCGAGCAGGCGGCCCACATCGTGCCCGGCCACGGCGAGGTGCTCGACCCCTTGCGCGCGGCGGCCATTCTGCGGGAGGATCGCTCGTACCTCGAAGGGCTGCCGGATGCGGCCCTGCCCCTGGCGCGACGGACGGGCGCTCAGAAGCGCATTCACGAGGGGAATGTCCAGACCCTTGCATGACGCTCAGCGTTCTCCTCGGCATCCACCAGCCCGCGCCGGTGGCCGCCGCGATCCTCGCGCCGCTCCGCGAGGTCGCTGACGAGATCGTCCTCGCGGTCGACCAGCGGGTCGATCCCGGGGTGCTGGGCGCCTACGAGGCGCTCGCCGACCGCCTCCTGCGGGTCGAGTACTGCGGCAGCGTGGCGCTGGCGTGGAAGCACCGGCAGTGCTCGGGTGACTGGGTGCTGCGCCTCGACGCCGACGAGGTGCCCAGCGCGGCGCTGGTGGCGGCGCTACCGGGGCTGTGCGCCGACGAGGAGATGCGCCAGTACTGGCTCCCGACCCGCTGGGTGTGGCCGGACAGGGCGCACTGGCTCGACGAGCTTCCGTGGTGGCCCGATTACCACAACCGGCTCGTTCGCAACGACGGCGAGCTGTGGTTCGACGGGCGGCCGCACACCGGCGCGCACCCGGCGTGGCCGGCCCGCTGCGTCGAGGCGCCGCTCTACCACCTCGATCCGATCCTGACGTCGGAGGCCGAGCGCGCCGCGAAGGTCGCGCGCAACGTCGAGCGCGGCCCGGCACTCGTGGCGCCCGGCGGCGGCGAGCTCAACGCCCGCTACTACCTCCCGGAGCGCTCGGCCCGCCTCGACCCCGCGCCCGTCCCGCCCGAGGACCGCGAGCGGATCGCCGCGGTGCTCGACGCGCCGAGCGCGTTCCCGGCCCGGCCGCCGCGACGGGAGCCGGTGCTGGCGACGCGATCTGACTTCGAGGCGGCGCACGGCGGCCGCTGCCTCGAGCCCGCCGCCTACCAGGCGGCGATCCGCCCGCTCGAGCGCGACCACCGGATGCTCGCGGGCGAGACGCGCAACGTCCACGTCGCCGTCCGCAATCACGGGACCGTGACGTGGCCGTGGGGCGAGGGGCGGGCGCCCGAGATCCGCGTCTCCTACCACTGGCGCCACGCGTCCGGCGCGATGCTGATCCATGACGGGCACCGGACGCCGTTCCCCGCCGCGGTCGCACCGGATGCGGAGTGCATCGTGCCCGTCGTCGTGACCGCGCCGCCCGAGCCCGGGCGCTACCTGCTCGCGCTCGACGTCGTGCACGAGCACGCCCGCTGGTTCGACTGCGAGCTGCGGCTGGCGTTCGACGTCGAGCCGGACGCCGCGGAACGTGCCCAGCCACGGCGGCGCTGGCCGCGCGAGCTAGCGTTCCGGTCATGGATCCCCGCCCGCCCGTCCCGCCGTTCACGCTCGAGACTGCGCGCAAGAAGGTTCAGGCGGCCGAGGACGCGTGGAACACCCGCGACCCCGAGCGCGTCGCCGGCGCGTACACCCCCGACTCCCAGTGGCGCAACCGCGACGAGTTCTTCGAAGGCCGCGAGGCGATCGTCGAGTTCCTGACGCGCAAGTGGGCGCGCGAGCTGGACTACAAGCTGATGAAGGAGCTGTGGGCGTTCCACGACAACCACATCTCCGTGCGCTTCGAGTACGAGTCACGTGACCCCGAGGGGCAGTGGTGGCGCTCGCACGGCAACGAGCACTGGGAGTTCGACGAGCTCGGCTACATGCGCCGGCGCGACGCGTCGATCAACGACGTGAAGATCGACGAGTCGGAGCGGCGCTACCGCTAGTTGCCCCAGCCCGGCGGGACGTTCTCGTCGACGCGGCGGCGCATGAAGACGCCGGCGGGGCTGAAGCCGAGCGAGCGGTAGAGGCCCTGGGCCGGTGCGTTGTCCTCGCCGGTGTCGAGCTCGAGCCGGCGGCAGCCGCGCTCGCGGGCGCGCTCGATCGCGAACGACACGAGCGCCTTGCCAAGGCCCGTACCGCGGGCCTCTGCGCGCACGAAGACGTCCTCGACGCAGCAGTCCTCGGCGTCCCACCAGACGCCGTAGCGGTAGCGGAGCTGGATCACGCCCATCGGCGGGTCGCCGCCCAGCAGGTACTCGACGTCGTCGCGCCCGATCAGGCGCTCGACGCCGGCGAACATGGCCTTGTCGGGCGGCCAGTGGCGACGCTCGTGGTCGCGGAAGTCGCACAGCAGCCGCGCGACGACGGCGGTGTCGTCGGGCGTGGCGACGCGGATCACTTGATGACCGCGAGCAGGTCGCCGCTCTTGACCGCGGCGCCCTCGGTGATCGGGAGGTCCTCGATCGTGCCGGCCTTGTGGGCGGTGATCTCGTTCTCCATCTTCATCGCCTCGATGATGCAGATGAGCTGGCCCTCCTCGACGGTGGCGCCCTTCTCGACCAGCACCTTCCACATGTTGCCCTGCAGCGGCGAGGTCAGCTCGTCCTTGCCCCCGCCGCCGCCGCTCTTCGAGCGCTCGGAGCGCGCGGGCTTGCGCGCCTGCGCCGGGACGGTGCCGTTGGCGGGGGCGAGCGTCGGCTCGCCGTGGACGGTGACCTCGAAGCGCTTGCCCGACACCTCGACGGTGTAGGAGCGCTCGACGGGCTCGGGCTCGTCCTCGTCGCGCTTCTCCGGCTTCGGCTGGGCGAGCTCCTTGAGCCACTTGCGGTCGCCGATCAGGTCGCGGCAGGTCTCGCCCTTGGCCCACTGCTCGGAGGCCATGATCGCCTTGTGGAACGGGATCAGGGTGGTGACGCCCTCGATCTCGAACTCCTTGAGCGCCCGCAGCATCCGCGCGGTGGCGCCCGCGCGGTCGGTGTCGCGGACGATCAGCTTGGCCACCATCGGGTCGTAGAGCGGCGTGATCTCCGAGCCGCTCAGCACGCCGGAGTCGACGCGCACGCCGGGCCCGCTCGGCTCGCGGTAATACGTGACCGTGCCGGGGGCGGGGGCGAAGTTCTTGGCGGCGTCCTCGGCGTTGATGCGGCACTCGATCGCATGGCCGCGCAGGTGCACGTCGTCCTGGGTGATCGACAGCGTCTCGCCCGCCGCGATCAGGATCTGCTCGCGCACGATGTCGATGCCGGAGACCTCCTCGGTCACGCAGTGCTCGACCTGCACGCGCGTGTTCATCTCGAGGAAGAAGTACTCGCCGTCCTGCAGCAGGCCCTCGATCGTGCCGGCCGAGTGGTAGCCGACCGCCTTGGCCGCGTCGACGGCGATCTTGCCGATCTTCTCGCGCAGCTCGTCGTCGACCAGCGGGGCGGGGGACTCCTCGATCAGCTTCTGGTGGCGGCGCTGGATCGAGCAGTCGCGCTCGCCGAGGTGGATCGTGTTGCCCTCCTTGTCGGCGAGCACCTGGACCTCGACGTGGCGCGGGTCGGGCAGGTAGCGCTCGAGGTAGACGGTGTCGTCGGAGAAGAACTTCTCGCCCTCGCGCGCGGCGCCCTCGAACGCCTCCTGGAGCTTGTCGGGCTCCTCGGCGACGCGGAAGCCCTTGCCGCCGCCTCCGCCCGCGGCCTTGACCGCGATCGGGTAGCCGATCTCCTCGGCGATCGTCTTGGCGTCCTCGAGCGTCTCCACCGGCTCGGTCGTGCCGGGCACGATCGGCACGCCGGCGCCCTTCATCAGCTCGCGGGCCCGGGTCTTCGAGCCCATCGCCTCGATCGCCGAGGCGGGCGGGCCGATGAAGGTGATCCCCTTCTCCTCGAGCGCGGTCGCGAACGCCGCGTTCTCGGCCAGGAAGCCGTAGCCCGGGTGGACGGCCTCGGCCCCGGACTCCTCGATCACCTCGAGCAGCTTGTCGACCTTCAGGTAGGACTCGGCGGCCGGGCCGGGGCCGAGGAGGTAGGCCTCGGTGGCGCGCTTGACGTGCAGCGCGTCGCGGTCGGCCTCGGAGTAGACGGCGACGGAGGCGATCCCGAGCTCGTCGAGCGCGCGGATGACGCGGACGGCGATCTCCCCGCGGTTGGCGACCAGGACTTTGCTGAACATCGGCGGCGGCAGGATATCCGGCGCCCCATGTTGGGACCTGTTGCCATTCGTTGTGCGGCGGCGCCCGAACGCCCGAATCCGGTGCCACGCTGGGCCGCATGTCCCGCGCCGTGGCCGCCGCGCTCGCGCTCTTGACCGCCGGGACGTTGCTGCTGCGCACCGGGATCCTCGACAGCGGCTACTGGATCGACGAGGCGATCACGGTCGGGATCGCCTCGCACGAGCTCGGCGACATCCCGCGGTTGCTGCGCCTGGACGGCTCGCCGCCGCTGTTCTACCTGCTGCTGCACGGCTGGATGGCGGTCGCCGGCACGGGCGAGGCGGCCACGCGCTCGCTCGCGCTGGTGTTCGCGCTCGCCGCGGTGCCGGTCTCGTGGTGGGCGGGCAGCGCCGCCTTCGGCCGCCGCGCCGGCGCCCTGGCGGCGATCGGCGCGGCCGGGTGCCCGTTCCTGACCTACTACGCGCAGGAGGCGCGGATGTATTCGCTGGTGGCGGTGCTGTCCGTGCTCGCCTGCGCGAGCTTCGTGCTCGCGTTCGTGCAGGGGCGGCGGCGCCACCTCTGGCTGCTCGGGCTGTGGTGCGTGCTGCTGCTCTACGCGCACAACTGGGCGCTGTTCCTGCTCGCCGGCCTGGCCGCGGCCTGGCTGTGGCTGTGGCACGAGGGCCGGGTCGGCGCGCGCGACGGCGCGCTGCTCGCGGGCGGGGTCGCGCTGCTCTACGCGCCGTGGGTCCCGAGCCTGCTCTTCCAGGCCTCCAACACCGCGGCGCCGTGGGCCTCGCGGCCGTCGGCGCTGAGCCTCATGGGCATCCCGGGCGTCCTGTTCGGGTTCGTGGCCCTGCCGCTGCTGGCGCTCGCCGCCGGCGCCGCGCTCGGTCGCGGCCGGCCGCCGGAGGGCGCGCGGCTCCTCGGGTTGGTCGCTGCCGTGGCCGCCTCGCTCGCCTTCCTCGGCTCGCAGCTCGAGCCGGCGTGGGCGCCGCGCTACTTCGCCGTCCTGTTCGGGCCGCTGCTGCTGGCCCTCGCCGCGGTGCTGGCACGTGGCGCGGGCTGGACATGGGTCGCGCTCGCCGGCGTGGTGGCGATCTGGCTCGCGTCCGGGCCCGCGCCGGCCAAGAGCAACGTGCGCACCGTCGCCACGACGGTCGCGCCCGCGCTGCGGCCGGGCGACCTCGTCGTCTCCACGCCGCCGGAGCAGGTCCCGGTGCTGTACCGCTACCTCCCCGGCGGCCTGCGCTTCCTCACCCCGCTCGGGCCCGTCGCGGACCCGCGGCTGACGGACTGGCGCGACGGCGTCGCTCGGATGCGGGCCGGCACGGCGGAGCGGGTGCTCGCGCCCCAGGTGGCCGCGCTCCCGCGCGGCCGCCGCATCCTGCTGGTCATGCCCGTCGTCCGGCGCCTGTCGCAGGCGCCGTGGAACCGCGCGGTGCGCAGCCGCACGCGCGAGTGGCGCGACTGGCTGCGCGCGAACCCGCGCCTGCGCCCGCTCGGCCGCGCCCCGCGCTCGACCTGGCCGCCGCGACGGAGCGAGGTGCGGACCGAGCTGTTCGAGACACTGTCGCGGTGAATCGTCTGCTGCTCGTCCGCCACGGCGAGTCGACCTGGAACGCCGAGCACCGCCTGCAGGGCCAGGCTGACCCGGAGCTGTCCGAGCTCGGGCGCGAGCAGGCGCAGGCGCTCGTGCCGTTCCTCGACGGCATCCCCGACCGGCGGCTGTCCTCCGACCTCACGCGCGCCGTCCAGACCGCCGAGCTGATCGGGCTGGCGGGCGCGCCGACCGACGAGCGCTGGCGCGAGATCGACATGGGGCCGTGGGCCGGCCACACGCTCGACGAGCTCGATCCCGAGTCGGTCGCCGCGTGGCAGCGCGGCGAGCACTACCCCGCCGAGTCGTGGCAGCAGTTCCAGGCCCGCGTGGCGGCGGCGGTCGACGAGCTCCACGGCGAGGACGTGATCGTGGTCACCCACGGCGGCTGCATCCGCGCCGCCACCGCGCACCTCACCGGCGTCCGACGCCCGCACGCTCGCGCCGCCCGCCAACGCGAGCCTGACCGTGATCGAGCACGGCGACCGCGTCCGCCTGCACGCCTACGGCCTCCGCGCACCGGGCCCGGAAACCCCCGCACTGGCCTAACCCTCAACCCTCCTAAAGGGGTCTGACCCCTGGTTGAGGGTTTCACCAGGGGCTGAAGCCCGGCTCGCGCTCGACCGCCTCGACGCGGGCGGCGCGGATCCACGGGTTCTCCGGCTCCTCCGCCGGCGCGGGCGGCGGCGTGGTGTCGCGGAGGAACTGCTCGATCGCCGCCATCACCGCGGCGGCCTCCTCGGGCGAGGCGCTCGAGCCGTGCAGCTCCAGTCGCGGGCGGCGGTTCATGGCCGCGAGATTAGCCTCCGCGGCGCTTGCCCTTCAGCGACGTGTCGCCGCGGGCGATCGTGTAGGAGACGTCGGGCAGGCGCTTGGTCGAGCGCTTCTTGATCGTCTCGATCCGCCGCAGCGTCGCCTTCAGCTCCGTGCGCTTGGCCTCGACGACGACGTAGCCGTGGTGGTCGAAGTCCGCGTAGTCGACCCACGGGTTGAAGCCGATCAGCGCGTCGATGATGGCCTTCGACGTGTTCGGGTTCGCGTCGTTGCCCGGCAGGATCACGCCGCCGCCGATCGGGATGTCGCCCTCGCCGAGCGCGAGCGAGGTGACCGAGCCGCCGACGATCTCCGTCGCCACCGACTCGCCGCCCTCGGTGATCTGGACGTCGCCGGCCGCGAACGTGTGGATGTCGCCGGTGAGGAAGACGACGTCCTTGATGCCCTTGGCCTTGATGTGCTCGAGGATCTCGCGCCGCTCGCCGGGGTAGCCGTGCCAGAAGTCGTAGGTGAAGTAGGTGTTCGCGCCGGTCTTGACCGGCATGATCGCCACCTCGTTGCCGATCAGCTTCCAGTTCGCCGGCGACTGCTCGAGGGCGGTCTTGAAGAACGCCTTCTGGCCCTGCGCCGAGCAGCGTGCGCGGGTTGTTGTACTCGGGGCACGGCTCGGCGACCGCGTCGCCGCACGGCTGGTCGTCGCGGTACTGGCGCTCGTCGAGCATGATCAGGTCGACGTTGCGCCCGAAGCGCAGCGTGCGGTAGAGGCGGTCGCGCCCGCGCGGCGCCGCGTAGTGCGGCATGTGCTCGAAGAACGCCTTGTAGCCGCGCCGCCGCCGCGCCTCGCTGAAGCGCTGCTCGGGCGGCAGGCCGCCGCCGGGCGCTCCGCCGGCGTAGTTGTCCTGCGCCTCGTGGTCGTCCCAGGTGGAGACCATCGGGAAGCGCGCGTGCATCTTCCGCAGCGCCGGGTCCTTGCGGTAGAGCTTGTACTTGTCGCGGTAGTCGTCGAGCGAGATCGCCTCGTGGATGACGTCCGCGCGCTGGCGGCCGATGCGGTCGTCGCGCACGCCGGTGCCGTCGGCGCGCGAGTGGTAGGCCTCGGCGTAGATGTAGTCGCCGAGGTTGACGACGAAGTCGAGGTCCTCGCGGGCCATCAGCTCGTGCGCGTTGTAGAAGCCGTGCGGGTAGTTCTGGCACGAGAAGAAGCCCAGCCGCACCGGCTCGTTGGAGTCCTCGGGCAGCGCGGTCTGGAAGCGCCCGACGGGGCTGTTCCGCGTCGCCGTCTCGAAGCGGTAGTAGTAGCGCTCGTGCGGCCGCAGCCCGCCGAGCCGCGCCTTGACCGTGTGGTCGAGCGAGCCGCGCGTCTGGATCGTCCGGCGCATGACGACCTTGCGGAAGTCCTTGTCGCGCGCGACCTCGAGCCGGACGCCGCCGCGCCCGCCGACGTCCCCGACCCGCGTCCACAGCGTGATCCCGCGCGGCGTCGGGTCGCCGGACATCACGCCGCTGGAGAACTTCCCGCCGCGCAGGAGCGCGCCGGGCGCCGAGCGCATCCTGAGGGGTGAACAGGACGGCGGCGCCCACCGCGCCGGAACGAGTGAGGAACTGCCGACGCGAGAGCATCGGCCGACTCTAACCGCGGCTAGAGCGGAATGTTGCCGTGCTTGCGCTTCGGCCCCGGCACGCGCTTGGTCAGCAGCGTCTCGAGCGCGGTGATGACCTTCGGGCGCGTCTCGTGGGGCACGATCACGTCGTCGATGTAGCCGCGCTCGGCCGCCGTGTAGGGGTTGGCGAAGCGCGCCTTGTAGTCGTCGATCAGCTTCGAGCGGCGCTCGTCGGGCGTCGGCGACTGGGCGATGTCGCGGCGGTGGATGATGTTGACCGCGCCCTCGGGGCCCATGACCGCGATCTCCGCGCTCGGCCACGCGAAGTTGAAGTCGGCGAGCATGTGCTTGGAGGCCATGACGTCGTAGGCGCCGCCGTAGGCCTTGCGCGTGATGACGGTGATCTTCGGCACGGTCGCCTCGGTGAAGGCGTAGAGCAGCTTCGCGCCGTGGCGGATGATCCCGCCCCACTCCTGGTCGGTGCCGGGGAGGAAGCCGGGGACGTCGACGAACGTGATGAGCGGGATGTTGAACGCGTCGCAGGTGCGCACGAAGCGCGCGGCCTTGGCGCTGACGCGTCGATGTCGAGCACGCCGGCCATCGCCTTCGGCTGGTTGCCGACGATGCCCACGCTGTAGCCGTTCAGGCGCCCGTAGCCGCAGACGATGTTCTGCGCGAAGTGCTCCTGGACCTCGAAGAACTCGCCGTCGTCGACGACGTAGCGGACGACGTCGCGCATGTCGTAGGGCTTGTTGGGCGAGTCGGGGACGACCCGGTCCAGTTCCTCGTCCATGCGAAGCGGGTCGTCGGACGGGAGTACGCGCGGAGCCGTCTCGAGGTTGTTCTGGGGCAGGAAGGACAGGAGGTAGCGCGTGTCCTCGATGCACTGGTCCTCGTCGTCGGAGGCGAAGTGCGCGACGCCCGACTTCGAGTTGTGGCTCATCGCGCCGCCGAGCTCCTCGAACTCGACCTCCTCGCCCGTGACCGTCTTGATCACGTCGGGGCCCGTGATGAACATGTGCGACGTCTCCTTGACCATGAAGATGAAGTCGGTCATGGCCGGGGAGTAGACGGCGCCGCCCGCGCACGGGCCCATGATCAGCGAGATCTGCGGGATCACGCCGGAGCACTGGACGTTGCGGACGAAGACGTCGCCGTAGGCGCCGAGCGAGACGACGCCCTCCTGGATGCGCGCGCCGCCGGAGTCGTTGATCCCGATCACGGGGCAGCCGATCTTGGCCGCCAGGTCCATGATCTTGACCATCTTCTCGGCCATCACCTCGCCCAGCGAGCCGCCGAAGACGGTGAAGTCCTGGGAGAAGACGCAGACGCGCCGGCCCTCGATCGTCCCGTGGCCGGTGACCACGGCGTCGCCCCACGGGCGGTTCTTCTCCATGTCGAACTCGTTCGTGCGGTGGCGGACGAACGTGTCGAGCTCCTGGAAGGAGCCGGGGTCGAGCAGCTTCTCGATCCGCTCGCGGGCCGTGTACTTGCCCTTGGCGTGCTGCTTCTCGACCGCGGTCTCGGACGCGTGGTGGACGGCGGCGGCGCGCAGCTCCTCGAGCTGTGCGAGCCGTTCCTCGTAGGTCTCGGGGCTCTTCTGGCGCATGCGGCGCCGGATCCTACTTCCCGGCCGTGCCGCCCAAGCGCTCGGCGAGCGCCGCCTCGTAGCGGGTCGCGGTCTTGCGCAGCTGGCCGCCCGAGAACGGTTCGAACAGCTTGAGGAAGCCGTGCATCGCGATCGCGACCTCGGTGTCGACGCGCGTCCCACCGCCCTCGGGCTCGAGCTTCCAGACGCCGGAGACGGTGACCGGGCCGCCGAGGGTGCGGAATGCGACGCGCCGGTTCGGCTCGGCCTCCGTGACTTCGACCTCGCTCGTGACCTCCTTGCGGCCCTGCTTGACGAGCTGCCGGTAGTGGCTACCGACCGCGCCGGGCTCGCCGGAGATCAGCTCGGACGAGACGACGTCGAAACGCCACTCGGCCTGGTTGTTGAAGTCGGCGAGGTAGGCGTACACGTCCTCGGGACTGCGCGGCGTGGTGACACGGGTCTCGACCTGCTTCACGACTCCAGGACCTCCCTGACGAACGACTCGCGGACCTTGTCGGTCTGGCGCAGCATCCAGATCGACTGCAGCGGCGGCGGGTCCTCGAGCTCGAGCACCTCGCGGATGAACGACTCGCGGACCGCCTTGGGCTGGCGCAGCATCCAGATCTCCTGGCGCTCGGTGGCGTCGGGGCGGCCGAAGACCTCCTCGGCGAACGAGCAGCGGACGTCGCGCGGTTGCCGCAGCATCCAGCGCTGCTCGGGCTCGGCGGTCGCGTAGGCGGCGGTCTTGGCGACCGGCCCGGGGGAGGTGAGGATCGAGCGTTCGGTGGCGGACGGCACGGCCCGCCAGGGTATTAGGAGCGGCTGAAGGGCCGGTGGTGCGCGGCGCCGAGGGTGTCGAGCACGCCGTTGAGCACCGCGTGGGCGTCGACGGGGTCGGGTTCGGGCTCCGGCTCGGGCTCCTCGGCCACGGGCTCGGGGACCTCCCACTCGATGGTGCCGAAGGCCTGGCTCTCGGTGGCCTCGGGCTCCTCGTCGACCGGCTCGGGCTCGACGATCTCCTCCGCGACCGGCTCGGGCGCGGGCTCGACGGGGAGGAGCTTCTTACGGCCGAACAGGCGGGCCCAGAAGCCGCGCTTCGGCTCTGGGGCGGGCTCCTCGGCCGGCTCGGGCTCGGGCTCGGGTTCGATCGCCTCAGGCTCGGGCACCGGGCTCCGCTTCGACCACCGCGGCCGGCGGAGGCTCGGGAGCCGGGACCGCTTCCGGCTCCGCGTCGGCCTCCGGCGTGGGGATCGCGGCCGGCTCCGGTGTGTCGACCGTCAGCACGACGCGCGTCCCCCATCCCGAGGGCTCGAGCCGGACGGTCCCGCTCGCGCGGTCCGCCTCCCATTCGACTCGGGACTCGGGGTCCACCTTCGTGATCCGGATATCCCCGAACTCGCCGAGATGGCGGGCCAGGGAGCCGAGATCCGACAGCTCTGCCCACAGCTCGGGGGGCGACTTTACGAGGGTGCGGGAAGCCTGAAGCGAACTCATGGGGGATCGTTTCGCCATGCCGCGGACCCTTCCTCCCGACGTCGCACGGGGTCTTCTCGCTCGCGGGCAGGGTTTGGCCGGGGAGGTGCGATCCGTGGCCGACACGGTTCGCGCGGTCGGTGGCTTGCAGGCGCAGGATGCGGCGGCCGCCGCGCTGGGGATCCGGGCCCGGCGGCCGGGGAGCACGCTCGCCGATGTCGCGGCGGCTCGCTTCGAGGAGCGGTCGGTCGCGCGGACGTGGGTGATGCGCGGGACGCTGCACCTGATCCCGGCCGAGGATGCGCGCTGGATGGTCGCGCTGCTCGGGCCGATCGGGCTGAAGAAGAGCGCGCGGCGGATCGCCGAGCTGGGGGTCGGCGACGTGCGCCGGGACGTGCGGGCGGCGCTGGCCGACGGCCCGCTCACCCGCCGCGAGCTCGCCGACGCCGTGCGGGCGCGCGGCGTCAGCCTCCCGGATCACCCGCAGGTGCCGGCCTGGCTCACCGGCGTCGCCGCCCTGCAGGGCGAGATCATCGAGGGGCCGGACAAGCAGTTCGTGCTGATCGACGACTGGCTCGGCCCGGCGGGCGCGGCGCCGGAGGACCCCGTGGTCGAGCTCGCGCGCCGCCACGCCCACGCGCACCCGCCGTCGGCGCCTGAGGACTTCGCGGTGTGGTCGGGCCTGCCGATGCGCGAGGCGCGCCGGGCCTACGAGTCGCTCGAGCTCGAAGAGGTCGAGGTCCTCGGCCGCCGCGGGTGGGTCCCGCGCGGGCTGGAGCCGGCGCCGCCGCACGTGCGCCTGCTGCCGATGTTCGACTCGTACCTGCTCGGCCACCGCGACCGCTCGCTGATCTTGGCGCCGGAGCACGACAAGGCCGTGCGGCCGGGAGGCGGGATCCTCGCCGCGACGCTGGTCGTCGACGGGATGGTCGAGGGCACGTGGAAGCTCGAGCGGGGGCGGCCGGCGGTCACCCCGTTCGGGGACTTCGACTACGCAGACGAGGTCGAGGACGTCGTGCGGTTCAGGGCCACGGCGCGCTGACGGCGGTCTGCGTGCGGTCCTGGTCGGCGTAGGCGTCTTTGGAGTTGTCGGTGCGCTCCTTGACCGCCACGCCGTGCTTCGCAGCCGCCGGATCCGGGATGTAGTCGAGCAGCTTGCCGGGCGTCCGCGCGCCGAGCATGAAGATCGCGCACGGCTCCTCGCTCGCCCCGATCGTGATGTGGGCGGTGCCGGGCGGACAGTGGAAGTAGTCCCACTGCTTGAGCCGGCGCTCCTCGCCCTCGACGAGCAGGATGCACTCCCCGGACAGCACGAGGAAGCCCTCCTGGTCGGATTCAGCGTGGTAGCGGCCCGGCGCGTCGCCCGGCATCAGCACGTGGACGCCGACGCCGATCTGCTGGCGCACGCCGTCGGCGCCGAAGTCGACCCAGGTCCCGCCGCCCTTCATCGTCGACCAGCTCGCGTCGCGGAGGTTGAGCACGAACCAGCCCTTGCCCTCCGGGACGAGGCCGGTCTCGGTCTCGCGGAGCTCGGCCTCCTTCACGACTCGGGCTGGTACTCGCCGAAGACCTCGCGCATCGCGCCGCAGACCTCGCCGATCGAGCACGAGTCCTTGAGGGCGGCGCGGATGGGCGGGAGCAGGTTCTCGTCGCCGCGGGCGGCCTCGCGCAGCTCGTCGAGCCGCTTGTCGGCCAGCTCCTGGTCGCGGTTCTGCTTGAACGCCTTGAGGCGGTCGAGCGTCTCGCGCTCGGTCTCGGGGTCGACGCGCAGGATGTCCTCGACCTCGATGTCCTCTTCCTCGTACTTGTTGACGCCGACGACGATGTCCTGCTTCGTGCGGTAGCGCTCGTGGTAGCCGAAGGCCGACTCCTCGATCTCGCTCTTGATGAAGCTGATCGCGTTCACCGCGCCGCCCATCCCGTCGACCTTCTCGATCAGGGCGCGCGAGCGGTCCTCGATCTCCTTGGTCAGCGCCTCGACGTAGTAGGAGCCCGCGAACGGGTCGACCGTGTCGGCGGCGCCCGACTCGTGGGCGATGATCTGCTGGGTGCGCAGCGCGATCTTGGCGGCGCGCTCGCTCGGGAGCGCGAGCGCCTCGTCGTAGCCGTTGGTGTGCAGCGACTGGGTGCCGCCGCAGACGGCGGCGAAGCCCTGCAGCGCGACGCGGACGATGTTGTTGGCCGGCTGCTGGGCGGTCAGCGTCACGCCGCCGGTCTGCGTGTGGAAGCGGATCATCTGCGACTTCGGGTTCTCGGCGCCGAAGCGGTCGCGCATGAACTCCGCCCACAGCTTGCGGGCGGCGCGGAACTTCGCGACCTCCTGGAAGACGTTGTTGTGGCCGTTGAAGAAGAAGGCCAGGCGGGGGGCGAAGTCGTCGACGTTCAGCCCGGCGTCGAGCGCCGCCTGCACGTAGGCCATGCCGTTGGCGAGCGTGAACGCGACCTCCTGCACCGCGCTGCAGCCCTTCTCGCGGAAGTGGTAGCCGGAGATCGACACGGTGTTCCACTTCGGGATGTGCTCGGCGCAGTAGGCGAACAGGTCGGTGACCAGCCGCATGCTCGGCTCGGGCGGGTAGATGAAGTTCCCGCGGGCGATGTACTCCTTGAGGATGTCGTTCTGCGTGGTGCCGCGGAGCTGCTCCGGCTCGACGCCCTGCTCCTCGCCGACGAGCTGGTAGAGCAGCATCAGCACGGCCGCGGGGGCGTTGATGGTCATCGAGGTCGAGACCTCGTCGAGCGGGATGCCGTCGAACGCGGTCCGCATGTCGTCGAGCGTGTCGATCGCGACGCCGGTGCGCCCGACCTCGCCGAGGCAGCGCGGGTCGTCGGAGTCGAGCCCGAGCTGGGTCGGGAGGTCGAAGGCCATGGAGAGGCCGGTCGAGCCGTTCTTGAGCAGGTAGCGGTAGCGCTCGTTGGACTCCTTCGCCGACGCGTAGCCCGCGTACTGGCGCATCGTCCACAGCTGCTTGCGGTACATCTCGCGGTGCGGGCCGCGCGTGAAGGGGTGCTCGCCCGGCTGGCCGAGCCGCTCGTCGAGGTCGTCGGGAACGTCGTCCGCCGTGTACAGCGGCTCGATCTCGATCCCGGAGTCCGTGAAGCGCCGCGGGTCGTCGGGGCCGACGATCGGCGCGACGGAGAGATCGTTGGCTTCCTCGAGGTCCTTGTCGTCGACGGCCATAGGCCCCAGATTACGCGGCGAGCGCGGTGGCGAGCCGCGCCACCACCCCGAACGCGTCATGGTTCAGCTGTCGCCAGGTGACGTGTGCGACGCGGAGGCCGGCGGCGACCAGCTCGGCCTCCTTGTGGCGGTCGAACTCGAACGAACGGCGCGTCGAGTGGAACGTCCAGCTGTCGATCTCGACCACCAGCCTCTCGTCGCGCCAGAGCAGGTCTACCTCGTGGCCGGCGATCTTGGCGTTCGCCTGGGGCTGCGGCAGGCCGGCCCGGCGGATCAGCTCGAGCGCGAGCCGCTCCGCTCTGGAGCGGGTGTAGCCGGACTCGATCTGCTGCGCCTCGGTCAGCGCCGCCGATCCACGGTGACGCGGGTAACGGCTGAACTGCTCATTGAGGGAATGGATGCTGATGCGGTGGTGGATCTGGGCCTCGTTGATTGCGAGCTCGAGTTGCCGGGGCGGTTCGGTGGCGGCGACGTCGAGGAGTGTGCGGGCGGCGGAGGTGACGGGGATGCCGTGGCGGCGGGTGATGTCCTGGGGGTGGAGGGTGGCGTGGTGGGTGCGGATGCCGGGGCGGGTGCGGGCCTTGCGGTCGGGGATCGTGACGTCGACGGGTCCCTCGCGGGGTGGGCGCAGCTCCCACAGAACGGCGGCTGGGTAGTGGGAGATCAGCGCGCCGGGGCCGGCCGCGAGCGCGGCGGCCATCAGCCGCGAGTGCGGGCTCTCGAGCGGGCCGACGAGGTAGACGCCGCGGTGGATCGGCCGCAGCCACCCGGTCTTGACGCGGTGAGCGACGGCGTGGCGTCCCATGCCGCACCGTTGGAGTTGCTTGACGCTGATCACCCCGTGCTGGCGGCCCGCGAGCTCGACCGCCGCCCGCTCCGCGTTTTCAACCGGCATTTCGTTCCTCTCGACCCACCCGGGCACGGGGTGAGGAACATTCCGCCGCCAGGAGCGGCCAAACGTTCCCCGCCGCCCGAACCGCGCACCGAAAGGAACGAAACGCCGCCTGCATCCGAACACCTTCCCTCCCCAGCCGCCGTTCGCCGGCGCCCTCCACACACTCGTCACAGAGCCGCGACAAAGCCGCAACGATCCGCGGGCGTAGCCTGTCCTCGATGCCCGGTTTTCGGTCCCTCCCTGCGGTCAACGAGCTCGCGAAGGAACTCCAGGCGCCGCACGCGCTGGCGGTGCAGGCGGCGAGGGCCACGATCGAGGAGCGGCGCACCGAGCTCCGCGACGGCGCCACGGACGATCCCGACCTCCTCGCCCGCGCGCGCGAGCGCGTCGCGCGCGCGAAGAAGCCCTCACTCCGCCGCGTCCTCAACGCCACCGGCGTGATCGTCCACACCAACCTCGGCCGCGCGCCGCTCGCGGCCGCCGCCCGCGAGGCGGTCACCCGAGCTGCCGAGGGCTACTCCACGCTCGAGTGGGACGCCGCCACCGGCACCCGCGGCTCGCGCCACGACCACGTCGAGGCGCTCCTCACCGAGCTCACCGGCGCCGAGGCCGCGCTCGCGGTCAACAACGGCGCCGCCGCCGTCCTGCTCGCCGCCGCGGCGCTCGCCGGCCCCGGGCACGAGATCGTGGTCTCGCGGGGCCAGCTCGTCGAGATCGGCGGCGGCTTCCGCATCCCCGACGTCGTCGCCCAGGCCGGGGCCACGCTCAAAGAGGTCGGCACCACCAACCGCACGCGCCGCGCCGACTACGCCGGCGCGCTCACCGACCGCACCGGCGCGATCCTGCGCGCGCACCCGTCGAACTTCCGCCAGCTCGGCTTCGTCCAGGAGGTCGAGATCGAGGAGCTGTGCGAGCTCGGCGTGCCGGTGATCGACGACGTCGGCTCCGGCAACCTCGCCGAGGACCTCGCGCTGCTCGCCGACGAGCCGCCCGTCCGCCGCTCGGTCAAAGCCGGCGCCGCGCTCGTCTGCTTCTCCGGCGACAAGCTGCTCGGCGGCCCGCAGGCCGGCGTCATGGTCGGGACCCACGCCGCAGTCCAAGCCGCCAAGCAGCACCCGCTCGCCCGCGCCACCCGCCTGGACAAGCTCTCCCTCGCAGCCCTCGAGGCGACGCTCCGCCTGTACCGCGACGCACGGCGGGAGGAGATCCCCTCATTGAGGATGTTGACGGTGGACGACGCGACGCTCCGCGCCCGCGCGCAACGGCTCGCGGACGGCCTCGGCGAGGTCGTCGAGTCGACGGCCAAGGTCGGCGGCGGCGCACTGCCGCTGCTCGAGCTGCCCGGCCCGGCGGTCGCGATCCCCGGCAACGCCGAGGCGCTCGCCGCCCGCCTCCGCGCCAACGATCCGCCGATCGTCGGGCGCATCCAGGACGGCCGCCTCCTCCTCGACCCGCGGACGTTGACCGACGACGAGATCGAGCTGGTGCGCGCAGCGCTCGGTTGACGCGGACCGCCCGGTCCGCTCTGATCGTTGGGTGCCGAAGTACGACGCGTTCGGGCGGGAGATCGGTGAGGACACCCTCCAGGGCCTCGGCGGGAGCCCCGCGCAGCCCGATTCCGCATGGGAGCAGCGCACCGAGCGCGAAGAGGCGACATGGGAGGCGGCCGAGGCCGTCGAGGTCGCGCGTTTGGACGCCGCCGCCACGGCCAAGGACGCGCAGGCCGAGCGGACCGAAGACGCGCGACAGGAGGCCGCCGGCGACTCTCGCTGGACCGCGCCCTCCACGGACGACGCCAAGAAGCGCGAGCTCGCCGCCCAGCTCAGCGGCGTGCTCAACCAAGCCACCGTCGGGCGAGCGACGGGCACGCGCCGCTCCGGCGCCGGTCGCGGCTGCCTGATCACGATCGTCGTCGTGCTCGCGATCGGCGGCGCTGCGCTCGCGGGCATCCTCAGCCTCGTCAACTCGGTCGACATCAACACCGACGGCATCGAGAAGGCGCTCAAGGCGCCCAACGTGCCCCAGATCGCCGGCCCGAAGCCGAAGGGCCTCGAGCCGGACTCGCTGGTGCGGAAGGCCAACGTGGCCGCGGCGCTGCGGCAGCTGAGCGCCATGGAGGACGCCAAGCTCACCAACCTGCGCCTCGCTCCGGAGCGGATCGACGCCACCTTGCTCACGGACCAAGGCCGCCTCCGCCACGTCCAGATCACCCCCGGCGGCAAGCTCGAGCGCTTCGGCTCCGACGGGAGCCCCGGCTTCGACAGCGTCCCCACGATCCGGTTCTCCAGCCTCAATCCCGGCGCGCCGCAGCGGCTCGCCCGCCGCGGCGCGAAGGAGATCGGGGTGCCGATCAGCGAGCTCCAGTACGCCGTGCCGCAGGACATCTCCGGCAAGACCCGGTGGGTCGTCTACTTCACTCGGTCGCGCTACGTGATCGGCGACGCCCGCGGCCGCTTCGAGCGGAAGTACCCCTAGCCCCGCCACTCGAGCCAACCGCCGTGGTGGCCCATGCGGGCGACCTGCGCGAGCCGGCCCGGCCGCCCCGCCGAGACCGCGAAGTACAGCGACGAGCGGGCCGGGCGAGCGTCGTCGACGAGGATGCCCGGCGCCTCGCCGCCGACCCAGGCGACGTCGCGCTCGAGCGACGCGAGCAGCGTGGCCAGGTCGGTGATCTGCTCGGGCGTGAAGTAGGCGAGCGCGGCGGTGTGGAACACGCACAGCAGCGCGCCCGCCGGCGCCGACTCGATCACTCCCGGCAGCATCGCCAGCGCGTCGCCGCGGCGGATGTCGACCGGCCCGTGCACCCGCGCGACCTCGACCGCGGCGTCGAAGCGCTCGTGGCGCGCGCGCTGGTCGGGCCACAGGCACGCGCGCAGCCAGCGCACGTCGTCGGGGTCGCGCAGGTCGACGGGCGCGAGGTCGATGCCCGCGCGCCACGCGACCGGCGGCGGCTCGAGCGGCGGCACGGCGCTGCCGCGCAGCTCGCACGCGATCCGCAGCGGCGAGTCCGGATCCCCCGCGGGCGTTCCTGCGTAGTCATACGCGTAGTGGTCCCACAGCCCGTTGAGCCCAGCGCTCGCCCCGATCTCGATCTGCGCGAGCGGTCGCCCCGACGCCACTGCGGCGAACGCCGGCAGCAGCCCGGCGCAGCGCGCGGTCTCGTTCGTCTGCGTGCGGCGCGTGGCCAGCGTGTGCGCGAGCGGCTCCTCCCGCGCGGCGCAGAAGCGCTCGAGCGCCGGCCCGAGTGCCGCGTCGGGCGCGCGGCGGCCGCCCACCGTCGGGTAGTAGGCGGCGAGCTCGGCGTCGGGCTCGCGCAGCAGCTCGTCGTGGATCGCGGCGAGGAAGATCATCGGCGTCTCCTCCGCCGAACGCGCTGCGAGCGCGAGCAGCGGCGGCGACTCCGCCACGAGCCGGCAGACCTGCGCGTACACCGGCGAGTCCTCGACCACCACCTCGGTGCCGAAGCGCCAGAACCACCACGCCAGCTTGGACGGCTCCATGACGTGGCACGCTAGACCCATGCGCCGCCTGCTCCCCTGCATCGCGGCGCTCGTGCTGCTGGCCGGCTGCGGCGGCGGAGACGAGCGCCCCTCGAACCTGAAGATCAGCACGATCGCCACCGGGCTGGACACGCCGTGGGCGATCGACTGGCTCCCCGACGGCCGCGCGCTGGTCACCGAGCGCCCCGGCCGCGTCCGTCTGCTGACCGACGGCAAGCTGGCCGAGGAGCCGGTCGCGGTCATCAAGAACGTCGTCGAGACCGACGGCTCGGAGAGCGGCCTGCTGGGCCTCGCCGTCGACCCCAAGTTCGCCGACAACGGCTTCGTCTACCTCTACATCACGACGCCCGCCGACAACGAGGTCGTCCGCTTCCGCTTCGCGAACGACCGCCTGACCGCGGTCGGCGGCGTGATCACCGGCATCGAGGCCGGGCCGATCCACAACGGCGGCCGGCTCGCGTTCGGCCCCGACGGCAAGCTCTACGTCACGACCGGCGAGACCGGCGACCCGCAGCTCGCCCAAGCAGGACGGGCTCAACGGCAAGGTGCTGCGCACGAGCGACTTCCGCTCCGACGACATCACGCCGGAGGTCTTCACCACCGGCCACCGCAACGTCCAGGGCATCGACTGGGAGCCGGGCACCGACCGCGCCTTCATCACCGAGCTTGGGCCGGACAGCAACGACGAGGTCAACGTCCTCAAGGCGGGGGCCAACTACGGCTGGCCGGACGGCGGCGGCGAGAAGCCGCTCGTCAAGTACGAGGACGTGATCTCGCCGTCGGGCGCGACGTTCGTGACGAAGGGCGCGTGGAAGGGCGACTTCCTGTTCGCGAACCTGGGCGGCGAGCAGCTGCGGCGGCTCTCGCTCGACGGCGACAAGGTGACGCGCAACGATGCGCTGCTGGAGGGCGAATACGGGCGTCTGCGCGACGTGGCGGAGGGCCCCGACGGCGCGCTCTACGTCCTCACGAGCAACCGCGACGGCCGCGGGGATCCGAAGGACGACGACGACCGCATCCTCAAGCTCACGCCGCCATGACCACGCTCGGCACGGCCGGTCACATCGACCACGGCAAGACGGTCCTGGTCCGCGCGCTCACCGGCGTCGACACCGACCGGCTGCCGGAGGAGCAGGCGCGCGGGATCTCGATCGAGCTCGGGTACGCGCCGCTCGTGCTGCCGTCCGGGCGGCTGTCGGTGGTCGACGTCCCGGGGCACGAGCGGTTCGTGCGCACGATGGTCGCGGGCGCGACCGGCATCGACCTGTACCTGATGGTCGTCGCCGCCGACGACGGCGTGATGCCGCAGACGCGCGAGCACGCCGCGGTGCTCGCCGCGCTCGGGGTGACGCAGGGCGTGGTGGCGGTCACGAAGGCCGATCTCGCCGATCCCGCGCGCGCGTGCGCGGAGGCGGCGGAGCTGCTGCCCGGGGCGGAGGTCGTCCCGGTCGCGGCGCCCGCCGGTGAGGGGCTCGACGAGCTGCGCGCCGCGCTGGACCGCGTGGCCGCGGGGATCCCGGGCCGCGGCGCCGACGGCGCGCTGCGCCTGCACGTCGACCGCTCGTTCACGATCCGCGGCGCCGGCACGGTCGTCACCGGCACGCTGTGGGAGGGCACGGCTGCGCGCGGCGACGAGGTCCGCATCCTGCCCGCGGGCACCGCGGCGCGCATCCGCTCCGTCCAGGTCCACGACGAGCCACGCGAGCGCGCCGAGGCGGGCCAGCGGGTGGCGCTCAACCTGGCCGGCGTCAGCCGCGACGAGGTGCGCCGGGGAGACGTCGTGGTTGCCGGGGAGGAGCTGGCGTCGAGCTTCCGCGTCGACGTCGCGCTCGCCTGGGCCACGCCCGACGCGCGGCCCGACGGCGGCACGCGAGTCGCCGTGCACCACGGCACGCGCGAGTCGCCGGCCCGGCTGACCGAGCTGGGCGGCCGCTACTTCCAGCTGCGCCTCGAGCAAGAGTTGGTGCCCGCGCGCGGCGACCGCGTGGTGATCCGCGCGCTCGCGCCTCCCGACACGCTCGGCGGCGGCGTCGTGCTCGACCCCAACCCACCCCGCCACGGCCCGAGCCGCGACCTGCTCGCGCGCCTCGCCCGCCTGGAGCGCGGCGAGCCGGAGCCCGAGCCGGAGCCAGAACCCTCAACCCTCCTAAAGGGGTCCGACCCCCTTGAGGGCTTGACGCCCGCCGCGCTCGCGCTCGAGGAGCGCCTGCGCGAAGCCGGCCACAAGCCCCCGCCCGACGACGCCCCGGAAGAGCTCGCCGCCCTGCGCGACCACAACAGAATCGTCCGCCTCGGCCGCGACATGCACATCCACCGCGACGCGCTCGACGCCGTCACCCAGCGCGTCACCGAGCTCATCCACCGCGACGGCTCGATCACCATCGCCACGCTGCGCGACGAGCTGCAGACCTCGCGCCGCTACGCCCAGGCGCTGCTCGAACTGCTCGACGCCGAACGCGTCACCTTGCGCGTCGGCGACGAGCGCGTGCTGCGCAAGAAGTCGGGCTAGCCGTACCCCGCGCGCCGGCCGCGGCGCGTATTCTGCAGCCCGTGAAGAACTAGGCCCCCGTTTCCAACACCGCCCGCCGCCGCCATCGCCGCGGGCCGTCCACGGACCTGGAGCTTCACTCGTGCTACGCGCACTCGACCTGACCAAGAGCTATGACGGCGCGCCCCTCTTCGAAGGGCTGTCGCTGACCCTCAACCCCGGCGACCGCGCCGGGCTCGTCGGCGCCAACGGCGCCGGCAAGTCCACGCTGCTGCGCCTGCTGGCCGGCCACGAGCTCGCGGACCGCGGCTCGCTGTTCGTGACCGCGACGGTCGGCTACCTGCCGCAGGAGGCGCCCGACGTCACGATCGACGACCTCCTGCACACCGCGCTCGGCGAGGCCGGCGAGGCGCTCGCCGCGCTCCAGCGCCCCGGCGACCTCGACGCCTACGCGCACGCGCTCGAGCGCGCCGAGGCCACCGGCGCCTGGGCTGCCGAGGCGCGCGCGGAGGACGTCCGCCGCCGGCTCGGCATCGACCACCTCGACGCCGAGCGCCCGCTCAGCCGCCTGTCGGGCGGCGAGCAGGCCCGTGCGCTGCTCGCCGCCACGCTGCTGCAGGACCCCGACGTCCTGCTGCTCGACGAGCCGACCAACCACCTCGACGCGGACGGGCTCACATGGCTCGAGGAGTTCCTGGCCGGCTTCGACGGCGCCGTCCTCGTCGTCTCCCACGACCGGCGCTTCCTCGACGCCGTCGTCAGCCGCATCTATGAGCTCGGCGACGAGCTGGAGCAGTACGAGGGCGGCTACACCGCCTACCGCGACGAGAAGGCCCGCCGCCGCGCGCGCCTCGAGGAGCTCGCCACCGCGCAGGACAAGCGCCGCCGCAGGCTCGAGGCCGACATCGCCGCCACGCACGGCTACGCGCAGTACACCGAGCGCACCGCCTCACGCGCGGCCGCCCCCAAGCTCAAGCGGTACGCCAAGAAGGTCGCGAAGAAGGCGAAGTCGCGCGAGGGCCGGCTCGAGCGCGAGATGGCGTCGACCGATTGGGTCGAGCGCCCGCGCGAGGCGGCCGCCGTGCGCCTCAAATTCGACGCCGCCGCCGATCGCGGCCGCCGCGTCGCGCACCTCCAGGGCGCGGGCGCCCGCGTCCTCCGCGACGTCGACCTCACGCTCCACGGCGGCGAGCGCGTCGCGATCACCGGCGCCAACGGCGCCGGCAAGACCACGCTGCTGCAGCTGCTGCTCGGCACGCTGGAGCCGAGCCACGGCGCGGTCCACACGGCGGCGAGCGTGCGGCTGCTCCCACAGCGCCCGCAGGACGTCGGCGCCACCGGACCGCTGCTCCCGTGGTTCCGCCGCCACACGCGCCCCGGCATCGACGAGTCCGAGGCGCGCACGCTGCTCGCGCACTTCGGCCTCGACGCCGACGCGGTCCACCGGCCGCTCGAGCGCCTCAGCCCCGGCCAGCGTGCGCGCGCGGCGATCGCCGCCATCGTCGCGTCAGAGGCCGACCTGCTGCTGCTCGACGAGCCGACCAACCACCTCGACTTCGACACGCTCGAGGTGCTGGAGACCGCGCTGGCCAAGAGCCCGAGCACGATCGTCGCCGTCTCCCACGACCGCTGGTTCCTCGACGCGATCGGCACCACGCGCCACCTCCACGTCGACGGCGGCGCGGTCTACGAGGGCAGCAGCACGTCCTCGCGCGAGTAGTGCCCGACCGCGTCGAAGAAGCGCTTGGCGTGCAGGCCCTCGCGCAGGTCGCAGTCCGCCACGACCATGCCCTCGCGGTCGTACAGCGGCCCCTCGATCACGCTGCCGTCCGCCGGCGAGACGATCGCCGCGCCACCGCGCCCGTACACGCGCTCACGCTCGATCGGGACCGGGAAGTCGTCGGGGAACGCCGCGCCCGGGATGTACTGCGGCACCGAGACCACGAACGCCCCTGACTCGATCGCGATGTGGCGCATCGAGGCGAGCCAGCCGTCGGAGTCGTCCGCGGTCGGCGCGACCCAGATCTGCGGCCCGCCGCGGTAGACGGCGTAGCGCGCGAGCGGCATCCGGTTCTCCCAGCAGATGAGCCCGCCGACGCGGCCCATGCCGGTCTCGACCACGCCGAGGTCCGAGCCCTCGCCGATGCCGTGGAACAGGCGCTCGTGCTGGGTCGGCATCAGCTTGCGGTGCTTGTGCGCGAGGCCCTCCGGCCCGATCAGCAGCAGCGCGTTGTAGAGCGTGCCCGGGCGGTGCGCCTCGCGCTCGTTGACGCCGATCGCGCACCACACCCCGAGCCGCGCGCAGGCCGCCTCCAGCTTGGCCACCAGCGGGCCCGGCACGTCGACCGACTCCTCCCACAACCGCTCCCACAGCTCGTCCCAGCCGCCGAACGCTGAGGCGCCCTTCGCCCACGCGTTGGAGGGGTAGAGGGGCACGAACGTCTCCGGCAGCACGACCAGCTGCGCGCCGTGCCCGGCCGCCTCCTCGATCAGCCGGATCGCCTTCTCGACGGACGCCGAAGCGTCGAGGATCACGGGCGTCGCCTGCACCCCCGCGACGCGCACAGTGGGGAACTCGGTCATGGCCCGACGCTACTCCGCGCCCGCCCAGAGCGCAAAGTCCGCGCTATGCTGGGCCGCCATGGCCACCTGCCTGGTAACAGGAGGGGCCGGTTTCCTGGGGTCGCACCTGTGTGACGAGCTCCTCCGACGCGGGCACCGAGTGATCTGCGTCGACAATGTGGAGACCGGCTCCCTGTTCAACATCGAGCACATCCGTGTGCCGGAGTTCACGCTCCTGCACAAGGACATCATCGAGCCGTTCTTCGTCGAGGAGCCGGTGGACTTCGTCTACCACTTCGCCTCGCCGGCGTCGCCGATCGACTACCTGCGGCTGCCGCTGCACACGCTGAAGGTCGGCTCGTACGGCACCCACAACGCGCTCGGGCTGGCCAAGCACCATCGCGCCCGCTTCCTGACCGCGTCGACCTCCGAGGTCTACGGCGACCCGCAGGTGCACCCGCAGCCGGAGAGCTACTGGGGGCACGTCAACCCGATCGGCCCGCGCGGCGTCTATGACGAGGCCAAGCGCTACGCCGAGGCGCTGACGATGGCCTACCACCGCCAGCAGGGTGTCAACACCGCGATCGTGCGGATCTTCAACACCTACGGCCCGCGCATGCGCCCGCACGACGGCCGCGCGATCCCGACCTTCTTGCGCCAGGCGCTGCAGGACCGGCCGATCACCGTGTTCGGTGACGGTTCGCAGACGCGTTCGTTCTGCTTCGTCTCCGACCTGATCGACGGCATCATCCGCCTCGCCGAGTCCGGTCATCACATGCCGGTCAACATCGGCAACCCGAACGAGTTCACGCTGCTCGAGCTCGCTCACGCCGTCATCGACGTCACCGGATCACGGTCCGAGATCGTCCACGAGGCCCTCCCCATCGACGACCCGCAGGTTCGCCAGCCGGACATCTCGCTCGCACGCGAGATCCTGGGCTGGGAGCCGAAGGTCGAGCTGACGGAGGGGCTCCGGCGCACGCTGGAGGAATCTGGCGTTGAGGCGCTTACGGGCGCCGGGCAGCCCTAAAGGCAAACCCGGAACTCCCGCGAAGCTTCCGCGTTAGTGCGGAGGAGACAGACAACTGTGGCCCCCACGACCACCGAAAGAAAACCGACCACGTCGAGAAGCGGCCATTCGGCCGTGCCCTCGCCGTACCCGCTGACGCCCGTGGACGTCCGCCGCAAGCGGCCGCCGGCGCTGTCGTTCCTGCTGCGCGCCCAGACGCTGCGCAACCTCATTCGCATCGCCACGCTGCTGGCGCTCGACTTCGCCGGCCTGTTCGCGGCGATCTTCACCGCGCTGATGGTCAAGGCGGTCATTCGCTTCGACACCTGGGCGTGGGCGACCTCGTACGAGGAGGCCAAGAGCCTGATCGCGTTCGCCTACCTCGTGACCGCGCTGCTGTTCGCCCGCTCCGGCCTGTACGCCGAGCGCGCCCAGCGCCCGGGCCTGCCGAAGATCGTCACCTCGCTCTTCCAGTGCACGGTCGTCGCGCTGATCTTCGCGGTCGTCAACGGCGAGCAGTACTCGAGCTACTACATCTTCTACGGGACGCTGTTCTTCGCGATCGTCTACGTGGGCAGCATCCGCTGGGCCTACGAGCGGCTCACGGGCATCCTGCTGCGCGCCGCCGGCTACCGCCGCCGCGCGCTGCTCGTCGGCTCCGGGCAGCACATCGAGGACGTCGCCCACGCGCTCGTCGACGAGGTGCACGCGCCGGTCGAGATGGTCGGCTTCATCTCGCTCACGCCGCGCCCGGACAACGGCCTGCGCTCGCTCGGCCGGATCGAGGACCTCGCCAAGGTGCTCGACGCCCAGCGGGTCCAGGAGGTCATCATCGCCGACCCCGACTTCCCGCAGAGCCAGGCGGTCGAGCTCGTCGACCAGTGCCACCAGCGCGGCGTCACCGTGCGGATCGCGCCGTCGACGATGGAGATCCTCGTCCACCGCGCGGAGTTCGTGCCCGGCACCTCGGTGCCGCTGTTCGAGCTGCGCCCGCCGGTGTTCGACGGCTTCGACTACGCGGTCAAGCGCACGTTCGACTTCGTCGGCTCGCTGTTCCTGCTGCTCGTCCTGAGCCCGCTGCTGCTGCTGATCTCGGTCGCGGTGTTCATCTCCTCGCGCGGTCCGGTCCTCTACCGCTCGCGGCGCCCCGGCATCGGCGGCGAGCCGTTCTCGTGCTTCAAGTTCCGCACCATGCGCTCGGGCGCCGACCAGCAGCAGGCGGACATCGAGGGGCTCAACGAGGCCTCAGGCCCGCTGTTCAAGATCCGCGACGACCCGCGCATGACGAGTGTCGGGCGCTTCCTGCGCCGCTTCTCGCTCGACGAGCTGCCGCAGCTGCTCAACGTGCTGCTCGGCCAGATGTCGCTCGTCGGCCCGCGCCCGCTGCCGCAGCGCGACTTCGACCAGCTCGAGGAGTGGCACAAGAAGCGCTACCTCGTGCTGCCCGGCATCACCGGCCTGTGGCAGGTCTCGGGGCGCTCGGAGCTCGATTTCGACGACCTCGTGCGGCTCGACTTCCTCTACCTCGAGCGCTGGTCCGTGGCGCTCGACCTGACCATCCTGGTCAAGACGGTCCCCGCGGTGTTCTCGCGGCGCGGCGCCTTCTAGCGCGCCCCGTAGGCTCCCGCGCCTGCCCGAAGAGCCCGAGGACACGTATGCCGCCGGTTTCCGGGCGGCCCTGCCGCTCGTCATCCCGACGGCGCTGATCGGCGCCTCGTTCGGGGTCGCCGCGGTCACGACCGGGTGGGGGACGCTGGCGCCGATCGTGATGTCGGCGATCGTGTTCTCCGGCGCGGCGCAGTTCGCGGTGCTGGCCGTGCTGACCGCGGGCGGGAGCGTGGTGACCGCGATCGTGGCGGCGACGCTGATCGCCTCGCGCTTCCTCGCCATCGGGGTCGCGCTGGGGCCGTCGATGCGCGGCAGCACGCTGCGGCGGGCCCTGGAGGGGCAGGCGGTGGTCGACGCCTCGCTGATCCTCGCGCGGACGGGGGAGGGGCGCTACGGCGTCAAGCGCCTGCTCGGCGCGACGCTGCCGCAGTACATCGGCTGGTCGGCGGGGACGATCGCCGGCGTGCTCGGGGGCTCACGGATCCCGGATCCGGAGAAGCTGGGGCTCGACGCGCTCTTCCCGGCCTTCTTCCTCGCGCTGGTGTGGGGCGAGCTGGACAACCGCGGCGCGCGGGTCACCGCCGCGGTCGCGACCCTGATCGCGGTCGTGCTCATCCCGATCGCGCCGCCGGGGATCCCGGTCGTCGCGGCATCGCTGGCGGTCCTGGCCGGGCGGGCGGCGCAGCGATGAAGCACGACGTGTGGATCGCGATCGCGGTGCTGACGGTCGTGTGCTTCGCGATCAAGGCGGCCGGGCCGGTGGCGCTGGGCGGGCGCGACCTGCCGCACTGGGCAGACCAGCTGATCGCGCTGGTGCCCTCCGCGCTGCTCCCCGCGCTCATCGTGGTGGAGACGTTCGCGCAGGGCAAGGAGCTGGTGCTCGACGCCCGGGCGGCCGGACTGGCCGCGGCGATGGTCGTGCTTGCGCTGCGCGGGAGCATGCTGATCGTGCTCTTGGTGGCGGCCGTGGTGACCGCCGGGGTGCGGGCGCTCGGCTGGGGTTAGGCGGATGCGGCAGCGCCGATGGACGTCAACGGCGGCTGGGTAGGGGTGGGGTTCGGCCGGGATTGGGAGGGTTGTCCTGCCCCGCCATCGCATAGCGATGGCCATCCAGGACAACCGTCCTGTTCTCGGTCCGCCTGGCGACCCTTAGGCAGGACACTTCCCGCCGCGGCGGTTCGAACCCGCTCCCTACCCAGCCGCCGTTGTCGTTCGCTAGCTCAGCTCCCCCCAGAACGCGATCCACTCGTGCTCGTGGCGGATGCCCGCCTCGAGGGCGAGGAATGGCCCGCGCGGACCGCTGCCGTCGTCGAGCGCGCTGATGGCCTCGTAGCGCGCGAGGCGCTCCCGGTGGGCCGGCAGCTGGGCGGCGGCCATCCGCGCGGGGTCGGCGCCGAAGAAGAGCTTCAGCAGCGCCGGGTCGCGCAGCTCGGCGGGGTCGCTGGTCGGCTCGGCCCGCCACGCGTCGAGCGCCTGGCGGCCGGCGTCGGTGATGCTGAACACGCGCCGCCGCCGCCCGCCGCGTTCGCGCCGCTCCTCGGCGAGCCCGGCCTTCGCGAGCCGCTCCGGCTCGGCGTAGAGCGCCGAATGCGGCACCGACCAGAAGTTGCCGACGCTGCCCGCGACGCGGACCTTGAGCTCGTACGGGGTGGCCTCGCCGAGCTCCAGGAGGCCGAGGACGATGATGGCGGTGGGAGTAAGGTCCATGTTGGACCATCCATGATAGAGTGTCGCCATGACCGAACCGCACCTCCGCGCTTCTGACGCCGAACGCGAGCACCACGCCGAGCTCCTGCGCGAGCACGCCGCGCAGGGCCGCCTCACCGTCGACGAGCTCGACGAGCGGCTCGACCGCGTGTACGCGGCCCGCACGGTCGGCGAGCTCACGCCGATCGTCAGCGACCTGCCCGCCCCGCGGCGGCCGCAGCCTCCGCAGCGCCGCACGCGGCGGCAGCCGGAGTGGGCGGCCTTCCTCGCGGTCAACCTGCTGCTGATCGTGATCTGGGCGGCGACGGGCGCCGGCTACTTCTGGCCGATCTGGCCGCTGCTCGGCTGGGGCCTCGGGCTCATCGGCCCGTGGGCGTGCTGGCCAACGGCACATCGGCACCGTCCGCGGGCACGCTGACCGGCAGGTCGCGCAGGGCCGCGCGCGGCTCGAGGCAGTGGTTGATCGCCTCGAGGTGGACGGCCACGACCTGCGCGTCCGGTGCGTGGCGCGCGACCGTGGCGACGTCCTCGGCGGTCATGACGATCGGGTCGCCCTCGGTGAAGCGCGCGCCGCTCGCGTTGACGACGACGACGTCGGGCGCGTGCTCGTCGAGCGCCGTCGCGCACCTCGTCGCACCAGATCGTGTCGCCGGCGACGTAGACCGTCGGCTCGCCCTCGGCGCGCAGCACGAAGCCCGAGACCGGCGCGAGCATCTCCGCGATCTCGCCGGTGCCGTGCCGGCCGCCGGTGCGGCTCACCTGCAGCGCGTCGAGCTGCACCGTGTCCTCGACCGGCCGGACGTCGGTGAACCCGCGCTCGCGCAGCGTGTCGACGTCCGGCGGCTGGCAGAGCAGCGGCCGGTCGCCGGCCAGCAGCGCCACGGCCGTCTCGTCGAGGTGGTCGGCGTGCAGGTGGGTGACGAGCAGCACGTCGGCGCGCTCCGCGATCGCCTCGGCCGGCTCGGGGAGCTCGACCAGCGGGTTGCGGCGGTCGTTCGGCGTGTTCGGCACGGCGGGTCGCGCGCCCGCCGGATCGAGCATCGGATCGAGCAGCAGCCGCCGCCCGGCGTAGTCGAGCTCGAGCGTCGCGTGGCGGATCAGGCGCAGTCGCATCGGCTGCACGGTATCTGCACAGGACCCGCACCCGGCCTCCATCTGGCGCTGGCACACTCGTCGGCGTGGGCGGACCGATGATCTGCGTCATCGAAGACGAAGAGGCGATCGCCGATGCCGTGGCGGCGCGGCTGCGGGCCGAGGGGTTCGCGGTCGAGGTCGCCCACGACGGGCCGGCCGGGATCGCGCTGTGCGAGCGACTGCTCCCCGACCTCGTGATCCTCGATCTGCTGCTCCCCGGGATCGACGGCCTCGAGGTCTGCCGCCGCATCCAGCGCACCCGGCCGCTGCCCGTCCTCATGCTCACCGCGCTCGACGCGGAGACCGACATGCTGGTCGGGCTCGGCGTCGGCGCCGACGACTACATGACCAAGCCGTTCTCGCCGCGCGAGCTGGTGGCGCGCGTGCGTGCGCTGCTGCGGCGCGTCGAGCGGCGCCCGCCGGCCGCCGAGGCGCTGCGGGTCGGCGCGCTCGAGCTCGACCCCGCCGGGCGGCGCGTGCGCGTCGGCGGCGAGGAGGTCGCGCTGACCGCCGACCGAGTTCGACCTGCTGGCCGTGCTCGCGGCGCGGCCGGGCGCGGTCCACACGCGCGACCAGCTGCTGGCCGAGGTGTGGGGCTGGCGCGACGGCTCGGGGCCGCGCACGGTCGACTCGCACGTGCGCGGGCTGCGGCGCAAGCTCGGCCCGGGGTGGCTGCGCACCGTGCACGGCGTGGGCTACGCGCTGGAGCCGGCCGGATGAGGCCGCTCGACTTCCTCCCCTCGATCAAGGCCAAGCTCGGCGTCGTCATCGTCGCCGCGGTTGTCGCGACCACCGCGATCCTCGCGTTCGGCGACGAGCTCGGGATGGCGCCCGTGGCTGCGCGTCGTGGTCGCGCTCGTCGTCGGCCTCGCGGCTCGTCCAGGCGCCTCGCCCGCGGCATGACCTCGCCGCTGCGCGAGATGGCCTCGGCCGCGTCGGCGATGGCGCGCGGCGACTACGAGCGGCGCGTGACCGCGACGTCGCGCGACGAGGTCGGCGAGCTCGCCCGCGCCTTCAACGCGATGGCGGCCGACCTCGGCGACGTCGAGCGGATGCGGCGCGATCTCGTCGCCAACGTCTCGCACGAGCTGCGCACGCCGATCGGCGCGCTGCAGGCGGTGCTGGAGAACCTCGCCGACGGCGTCGAGGACCCGCACGCGGTCGAGACCGCGCTCGCGCAGACGCAGCGCCTCGGCCGGCTCGTCGAGCAGCTGCTCGACCTCTCGCGGCTCGAGTCGGGGACGCTGCCGATCGCCTCCGAGCGCTTCGGCGTGCACGAGCTGCTCGACCGCGCGGCGCGCGAGTGCGTGCTCGGCGACCGCGAGGTGCGGCTGCGGATCGAGGTCGACCCGATCGGCCTCGAGGCCACCGGCGACCCGGAGCGGCTGCAGCAGGTGCTCGCCAACCTGCTCGACAACGCGGTCCGCCACTCGCCGCCCGACGGGCGCGTGTGGCTGGTCGCCTACAACGGCGGCCCGAACACGACGATCGCGGTCTGCGACGAGGGCCCCGGCATCCCGCCGGAGGAGGCCCAGCGCGTGTTCGAGCGCTTCTACCGCACCGACCACGCGCGCTCGGCGCGCGACGGCGGCACCGGCCTCGGCCTCGCGATCGCGCGCTGGATCGTCGACGCGCACGGCGGCAGCATCCGCGCGGAGGAGCGCGAGCCGCACGGCTGCCGGATGGTCCTGGACCTCCCCGCGGCGCCATGACCGTGCCACGTCTCGTCTCTGCGACCTGCGGGTCGGCGCTCCTCGCTGCGCTGTTGCTGCCCGGCCGGCCCGCGGGCCTGGGCGTCGCGGTCGCTGCGCTCTCGGTCGTCGTGATCGCCGTCCTCGCCACGCGGCCGCGCGAGCCGTGGCGGATCGCCTGCTGGGCCGCCGCCGCGGCGCTCGCGCTCATGCCGGCGCTGCGGGCGGCGGAATGGGTCGTCGTCCTGTCGCTGTTCGCCGCCGCGCCGCTCGCCTCGCTGGCGGCGACCGGCGCGCGGAGCTGGCGCGAGGTCGTCGCGGGCGCGCTGGCGTGGGTGACGCGCTTCCTGCCCGGCCTCGCCCAGGTCGTCGTGCTCACCGCGCGGGTGGGCGGCGAGAGCCGGCTCGCGCGGTTCGGCCCGGGCGCACGCGGCGCCGTGCTCGCCGCGGTGCTGCTGGCGATCTTCGTCCCGCTGTTCGTGACCGCCGACGCCGCGTTCGCGCAGATCGTCGACGACGCCTTCGGCTGGGAGGTGACGTTCGACCGCGCCGGCGACCGCGTCGCCGTCTTCCTCTTGCTCACCGGGCTCACCGGCGCGCTGATCCTTGCCTCGATGCCGCGCCCGCGGCGCGCGGGCGGCACGCTCCCGAACCTCGGCCGCACCGAGTGGCTGATCGGGCTCGCCGCGCTCGACGCGCTGTTCGCCGCCTTCGTCGCGCTCCAGCTGACGACGCTGTTCGGCGGCGACGAGCACGTGCTGCGCACGGCCGGGCTGACCTACGCCGAGTACGCGCACCAGGGCTTCGGGCAGCTGATGGCCGCCGCGGCGCTGACGCTCGCGGTGATCGCGCTCGCGCGGCGCGACTCGCGCGCGCTGCAGCTCCTGCTCGGCCTGCTGTGCGCGCTGACGCTGGTCATCCTCGCCTCCGCGCTCAAGCGCCTCGGCCTGTACGAGGAGGCGTTCGGCTTCACGCGCCTGCGGCTGATGGCCCACGGCGCGATCCTGTGGCTGGGCGGGCTGTTCGTGCTCGTCGCGGCGGCGGGCGCGCTGCGGCGGGCCGCCTGGCTGCCGCGCGCGACCGTCGCGCTCTCCGCCGTCGCCGCGCTCGCCTTCGTGCTCGCCAACCCGGACGCGCGGATCGCGGAGCACAACCTCGAGCGCTACGCGAAGACGGGCAAGCTCGACCGCACCTACCTCGAGCACCTCAGCCCGGACGCAGCGCCCGCGCTCGCAGGCCTGCGGCTCGGGCGCGTCCCGCCGCCGGATGGCCCGCTGAGCTGGAACCTCGGGCGCGCTCGCGCCGCGCTAGCCCGCGAGCGCCTGCTCGTAGACGGCCCACGTCGCCGCGGCGGCGTCGGCCCACGTCCAGGCGGGCGGGGCGGGAGCGGGCCGCGTGGCGGCGTGCGCGGCGGCGAGGATGCCCGCCACGTCGCCGGGGTCGACGAACGTCGCGCGCCCGTCGAGCACCTCGCGCAGCGCCGGGCCGTCGGCGGCGACGACCGGGGCGCCGCAGGCGAGCGCCTCGACCGCCGGCAGCCCGAAGCCCTCCTCCGACGACGGCAGCACGAGCGCGTGGGCGCCGGTGTAGAGCGCGGCCAGCTCGTCGTCGCCGACCTCGCCGGTGACGATCACGCCGCCGTCGAGCTCGCGCGCCCACGGGCCGGCCGCGCCGACCAGCACGAGCGGCAGCTCGCGCGGCGCGTGCACGAGCGCGGGGATGCGGCGATGCGGGTCGGGGTGGCGGAGGTCGCCCACCCACAGCAGGTAGTCCTCGGGTACGCCGTGGCGCTCGCGGACCGCCGCGACCTCGCCCGCCGGCCGCGGGCGGAACGCGTCGGCCGGCGCCTCGGCGATCACCTCGATGTGCTCGCGGTCGACGCGCATCAGCGACGCGACGTCGTCGGCGACCGCGCGCGTCGGGCAGATCAGCCGCGCCGCGCGCTCGATCGCGAGCTTGCGCATGCCGCCGCGCAGCCCCGCCCGCAGCGACAGCCCGGCGTGCTTCTGGTTCACCATGTCGTGGACCGTGACGACCATCGGCACCCGCGGGTGCAGGAGCGCGCCGTTCATCCACGGCGCGTGGAAGACGTCGTCGCCACGGCGCGGCTGGCGGCCTTCGACCACGTCGTCGCCGTTGCGCTCGGCGACCGTTCGCAGGCCGTCGAGCAGGCACCGCGCGTAGCGGCCGATGCCGCGCGGGTCCGCCGCCGGCCGGGAGTCGAAGCAGACCCGCATGTCGGAGACCCGGTACCCCTTCCGTCTAGCCTCACGCCAATCGTGAAATCGTTTTACGAAGACGTATGGGCGGAGCAGCCCGAGGATCCCACACCGTGGGAGTGGGAGCGGCGGCGCGCCATCCTCCTCCAGGAGGCCTGGAGGGGCGAGCGCGTGCTCGATCTCGGGTGCGGCGCCGGGCGCTTCGTGGCGGCGCTGCGCGCCGAGGGCGCCTATCCGGTCGGCGTCGACCTGGCCGAGGGCGCGCTCGAGCGCGCGCGGCGCAACGTGCCCGGCGCGGACCTGCGCGCTGCTCGGCGCCGACGGGACGATCCCGCTCGATGACTCGAGCGTCGATGTCGTGTGGTGCTCGGAGGTGCTCGAGCACGTCCCCGACACCGCCGGCCTGCTCTCCGAGGTCACGGCGCGTCCTGGCCACCCGCGGGACCCTGCTCGTCACCACGCCGTCGCACGACCTCGCGCGCCGCATGGCGATCGCGCTGCTGCGCTGGGAGCCGCACTTCGACCCGCTCGGCCAGCACGTGCGCTTCTACACCCGCCGCTCGCTCACCCGCGTGTTCGAGACGTTCGCGTTCGAGGACATCGACGTGCGCGCCCGCCGGGGCATGCTCGTCGGCCGCGCGCGCAAGGCGCGGCTGGTCTAGGAGCGTGCCGGTCACCCGTCGCAGGCTGACGGCTCTGCGTTGGCGACTCGCCCGCGTGGCCTCGACGAGATCCGAGGCCGAGCGGACCGAGGCGGGTCGAGGAAGTACGCGGCGCGGAACGGCTCGATCGCGCCCTTCGGGTCGTCGAGCACGGACAGCCGGTAGCGCCCGAGCCGCCGCCACGCCTCGGCGTTCGCGGGCTGGTCAGCTGCGCCGCGCGCTCGAGTGTCCGCTCGGCCGCCTCGCTTGTCGCCGCGCGCGTCCTGGACGAACGCGAGCTGCCAGCGCGGGTCGAGCGACAGCGGGTTCACGCTTGGCGCCGTTCGCGCCTCGCTGCTCGGCGCGGTCGTACTTGCCCGCCGCGAGCCCGTCGAGCGACGCCGCTCTCGGCCGCCACGGCGCGGACGGGCTGCAGCGCCGCCCAGCCCGGCAGCCAGCGCCGCGATCAGCACCGCGGCGGCGCCCGCGCACGGCGGTCCGGGACGGTGACCACGCGCAGCGGCTCGCGGCGATGCCGGGCGCCTGCGCAGCGGACCCCGCCCGGCGACCCAGCCGGCGCACAGCAGCGCCACGCGCGGCCGTGCCGGGGACGAACCAGGTCCAGTCGATCGAGCGAGTGCACGCGCGAAGATCGACGACGACCGTGACCATCGTCAGCAGCGCCGATGCGCTCGGCGTCGAACGGCCGCCCGCGGTCGCGCCGGCGCAGCCCGGTGGCGCGCAGCGGCGCGACCAGCCACGCGCCCGGTGAACAGCGACAGCGCCAGGCCGACCAGCCGAGGTCGGCGAGCGTCTGCACGCCGTAGCCGTGCGCGTGGCGGACGGTCAGGCGATCGCGGCGGTAGCGGGTGCGCGCGATCTCGAACGCGCCGGCCCCCGCGCCCGACCCACTTCGAGTTGGCGTGGATGTCCAGCGCCTCGCGCCAGTAGCGCGCGCGCACCGAGGACGTCGCGGTGAGGCGGTTGGGCGTGTTGGCGGGCGTCGGACGTGTCGGGTTCGGTGAGGCTCGTCCCAGCCTTCGAGGTCTGGCCCGCCAGCCCGCCGGGCGCGGCGGCGACCGCGATCACCACCGCGACCGGCACGAGCGCGAGCGCGGCGATCAGCGCCGCGCCCGGCCAGCCTCGCGTCCGCGGGCGCGGCGAGCGACGCGCGACGGCGAAGTTCACCGCCAGCCCGAGCCGAGCAGCAGGATCGCGACATCAGCAGGATCAGCGCGCCGAGGTCGTGGCCGGCGTCGGTCCGCGCCGCCAGCGGGATCTCGCTCGATCGACAGCGCGTCGCGCGCGAACGCCCACGCGACGACCGGGCGCCGACGCACCGCGCGGCCGACCAGCGCGGCCGCGGCGCGCAGCCGCAGCGGCACGACGGCGAACCAGAACGCGAGGCCGACCAGCAGCGCCACCAGTGCGCCGCGCGAGTAGGAGAGCATCAGGCACACGATCAGCAGCCCGAGCGCCGGCCAGGCCAGCGCGTTGACCGCGGCGTGGCCCGACCGCCGCGCCGCCAGCCACAGCAGCGGCGGCACGCCGAGCGCCGCCATCAGCCCGACCGCGTTCCAGTAGCCGAACGGCTCGCGCAGGCGCGCGAACGTCTCGTCGGGGGCGAGCAGCGCTCCGGCAGCACCTTGGTCGCCAGCGCCCACGCCGCAGCACGAGCACGCAGCCGAGCGCGACGCCGCTCGAGCACCGCCGCCCAGCCGCTCCGGGACCAGCCGCACGAGCGCGAGCGCGCCCGCGAAGTCGCGAGGTAGGCGAGCGTGCGGTTCGCCTCGAGCCACGAGTCGGCCGGGGCCAGCGACCAGGTGATCGAGAGCGCGGTGTACGCCGCCAGCGCCGCGAGCGCCGAGCAGCGTCAGCGCCGCCGCTCAGCGGCGCGTCCAGCCCGCGCCGCGATCAGCAGCGCGGCCGCCACGAGCCCGGCGCCGACCAGCATCAGCGCATCTCGGTCCAGGTCGGTTCCGCTCCAGTCCAGGCCGCCCTCGGCGCCGAAGGAGATCCGCGGACGATCGCCAGCGCGACGCCCCACCTGACGACGCGTCGGCGCTGAGCTGCAGCGACGCGAGCAGCGCTCGCGCGCGAGCCCGACCGCCGGCCGCTAAGGCTTCCGGCGAGCGAGGACACGTCGGCGCACAGTCGGGACCATGGCGGCAGCGCCGCAGAGGCCGAGCAGGATCAGCACGATCAGCAGCGTGGTCGGCAGCCCGTGGCGGGCAGCGTCGGACGCGAAGCCCGGCGGCGGCCGGGATCACGCGCTCGCCGTCGATCGACAGCGAGCCGCCGTCGACCTTGGCCCTCGCTGAGCGCGCGGCGTTCGTCGTCGGCCTGAGGCTTGTACACGTTGCCCGTCGGGCCGCACGAGCGACAGCCCGCCGGGCGCGACCGGCTCGGCGCCGTTGCCGCCGCCGTTATCGCCGCCGGCCAGCGCAGCGCGCGAGAGCACGTCGCGGCAGTCCGAGTACTCATCGAGGTCGGTGGGGATGTGGCGGCGAGCGTCGCGCAGCTGCCCCGGCGTGTAGTTGCCGGTGATGCGGCCGTTCTGGCACTCGCGCAGGATCTTCTCGCGGACGCCTGCGCTCGCCGTTGGTGCAGCGAGCAGCAGGATCAGCCCGCTGAGCGTCAGCAGACGAACCATGGCCTTCCACGCTAGCAACGGCTTTCTCCCACGACCGCCAGTGCGCGGGACACTCCGGCGGCCCACGCGTCGTGCGTGTAGGCCTTGACCGCCTCCCGCCCGGCGGCGCCCAGGCGCGCCCGCAGCTCCGGCTCGTCGTGCATCCGCCGCAGCGCGGCGGCGAGCGCGCCGGCGTCCCCCGCGGGGACGACGAGCCCGGTGCGCTCGTGGCGGACGAGCCCGCCGGCGACGGCGCCGACGGCATCGGTGGCGATCACAGGGACCCCCTGGTTGAAGGCTTCGTTGACCACCAGTCCCCAGGGCTCGCGGAAATCGCGGGTGGCGACCGACGGTACGACCACAACGTCGCTTCCCGCGTAGAAGTTGCGTACTTCGGCGGGCGGCTGGGGCCCTTCGGGCAGGACCGCGCCGGTGGCGACGGCCCGGGCTCGGATCGGACCGCCGCCGACCAGAACCAGCGCGGCGCTGAGTGCCGTCAGGCCCGAGAGACTCCAGGCCTGGATGAGCACTTGTGGTCCTTTTTCCCCCGCGATTCGGCCCACAAACGCCGCTTGGAACGGCGCGCGCCGAATCGGGGTCGATTGTAATTTCCAATACGCGTTGTCGACGCTCTGAGCGGCCTCGAAAACCGGTTGTTCTGCGCCCTTTGCGCGCACGTACGCCGAGACGTGCGGCCCGTAGGTGACGATCGCGTCGGCGTGCCGGTACAGGTGGCGCACCACCAGGTAGGAGGCGGCGTGCGGGAGCGTCCGCGGGTGCGCCCACAGGCTCGCCCACAGCACGTACGGCACGCGGGCCCGCCGGGCCCCGAGATAGGCCGCGAACGGCGCCACGCGCCCCGACAGCCCCGCCACCACCGCGCGGTAGCCGGACGCCAGCTGCGCGACCTCGTGCTGCTGCGGGCGGATCACCGGGAACGGCAGGTCCGCGTCCGCTCCCGCGCCGCCGCCGTGGCGGACGTCGCCGCCGATCAGCGCGAACACGACGTCCTCGCGCTCGTGCAGCTTCGCGAACGCGCCGACGCGGAACGGCGGCGCGTGGTTGGTGACGAACAGGACCGGCTTCACCGCAGCGCCTCGCGGTAGGCGTCGACGGTGGCGCGGCCGCACGCCTCCCAGGTGAACGCGCGCTCGACGGTCGCGCGCGCGGCCTGGCCGAGCTCGCGCCGCCAGTCGGCGTCCTCGAGCAGGCGGCGCAGCTCCTCGGCCAGGCTCTCGGGATCGCCCGGCCCGACGAGGCGGATCCCGCCGCCGCTGGCGCGGATCTCCTCCGGGCCGGCCTCGCCGCGGCAGCCGATGGCGGGGATGCCGGCCGCCATCGCCTCGACGTAGGCGACGCCGAACGCCTCGTCGACGCTGGGGAGCGCGAACGCGGTGGCCGGCTGCCGCACCTCGTCCGGCGGCAGCTCGCCCTTGAAGTCGACGCGGCGCGTGAGCTCGAGCTCGGCCGCCATGCGCTCGAGCGCGGGCCGCTCCGGGCCGTCGCCGACCACGACCCAGCGCAGGTCGGGGTGGTCGTCGCGCAGCAGCCACAGCGCGCGCAGGACGTCCGCGTGGCGCTTGCGGGCGACGAGGTGGCCGACGGTGAGGACGGTGGGGCGGTCGGGCTCGCGCAGCGGCTGCGGCGGCACGTCGGTGCCGAGGTGCACGACGCGCGTGTTGACCGCGCCGAGGTCCCTGGCGCGCTGCTCGGTGCCCGCGGAGTTCGCCAGCACCAGCTTCGCCGCCCCCAGGGCGCGACTCACCACCTCGCGACCCTTCGGCCGGTGGACGATGGAGAGCACGTCCCCGCCGTGGACGGAGATCACCACCGGCACCCCCGGCCGCGCCCGCCGCACCGCGTCGCCGGCGGGCGCCGCGTAGTGGGCGTGCACGAGGTCGAACGGCTTCATCCGCCGCAGCGCGAGCGCCAGCGTCGGCGCCGCCCACGCGCCCCACTGCGCGTAGGTGCGCGGCCGCGGCGGCGCGAAGAACGGCACGTAGCTGACCTCGATGCCGTCGAGCTCGGTGCGCAGCGGCTGGCGCAGCGGGTCGAGCAGCCCTTCGCGCGCGGCCAGCGCAGCGCGCGACGGCACCGGCCGGTGCAGGACGAGCACGCGCACGTCGGCCCCGGCGTCGCGCGCGGCGAGCGCCTGGCGGTGCGCCCACACGCCGAGCACGGGGTCCGCCGCGCGCGGGTAGTACTCGGCGACGACGGCCACGCGCACGGCGGGGAGGTTACGTCTTCGCTTCTTCGCGCCAGCGGATCTCGGGCTCGACGTAGATGCGCCTCGCTTCCGGCGCCACCTCGCGGATCGCCGCCTCGACGCGGTCGATGGTGCGCGCGATCTCCTCGGTCGAGAGCTCGTCGGTGAAGCGCACGTCGGCGGTCACCAGCACCTCGTCGGGGCCCAGGTGCATGGTCAGCAGCTCGATCAGGTGGTCGACGCCGTCGACCTCGCGGATCGCCTGCTCGATCGCCTCGCGCGACTGCGGGTCGATCCCCTCGCCGATCAGCAGCTTCGCGTTCTCCTGTCCGAGCAGGAACGCCACCACGAGCAGGATCAGGCCGATGACGACGGAGGCCGCGGCGTCGAACGCCGCCTCGCCGGTCAGCGAGGCCAGTCCGATGCCCAGCGCCGCGACCAGCAGGCCGCTGATCGCCGCCGTGTCCTCGGCCAGCACGGTCAGGACCTCCGGGTCCTTGGAGTTGCGCAGCGCCGCCCAGGTGCCGCGGCCGCGGCGGGTCTCGTCGAGCTGCCGGTAGGCGGTGCGCCACGCGTAGCCCTCGAAGCAGATGGCGAGCGCGATCACGATCAGCGCGATCTTCGGATCGGGCAGCTCGTGGCCGTGGATCAGTCCTTGGACGCCCTGCCAGATCGAGAAGCCGCCGCCGACGCTGAAGAGAATGATCGCGACGACCAGGCCCCAGAAGAAGCGCGCCTTGCCGTGGCCGAAGGGGTGCTCCTCGTCCGGCGGCCGCTCGGCGCGCTTGAGCCCGAACAGCAGCAGCGCCTGGTTGCCGGTGTCGGCGACCGAGTGCAGCGCCTCGGCGAGCATCGCCGCGCTGCCCGAGATCGCCGCGGCGACGAACTTCGCGACCGCGATCGCCAGGTTCGCGGCCAGTGCCGCGAGCACGCTCTTGCGCGGATCCTTCGCGCTTCCGCCTTCGCTCACTCTGCCCGCCTACCCGGCTGGGCGAGAAATTAGTCGCGGAACTCCTCGAGCACCTCGGAGGCCTGCTCGCGCGTGAGGTACGGCTTGCCGGCGAGGAAGCGGTCGGCCTCCGCCATCGCGGCGTCGCGCGGGTAGGCGGCGGCGACCGGGCGCGTGTGGCGGATCGGCACCGCGTCGATCACGCCGAGCTTCCAGCGCCGCGCCTCGGCCAGCGCCGCCCAGTGCGCGTCGAGACCCCAGCCCATCTGGAGGTCGGGGAACGGGAGCAGCAGGTCGAACGCGTCGGCCCGGATCGCCGTCACCGGCCCGATCTCGACGAAGCGCGTGCGCCGCGCGGTCAGCCCCGGCCGCCGCCGCGTGACCTCCCAGGCGGCGTGCGAGGCGAACGCGTGCGCCGGCTGGGCGAGCCGGAAGCCGTGGCGCTCGGACAGCGAGATGAAGACGTCGAGGAAGTCGTGCGGGAGCTCGACGTCGTCGTCGACGATCAACAGCCACTGGAAGCCGCGCGGCGGGTGGGCGGCGAGCGCGGCGTTGAGGTTGGCCCACTTGCCGGCGCCCTCGGCCGGGGCGACGATCCGCAGCAGCGCGTCGTGGTGCGAGGTGCCGAGCTCGTGCCCGATCTCCGCCGCCGCGCGGGCGTTCTCCGGCCGCACGACGGAGAGGACGAGCACGCGCCGGTAGGGCTCCGCGAGCGCCGCCTTGGCCAGCCGCCGGCGGGTGCGCGCGGTCCCCACGTTGGCGCGTGCGTCGCGCAGGCGGCCGGCGAGCAGCCCGCGCCGGCCGAGCGTGCCCGAGCGCCCGCTCAGGTAGTCGGGGTCGCGGGTGCTGGCGGGGACCCGCTTCGGCCGCAGCGCCTCGCGCAGGCGCCCGAGCGTCAGCGCGCTGAGGACGATGCCGTTGCCGCAGCGGCGGCGGACGATGTGCCACAGGCAGCCCGCGAGCGTCCGCAGCTCGGCCGCGACCGGCGGCGCGACGCCCTTGCGCGCGTCGTAGCGGCGCGAGTTGCGCCCGCGCCCGTAGGCGGCGCGCGAGAGCCCGCCGATGCGCGCGTCCTTGCCCGTGCGCCGGTGGTCGACGCCCGCGGCGGCGACGTAGCGGATGCGCCCGCCGGCGGCGTGCAGGCGGCGCTGCCAGTCCTCCTCGTCGCCGTAGAGGTCGAGCCCGGGGTCGAAGCTGCCGACGCGCTCGAGCGCGCTCCGGCGCAGCGTCAGGTTCGCGCCCCACACGAACTCGGCGTCGCGGTCGTCGGGCCCGAGGTCGAGCGTCGTGACCGGCGGCGGCTCGCGCCCGCAGGCGTGCAGGTTGGTCCCTTCGAGCTGCGCCTTGATCGGCCCGCCGAACGCCTCGTGCTCGGGGTGCTCGGCGGCGGCGGCGAGCAGCGCGCCGAGCCAGCCCGGCCACGCCTCGGCGTCGTCGTCGAGGAAGCACAGGAGGTCCGACTGCGCGGTCGCGATCGCGGTGTTGCGGGCCGCGTTGAGCCCGCGCGGCTCGCCGTGCGCCACGTAGCGCGCGCCGTGCTGGGCGGCGAGCGCCTCGGTCTCGGGGTCGGCCGGGTCGTCCTCGACCACGATCAGCTCGGCGCCGTGCTCGGCCGCCTGGGGCGCCGCCGAGGCCAGCGCCACGGCCAGGTAGTCGCGCCGTTGGCGCGTTGGGATCAGGATCGAGGCGGGAGGGGCCACCGCGCGGAGCTTAGGCTCGCGCTACGAGCGGAGCGCCTGGCGCACGGCGAAGAAGCCCGCGGCGCCGGCGAAGAGCAGCAGCAGCGGGAGCGTCAGGTCGAGTCCGCCGGACGTCTTCTTCGGCACCACCACGACCGTGGCGGGCTCGCGCTTGGCGTTTGCCTTGGCCTTGGCCGCCGGTCGCTTCGGGCCGGTTACCGCGGCCGCGTCGGCGGCGGAGGCGACCGAGCTGAGCGCGCGGCGCAGATCGGCGTCGGCGCCCGCGACGTCTCGGCCGGCCTTGGCATAGGGCGCGGGGATGCGGGCGCGCGCGGCGCTCGCCAGCGCCGTGTAGGCGTTCGCCGTTGCGGTCAGCGCGCCGGGGAGCTGCTCGCCCTGGCTGAAGGTGCCGAGCGCGGAGGCGGCGGTCTTGTGCGCGCGGGCGAGCTCGTCGGCTGCGAGCCCCTGCGCGGTCGGGCTGGTCGCCGCCTGCAGCGCACGCCCGCCCTGGGTGCGAGCGGCCTCGAGTCGCGAGACCGCCGCGGGGAGGGCGCTGAACAGCGCGGCGCGCTTCCCGAGCTCGAGCCGGCGAGCGCTCGGCACGACGACGGCCGACGCGAGCCGGTCGCAGGCGCGGGCGTCGCTCGCACCGAGGCAGGCGACGGTCGCGATCCCCGCCGTCGTCGGCGCCGCGTAGACGAGCGCCTGGGTGCCGTCCGTGCGGTCGAGCCGGTAGCGCCAGACGTCGTAGCCCGACTGCAGCCGCACGGTCTCGGGCTCGGTGCCCTCGGCCGGCAGCGCGGCCGGCAGCAGCGTCGGCGAGACGGCCGGGAGCACCGCGATGGCGGCGCGCAGGTTCTCGTCGGAGTTGCGCAGCCACAGTGCGCGCTCGAAGCCCGCCAGGTCCGACGCGCCGCCGCGCGCCCAGCCGGCCGGGAGCTGCAGCCGGGCACCGGCGCCGGACACCTGCGCCGCCCGCTTCACCGGAGCGGGGGGCTCGCTCTTGAACACGCCGCCGAGCACGAGGCCGGCCAGCACGGCGACGACGACGAGCCCGGCGACGATCGCGAGCGACGGATCGTCCCGCCGCCTCGACCGCACCGACGCGACTATGCGAACCGCGCTCACGGGTCGCCCGTGGTGTCGAAGTCGCCCGAGGGCTCCGGCGGCGTCGGAGCGGGTGTGGACCTCGGGGCCGGCGTCCGCCGCGGCGGCACGTAGCGCGGGGTCGGGACCGGAGTCGGGACGTAGCGCGGGGTCGCGACCGGCGTCGGCTCCGGGGTGGGGGCGGCCATCATCGGGGTCGTCGGAGCGGTGCGCGGAGCGGGCTTGGGGGCCGGGCGCGGCTTCTTGCGCGGCTTCGGCTTGCGGCTTCGGCTTCGGCTTGATCGGGTCGCGCAGCGCCGGCACGCGCGTGGCCGCCGCCAGCGCCAGGTCCACCTTCGGTGCGGGGTCATCCACGGTGACGGCGTCGCCGCCGGCGCGCTTCGGCGCCGGCGAGGAGCCGGCGAACGCCTGGACCGCGAACGCGAGCGCGAACGCGAGCGCGATCAGGACCAGCGCGGTGCGGCGGGTCACCCGGTCGGGCATTTCACCGGCTTGCTCTTCCCGGGCATCAGGCAGCGGTCGATGCGCACCGGCGCCTTGCCACGGCGCGTGCGGACCCGCGTGTACTTGCCGATCTTCTTCGGCTGCGGTGATCCGGACCTCGATCGTCGCCTTCGGGCGATACGTGCGCTGCAGCGACCGCACGCGTGATGAGCTTCGCCACGACCGCCTTGCGCTTGTACGGGCAGCCGCGGCCCTTGCAGTCGAACCGGATCCGCGCGCCCTTCGGCGCCTTGACGCTCACGCGTGTGAGCGTCGTGCGCTTGCCCTTGAAGCGCCCGGCGATGCGGACGACGGGGAACGGGTCGATGAAGGCGAGGGACGTGGTCGGGCGACGGCTCGGAGCCGCCGCCGGCCTGGGTGCCCGAGGTGAACGTGCCCTGGCCGGGTCCGGTCGGCGTCACCTTGGTGCAGGTGTCGGGCTCGGTGTCGATCGGGAGCGGGTAGGGCTTGCCGGGTGACGACCGCGGTAGGCGCAGAGTCGCTGACGGCGGCCTGCCCGTCGGACTCCGTGGCCGTGAGGCGCACGCGCAGCGTGTGGCCTTCGTCGGCCGTCCTGACCGTGTAGCGGCGGCCGCACGCGCCGCTGATCCCCGCGCAGCCGACCCGGACGCGTTGCAGCGCAGCCAGTCGTAGGTCGGCGTCGCGCTCGCCGGCGTCCAGTCGCCCGGCGATGGCGGTCAGCTCGGAGTCCGGGCGCGGGGTTGCCCGAGATCGTGGGGGCTTGCGTCACCGTCGCTGCGAGGGCGCTCGCCGCTGCGAGCCCAGCACGACGAGGGTGATGCACGTGACTGCTGCGCCACGGCGCGGTTGCGCTGCTCTGGTGTCGACTCCGCCATGTCGTCATCTCCTCCGCGTCGATCGCGTTACCGACGCAACGAGTCTCACCGACAGGAACTACCGAGGACGTCAGCAAGTGGACACGCAGTTCTCGATCGGCCGGCTGCGTACGCTGCGCGCGCACGTGATCCTGCTGCTGCACAACCGCTACCGCGTCCCGGGTGGCGAGGAGCGCGCCGTCGAGGACCTCGCATGGCTGATCCGCGAGCGTCTGCATGAGGACGTCGAGGTGCTCGAGCGCGACTCGTCGAGGCTCTCCCAGCGCCAGGCCGCCGAGGGGCTGCTGCGCGGCGGGCTCGGCCCCGAGGAGGTGCGCGACGCGGTCCGGCGCACCGGCGCGCGCGTCGTCCACGCCCACAACGTCAACCCGACGCTCGGCTGGCGCGCCCTCGCCGCGGCGCGCGAGGCCGGCGCGCGTGTCGTGCTGCATCTCCACAACTACCGGCTGGTCTGCGCGGTCGGCACCTGCTTCACGCGCGGCGAGGACTGCACGCGCTGCCACGGCCGGAACACGCTGCCGGGCGTCAGGCTCAACTGCCGCGGCGGCTCGCTGGCCGAGTCGGCCGCCTACGCCGCCTCGCTGGCGCTGTGGCAGGAGCGGCTGGCGGCGCAGGCCGATCGCTTCCTGGTCCCCAGCGCGTTCGCGCTGCAGCGCCTGCGGGCGCTCGGCGCGCCGGTCGACGAGCGCGCGAGCGTGCTGTGGTCGGTGCAGCGCGAGTTCGCCGATGCGTCGCGCGCGGCTGCCGGCCGCCACGTCCTCTACGCAGGGCGGCTGAGCCACGAGAAGGGCGTCGCCGACGCCGTCGTCGCCTGCCGCGACGCCGGGCTCCCGCTCGTGGTGGCGGGCGAGGGCCCAGCCGCCGCGGAGCTCCAAGCGCTCGCCGCCGGCGCCGACGTGCGCTTCACGGGACGAGTGGACGCCGAGACGCTTGCCGAGCTGCGCCGCGACGCCGCCGTCGCCGTCGTGCCCTCCCGGTACGCCGAGATCCTCCCGCTCGCCGCGCTCGAGGCGATGGCTGCCGGCGTGCCCGTCGTCGCCGCCCGCTCGGGCGGCCTCGCCGAGCTCGTGCCCGACGAGGGCCTGTACCCGCCCGGCGACGTCGCCGCCCTCGCCGCGCGCGCCCGCCGCCTGTGGGGCGACGAGGCGGCGGGCAACCGCGCGCTCACCGTCGTGCGCGAGCGCTGCGCGCCCGAGCAGGTCGCGCGCTCGCTCGCCGCGGTCTACGCCTAGGGTTCAGCGCCGATGCGCGCGCTCGTGACCGGCGGAGCCGGCTTCATCGGCTCCAACCTCGTCGACGCCCTGCTGGCGCGCGGCGACGAGGTGAGCATCGTCGACGACCTCTCGACGGGTCGCCGCGAGAACCTCGCCGCGGACGCGACCTTCCACGAGGCGAGCATCACCGACGGCCCGCACATGGCCGAGCTGCTGGCCGAGGAGCGCCCTGAGGCGGTCTTCCACCTCGCGGCGCAGGTCGATGTCCGGCGCGCCGTCGCAGACCCGGCCTTCGACGCCGCGGTCAACGTCGGCGGCACCGCGGTGATGCTGGAGGCCGCCCGCGCCGCCGGCACGCGCCGCTTCGTGCTCGCCTCCACCGGCGGCGCCATCTACGGCGACACCGACCGCCTGCCGACGCCCGAGGACGTTCCAGCCGCCCCGATCTCGCCCTACGGCGCCTCGAAGGCCGCGGCGGAGAGCTACCTGGCCCTGTATGCCCGTTTGCACGGCCTCTCGACGGTCGCGCTGCGCTTCGCCAACGTCTATGGCCCCCGGCAGGATCCGCTCGGTGAGGGCGGCGTGATCGCCATCTACTGCCACGCGGCTGCGAACAGCCGCCAGGTCCGCGTCTTCGGCGACGGGCGTCAGACCCGTGACTTCGTCTACGTCGGCGACGTCGCCGCGGCGCTGCTGGCGGCGGCCGACCGCGAGGTCGACCGGCGCCTACAACATCGGCACCGGGCGGGAGACCACCGTGCTCGAGCTCGTGGAGCGGCTCGAGCTCGAGCCGACCTTCGAGCCCGAGCGGCCCGGCGAGATCCGGCGCTCGTGCCTGGATCGCGAGCGCGGCGCGCGAGGCGCTGGGCTGGGAGGCGCAGGCACGGCGCTCGACGACGGGCTGCAGCGCACGATGCGCGCCTAGAACGACGAAGGGGCGCCGGAGCGCCCCTTCGCCTGTCGAGAACCTCTGTGCTGCCTAGGTGTTCCTGCGGAAGACGCGCTCGCAGTTGTTCGAGACGCGATCGCGCTGGTCGGCGAAGACGCGGTCGAGGCCCGAGCCACAGTTGACCGTGTCGCGCGACTTGTCGCGCGTGTTGATCACGTCGTTGCCCTTGCCGGCCTTGACGCTGTCCTTGCCGCTGCCGGCGGTGATGGCGTCGTTGTTGCCGCCGGAGTTGATGCGGTCCCGTCCGTCGCCGCCCGTGACGCGGTCGTTGCCGGACCCGGTGTTGATCTTGTCCTTGCCGGTGCCGCCGCGGGCGCGGTCGTTGCCCTTGCCGCCGTCGATCGTGTCGTTGCCGGTGTTGCCTTCGACGGTGTCCCGGCCGTCGTTGCCCTTGACGGTGTCGTTGTTCTTGCCGCCTTGGATCGTGTCGTTGCCGGTGCTGCCCTCGACCGTGTCATTGCCGCTGCTGCCCTTGAGCACATCCCGGCCGCTGCCGCCGTTGATCCGGTCTCTGCCGCTGCCGCCGCTGACGCTGTCGTTGCCGGCATTCCCGCGGAGCGAGTCGTTCCCGTCCTCGCCCTTCACGGAGTCGTTGCCGGCGTTGCCGCTGATCGAGTCGTTACCCGAGCCGCCCGTGATGCGGTCATTCGCCGGGGTCGCCGGGGATGCAGTAGTAGGGCTTGCCGGTCGTGCCCGGCGGGCAGTCGCCGTCGCCCTGGATGCGTGTCGTTGCCGGCCGACGCCGCTGATCGTGTCGTTGCCGCCGAGGCCGTTGATGGTGTCGTCCTGCGGCGTGCCGGGGAGCGTGTCGTTCCCGGGTGTGCCGGTGATCGTCGCTGCGAAGGCCGCCGTGGCGACGAGCAGCGCGAATCGCGGCGGTGATAGTTCCGAGCAGTGCCTTCTTACGCTGCAAAGCCCCGTCTCCCTTAGAAGGTCGGTGTGCGCCGATCGGATTCCAGCGCCCTTCCGTGGGATGGTCACCGCTGGTCACGGTGCCCGCCGAACCCAACCGTGCGCCTGTCACGCGACAGTGTAAGCAAACTTGAGCATTCGGCACGGGACGTGGACGCACGGGTTGCAGCGTCGCTGTGGGCAGCCCGAGAACGACGAAGGGCGCCCGCTCGGGCGCCCTTCGTCCAGCTCTTGGCGCGTCGGCGCTACCTGTCCGCCGCCCCGCCGCGTCACGCGCTCGCAGTTCTTGCGCGATCTTGTCGAGCCGGTCCGCCGTGACCTTGTCCCGGCCCGAGCCGCAGTTGATGCGGTCGCGGGTGCCGTCACGAGCACCGATGCTGTCCTTGCCGGCGCCGCCCTCGATCAGGTCGCGGCCCGAGCCGCCGGTGATCTTGTCGTTGCCGTCCTGGCCGCGGAGCTTGTCGTCGTCGCCGCTGCCGGTGAGGAAGTCCTTGCCGTCGCCGCCGGAGAGCACGTCGGTGCCGCTGCCGCCGGTGATGCGGTCATTGCCGTTGTTGCCGCGCAGGCGGTCGTCGCCGCCCTGGCCGCTGATGCGGTCGCTGCCGCCGTTGCCGTTGATCGTGTCCTGGCCGCTGCCGCCGGTGATCGTGTCCTTGCCGGCGTTGCCCGGGATGCAGGCGTACGGGCCGGTCGACGCGGCCGGGCACGCGCCGTCGCCGTTGATCGTGTCGTCGTCGGAGCCGCCGTCGACGCGGTCGCTGCCGCCGAGGCCGTTGATCGTGTCGTCGCCGCCGAGGCCCTTGATGTGTCAGCGCCTGGCGTGCCGTTGATGGTGTCCGGGCCGTCCGTGCCGGTGATGGTCGCCGCGAAGGCCGCCGTCGCCACGAGCAGCGCGATGGCGGCTGTAATGGTTCCGAGCAGGGCCTTCTTACGCTGCAAGCTGCCGTCTTCCCTGTGGAAAGTGTGATTTGTGACGAAATGTGAAGGGCGTCCGACCTACGCGCCCGCCGGGGCCGGTGGTCCCGGCACTCGAGCGCCCCGGCCCAGTGTAGGAACAACCGCGAGAAACAGAAGTTGCCGAAGTGGGGGTCCCGACCGCACCTTGCACACACCGGCCAGTGTTCAGCCGGACACCGCCTAACCTTCGTTCGCGCGCGCTCTCTCGTTGTTCGGGAGAACACATGATCCGATGCCTAGATGCTTCGATCCCTTCCACACTTCTCGCTCTACTCGGTGTCTTAGGCCTGGCCGGTGCTTCGTCAGCAAACGCGGCGGTCACTCGAGAAGAAAGCCATCTGGGGTCCGCTCGACGTTAGGGGCGTGTCGCGAATATCCCCGTCTACGCCGAGCTCGGCGCCGGCATCTTTCAGATGCCGCTCGGTGGGCGGACGTCGCCACGCGACGGCCTCGCGATGCTCGCAATCCGGCTGACCCGCGTACGCGTGGCCAGCCGCGATCGACCGTGCAATAAACGAGGGTGGTGGGTACGGCATCCGCGTTGCGTTGTTGGTCTCCGAGAGCCCTGGCTGGGCGAACGAAGCCGTGAGAGGCGGTGGGCACCCACCAACCCAAAGGACTATGCGGATTTTGTCGCGGCGGCCTCGCGACGCTACCCCCGCGTCCGGTATTGGATGATCTGGGGGGAGCCGACAAAATCTGTGAACTTCCAGCCGCTGTCACCCGACGGAGGTCGGCGGCTCCGGGGCCGCGAGCTCGGTCCGCGGCTCTACGCACGGATCCTCGACGCGTCGTATCGCGCGCTGAAGCGCGTGAGCCGCCGCAACCTCATCATCGGCGGGAACACGTTCCACGGTCGGAACGGTGCGTCCGCGCAATTGGATCCGAGCGCTACGCCTCCGAACGGTCGACCGCCGCGGATGGATCTCTACGGCCACAACCCCTTCTCCGTCCGCTCACCGGGGCAGGGGCTCGAACAGGTCTCCGCTCGGCCGCGGGTACGCGAACTTTGATCTCGACGAGCTCGCCCGATGGGTCGACAAGAACCTCCGACGCTCCCGGACAGCGCCGGCCGCGTCTGTTCTTGTCGGAGTTGAGCCTGCCGACCGATCACGCTAACGACACATTCAACTTCTTCGTCTCGCGAGATGTCCAAGCAGCCTGGATCGGCCGGGCTCTGCGGATCACCCGTAGCTGGCGTCGGATCTACTCATTCGGCTATCTCGGTCTCTTTGATCCGCCCGCGCAGGCAGACGGCCAGCAGGTGGACGCGGGCCTCATCGATCGGAACGGCGTCCGCAAGCCCGCGTTTGATGCGTTCAAGCGCGGCTGAGGTTCAGCCGTCGGCGCGCCGCAGGATCCGCGCTGTAGAGGACGGCGCGAAGAGCAGCACCGCCAGTGCCGTCCCTCCGGCGAACAGGAGCAGACTGCTCCCGCCTTTTGGGATCGGCGTACTGCGCGGCAAGTGGCGCCGCCTGGCGACGCGCGGCCTCGCCCGCTGACGTTGCCGAGTTCTGCCCGGCGCTCCGCTTCACGCCAGATCGGCGACGCGCATCAGGCGCCGCCTTTGGACGCACCACCGGATTGCGGGTCGCGCTCATAGAGCGGACCGTTGAAATGCCGGCGCCAAACAGTGGGGCAGGGGCAGGGGCTGCTCGTTGATCGGAATCTGGTCCGGCGGAGCCCGTGCGACGGGCGTCATCCAGTGGGATGGCGTATTCCTTGCCCGACGGGCTGTTGGGATCCACGAAGACGCCTTCGTCTTGGGCAGATGCCGTGGTGGGAAGGGCGAATCCGGCGGCCACGATCAGCGTTACGAGTCCGCGCGCCCGCCGGGCGCTGACTACGGTAAGAGCCACATGCTCAGCGTAGCGCCGTGACATCGAACGATGACGAGATGAGCGCCCGGCACTGCGCGTACTCCCCGGCGGCCGCCGAACACAGCCGCCAGATGACGGCGCGAACACCCGGCGCAGGCCCGCACCCGTGGCGATTGCGGGTGCGCTTGTCATTGTCCTTGCTGCGTCGTTTCTGGCGGACGGCTTCTACCTCTATGACCGTTGGGCGCCGTTTGCCCTTGTTGTCTTTGCCCTCACGGTCGCGCTCGTCGCAGTCGAGTTACCGCCCCTCTCCCGCAGCGCGGCCGTGGCCATGGGCTCGCTGGTGTTCCTGCTGCTCTGGAGCGGGTTGTCCCTCACGTGGGCCGAGTCCGTCGACCGCGCGTGGACAGAGGTCGATCGCCTCGCGCTCTACACGGCGCTGTTTTTCATCGGGTTGGTGCTTGCCGACCGTCGCCGCGCCAGAGCCGTCGTCATCGGTATCGCACTTGGGGTTACGATCGCGGCCGCCTACATCACCGTCCGGATGCTCGCCGGCTCGGGCGGTTGGCTGTTCCTCAACTTCAGGCTCCACGAGCCCGTCGGGTACGCAAACGGGCAGGCAGGCCTGTTCCTCATGGGTTTTTGGTGTCTGATTGCGATCGCAGAGCAAAGTCGGTCGCACTTCATTGGAGGCCTTGCCTGCGCTGTGGCAGCACTCCTCGGTGACATGCTGGTGCTGACGCAGTCCCGAGCCTTGTCTCCCGCGCTGCTCATCGTCGCGGCAATGGTGCTGTTCCTGCCCGGCCGCGTCCCACGCGCCGCGTTACTTCTCGTCGTGGCGACGGCCGTGGCTGCGGCTTTGCCCGCCACGCTCGACGTTTACGCGGAGAAGGCAATCGATCCGACCGGCTCGCCGACGGATGGCGTCCTGCGCTCGGCCGCCGTGTTCAGCCTCGTTCTCGCGGCCGCCTCGGGGGTCATTTGGGCGCTTGCTCGGCACGCCGCCGCCCGCCCGGGCGCATCTCGCTATCGGCGTCCACTCGCCACAATTCTCGTCCTCATTCCCGTGGCCGTTGCGGCCGCCGGTGTGATCGCCGTGCACGACCCTGTCGGCGGCGTCGAACGTCAGTGGAAGGCGTTCAAGGAGCTTGATCCGAGCGTGTATGCGAGCGCCAGCCCTCGGTTCACGAACGCAGGCGGTTTTCGCTTCGACATCTGGAGAATCGCGCTCAATCAGTTCGCCGACCACCCGCTCACCGGTCTGGGTGCCGGCAACTACGTGGAGACCTACTACCGCGAGCGAAGGTCGGACAACAACGTGCGCCAGCCGCACAGCCTGGAGCTGCAGTTCCTGGCAGAGCTGGGCGCCCCGGGAGGAATTGCGCTGGTCGCGTTCGTCGTCGCCGTGCTGTTTGGCGCGTTTCGTCCTCCGCCTCGAGCCGTGACACATCGGCTTGCGATCAGGGTTGCGGCCCTCGGTGTGTTCGCCACTTGGTTCGTCCACACGAGCGTCGATTGGCTCTACAACATTCCAGGCGTCACCGCGGCCGCGCTGCTGTGCGCCGGGCTCCTGGTCGGTCAGCGCACCGATTGGGAGGGTCAATCGGTGCGCACTGCTCGGCATAGCCGGGCGGCCCTACTCGGAGTAATCGTCCTCGTGGGGGTTGTAGCCGCGGGTGTTGGACGCCATTATGGAGCAACGCTCTACCGAGAGCGGGCAGAGGCAAGCCTCCCAGGAGACCCTGCGGCGGCGCTTGCTGATACCCGCCGCTCGCTGACGCTCAACCCCTATGACATCGCTACCTACATCACGGCTTCAGCTGCCCACGCCCGGCGTCATGAGTACGACCTCGCACGGCAGGCGCTCCTTGCCGCTTCGCGTCGCGAGCCGTTTAATGACGTCCCTTGGGGTTTGCTCGGCGACCTCGCAACTCGGCGTGGAGACCGCGTGCAGGCGCGCGCCGACTATGCGCGGGCTCGCGCGCTGAATCCGCGCGCCTACCTGGCTGGAAACCACGATGTCCCGAACTCTCCATGACACGGTGCGCGCTGTGACGCCGAGTGCGCCAAGGGCTGACCGTGGCGAGTCACGAGGAGACTTTGGCCCCTGTGGAACTCCAGTCTCCGGGCTGGCCACTGAAGCTCCCGATCGACCTAGCGTTCACTGGCCTTCTGGCCGTGGCCCTCTGGCTCCCGTTCGCCGGGACGGGCTCAGCCACCATCGCCGCAGCGATCCTTGCGGCGCCGGTGATCGTCGGCGCTTTTGGATTGCGGATTGTTTTCCAGGCGCTGATCGTGCGACTTCAGGCCCAAGCCTCGAGATCCAAGGTGATCCTGGCCGGGCTCGACACCGCTGCGTTCGCAGTGGTCGGCACGGCCGCTGTTGGCGCCGCGGTGGGTCTGGTAGCCCTCCGCGTTGGGGCTGCTGCCGACGGCAGCGCTCGTGCTGGCCGCAACGAATGGTGCGACGGCCGTCAGGTCGATCGAAGCGCGAGTGGGGACGAGTAGCCGGCGGGTTTTCTTCGTCGGCTCGGACAGTCAGTACGGCGACTTGTCCCGTGAGCTCAGCCGGTCGCGGCGACATGCGACTTGTGGGTCGTGCGACTCTCGAGCAGGTTCGGGCGCTAGGGACGGGGGCATTCGCGGGGATCATCCATGCAGCGCATCCGACGACACTTGTCATCTCAGCGGAGGGGATCCGGGACGATGCTCTCGTTGCCGTGGCGTCTGATCTGCACGTCCGCGGCTTGCGCGTGCGAACGCTGAGCGACTTCTACGAGCGGAACTTCTCCAAAGTGCCGGTCAGTGACCTCTCGAAGGCTTGGTTCCTCTTCGATGTCGCCGAGATTCACAGCGCACGCATCTACGGGCCGCTCAGAGATGCTTCGAGGGTCTAGTGGCGGCAGTATTGATGGTTCTCACGACGCCGCTTCTGCCTGCGCTGGCGTTGGCTGTACGACTGTCCGGTCCTGGACCGGTCCTGCACCGCAGCACCCGCGTCGGCAAGGATGGCCGGCTAATTCGGCTCACCAAATTTCGGTCGATGACGGTATCCGGTGCGACCGACGAGATCTGGGCAACGAATCAAGTCGCGCGTATCACACGCGTCGGGCGATGGATGCGAAGGTATCGCTTCGATGAGATCCCGCAGCTATGGCATGTCCTTCGGGGTGACCTGTCGCTCGTTGGCCCGAGGCCAGAGCAGCCGCAGATCGTCGAGTACCTCCGCGACGAGATCGACTTCTATTCCGCGCGCCATCGAGTGCGGCCAGGCCTCACCGGGTGGGCGCAAAGTCAACCATGGCTATGGCGGGTCGGTTCAGGACACGATTGAGAAGCTCCAGTACGAGTTCTTCTACATCAAGGTGCAGAGCCTCAGGCTTGACCTACTCATCCTGTTCGCAACGGTACGCACGATCCTGTCTGGTGCAGGCAAGTAGGCGGGTCTCCAGCGACCAGCTGGGCTGAACTGGAGCGCACTTGTTCGGGACGCTCGAGCCCGCTCGCGGCTAGGTTGGGAGAATGGGTGCGAACCGGACAGATGTGTGCCGTGCGTGCGGTAACGGCACGCTCGCCGACCTCCTCTCAGCCCAGGAGATGATGTTCGGCCGGCGAGATCGGTTCGACTATTTGAGGTGCGCCGCCTGTGGCGCCCTGAGTCTGAAGACATACCTGCGGACATCGGCGCGTACTATCCGTCCGACTACTATTCATTCGACGAGTCGTCTGCAGCCCGGGGCTTCTCTTCAGCCACACTCAAGACCCGTCTGAAGAGCACCGCCCTTCTTCGCCTTCCCCGTCCCGCATCGTCGCACCGCTGGCCACGGACAACCGGCGCGCCTCGCCGATGTTCCGATGGTTCGCTGGTCGTGGGCTTTCCCTCCATTCGTCGATCTGTGACGTCGGATGTGGCCGAGGCGACTTCCTGTTTGATCTCGCGCGGCTTGGCTTCACCTCGCTGTTCGGCCTGGATCCGTACCTCAAGACGGAGCTCCACACACCTCCAGTGATACCCAGCGGGGCGATGCTAGCTCGCTCGAGGGGACGTGGGACTTGATCATGCTCCACCATGTGTTGGAGCACGTTCCCGACCCGGTTGAGACGCTGGACGCGCTGCGTGGATGTCTCAGCGGGACGGGGGCGATCCTAGTTCGTGTGCCGGTGGCGGACAGCGCTGCGGCGCGGCAATACGGGTCCAACTGGGTGCAGCTCGACGCACCCCGGCACATCATGATCCCGACCACCGAGGGGATGTCCAGACTTGCAGCTCGCTGTGATCTGCGAGTCGAAAGCGTCTTCTATGACTCCCGGGGCTTTCAGTTCTGGGGAAGCGAGCAATACTCCAGAGGGATTCCGTTGCGTAGTCCTCGTTCCTACGCAGAGAAGCCGAGCGAGTCTGTCTTCTCGCCCGACGACATCAAGCGGTTTGAGCGAGATGCGCAGACGTTGAATCGACGTCGCGACGGGGACAGTGCCGGGTTCATCCTCCTGCCCGCCTGAACCCAGATTCAGGTCAGGAACATCCGAACGCGTTGAGCCTCGGCCTCGATTGTCCGTCGACGGGCTACTGCTAGTCCGGCGGTGACCTGTTCCTCGCGTCGGTGCGCGTCCGACGCGAGGGACAGAATTGCCTGCGCGGCAGCTGCGGCGCGCCGGGTGGCACGAGTGTGACGGCCGCTCCGAAGGACTCGGCGATCCCCCCGACGTCGGTGGCAACCACAGGCAGACCGGAAGCGAACGCCTCGAAGAGCACCTGGGGGCAGGCCTTCAGTCCATGAGACGCTAAAGTACACTCGAAGCGCGGTAGGTATCGAGCAACTGGGGGCGTAGTGGCACGTACCCGAGGAAGGACGCCTTCTCCTCTCGACACCGAGTTGGGCGAGCCGGTCCCGGAGGTCGATCTCAAGCGGGCCGGTGCCGCAGATAGTCAAGTGCCAGCGAGTGTCCTCCTCATGAAGCAGGGCGAGGATGTCCGCGAGGAGCAGAGGATTCTTCTCGCGCTCAAGGCGTCCCACCGTGAGGATCGACCAAGGCGTGGACTGAAACCAGCCCATTGTTGGCCGAGCTGATGAGATCCTGCTCGCTGATCAACGAGACGCCGATCTCAAGCACCGCCGGGCTACGGCGATACTCTCCTCGCTAGCTCTGGGCCAACGACGACGACCGATGTGAACCTCGCAAGCACGTGCCAGCTCCAGTCCAAAATTCGGCCAATAGCCCGGTAACTGCGTCGCGAAGGATGACGACGAGAGACGTAGTCCTTGCTTTGGCGGACGCCGAGTATGAAGCCGCCGGCCTGCGAAGCAGCGTCTGAACTGCAAAGACAGCGCCAAGCGGGTGCGGACCGAGGATCCATGCGGCATCGACCTCGCCGAGCAGCCGCCAATAACGTCCGACTGACCCAACCGCAGCGCGCAGGAAATCCACCGGGTGGGACAAGCTCGCGTAGTAAGGCAGTGCGACGAACCTGAAGCGATCATCGACACGATAAGGTCCCGGCGCCTCCGGGCTCAATCGACCCACCAGTATTGGATTTCCCGTCCGTTCCCCTCACCGCGCGCAGAAACAGAGCGAACGCCCGGTCAGCATAGATCGCTCCGTCTGCGGCGGTGTATGAGTAGTCAGTGTAAATCGCGAGACGCACGAGCTGTCCAGACAACTAGAACGGTGTTTAGTCTCAACATAAACCCGCAAATGTACCGGCGCTCCCTGCCGGTGGTGCAGCCGTTGGCCGGGGCCATCGGCTCAAGTCTACGTCGGACGAGAAGACGTAGACGCTACGGGCCGCACGGGGACCCCCGGGTTGGCGTGGTGATGGTCACGGACACCCTCAACAGCGGTGGCGCGGAGCGAATGGTTGTAGGAATCGCTTCACATCTACCGGTGGAGCGCTTCGACGTGCGCATCTGCGTCACGCGGAGTGCCGACGGCCCGCTCGCCGCCGAGGCGCGAGCCGCGGGACTTCAAATAATCGAGCTGCATAGAACTGGAACGCGCGACGTGCTGCCGTTTTCGCGTCTTGTTGAGGTTATGCGAGCTGATCGGGTCCAGATTCTTCATGGGCACATGTTCGGATCGAATCTGTGGTCGAGCGTTGTGGGCGCGCTCGCGGGCGTACCCGCTGTCGTGGCTCACGAGCAAACGTGGTCGTATGAGGGGCAGCCAGGAAGGCAGCTGATTGATGGCCACGTGATTGGCCGAGCAGTCGATGCGTACATCGCGGTATCCGCACGCGATCGGGAGCGGATGATCCGGTTGGAGGGCGTACCAGCCGAGAAGATCACAGTGATTCCGAACGCTTATGTGCCCCGGCGTCCTGGAGCGGTGCAGCCAATCGGAGACTGGCGCCTGCAGTTGGGCGTCGACGCGGACGTGCCTGTCATCGCGACCGTTTGCATGATGCGCCCTCAGAAGGCGTTGGATGTGCTGCTCGAGGCGATGACCACGGTCCACCGCGAGCGCCCGGATGTCCAACTCGTAGTCGGAGGTACTGGCCCTGAGCTTGACCGTCTCAAGTCGGTTACGTCGCACCTCGGAATCGACGACGCGCGCCCATTTTCCGGGGGTACATAGGAGACGTAGTCGGATTGCTCAGGGGCGTGACGGTCGCAGCGATGAGCTCTGACTTCGAAGGTACTCCCCTCTTCGTGTGTGAGTGTATGGCTCTGCACGGCCCTCGTAGCGACTGCGGTCGGTGGTGTCCCCGACCTCGTCGTTGACGGCGAGTCCGCGATTCTCGTGCCTCCGCGAGACCGAAGTGCGCTGGCGCAAGGGTTACTCGACGTGCTTGAGGACCGACGACTGCGTGAGCTACTCGCGGACGCGGCTGGCGATCGGCTGGCGAACTTCAACCTGACAACTGCCACGTCGCGGATTGCGCAACTCTATGAAGGACTGATTGAGGCCGACCCCGTAGCTCGCTGACAATGGTCAGGCGGGGTTTCTGGCAGTAGCCCGTGCGTCCGGAACGCGGTTAGGACAGAGTTCGCGACCACGCCCCACGAGAGGCGCGCTCGCGCGAGCGCGAGCGCCCGCTGACGGCTCTCAGAGTCCGCATCGAGTTGGCGAAGAATTGCGGAAGCGAGTTCTCTGGAATCTCCAGGTGAGACCACGAAATCCTCGCTAATCGCCAGTTCCGGCAACGACCCCACGCTCGTCACTACGACTGGCACGCCAGCACCGAGCGCGAGCGCGCCCACCGCACTCTGACTAGCTTGTGTGTACGGGACGACAACCAGGGTGGTCGCGTGAAAAGCTCGTCCAGCTGACTTTCGGGAATGTAGGTGTCGAGGACCTCGATCCGCGGGTCCGGCGGGATCGCGTGTAGCGCCGGCCCTTTGCCAGCAAGGAGTAGACGCGCCTCGGGCCGTCGCTTCCAGACGAGTTCCATCGCCCGGAGTAGTTCCGGCACGCCCTTGTACGGCTCCATGCGGCCGAACAGCATGACGGTCGGCACGCTGGGAGGATGCAGCGGGTCGTCGAGCACACGCACACCGAGTGGCACGGCAATGTTGGGACGATGCGGGTATTTTGTGTCGAGCACCGCTCGGAGCATCTCGCCGTGGACGATCAGCAGTTCGCTGCGTTTTGCCCATGCCCGGGGAAGGAGTCGGCGGAACAGTGGCTCAATCGGTTGACCGGGGTGCGGCTCGGGATCGTGTACGACATAACCCGTGGCGATATCGCGGAGCGCCAAGAACAGCCGGAGATCAGAATTGTAGTGAGTAAGCGCGGCATGGGGACGCCAACGATGCAGAAGACGAGCAATGGACAAAAGCTCAGGCAGCGCCTGCGGCGATTTCAAGCGGGGTCCGATTTCGAGGATCGGCACCCCGCCTCTTTCACGGTGGACAGGAGCGCGTCTCGCTCGCGCGCATCCCCGCCAAACTCTTCGACGCGCCTCACCGTGACCAGGCGCGTGTCGACGCCCATCTCTTGTAGCGCAATAGCTTGGGCACGGCGCCTCCATTTTAGAAACCAATCGCACACGACCGCGATGCGGTCGCGTTCGACTTGGTCACGGGCGATTGCGTGCGCTGGCGAGGGGATCCGACCGACCCAGTTGGTGACTGCCTCCGTGAGAGTGCCCGCACCGATCCCGCGCAGGGCCGCCCAAGTCCACGCC
>CAWDKH010000019.1:0-477244 GCA_963802905.1 uncultured Solirubrobacteraceae bacterium | reverse complement strand
CGGCTGCTGGCCCGCTCGGAGGGCAACGCGTTCCTGGCGGAGGAGCTGCTCGCCGCCGGCGGGAGCCGAGCTGCCCGACACGCTGCGCGAGGCGATGATGGCGCGCGTCGAACGGCTGTCGGACGGCGCCAGGGCGGCGCTGCGCGTTGCCGCATGCGCCGGAGCGCGCGTGCCCCACCGCCTGCTCGCCGCGACGGCGGAGCTGCCGGAGCTCGAGCTGGATGACGCACTGCGCGAGGCCGTCACCCACCACGTGCTGGTGCGCAGCGGCGGCGACGCGTACGCGTTCCGCCACGCGCTGCTGCGCGAAGTCCGTGTACGCGGACGTCCTGCCGGGCGAGCGCGCCCGCCTCCACGCCGCGATCGCCCGTGCGCTGGCCGGCGCGCCGGAGCTGGCGAGCGAGGGCGCCGCGGTCGCGGCCGCGGAGCTCGCCCACCACTGGAAGGCCGCGCACGAGCTCGACGAGGCGCTCGCGGCGTCGGTCGACGCCGGCCGCGCCGCGGCACGGATCGCCGCGTTCCCGGAGGCCCAGCGCCACTTCGAGTACGCGCTCGACGTCTGGGACCGCGTCGAGGGCGCCGAGGCCCGCGCCGGGATGGATCGGATCGACCTGACGCGCCGCGCCGCCGACGCGGCGAACCTCGCCGCCGATCGCGAGCGCGCGATCGCGCTGGCGCGTGACGCGGCGGCCCGGCTCGACGCCGCGCGCGACCCGGTCCGCGCCGGGCTGGTGCAGGAGCGACTGGGCCGCTACCTCTGGCTCGTGGGCCGCGACGACGAGGCGGCGGCGGCGTGCCGCGAGGCGGTCGCGACGCTGCCGGCCGATCCGCCCAGCGCCGAACGCGCGCGCGTCGTCGCGGCCGAGGGCCAGCTGCTCATGCTCCGCGGCCGCGCACGTCGAGGCGATCGCGCGCTGCGAGGAGGCGCTCGCCGTCGCCCGCGCGGTCGGCGCGCGCGCCGAGGAGGGGCAGGCGCTCAACACGCTCGGCGCCTGCCGCTCCGGCCTCGGCGAGCACGACGGCGGGCGAGGCCTGCCTGCGCGAGGCGCTCGCGATCGCGCTGGAGCTGGGGCAGTTCGACGACATCGGTCGCGCCTACGTGAACCTGGGCGACTGCGTCGACCAGGCCGGCCGGATCGAGGAGGCCGCGCGGCTCGCGCTCGACGGCTTCGAGGCCGGCCGGTCGCTGGGACTCGGCACCGGCTACCGCGCGATGCTGCTGAGCGAGGCGGCGCAGCGCATGTTCCGCGCCGGGCGCTGGGACGACGCCGAGCGGCTGGCGGACCGGGCGCTCGCGCTGCGAGCTGGCGGGCTCGTGGAGGGCGTCGCGCACGCGACCGTCGCCCAGATCGCGGCCGCGCGCGGCGATCCCGCCGCCGCGCGGGACGGCTTCGCGCGTGCGCGCGCGCATGTTCAAGACCGACGCGTCCGCGATGTGGACCGCGCCGGTCGACGCGGCCGCCGCCGAGCTCGAGCTGTCGGCGGGCCGAGCCGCCGCGGCGCGGGACCTGGTCGCGCGCGCCCTGGCGCGAACCGAGGGCCAGGAGTATCCGTTCTTCACCGCCCGCCTGCACTGGGTCGGTCTGCGCGTGGAGGCCGAGCTCGCGGAGGAGGCGCGCGCGCGCTTCGACCAGACCGGCGGAGCGCGAGGCGCGTGCCCGGGCCGCGGACGTGGCCGAGCGGATCGCCGGGCAGGTCGCCGCGACGCAGCCCGGCACGCCCGCGCCCGAGCTGCTCCTCTACGACGCGCTGTGCGCGGCCGAGCTCACGCGCGTCACGCACGCGCCCGATCCGGCCGCGTGGGACGCGCCGATCGCGCGCGCCGATGCGCTCGGCATTCCGGCCGCCGGCGCCTACGCTCGCTGGCGCCGCGCCGAAGCGGCGCTCGCACTCGGGCAGCGCCACGCCGCCGCCGAACCGCTCCGCGCCGCCGCGGCCGCAGCGGCCCGACTCGGCGCCCGGCCGCTGCTGGAAGAGATCCGCGCGCTGGCGCGGCGCGGCCGCGTCGAGCTCGGCGACGCCGCGGACCCGGCCGCCGCGGACAGCCTCGACCTCACGGCCCGCGAGCGCGACGTGCTGCGCCTCGTCGCCGCCGGCCGCACCAACCGCGAGATCGGCGCCGAGCTGTTCATGAGCCCCAAGACCGCGAGCGTCCACGTCTCGCGCATCCTGCGCAAGCTCAACGTCCGCGGACGGGTCGAGGCGGCCGCCATCGCCCACCGGCGAGGGCTCGAGTGATCGATCCGGTCGGGCTGGCAATCTCGCTCGTCGATGCTCCAGGTGGTACTCGGCGTGCTCGGACTCACGCTTGCGTGGACGACCTTCCGGATTTCGCACGACGCCGCGGGGCGGCGCGACACGGCCTCGGCACGCGGGCTGCTGACCGCAGTCCGTGCCGGGATGGTCGAGCACCGGGACACGCCAGGATGGGGCGAGGCATACCTGGCCGAGCTCTACACCGACGCGGACGCTGCGGCGCGCGCCTCGCTGGCGGTCATGAGCGTCGAACGCGGCACCTTCGATCAGACCTTCGTCGTCCCGACCGAGCCGCTCGAACTGCTGTCGCGCACCTCACCCCAGACCGGGTTCATCTCCGTCGAGACGGTGGCGGCGGCCAACGTGGCCCTCTGGCGCCTCAAGGTCTTCAACCAGCTCGTCGGGCAGCAGACGCTGTTCAACGCCCTCAACGTCACGGCGATCGTCGACCGCTCCGTGACGCCCGAGCGCAAGGCCACGCTGGCCGACGCCGCACGGGCGATCGCGTTTGTCGTGCATCGCCACGGGATCGGCATGGCGAACGCGCCTGGTGGCTGGTATCGCAACCTCAAGGAGTCCCTCGCCGACGACATCACGGTGCTGGAACGCCTCGAGGCGCGGCCATGGTGGCGGCGCGGGCTCAGCGAGCCGGCGTACGTCGTCGTCGACGCGGCCGCCTGGGGCGGTCTTGTCGCGGCGCTCACCGTGGCGCTCGTCGGCTGAGCGGCGTCGACGGCCGGGCCGGCCCGGCCGAGCGACGCTCACGAGCTGTGGAGCTCTTCCCTTGCGACTAGATCACGTCCGAGTTACGTTCGCTGCGCCGAGTGGACTTGCCACACCAGAGCCTTCCGCCGCTGGAGAAGCGGCTGCCCGACGGAGAGACGGCGCTGCGGGTGCGCGCGCGCTTTGAACCACGCCGCTTCGAAGTCGAGGACGAGCGAGGCCTGGTGCATGGCCGTCTGCTCGACAGCGGGAAGGCAGATGTCTATGCGGTCGTCTATGACATGGCCTGGCTATGTGGCGTGCGACGCACCACGTGGGGTTGGTCGGGCGTGGTCGTCGAGCAAGAATCAGACCGACTGGTGGCCCGTTACACGCCGCGGTTACTCGGCGGTGGGACGATCGCCATCCGAGATCAGCAATACCGCCTGCGTAAGACGACGAGGGCCCGTGGCTGGCGGCTTCAAGACGTCCAGAAGGCGGTCATCTGGACGATGCGCCCACTCAAGGTCAAGTCACGAAGCGAAGACAGCGACGACTGCGATCCCATAGTCACGGAGGTCGAGCCCGGACCCTGGGGCCCCCGGCAGGAAAACCTCCTGTTCACCATCCTCCTCGGCGTCTGGATCACCGACTTGGAGAAGGAAGCACACCACCGCTCGGGTTCGGCCTAGCGGGTTGTCAGGCGGCGCATGCGACGGGCCTGCACGAGCGCGACTTCAGCGAGAACTCGCTAGAACCGTCAGCGCTGCGCGCCCTCGCCTGGCGGTCCGGCTGGTGCGGAACATCCTGGCCTCCTCGGTGAGCGGTGAACTGACACTACTCCCGCATCTCTTACGCCGCGCGCGCCAAACACCGGGTGCGTGGACGGCGGGCGGAGCGTAGGCCTCCACCCGCCGCGCAGCGCTGATTCCGTTCGTCGGCCGCTACTGCTTTGCCGTCCAGTTGATGTTGCCCGAGTCGCATGTGTCGGTGACGGCGCCTGACATGTCGTGGTCGGTCACCTTGAGCGACCAAGTGCCCGAGGCCTTCGTGCGAGCCTTGTTCAACGCGCCGCTGATGGCCCCCTGTACGTCCATCGTTGTGCCGTCGTCGTTGCGATTGGTCGTCGGGCCGAACGACGTGCCAAATCGGCGCCGCTTGTTCACCGTGAGACCGGTGTAGCCGTCCGGAAGGGTGAGGGTGCTACCCGAGGTGCACGTCAGGCGGATCGCGATCTTCGCCTTGGTGACCTTACGCCCGTTCTTGCTCGTCTCGATGACGACGGGGAAGTCCTGCCCGGTGGCGCCACCGTAAACGGTCCCGCCGGCGCCTGTGGTCGTCGCGCGCAAGCTGCCGTGCTCGGGTTTCGCCGCCGCATTGAGCGGCAACACCACCAGCGCGCCGACCGCCACGGTGCATACCCAGCCGATCCGGCGCTGTCTGAGTAACTCAGCGAAGCAGTGGTGTCAACGCAAATAGCGCAACAGCGGTAGGCGCACGCACCGGCAGCGACGGACTGGCCTATCGTTGTCGCGGCTTCACAGCAGGCGGTCGAACCAGCCACGGACATCGCGCTGGGTGACGTTCCCGCCGCACACGACGAAGCCCAGTGAAACATCGGTGTGGCCGCGCTCGATGACCTGCGGCGCGGCCGGGACGAGGCAGCCGGTCGCCGGCTCGACCCACATCTTGGCCTCCTCGGCGAAGGCCACCATTCCCCCTGCGGCCTCGGCGTCGGACACCACGAAGACCTCCTCGACCAGCGCGCGGACATGGTCGAGCGTGAGCTGTGACACGTGCGGCGCGCTGAGCGTGCTCGCGATGGAGGACGGCGCGATGTCCACCGGCTCGCCGGCGGCGAGCGCGCGGGCCATCGCGTCGGCGCCCTCCGTCTCCACGCCCCAGATCCGCACGTCCGGCATCAGCGCCTTGATCGCGACCGCCACGCCAGAGATCAGCGCGCCGCCACCGATGCTCACCAGGACGTCGGTCAGCGGCGGCGCATCCTCGGCGAGCTCGAGGCCCACCGTCCCCTGGCCGGCGAGCACCGTCGGATCGTCGAACGGGTGCACCAGTGTCATCCCGTCCGCCACCAACTCCTCGAGCAGCGCAAACGCGCCGGCCATGTCCTCGGTAAGCCGCAGCTCGGCGCCCGCAGCGCGAATGCGGTCGATCGACCGCGGCGGAGCGGTTTGCGCCATCACGACCGTCGCGCGCACGCCCATTCCGCTGGCGACCTCCGCGACGGCGATGCCGTGATTGCCGCCGCTCACAGCAACGACCCCCGCGTCGCGCTCGACGGGAGTCAACCCGAGCAGCTTCATCGCGACACCCCGAGGCTTGAACGACCCGGACCGCTGGAGCAGTTCGAGCTTGAGCGTCACCGGAACGCCGAGCAGCGCACTCATCCCAGGGCTTGCCACGGTCGGCGTGCGCTCGACATGGCCGCTGATGGTCCTCGCGGCAGCGCGGATATCGTCGAGGGAAAGCAGGTTCGCCATCGCTGTCACGCTACCTATCGCAACTCGCGCGAAGCAGCACTCGAGACAGACTGCGTGCGCTCTTGCTTGCAGGCGGAGCCGGAAGGGTCGGCGGCTCGGCTTTGGTTCCGGAGGGGCAGTCGCCGGAGCACGCGCACGCCCAGTGGCCCGTTGGTCGACGGGCTAGCCGACAGGGCCTTGACCGCGATATCTGACCACGCCTGAGCACGTTGATCACGCGCAGCGATCGAGCGGGCAGCGACTTCGAGCCCCGTTGCTCTGGATGGCCGGATCGTTCATATTTACCCGACCATGTAGGTGCTCAGCCGGGGAGTCACGCGCGATGTCCAGACAGCACCTCGATGAGGGGAGGGCGACGGCCTTCGCGGAGCGAATGCTCGGCGACCTGCAGGGCGCGGCGGTGACGCTGATGGTGAGCGTGGGCCACCGCACGGGTCTGTTCGACGCGATGGCCGAGTTGGAGCCTTCGACCTCCCAGCAGATCGCTGACGCGGTCGGGCTCAACGAGCGCTATGTCCGCGAGTGGCTTGGCGCGATGGTCGTGGGCAAGGTCGTCAGCTACGACCCGGAACACAGCTCCTACGTCCTCCCCGCCGAACACGCCGCGGCGCTGACGCGGGCCGCGGGACCGAACAATGTCGCCAACGTGGCCGCCTACTTTCCCGTTTTCGCCGGCGTTGAGGACGAGGTTGTCGCCTGCTTCAGGACTGCTGGCGGCGTGCCCTATTCGTCATACGGCCGCTTTCACGAAGTGATGAACGAGGCGGCCTCGGCCACCTTCGACGCGACGTTGATCGACCGCGTATTGCCGATCGTTCCGGGCCTGATCGAGCGTCTCGAGGCCGGTATTGCGGTCGCCGATGTCGGGTGCGGGTCTGGACACGCCATCAACCTCATGGCGAGGGCCTTCCCGCGAAGTGACTTCGTCGGCTATGAATTCGCAGAGGAGGCGGTTGCTTGCGCGAGGCGCGAAGCAGACGAGCTCGGGGTTTCCAACGCTCGCTTCGAGGTCAAGGACGCTGCGACTCTTGACGCCGAGCACGCCTTCGAGCTGATCACCGCCTTCGACGCGATCCACGACCAGGCGCACCCGCGCAAGGTACTGAGGGCGATCGCGAACGCGCTTGTCCCGCGAGGCATATTCCTGATGGTCGACATCGCCGCCTCCAGCAAGCTCGAAGAGAACCTCGACCACCCATTCGGGCCGATGCTGTACACGTTCTCCTGCCTGCATTGCATGCCGGTCTCGCTGGCGCTCGGCGGCGAAGGGTTGGGAACTGCATGGGGCCAGCAGAAGGCTCTCGAGCTGCTCCATGAGGCCGGCTTCAAAAGCGTCGAGGTCAAGCAGATCGAGGGCGACATCTTCAACAGTTACTACATAGCTTCGACGCGCATCGTCGCCTGAGCCGCACCGCGCCGTGTCTCCGAGCGCGGCACCACGATCTTGCGGCGAAAAGCCACTCGCTCAGCGGCGAGCCGCAGTGCCGGTCCCCGGCGGAAGGGGCGCTCGGCGCTCTCCTAGCGTCTCGCTATCCGGAATACTGCGCCCCGTGGACGTGCAGGACTGGTGGTCAGGCGGCGAACTGGTCCCGCTGGAGCTCGGCGGAACCGAGCAGGGCGTGTTCGTTCGCCGCGAGGGGTCGGGGCCGTCCATGACGCTGCTGCATGGGTTCCCCAGCTCATCGCACGACTGGGCGAAAATCGCCCCGGCCCTGGCCGAGCGCTACGCGCTCACGATGCCCGACCTGCTGGGCTTCGGCGCATCCACCAAGCCGCACGAGCACCGCTACTCGCTGCTCGAGCAGGCGGACCTCGTCGAGGCGCTGTGGGCAAGCGAGGGGATCAAGTCGACGGTGGTCGTGGCGCACGACTACTCGGTCAGCGTCGCGCAGGAGCTCCTGACGCGGCGCGCGGCCGGCGCGCTCGCGGTCGATTTGCGCGCGCTCCACTTCATGAACGGCGGCATCTACCCGGACCTGCACCGGCCCCAGCCCGCGCAGGTGGCCCTGCTCGACACGGAACAGGGGCCGCAGATAAGCGCCGCGATGAACGGCGAGGTGTTCATGGCAGGCCTCGCGCCGACGTTCCCGGAGGGGTACGACTCGGCTGCCGACGTCGCCAGCATCTGGCAGAGCTTCCACCTGCACAACGGGCAGAAGAACGCGCATCTCCTGATCCGCTACATCGAGGACCGCCGGGAGAACGCCGAGCGCTGGACGCAGGTACTCCAGACGACCGATGTGCCGCTGACTTTCGTCTGGGGAATGCTCGACCCGGTCTCCGGTGCGCACATGGCTGAGCGCATCCGTGAGCGGCTCCCGGACGCACCGTTCACGGCGCTGGAGGACGTTGCGCATTGGCCGCCGCTCGAGGCACCGGAGCGCGTGGTGGCCGCGCTACTGGGCCGGCGGCCCTAGAAACCTCGTCTCGCCTGGCTCGTCGGTGTCGCCGTAGTCGGCCGCTTCTGCTTAGGACGGGAACCAGTAGCGGGCGGATCGCTCGAGGACAGCGCGGCTTGTCGCGCAAAAGCGGAAGCGCGGCTGTGATGGCTCTAGCCGCGCTTGACGCGCTCCGACTGACCAACGAGGATCGCGAGAATCGAGTCGGAGAGGGCCCTGACCCGCGCCCGCATCGCTCAGTGGATCGTGCTCGCGTCGATCACCATCGCGCTGGCCGTCGCCGTGGGTTTGGCCCGGGACGCCCCCGACCCTTCGACGCCCGAGAACGCAGTGGCCGCCTTCGTCGACGCGTTCAATGAGCGGGACCCCGCAAGGCTCTGCGACCTGTTGTCGCGGCCGACGCGAGAGGCGTTCGAGGCCGTTGCCCAGACCCGCCGCCGAACACCGACGAGCTCCTCCGCACCATTGACCGTTGGGACGCCGACAACCCGGACCATCTCGAGTGTTTCATTGGTGCCGACGCGGCGAGCGACCGCCTCGGGCACATCAGCTCGGGCGCGATCACCCGGACCGTCCGCGAAACCAACCGACTCGCCTACGTTGAGTCGGCCCGGGGGCGCTGGAAGCTGACCTGGGACGGCAACACGTGGAAGGTGGCGCGGCATCCGCAGCTCCAGACGCTTGCCGACGACGGCTAGGCGAATGCGCGCCCCTGACACAGCGGCCGGCCCGCGCGCCGTCCGCTATCGCTCCTCGCGCAAAGCAGCACTCGGCACTCGGTTGTCGAAAGCGCCGTCGGTTGCTTGGAGCCCTCTGGCGTGGGAGCATCGAAGAGAATTTCGATGCGCCACGCGCCGCTCGTCGGTTTGCTCGCCTGCTTCTCGCTGGCAATGCTTGCGACGTCGACTGCTACGGCCGCACCGGCTGGTGGCGGGCGATATGAGGGAGACGTCCTGCTTCCTCAGCGAGACAACGACGCCCGTCCACTGGCGGTGTGTCGAGGGTGTCTGAGCCTCACCGTCGCAAACGACGGGCTCTCGCTCGACGACGGATACCTAGCGTTCGACCTACGGTGCGCTGATCGCGAGTTCGGCTCAGTGGATGTCCTGGCTCAAGAGTCGCCGCCGGCAATCACGCCGATCGACATTGCGGGCGCGTTCTCGTGGTCGCGGCGCAGCGATGATGAGGATTTCGCCATCACGGGCCAGTTTGCGGCCGATGGCCGCCGAGTGGAGGGGCGGCTCTCGTTCGTCACGCAATTCGACGCGCGTCCCTGCGAGGCGCGCGACGTGCCGTTTCGAGCGAGGCTGACCGGCCGGCCTGCACGCACCCGTCTCGGGCGCGCGACGGAATGCGCGTCTATGCCAGGACACGGCAGGGGGCGCGGCATAGGCCTACGCGAGCGCGGCATCGGCTGTACCAGGGCAAAGTCGCTCGCACTCGCGTGGACACACGACTCGGCTTGCCGCAAGAGCCCGTCCGCCCCCAAGTGTCGCGTCGAGGGATTCGAGTGCTCAGGGGTGCACGGTGGACGGTTCTCGGCCCAGGCAGCGGTGCGGTGCGTGACCGTCGCGCCCCCCACCGGTGCAGTCGAGTTCGTCATGAGGTCAGATTGCGGCTATGTCCGCTCCGCCCGACTCAATCTCACCGCGGCGAATATCCCATGCCGCCGCGCCCGCCGGATCGGGAGACGCATGTCGGAAGGGTGCGGCGGCGACCGTGTGGGCCAGCGATGCAAGTCAGGCCGCTACCGCTGCCGAACAACAGCTCTCAGCACCGACTCGACGCTCGGCCGTTGCGTCCGGCGCGACGACCCGTTCTTCACTGTCTGGTTCGAGTACGTCTGGCCCTTGTAGCCCTACGATCGCGAAGCGCAGACCGGCCTGTCACCTTGAGGCTCTGGGACCCAACGACCTCGGTCAAAGCGCTAGCGCGCCGGCGCAGGAGCAGAGGCACTGCGGTGCGCAGACGAGCGGCCTGTGTAAGGGGCTACTGGCGCTGCCCGCCTACGCCTGCGGAGTCTCGCCCCCGCCGCGCACCTGCAGCAGCGTGAAGTAGAGAACCGAGGTCGTCAGCGCCGCCACAGGCTGCGTGAGCGCGTCGAAGATCCACCTCAGGATGGCGCGGCCGACGTCGCCGAGGGCCAGGCCGATCAGCTCTGCGGCGATGCCGGCCGCGATGACGAGCAGGAAGACGAGCACGATCGTGCCGAAGACCGGCCACCCGTAGCCGCGCACGAGCTCCCAGCTGCGGCCGAACGCCCTGAAGACCCCCGGGCGCTCCATCACCGTAACCGGCGCCACCATCGACCAGAACGTGAGCAGGATGAGGCCCGGGACGATCAGCAGGAGGAATCCGATGCCAATACCGAGGCCGGCGAGGATTGAGACGGCGATCAGCGGCGCCAGGACCGGTGACACGCTGCGAAACAGCTCTCCGATCGTGTTGTCGCGCCGCCCGTCCTGCACGTCGCGCACCAGCTGCACGACCATCCCGTCGTACAGGACGGCGAGCACAAGCGAGACCACGACCGCCACGAGAGTCAGCAGGCCCTCGTCGAACACCCAGCCCACGACGGCGTTGACGGCGAACACGAGCAAGGCAGCCGGCAGCAGTACGCCGATCTGATCGCGGTAGATCGCAAACGCCCGGCCAATCACGTCACCCGGTGACAGCCTTTGCACGCCGGTGACAGTACAGGGGCGGATGGAGCGACACGACGCCGCTTCAGCACACGTGCAACGCACGAGGCGACTCGTGCGCCGAAGCCGTGCACTGACAATCGCTTGTCGCGCAGGGAGCACTCTCACTCCCCATCGCGGGCTCCCCTAACGCAGATGCATCGCTTCGGCAGCGGTGAGAGCTGGTCCCAGAACTGGGCCGATGATGCCCCAATCCTTATACAGCTCGTGACGATTTCGCTGCCCGGCTCAGACTATCGGCTTGCTTGAAGAAGGCGCCGCCGTCGACTGCGGTCGAGGTTCGACTCCTTCCCGGCCCACTTCGGGACTTGACCGGCCGGCGCCGTTCCGCAGAGAATCGGCGGCATGGCCCGGTCCGCTCTCGCGGCGGCGTACGTGGTGGCCGCTCTGGCCGCCGCGTCCGATGCGAGCGCCGCCGGGACCGTCGTGCTCCACTCCGGCGGGGTGGCGACCACGGCGAACGCCGACGCGCGCTGTGAGCACGAGGGCACGGGCGACGTCGACGGCCAGTTGGGCGGCGACTCCACCTCGCCCTTCGCGTCGGACTCGCGCGCGTCGGTCACCGTCCCGTGCACGCACGGCACCGAGACGCACAACCACCGCGCCCGAGCCGAGGCGAGCGCGACGGGCGCCGCCGCCACCGGCCCGTTCGGGACCGTCATCAACGCCTCCGGCAGCGCGAGGGCGTTCGGGTTCACCTCAACAGCTCCGACGGGCACGCCGAGTTCAGCCAGGAGTTCTCGGTCCAGGACGAGCCCGTCAGCTTCCGCCTGTCGGCGACGGGCCGCGTCCAGTTCCCGGCCGCCAACGGCGCGCGCGAAGGGATGCTGGCTCCCGGCGGCTACACGATCTCGGCCATCGCCGACTGCAGCGCGAGCTTCATCGACCAGTCCGGCTGCGGCGGGACGGGGTATTCGGTCACCCTCGAGCTCGGGGTGCCGAGCGGCGACCGCGACGGCGACGGACTGTTCGACGTCTGGGAGACCGACGGCATCGACACCGACGGCGACCAGGTCCCGGAGCTCGACCTGCCCGACCTGGGCGCCGACCCCGACCACAAGGACGTCTTCCTCGAGATCGACCACATGACCGGCCACGCGCTGGCGCAGACCGCCATCGACCGGGTCGTCGCCGCGTTCGACGCGGCGCCCGTCGCCAACCCGGACGGGCAGCCGGGCATCGCGCTCCACGTCGACAACGGGCCCTCCTCGCAGATGACGCCGGGTGAGTCATGGGGGGCGCGCAGCGACGCCGGCGAGCTCCCCCACCAGGCGGTGCTCGGCTCCCTGATCGCCAACGGCGACTACGACTGGAGCGCCTTCGACCAGCTGAAGGCGGCGAGCTTCGCGCCCGACCGGGCCCCCGCCTTCCACTACGTCGTCTCGGCGCACCGGTTCGGATCGGCGACGACCAGCTCGTCCGGGATCTCGCGTGACATCGGCGCCAGCGACCTGCTCGTCACGCTCGGCCCCGTGTTCGAGCCGGGCGAGAGCTCCGGCACGGTCGAGCAGCAGGCGGGGACGCTCATGCACGAGCTCGGACACAACCTCGGGCTGCGCCACGGCGGCGCCGACGATCGCAACTACAAGGCGAACTATCTGTCGGTCATGAACTACGCCTTCCAGTTCCGCGGGCTGCAGCACGCCGACGGGACCACGAGCCTCGACTACTCGCGCTTCAGCATCCCGCTGAACGAGCGGCAGCTCGACGAGGACCACGGCTTCGCGCTCGCCGCCGGGAGCGGGCCCGCGCCTTCTGGACGATCTTCCGGTGCCCGGACCTCTCCCTGCAGCTGGCGGAGCTGATCGACACGCCGACCAACTGGAACTGCGACGGCACGACGCAGGGCGTCGTCGCGGCCGACGTCAACGGCGACGGCGGCCTATCCGCGTTGAGCCCGTTCGTCGACTGGCCCGCGCTGCTCTACGACGGCGGCGCGATCGGCGCCGGCGGGGCGCAGTCGGACGCGACCGCGTCGACCGAGCCCGAGGTCGAGGAGCTGCTCGAGAACCAGCACGCGCTCGAGGAGATCCCCGCGCAGCCCACGCCGACGCCGAGCCCGTCCGCCACGCCGGCGCCGGCCGCCCCCGCCGCGCCCGGCACCGCACCGGGGCCGCCGGCCGCGACCGACGAGCCGCCGGCCCTGTCGGCCCTGCGGGTCGTCCGCCGCGGGCGGCGGGCCACCGCCGTGACGCTGCGGTCATCACGCGCCGGCTTCGCGCGCATCATCGTCGAGCGCCGCCTCACGGGACGCCGGGCGGGGCGCCGGTGCGTCCCCGCCACGCGGCGCAACCGCCGCGCGCGCCGATGCGTCCGCTTCGTGGTGGTGCACGGGCCCGCCGTGCGCCCGGTGGCCGCCGGCGTCAACCGCGTCGCCGTCAACTCGCGCAAGCTGGCCGCCGGCCGCTACCGGGTCACCGTCACGCCGCTGAGCGCCGGGCAGCGCAGGCCGGGGCCGCCGAGGCGCGCCGCCTTCCGCATCCGGCGCTAGCCGCGGGAGCGCTTGACGGACCAGGCCCTCAACTTGGTGCGGATGTCACAACAGCGGGCGCAGAGGGGCGAGAAGCCGCTCGGTCAGCTTGGCGAGCGGGCCGCGCCGCTCCCACTCGGCCGCGGTGAGCTGCGTCGCGTTCGAGAGGTCAGTGGCGAAGACCCGCTCGAGGTGCTGCGCCACTCCGCGATCGAAGATCTCGACGTTGACCTCGTAGTTGCCGGTCAGGCTCAGGCGATCGATGTTCGCGGTGCCGATCGTGCTCCACCGCCCGTCGACGGTCATCGTCTTGGCGTGGATCATCGCGCGCTCGAACCTCCAGATGGTCACGCCACCCCGAAGCAACGCCGCGTAGAAGCCACGCGAGAGCCAGTCCGTGATCACGTGGTTGGAGGCGGCCGGCACGAGGACGCGGACGTCGACGCCGCGCCGGGCTGCGGCCAGCAGCGCACGCACCATCGACCGATCGGGAATGAAGTACGGCTGGGTGATCGAGATGTGCTCGGACGCGCGGTCGATCGCCTCGAGGTACATGCCACGGATCGGGTAGATCAGCTGCGAGGGCACGTTGCGATGCACGCGCAGTCTCGACTCCCACAGGGTCGAGCCGTTCTCGGGTAGCCCCGGCTGCTCCGGTGCGCGCTGCTGGTTCCAGAAGTCGATGAACGCGTTCTCCAGCTCCCACGCCGAGGGCCCGCGGACACGCAGATGGGTGTCGCGCCACTGCGTGGCGTACGCGCTGCCGATGTTGTATCCGCCGACGAAGCCGATCTCGCCGTCGACGACCAGCAGCTTGCGGTGGTCGCGACCGGACTTGCGAACGTCCAGGAGCAGCATCCCGGGCTTGAGGGCCGGGTAGCGCACGACGTTCACCGACGGGGGGAAGTCGAAGAAGGCGCGCCTGACGACGAGGTTCGCGAACACGTCGTAGATCACGAAGACCTCGACTCCACGCTCGGCGGCGTCGATCAACGCCGTCTTGAAGCGCTGCCCGACCTCGTCGTCCTTGACGATGAACGATTCGAACAGCACGCGCTCTTGCGCCCCTTCGATGGTCGCGAGCATGTCCTCGTACAGGACCGTGCCGTAGGTGTAGACGGTGACGATCGACTCGCCGAGCGGGAGATCGGCAGCCTCGGTCCGCGGGAACGTCGCCTCGCGCGGGCGCATGCGCTTGCGCCACGAGTCGACGGCGATCAGCGCGCCGGCCGTAGCTGCCTGCGCGGCGACGACCGCAAGCGCGACGCGGCGCAGGAGACGCCGCAGGGAGCCGACGACGTGGTCCATGGCCGCCGCAATTGTAGGCCGAGCGACGGAATTTGTGCCTGGCCTGCGGCGGGAACCCGTCCTGCCGTCGATCCAGTACATACTCGGATCGCGACGCCCGCGAATCGAGTCCGGGGTGCGAGCCATCGCCCAGGCTGCGATTCTAGGCGGACCATGACGATTCGCGTGACACCCACTGGCACCCGCGGGTCGCGGCTGCTGCTGCTCGGCCCGGTCCACAAGCTGTTCCAGCAGTTCACCAGGCGGCAGGTCCGGACCTACCGCGACGGAGGCGAGCAGAAGGTCAGCAAGCAGTCGGGGTTTCCCGTCGTCGTGCTGACTACGAAGGGGGCGAAGAGCGGGGAGCTGCGGACCGCGCCGCTTGGCGGCTTCGAGGACGGCGAGGGCGCCTGGCTCGTCGTCGCCTCGCTCGGCGGTGCCCCGCGCCACCCGGCCTGGTTTCTCAACATGGCCAAGCACCCCGACGACATCTGGCTCGAGGTCGGGCCGGAGCGGTTCAAGGTTACCGGCGAGTCGCTGGAGGGGCAGGAGCGCGTCGACGCGCTGGCACGCATCGCCGCGATCGCGTCGCGCTACGGCAAGTACCAGGAGAAGACGGACCGCGAGATCCCGATCGTACGCCTCACGCGCGATCCCGCCGAAGGTCAACGGCCGGCTGGGTAGCCTCTCGACGCCGCCGCGCCGTGGTCTCACTCTCGCTGTCCACAGCGAGCGTCAATCGGCACCCCGCGGAGCGCTCGCTCTCCTGGGAAGGGAACACTCTTCGGGTTGGCGGCGGAGTGGTCTTACGATCGCTGTTTCAGCGCGCCGAACGCTCCGGCGAAGAAGACGAGCGGGTCGTTGAGCAGGCGCGATGTGCAGGTCGTCGACCTGCCCTACGACGATCCAGTGATCGCCGGTGGGGTGCTCGGCGACGATCTCGCACTCGAGGGAGGCGAGGGCGTCGGTGAGCAGTGGTGACGCCGCCGCGTCCGAGTTCCCAGTCGAGGCCGGCGAATCGGTCCGCGCCGGCAGGGGTCGCGCGTCTTGCGAAGCGCTCGTGCCGGCGCCCCAGCACGTTGACGCCGAAGTGCCCAGACCGCCGCATACGCGACCATGTGAGCGAGCTGCGGGACGGGCAGAACGACAGCAGGGGCGGCTCGAGCGAGACGGACGTGAGCGAGTTCACGATCAACCCGGCGGGCTCGCCGTCCGGCGCGGCCGTGACGAAGGCGACGCCGGTCGCGAACCTGGCGAGTGCGTCGCGGAACGAGCGCGCGTCGGGCGCCGCCACGGCGGTGGTTGGAGCGGAGAGCGCCATCTCAGTGGAGCGGGGTCTCTTCGCCGAGAGCGACGTGGGCGAGGTAGTCGTAGGCGCGGTTGGCGCCGAGCGGGTGCATGAAGGAGCCGGCCTTGACGTCGCGATAGGCGCGCGCGAGCGGGCTGCCGTTGACATAGCCGGCGCCGCCCGAGAGGGCGAGCGCACGCTCCACCGTGCGGGCGGCCGCTTCGTTGACGAATGCCTTCGCGGCCTGCGCCTCGGCGAACAGCGCGCCGAGCTGCTCGGCGCTGCCGTCGGACGTGGGGTTGGCGGCGCGGTGCTCGTCGATCAGCCCAGCAGCGCGTGAGAGGACGCCGCGTGACGCGGCGAGGTCGACGGCGTTGTCGGCCACCTGCATGCGTGGGCGAGCATCGCCGTTGATGCGTCCGGCGATGCCGCGGCGGGCGATCGCGTCGGCCGACTCGGCGATGCCGAGTGAGGCCGCGGCGTGGAACAGCCCGGCCGCCAGGTTGCGCTCGATGTATGGCAGCGGGTCGCCGGCTCGGAAGCCGCCGCGGATGCCGGACTCGGGCAGCGCGACGCCCTCGAGCGAGATCGAGTTGCTGCCGGAGGCGCGCATCCCGAGCGCGTCCCAGTCATCGTGCACGACGACGCCGGGCGCGTCGGTGGGCACCATCGCGTAGGCGTAGCGTTCGATGTCCTCGCCGTCGGCATAGGTGACGGCGACGTAGAGGTCGGTGGCGGCGGGGGACATGGTGCAGAACGTCTTGCGGCCGTCGATCCGCCAGCCGGACTCGGTCCGGGTGGCGACGGTGCCCGGCCGCGTGAGGTCCTGGCCGCGCTCGCTGATGGCGGCGGCCAGCACGATCCCGTCGTGGGCGATCTGCTCGAGCGAGGCGGCGAAGCCGCGGGCGCGGCGCTCTGCGCCGGACGCGACCGCGATCTGGCGACGGCGCTCCATGTTGTGCACGGCGACGAGGTGCATGTTCACGCCGATCGCGACCGAGGCGTCGCCGCGTGCCAGGCGGCTTGACGCCACGACGAGGTCGTGCGCGGAGGAGACGCCGAGCCCACCGAGCTCGACGGGGATCGGCGCTGCGAAGTAGCCGGCCGTCTTGAGCGCGTCGATCGCCTCGAAGGGGTAGGTGCCGGCGCGGTCGTGCTCGGCTGCGCGGGCGGCGAGCTCCTCGGCGAGCTCCTCGGCGATCGCCACCAGGCGGGCGCCCGCGGTGGTACGGGCTGTGAGTTCGATCGGCATGGCGCGATCTCCAATCCGCTCGTCATGCGCCCGTGGCCGGAGCGTGGCTCCGGCCACGGGGCTCATGCGACAGCTAGTCGGTCGTCACCTCGACGGCGACGGGCACGCCGTTGGTGACCATGTCGTAGACGGCCGAGCGCTTCCGGGCGCGCTCCACGATCTCGCGGAGCTTCTCCTGCGGCGCGTCGCCCGTCACGTGGAAGGCCACGCCGATGCGCTCGAACCCGTTGCGGGGCTCGTCGTCGACGCCGAGTGCGCCGCGCACGTCCATGTCGCCGGTCAGGGTCGACTCGACGGACGTGAGCTGCACCTTGCGCGCCGCGGCCACGTAGACGATCGAGGTGGTCAGGCAGGCGGCGAGGGCGTGCAGCAGGTACTCGGCCGGGTTGGCGCCGGTGTCGCTGCCGAGCAGGATCGCCGGCTCGCCCGCGTCGATCGCAAACGCCTCGCTGCGAGTGGTGTCCTCGCCGCCCGCCGCGTAGAAGTCCTTGATCGTCGAGCGGTTGTGGGAGCCGTCGATCCAGCGGTTGGTGGCGCGGAACTGGAACTTCGCCAGCTCCGGCTGAGCCTTGATCAGGTCCAGCGTGGCGAACATCTTCTCCGTGTCCACGCCGTTGCGGAACGTGTCCGTGATTACGGTCACTTCGAGACCTCCTCGGTGCTAGTGGTGCGGGGTTGTGGCAACCAGCGAGATGCTCTCGACCGCGTAGGTGCTGCAGGCGTCGAGTGCCCGCTCGGAGATGAAGCGGTAGTCGTTCTTGCGTACTTCTCTCACCTGTAGGCCTTGCGCCTCGATCGCCTCCAGGTAGTTGCGGCGGGGGATCGCCCCGGCGATGCAGGCGGCCCATAGCTCGACGTTGCGTCGCGTGCGTTCCTTGAGCGGGCGGCCGCTGACGATGTCGGCGATCGCGAGCCTCCCGCCGGGCCTCAGGACCCGTGCCGCCTCGGCGAAGACGCGGCCCTTGGCGGGCGAAAGGTTGATGACCCCGTTGGAGAGCACTGCGTCGAAGCTCGCGTCGTCGAACGGGAGCTCCTCGATGTGAGCCTCCACGAATCGGACCTGCGAGAACCCCTCGCGGTCCCGAAGCCGCGCAGCCTTGGCGAGCTGCTCGTCGGTGATGTCCACCCCCACGACGTGACCCGACTCGCCGACCAGCACCGCCGCGCAGAAGACGTCGGTCCCGGATCCCGAGCCGAGGTCGAGCACCGCTTGACCGGGTTGGAGCGCGGCGAGGTCGAGGTGATGCCCCACTCCCGCGAACGACGCCAGCGCCTCGGCCGGGATCGCGTCCAGGAGCTCGCCGGGGTAGCCGAGGTGCTCGGCCAGGTTCCTTCCCACCTCGAAGTGGAGCTCCGTCTCCTCCCCGCGGGCGACGTGGCGGTACATGTCCTTGACCTCCGCCGCCAATCGCTCGCCGTCTATGAACGAGCGCGCGTCGAGCTGCGGCAAGGCCTCCGCCGGGCGCATCCCATCAGCCGTGGGGCCAATCTTGAAACTCATCGGTACCTCCTGGTGGCGATGCCGAGACTCCACCAGCGCGCCGTGTGACGGCGCGTGTGATCAGACGGCGGCGGCGAGCTTGGCGTGCAGCGCCGGGTTGTCGATCGCCTCGCCGAGCAGGCGGGCGGACTCGACGCCGCTTGGATCGCCGAGCCTCGCACGGTGCAGCGCGGCGCGCACCACGAGCTCGCGCATGTCCCCGCGGGCGGCGAGCCGCTCGAGCCGGGCGACGCACGCCGCGGCATCAGGGGCGGCATCGGCGATTGCGACATCGGCGAGCGCCTCCAGGCAGTAGGCGTGCATCCAGACGTACGGATCGGCGACCCGCACCGCGCGGACCGCGGCGTCGCGCAGCCACGCCAACGCGGAGGCGCGCTCGCCCGCCGCCTCGTGCACACGGCCCCTCGCGCGCGCGGCGAGCGCCTCCCAACAAGGGTCGCCGATGCGACAACCAAGCGCAAAGGCGTGATCGAGCAGCGCGATCGCGCGATCGGGGTCGCCCTGCCGCAGCGCGACCTCGGCCCTCAGCGCTTCCGGGAATGGCTGGAACGCCACCCAGCCCTCCTCGCGCACGAGCGCGAGCGAGTCATCGAGCACCTCGACCGCCTCCGGCCACTGGTCGCGTAGCAGCAGCGCACGGCCGAGGATCGCCAGCGACCACGCCGCCTGGCGGACGTCGCCGCAGCGGCGCGCACTCGCGATCGACTCCCAGAGCAGACCGATCGCCGCCTCGTAGTGCGCCCGGTCAGACAGCGCCTTTCCGCGCACACCGAGCACGGCCGCACGCTCCTTGTCGTCCGCCGCCAGCGCGCCGGCCCGTGCCAGCCACCTGCCCGCCGATACCCCGCGACTCGCCTGTGCCCACACGAAGCCGATCTCGCGGCAGACCTTGCACTCGACCTCGCGGTCGCCGGCCGCCTCGGCGAGCGCGAGCGCCTCGTGCAGCACCGCCGCGCCCTCCTCGTCACCGCCGCGAACGGAATGCACCAGCGCAGCCCCCAGCGCCGCCAGCCCGCGCGCGAGCAGCGCCGGGTCGCCAACGCCCCGCGCCTCGGCGCACGCCTGCCTCAGGCATGCCACTCCCGGCTCGACCGCGCCGGCAGCCACGGCCGCGCGCCCCGCGTCGAGCTGCCCCACAGCGGCCGCCCGATCGCCACGTGCCGGCGCGCTCTGCGCGCCGTGCTCGTCGGCCGCCCGGCGCACCCCCGGATCGGGCGCGCGCCCCAACTCGCGGCGGAACAACACCTCGCAGGCGTCGGCATGATCGCGCGCGGCAGCGACCTCGCCCGCCCTCGCAAGGCAGCGCACCAGCAACTCGTGGGCACCATCATCGAACCTGTTCAGCGCGAGCGCCCGAGACGCAAGCGCCGCACCGTCAAGCGGAACACCGGCAGCCAACGCACCCAGCGCCGCATCCCTCAACACGGCCTCGCAGACGCCCGCAAAGCGCCGGCGCTCCACCAGCAGCCACGCGTCGAACTCCGCGCCGGCGCCGGGATCGACCCCCTCCAGCAACTCGCCGCGAACGAGCGCGGGATCCGGCTCGCCGGAAGCCAGCGCAAGCACGTCCACCGCAGCCCCCGCCGGCAACCCCAGCTCCAACGGATCCCCGTGCAGCGCGCCGGGAACCCCGAGCGCGCGACGCAGCTGCGCCAACGTCCAGCGCAGGGCACCGCGCGGATCATCGGCATCGCCGAAGACCAGCCCCGCCAGCCGCGTGCGCGCCACCGGTCGCTCCGCCAGGACCACGTACGCCAGCACGGCCCACGCCTTATGACCACGCGGCGGCGCGACAACCACACCGTCGCGCTCGATCTCCGACCGGCCCAGCAGACGGATCACAAGCGTCGACACGACATCACGATCGTAAACCGCCATGCCCTACGCAGCCCCAAGACAACGCTCAACGCGGACCACCCCCGAGCGCATGGCGGCCCTGGCTCCCGCGTCCATACATGCGGATCCGTGCCGCGCTTGCTGCCGCCCGGTCCTGGCGGGGCGCCCGCTCTGCCAAACGAGAGCTTCAACGCGGACCACCCCTCCGAGCGCAGGGCGGCCCTGGCTCCCGTCCACACATACGAAACGGTGCCGCCTGTCGCCGCCCGGTCCTGGCGGGCGCCCGCTCTGCCAACGAGCGGGCGTCTCAGACGACCGTTGGCACACGCTCACCAAGGACGACAAGCGAGCGTCTCCGCTCGGGCGCCCGAGACGCCTGCTTCGACGAGGACGAGGAAGCGAGCGGGCCGCGCCTGGGAGTGCCCCTTTGCGCGAGGAGCAGCACCTGCACCGCCTGCTCAGTAGCCGGCAGTGGCGGTGCTCGCTCGAAGCAGCGGTAGCGTTGGAGGTGTCGGCGCCGCCCAGGTTCCGGATCGGGCCGACTAACGTTGGATTGGGTGGGCTCTATCCGGGGTGCACCGGTGACCGAGGCGACTCGTCGACCGTGAGCGAGAAGACGTCCGGCCGGGCGTAGTGCCCGACGACGTCGAAGTCGAACTTGCCGCGCACGATCTGGTCGGGTCGAGGTCCGCGACCAGGATCCCCTCCCCTTCGGTCAGCGGGCCCGCGAGCACCTCGCCGAGCGGACCGAGGATCACGCTGCCGCCGCGCAGATCACGGCGTCCGGATCGTCGCCCGGCAGGGGGTGATCGGCCGGGTAGTCGCTCCGGCGCGCGAACTGGTTGGCGGACAGCACGAAGCAGCGCCCCTCGAGGGCGATGTGGCGGACCGTCGACAGCCAGGCCTCTCGCGCGTCGGCGGTCGGAGCGCAGTAGATCTGGATGCCTTTCGCGTACATCGCCATGCGCAGCAGCGGCATGTAGTTCTCCCAGCAGATGACCGCGCCCAGCTTGCCGAGCGGCGTGTCGAACACCGGCAGCGTCGAGCCGTCGCCGAACCCCCAGACCAGGCGCTCGGAGGCCGTCGGCATCAGCTTGCGGTGCTTGCCCAGGTACGCGCCTCGTCGCGAAGAACAGGACGGTGCAGTAGAGGGTCCCGCCGTCGCGCTCGATGACGCCCATGACGAGAACACGCCGCTCTCCGCCGCGATCCGACTCAGCTCCTCCACCGCCGGTCCCGGCACGTCGACCGCGCCGTCCCAGTAGCGCCGGTACTCCTCGCGCCCCTCCTCGGTGCGCGCGCCGACGACGGCACCGAAGCCTGACCCGCGCGGGTAGCCGCCCACGAAGGCCTCGGGGAACACCACCAGCCGGGCGCCCTGCCCGGCAGCCTCATGTGTGAGCGCTTCGGCCTTGGCCAGCGTCTTGTCCCGGTCGAACCCAGCGCTGGCGGCTTGAACGACGGCCGCTCGAAACGGTGTGGACGCGCTCATGGCCGGATCCTTCCATGGCGGCCCGTTCATCGCGGCGCGCGCGCGGCCTCGATCGCCGAGCGCAGTGCCGGGAGGTCGGGGTCGTCGGCTGCTGCCGCGCTGGCTACGGCCTCTGCCGCGGCGAGCAGCGCGGCGGCGTACTCCTTCCTGTCCACAACCCCCGGCGGGGCGGCCTCAACATCGTCGCCCGGCGTGCGGCGGAGGAAGCGCAATGCAAGCTTCCCGTCGTCCTCAGCAGGACCGGCCTCGAACGCGAACGGGCCGCTCATGAAGCTGTTGTGGTCCGCGTGCCGCTGTCCCGCAGCCTGCACCAGCCGTTCAGCCACCACGCCAGGACGATGACGGGAAAGTCGCGCCAGTCCTCGGCCGGGAACGGGCGAAGTCTCCGGCCTTCACGTAAACCCCGTCGAGCGAGCTGCCAGTGCCGGCGTATACGCGGAAGCTCACGGGAAGAGCGGGTAGGCCGTCTCGATTTCGCGGGTCAACTTGTTGACCCAGAACTCGACCTGCCGCCATCGGCCTGGCCGCGAACGCGAATCCGTTCGTTCTGCGTCTCCAGCTTCTTGTCGACCGCGGCGTAGGCGTTGCGGACGACGCGCTGGATCTGCTCCTTGGTGAGCCCGTTGAACATCGTGTTGTTGCCGACGCGGCGTGGGTTGGCGTTGCGAGCGAGCGGCGTGCCGTCCCAGTGTCCGTCATAGATGTGCTCCCAGTCGATGGTCGCGTTGTTCCACGACGGCAGGTCGCTCGGCCTCCCCGCCTCCATTGGCGCGCCCGCGGTGCCGGGCGCGATCACCGGCGGACCAATCGTGATGCCGGGGGCCTCCGATCGGACCCGCGCCGTCGACACCGGGCGTGAGGGCGGGGCGCGTCGGACTGGGGTCGCTGACCGGGCTGCCACCCGGAGCGCCCGGGGCGTGCCGCGGCGCTGGAGCCATGCTGCCCTTGCCCGGCCGCGCGGACCCGGCGAGGGGCGGGCCGGCGCTCGGCGCCGGCTCGCGCGACGCATCACGAGGTAGACGGTCGCGCCCACCGCCAGCCCCACGACGATGACGCCGATCACCACCCAGCCCACCGGAGTGAGCATCCCCGCAACCGCCGCGGCCCCCGCCCGCGCCGCGCCGACGGCGGCGGTCTCCGCCGCGACAGCCGTTCCCGCGACGACCAGCGCGCCCTCCGTGATCGCTGCGCCGCCGACCACGACCGCCGCCTCGGTCCAGCGGCCACCCCGCCGACGACCAGCGCGCCCTCGGCTGCGACCGTGCCCGCGACTAGGACGCCCTCACCGAGCACGACCCCGCCGGCGACTACGGTGCCCTCGGCCACGGTCGCCGCGCCCGCGACGCCCGTCCCGACCGCCACCGCCTCGGCCGTCCGCGCCGGCGGTCCCCACCCAGCGGAGCATTCCCAGGCCTCCGGGGATGCGCGGGAGCGGCGGTACCGAGCTGCCCGGCGGCGGGAAGCCCGGCGCGCCGACCGGCGCACTCGGGACCACGAGACCAGGCGGCGCCTGGCGCGCGATCGATCGCGGCGACCTCAAGGCTGCGATGTGGCGCGCTACGGCGGCGTTGCCGGCGGCGTGTTGGAGGCGCAGCACCGCCGCCGGCGACAGCATGCGGAGATCGGCGGCGGGATCGGCGAGCTCTGAACCAGACCGCTCGCTCTCGGCGGCGGGAACCTCTTGCTCGAGCGCCTCACGCTCACCTGCCACGGCGCGATCCTAACCGCGATCAGGACGTGCGTCGAGCGACCGCTCAGGGTCTCCTTTCCACGATCTTGCAGGTGATTGTCTTGCCGGTCGACGGCGGGTCGGCCTGCCTCACCGCACCGCTGCTGCCCGGCCATCGGGCGCAAGGCTGAGCGATCGCACACCCGCCAGCTGCGATTCCGGGCCGCCGGGGCGAGAGTGCCGCTCGGCGCGACAAGCAACAGTCCTGGCTCGGCGCGTGCCTCCGACGGGCTAGTCGCTGCGTCCTTTCCTCGGCCGCACCGTCTCACTATGAGAGGGTTCGTCTACGAAGCGAGGTGTTACGTGGGGCGCGCGGAGTCGCTAGCAACGTCGTCGGTACGAGAGGCGCGCGAGCCGCCTGAGAACCCGGCGCTGCCGTTCGCCGCGGCCGTGCCGCAGGTCAGCAGCGGCTGCTGCACGCCCCCGGAGCAAGAGTCGTGCTGCGAGGCCGAGGCGAAGCCGAGCTGCTGCGGCAGGGCGAGCACGGAGCGCTGCGGGTGCCGCTGACCTCTCCGTCCCACGCCGAGCTGCTGGACACGGCGGCGGTCTGGCACGACTTCCACGGTCGACTGCTCGCCTTCATCTCGCGACGGGTGCCCGATCGCGACGCCGCCGAGGACGTCCTTCAAGAGGTGATGCTGCGCATCCACCGCCATGCCGGCGAACTCGAGGACTCCGCTGCAGTTGGCGCGTGGATTCATCAGATCGCCCGCAACGCGATCGCCGACTACTACCGGCGCGCAGTGGTGCGGCGAGAACACCCCTCCGGCGTCCAGTTCGACAGCCAGGATCCGGCGACGTCAGAGCCCGCTCCGAGTGAGCTGCGTCGCGAACTCGCGGCTTGTCTGGGGCCGCTGCTGGAGCGGCTACCCGCGCCGTACCGTGAGGCGATCACGCTGACCGAGCTCGAGGGGCTGACCCAGGCCAGCGCGGCGGCCCGCCTCGGCATGTCCACCTCGGGGATGAAGTCCCGGGTCCAGCGTGGCCGCGTTCAGCTCAGGGAGCTGCTGGTCGGCTGCTGTGAGATCGAGCTCGACCGCCGCGGCGCGATCACGAGCTACCAGCCGCGCCGCAGCCCGTGCGACTGTCGCCGCGCGACGTCGGGCCTGCCGGAGTAGCTGGCCCGCGCCAACGGTGCGACAGGCGGAGCGCCCGGAGCGGTGCGTCCTTTCTCGTCCTTCGCCGTCTCTCTTCCTGACCGCAACATCCGACGCCGTAAGGGAGGGCTCGATGCCGTTGATCGAGATCAAGGTCTTCGAGGACGAGTTCAGCGACGAGCAGCGCACGGGCATCATCGAAGCCGTCACGGACACGATGGTGACCTTCACCGGGGAAAGCGTCCGGCCGCACACGTGGGTCGTGCTCGAGGAGATCAAGAGCGGCAGCTGGGGGATCGGCGGCAGCGCGCTCGGCCTGACCGACGTGCGCGCCCTGCAGGCGCCATCGCCGACCCCGTCTGGCGCGATCCACGACCTGCGTGGCCAGTAGGACACCGACATGAATGCGCGCGCCAGCGATGACCACCCTCGGAGGATCTACAACCCCGTCCAACGCGACGCAGCCACGTTCCTCGAGACGAGCGAGGAGACCGGCGGCGTGCGGACGCTCGCCGAGCTCGAGGTGGCGCCCGGCGGGAAGGTCACCCCGCACTACCACCTCACCTACAGCGAACGCTTCAAAGTGCTCGAAGGACAACTGACCGTCGAGATCGACGGCATCCACCACGAGCTCGAACCAGGCGACGAGGCCGTCGCGGAGGTCCGGAGCCTCCACGCCTGGAGTAATCCGGGCGAGGATCGCAGCGTCGTCCAGGTCGAGCTTCGGCCCGGCAGTCCCGGCTTCGAAAACGGGCTTCGCGTCGCCTACGGGCTCGCGGCCGACGGGCTCGTGCGCAAGAACGGCGTGCCCCGCAACCCGCTCCAGGCGGCGCTGGTGCTCCAGATGGGAGAGGTACGACTGCCCGGTGGCTACGCCGCGCTCGAACGGGTCCTCGGGCTGCTGGCCCGCGTCGCCCGGTGGCGCGGCGTCGACCGCGAGCTCGAGCGCCGCTACCTCTGACCCAAGACCGAGGGACGCCAACGCAGCTGCACCGCCTCGAGGCGACTGGACCACACCGCGGCGGACCTCGTCCGTCCTGTAGACGCCCCGGCGGAGCCAACATCCCGAGCCGCCCGGCTGCGGCCCGTGATGCGTCAAGGCGAATTGGTAGCGCTCGCCGGTCGACACCGCCTGCACCTACTTGCGCCATGGCTGGAGCCGACACTCCGGCGCGCCGGCATGCCGGTGCGCGAGTGCTCCTTTGCGCGAGAAGCGAAAGCGAGGGTGGCGTCACGCAACACGCCTGCTCTTCGTCCCGTACGAGACGGATTGATGCAAGCTTCGCGGCGCTCGCATCCGGTGCAAGCGACTGGGGGCACGACTTAGCTCGCGGGCGCCCGGCGACAGTCCTTGCCGCCCACCTGGACGACTCGCAGCGCCAGGTCGGCGCCCGGGTGCTCCTCGCCCTGTGCCGGGAAGAGGGAGCACTCCGCAGGGGTCACGCAGCCACATTCCTGCGCGACTTCGAGCCACCCCTTCATCGCCTTTGTGCGCTCGAGGAGCGCCTCGACCTCGCCGAGCTTCTGGCTCGAGAGCGAGCGCATCGGCTCGCCGAGGCCGTCGGCCCCGTTGATCAGCTCCTTGATCTCGCGCAGTTTGAAGCCGGCGCTCTGGGCGACGCCGATGAACCCGAGCTTGCCCAGCACATCCGCGTCGTAGCGCCTCTGTCCCCCCGACCGATCGGGCTTGGGAAGCAGGCCGATCCGCTCGTAGTAGCGGATCGACGACGTCGCAACTCCGGCGCGTCGCGCCACCTCGCCAATCGTCAGCTCCGGGAATTCATCCATCTCTGACCAGGCCCTTGACTTGAACCGCGCTTCAAGGGCCATCGTAGCCGCGAACGGTCCGGTCCACAGGAATCCCAAGGAGGTATGCGATGACCGTCAAGACCCGCACATCGTTCGATCTCGAGGCATTCAGGCGCGGCTACGCACGCGTCGTGAGTACACCCAACCGACCGAGCAGGAGGTAGACATGCCGAAAGCATCGAAGGAAACGGCTTCTAAGCATGAGACGCTCGATGGCTACGAAGGCCACTTCGAGCACTTCGCAGACGGCTGGACCGTGGGTTTCGAGACCTACACCCAGGACGCCGATCTGTCCCCGCTCTTCAAGGGGCTGCCCAATGACGAGTGCCAGTGCGAGCACATGGGCTACGTGATCAAGGGAAAGGTCGCGTTTCGCTCAGTCGACACCGAGCAGGTGTTCCAGGGCGGCGACGCGTACTACGTCGGCCCCGGCCACACCCCGATCCTCTACGCCGGCACCGAGGTGGTGGAGTTCAGCCCCACCGAGGAGCTCGGCCGGACCATGGAGGTCGTGACCAAGAACCTCGAGGAAATGCAGCCCGCGTCCCCCTGAGGAGCAGCCCGGGCGCCCGTATCGTACGGGCGCCCGCCGGCCGCGCCGGTTAGGACCTCAGCGCAGATGTCCGGCTCCCCCTTCGCAAGCGTTTCGGCGACCCCGGCACAGGTGGTCCGCTCCGGACAAGAATGAGGCGCCGAGCCTGCCATGCATTCGAGTGCCTGCTTCGCGCGAGGTGCGGCAGCCACGCGTGCCGCATCGCGTGTTGCGTGTGCCTCCTTGCCGGTGCCGCCTCGACCGTGCCAGCTACTCAATGAAGCTTGTCGCGGAGCGCGACGCTCGCGGATATCCCGGAGCCAGCTGTCTGGCTCGCAGGAGCATCCGGTAGCCGGACGGGATGAAGACCGGCGCGAACAGGAGCGGGTCCGGGGGGTCCGGCACGAGGGCAACCTGCACGACCGTCCCGGCACGCAGCGCCGCGACACCGGCGGAGGTTAGGGGCACGGAAACGGTTGTGCCAGCCGACGGCACGAAATAGCGCGCCTGACCGTATTCCTCGCCGACCAGGCTATGCAGGCTGAGCGTGCCGACGTGGGGGTTACCTGGACTTCCTAGCGCGCTGACCGGGATTGAGAAGAACTTCCAGGTCGCAGTGAACTCCGCGTGATCCCCGCGCAGCGTCGGGACGGTCTGGAGCTGGACGTCCTCGGCTGCTAGCTCATCGCACGCCGGCTCAAGCGTGTCAGCCGCGTCGCTCGTGACGACGTCTGCGCCGTCGCCGCAGGAGACCGCGTCGGGCATGGTCGGGAAGCCGTGGTCGCTGATGGCCTCGTTGCCGAAGACAGAGTCGTTCCCAGGCCCGCCATCGAGCCGGTCGCGGTCAGCCTGGCCCTCGAGGCTGTCATTGCCGATACCACCGGACAACCGGTCGTTTCCGGGACCGCCGCCCAGCCCGTCGTCACCGGCGCCACCGTCGATGGCGTCGTCGCCAGGGCCGCCATGGAGCGTGTTACGGGCGGCGTCGCCCGTGAGCTGGTCGTCGCCGCTGCCGCCCGTGACGCGGCGAACGCGGACGATCGTGTCGCCCGTACCCGTCCTGCCGCGCTTGAGATCGACGCGCAACGGGTCCTGGCGCCCGCTGAAATCGACGGCATCTCCCTCGGCGTCTGGGGCACCGCCGCCGTCGAACAGGTCCGGGGCCGCTTGGGCGTCCGTCTCTCCCTCGATCAGGATGTCGGTTGCGCCGCCACCGTAGAGCCGATCACGTCCCGGGCCGCCGTCGAGCCGGTCACTCGAAGCACCACCGCGCAGCACGTCGTTTCCCTCGCCGCCGAACGACGAGCACCCTGTCGTGCAGCTCAGCCGGTCGTTTCCCGCACCGCCCCGAACCGCGCCCGAACTCCGCATATCGATGCGGTCGTTCCGGTCCCGAAGCGAAATCAACCGAACGGATCCAGCCCGACAGATCGCCCGGTGGAGGCCGCGCGACTTGCACCGCCCTCGCGCCCGCACGCGGCTACCGGTGTCGCGGATGACGACGCTCGAAGGCCGCGAGGGCGTGGTGAACGGAGGTGTCGCTGGCCGGAGGCGCACCGTCAGACGGTTCTGCTCGCCGCGACCCGCGGTGAACATCGCGTACACGGAAGGACTGTCGACCTCGTCGTACTCGACGAACGTGGACACCGTCGATGCCCGGGCATCGGTCGGCGCCACGAGCAATGACAGCCCGAGAATCCAGGCACCCCAGCGCCGGATCCGGCTCACTCGACGACGCTACGCCAGCACTCCGCCGCCGTCAACGGAAGGCATCCGTTGCGGACAACCCCACACCACCGCCAAGCGCGGCGGTTACCCGAAAGTGAATCTCTGGCCGAGGCGGTCGGCGAGCAAGCCGGAGACGTCACACGGGCTGTCGCGCTGGCTGGCCGCGAGTGCTGCTTTGCGCGAATTGCAGGAGCGTGGCTGGCAGCGCGCGCCACGCGTCGTCCCAACCAGGCGTGCGCTCTCGGCAGGCGAGACATCGCTCTTGGGCCAGTTGCCGCTCCTGTTCGTCCGTTGCGCCAGCGATCCGTCACCCGGACCACAGCCGTCAGGCGCTTGCCCAATTGCTGACACTCAGCGCAACTGGTGCGGGTGGAGCGCGGGCAGCTGGGCGTAGCGGCCGGGGAGGACCTTTACGTCGCGGTCCCGGCAGCGAGTGGCGGGCCCAGTACTTCCATGCCCTGGGTTTCGCGCGCGATGCGCGCGAACGCGTCGACGCCGCGCTCGTCCGGCGTGAGCTCCGAGTAGCGGAGGAAGAACCGCTCGAATCTGAGGTCGGCGGGGGCTAGCGTGGCCACGAAGCGCGCGACCTCGGCACCAACGTTCTGCCAGGTGTGTGGCGTGCCGCGCGGAATGAACACGAACGCGCCCGCGGGCGCGTCGACGTTGCGCTCGCCGAGTCTCACCCGGTAGCGCCCCTTTAGGACGTAGATGGTCTCGTCCTGGTCGCGGTGAACGTGCAGCGGCGGCCCTTCGCCCGGCGCAGCCGTCCCCTCGATGACGGTCAACGCGCCGCCGGTCGCGTCCGCCATCGCCTTGAACGTGAGTCGGCCGCCCGTCGGGTTCTCGACGGACGGGCCTTCACCCGGCGCCAGATGAAACGGCTCGGCTGCGGCCATGGATGCGAGCGTCCCATCTCGCTGCGGGACGGTCAACCGTGGCGCGAGAGTCGGGTGCCACGACCCGGGGAGCGATTGCACCAATAGCGCTGATCCGCAGCCCACTCAGTGCTGCTTTGCGCGACGAGCGGCGTCCGCTCGTTCGACTCTCGGCGCTGTCGATGGCTTGGAGGTACGCCTCTGCGGTGACCGGCTCGCGAGCCTCAGGCCTCCTGGGGGACGGCCGTCGGCGTGCCTATGGGCGGCGGCACGTGGATGAGGGCGGCGGTCAGGAACAGTGCGGCGAGGGTGATGCCGAGCAGGGAGAAGCCGCCGAGCGCAAGCGCTAGCCCGCCGGCGGCTGCGCCCAGTAGGTAGCCGAACTGGTTGGCCGCCGCGCGCAGTGACATGACGGCGACGCGGTCCTCGGATGCGGTGTCCATGCCGAGCGCGCTGGCGACCATCGTGCGGCGTCCGTTCACGAACGCCATCGTCGCGAGCACAGCGATCGTCACAGGTACGTCGAGCCGGACGGCGCCGAGGGCGAGGACCGCGCCCGCCTGAAAGGCGGTCACGCCGGCGAGGAGCCCGCGCGTCGGGTGCGCTGCCCGACGCCGCGCGCCGAACGCGCCCGGCAGCATCGCGGTCGCCATCAACGCGAGACTGAACGCGACGATGGTCGACGAGATCGAGTAGCTCTCGCGCAGGAGCGCCCCCGAGTAGGTGAGCACGGCGGCCCAGGCCGCGTTCGCCAGCAGCTCGCCGAAGGCGAATCGCGCCACATCGGGCCGTCGCCACGCGCTCACCGCCTCGCCAGTGCGCCGGGACGACGCCTCCGGGGGCCGCAGGCGTACGAGCGCGAGAGCAACGAGTCCGGCCACGGCCGGCACGGCGACAAACGCCCACCGCCACCCGTGCTCGGCGACGGCGCCGATCACCGGCATGCCGACGATCCACGCAGCCGGCATGCCGACGATCGTCCAGGCGAGCACGTGTGGACGGTTGGCCGGCGTCGGCCATTCGCCTGCGGCCGCGATGCCGACCGCGACGAGCAGCCCGACGCCGACGCCGAGCACGGTCTGCGCGGCGGCAAGCACGAAGAACGACGGTGCCGCGGCGCTCAGAAGCGATCCGACCACCACGAGCGCCGTCCCGAGGCTGAGCAGCGCGCGCAGCCCCGGCCGCCGAGGCGCGATCGCGACGACCAGCGCGGCCACGCCGCCCGTGGCGCCCGAGATCGAGCGCAGCTGGCCGGCGGCGGCGGCCGAGACGTCGAACTCCCGCGCGACGTCCACAAGGATGGGCGACAGGACGAGCAGCGCCGACTGCGACGCGAACAAGCACGCAAACAGCACTGCGCTGGGATGTCCGAGCGTGCGTACCCGCGCGCTCGCCCGTGTCATGTGTCGCCGCCCGGGCATGCGCTTCCGCCCACGTCCTACGCCGCCTTGGGCCCGATGACGATCAGGTTCTCAACGCGCCTCAGCAGCCTGCCCGCCGACGCCGTCGATGCTTCGATGTCTCGCTCGTGATCAGCCAGTACGGTCATACCCGGTCTTTCGTCGAAGTTGTCCGACAACTTTCGTCGGTCTGGGGTCCCCGCACAGCGGTGCGGCCACGTGTGGCTTGGTTCGGGAAGCCGCCTCACGCGATTCGGCTGCCCGCACCTGGCTACCGCCACTGTCGCTTAGAGAGCTGGACCGATCTCGTCGAGGTCAACGGGTTGTTGGTCAGCTTCCGCCAGCCGTGGGTGTTCGCTCGCGATGGAGCCGTGCTCACGTCTGGCTGCGTCCACGCCGGGTTGGTTCACCGTGCGCGGGGCGGATGATCGCGGCAGAAGCTGCGGAGTGCGTCGTTGAACGGGCGGGGCTTCTCGAGATTGCTGACATGACCTGCGCCCGGGATCACCACGAGTTCGGCATCTGGGATCGCGCTCTGGAACTGGCGTGCGACGTCGAGCGGGGAGCGAGTGTCCGCGTCGCCCCAGATCAGCAGTGTGGGTACGGTGATGCGCGGCAGCAGGTCGCGCTCGTCGGCCTCGGCCATCATGGACAGCTGTCTTTCGAGGCTCGCGGGGCGGGCCGCAATGGTCATCTCCTCCATGAGGGTCGCGAACTCGGTCGGAGGCTCGCCGGCGAACAGCCCGGGTGGGTCATAGCGCTCGCCTGTGGCGAGCAGCTCACGCAGGCCGTCGGTCCGCCTCCGCACCTCCTCGGGGGGCAGCGATCCCTTCCACCCGGCGTAACTGTCAGCGAATGTGAGCGACCCCACCGACTCGGGATGGTGGCGGTAGAGCTCCAGCACGACGGTGCCGCCCCAGGAAAGACCCGCGACGTGCGCTGGACCCAGGGCGAGCGCGTCGATCACCGCCGCGAGGCAGTGTGCGTAATCGGCCAGGCCGAAGTCCGCAGGCAGATCGTCTGAGCGGCCCGCGCCTGGCTCGTCCCAGGCGACGACTGTGAACTCGTCTGCCAGGGCCGAGATCTGCGGCTGCCACATACGGCCGTCGACCCCGGCGCCGTGCACGAGCACGAGCGCCGGCCCATCGCCAACGCGCTCGTAGGCGATCTGAATGCCGTTCGTCCGAACGACCTCCACGGCCGCAACCTACACGCCGACGGCGGCCCAAACCATGCTTCGCGCCCCCAACCTCACTGCTCCTTTGCGCGAGGAGCAGTAGCGCAGGCCGCGATGCCGAGCCGCTCCGCCGCTGGCCGCCTCCCTCGTCGTTGTCCCGCCACAGCCGTTGCGACCGCGACGAGCGCCTTGCCGAGCGTGAGGCTGGGTGGCCCGCCGCCGCGACGGCACGGGCACGCAGGCGTGAGGATGCACCAGGGGCACATGGCCGGCCCTCAGTCGCGTTGGACGATCTCGTACATGCCGACGGTGTCCGGTCGCATTTCGAGCGCCGGGCGGATCGCGTCGGGCACCCGGTCGGCGACGGACTCGTACCACGTCGTCGTCAGCAGCGCGTCGGCCTCCTTGGCGTGACCGGCGGTTGCGTAGAAGCCGATCCCGACGAGCCGCGCGTTGTCGCGGTCGACGAGTGTCATAGAGCCGCGATAGCCGGGCAGCTCGCCGAACGGATCGGTCTGCAAGGTCTCCATGAACTGCTTGACCTGGTCGGCCAGGTCGAGGTCGACGTTTTCGTATATCGAGAGGCGGGCGAACACGGGGGCATCTCCGTTGGTCGGGGTGGCGGTCGCCCCGATGCTCTCTCGCGGGTGGTGAGGACCGCTACGGGGTGCTCCCGGTACTTGCTCCCTGGAGTTTCTCGGGCGGCAGCAGCGCCGCGAGCTCGCGTCGCGAGTTGATCCCGAGCTTGCGGTACGCGTTGCCGAGATGCATCTCGACGGTCTTGACGGTCACGAAGAGCGCCTGCGCGATCTCCGGATTGCTCGCTCCGTCGGTCGCGAGCCCCACGATCCGCCGCTCGCTCGGCGTCAGCGAGTCAATACCCGACGATTCGGCGCGGCGAATCTTGGCTCCCGTCACCCGCAGCTCCTCCTGCGCCCGTCGCGCGGTCGCGACCAGCCCGCCCGCCGCGGCGATGTCGAGTGCACGGCGCAACGGCTCGCGCGCGGCCCTGCGCTCGCCGCCGCGGCGCAGGGCGGCACCGAGCTCGATCAGCGAGCGGGCCAGCTCGCGGCGCGCGGGCGAGCGCTCGAGCTGCGCGACCCCCTCGTGCAACTGCGCGAGCCCCTCGTCGCCGCCGCGTATCAGCCCGGACACGGTGAGCGCCTGACCGAGGTACCCCGGCGTGCCCCAGCTGCGCGCCCAGCCCAGCGCGGATTCGGCCTCGCGGGCTGCGCTCGCCGCGTCGCCGGTGACGTGCAGCAGTCGCGCGGTCCGCAGCCAGCCATCGAAGTCAGGATCTGGTGCCATGCCGTCGCCTCGGAGCCGGCGCGCCTCGCGCTGGTCGGCGAGCGCGCTGTCCAGGTCTCCTCGCGCCGCGCGCAGGTTCGAGCGCGTCGAGAGGAGGAGCTCGCCGCCGATCGCGTCCTCGGCGCTGCATGCGGTGAGGATCGCCTGCGCCTCAACCAGCTCGGCGCGCTCGACCAGCACGTCAACCAGGCAGCACGAGGCGATCACGTGCTTCCAGGGAGTGCCGGACGGAGCGTCGTAGGCGGCACGAGCATCAGCCTCGGCCTCGGCGGCCGCTCCTTCTCGCAGCGCGATCCACGCGCGCCAGGCCGACGCGCCGGCGAACCCGGGCGCGGACCCGCGTCGCCGCGCCTCGGCGAGCGCGATCGCCACCGTGCGGCCTGCGACATCCAGCCGGTCGGTCTTGAACAGCTGGCCGATCGTGAGCGTCAACCACGCGGAGTCCGGACCGATCGCCGCGACCAGTTGCGCATCGGCCACGGCGCGCTCGACGGGCTCCGCGACCTCGGCCGCAGACCGTCCGAGCAGGAACCGCTGGACGGCCACGTGCAGCAACAGCTCGCACTCCCCGACCGTTCGGCCCTCGAGATGGGCGAACCGCTCGGCCTGGCCGAGTGCCTGCTCGAACAGCGCCGGCGTCATGAACGACGTCATCAACCGGCTCGATTCGAGCCTCAGCTCGAGCTCGCTGTGGCGCCCGACGACACCGCGGAGCGCCTCCTCGATCATGGCGACCATCTCATTCGGATCGTGGCCCCCGGGGCCGGTCGCCCACATCAGTCCGAGCGCCGCCTCGGCGCGATCGACCTCGTCCTGCGCCGCGTTGTACGCCGCCAGCACGCGATCGATCGCCTCCGGGCTGCCCAGCCCGTGCTCAGCGCGCCCGAGATCGAGCAGCAGCCCAGAGCGCGCCGCCGTGGGTGGAGGCTCGGCGACCGCCCGCGCCAGCGCCGCCGCAGCTTCGGTCAGCGCTCCCGACGCCAGCGCGCGCCGGCCAGCCTCGGCAAGCAGGCCGGCGACGACCTCGTCCCCGCAGGGCTCCGCATGCAGCAGGTGCGCCGCGATCGCCTCAGGCGCGGCTCCCGCCTGACCGAGAATGCGTGCCGCCTCCGCGTGCAGCCGGGCACGCTCGCCCGCGGTCAGCCCGCTCAGTACCGCGTCGCGCACCAGGCCGTGCTCGAACTCGAGCGGGCGAAGGTCTCGCAGGATCCCGGCACGCACCAGCTGCTCGCAGAACGCCGCGGCCTGCGCCGAGCCGACGCCGGCCAGCCGTGCGGCCGTCACGAGTGGCGCCCTTTCGAGCACCGCGACGGCATGGGCGAGCCGGACAGGGCCATCGCCCAGGCGCGCAAGCGCCGCGCCCACCGCTCCCGCGACCGCATACGGCCCCAGGCGCGTCACCGCCTTCGCGTCGTCGTCACCTGCGCCGGCGATGCCGCGCTCGCGCAGTCCCTCCGCCAGCCGATGGATCAACAGCGGATTACCGCCCGTCGCGCCGTGACACGCTTGGGCGAAGGACGCCGAGACGGGCGCGTCACTGTGCTCCGCCACGACGGCCGCCGTCGCCTCCGACGACAGCGGCGAGAGCTCGATCGCCGTCGCCACCGGCGCCGCGCGCAGCGGACCGCCAGCCGCCGCCGCAGCCGGCCGCGCAGCCACCAGCAGCAGCGCCGGCACGGCGTCGATGCGGTTCGCGAGGAACTCCATGAACCGGACCGAGGCGCCGTCGGCCCAGTGCAGATCGTCGACGACGAGCAGCTGCGGGCGCGCTGCCGCCAGCGACGCGACGAGCCAGTACAGACCATGAAGGACTCCGAAGGACGGGTCGGCGTCGCCGGGCGGCACGGCGCCGTCCGACCACACGATCGGCGCCGCCAGCGCCGCGGCGCCGGCCAGGGCGCGGCCGCGCGCCTCGCCCGACATGCCGCGCAGCCGCGGCTCCAGCAGCTGCCGCACCACACCCCACGCGTACGCGCGCTCCAACTCGGACCCGCGCGCCCCCGCAACGGCAAGTCCCCGCGCCTGCGCCGCGTCGCGGGCCGACACCAGAAGACTCGTCTTGCCGATCCCCGCCGGACCCTCCACGATGACTACGCGACCCGCGCCTGCGGCCACCTCGCTGACCGCACCCGAGATCACGCCCAGCTCGCACTCTCGCTCGTGGAGTCGGCTGATCATGCCCGGACGCGAGTCTATGGTCGCCTACGCGCGAAGCGCCAGACGCGCCGTGCCGCGCGAGTCGTCCTGCCAACGCCGACGCGCGCGGTGGGCATCCAGCAGGATGTCGCCCATTTGGCTGGCCGCACCGGTGAGTGCTGCTTTGCGCGATGAGCGGCACTGTCCCTGGATGTCCGCAAGCCACCTTTCGTCCGAGCGGCGCCTCGTAGGTTGCAGGCGGAAGGCCGCGTTCGGCTGAAGCGGCGCGGCTGGCCGATCTGCGCGACGAACCTGCAGGAACTCGAACGATCGAAAGCTGAGTCGAGGCGTGGCGATCGGTCCAGCCCGGCCCGGGGTGGCGTCCAGGTCGCCGCCCCGGGGCCCTCGCGGGTTCAGCGGACCGCCGCCTCCCGTGCAGACCGAGCGGTACGGCGGGCGGCGTGCATGGCTTCGGAGCGTTTGTGGCTGTACAGCCAATCGATCATGACGTCGTTCTGGTACGTCGGGATCCACGATTGATGGCCGCTCACGGGTGTGGTGCCGGGCGTGTAGCTGGTGAAGAGGGTGTGGCTGTGGTTGCGGCGAGCTTGTCGCCAGAGCTGTCCGGCTCGCGCTTCGGCGGCTTGGTCGTCGAGGTTTGCGGGCCAGGTGCCGCGCGTGACGCGGGCGCCCGCGGCGTCGAGCGCGTTGGCGATGGCTAGTGACCCTTCGGTGTAGGGGACGGTGGGGTCGTCGATCGAGTGCGCGATCCACAGCGGAACGTCCTTGGCGCGTGTGAGCGCCGAGGGGTCCTCGTTGGGATCGAAACCGGCGATGGCGAGCGCCGCTGCGAACTTGGTCGGATGGTCGGGAAGGATCCCGTAGATGCCGATGGCGCCCATGGACAGCCCCGTCAGGTACAGCCGGTCCTCGTTGACCGGATACCTGGCAGCGACCGCGTCGATGAGCTCGACGACCGCCGCCCGCGTGGCCGGAATCGCCCAGTTGTTGTTGTCGAAGTCTCTGATCGGTGGCGGAAGCTGGGGTGCGAGAACGAAGCTCGGGTTGCTGCGCTGCCGCTCGGGCTTGGCGAAGGCCACGCCGCCCTGGTTGGCAGTGATCTGGGTGAGATTGCTGTCGCCCGTCTCGCCAGCACCGTGCAGGAAGGTCACGAGCGGATAGCTCCGGCTTCCGTTCGGGTGGTTTCGGTAATGCCGCGGTATGAACAAGCGGAACTTCAGCGTCGTGCCGGCCGAGTCGGTGAACGACATTGGGACGAAGTCATCGACGATGTGGTTGATGACGCCGTCGTTCGCGATCGCGAACGGCGACGCAGGGAGGATCACCCGGCCGCTTGAGTCGACGATGTCGGCGGTCTGCCGGATCGAGTACGCGCCGACGAGCGGGAACGGAACCGTCCACGTTTCCTCTGTGTACTCCTGCGCCGGCGCGTTGGCGTCGTTGGGATCCAGTTCGATGATCAAGTAACGACCCGATCTGCCGTCGTGCCCAGCGGCGTCGACCCGCGCCGACGTGTTCGGGTAGACGTCGACCACTGTCCGCGGAGCCGTGACGCCCTTGATAGTGGCGGTCACTTCGAACGCGGACGAGTTGAACTGTGCGCGGGAATCGAGCGCGCGCGAGTACTTGATCGCGACCGCGACGACGTGCGCGCCCGTGGGCAGAACCTCGGTGATCACGTCTGCTCGCACGGGGGGATTCGAGGACCGGCTCTGTGCTGACGCCACGCCCCCGCCCGCCACCAGCAACCCGATGACCGCTGCGACCAGCAGTCCCACGCGCATGAAATACCTCACGATGTCCGCCTCCCCTGTTGGCCGGCCAGCCCCCTCGCGGCTCGACCGCAACACAGAACCCAAGCGACACGAAAGTGCACGCCGGTGACGGGCAACTGTCAAGGCGCGAGAACTGGTGTAACGGCCAAGTGGTCGGCGTTGTGACGGAGATCGCAGACTCCCCGCAAGCTGCGAGCTGGATTCCGTCAGCTGAATGCAGATCGTGCGTTCGAGCGTCAGCAGGCGATGTTGACGCACTGGGCGGGGTTGCCGTTCCCGAAGGCGTGATTGCCACCGCCGTCGATCACTCCGAGCAGTGCGCTGATGCCAAGGTCGCCGTTGCGCTTCGCGGCGTTGGCCGGTCGGTGCGACGTCGCCGCCGTCCTGTCAACCGGGGTGAGCGCGTTCAACCGATCGGTGGATGGTGCGCGGGCCCGCCGGCCGCGACCGTTGTGGAATGTCACAGACCATGCTCGCGCCCGAGTGGCGCTTCAAGGACTTGCGGGCGGCCGAGATCTCCAACCTTCCCACTCGGCGGCGCCGGAACTGGTCGCGCGCCTGGAGCGTGGGCTCCGCGCTCGCCGTCGTGTCGGTCGCCTACCTCGCGGCGTCCGAGCAGCCGCTGTTCGCCTTCGTCGCCGCGATCCTGGCGGTCTCGACCTGCGGGCACATCCTCGAGGCGCGCGAGATCGACGCGCAGCTGCGCGCGCCGCAAACGGCCTCGTACGCGTCGTTTGACGAGCCGGGACGGTGGGCGCAGACCGGCAGCGACGCGATGGGCGGCGCCGCCGGCGCCGTGCTGTCCGGCAGCGGCAGCCTGGTAGACACGGGCCTCGGCTTCGCGAGCAAGCTCGCCGACGGACTGTGGGGGCGGACGAAGCCGCGTCAGTTCGCGCGCTGGGAGGCCGCCATCAGCGCGGACCTGCTGCCCTGGGAGCAGCGGCTGGTGAGCTCCCGCGCGTACATCGCGCCGCACGGATGGCGACGGATCGTCTGCATGCTCACGCTCGGGCTCGCGGGGTTCTGGATGTTCAAGCGCGGCTTCATCACCGTCACGGATCAGCGGCTGCTGTTCCACCGCCGCTCGTGGGTGCGGCGCCCGCGGCATCGCCTGCACATGTCCTCGCCGCTCGCCGAGGTCGAGGTGCTCGAGTGGTACTCGGGCGCGTACACCGAGTCGCGCTACCGCGTCCTGATCGTCCGCTGCGCGGACGGCCGCATCGCGCGCTTCAACATCCACAGCGTCTGGGCCAAGGAGGCCCAGTGGGTATTCGACGTCGTCGCGAGCAACTCGAACCGTCCGCCCGCCTTCCTCGCCACGCGCTGGATCAGCCACGCTGAATAGGGTTCTTGCTCTGCGGCTCCTGCTCAACCTGATCTGGCTGATCTTCGGAGGCCTGGTGATGGCGTTCGGCTACGCGATTGTCGCGCTGCTGATGTTCATCCTCATCATCACGATCCCGTTCGGGATCGCGTCAGCCCGAATCGCTCTGTTCTGCCTCTGGCCATTCGGCCGCACGCTGGTCAAACGACCGGACGCTGGCGCCGGCTCTCTGATCGGGAACATCATCTGGTTCGTCCTCGCCGGATGGTGGCTCGCCATAGGACACGTCATCACGGGCGTCCTGATGTGCATCACCATCATCGGAATCCCGCTGGGCCTGGCGAACTTCAAGCTGATCCCGGTCTCCCTTATGCCGTTCGGACGAGAGATCGTCGATCTCGAGCAGGCACGTCGCCTCGGATACGCCGCCGATGTCGCAATGCCGGCTAACCCCTCCCGGCCGAGCGGCTGACGCGACGGCGGGCTCAGGTTCCAGCCAGCGCGGGCGCGCGAGCGGTGCTGTCGCCCGCGGCCAAGGCTGCAGGCAGTTCGGCGCGAGCATGGATGTCGAGCTTCTGGAAGGCGTGTGTGAGGTGTGCCTCGGCGGTGCGCTCGCCGCCGGTGCCGTCGGCGTCCTCGACATTTCGCTGCTCCTCTACCCGATCTACTCCTGCCTGGTGAACGGCGCGATCGCGCTCCTCGTCCACCAACGGCGATGCTCTCGACGATCGCCGGATGCCCCAGCTTGGTGACGCCGGCGCGGAGTTGGCGCGGGACGGCCTCGTGGCGGCGGATGCGGTAGCGCCGCAGGGCAAGCCCCGGCTCGTCCATGGAAGCGCGAGCTGGTGAAACTTAGAAGGAGCCGCTCGAGTAGCCCTCGTGCGCGCCGTGGCGACCTACCTCACCGCTTCGCTCCCACTCCCTCTTGGTCTCGGCCTCGGCGTGAGCTTTCTTCGCGCGCCGCTCGCGACGACTGCTGAGCTTCTCGCGCAGCTTGCCAAGCATCCCCGTCCGGCCTTCGCTGGAACTGGCCATCTCCGACCTCCTCAGGTGGATGTGCTGTCGACCATACCTGCGCCTCGCGCAAAGCGAGCGCGGATGTCGTCGAGGCCAAGCGGGTGTTCAGCGCGGTTGGATCTCCGAGTTCGGGCGCGCGACCGAAGCCTGGGTCGTGATGCCTATCTCGTTGTCGTAGGCGTCGCCGGAGAACACGCCCCGGTCGCTCCCCGAGACGGTGCGGCGCTGCAGATAGTCCGTGACCTCAGTCTCGAACTTGAGACCGGTCGTCCCGGCTGAGTCGAGCAGCGCGTCGTCGGTGTAGTCCATGAACTCGGTCTCCGAGTCCATCCCACTGAGGGTCTTGAAGCCCGCTGATGCCGGCGAGGAAGCGGGGACCGGATCGCGAGGTTGAACGTTGAGTCCGATGAGGACGGCGATGATGTGGTCGGAGTGCGTGTCAGGGCCGACCGGAGCGGCGCCGGCGGGCGCGGCGGTGGCCGCGAGGGCGGCGAGTGAAACGACCAGCCCAAGCAGTTTGCGGCGATGCATGGCGTGTTTCCTTTCCCTGTGAGGACGACGTTGCCCCTCAGGACGCCGGCCTGTCCCGGAAATTCCGCCGCCACCGCTCACATCAGTCCGAGATCGGCTCCCAGATCAGCTCGGCGACGTCGAGGACGAGGTCGGGTTCCGGCTGCGCAGGGTCGGCCGGCGTGCGGACTTCGCCGACGCAGACGCACACCGCATCGTTGAGTCGACCGTACTGAGGGGCGTCGCTGGAGTGAAAGATCGCGCCGACGATCTGGCGGCGCCCAGGCGGATAGGCGCGCCCGTATCCGTGCCACTCGAACATGACCAGGGCCTCGTCGTCGGTTTCGATCACGGCGCGGAAGTCCGGCCGAAACGGCCCGTCCGAACCGTGGCGGCGGGGGAAGTTCGCGCCGCGGAAGCGGCCGCTGATCGTGCCCTCACACCGGCCCTCGGCAAGGAAGAGGTGCTGCTCCCAGCCACCGTCGAGGCTGACCATCCAGCTCTCTGGATAGGTGAACCGAATCCGGTAAAGCGGCTCGAGCCTCAAGATCCTTCGGGCGAAGCCTAATCCGACGCGCCGGCTGCGACCATCGCGCCATGTCCAGCACGCGTACCACGCCTCTCGCCGCGAAGTTCGCGCTGGCGCTCGCGCTCGTCGGGGTCGGCCTCGGCGGCGCAGCGCTCGCCCTCGAGCTCTCCGCGCCCGACATCGAGGACCGGATCGTCTTCACGCATAACGCCAGCCAAGGCGACGACACGGACGACAAGGGAACCCGCGCCCAGTGCCCGCGCGGAGCCACCCTGCTCGCCGGCGGCGGAGCGATTCAGCACGGCCACGCGACGCCGAGCGTCGCGATCTATCAGGGCCTCCCGATCGAGGGCGGCTGGGAGGTTCAGGCGCACGAGACCGATCCCGAGGACGATCCGCGGCGCCCGTGGACGCTGGAGGCCGTCGCGCTCTGCCTGCGGCCGCGCTAGGTCGAGGCGCCCACCGCGACCCCCGGCGCCCCGGGCATCATCTCCGGCCAGATCGGCTCGCGCTCAGCGACCTGCTCAGCCATCTGGCGGGCGATGACCAGCCGCTGGATCTCGTTCGCGCCCTCGTAGATCTGCAGCACCTTGGCGTCGCGCATCATCCGCTCGGCCGGGAAGTCCTTGAGGTAGCCGTTGCCGCCCAGCACCTGCACGGCCTCCGTCGTCACCCGCATCGCCGTGTCCGAGGCCACGAGCTTCGCCATCGCCGACAGCTTCGTCATCCGCGGGTCGCCCTCGGCGACGAACGTCGCCGCCTGGAACGTCAGCGCGCGCGCCGCCGCGACGTCGGCCTCCATCCCGGCGAGCTTGAACTGCAGGCCCTGGTGGGCGAGCAGCGGCTCCCCCATCGTCTCGCGCCGGGCCGCGTAGTCCATGGCGAGGTCGATCGCGCCCTGGCCGACGCCGACCGCCTGCGCCGCGACCGTCGGCCGCGAGCGGTCGAAGGTCATCATCGCGATCTTGAAGCCGTCGCCCTCGCGGCCGAGCAGGTTCTCGTTCGGCACCTCGACGTCCTCGAACTTCGGCGCGCCGAGCTTCCAGCCGGGCATGCCCATCGTCTGCAGCGGCTCGGCGCTCAGCCCCGGCGAGTCGCCCTCGACCACGAACGCGCTGATGCCGCCCGCGCCCTCGTCGCCGGTGCGGGCGAACACGACGTAGGTCTGCGCGTGGCCGGCGTTGCCGATGAAGCGCTTCTCACCGTTGAGCACCCAGGTGTCGCCGTGGCGCTCGGCGCGCATCTGCAGCGCGGCGGGATCGGAGCCGACCGCAGGCTCGGTCAGCGCGTAGGAGCCGTAGCGCTCGCCGCTCACGAGCGGCGGCAGCCACTGCTTCTTCTGCTCCTCGCTGCCCGCGATCAGGATCGGCAGCGCGACGAGCTTCACGTACGCCGCCATCAGCGAGACCGTGCCGGAGATCTTCGCGAGCTCCTCGACGTAGGCGCACCACGACACCTCGGTCGAGTCGCGCCCGCCGTACTCGGACGGCAGCGCGAGCCCCATCAGCCCCTCGCTCGACAGCGTCTCGTGGATGTCGTGCGGGTAGTCGCAGTTCTCGTCCAGCTCGCGCACGCGCGGGCGGATCTGCTCCAGCACGACCCCGCGGATGTGCTCGCGCAGCTCGCGCTCCTCATCGGTCAGACGCCACATGTGCTTCCTCTCTCTGATGGGGTCGGGGCAGCCGCCGCTCGCGCCAGTCGAGCAGGAGCTCGAGCGACTGGTCGGGGGCTTCAAGGGCGTAGGCGTGCCCGGCGCCGGGCACGACGGCGAGCTCCGCATTGGGGATCCGCGACGCCAGCAGCTTCGAGGCGGCGAGCGGGACGAGGCGGTCGCGCTCGCCGTGCATGACGAGCGTCGGTGCGCGCAGGCGGTTCAGCCGTGAAAGGGTGGAGAAGCGCGCGCTGGCCAGCGTCTGGGCGCCGATCGCGGCGGCCGAGCTGCGGTGCGCGGTGAAGTGGCGCACGAGCTCGCGCACGCGCTCGGGCTGCTCGCGGCGGAACTCCGGCGAGAACAGCAGCGGCGCGCGCAGGCCGCGCTCCTCCACGCCCCCGCGCGCGATCGCGAGCACGTCCGCCGGCCCGAGGGTCGGCGCGAACGGGCCGCCGGGCGTCGTGCCGCCGAGCACCAGGCCGCGCACCCGCGCCGGGTGCCGCAGCGCCAGCTCCTGGGCCACCATCCCGCCCATCGAGACGCCGTACACGTGCGCGCACGGGATCCGCAGCTCGGTCAGCAGTTTCGCGGCGTCATCGGCGAGCGCGACCATCGACGTCGGCGGCGACCCGCCGGATCGCGCAGAGCCGCGGTGGTCGTAGACGATGCACTCGAAGTGCTCGGCATACGCGTCGAGCACCGGCTCGAACACCGCTGCGCTGATCGTCCAGCCCGTGATCAGCAGCAGCGGCTCACCCGCGCCGTGGCGCTCGTGGTAGAGCCCCATGCTCAGTCGAGCACGTACGTGCCCGGCGCCGGATCGAGCGGCTTGAACCCCTTGCCGCCGAGCCGCTTGCGTGCCGGCTTCTCCGCCCCCGAGCGCTCGCCCAGCCACGCCACGTAGTCGTCCCACCACGTGCCCTTGTGCTGGGTCGCCTCGCGCAGCCAGGTCTCGGCGTCGGGCGGGTTCCTGTCGTTCACCTGGTAGCTGGCCTTCTCGTTGCCGGGCGGGTTGACGAGCGACGCGATATGCCCGCTGGTGGAGAGCACGAAGCGCGGCTGGGAGCCGAGCAGCTGCGTCGAGCGGTAGTTGCTCTGCCACGGCGTGATGTGGTCGGCGATGCCCGCCACCTGGTACGAGTCGACCGTGATCTGCGAGAGGTCGATCGGCGTGTCGAGCACGATGCGCTCGCCCGGCCGCACGAGGTCGTTGGCGAGCGACAGCTCCATGAAGTCGCGGTGCAGCCCGGCCGGCAGGTTGGTCGAGTCGCCGTTCCAGTAGAGGACGTCGAAGGCCGGCGGGTCCTTGCCGAGCAGGTAGTTGTTGACCCAGTAGTTCCACACCAGGTCGTTGGGGCGCAGCCACGCGAACACGCCCGCCAGCGCGCGGCCGTCGAGGTAGCCCTTGCGCTGCGACTCCGCGACCGATGCGGCCGCGGTCGGGTTGTCGACGAGCGCGCCGACCGTCCCGGCGTTCTCGTTGTCGAGCACGCAGACGCCGAGCGTCAGCCCGGCGATCCGGTCGAGCTGCTCGGTCGCCGCCAGGTGGCCGACCGCGCAGCTTGCGGTGATGCCGCCCGCGCACAGCCCCATCACGTGCGACTTCGGGGAGCCGGAGATCGTCTCGACCGCCTCGAGCGCTTCCAGCACGGCGGAGACGTAGTCGTCCAGCCCCCACTCGGCGTGGCGCTCGTCCGGGTTGCGCCACGAGATCGTGAAGCACTGCTGGCCGGAGCCGACGAAGTACTCGAGCATGCTCCGGCCCGGCGCGACGTCGGCGATATAAAACTTGTTGATCATCGGAGGGACGAGCAGCAGCGGAATCGCGCGCACCTTTGGCGTGCTCGGCTCGTATTGGATGAGCTCGAACAGCTCGGTCCGCAGCACCACCGCGCCGGGCGTGATCGCGAGGTCCTTGCCGACCGTGAACGCGTTCGTGTCGACCATCGCCGGGATGTGCGGCGGCTTGCGCAGGTCGTGGACGAGGTTGGCGCTGCCCTGCACGAGGTTGCGCCCGCCGGTGTCGAGCGTCACCTTCAGCGCCGCCGGGTTGAGCGCCGGGAAGTTCGTCGGCGCGAGCGCGTCGAGGATGTTCTCCGCGCTGAAGCGCACGCGGCGCTCGGAGCGCTCGTCGAGCCCCGCGTCGGAGATCAGGTCGTCGACCGACTTGCCCGCGGCGAGATAGACCTGGGCGAGCCGGCGGAACGCCGGATTCCCGCGCCAGGCGTCGTCCTTGAAGCGGCGGTCCTTCTTCGACGGCGCGACGTCGGACTGGCCGATGGTGATCTTGGCCAGCTCGGCCCCGTAGCCCGCCCCGCGGCGCGCGACCTTCCACGGCCGTGTGGCGAGGCGGGCCGCGAGCTTCGCCCCCGCCACCCCGGGGAACCAGCGGCGGGTGGCCCCGCCGCCGGCATCCGTCAGGAGGGTGTCGAGGCTCGCGGAACGCTCGGCCATCAGGAGCTCTTGGCCTCCTCAGGCACTTCGATCTCGCGCTTGAGGATCTTGCCCGTCGGGCCCTTGGGGAGCTCGTCGACGAACCAGATCTTGCGCGGGTACTTGTAGTTGGCGACCTCTTCCTTCACGTAGGCCTTGAGGTCGTCGGCGGAGACGTCCTGGCCCTCCTTGAGGACCACGGCGGCGCCGACCTCCTCGCCCATCGAGTCGTCGGGGACGCCGATGACGGCCGCCTCGAGCACGCCTTCGTGCTCGTAGAGGACCTCTTCGATCTCGCGCGGGTAGACGTTGTAGCCGCCGCGGATGATCAGCTCCTTCTTGCGGTCGACGATGAAGAAGTAGCCGTCCTCGTCCACCTTGGCCATGTCGCCGGAGTGGAACCAACCGTCGACGATCGCCTCCTTCGTGGCGTCCTCGCGGTTCCAGTAGCCCTTCATGACGTTGTGGCCCTTGATGGCGATCTCCCCGACCTCGCCCTGCTCGACCTCGTTGCCATCGTCGTCGACCACCTTCATCTCGACGCCCTCGATCGGGGTGCCGATGGAGCCGACCTTGCGCTCCTTGTCGGGGTGGTTGAAGGAGGCGACCGGCGAGGTCTCGCTCAGCCCGTAGCCCTCGAGGATCTTGCAGTCGAAGGCCTTCTCGAAGCCGCGCATCAGCTCGCCGGGCATCGCCGAGCCGCCGGAGCAGCAGATCCTCAGCGACGAGTGGTCGCGCTCCTCGCGCGACTTGTCGTTGAGCATCGCGTTGTACATCGTCGGCACGCCGGCGAACAGCGTCACCTTGTCGCGCTCGATGATCTCGAGCGCCTTGGCCGGGTCGAAGCGCGGGATGAACGTGAGCGTCGCGCCGCACAGCGCACACGCGTTCATGCAGCACGTCTGACCGAAGGAATGGAACAGCGGCAGCGCGCCGAGCACGATCTCGTCGGCGTCGATTCCGAACAGATCGCGCGAGGCCTGCGCGTTCTTGAGCATGTTGTCGTGGGTCAGCTCGGCGCCCTTGGGCTGGCCGGTGGTGCCCGACGTGTAGAGGATCACCGCGGTGTCGTCGCCGTCGCGGTCGACGACGTCGCGCTCCGGCTCGGCGTCGCCGAGCAGCTTCTCGAACTCGCCGGGCTTGACGAGCACGACCTCGGTGCCGGCGTCCTCGGCACCCTTCTCGGCGGCCTCGGCGAAGTCGTGCCAGGCGAACACCAGCTTCGCCTCCGGGTCCTCGAGGTAGAACTTGACCTCGCGCCCCTTCAGCAGCACGTTCATCGGCACGACGGTGCCGCCCGCGCGCAGGATGCCGTAGTAGGCGATCGGGAAGTACGGGACGTTCGGGAGCATCACGCCGACGCGGTCGCCGGGCTCGATGCCCTTCTCCTTGAGCAGGCCCGCCACCCGCGCGCTGCCTTCGTCGACGGCCTGCCAGTTGACCTCGACGTCGTCCAGCTTGTAGGCGATGCCGTCCGGGATCCGCTCAGCGGTCTCCGTGACGATGCCGGCCAGGTTGGTCATGTGGTGCGTTCTCCTCCTTCGGTGGTCTTGTGGGACCGTACCCACGTGGCGTCTTTCCTGCGCAAACCCTTCGGCGCGCTCACCTCGCTGCGCCCGCCGCCGCAGCCAGGCAGCCTCGGCTTTGCTGTCTGGAAGCGCCTCAACGCATTCAACACCTTGGTCTATCGCGCCTCGGACGGGCGGCTTCTGGGCTCCTTCGACGGCAATCCGGCACTGCTGCTGCACCACGTCGGGCGGCGCTCGGGCGAGGCGCGCGTGGCGCCGCTGATCTACCACCGCGACGGCGAGGACCTCGTCGTCGTCGGCTCGATGGGCGGCACGCCCAAGGACCCCGCGTGGGTCCACAACCTGCGCGCCGCGCCCGACACCGAGGTCGAGGTCGGCCGCGAGCGCCGCGCTGTGCGCGCCCGGGTCGCGGATCCGGAGGAACGCGCACGGCTGTGGCCGCGGCTGGTCGCTGCCTACCCCGCGTTCGCCAACTACCAGGCACGCACCGAGCGCGAGATCCCGGTCGTGATCCTCTCGCCGCGAGGGTGAGGTTCTCCCCAGCAGGGCGTTCGGCCCGCCGGATGGCGGCCGTCCCTGGGCGGTTCTAGAGTCGGCCGACAATGCCCGGCGTCTGGCGTAGCAACGCGTACCTCCTCGTCTCGTTCCCGCTCGGGATCGCGACGTTCGTGTGGGTCGTGACCGCGTTGTCGCTCGGCATCAGCCTCCTGATCATCTGGATCGGCGTCCCGATCCTGATCGCGCTGATCGAGGGCAACCGCGGGCTCGCCACGCTCGAGCGCCGCCGCGCGGGCTGGCTGCTGGGGCGTTCGATCCCGTCGCTGTATCTGCCGCAGCACCGCCGCGGCATGCTCGGCTTCCTCCACACGAAGATCGGCGACACCGCGGTCTGGAAGGACCTGCTGTGGCTGGGCTTCCTGCTCCCCGTGCTCGGCCTGGCGGCGTTCATCATCACCGTCACGTTCTGGGCCGTGGCGCTGGGGATGATCTTCCTGCCCGCGTGGTACTGGTCGATCCCCGACGGCGTCGAGTACGGGCTGCTCACCGTGGACCAGATTCACGAGGCGTTCGCGGTCGTGCCGGTCGGGCTCGTGCTGTTCGCGCTGACCGTGCCGCTGACGCGCGGGATGGCCCTCGGCATGGGCTCCCTGTCCCGCGCCCTGCTCGCCCCGAGCGAGCGGCGCCGCGTCGCCGAGCTCGAGCGCACGCGCGCCGGCGCCGTCGACGCCCAGGCCGCCGAGCTGCAGCGCATCGAGCGCGACCTCCACGACGGCGCGCAGGCGCGGCTCGTCGCGCTCGCCATGGACCTCGGCATGGCGCAGGAGAAGATGACCAGCGACCCCGAGGGCGCGCAGGCGCTGATCACCGGCGCCCACAGCGAGGCCAAGAAGGCGATCGCCGAGCTGCGCGACCTCTCGCGCGGCATCTACCCCGCGATCCTCACCGACCGCGGGCTCGGCCCGGCGCTCTCCTCGATCGCGGCCCGCAACCCGGTCGAGGTCGCGCTCGACGTCGAGACCAACGGCCGCCTGCCGGCCGCCACCGAGGCCGCCGCCTACTTCGTCACCGTCGAGGCGCTCACCAACGTCGCCAAGCACTCCGGCGCCGACAACGTGCGCGTGCGGATCGCGCGCCGCGGTGAGATCCTGCGCGTCGAGATCGCCGACGACGGCAACGGCGGGGCCGACCCGCAGGGCCAGGGTCTGACCGGCCTGCGCCAGCGCGTCGAGGCGCTCGACGGGCGGCTTGCCGTGGAGTCCGGCGAGCTGGGGACCACAATCAGGGCGGAGCTGCCGTGCGCATCGTGATCGCCGAAGACCTGACCCTCCTGCGCGAGGGTCTGACCCGCCTGCTGCGCGACCGCGGGTGGGAGATCGTCGCGGCCGTCGACACCGGCCCCGCGCTCGTCGACGCGATCGTCGAGCACGAGCCCGACCTCGCGCTCGTCGACGTCCGGCTCCCGCCGAGCTTCACCGACGAGGGCGTGCGCGCGGCGATCGAGGCGCGCGAGCGCGTGCCCGGCACGCCGGTGCTGATCCTCTCCCAGTACGTCGAGGAGAGCTACGCCGGCGACCTGCTGGCCAGCAACGAGGGCGGCGTCGGCTACCTGCTCAAGGACCGCGTCGCCGACGTCCGCCAGTTCACGGAGTCGCTGGAGCGCGTGGCGGGCGGCGGCACCGCGATGGACCCGGAGGTCGTGGCGCAGCTGCTCGGCCGCCGCGACAACCGCGGCCCGCTGGGCGAGCTGACCCCGCGCGAGCTCGAGGTGCTGACGCTGATGGCCGAGGGCCGCTCCAACACCGGCATCGGAGCCGAGCTCGGGATCTCGGCGAGCGCGATCGAGAAGCACGTCAAGCAGGTGTTCATGAAGCTCGACCTGCCGCCGTCCGACAGCGACCACCGCCGCGTGCTCGCCGTGCTCAAGTTCCTGGGGAGCTAGAGCTCCTAGTCCTCGTCGCCGCCCTTGCCGGAGCTGTCGTCGCGCTGCTCGGTGCGTTTCCCGCTGTCATCGCCGGCGTTCGGGCCCAGCTTCGCGGTGACGACCACGATCGTGATCGCGACGATGGCCAGCGCCACGAGGATCGAGCCGATCAGCTGGCGGCTCACGACAGGTACTCCCCTGCCGAGCCCAGCCACGTCAGCCCGAGCAGTGCGAAGACCGCCGAGCCGAGCAGCGGCAGGAAGCGCCCGGCGCCGTGCCACCAGCGCACGACGATCACCTTCAGCGACAGCACCGCGAGCAGGAGGACGCCGGTGATCGCGTGGAAGGTGGCGTCGTCCTCATCCTCGCCGGTGGCCAGGCACATCGCCCCGACCACGAGCAGCAGGACCGCGATCACGTCACCCGACGCGCGGTGGGTGAGGAACGCCGGGCCGTTGTCGAGGAAGCGCGGGCGCAGCTTGCCGTAGCCGACCGCGGCGAGCAGCAGCTGGTAGATCGCGAGCGCGAACATCACCGACGCCAGCACGGTCTTCACCGCGAGCGGGTTGCCGCGTGTCAGGTCGGACAGGAGGTCCTCCATGACCTCGCTGAGTTCCCGAATTCAGAACGCGGTACTCAGGGCGAGCGGGTAGACCGCCTCGGCGCCCTTGCCGCGCAGCTGGCCGGCCACCATCGCGAGCGTCCAGCCGCTGAAGCGGATGTCGTCGACGAGCAGCCCGGCGCCCGGCGGGCGGCGCCGCGCTGACCGCGAAGCTGCCGCGCACGTTGGCGACCTGCTGGTGGGAGTTGGCCATCTCGCGCTGCGGCGGGCGGTCGGCGACGCGCTCGAGCACGTCGGCGTAGGCGATCCCCAGCCGCTCCGCCAGCGCGCGGGCGAAGCCGGGGACGAGCTCGCCCGTCCGCAGCGAGGGGATCGCGGCGATCCACTGCGGGCCGATGCCCCAGCCCTTCACCACCTCGGCGGCGGCCGCCACCAGCTCGTCGTCGAAGCGCCCGGCGCTGCGGCCCGCCTGCACGAGCGGGTCCCAGCCGCCGTCGCCGAGCCGCGCGAGCGCGCGGCCCTCCTCGGCGCGCACGGCCTCGGGGATCTTGCGCATCGCGCCCTCGGCGTCGGGCGCCATCTTCTTGACCTCGAGCACGAGCGGGCGCGAGCGCAGGTGCAGCGACGCCTCGCGCACGAGCTCCGGGTCGAGCGGCCCGTTGTGGCGCGGGCCGGCGCAGACCGAGCAGCGCCCGCAGTCCTCCGGCGCCGGATCGTCGAGCTCCTCCTGCAGCGCGCGCATCAGGCAGCGCCCGTCGGCGCCGAGCTGGGCCATCGCCGCCTGCTCGCGGCGGCGCAGCGCGGTGATCCGCTCGTAGCGCTCGGCGTCGTAGTGCCAGTCGCTGCCGGGCTGCGCGAGCCAGCGCGAGCCGTCGCGGGCGACCGCGCCCTCGACGTCGAGCACCTTCAGCATCGCCTCGACGCGGCCCTTGCCGAGGTTGACCTCGGCCATCAGTGCCTGGGTCGTCGCGCCGTCGCCCTCGCCGAGGCGGGCGAGCACGCGGTCGACGAGCTCGCGGCGCGGGAACGCCTGCTCGATGAAGAAGTCCTGGATCCGCCGGTCCTCGCGGCCGCGCAGCAGCACCACCTCGGCGTGCTCGATCGCGCGCCCGGCACGGCCGACCTGCTGGTAGTAGGCGATCACGGAGCCGGGCGCCTGGTAGTGGACGACGAAGCCGAGGTCGGGCTTGTCGTAGCCCATCCCGAGCGCGCTCGTGGCGACGACCGCCTTGAGGTCGTTGCTGCAGCAGCCGCTCCTCGACCGCGACGCGGTCCTCCGTGGCGCTGTCGCCGCTGTAGGCCTCGGCGGCGACGCCGTGGCCGCTCAGCCACTCCGCGACCATCTCCGAGTCGCGCTTGGTGAGCGTGTAGACGATCCCCGAGCCCGGGAGGTCCGGGAGGTTCTGGGCGAGCCAGGCGAGCCGGTCGGCCTGGCCGGGCAGGTCGACGACCTCGAAGCGCAGGCTGGTGCGCCCGAGCGGCCCGCGGTAGGTCCGCAGCGAGGCGGCGCGGCCGATGCTCAGCTGCTCCTCGACGTCGCCGACGACGCGGTCGTTGGCGGTCGCGGTCGTGCACAGCACCGGCACGCCCTCCGGCAGCCGCTCGAGCATGTCGGCGATGCGGCGGTAGTCGGGGCGGAAGTCGTGGCCCCAGTCGGAGATGCAGTGCGCCTCGTCGATCACCAGCAGGCCCACGCGCTCGGCGAACAGCGGCATCATCTCGGCCCGGAACTGCGGGTTGTTGAGCCGCTCGGGGCTGATCAGGAGGACGTCGACGGCGTCGTCCGCCAGCAGGTCGCGGACCTCGGCCCACGCGTCGCGGTTGGTCGAGTTGATCGTGTGGGCGCGGATCCCGATCCGCTCGGCGGCCGCGATCTGGTTGCGCATCAGCGCGAGCAGCGGCGAGACGATCAGCGTCGGGCCGGCGCCGGCCTCGCGCCCCAGCACGGTGCTGAGGAAGTAGACCGCCGACTTGCCCCAGCCGGTGCGCTGCACGCACAGCACGCGCGCACGGTCGACCACGAGGTCGCGCACCGCCTCGAGCTGGTGCTCGCGGAAGGAGGCATCGGGCCCTGCGAGCTCGCGGAGGAGCTCGGCGGCGCGGTCGTCGATGGCGGTGGCGGTGGTGGTCACTGGCACCGACACTAGGACACCGGCCGGTCCGGTTCGCCCCCTAGGGTCCGGCGCGGTGGCGTTCGTCTACCTCCTGCGCTGCGCCGACGGCTCGCTGTACTGCGGCTGGACGACCGACGTCGAGCGCCGCATCGCGGTGCACAACACGGGCCGCGCGAGCCGCTACACGGCGCGCCGGCTCCCGGTCGAGCTGGCGGCGTCGTGGGAGCTCGAGAGCGAGCGCGCGGCGCGCAGCCTCGAGTGGCGCATCAAGCAGCTGACGCGCACGCAGAAGCTCGCGCTGCTGGGCGGCGGGCCGTTGCCCTAGGCGCTGGCAAACGGCAACGGCGGCTGGGTAGGGGTCGGGTGCGAACCGCCGCGGCAAGGGGTTGTCCTGCCCTGCCATCGCATACCGATGGCAAACCAGGACGACTGTCCTGTTTAGGGGTCGCCAGGCGACCCGAGGGCAGGACGGTCGTGCCGATTCCGGCCGAACCCCACCCCTGCCCAGCCGCCGTTGACTTTCGAAGCTAGCCCGGTGTGAGCGTGCCGGTGCCGAGCGCGCGCAGGTCGTCGCCGTCGATGTCGAGCTCGATGCCCTCGAGCGCGACGGCGGTGCGCACTGCCTCGACCGTGCCGTCGCCCCCGGTGTGGAGCGGGAGCTCGGCGATCAGGCGGCCGTAGGCGTCGAAGGAGCGGGCGTCGTCGGTGCGCGTCCAGAAGACGTAGGCGCCGAGACCGTGCGGGTGGCGGAGGCGGAGGTCCGCGGCAACGGCGGCGTGGGCCTCGGTCGCGTTGTCGCCGTAGGCGTCGCGCGCGGCGATGCCGTAAGAGGCGAGGTTGGCGAACGCGAGCAGCAGCCGATCGCGGTCTGAGAGGAAGAACGGGGTCATGCCGATGATGCTCCCGCCCCGCGGGCCGCCGCGCCACGGTGCCATCTCCCGGCGCGGGGTGCGGTCAGCCGCACGGCCCCGGCAGGACTCGAACCTGCGACCCGCTGCTTAGAAGGCAGCCGCTCTGTCCAGCTGAGCTACGGGGCCTCGGGGCTAGCTTAGGGCCGTTCTCAGATGATGAACTTCGGCGGATCTCGGTACAGCGTCGCGCGGTAGTCCTCGAGCGTGGTCGGCGGGAACGCCTCGACCATCTCGAGCTTGGGCCCGTCGTGGGAGAACGCCAGGCCCTGGTCGGGATAGACGTGCAGCTGCGAGCCCGCGCTCGCGGCGCCGGGCAGCGTCTCGCCGTCGCCGAGCTCGGCGAGCAGGTCGTCGGGCTTCGTCGTCGGGCGCAGCGCGTGCCCGGAGAGGTAGACGACGGCCACGCGGTCGCCGTCGAAGACGACGCGGCCGGTCGGCGTCTCGGCCTCGTCGAGACCCGTGCTCGGGCCGTACTCGACCCCGCGCGCGACCGCGCCCTCGCCCACGCCCAGGCGCGCGAGGACGTCGGCGCGCGAGCTGCCCGCCAGCACCCGTGCCTCCTCGATCGGTTCGGGGAGGCTCAGTGACTGCCCCCTGCGGCTGCCGCGGCGCCCGCAGCGACCGCGGCGGCGCCGGCGGCTGCGCCCGCCGCGGCAGCAGCGGCGGGCGCGGGCGCCTTCCAGGCCTTCACCGCGGCGTCGATGACCGCGAAGCGCTTGGGACATTTGGTCTTGAACGCCGCGCGCTTGATGAAGTAGGCCGTCGCGGACTCCGCGAGGTCCTCCCCCAGGCTCGTCTTCGCGTAGCCCGACCAGGGCTCCTCGCCCGCGCCGGTCTTCGTGTTGGAGTCCTTCCAATAGCCGGCTGCCTTGCGCAGGTCCTCCTCGACGTAGTCCATGAGCCCGTGCGACAGCTCGTGGGTGCAGACCCATTCGAGGCTCGCGTCGACGTCGGAGCCGAACGACGTGTCGTTCTCGGCGATCATGTACATGCCGGCGGTGGCGTCGGCTGAGTAGTACTCGCCGAGCGTCGAGCTGTCGGCGATCCCGGAGGCGGTGTTGGTGTCGATCGAGTGCGTCGCCTTGCCGAAGTACTTGACCTCTTGGTCGTCGTCCTTGCGCGTGGAGTCGTCGCGGTTGGAGCCGAGGATGGGCGCGTAGTGCTTGCAGGCCTTCTCGAGCGCGCGCAGCTCGCGCAGGTGCCAGTGGCGCTTCTTGACCTTCATGCGCTCACTCGCGGGCGCATCCTTGTACCGCCTCTTCGTCGACCGCACGAGCCGCCCGCTGCGGATCTTGATGCCGTAGCGGCGGCGGATGCGCTTGATGATCCGCTCCGCGGAGCGCGCCTGGGCGTCGGAGTGGACGTGGACCGCCTCGCCCTGGATGGTGCGGATCTCGCGCGAGATCAGCTGGCCCGTGGCGCGGTTGCCGACGCTGCGTTGGAGCGCGAGCGCGTGCGCATGCCGGGGATCGCGGGCGGTCTCGGCGGCGGCGCGTGCCGCCGCGACGTCGGCGCCGACCAGCGGCGATGGGGTGCGCGCCCGCATCACGACGCATCCTCTCCGGCGCACTGCGGCGTGTCCAGTGCGCTTCGGGCAGACAGAAGTGCCGACGCTCAGCCCGCGCGGCGCCGGTACAGCTTGCCCGGGCGGCCCACGCCGTCGGAGAGCCGGTCGCCGGTCTCCTCCAGCAGGTCGGTGGCGAGCGCGTCGCGGCGGAAGTTCGCGGCATCGACCGGCTCGCCGCGCAGCGCCTCGTAGAGGCGCTGCGCCCGGCCGAGCGTGAACGGCTCGGCGAGCAGGCCGCCGCCGACGCGCACGAACCACGCCTTGTCGGCCAGCCGGGCGCGCAGGCGCCACAGCGCGTCGTCGACGATCGTGGCGTGGTCGAGCGCGAGCTCGGGCAGCGCGTCGACGTGGTGCCAGCTCGCGTCGCGGTCGGACGGGCCGTCCTCGGGCAGCGTCTCTGGCGGAACGAGCGCGAGGTAGGCGATCGAGGGCAGCCAGCCGCGCGGGTCGCGGTCGGGGCGCGCGTACGTGCGCAGCTGCTCGAGGTGGACCGACGCCACGCCGGTCTTCTCGCGCAGTTTGCGCTCCGCGGTCTCGCGCGGCGACTCCTCCGCCCCCACGAAGCCGCCGGGGAGCGCGAACGTCCCCCGCTGCGGCTCCTCGAGCCGGCGCGCGAGCAGGACCGACAGGTCCCCGTCGACGAGCGAGAACACCACGGGGTCGGCGGCGAGGCCGACGGGCGCGTCGTAGCCCGCGGAGTTGCGCGCGGTCATGCGGTCCACGGCGGCGGAGCCTAATGCCCCACCGCCGCGGAAGGCCTGCGTCAGGCGTACACGCTGTCCAGCCAGGCCTTGAGCTCCGCCTCGCGCGCCGCGGCGTCGACGCCGTCGACGAACAGATGCGCGCTCATCCCGACGACGCCGTTGTAGAAGTTGCGGCCGAAGAAGCGGTAGAGGCCGTCGTCGGTGCGGACGCCGAGGAACTCCGGCGTCGAGTAGTCGATGACGCCGTCGAGCGAGCCGGCGTTGCCGAGTGACGCGTGGACCTCGTCGCCGACGCCCGCGCCGGAGGCACCCAGGGCGGCGCGCAGGGTGTCCATCGCGTCGGGCGACCCGGCGCTCTCGGGCCCGTCGATGCCGTTCGACGCCTGGCCGACGTAGGTGACCGGGCGACCGTTGAAGTGCTCGAGGTACTGCCCGAGGGTGTGGAGGTAGAAGTCCGTGTGGCCGCCGATGGCGTCGTACTGGTCCTCCCACTCGTCGGCGAGGATCCCGCTGTGGACGTAGCGCAGGTGCGCGGTGCCGCCGTCGCGCGCCTCGATCGCGTAGTCGAGGGCGTTGAAGGTGCCGTCCGGCGACTCCATGCGGATCGTGAGGCGATTCGGCGGGTCCCAGGTCTTGATCGGGCCGCCCTCGCCGGTCGGTGCGTCCCCGATCGGGAACTGCCAGGCCGCGGTGTCGGCGGTGATCGCGGTCCAGACGTCGTCCGGGGCGCCCGGCAGGTCGACGTCGCGGGTGATCTCGAACTCTCGGCTCATGACTGGTTCTCCTTGGGCTTGGTGATGGTGGGGTGCAGCGCGACGACAAAGCGGTGCGGACGGCCGCCGGCGGCGGACTCGTCGTGGTACTTGGCGACGAGGCGGTTGACGTTCTCCGCCAGCTCGGCGGCGAACGCGGCCCGGTCCTTCGCGGACGCGAACCGCACCTCGCTGTCGATGCCGAGCGTCGCGAGCGGCTTGCCGGCCTCGCTCGCCCCGGTGATGAGCTCGCCGACCTCGCGGACGAGGCGCCCGGCGACGGCAAGCAGCCAGCGCGCGGAGCGCTGATCCGGCTGCCGAGACGGATCGGGCGCGACCGCCGAGAGGGCGGTCGGCGAGATCACGTAGGACGCGGCCGTCGCCTGGAGCACGCGCTCGGTCATGTTGCCCTTGCGGCGCTCCTCGACGAGCTCCACCAGGCCGTGGCGCTCCAGCGCCCGCAGGTGGTAGTTCGCCTTCTGGCGGGTCAGCCCGTCGACGCGTGCCGCGAGCGTGCTGGCGGACCCGGGCTCGGCCAGCTCGGCGAGCAGGCGGGCGCGGATCGGATCCAGCGACGCCTCGGCGGCGGCGGGGTCCTCGATGACGGTGACGTCGTGCATGGCTGCACTGTCTCACCGACAACTATATTTGTCAAGCACGTTTTTCCTGTCGGTGAATTCCGTCCGACTCGCGTGCGAACATATGTTCGCTTTGACCCATCCCGACTACATCCGAGCCAAGGCCCGCGAGCTCCGCACAGAGCGGAATCTGAGCATCGACGAGATCGCCGAGCGGCTGGCGCTGCCGCGGACGACGATCTTCTACTGGCTACGCGATCTGCCGATCGATCGCGGCGCGCGCCCTCGCACCGTGGCGCAGCTCAACGGGTCGATCGCCATGCAGGCGAAGTACCGCCGGCTGCGGGAGGCGGCGTACGCCGAGGGGCGGGCGAGCTTCGACGAACTGGCACAGGATCCGTCGTTCAGGGACTTCGTCTGCCTCTACCTCGCCGAGGGCTACAAGCGCGACCGCAACGTCGATCTCAGTCTGCAACTCGGACCCGGCCGTCGTGGCAGATCTGTGACCGCTGGCTCGCGCAGGCTTTCGAGCCAGTCCGCCGGCGATACTACCGTCCAGTACCACGCGGACCAGGACTTCGACGAGCTGCGCGCGTTCTGGAGCGCCGACGCTCGGTATCCGGCCCGACGAGGTCCTCCTTCAGCGGAAGTCGAACAGCAATCAGCTCACCGGCCGGACCTGGCGCTCGTCGCACGGCGTTCTGACCGTGAGCGTGAACGACACGCACAGCCGCGCCCGCCTTCAGGGCTGGATCGACCGGCTCCGCGAGTCTTGGCTTTAGACTGCGCGGTTCGGGGTGTAGCTCAGCCTGGTAGAGCACCTCGTTTGGGGCGAGAGGCCACCGGTTCAAATCCGGTCACCCCGACTAAAATCTCCGCGGGGCCTACAGGGCCATCCGTCCACCTCCGCGCCAGAACGCTTAAGTCCGGCGCTCCATAACCGATAACGGTCCTAGGTTCGCCTCCCGAAAGGGCAAACCGTCCGCGAGGACGGGACGCAAAGCCACGGGGCTCGCATCACGAGTCAGCCGGGTTGCCGAAGGAATGCTCAGGGGCTTCGGGTCGATCGAACCAACCGATCCGAGTCCACTGACGCACCGGGAGGCCGTGTGTATCTCTCCAACGTTCTTCGCAAGGGTCCAGGCCTTGCGATCGCGTGCGCGCTCGTTGCGCTGGTCGCCCCCGCCGCCTCCCACGCGCGGCCGGCCACCCCGCCGAAGGCCAACGCCGCCGCGGAGGGCTGCGCCAACACCGACCTCAAGCCGACGCGCGCCAACCTCGAGCTCGTCCGCGACGCCGTCCTCTGCCTGCACAACCGCGAGCGCGCGAGCCACGGGCTGCCGAAGCTGAAGGAGAACCCGAAGCTCCGCCGCGCCGCCGAGCGCCACTCCTCGAACATGGTCGACTCGCGCTTCTTCGACCACACCTCGCCGGGCGGCTCGACGATGGTCGACCGGATCCGCCGCACCGGCTACACCAGCCGCGCCAGCTCCTGGGCGCTGGGCGAGAACATCGCCTGGGGCTCCGGCCGCCTCGCCACCGCCCAGCAGATCCACCGCAGCTGGATGCGCTCCTCCGGCCACCGGTCGAACATCCTCATGCGCTCATTCCGCGAGATCGGGATCGGCATCGAGACCGGGCTGCCCGTCCGGCTCTCCGCCGCGCAGTCGGGCGCCACGTACACCACAGACTTCGGCTTCCGCCGATAGAGCAGGGCCTGCGACGAGCCCGGGGCAGCGGAGGCACGTTGTTAGCCTCCGCCGCCCCGTGGCCGACGTCCAGCCCCTCAACGCCCTGCACTACGCGCTCGACCGCGTCGGCGGCCTGCCGCCGGTCGTGGCGCCGCCCTACGACGTGATCGACGCCGAGCTGCGCGCCACCCTGGCCGCCCGCTCGCCCTACAACGTCGTCGAGATCGACCTCCCCAAGGCCGACGGCGACCTCGACCAATACGCCCACGCCGCCGCGCTGTTCGACCGCTGGCGGGCCGAGGAGATCCTCGTCCGCGACCCCGAGCCCGCGCTGTGGGCGCTCGCCCAGGACTACAAGGGCCCCGACGGCAACGACTACACCCGCAAGGGCTTCTTCGCCCGCGTGCGCGTCGAGGACTACGGCCCGGGGCGCATCCGCCCCCACGAGCGCACCCACCCGGGCCCGAAGGAGGACCGCCTGCGGCTCACCCGCGCGACGCGGGCCAACCTCTCCCCCATCTTCAGCCTCTACGACGACCCCGCCGGCGCCGCCTGGGGCGCGCTCAGCCCCCACACCGAGTCCGTCCCCTGGGCCGAGGTCACCGACGACGACGGCACGAAGCACCGCCTCTGGCGCGTCGGCGACGAAGGCGCCCTCGCAGCCGTCACCGACGCGCTGGCCGAGACCGAGCTGCTGATCGCCGACGGCCACCACCGCTACGAGACCGCGCGCGTCTACGCCGACGAGATCGGCGGCGAGGGCGGGCACCGCTACGTCCTCATGTGCCTGGTGGCGCTCCAGGACCCGGGCCTCACCGTCTTCCCCACCCACCGGCTGCTCACCGAGCTGCCCGACGACAAGCGGGTCGCGCTCCGCGACGCGCTCCAGCGCGACTGGGAGATGACCGAGGTCGCCGCCGAGGACCTCCAGCCGACCGCCGCGACCGACGGCCGCATCCGCGTCGGCTACCTCGACGCCCACCACCGCCGCCCGCTGCTGCTGACGCTCAAGGACCCGGCGATCGCCGACGCCGCGCTCCCCGACATGCCCGAGCCCTACCGCCGCCTCGACACCGCGGTGCTCGAGGCGCTGCTCCTCAAGCAGGCGCTCGGCATGACCGAGGACGACATCTCCCACCTCCGCGGGCTCGACTACGCGCGCGACACCGAGCAGGCCCGCGCCCGCGTCGAGGCCGGCGAGGCCGAGGCCGCGTTCTTCATGAGCCCGACGCCCGTCGAGCGCGTCCGCGACGTCGCCGCGGCGGGGGTGAACATGCCCCCGAAGTCGACCTACTTCTTCCCCAAGGTGCTGACGGGCGAGCTGTTCAACCCGCTCGCCTAAGCTCATGCCCATGAGAGCCGTCGCGCGCCAGCGGGAGAAGTTCACCCACGACCTGAAGGTGCGCCAGCACCGCCTGACCGCCGACGAGCCGGAAGACTCCGGCGGCGACGACATGGGCCCGAGCCCGCAGGAGCTGCTCGCCGCGTCGCTCGCCTCCTGCACGGCGATCACGATCGAGATGTACGCGAAGCGCAAGAGCTGGAACGTCGACGGGCTCGAGATCGACGTCGACTACACGCCCGCCGAGCGCGGCTGCGCCACGAACTTCAAGCTCGTCATGAAGATGCCCGCCCACCTGTCCGAGGACCAGGTCGAGAAGCTGCGGGTGATCGCGGCCAAGTGCCCCGTGCACCGCACGCTCGAGGGCGAGGTCCTGTTCGACGAGCAGGTCGAGCTCGTCTGAGGACCCGGGCCGCACTCGCGGAGGAGCTCCGCGGCGCGCTGCTCGCGCCCGACGCCGCGCTGGCCATCGACGTCCACGGCGGCACCGAGGCCGCCGTCCTCGCCCCGCTCTACCTCGACGAGCGCGGCGAGCCGCATCTCGTCTTCACCAAGCGCCGCGACGACCTCAAGCGCCACGCCGGCGAGATCTCGTTCCCCGGCGGCCGCCGCGATCCCGAGGACGCCGACCTCACCGCCACCGCGCTGCGCGAGGCGCACGAGGAGATCGGCCTGCCGCCCGACGCCGTCGAGATCGTCGGCGCGCTGCCGCCGACGCCGACGTTCGTCACCAACTACGCCGTCTATCCGTTCGTCGGCCTGATCGAGCCGGGCTTCGCGTGGCTGGTCCAGGAGGCTGAGGTCGCCTACGTGCTCGAGCTCCCGCTCGAAGCGGTCCGCGCCGCCCACGCCGAGCGGCGCCTCGTCCGCCGCGGCGTGCCGTTCCGCACCGACACCTACCAGGTCGGCGACCACCTGATCTGGGGCGCGACCGCGCGCATGGTGCGCGACCTGCTGGCAAGGCTGACGCCGCACGGCGGCACCCCGTAGTGCACCCGGGGCAGCTGAACGTCACCCCAGAGACCGTCCGCGCCATGATCGACCGGCAGTTCCCCGACTGGCGCGAGCTGCCGGTCCGGCCCATCCAGACCCAGGGCACGGTCAACGCGCTCTACCGCCTCGGAGACGCGCTCGTCGCGCGCCTCCCGCTGGTCGAAGGCGACGTGGCCGAGACGCGCCGGTGGCTCGAGCGCGAGGCGCAGGCCGCCCGCGAGCTCCACGGGCGCACGCGCTTCGCCACGCCGGAGCCGGTGGCGCTCGGCGAGCCGGGGCCGGGCTATCCGATGCCGTGGTCGGTGCAGACCTGGGTGCCGGGCGAGGTGGCCACGCCCGACGGCCACTCGGCGGCGTTCGCGCACGATCTCGCGGCGTTCGTCCACGGCGTCCGCGCGATCGACACCCGCGGCCGGGCGTTCCGCGGCGAGGGTCGCGGCGGGCACCTGCCAGACCACGACGGCTGGATGGAGACGTGCTTCGAGCGCAGCGAGGGCCTGCTCGACGTCACCCGACTGCGGCGCCTGTGGGCCGAGCTCCGCGAGCTGCCCCGCGAGGGCGACGACGTGATGACCCACGGCGACCTCATCCCCGGCAACCTGCTCGTCGCCGGCGACCGGCTGACCGGAGTGATCGACGTCGGCGGCCTGGGCCCGGCCGACCCGGCCCTCGACCTCGTCGCCGCCTGGCACCTGTTCGACGTGGAGCCGCGCCAGGCGTTCCGCGACGACCTCGGCTCGACCGATCTCGAGTGGGCGCGCGGCGCCGCGTGGGCGTTCGAGCAGGCCATGGGCCTGGTCTGGTACTACGCCGAGAGCAACCCGGCGATGAGCCGCACGGGCCGCCGCACGCTGGAGCGGGTCCTTGCCTGACCGCTTGCTCGGCAGAGGTTTCTTCGGTCAGCCGATACCGCCGGGACCGAAGAACCCGTCTCGCGGCATCTGGCCGAAGTCGAACCGGCCTCTACGGCGTCGGTGGTCGAGCGCGGGGAACAGCCACATCGACGGGTCGTTCGCCGATCCGCTCGGGCCGCTTCGGAACCGCCGCCTGCGCATCCTGCCTGTGATGTAGGCGGCAAACGCCTCCCTCGTCAAATGGCGAGCGCCATCAACGTCTACCGATCGCCCGGTCGGTATGCCCAGCTCACGGTCGCAGCCGAACATGACCGCCTCGCGCTCCGTGCTCCACCGCGAGCGATCCCAAGCCGCGACTGTGTTCGCCGCCGCAACCTCCGGCGGCGTGCCTGGCTGGAGGTCTCTGGGCGACTCGATCCGGCCGAACGCGTAGCGGCAGAACTCGGCGTAATCGGGCGTGCAACCCGCGAATTCACTCCACGCCACATCGGCAATTGTCGAAGGGTTGGCCAATCCACGCCCGTCGCGGTAAGTGCACGCAACGAGCCATTCGCGCAGCGCGGTCTCGACGCGCGCAAGGCCGTCCGCGGTCAGCGTCGGATGCCCCGCGCGGACACGGTCGAACACGGCGGCGGGAAACGAGTAACCGCGGACGTACTGCTCCCGCTCAGCCAACGAAGATCGCTTGCGAACGCCCATAGCCCATGCTGGCACGGACGCTGCGTGGGGTCCAGCAACCCCGGTTGCGCGGAACGTCAACGGCGGCTGGGTGGGGGTGGGTTTCGGCCGGGTTTGTGTCGACTGTCCTGTCTAGGGGTCGCCAGGTGACCCCAGGGCAGGACGGTTGCCGCCGCGGCACCCCGAACCGCTTCCCTCAATGCGCCTTTCGCAACGCCAGCAGGGCGAAGCCGAGCGTGTCCTTGCCGTCCGGGTGCTCCCAGCGCGCCCGTGCGGCCTCGACCCACTCGCGCAACGCGGGGTCGTCGTTGCGCGCCAGCTCCGCCTCGCCGTTGGCGATCGCCGTCTCCTCGTAGGCGGCCCAGTCCGCGTCGCTGGCGACGGCGACGTCGACGACCTCCCAGCCCGCGGCGCGCGCACCGGCCTCGAGCTCCGGCAGCCCGCCCGGCAGCTCGTCCTCGCTCGCACCGCCCAGCCGCTCGAGGTAGCCGGCGCTGGGCGGGCGGCGCCAGAATCCCTCGGCGACGAGCCCGAGTCCGCCCGGCCGGACGAGCGCGGCGAGCCCGCCGAGCGCGTCCTCCCACGGCCCCAGCGCGTGCGAGGCGGCGAGGCAGCACACGAGGTCGTAGCCGCCGAGCTCGAGCGTGACGTCGCGAAAGTCCGCCTCGTGGACCACGTCGGCGCCGCGCTCGCGCGCGGCCGCGGCCCACTCCGGCGCCGGCTCGATGCCCTCGGTGCGGGCGCCGTGGCGCGCCTTGATGCGCGCCAGCAGCTCGCCGGCGCCGCAGCCGACGTCGAGCACCCGGGAGCCGTCGCCGAGCGGCAATGCGTCGACGGCGGCGTCGATCGCCGCCTCGGACATGGGATTGGCGAACGCGACGCCGCGATGCGTGATCGCGGAGAGCGCCGCGCGGTCTAGCGGAGGCGTAGCCGCACCTCCAGCCGCCCGTGATCGCGCACGGAGGCCACGCCGGCGACGCTCGGCGGCTCCATGCCGTAGTCGGAGAACTCGATCGGGGTCGATCCCACCAAGTCGACTCCTACCCCGCTGCGCCGCGACTGCAGTCGCACCCGCACCGGTCGCGAACGGCCGTGGAGCGTCAGCCGACCGCGCGCCGTGAAGCGCGCGGCGAGCGTCGCGGGCGGGCCGAGCACGAAGCGCGCGACCGGGTAGCGATCGGTCTCCAGCCCGCGGTGCCGCAGCGCCTCATCGCGGCGCGCCTCGTCGGAGCGCAGCGTGCGCGTGTCGACCTCGAAGCGCGCGTCGACGATCCGGCCGCCCTCGATGCGTGCGCTGCCCTTCACGTCGCCGGTCCGCCCGACCGCGGTGTTCAGGCCGATGCCGATCAGCGTCTCGTCGACGCGGTAGCCGACGAACGAGCCGTCCGCCGGGCGCAGCGCGCCCTCGAGCTCGCCCGAGGGTGTTGCTCCGGTCTGTGGCAGTTTCGGCGCAGGCGGCGTGTCGGCGCCGCGCAGCAGCGACACGCCCACAACGGCGGCAATGAGGAGGGCGATCGCAGCCACGACCCAGAGAATCCAGCGTCTCATCCCACGAATGTCACCTCAGGTGCGCATAGCCGCCCTCGAGGCGACATTCGTGCCGCCCTCGGCCGGACCCGACCCCTACCCAGCCGCCGTTGACGTTCGCCCGTCATGCCAGCAACGTCTCGACCGCGCCAACCGCCGCGACGGTCCAGGCGGCGCACTCCGCCGGGTCCGCGTCGAGCACGACCACCGGGATGTTCCACGTCGCCGCCGCCCGCCGCACGACCTCCGCCCCGCCGGCCAGCACGTCCTCCCGCAGTGTCCCCGCGCCCTCGTAGACGAGCCCGCGCACCGGCGTGTCGACGAGCTTCTCGCACAGCATCCGCAGCCGCCCGGCGTGCAACTCCTCCGCGCGGTCACCGACCGCCGACCCGAGAAGCCACACCACCACCGTCACGCCGTAGAGCGCCTCCATCAGCGTGCCGATGCGGTCAGGGTCGCCGACGAACGGCTCCGCACCGGCGGCCGCGATGGCGTCGACGCGCGCAGCATCCCGGGTCGTGCCGCGGACGGCATGGCCGGCAGCGAGGAGCTCTCGCGCCAGCGCCTGGCCGCGGCCGCCGCAGCCGATGATCAGGACTCGGGCGATTCCTGGCCCTCGCGCGCCCGGAACGCGGCCGCGCGCTCCTTCAGCTCGGCATGGTCGCGGCGCACCTCGGCCGCGATCTCCTCCTCCGTGCGGTCGGGCAGCCCGCGCCGGCGCCGCCGCTCGTTCTGCGCCTCGAGCATCTGCGCCACGTCATCGATCTCGTTCTCCGCCTCGACCTGCGGCGAGCGCGTGGGCTTCCAGTCGAGCTGTTCCGCACCGGAACCCGGGTAGAACTGGCCCAGCGCGAGGACGGCGAGCACCATCAGCACGAGGCCGACGATCACGATCACGGTGAAGGTGTCGATCCCGGCAGCGTAGTCTGCGCGCGGCATGCGTATCTCCGCTCGAGCCGACTATGCCCTCCGCGCCGCCCTGGAGCTCGCCGCCGCCGGCGGCGGGCCCGTCAAGGGCGACGCGCTGGCCACGTCGCAGAAGATCCCCCACAAGTTCCTCGAGAACATCCTCGCCGACCTCCGCCACGCCCGCCTGGTGCGGTCGCAGCGCGGCGCCGACGGCGGCTACTGGCTCGCCAAGCCCGCAGAGGAGATCTCGCTCGCCGACGTCATCCGCGCCGTGGAGGGCCCGTTGGCCAGCGTCCGCGGCGAGGCGCCGGAGGACGTCGAGTACCTCGGCGCCGCCGAGCACCTGAGGGAGATCTGGATCGCCGTGCGCGCGAGCGTGCGCAGCGTCGTCGAGCACGTCACGCTCGCCGAGCTGGCGGCGGGCGAGCTGCCGCCGGAGATCAAGCGCCTCGGGGACGACCCCGAGGCGTGGGTCAGGCGCTGACCTTCCCGGCGGGCGGGCGCAGCCACAGGATCGAGCCGGCCTCGGGCTCGAGCGCCTCCGCCTCGCCGCGCGTGAGCTGGGCCGAGATCTCCTCGCCGTCGTTGCGCACCAGCTCGACGCGGACCTCGAAGCCGAGGTGCACGACGCGCTGGACCATCGCCTCCTCCCAGCCCTCTTCGGGCTGGTGGGAGAGGACGACGTCGTGCGGGCGCACGAGCTCGCCCCGGACCTTCGAGACCGGCCCGAGGAAGCCCATCACGAACGCGTCGGCGGGCTGCTCGTAGAGGTCGCGCGGAGGGCCGGACTGAGCGATCTTGCCGTCCTTGAGCAGCACGATCAGGTCGGCGAGCTCCATCGCCTCCTCCTGGTCGTGCGTGACGAGCACGGTCGTGACCGGCACCTGCTCGTGCAGGCGCCGCAGCCACGCGCGCAGGTCGGCGCGGACGTTGGCGTCGAGCGCGCCGAACGGCTCGTCGAGCAGCAGCACGCTCGGCTCGACCGCGAGCGCGCGGGCGAGCGCCATGCGCTGGCGCTGGCCGCCGGAAAGCTGGGCGGGATAGCGGTCGTGGAAGCCGTCAAGCCCGACCAGGTGCAGCAGCTCGTCGACCTTGGCCTTGATCTCGGCCTTCGGCTTCTTGCGGATCTTGAGGCCGAACGCGACGTTGTCGTACAGCGTCATGTGCTTGAACGCCGCGTAGTGCTGGAAGACGAAGCCGATCCCGCGCTTCTGCGGCGGCAGCCGCGTCGCGTCGGTGCCGGAGACGACGATGGTGCCGCCGTCGGGCACCTCGAGGCCGGCGATCACGCGCAGCAGCGTCGACTTGCCCGAGCCGCTGGGGCCGAGCAGGGCCGTCAGCTTGCCGTCGGGGGCCTCGAACGAGACGTCGTCGAGGGCGGTGAAGTCACCGAAGTTCTTGGAGACCGACTCGACGGCGATCATGATTCGTTTCTCCGGTCTCCGATGAGGCTCATGGCGAACAAGGTGGTCAAGGCGATCATGGCCAGTAGCGCCGAGGCAGCGTACGCCCCCGCGAGGTCGAAGTTCTGGAAGCGCTTCTCGACGAGCAGCGTCAGCGTCTCGGTCTCGCCCGAGATCTTGCCCGAGACGACGCTGACCGCGCCGAACTCGCCGATCGCCCGCGCGGTCGAGAGCACGATGCCGTAGGCGAGGCCCCAGCGGATGGCGGGCAGCGTCACGCGCCAGAACGTCGCCCATGCGCCGGCGCCGAGCGTGGCCGCCGCCTGCTCCTGCTCGTCGCCGATCTCCTGCAGCACGGGCGCGACCTCGCGCACCACGAACGGCAGCGTGACGAAGAGCGTGGCGAGGACGATCCCCGGGACCGAGAAGATGATCTGGATCCCGTGCTCGGTGAGCCACGGGCCGAACCAGCCCGTGCGGCCGTAGAGCAGCAGCAGCGAGAGGCCGATCACGATCGGCGAGACCGCGAACGGCAGGTCGATCAGCACATCGAGCAGCCGGCGGCCGGGGAAGCGCCCGCGGACGAGCGCCAGCGCCGCGATGATGCCGAAGGCGGCGTTGAGCGGCACGCAGATGAGCGCGACCTCGAGCGTGAGGAACAGCGCGTGGATCGCCGCGGGTGTCGTGATCGACTCCCAGAACGCCCCGATCCCCTTCTCGAACGTGCGGTAGAAGACGAGCCCGACCGGCACGAGCAGCAGCACGGCGAGGTAGCCGAGCGCGACCACGCGCAGGCCGATGCGGCTCTTGCGATCAGCGCTCATGACGGCTCCCCCATGCGCCCAGCCAGCGGATCGCGAACAGCACGAGCAGCGACAGCAGCAGCAGGACGACGGACACGGCCGCGGCGCCACCGGGATTGTCGGACTCGATCTGCTTGTAGACGAACACCGACGACACCTGCGTGTCGAACGGGACGTTGCCCGAGATCAGCACGACGGAGCCGAACTCGCCGACCGCGCGCGCGAACGCGAGCGCCGCGCCGGACAGGATCGCCGGCATCAGCGAGGGCAGGATCACTCGCCTGAAGATCACTACCGGGCGCGCGCCGAGCGACGCCGCGGCCTCCTCCATCTCGCGGTCGAGCTCGAGCAGCACCGGCTGGACGGAGCGGATCACGAACGGCAGCGTCACGAACAGCAGCGCCAGCAGCACCGACGTCTTGGTCAACGCGACGTTGACGCCGATCGGGCTCCCCGGGCCATAGAGGGCCAGCAGCGTCAGGCCGGCGACGATCGTCGGCAGCGCGAACGGCAGGTCGATGACCGCGTTGACCACGGCCTTGCCGCGGAAGCGGTCGCGGACCAGCACCCAGGCGATCAGCGTGCCGAAGCCCGCGTTGATCGCGGCCGTCGCGAGCGAGACGAGCAGCGTGAAGCGGAGGGCGCTGAGGGCCTGCCGCGACGTGACCGAGTTCCAGAACGCCTCGAGGCCGCCGTCGAACGACTTCGCGACGACGGCGGCCAGCGGCAGCAGGACGATGAGGCTGAGCCACAGCAGCGACACGCCCATCGCCAGCCCCCCGCTCGGGAGGCCGGCGCGCGAGCGCCGCCGCCCGATGGGGAGCGCGACGCTCATGAGGCCGTGGACACCCCGGCCTCCTCCTCGATCTTGGCGACCGAGCCCTTCTCGGGATCGAACATCTCCTCGTTGACCTTCGGCCAGCCGCCGAGGTCATCGATGGTGAAGAGGCCGGAGGGCTCGGGGAACTTCGACTTGTTGGCGTCGAAGACCTCCTCGTTGACCGGGCGGTAGCCCCAGTCGGCGAACCGCTCCTGGCCCGGCTTGGAGAGCACGTAGTCGAGGAACTTCTGCGCCTGCGGCGCGGCCTTCTCGCGTGACGGCGATGTCGATGTCGATCTTGATCGTGTCGTCGGGGATCACGTAGTCGAGCTCCTCGCCCTTCTTGCGGGCGGTGGTGGCCTCGTACTCGTAGGAGAGCAGCACGTCGCCGGTGCCCGAGGTGAACGTCTGGAGCGCCTCGCGCCCCGACTTGTCCTGGACCTTGACGTGATTGGTGATGAGGTCCTTCAGGTAGGCGAGGCCGGCGTCAGGGTTCTTGCCGCCGTCGCTCTTGGCGCCGTAGCCCGCCAGCAGGTTCCACTTCGCGGCGCCCGACGTGAACGGGTTCGGGGTCAGGACCTTCACGCCCGGCTTGAGCAGGTCGTCCCACGTCTTGATGTTCTTCGGGTTGCCCTTGCGGACGATGAACGAGACGACGGAGGTCGTGACGAGACCCTTGTTGGGGGTGGTGTTCCAGTCCTTGCCGACAAGGCCCGCGTCGACGAGCCGCGTCATATCGGGCTCGGTCGAGAACGACACGACGTCGGCCTTCAGCCCGGCCTCGACCGCGCGGCTCTGCTCACCGGAGGCGCCGAACGAGGACTTGAAGCCCACGCCCTCGCCGTCGCCGGTCTTCTGGAACTGGGGGATGATCTCGTCGTACACGACCTGCGGGGTCGAGTAGGCGACGAGTGAGAGAGCGGTCTTGCCCTTGTCGGTCGAAGAACCGCTGTCGGAGGTGGAGTCGGACGCACCGCCGCAGGCGGTCACGGCCATCAGTCCGGCGACGAGCACGGCGAACAGCAGGCGGGATCGGATCATGCGGGAGCGCTCCAGAGAGAGGACGGGACGGGTCTTACCCCACTAAGTCAGTGGGCAAGCGGGGGTACAAATAGCAGGTCGCCCAGCGGCGACGCAAGGGCTACTGCTCGAGCAGCAGGCAGGCCGCCTCGTGGGCCGGCTCGCCGGCCGGGACCAGCGACGGGTCGACCTGGTCGCAGGGCTCGAAGCGCTTCGGGCAGCGCGGGTGGAAGCGGCACCCGGTCGGGAGGTTCGCCGCGTCGGGCAGCTCTCCGCCGAGCGCGGAGCGCTGCTTGCGCGGCGGCACCGCCTCGACGAGCGCCTGCGTGTACGGGTGCTTGGGGCGCTCGATGACGTCGCGGGTGTCGCCCTGCTCGACGATCCGACCCAGGTACATGACCGCGATGCGGTCGCACAGCTGCCACGCGAGGCTGAGGTCGTGGGTGATGAACAGCAGCGCCAGCTCGCGCGCCCGCTGGAGCTCGAGCAGCACGTGCAGGATCTGCGACCGCACCGAGACGTCGAGCATCGAGACCGGCTCGTCGCACACGATCCCGACCGGCTCGAGCACGAGCGTCGCCGCGATCGCCACGCGCTGGCGCTGGCCGCCCGAGAGCTCGTGCGGGTAGCGGTCGCCGAAGCGCTGCGGCGCGAGCCCGACCTCGTCGAGCGCGCGCGCCACCCGGGCCTCGTGCTCGCCCTTGGCCACGCCGGTGACGACGAGGGGCTCGGCGACGATGGCGCGCACCCGCCGGCGCGGGTTCAGCGTCTGGTAGGGATCCTGGAAGATCATCTGGACGCTGCGGCGCAGCGCCTGCAGGCTCGCCCGGCCGCCGAGCTCCGCGCCGTCGGCCGCCACGCTGCCCGCCGCCGCCGGCACGAGCCCGAGCATCGCGCGCGCGAGCGTGGACTTGCCGCAGCCCGACTCGCCGACGATGCCGAGGATCTCGCCGCGCCGCCACTCGAGCGAGACGCCGTCGAGGGCCTTCGCGACGCCGCCGCGCGTCGGGTAGTGGACGGCGAGGTCGTGCACCTCCATGAGCGGCGTCATCCGGGCTCCTCCTCGACGACGACCGGCTCGGGCCAGCGCTCCCAGGGCGAGAAGTGGCAGGCCGCGGACTGCGCCGGGGCGACCTCGCGCAGCGCGGGCTCCTCCGCGCAGGCATCGGCGGCGTAGGGACAGCGCGGCCGGAACGAGCAGCCCGACGGCGCCTCGGTCGGGTCGGGCGGGCCGCCGGGGATCGGCGTGGCGAGGGTGCGGCTGCCGCCGATCACCGGCAGCGACTCGAGCAGGCGCTTCGTGTACGGGTGCTGGGGCGCCGAGAACACCTGGTCGACCGGACCGGTCTCGACGATCCGCCCGGCGTACATGACCGCGATCCGGTCGCACGTCTCGGCGAGCACGGACAGGTCGTGGCTGATCAGGATCAGCGCCAGCCCGAGCTCCGCGCGCAGCCGCTCGAGCAGCTCGAGGATCTGCGCCTGCATGACGACGTCGAGCGCCGTCGTCGGCTCGTCGGCGATCACGAGCGAGGGCCGGCACGCGAGCGCCAGCGCGATCATCACCCGCTGCCGCTGCCCGCCGGAGAGCTGGTGCGCGTAGGAGCGCGCGACCCGCGACGGCAGGCCGACCGTCCCGAGCAGCTCGTTGATGCGCAGCGTGACGTCGCTGGAGCGCACCTTCGGCTCGTGCAGCCGGATCGCCGACTCGATCTGGCGCCCCACGCGCTTGACGGGGTCGAGCGAGTTCATCGCGCCCTGGAAGACCAGCGACACGTGGCGCCAGCGCACGAGCTGCATGCCGCGCTCCGTGCGCCGGTCGATGTTGATCGGCTCCTCCTCGCCGGGCGGACGCAGCGCGATCGCCCCCTCCTGCACGAGCGCCGGCGGGAGCAGCCGCATCAGCGACAGCGCCGTCGTGCTCTTGCCACAGCCCGACTCCCCCGCCAGCCCGAGCGCCTCGCCGGGCGCGAGCGTCAGGTCGACGCCGTCGACGATCGGGTTGCCACGGTGGCGGACGGTGAGCCCGGAGACCTCGAGCAGCGCCGTCATCGCTGGTCCCGCAGCCGGGGGTTGACCTGCTCCTCGAACAGGTAGCCGAGCACCGCCACCGCGAACACGAGCACCGTGATGCAGAGCCCGGGCGGCACCACGTACCACCATGCGCCCGCGCTCGGCGCGCTGGCCTCGAAGCCCGCCTCGAGCATCGTCCCCCACGAGATGCTGTTCGGGTCGCCGAGCCCGAGGAAGGCGAGCCCTGCCTCGGCGAGGATCGCCACCGCCACGATCAGCACGGTGTTGGCGAAGATCAGCGGCAGCGTGTTGGGGAGGATGTGGGTGCGGATGATGTACCAGTCGCTCGCGCCCAGCGCCCGCGCGCGCTCGACGAACGCGCGCTCCTTGAGCGTCAGCACCTGCGAGCGCACGATCCGCCCGGTGCCCGCCCAGCTCGTCAGCCCGATCACGAGGATCAGCACGGTCAGCGACGGGTCGAGCAGGCGCGCGATCACCACCATCAGCGGCAGCGTGGGGATGACGAGGAACCAGTTCTCGAACGAGTCGAAGATGCGGTCGGTCCAGCCGCCGAAGTAGCCGCCGATCAACCCGACCGCCGCGCCCAGCACCGCCGAGATCACCGCCGCGGCGAAGCCGACGACGATCGAGACCCGCGCCCCGACCATCACCTGCGAGAGCACGTCCGAGCCCGCCTCGGTGGTGCCGAGCAGGTGCGCCGACGACGGCGGCTGGAGCACCTCGGTGCTCGACGCGAGCGGGTCGTAGGGCGCGAGCGCCGCGCCGAACAGCGTCAGGAACAGGAACAGCGCGAGCACGCCGACGCCGAACACCCCGCGCTTGGTGTGCAGCAGCAGGCGCCGGGTCTCGCTCATGCGTCCTGCACCCGTGGGTCGAGCACGAAGTACAGGCAGTCGGCGATCAGGTTGGCCAGGATCACCGCGATCGAGAAGACGAGGAACGTCCCCTGCAGGACCGGGAAGTCCTTGTCATTGATCGCGTCGTAGGTCAGCTCGCCGAGGCCGGGCCAGGAGAAGATCGTCTCGATCGTGATCACGCCGCCGGCGATCGCCCCGAACTGGAGCGCCGCCAGCGTCACCAGCGGCAGCAGCGCGTTCGGCACGGCGTGCTTGCGCACCACGCGGTTCCAGGGCATCCCGGTCGCCCGCTTGACGGTCACGAAGTCCTCGGTGAGGACGTCGACCATCGACGAGCGCATGATCACGAAGTACTGGCCGAGCAGCATCAGCGTGAGCGCGGTGACCGGCAGCACCATGTGGTCGAGGACGTTCGCCGCCTCCGCGAACCACGAGTCGAAGTCCGCCCCCGGCGTCACCTGCTGGCCGGCCGGGAACAGCGGCAGCCAGACCGCGAAGAGCAGGATCAGGATGATCCCGATCCAGTACTCCGGCGCCGCGTAGGTGAACAGGCTGAAGCCGAGCAGCCCGTCGTCCGCGGGCGTGCCCCGCCGGACGGCGGCGATCACCCCCAGCCACGTCCCCAGCACCGTCGCGAGCAGCGTCCCCGTCCCGACCAGCAGCAGCGTCCACGGGATCGCCTCGCGGAGCTCGGCCGCCACCGTGCGGCGCGAACGCTGGCTGACGCCGAGGTCGAACGTCACGGTGTCGCGCGCGTAGTCGGCGAACTGGCCGATCAGCGGCTTGTCGAGCCCGTAGTACTGGCGCAGCTTGACGATCTCCTCCGGGCTCGCGCGCGGCAGCCGCGCGAGCTGCGCGGTCGGGTCGCCCATGACCCGGAAGAGGAAGAAGTTGAAGACGAGGACGAAGACGAGGGTCAGCAGGGCGGCGAACGCCTTCCCCGCGAGCCAGCGCAGCCGCACGGCGCCTACCGCTCGAGCTCCACGGCCTCCTGGCCTGCCCGCCGCCTTCGCACGATCAGCACCACGACGGCGATCACGATCAGCGCGGCGACCACGATCAGCACGATCATCAGGCCGCTGCCACCGTCGTCACCCCCGCTCCCGCCGCCCGCGGCGGCGCTCGGGGGCGCCATTGCGGCGATCGCGCCGTAGCTCACCTGGTCGCAGGTGATGTCGCCGTCGGGCTCCGGGCACACCTGCTTGACGTCGGCGACCTTGTCGGTGCGATAGGCCTGCAGGATCGGGTCGACGGTCAGCACGATGTAGGGCAGGTCGCGCTGGCTGAGCGCGATCATCTGCTTCACCAACTCCTTGCGCTTGGCCTGGTCGAACTCGCCGGACTGCTGCTCGTACAGGCGGTCGTACTCGGGGTTGGAGTAGAACGCGTCGGAGGAGGCGCCGATCGCCTTTGTCGTCAGGAGGTTGAGCAGCAGGCTCGGGTCGTAGGGGTCGCCGCCCCAGCCCCAGATGAACGTGTCGAACTCCGGCGCCACCTTGCCGTCCACCTTGCGGGTGGTGATCTCGGTCAGCTTGTCGACGGAGACGATCTTGACCTTGAACTCGACGCCGATCGGCTTGGTCATCTCGGCCACGAGCCGCGCGTCCTGGATGTTCAGCTGCGACTCCGAGCGCACGAACAGGTCGAACGACAGGCGCTGGCCGCCCTTCTCGCGCACGCCGCCCTCGCCGGGCTTCCAGCCCGCGTCGTCGAGCATCTGCTTGGCCTTGTCGACATCGAGCGGGTAGTCGTCGGCCGGCTGCTCGTAGAACGCCTTGTAGTACTGCGGCAGCAGCCCGTGACCCTCGAACGCGATCCCGCGCGAGGCGATCTGGTTGACCCGCTTGCGATCGATCGCGTAGGCGATCGCCTGGCGCACGGTGACGTCCTGAACCGCCGGGTTGAACTTCGCGTCCGGGCAGTTCTTCTTGCTGCAGAGGTTGAACGCGAGCTGCGTGAACGACGGCGAGGCGGAATTGACACCCTTGACGTTCTTGGCCTTCTCCAGGCGCGCGAAGCTCGCCTCCGCCACCTCGGGGACGATGTCGATCTCGCCGAGCGTCAGCGCGCGGTCGACGGCGTCCGTATTGCCGTACTTGATCCACTGGATCTCGTCGAACTTCGGCTTCTCGCCGCGGAAGTTCGGGTTGCGCGTCATGCGGATGATGCGGCCGCGGTCCCACGCGGAGACGACGTAGGGCCCGCTGCCGACGATCGGCGGCGTCGGCTTGTACGTAGTCGTGAGCTTCTTCACCGACTGCTTGCCCCAGATGTGCTCGGGCAGGATGTAGGCGAACAGGCCGCCGACGACCCGCGCGTCGGGTTGCTTGGTCTTGATCACCACCGTGAGGTCGTCCGGCGTCTCGATCGAGGTGACGTTCTCGACGTAGCTCGGGAACAGCAGGCTGTTGGGGGCGAACGTCTCGAGGCTGTACTTGACGTCCTTGGAGGTGATCGGCTGGCCGTCGGACCACTTGTGTCCCTCGAACAGCTTGTAGGTGACGGTCTTCTTGTCCGGCGAGATGTCCCAGCTTTCGGCGATGCCCGGCACCGGGCCGAGGTCCTTGAGGCCGAAGTCGACGAGCAGGTCGTAGTTGAGCGACCAGACGCGGAAGTCCTCCTCGTCCTGGTCGATGTAGGGGTTCAGCGTCTGCGGCTCCTGCGCCCAGCCCATGCGCAGCACCTTCTTGCCGCCCTCCTGGGCGGAGGCCGGCGCGGCAGCAGCAACGGCGAACGCCGCAGCGATCGCCAGCGCGACGAGTGCCCTAACCCTCATGGTGATCCTCTCCAGGTAGCCGACGTCGCCGCGCCATCTCGGCGATGAACCCACCTATCTCATCTACGGCCGCCGAGAGCAAGGCTTCGCCCTTCTCCCGCGTGGCTAGAGTCGCGTCGCCCACCACGCCGCTGCGGCTAAGGCCCGACCAGTGAGGCCAGACCGAGAGCGGCCCGTCGGACCAGTCGAGCCACACGGACTCGGAGTCCCAATCGGGGATTTCCTTGACCGCCTTGTCCATCTGCACGAGGTCGGGCTCGAGCGCCAGGTAGATCGATGTCTCGAGCTCGCAGGCGTGCGCCATCCCACCCGGGAACTCAGAGTCGCGCACCTCGGCGATCGTCTGCCGTCCGCGCTCGGACTGGAGGTAGAAGCACGAGCCGCAGACCGCATTGCGGTGCTCGAGCCCGATCAGGCGCGCGGCGATATCGACCAGCGGCTGGTTGGAGCCGTGGCCGTTCACGATCAGGATGCGGTCGAAGCCGTGGTGGCAGAGCGAGCGGCCCTGGTCGACGAGCGCCTCGACGAAGACGTTCCAGCGCAACGTGATGCTGCCGGGGAAGTCGAGGTGGTGCGGCGTGTAGCCGTGGACCTGGGTCGGGAACAGCAGCGCCTGCCCGCCGCTGGCCTCGACCGCGCGCTCGCAGATCGCGCTCACGAGCCGCGAGTCGGTGTCGATCGGGAGGTGGTAACCGTGGTCCTCGAGCGTCGCGGTGGGGATGACGACGACGAGGTCGTCGCGCTTGGCGAGCTCGCGCAGTTCCTGCCAGGTGTGCTCCTCGTAGCGCAGCCTCATATGGACGCCAGCTCCTCCACGGTGTCGTAGGCCATGTGCATGAAGCGCCGCAGCCCGTCGACCTCGCACCACTCGTCGGGGCCGTGCGCGCCGGCCGAGCGGCCGAGCCCGCCGCTCGCGAACGGCGCGCCGTAGAGGAAGTAGGGGCCCCACCACGGCGCCTGGGCGGCGACGGCGGGCTTCGTCCCGAGCCGCTCGATCACGCGCGCCATCGCCTGCACGGGCGGCGCGTCGAGCGGCGAGGTGGCGGCGGGATAGACGCCCTTGACGATCAGCTCGACACCGGGCGGGATCAGCTCGCGAACCCGCTCGAGCAGCGCGTCGCCGTCGCTGTCGAAGCGCAGGTCGATGCCGGCGCGCGCGCTCCCGGGGACGACCGTGCGGCTCGTGTCCTCGGGCGTGCCGGCGATCATCCACGTGACGTTCGCCGCCGGGATCGCGTCCTGGAGCGCGAGCAGCGCGCGCATCAGGTCCGAGGCCGGCACCGGGACCGAGCCGATCAGCGACGAGTGCACGTCGACGCCGTCGCCGGCCCGCAGCTCGAGCTCGTGCAGGCCCTTGCAGCCGGCCACCACCGGCGCGGTGCCGTCCTCGCTCTCGTGCATGTCGAAGTCGAGCGCCCAGTCGGCGCGCAGCTCGTCGCGATGCTCGGCGCAGAACTGGGCGAGCCGCGGGCTCCCGAGCTCCTCCTCCCCGTCCATCAGCAGCACCTGGCGGCACGGGTTGTCGGCGCCCGCGAACGCGAGCAGGCTGCCCGCGAGCGCGGCCTTCGAGTTGGCGGCGCCGCGCGCGTAGATGCGGCCGTCGTCGATCTCGGCCGCGAACGGGTCGCGCGTCCAGCCCGCGCCGGGCGGCTGCACGTCGTACATGCCGTAGCGCAGCACGGTCGGACCGGGGCCGTCGATGACGCCGATCACCGTCGGGCGCTTCTCCCCCGGCTCGGCGATCTCAGCGCTGCCGCCGGCCGCCTCGATCAGCTCGCAGACCGCGGCGGCGGTCGAGCGCAGGTCGCCGTCGTAGGCCGACACCGACGGGATGCGCAGGAAGTCGCGGACGCGCTCGAGGTGGTCGCCGAAGTCGCGGTCGATCGCCGCGTTCACGACACCGCGGGCTCGACGATCTCGAGCGTCTTGGCGTCGGCGTCGAGCCGCGCCTGCGCCCCGAGCGGGATCGTCGCCATGTGCTTGCCGTGGCCGACCGGCACGTTGGCGATCGCGGGGATCCCGAGCGGCGCGATCAGCTCGTCGAGGATCTCCTCGATCGACAGGCTCGAGCCGACGTACTCCGGGATCGTGTTCTCCTTGAGGTTGACGTCGGTGCCGAACACGAAGCCCTTGACGCCCTCGAACTTGCCCGCCCGGATCAGGTGGTGCAGGCCGGCGTCGACCATGTACGGCTCCTCGTTGAGGTCCTCGATCATGAGGATGCAGCCGTCGGTGTCGATCTCGTAGGGCGTGCCGATGCTGTGGCACACGAGCGTCATACAGCCGCCGACGATCGGCGCCTCGGCGTTGCCGCCGCCGATCGTGAGCACGTACGGGTTCTCGGGATCCTCGAACACGCGGCCCAGCGGCGCCGGCGTGAACGCGCGGTGGAACCACTCCTTCGTCGCGTCGGTCAGCTCGTCCTTGCGGCGCGTGAAGCGCGAGAAGTTGGGTCCGTAGAACGTCGTCCACGGGCCGTGCTTGGCGAGCGCGAGGTGGATCGCGGTGATGTCGGAGAAGCCGCAGACGATCCGCGGGTCGCCGAGCGCACCCCAGTCGATCCGCGGGTACAGCCGGGCGGCGCCGTAGCCGCCGCCGAGCATGTGGACCATGTCGATGCCCGGCTCGGTCAGCGCCCACTGCAGGTCCGCAGCGCGGTGCTCGTCCACACCTGCGAGATAGCCGTGCACCTCGCGATGGTGCGGGCCGAAGACGACGGTGTAGCCGAGCTTCTCGAAGTAGTCGGTGGCCTGCTCGAGCTCCGACCGGATCTGCGGCGGGCTGGACGGTGCGACAACGGCGATCGTGCCACCGTCGGGGAGCGCCGGTGGCTTGATTCGTCGCATTCGGCGACCCTAACCGGTTTAGAGTCTTCCGACGGGAGTCCACTCCAAAGGAGGAAGGGGCAGATGAGGAGAACGACCACCCTGAGCGCGCTGGCTGCCGGCCTAGCGCTCGTCGCCGCCGCACCGGCGAGCGCACACCACCCCCGCGGCGTTGATGTCAAGCCGATCGCCGGCGGCCTCGACAACCCGCGCCATGTCGCGGTCGCGAAGGACGGCGACGTGTGGGTCGCCGAGTCGGGCACCGGCGCCGTGACCTCGAAGTCGTGCTTCGACAGCGCAGAGGGCCCGGCCTGCACGGGCGCGAGCGGCGCGATCACCCGCATCAACCGCTGGGGCCAGAAGCGCGTCGTGACCGGGCTGGCCTCGTTCGCCGGCAAGGAGGGCGACAGCGCGATCGGGCCGCACGGCATCTTCGCCGACGGCAACGACATCTACTTCACCAACGGCGGGCCCACCGGCCCGACCCGGGGTGGGCCGACGAACATCGTCCTGCGCGACCCGACGCTCGTCGCCGAGGAGCCGGTCTCGCGCTTCTACGGGACGCTGCGCAAGGTGACGCGTCACGGCGGCCACTTCAAGATCGCCGACCTGTGGAAGTTCGAGGCCGAGAACAACCCGGACGCCGAGCTGGGCAACCCGCTCATCGACTCGAACCCGGTCGACGTGTACGCCGACCACGGGCGCTTCTTCGTCGCCGACGCCGGCGGCAACAGCGTGCTGCGCGTCGGTCTCTTCGGCGGCATCTCGCCGGTGAAGATCTTCCCGAACGTCGACACGCCGAACCCGTTGCCGCCGCCGCCAGACGGCCCGGACCTGCCGCGCATCATCCCGATGCAGGCGGTGCCCACCAGCGTGGTCAAGGGGCCTGACGGCGCGCTCTACGTGAGCCAGCTGACCGGCTTCCCGTTCCCCGCCGGCGGCGCGAAGGTGTTCCGCATCGACCCGAAGACGGGGAAGAAGTCGGACTACGCGACGGGCTTCACGAACATCATCGACCTCGACTTCGGCAAGGACGGCACGCTCTACGTGCTCGAGATCGACGCCGACTCCCTGCTCGGCGGGTCGACCGACGGCGCGCTCTTCAAGGTGCCGTGGCGCGGCAAGCCGAAGCAGATCGGGCTCCCGGCCGGGACGCTCACGCATCCCGGCGGGGTCGCGGTCGGCAAGCGCGGTGTGCTGTACGTGACCGATCGCTCCGACCAGTCGGGTGACAACGTGGCCGGCGGCGGCCGGGTGCTGAAGCTCGACCTCGGCTAGACGGTGACGCGCGCGCGGGCGTAGGGCTCGAGGCCCTCGACCGCGCGCGCGATCGCCCACGCGTGGTTCCAGCGGAACGCCGGGCGCAGCACCGGGGTCAGCACCCGCAGCAGCGCGCGGTCGGCGTGCACGCTCCAATCGAAGCGCACGTGGGTGCCGCCGCCGGGCGTGTCGGTGAGCGTCCAGCGGCCGTGGCCGCGGAGGTCGCCGTCGACCTCGCCCTCGACGATGTGCGGCGGCTCGAGCCGCACGATCCGCGAGCGCGTGTGCAGGTGGTAGGGCAGCCGGCCCTTGAAATGCTGGCGCGACTCCTTGCCGAGCTCCGGCTCGCCGTCGGCCTCGACGCCGACGTAGACAGGCTTCCACCACTCCGGGTAGCTGCGGGCGTCGGCGATCGCGGCGAACACGGCCTCGCGCGGCGCGGCGACGTCCCACTCGTCGACGAACAGGTACTCGCGCGACGCGAGCGCGAGGATCGTCTTCGAGAGCGCGCGCTGCGCTCGCGCGGACGGCTTGGCGGCGCGGCCAGAGGCGCCGAAGTCGCGCACGAGCTCGGCGAGGGCCAGCGGCTTCGGCCAGCCCCAGCGGTTGACGTCCATGTCGGCGAGCCGCTGCAGGAACGCTTCGGTATCACCGGCGGGGCGCAGCTGCACGCGGACGCGGCCGGGGCCGTCGCCGAGCTGCTGGTGCGGGGCGCCGGCGGGGACGGTCATGGCGTCGCCCGGCTGCAGCACGTGCTCGCGGCCGTCGATCACGAGCCGCATCGCGCCCTCGATCACCTCGTGGCGCTCTTCCTGCTGCGTGTGGATGTGGGCCTGGGTCAGGAACCCGCGGTTGCGGCCGATCACGTCGAACTCGACGAGCTCGCCGCCGGTCTCCTCGCTCGTCTTGCGGATCTCGACAACGACGCCCAGCCTGGTCATCTGGAGTGTGGTCATGGCGCGTATGCGCTCGCCGCGCGAGAACGGATCACCGCGCGCTAGCGTGGCCGCCATGGACTTCGACCTCTCAGACGAGCAGCAGCTGATCCGCGACACCGCTCGCGAATTCACCGACAAGGAGGTCGTTCCTCGCGCGCGCGAGAACGACCGGAACAACCACTTCGACACCGAGCTGGTGCGCAAGATCGCCGACCAGGGCTACCTCGGCGCGATCGTCCCGCGCGAGTACGGCGGCGCCGGGCTCGACTACCTGACCTACGCGATCGTGGTCGAGGAAGTCGGCCGCGGCTGCTCGGCGATGCGCACCGTGATCTCGGTGCAGACCTCGCTGGTCTGCTCCTCGATCGTGCGCTGGGGCTCGGAGGAGCAGAAGCAGCGCTGGCTGCCGAAGCTGTGCTCGGGCGAGTCGCTCGGCTGCTTCGGGCTCACCGAGCCCGACACCGGCTCCGACGCCGCCAACCAGCGCACGCGCGCGAAGAAGGTCGACGGCGGCTGGGAGATCACCGGCAACAAGATGTGGATCTCGCTCGGCAACTACGCCGAGGTCGCGCTGATCTTCGCCCAGACCGATCCCGAGAAGGGCCACCGCGGGCTCGCCGCCTTCCTCGTCCCGACCGAGAACGAGGGCTTCTCGACCGAGGAGATCCACGGCAAGATGGGCCTCCACGGCTCCGACACCGCGGCGCTCAACCTCGACGCCGTGAAGGTCGACGACGACGCGCTGATGGGCGAGGTCGGCGACGGCTTCAAGATCGCGATGAGCGCGCTCGACTCTGGCCGCTACTCGGTGGCCGCCGGCTGCGTCGGCATCTGCCAGGGCTCGCTCGAGGCATCGGTCGCCTACGCGAAGGAGCGCGAGCAGTTCGGGCGCCCGATCGCGTCGTTCCAGCTCGTGCAGGCGATGATCGCCGAGATGCGCGTGCAGACCGACGCCGCGCGGATGCTCGTCTACCGCGCCGGCTTCCTGAAGGACCAGGGCCGGCCGTCGACGACCGAGACGTCGATCGCCAAGCTCTACGCGACGGAGGCGGGGCAGAACTGCTCGCACCTCGCGATCCAGGTCCACGGCGGGTCCGGCTACGTCGACGACCACCCCGTCGAGCGCTACTACCGCGACGTGCGCGTGACCACGCTCTACGAGGGCACTTCGCAGATCCAGAAGCTGATCATCGGGCGCGCCGAGACCGGCCTCAACGCGCTCGTCCCTTCGTGATCGTCGGCGTCCTCGGCGCCGGCACCATGGGGTCCGGCATCGCGCAGCTCGCCGCCGCGAGCGGCGCGCGGACGCTCGTGCACGACCCGGACGGCGACGCGCTCGAGCGCGGGCTCGCGCGGGCGCGCAAGCGGCTCGACGACGGCGCGCCGCTCGAGCCCGCGGCGGAGCTGTCGGGCCTGGCCGAGGCCGACATCGTGATCGAGGCGGCGCCGGAGTCGCTCGAGCTCAAGCGCGAGCTGTTCTCGCGCGCGGCCGAGGTCGTGCGCGACGACTGCGTGCTCGCGACGAACACGTCCTCGCTGTCGGTGACCGAGATCGCGGCCGGCGTACCGGGTGCCGAGCGCGTCGTCGGCATGCACTTCTTCAACCCGGCGCCGGTGATGAAGCTCGTCGAGGTCGTCGCGGGCGAGCACTCTGGCGAGGCCGCGCTCGAGACGACGCGCGAGCTCGGGCGGGCGATGGGCAAGCACGTCATCGATGCCGCCGACGGCCCCGGCTTCCTGGTGAACCGCTGCAACCGCCCGTTCGGCCTCGAAGCGCTGCGGCTCGTCCAGGAGGGGCTGGCGACGGTCGAGCAGGTCGACCGCGTCTGCCGCCTCGGCGGCGGCTTCCGCATGGGCCCGTTCGAGCTCCAGGACCTCGTCGGGATCGATGTCGGCTTCGAGGTCTCGAAGTCGTTCTACGCGCAGTCGTTCGGCGAGCCGCGCTGGCGACCGTCGATGCTCGCGGCCCGCAAGGCTGCCTCGGGCGACCTCGGCCGCAAGACGGGTCGCGGTTGGTACGACTACCCCGAGGACGGCGAGCACCGGCCGCCCGACCCCGACCCGCCGCAGGCCGGCGGCGAGGGGCTCGTCGTGATCGGCGGCTGGACCGAGCTGGCCGACGAGCTGCGCGATGCGGCGGAGGCCGCGGGCTGGCGGGTCGCCGACCCGGAGGCGGCGGCAGGCGACGAGGTCCCCGCGCTCGTGGTCGACTGCGGCGGCCTCGACCAGGGCGACGAATGGGACGACGAGGCCGACCGCCACGTTCTCCAGGGCGGCCCCCAGGTGATCCTGTGCGACGAGGGCTCGCTCTCCGAGCTCGACCCCGAGGGCACGGCCGCGGGCTTCTTCGCCGCCGCCCCGCTCGGCGGGCTGGTCGAGCTCACGCGCAGCCCGACCACCTCCGAGGCCGCGGCGAAGGCGGCGGAGGCGTTCTTCGGCTCGCTCGGCCGCCACGTCGAGTGGGTCGGCGACGCGCCCGGGCTCGTGCTCGGCCGGATCGTGGCCCAGCTCGTCAACGAGGCGTGCTTCGCGCTCGGCGACGGCGTCGGCGCGGCGGAGGACATCGACGCGGGCATGGTGCTCGGGCTCAACCACCCGCGCGGCCCGCTCGAGTGGGGCGACGCGATCGGCGCGTCCTCCGTGCTCGGCGTGCTGGCGGGGCTGTACGACGAGTACCGCGAGGAGCGCTACCGCCCGGCTCCGGCCCTGATGCGCGCGGTCCGGACGGGGACGCCGCTCCGACCGTGAGCGCTCTGGGTTCCTACAGTGGCCCGATGCGCCGCCTGGTCCTACTCATCCCCCTCTTCCTCCTCGCGGTCGCCGCTCCCGCGGGCGCCGCGACGCCCGCGCCGCCGATGGTGCTCCCCGGCGACGCCGGCGCCGCCGCCTCGGGCGCGGACTGGATCGTCGGCGCGCACCCCTCTGCCGCCGCCGAGGCCGTGGCCGCCCGCCACGGCGCGCACCGCATCGGCACCGGGTCCTACACGGTCGCTCGCGGCCGCGCGCGCGAGCTCGCCGCGGCGCTGAAAGCCAAGGGCCTCCTCCTCTACGCCGAGCCCGACCGGCTGGCCAAGCGGATGCAGACCCCGCCGCCGGACCCGCTCGACGCCCGCGCCTCGTGGCGCGCTGCGATCGTCGCGCCGAGCCTCGTCCCGCCGCCTGTCACCCCGACGAGTCCGCTGCTCGCGCTCGTCGACTCGACCGCCGACGTCAACCACCCCGAGTTCGCCGGCGGCAGCCTCACCACGCTCGGCGGCTTCCCGATCGAGAGCGCGCACGGAACCGAGACCGCCGCCGTCGCCGCCGCGCCCAAGAACGACCGCGGCATCCTCGGCGTCTGGCCGGGCATGCGCGCGCTCAACGTCAGCCTGCCCAACGAGATCCGCTGCGCCAACTCCGTCGCGGGCATCGCACGTGCGATCGAGCAGGGCGCCGCCGTGATCAACATGAGCTACGGCGCCCCCGCGCCGTGCTTCGCCGAGTACGTCCAGCTCCAGGTCGCCACCGCCAAGGGGATCACGCTCGTCGCCGCCGCCGGCAACGAGCTGGCCGAGGGCAACCCGCTGCTGTTCCCCGCCTCGCTCCCCCACGTGCTCACCGTCGCCGCCGTCGGCAGCGACCTCAAGCCGCCGTTCTTCTCGAGCGCGAGCGCCGCGGTCGACCTGTCCGCGCCCGGTGTGGGGATCCTGACCGCGACGCCGCCGCAGTTCGACCAGGACGGCACGCCCGACGGCTACGAGGCCGTCACCGGCACGAGCTTCTCCGCGCCGATGGTGGCCGCGGCAGCCGCGTGGCTGCGCGCCGCCAAGCCCGGCTACCGCGCCGACCAGGTCGCGCAGGTGCTGCGCACCTCCGCCCGCGACCTCGAGCGCAAGGGCTGGGACTCCGCCACCGGCTACGGGCTGCTCGACCTGCTCAAGGCACTCAGCGCCCCCGCCCCCGCGGTCGACCCGCACGAGCCCAACGACGACATGGCGTGGATCAACGGCAAGGCGACCGGGCGCGTCGACTCGCCGATCTGGCGCCGCGGCGGCGCGCGCAAGCTGCGCGCGCTCGTCGACAAGTACGAGGATCCCTCCGACGTCTACAAGATCGTCTTCCCCCCGCGTGCGCGCGTGCGCGTGACCCTCACTCCCCGCTTCGGCAATCCGGACCTCGCCGCCTTCACCCGCAGCGCGACCTCGACCGGCGACGACGAGCAGCTGATCGGGCGCTCGCGCCACACGGGCAAGCGCAAGGACACGCTGACGCTGCGCAACCCGTCGCGCCGCAAGCGGTCGGCCTACATCGTCGCCTACATCGGCCAGCGCACCCGCACGCTCGACTCGCGCTACGAGCTGCGCGTCCAGAGGGCCAAGCGCTGACGCGATGAGCACGGAGCTCGGCGCGGGAGCCTGGTCGTACTTCGGCGACCCGCGCGCGATCTCCCACGACGGCCACACGTTCACCGGCTGGATCTCGACCACCGGCAACGTCTGGGTCGCGCACCTGCGGCCCAACGGCAGCTTCACCAAGAAGGTCATCTACAAGGGCCTCGGCGTCGACGACCACAACAACCCGTCGCTCGTCTTCCGGCCCGACGGGCGCATCGCGGTCTTCTTCAGCCCGCACTCGGGCCGCGTGCTCCCGCCGCCGAGCCTGCGGCCGAGCCGGATGCGCTACCGGATCTCCAAGCACCCGTTCTCGATCGACGGCTTCTCCCCCGTCCGGCTCGTCAAGACCAACGCGCCCGGCGGGCTCGGCTACACCTACCCGAACCCGATGCAGCAGCGGGGGAAGCTGTGGCTGTTCTGGCGCGGCGGCGGCTGGAACCCGACGTTCTCCTACACGCGCAACGGCAAGGACTGGGTGCCCGCCCGCGAGCTGCTCGTCTCCCACACCGAGGAGCGGCCGTACGCGAAGTACGTCGGTGACGGCAAGACGAACATCCACGGCATCTTCACCGAGGGCCACGCCAACCATTTCCACAACAGCCTCTACTACCTCCGCTACGAGAACAACGACTTCTTCGGCCTGAGCGGGCACAAGATCGGGAGCCTGCGCAACGTCCCGTTCCCGATCGGCAAGCTCGAGCGGATCTACAAGTTCACGAAGGCCAAGGGCAGCGCCTGGCCGCACGACATCGCGCTCACCTCACGCGGCCGGCCGCGGATCGTCTACACCCGCCGCGTCGGCCATCGCGACACGTTCTTCTACGCGTACCACAACGGCGAGCGCTGGATCAGCCGCAAGATCGTCGCGGCCGGCCCGGGCTTCCCGTCCTTCACCTCGGGTGGCGCGACACTCGACCACGAGGATCCGCGGGTCGTCTACCTGTCGCGCCGCACCGGCGCCTTCCACCAGGTCGAGGCGTGGTTCACACCCGATGACGGCCGCACCTGGCGGCACACGCAACTCACGGCTGAGCCGAGCCACTACTGCATCCGGCCGGTGACCCCGCGCGCGCTCCGCGGCGCGAGCCTCGTCCTCTTCTCGCGCGGCGACCGCTCGACCGTGGGCTTCACCGACTTCCGGACGCGCATCCACGCGCTGGGAGGCTTCAGCCCGCCGGTCTAGCCGGTGTGGTGCACCTCCTGGAGGCCGTAGACGGGGGTGTCGATCCCCTCCATCCGCGCCTTCAGCTGCAGCGCCAGGTAGAGCGAGTAGTGGCGCGACTGGTGCAGGTTGCCGCCGTGGAACCACAGCGCCTCCTGCTGGGTCGGCTTCCACATGTTGCGCTGCTCGCCCTCCCACGGGCCGGGGTCCTTCTTGGTGTCGGAGCCGAGGCCCCAGCACTTGCCGACCTTGTCGGCCACCTCCTGGGAGATGAGGTCCGCGGCCCAGCCGTTCATCGAGCCGTAGCCGGTGGCGAACACGACGAGGTCGGCCGGCAACTCGGTGCCGTCCGCCATCACCACCGCATCCTCGGTCAGGTGGTCGACGGCACCGTTCTTGAGCTTGACGTCGCCGTTGGCGACGAGGTCGGCGGCGCCGACGTCGATGTAGTAGCCCGAGCCGCGCCGTAGGTACTTCATGAACAGGCCGGAGCCGTCCTCGCCCCAGTCGAGGTCGAAGCCCGCCGCCTCGAGCCGGTCGTAGAACTCCTTGTCGCGCTCGCGCATCTCGTCGTAGAGCGGGATCTGGAACTCGTGCATGATCCGGTAGGGCAGCGAGGCGAAGATCATGTCCGCCTTCTCGGTGGTCACGCCTGCGGCGACCGCCTCCTCCGAGTACAAGCGCGCCGAGGCCGACCTCCATCAGCGTGGCCGAGCGCACGATGTGGGTCGAGGAGCGCTGGACCATCGTCACGTCCGCGCCCGCCTCCCACAGCGCGCCGCAGATGTCGTGCGCCGAGTTGTTGGAGCCGATGACGACGCACTTCTTGCCCGCGTAGGCGTCCGGGCCGGGGTGCTGCGAGGAGTGGTGCTGGTCGCCCTTGAAGACGTCCATGCCGGGGATCTCGGGCACGTTGGCCTTGCCCGACATTCCGGTCGCGAGCACGAGCTGCTTCGGGCGCAGCGTGACGTCGGCGCCGTCGCGCTCGACGACGACCTGCCACTCGCCGGCGTCCTCGTCGTACTTCGCGCTCTTGGCGAGCGTCGAGCTCCAGTAGTTGAGCTCCATCACCCGCGTGTACATCTCGAGCCAGTCGCCGATCTTGTCCTTGGGCGAGAACACCGGCCAGTTCTCGGGGAACTTGATGTACGGCAGGTGGTCGTACCAGACCGGATCGTGCAGGCAGAGCGACTTGTAGCGCTTGCGCCACGAGTCGCCGGGGCGCTCGTTGCGCTCGACGATGATCGTCGGCACGCCGAGCTGGCGCAGGCGCGCGCCGAGCGCGATCCCACCCTGGCCGCCGCCGATGATCACGACCTCGGGCTGGCGCTCGTACCCGAGCTCCTCGGCCTCGCGGCGGCGCGCCTCGAGCCACGTCTCGCGCTCCTTGGTGGCGCCGTGCTCGACGCCCTTGCGGCGGCCCGGGCCCTTGGGCTCCTCGTAGCCCTTGAGTTCAGTGAGCGCAGTCAGCAGCGTCCACGCCTTGCCGTCCCTGAGGCGGAGGAGCCCGTTGCCGCGGCCGGTCTCGGTCTCGAACTCGATCCACGCCGTCGTCACGCCCTCCTCCTCGGTGGGCGGCTCGCTCGTGTGCCAGTTACTCGGCTTCGTGTTGGCGAGCGTCGTCTTCAGCAGGTCCTCGACGCCGTCGCGGCCCTCGACCGTCTTGAGGTTCCAGGTGAACGCCACGAGGTCCCGCCAGTAGCTGTCCTCGAGGAACAGCTCGGCGGCGGCCGCGGCGTCACCCGCGGTGAGCGCCTCGTCGAAGCTCGCGAGCCACTGATCGACCGCGGTGGCGGGCTGGACGGCGGTGTCGCTCATGGAACCTCCTCCTCACTGACAGCTGGTCAGCTCCATGATGCCCCTCCAGCCCGCCGCGCGCGGCCTGAGCTCAGAACTGCTGCTCGGAACCCGAGCTCCCGGACGACGCTCCGCCCCCGTCCTTCTCGGGGCAGTCATCGCGAGGGCGCGGCTGCTCCTGCTGCTCCTGCTGCTGCACCGGCTGCGCGGGAGCGCTCCGGCTCGGCGTCGCCGTAGCGGCGCCGCCGTCGTCGGCCGACGCGGTGCCGATCGCGAATGCGAACGCGCATCCGGCAAGCACCACGGCGACGAGGATGGCCTTCATGGTCCACCTCCTGGTCGGGGTCATGGACGACTCCGAGCCTCCAGGCCGGGCTTGTGACCGGGCTAAGCCTTGGCTGGGAGGAGCCTGGCGAGGGCTGATCCGCACCGGCCCGGTCGCGGCGGTCGAGGGCTTGCTCGTCGGCACGAGATCCCTGGCCTCGTTCCTGCACGCCCCGACCGCGCTGGACGCCGTGCTCCAGGGCGCGATCCTGCTCACGCTCGCGCTGATGCTCCTCGTCGCGCTCTACAACCGCCCCGCCTGGGCCGTCGCGCCGCGCTTCCGGGCGTTCCCGGGCGCCGTCGCCGAGTGGAACGGGGTCTCAGCCGGTTCTCAGGATCCCGCGCCACAGTGCGCCACATGCACGACCACGACCGTGGCCTCTCGCACGACCTGCCGCTCATCACCCGGCGGCGGGCGCTCGCAACCGTCACCGGCGGGCTCGGCCTGCTGATCGCCGGCTGCGGGTCCTCGGACAGCGGCGGGAGCGCGAAGGCAACGCCGGCGGCCGCCGGCGCCGTGCCCGAGGAGACCTCCGGCCCGTTCCCGGGCGACGGCTCCAACGGACCCAACGTGCTGAGTGAGAGCGGCGTCGTCCGCCGCGACATCACCAAGAGCTTCGGCGACGCGTCAGGCGTCGCCGATGGCGTGCCCACGACGCTCGAGCTGAAGCTGGTCGACGTCGCCGGCGGCGGCGGGCCGCTCGCGGGTGCGGCGGTCTACGTGTGGCACTGCGACAAGGCCGGCCGCTACTCGCTCTACGACGGCGACATCGCGTCGGAGAACTACCTGCGCGGCGTGCAGGAGAGCGACGCCGACGGGAAGCTCTCGTTCCAGACGATCTTCCCGGCGGCGTACTCGGGCCGCTGGCCACACATCCACTTCGAGGTCTACGAGGACCTCGACGCCGCGACGGCGGCGAGCTCGAAGCTCCGGACGTCCCAGATCGCGCTTCCCGAGGACGTCTGCGACCGCGTGTTCGCGGCGCCCGGTTACGAGCAGAGCGTGCAGAACCTGGCCGGCACGTCGCTGGAGAGCGACATGGTCTTCAGCGACGGCTACGCCGGCCAGCTCGCCAAGGCGTCCGGCGACGTCGAGCAAGGCATCACGCTCTCGCTCAACGTCGGGGTCTAGCTACGGCGCCGCGGGCGCGGCCCACTGCGCCTCGGCCAGGTCGCCGGTGCCCTCCAGGGCCTCCGGCGTCGGCACGTCAGGGTTGTCGCGCAGGTACCACTCGGCGTCGAGCGCGGCCTGACACCCGGAGCCCGCGGCCGTGACGGCCTGGCGGTAGGTGTGGTCGACGAGGTCGCCGGCGGCGAACATGCCCGCCACCTTCGTGCGCGTCGACTTGCCCTCGGTGACGACGTAGCCGTTCTCGTCGGTCGCGACGATGCCCTGGACGAGCTCCGACTGGGGCTCGTGCCCGATCGCGATGAACGCGCCGCAGATCGGGAGGTCGCGCTGCTCGCCCGTCTCGGGGTTGCGGAGCTTCGCGACGCCGAGCACGCCGGTCTCGTCGGCGGCGAACTCGTCGACGACGTACGGGGTCAGGAAGTCGATGTTGTCGGTGTTCTTCGCCCGCTCGAGCATGATCTTCGAGGCGCGGAACTCGTCGCGGCGGTTCACGATCGTCACCTTCGACGAGAACTTGGCGAGGAAGAGCGCCTCCTCCATCGCGGAGTCGCCGCCGCCGACGATCACCGTCGTCTTGTCCTTGTAGAACGCGGCGTCGCAGGTCGCGCAGTAGGACACGCCGCGGCCGCCGAGCTCCTCCTCACCGGGGACGGCGAGCTTCTTGTGCTCGGCGCCCATCGCGAGGATGACCGTGCGGGCCTTGTACTCCTCGTCCTCGACCCAGACCGTGTGCGGCTCGCCGTTGGCGCCGGGCTCGATCTTCGTGACGTTGTCGGTGATGAAGCGCGAGCCGAAGCGCTCCGCCTGGTCGCGGAACTGCTGCATCATCTCCGGCCCCATGATCCCCTCGGGGTAGCCGGGGTAGTTCTCGACGTCGGTGGTCTGCTGGAGCAGCCCGCCCCACAGGAAGCCTTCGATGACGAGCGGGTTCAGGTTCGCGCGGGCGGTGTAGAGCGCCGCGGTGTATCCCGCGGGGCCGCTTCCGACGATGATGACCTGCTCGACATTTGCCATGAGGTGGGCTTTCTCCCCGGTCCGAGGTGCTTACTTCAGTTTGTATAGTGTAGCGCGGGCCGTGCGCTTCGCCAGCGTTCCACGGTCTTGCGCAGCTGCAGGTAGGCGATCACTCCAGGGATCGTCGGCAGCCAGAACGTGAAGGCACGATAGGCCAGCACCGCGACCACCGCGAGCCCCGTGTCGACGTTGAAGGCGGCGAAGGCGCCGATCATGCCGCCGTCGACCCCGCCGATCCCGCCCGGCAGCGGCAGCAGGTTGCCGAGCATGCCGATGAAGAAGCCGAGCACGAGCACGGCCAGCGGCGGCGATTGGCCGAACGCCTCGAAGCACGCCCACAGCACGGCGATCTGGCAGGCCCAGTAGACGACCGCGCCGAGCAGCGCCGGGTCGCGCGAGCGCAGGTGGTGGAGCGCGTCGCGGATCCCGCTCGAGGCGGTCGCGGGGAGCGTCGCCAGGCGCTGGGCGAGCCGCCCGACCCGGCCGTGGCGGAGCGCGAGCGTCTGCAGCCGGCGCTCGAAGTCGGTCGGCACGAATGCGATCGAGAGCCCCAGCACCGTGGCGATCAGCGCCAGCGTGGCGGGGATCACGGTCATCGTGAACGGGTCGGGTCCGGGGAAGACGCCGAAACGAAGCCCGTAGCCGAACACGACCAGCGAGGCCGTGTAGACGAGGTACATGAGAACGAGGAACGAGATCGTCTTGTCGGCGACGACGCGCCGCCGCAGCCCGGCACCGCGCATCGCCCACGCCGTCAGCACGATCCCGCCGGCGCCGCCGGCCGAGAACAGCCGCGTGGCCGCGAGCCCGGCCATGCACACCTGGTAGCTCTCGCGCAGGGTCAGGCGGCCTGCGGCCGCGCGCGCGTAGACCCCGTGGAACAGCAGCACGTAGCCGCCGAACATGCCGACCGTGAACAGGAGCGCGAGGCCGAGCCAGATCGGGCTGCCGTCCTCGAGCCGGTGCCACGTCTCCTCGAGGCCGGCGATCTGCGGCAGCAGGAAGTACAGCGCGACGAGCGAGAGGGCCACGAACAGTGCGAAGCCGACGAGGCTGCGCGCGGAGATGTCGAGCCGGGGCGGATGCTCCTCGTGGCCGTCCTCGTCCTCGGGGGAGTGCGGGTTGACGTTGTGGCGACGGGTCGTCGTATTCACGCCCGCGCCCCCGCCTCAAGCCGCTGCACTCCGGCACCTACCAGCCGGAACAGCGGCGCGGCGAGTGGCGCTCCCTTGCGCACGGCCTGGGTCAGCGCGAGCCCGACCGCGAGGTCCACGACATAGTGCTCGCCCAGATAGATGAGCGCCACGCCCAGCGTGCTTGCGTAGGCCCAGCCCACGACCCCAGCGACGGCGCCGGTCTCGGAAAGCAGATGAGCGGCTTGGACTGACGTGGCGAAATGCAGGGACGGCATCGCAGCGAGCGGATTCCCGCCCAGGAAACCATAGAGCGGGTCCCAGTTGGACTTCCAGAATCGCTCGCCGTACTCGACCATCATGCGGCGCAATTCGGGCGTCCGGCCGTCCTCCATCCGCCCTCGCGCAGCCGCGTACCACGGGGGCGCCGTGGGGACCGCCCAGTAGCCGATCAGGCCGAGATCGAACGTCCCGTAGAGCATCAACGCACCGCGAGGGAAGCGATCGCGATGGCGCAGCAGCAGGAACGCCGCGGTGCCGTGCGGGACGAGGAACCAGATCCAGTGCGACCAGATCAGCGTCTGCTCTGCGCGGTTGATGCGCCCGGGGCGCCCGAACGCGCGCTGCAGCCGCAACGTCGGCGTGACGCCGGCCCCGATCAGCTTGTCGACATGGACGGGGTAGTCGATGTGGACCCGCCGCTCGAGCTCGATCGGATCGTCGTTGGGCATCTGGTACGTGGCGATGTAGGCCCACATCTGCAGGCAGATCACCGCCACGTCGCGTTTCCGCGAGCGGGGGACGAGAACGCAGAGCGCGAACGGCGCCGTCGCAGCCGTCGCGGTCACGACCGGCGGCGGGAGCCTCAATCGACGGCGCACGAGCGGCGCGGCAAGGCCTGCGGCGAGCGCCGTACACGCCACCAAGCGGATGGCGGTCGACCGGCGCACAGCGCGGGCGAGCATAGCCGGGCGGCAGGCGGATACGTAGCCTCTACGGGCTCGATGAGGACGTTCGTATTCGGCTACGGGTCGCTCATGCGGCGCCCGGGCGGGATCCCCTGCCACCTTCTCGGCCACCGCCGGGCCTGGAATGTCGCGATGGACAACCGGCGGACGATCCCGGGCTACAAGTACTACGTCGACCCGGATACGGGCGAGCGCCCGCCGGTCCACGTGACGTTCCTGAACATCTACGCCGCAGCGGAGGGACGAGTGAACGGCCTCGCCTTCCCCCTCACCGCGGAGGAGCTGGACCAGCTGGACCGTCGTGAGCGCAACTACGACCGGATCGACGTCACGCGGTCACTCGACGTCGACCTCGGCGGAACGGTGTGGACGTACCTCGGCAGCGCAGATGCGCGCGAACGGTTCGCGGCCGGCACCCCGGTGGTGGCTGAGGACTACTTCGAGGCGGTTCTCGAGGACTTCGCGAGCGCGGGAAGCCTCGACGAGTTCGAGCAGTCGACCGATCGCCTCACGGTGCCGCTGCGGCGGCTGACCCGCGTCGACCTGCCGCCTCAACCACGAGCGCAGCGATGAGCCGCGACGTCGGGTCAGCTTCCGGGTGCCACTGCACGCCGAGCGCAAACCGCCGCTCCGGATCCTCGATCGCCTCGGGGAGCTCGTCGAGCGTGCTCCAGCCCGTCTCGACGAAGCCGTCGCCGACCGCCTCGATCCCCTGGTGGTGGTGCGACTTCGTTCCGTGATCGACCTCCCCGGCCGCGCGCGCGGCGAGCGAGCCCTCGGCGAGCCGGACGTCGTGGTCGGCGCCGTCGAACGAGCCCGGGACGCGGCGGTGGTCCTCGTGGCCGACCTCGTCGGGGAGGTGCTGCCGGAGCGTGCCGCCGCGGGCGATGTTCATGACCTGCATGCCGCGGCAGATGCCGAGCAGCGGGATGTCGCGCTCGAGCGCGCGCCGGGCCAGTGCGAGCTCGAACGAGTCCCGCTCGGGCCGCATGCCCTTGGTCATCGGGTGGGGCTCGGCGCCGTAGGTGGCCGGGTCGATGTCGGCGCCGCCGGCCAGGATCAAGCCGTCCAGGACGTCGAGCCAGGCGTCGGGCTCGGCCTCGGCCTCGGGGTCGGGCGGCAGCATGAGCGCGATCCCGCCCGCGGACTTGACCGCGTCGACGTAGTTGCGATCGAGGAGGTAGGCCTCGGTGTCCCAGTAGCTCCAGCGAGCGTGCTCGAGCGCGGTGCAGATGCCGATGCGGGGCCGGTGTGATGCCACGCACCCAGGCTAGCCGGAGCACCCGTAGGATGCGGCCGATGGCCGAGACCGTGACGCTGCGCCGCGGCGCATCCAATGGCGCCGAGCTGCGCATCGAGCTCAACCGCCCCGACACCATGAACGCGTGGAACGAGCAGTTCGGGCTCGACCTCCGCGCCGCCGTCGAGGAGGCCGCGGCCGACGACTCGGTCCGCTCCGTGACCATCACCGGCGCCGGACGCGGCTTCTCCTCCGGCGCCGACCTGAAGGCGGGCTTCGAGCCCACGCCGGAGGGCCACCCGGACGTCGGCAAGGCGCTGCGCGAGCGCTACCACCCGATCATCACGACGGTCCGCACGATGCCCAAGCCGGTGCTCGCGGCCGTCAACGGCCCCGCGGTCGGCATCGGCTGCTCGCTCGCGCTCGCCTGCGACCTGATCCTCGCCAAGGAGTCGGCCTACTTCCTGCTCGCGTTCGTGAACATCGGGCTCGTCCCCGACGGCGGCTCCTCGCTGCTCGTCCCCGCGCGTGTGGGTCACACGCGCGCGACCGAGATGGCGATGCTCGGCGAGCGGATCCCGGCGCTGAAGGCGCTCGAGTGGGGGCTGATCAACCGCGTCGCCGCCGACGACGTCTTCGACGGCGAGGTCGACGCGCTGGCCGAGCAGCTCGCGACCGGCCCGACCCGCTCGTACGCCGGATCCAAGCGCCAGCTCAACGCCTGGATCTACGCGGGAATGGAGGACCAGCTCGAGCTCGAGGCGAGCATCCAGCAGGAGATGGCCGCCTCAGGCGATTTCATGGAGGGTGTGCAAGCCTTCCTCGGCAAGCGCCCGCCGGAGTTCAAGGGGACGTGACCACCGGGCGCTGAAGCGCCCTGGCCCGTCTATACACTTCCGCCGCCTTGTCAGCCGCCGTCGACATCCTCGCCGGGCTCATCCTCCTCCCGGACGGTGCGTCGCCCAACGCGGACGACATCGCTCAGCTGTACCTGCTGATCCTGGTCATGGCGGCCGTCGTGTTCGTCGCGGTCGAGGGCCTGCTGATCTGGTTCATGGTCAAGTTCAAGGCCCGCCGCGGGCGCGTGGCGGCCCAGATCCACGGCAACACGCGGCTCGAGATCGGCTGGACGATCGGCGCCGCGGTGATCCTCGTGTTCATCACCGCCGTCACGTTCATCAAGCTGCCCGGGATCAAGGATCCCGCCGTCTCCGACATCGACGCCCAGGGCAACCCGGTCGCCGCCAACGCGCTGTTCGCCTCGACCGACCAGCAGCCGCCGCCGAAGGGCAAGGTGCTGCGGATCGTCGTCGATGGCCAGCAGTACGTGTGGCGCTACCAGTACCCGGCGCAGGGCAACAAGACCGTCTTCGCCTACGAGGAGATGGTGGTCCCGGTCGGCATGACCGTGCTCCTCACCATCACCGCCGACGACGTCGTCCACTCGTGGTGGATCCCGGAGCTCGGCGGCAAGATGGACGCGGTCCCCGGCTACGTCAACAAGAGCTGGTTCAAGGCCACCAAGCCGGGCCTCTTCAAGGGACAGTGCGCCGAGCTGTGCGGGCGCAACCACGCCAATATGACCGCGCGCGTCCGGGCCGTGCCGTTCGACGAGTACCAGCGGTGGTTCGATCAGGAGGCGGCTGACATCAAGATCGCGCGCACCGAGGGCGCCAGGCAGCGCAAGGAGCTCCTCAAGTCCGAGCAAGAGGCTGCGCAGCAGTCCGAGTAGGAAAGACTCCCCAGACCCCATGGCGACCACCCAACCCAAGTCCGAGACCACGACCGCGCGCGTCACGCAGCGGCGGCCGCAGATCCTGACGCGCTCCGTCAGGCCGGAGTCCCGTGGCTGGACGTCGTGGATCACGACGACCGATCACAAGAAGATCGGGATCCTCTACCTCTACACGACGCTGGTCTTCTTCCTGCTCGGCGGGGTCGAGGCGCTGCTGCTGCGGATCCAGCTCGGCGCGCCGGACAACACGTTCCTGTCGCCGGAGAAGTACAACCAGATCTTCACCATGCATGGGACGACGATGATCTTCCTCGTCGTCGTGCCGGTGTGGGCCGGCTTCGCGAACTACCTGCTGCCGCTGATGATCGGGGCGCGCGACGTCGCCTTCCCGCGCATCAACGCCTGGTCCTACTGGATGTTCCTGTTCGGCGGCATCGCGCTGTACGCGTCGGTCTTCTTCACGCCGCCGGAGGCCGGCTGGTTCTCCTACGTGCCGCTGTCGTCGAAGGAGTACTCGCCGTCAGGCGGCCAGGACGCGTGGATCTACATGATCCACTTAACGGGCTTGGCGTCGATGCTCGGCGCGGTCAACTTCATCGCGACGATCCACAACATGCGCGCGCCCGGCATGGGCTGGGGCCGCATCCCGCTGTTCGTGTGGACGATCCTGATCTACGCGTACCTGATCGTGATCGCGCTGTCCTCGCTGGCCGCCTCGGTGACGATGCTGCTGCTGGACCGCAACTTCGGGACGACCTTCTTCGACCCGACCGAGGGTGGCTCGGCGCTGCTGTGGCAGCACCTGTTCTGGTTCTTCGGCCACCCCGAGGTCTACATCCTCGTGCTGCCCGCCTTCGGCGTGTTCTCCGAGGTGCTGCCGGTGTTCGCCCGCAAGCCGATCTTCGGCTACAAGGCGATCGCCGCGTCGACCGCCGGCATCGCGTTCCTCGGCCTGCTGGTGTGGGCGCACCACATGTTCGCGACGCCGATGTCGACCGTCGTGCTCGCGTTCTTCATGCTCTCGAGCTTCCTGATCGCGGTGCCGACCGGCGTGAAGATCTTCAACTGGGTCGCGACGCTGTGGCGCGGCACGATCGAGTACCGCGTGGCGCTGTTCTACGCCGTCGGCGGCATCGCCACGTTCCTGATGGGCGGCATCACCGGCATCTTCCTCGCGGTCTTCCCGGTCGACTGGCAGCTGACCGACACCTACTTCGTCGTCGCCCACTTCCACTACACCGCGTTCGGCGGGGCCGCGTTCGCGATGGTGGCCGCGCTCTACTTCTGGTTCCCGAAGATGAGCGGCCGGATGCTGTCGGAGAAGCTCGGCAAGATCTCGTTCTGGCTCTTCTTCATCGGCTTCCACGTGACGTTCCTGATCCAGCACTCGGCGGGGCTGTCCGGGATGCCGCGGCGCGTCTACGAGTACAGCGACGACAACGGGCTGGCGATCTACAACCTGATCTCCACCATCGGCTCGTTCATCCTCGCGACCGGCGTGCTGCTGACGGTCGTCAACCTCGTGCACTCGCTCAAGAAGGGCGCGGTCGCGGGGCCGGACCCGTGGAAGGCGAACACGCTCGAGTGGCTCACGCCCTCGCCGCCGCCGGAGAACAACTTCGACGTGATCCCGCGCGTGCGCTCGGTCGAGCCGATGAAGGACATCCGCCGCCAGGTGGAGCAGGAGACCGGCACCGAGCAGCGCTACCAGGCGGGGCGGCCCGTCAGGCTCTAGATGGAAGCTTCTCGCGTCACCACCCAGCAGCAAGCGTGGCCGCTGGCCGGCGTGCGCCAGGTGCTCAGCGACTACGTCGAGCTGACCAAGCCGCGCGTCCAGTCGCTCCTGCTGCTGACCACGATCACCACGATGTACGTGGCGGGCGACCCGTCGCTCACGCTCGTGGCGCTGACCTGCCTCGGCGGCTCGCTGTCGGCGGGCGGCGCGGGCGCGGTCAACCACTGGTTCGACCGCGACATCGACGCCCAGATGGCGCGCACCGCCAACCGGCCGGTGCCGGCCGGGCGGATCTCACCGAACGCCGCGCTGATCTTCGGGCTCGTGCTCGCGGCGCTGTCGTTCGTGCAGCTGTCGCTGACCGTCAACGTGCTGAGCGCCTCGCTGGCGTTCGCCGGCTTCCTCGGCTACGTGCTCGTCTACACGGTCTGGCTCAAGCGCTCGACGCCGCAGAACATCGTCATCGGCGGCGCCGCCGGAGCCGTGCCGCCGCTGGTGGGCTGGGCCGCGGTCAAGGGCCACGTCGACCCGACGGCGCTGTACCTCTTCGCGATCGTCTTCTACTGGACCCCGCCCCACTTCTGGGCGCTGTCGCTGCTGATGAAGGACGAGTACGCGCGCGTCGGCGTGCCGATGATGCCGGTCGTCCACGGCGAGGACGAGACGCGGCGCCAGATCGTCCTCTACACCTGCCTGCTGGTGGTGCTGACGCTGCTGCCGGTCGTGTTCGGCTTCTTCGGCGCGCTCTACGCCGCCGTGGCGGTCGTGCTGGGCGGTGCCTTCCTCTTCCACGCGGTGCGCCTGCAGCGCTCCGCAGAGCGCCGCGCGGCGCTGAAGACGTACCTGTTCTCCCTCCTCTACCTCGCGCTGCTGTTCATCGCGATGGTGGCCGACACCCGCCTGTAAACTCGCGCCCGTGGACCGCAAGCTCGCACGCCGCAATCTCCGCACCGGCCTGATCGTCTCGACGGTCATGCTCCTCAGCTTCGGCCTCACCTTCCTGGCGGCCGCGATCTACACCGCCTGATGGCCGGCGTCGAGACAGAAGCCCCGCCGGTCGGCGAAGAGATCCATATGCCGGAGCCGAGCATGCTGCCGATCGTCAACGCCGTCGGCGTGACGCTCGCGCTGGTGGGCATCACGCTCTCGATCGCGGTCACCATCATCGGGCTGCTGCTGTTCGTCGTCACGCTCGTCGCGTGGATCCGCGCCGCCGCGCGCGAGATGTCCGAGCTGCCGCTCGACCACTCCTCGCACTAGCTGGACTTGAGCCACCCCAATAGGCTTCGCGGCGTGGGGGTCGACCAGCCAGACGTGTCGCCGCCTGATAGCGCGCCGGCCCTCGCCGAACGCTACGCGACGGCATTCGCGGCCCACCTCGGCGAAGGCGGCGAGAGCGGGCTCGGCGCCGCCTACGCGCTCGGGCGCGAAGCGGTCGCCGCGCAGTACAGCGTCCTCGACTTCGCCGACGCGCATCACCGCGCGCTGACCGTCGCGCTGGCCTCGGCGCCGGGCGGGAGCCAGGGCGAGATCGTGCGCTCTGCCGCGGAATTCCTGCGCGAAAGCCTGTCGACCTTCGAGATCGCCGCCCGCGGCTACCACGAGGTGCAGGAGATCGCGCGCATCGAGCACGAGTACATCGAGCAGCTGCGCGCGCTGGCCGACGCGTCGGTGGCGATCAACGCCTCGATGAGCGTCGAGGAGATCCTCCAGCTGACCGCCGACGCCGCCCGCGCGGCGCTCGCGGCGGAGCGCGCGTCGATCGCGATCCTCGCCGCCGAGCCGCGCCGCCCGCCGCTCGGCGCGACCTCGCCGCCGGAGCTCGAGGTCTCCACGACGACACCTTCGCGAATCAGCGTGAGCCTCCAGGCGCAGGGGCGCGAGCTCGGTTCGCTCGAGGTCGTCGATGCCCCCGAACGCGAGTTCTCGCGGCGCGACGACGCGCTCCTCACCCAGCTCGGCCAGCTCGCGTCCGGGGCGATCGCCAACGCGCGCCTCTACGGCCAGGAGCGCACGATCGCCCGCACGCTCCAGCGCTCGCTGCGACCGGGCGCGCTGCCCGCCGTCCCGGGCCTCGCCGCCGCGGTGCGCTTCAACGCCGCCGGCGAGGGCGTCGAGCTCGGCGGCGACTTCTACGACCTCTACCACGCCCGCGACGGCGGCTGGGCGGCGCTGATCGGCGACATCCAGGGCAAGGGCCCGGAGGCCGCCGCGGTCACCGCGCTGGCCCGCCACACGCTGCGCGCGGCTGCCGCGTACGAGCACCGCCCGAGCGGCGTGCTGACGCTGCTGCACCGCGAGCTGCGCGAGCAGGTCGCCGACGGCCGCTTCTGCACCGTCGCCTACGCCTACATGCAGGTCGTCCCCGGCCACGTGCGGCTCGAGCTCGCCTGCGGCGGGCATCCGCTGCCGCTGATCGTGCACAAGGACGGCAGCGTCGAGGAGGTCGGCCGGCTCGGCACGCTGCTGGGCTCCGACGCCGAGCCGCTGCTCGCCGACGTCGTGGTCGAGCTCGAGCGCGGCGACGTCCTGGTCTTCTACACCGACGGCGTCACGGAAGTGCGCCGCCAGCGCCGTGAGGTGTTCGGCACCGAGCAGCTGATCGAGCTGCTCCAGCAGTGCGGCGGGCTCAGCCCCGCCGCGGTGGCCGAGCGCGTAGAGAAGGCGGTCATGCATGCCTCGATGGGCCGGCTGCGAGACGATATGGCGGTGCTCACACTCGGGCCCGAGCGAGGCGCCTGACATGCTGCCGACCGCCACGGCGGATCCCACCCCAAAGGAGAGCGATGGCTGACACACCCGATGCGACCGCGACCGACGGGCACGGCGAGGCGACCGAGGGACTCCTCCGCGAGCTCGTCTCCCACCTCCGTGCGAACCGGACGCAGCTGCGCGAGGAGTGGGCCCGCCGGATCTCCGAGGCGCGGCTGCTGACCGCGCTGACCCAGGAAGAGATCTTCGCCGAGGCGACCTCGATCTACGACTCCTACGTCGCGGTGCTCGAGACGGGCTCGGTCGAGGCCCTGCAGGACTACGCGCGCAACCTGTCCGAGCGCATCATCCCGCGTGGCGTCGAGGTGGACGAAGTCGTCTCGATCGTGCTGCTGCTGCGCGACGTGCTCGCCCGCTCGCTGTTCGAGAAGTACCAGTCGGACTTCGGGCTCCTGAACCGCGTGCTCGACGCCTACGAGCCGGCCGCGAACCGAATCGCCAACACGGTGGCGGGCAACTTCGTCGGCGAGCGCGAGCGCGTCATCCGCCAGCAGCAGGAGGCGATCCGGGAGCTGTCGACCCCGGTCCTCCAGGTCCGCGAGCGACTGCTGATCCTCCCGATCATCGGCGTGCTCGACGGCCAGCGGGCCCGCCAGCTCACCGAGCAGCTGCTGCGCGGGATCCGCGCGAACCGCGCCAAGGTGGTCGTGATCGACATCACCGGCGTCCCGACGATCGACTCGACGGTCGCGAACCACCTCGTCCAGACGGTCGAGGCCTCGCGGCTGATGGGCGCCAGCGTGATCATCACCGGCCTCTCCTCGGACATCGCGCAAACGCTCGTGACGCTCGGCGTCGACCTCTCGAAGGTCAACGCGGTCGGCGACCTCCAGGGCGGTATCGAGGAGGCGGAGCGCCTGCTCGGCTACGAGGTCTCGCAGGGCGACTACCTCGCGCCCGAGGGACGCTAGTTGGCCGTCCCGATCCTCAAGCAGGGCCCGGTGCTGATCGCGTCGATCCAGACGGCGCTGACCGACACCGACGTCCTGCAGCTGCGCGAGGACGTGATGTCCCAGGTCACGCGCCACCGCTCGCGCGGGATCATCGTCGACGTCACCGCGCTCGACGTGATGGATTCGTTCGTCTCGCGTTCGCTGCGCGGGATCGCGCACATGACGCGCCTGCGTGGCGCCGAGACGGTGATCGTCGGGATCCAGCCCGAGGTGGCGTTCGCGATGGTCCAGCTCGGCATGCAGTTCGAGGACGTGCAGACGGCGCTCGACCTCGAGGAGGGCCTGGCGCTGTTGCGGTACCAGCTCAAGGAGCCGCTCGACGGTGGAGGCTGAGAGCCGGATCGCCATCGAGTCCGACGCCGACGTCGTGACCGCGCGCCAGCGTGCGCGCGAGCTCGCCGGCGAGCTCGAGCTGAGTTCGACGGATCAGACGCTGCTGGCCACCGCGATCTCCGAGGTGGCCCGCAACATCACGACCTACGCGACCCGCGGCGAGGTGCTGCTGCGCATCCTCCGCGACGGCAACGGCCGCCGGGGCATCGAGGTGGTCGCCTCCGACCACGGGCCGGGGATCGAGGACATCGAGCGGGCCCTGCAGGACGGCTACACCACCGGCGGCGGCCTTGGGCTCGGGCTGCCGGGCGCGCGGCGGCTGGTCGACGAGTTCGAGATCGAGAGCGCGCCCAAGCAGGGCACGACGGTCCGGCTCGTCATGTGGTCCCGAGCGGCGGGTGTGCGTGTGTGAGGACGACGCCTGGCCCTCCGCGCTCGAGCGAGGGGAGGCCGGCGAGCCGTTCTCCGGCGAGGAGCGGTCGGGCGACCTCGCGGTCTGGGCCCCATACAACGGCGGCGCGCTCGTCGCGGCGATCGACGGGCTGGGGCACGGCGGCGCGGCCGCCGACGCCGCCGAGGTCGCCGGAGAGCGACTGCGCGCCTACGCCGGCGAGCAGCCCGAGATCGCGCTGAAGCGCTGCCACGAGGCGCTCCGCGCGACGCGCGGCGTGGTGGCGACGCTCGCGTGGTTCGACCTGGAGAGCGCCGAGCTGACCTGGACAGGGATCGGCAACGTCGAGGGCCGCCTCGTCCGCGCCGACCGCGAGCGCGGCGACGCCGTCGACTCCCCCACCCTGTTCGGCGGCGTCCTCGGCTGGTCGCTGCCGACGGTCAAGCTCGTGCGGACGACGCTGGCCCCGGGCGACTGCCTCGTGCTGGCCACCGACGGGATCGCCGCCGACTTCGGCTCGTCGCTGCAGCCGGGCGTGCAGGCGGCCGAGCAGGCCCGGCGAGTGCTCGCGTCGCACTCGCGCGGGTCGGATGATGCGTTGGTGGTGGCGGTTCGGTATTTGCCGTAGGCGTCCGTGGCTTGACCAGCGAAGGTCAACGGCGGGCATTGAGGGGAGGGTTCGGGTGGGGGCGGCGGCAAAGTAGCGAGGTTTGCCCCCTATACGGTGGTCAACTTCGCAACCTTGGCCAAGATCGCTGACTTTGGCACCTATACGGTGCTCAACTCAGCAACCTTGGCCGCCGCGGCAGTTCGAACCGCTTGCCTACCCAGCCGCCGTTGACGTGCGGCGGTCCTGCCGGAGCACCTAGCCCGACGCCACCATCGGCGACTGCGGCACCTCACAGCTCGCGCCGTCATCAGTCCAGCAGCGCACGATGTCGCGCACGGACAGGACGCCGGCCGCCTCGCCCTCGTCGATGACGATGAGGTGGCGGAAGCCGCCTCGCACCATCGCCGCGGCGCCCTGTTCCAGTGACCAGTCGGGGGCGGCGAACACGAGCTCGGCGGTGAGGTGGTTGGCCACGATCTCGGTGTCGGGGTCCTGGCCCTCGCCGATCGAGAGCAGGATGTCGCGCTCCGTGAGGATGCCCAGGCCCGGGGCCTCGGGGTCCATGACGACGGCGGCGCCGACGCGGCGGTCCGCCATGGCGTGCGCCGCCTGGCGCAACGTGTGGTTGGGCCCCACCGTCAGCACCATCGTGCTCATGCCATCCCGCACCTGCATCTGACCCTCTCCCCGTTCCCAGCGCTTGCAACGATTGCCGCAATGCTACCCGAAGGGGTCTGACCCCCTCGTTGCCGCGGCAGGCTGTTGCCGCGCGGTTTGGGGGGTCAGACCCCTTAGAGCGGCTACGTGCCAAATCGGACCGCGGTCAAGCCCCAGAGGTCATCCACTTGGCGCGTTCGAGCGTATTGCAGGTGTGCCTATTCAACGCCCCGCCACCGTCCGCCTCCGCACGAGCCTGTTCGAGGACGCCTGCGCGATCGTCGAGCAGGAGTACGCGACGGACCTCTCACTCGATGACATCGCCCGCCGCGTGGCGTCCTCGCGACGCCAGCTCCAGCGCGCCTACGCCGAGATCGGCCACACCACGTTCCGCGAGCACCTGACGCGCGTGCGCATGCAGCGTGCGGCCGAGCTGCTCGCCCGCCGTGGCATGACCGTCCGCGAGGTTGCGCGCCGTGTCGGCTACCGCCAACCGGCCCAGTTCGCCAAGGCATTCCGCCGCTATCAGGGCCTCGCCCCCTCCGCGTTCCGCTCCAGCGGACGGAGCGCGGACAGCGGCCTGCAGCGCGCCGCCTAGCCGCACGGCGGCGGGGCGAGCCCTCCGCCGCTCTGGTCGCATAGGATGCCGCCCGCATGGGCGAGGAGAAGTCAGGTCGCAGCCACCTTCTGCCGCTGCTGGCGATCGGGGCCATCACATCGGCCTGCGGCATCGCCCTCGGGCTGTGGATCAACTGGTTCCCGGTGGCTGCCTCGGAGGAGGCCAAGGACATCGACACGCTGTGGGACGTCCTCATGATCGTCTCCGTGCCGATCTTCGTCCTCGTCGAGACGGTCGTCCTCTACTCGGTGTGGAGGTTCCGCATGCGGCCGGGCGAGGAGCTCAAGGACGGCCCGCCGATCCACGGCAACACGCGGCTCGAAGTGATCTGGACCGCGATCCCGGCGATCATCCTCGTCGCCCTCTGCTCGTACGCCTACGTCGTCCTGCAGGACATCGAGGAGGCCGAGGCGAGCGAGATGAAGGTCCGCGTCGTCGGCGAGCAGTTCACCTGGACCTTCTTCTACCGCGGTGACGGCGGCAAGGAGATCGCCTCCCCCCAGCTCTACCTGCCGGAGGGCAAGCAGGTCAACTTCAGCATCCAGTCCAAGGACGTCCTGCACGACTTCTGGGTCCCGGCCTTCCGTCAGAAGATCGACGCCGTGCCCGGCATCACCACCCACTTCCGGATCAAGCCGGTCAAGACCGGCACGTTCCCCGTCGTCTGCGCGGAGCTGTGCGGCCTCGGGCACTCGGTGATGCGCCAGAGCGCCCACGTGGTCTCTCAGGGCGCCTTCGACAAGTGGCTGGAGGGCAAGAAGCAGCAGGCGGCCGGTGGCGGCGGCGAGGAGGCCGGTGGCGGTGCTGGCGGCGGCGGCGGCGCGGCGCCCGACGGCAAGGCGCTCTTCACCAGCGGCGCCTCCCCCGCCTGCGGCTCCTGCCACACGCTCGCCGACGCCGGCACAACCGCCACCATCGGCCCGGACCTCAACAAGTTCCTCAAGGGCAAGGACGCGGCCTTCATCCAGGAGTCGATCGAGAGCCCGGGGGCCGACGTCGCCCAGGGCTTCCAGGATGGGATCATGCCGACGAACTACAAGGACACCCTCCAGCCGGAAGAGATCAAGGCGTTGACCGATTACCTTGTGCAGGTCGCGAGCAAGTGAGGAGAGGAGGCTGATGGCGGCGAAGATGCGAGCACCAGGGCTGATCCGCGCGGGTGAGTTCACCGTGCTCGGCGTGCTGTTCGCGTTCGTGCTGATCACGATCATCCGCCTCGCCTACGGCTTCTCGAACCCGTTCGACGGCGTCGACGGCTGGGACGAGAAGTTCCAGAACGCCGTCCTCACCGTCGGGCTGATCGCCTCGCCGCTGTTCTTCCTCGTCGGCCTCGGCGCCTTCGACTACTGGTTCTACTGGGCAGCCGGCAAGCCGACGCGGCCCGAGGACCACTCCTCGCACGGCGCGCACTCGTGGAAGGACTACTTCCGCGTGAACACCGACCACAAGGTGATCGGCATCCAGTACGTCGTCACCTCGTTCTTCTTCATGCTGGTCGGCGGCCTGCTGGCGATGCTGGTGCGCGCGGAGCTCGCCGCGCCGGGCTCGCAGTTCGTCGACGCCAACGCCTACAACGGGCTCTTCAGCGTCCACGCGTCGCTGATGATCTTCCTGTTCATCATCCCCGTGTTCGCGGGCTTGGCGAACTTCGTCCTGCCGCTGATGATCGGCGCGCCGGACATGGCGTTCCCGCGCCTGAACGCGCTGTCGTTCTGGATGCTCCCGCTGGGCGGCCTGATGATGACCGCGTCGTTCCTCGCCCCCGGCGGCTCGTTCGCCACCGGCTGGACGGCCTACGCGCCGCTCTCGACCGATGTACCGATCGGCCAGCTCTTCTTCACCATCGGTGTGCAGTTCGCGGGCGCGTCATCGATCGCCACGGCGCTGAACTTCCTCGTGACGATCATCACTATGCGTGCGCCCGGAATGAGCTTCTGGCGCATGCCGCTGCTGGTGTGGGCGAACTTCTCGACCTCGCTGCTGGTCGTCATCGCCACCCCGTTCGTCGCCGCCTCGCAGTTCTTCGTCCTGCTCGACTACGCGCTGCACTTCAACTTCTTCAACTGGGAGAAGGGCGGCGACGTGCTCATGTATCAGCACGTCTTCTGGTTCTACTCCCACCCGGCCGTCTACATCATGATGTTGCCGGGCTTCGGGATCGTGTCCGAGGTCCTGTCCGTGAAGTCGCGCAAGCCGATCTTCGGCTACCGGATGATGGCCTTCTCGCTGCTGGCGATCGTGTTGCTCGGCTTCACCGTCTGGGCGCACCACATGTTCGTCTCGGGCATGCAGAGCTGGATTCGCATCCCGATGATGGTCACCACCGCGATCATCGCCGTCCCGACGGGGATCAAGATCTTCTCCTGGCTGGCCACGCTGTGGCGAGGGGTGCTGCACCTCGACACGCCGATGCTGTTCGTGCTCGGCTTCCTGACGATGTTCACGCTCGGCGGGATCTCGGGCGTGATGCTCGCGATGGTGCCGCTGACCATCCACGTCTCCGACACCTACTTCATCGTCGCCCACATCCACTACGTGCTGTTCGGCGGCTCGCTGTTCACGATCTACGCCGGCGTCTACTTCTGGTTCCCGAAGATGACGGGCCGAATGTACGACGAGACGCTGGGCAAGATCCACTTCTGGCTGACCTTCATCGGCTTCAACCTGACCTTCGGCCCGATGCACGTGATCGGCGTGCAGGGCATGCCGCGGCGCGTCGCCGACTACCCGGAGCAGTTCGCGGGCTGGAACCTGTTCATCTCGATCGCGAGCTTCGGGCTCGGGCTTTCGACGCTGATCTTCGTCTACAACATGGTCTCCTCGTGGAAGGGCGGCGCGCGCGCCGAGTCCAACCCGTGGCGCTCGCTCACGCTCGAGTGGCAGGTCTCCTCACCGCCGCCGATCTTCAACTTCGACAACGTCCCGACCGTGGTCGGCGGGCCCTACGAGTACGGCGTCCCCGGCGCGGTGCACGGCATCTTCCGGCCCTCCGAGGAGGAGCGACCAGCCGAGCCACAAGCGGTGCCGGCCGGTGAGTCCGAGTCCGGCAGCAGGAGCGACGAGTGATGGCCAACGTCCTCGTCCTCGCCAACGAGACGATCGGCGGCCGCGAGCTGCTCGACGCCATCCGCGACCGCCACAAGCAGGGCGACGCGCGCTTCTACGTCGTCGTCCCACAGAGCCGCCCGCGCCACGGCAACGTCATCTATGACGAGGCGGTGCGCGACTCCGCCCAGGTGCGCGTCGATCTCGCCCTCGCGTTCATGCGCGAGGAGGGCATCGAGGGCACGGGCGAGGTCGGCGACGCCGATCCGTTCAACGCTGCCACCGACGCGATCGGCGCCCACGGGATCGACGAGATCATCATCTCGACGCTGCCCGCCGTGACCTCGGGCTGGCTGCGGCGCGACCTGCCCGAGCGGCTCGAGAACGAGACCGGGCTGCCGGTCAAGCACATCGTGGTCGACGTCGACTCCGAGGGCCTGCCGTTCGACGTCACGCTCGTGCTGGCCAACCAGACCGCCGCGGGCGGGGAGCTCGTCCAGCACCTCGAGAAGCTCAACGAGGAGGGGCCGCACCGCTTCATCGTGGTCGTCCCCCAGGGATCGGGCGACGGCCGCGCCGTCAGCGCCGCCCGCGAGCGCCTCCGCACGCTGCTCGAGTCGCTCGAGTCCAACCGCATCGTCGCCGCGGGCATGATCGGCGACCCCGACCCCTACACGGCGGCGATGAACGCGCTCCAGTACTTCCACATCTCCGAGGTCGTCGTCTCCACGCTGCCCTCCAACCGCTCCGAGTGGGTCGAGAAGGGCCTGGTCGAGAAGATCCAGCAGAACGGCGGCAGGCCGGTCCAGCACGTCGAGGCCAGAGAAGAGGCGCCCGCCTGATGGAAGCCGCCTCGGTCAGCCAGCCCAGCCACGGCGCTCACGGGAGCCACGCCGGCGTCCACGACGAGCACCACCACGGCCCCCCGGAGGCCAATCGCTCCTCGCGCGTCGAGCCGCAGCTGCTCGGCATGCTGCTTTTCATCATCTCCGAGGTGATGGTCTTCGGGGCCTTCTTCACGGCCTACTTCTTCATCCGGGTCGTGAACGGTGACGAGTGGCCGGCCGCGGGCACGGAGCTGCCGAAGCTGATCGCGGGCGTCAACACGGCGATCCTGCTGTCGTCGTCGCTGACGATGCACTGGGCGCTCGAGTCGGCCAAGTCCAACAACCGCTTCGGGCTGCAGGCGGGCATCCTCACCACCCTCGGCCTCGGCGCGACGTTCCTGTTCATCCAGATCAACGAGTACGTCCACATCGGCTTCGCGCCGCAGGACACCGCCCAGGCGTCGATCTTCTACGGCCTCACCGGCCTGCACGGCGCGCACGTCGCCATCGGCCTGACGCTGCTCTCGTTCACGACGATCCGCGCCTTCCGCGGGCACTTCACGCCCGAGGAGCACCGCGGGGTCGAGGTGCCGGGCATCTACTGGCACTTCGTCGACGTGATGTGGGTCATCGTCTACCTGACGATCTACATCATCTAGTGGCGTGCTGAACCCGCTCCGCTCCGAGGCGGAGGCGTTCCGCTTCCTGATTTACGTCGTCATCGTCGCGGTCGTGATCGCCGCGCTCGTGTTGCTGGGCCGCGCCGTCTTCTAGCGCGCCACACTTAGGGCATGGCCATCGTCATCTGGCTGGTCCTGCTCGAGGGCCTCTACCTGCACGCGCTGCGGACACTGCATGGCCGCGGCGTCGCCGTGCCGCGGTGGCAGATCGTGGCCTGGCACATGGCGATGGCGCTGTGGATCGTGGGCCTGCTGAGCCCGATCGACGACCTCGGCGATGACGGGCTCGCCTTCCACATGCTCCAGCACCTGCTGATCGCCGACCTCGCGGCCCCGCTGATGCTCGTGGGGCTGCGCAACCCGGTGCTCGCCTTCTTCCTCCCCCGCCCCGTGCTCGTGCCGCTGGCGCGGACGCACTGGCTGCGCGGCGGCTTCCGCTTCCTGCGCAAGCCGCTGGTGGCGCTGCCCGTCTACGTGCTCGTGCTCTACGGCTGGCACTTCTCGATCTTCTTCGACGCCGCGGTGCGCCACCCGCTCGTGCACGCGCTCCAGCACTCGTCGTTCATCGCCATCGGCGTGCTCGTGTGGTGGTCGGTGCTCGAGCCCAAGCGGCGGCGACTGCGCGGCGACCTGTGGAAGATCGGCCACATCCTCACCGCGCGCTTCCTCGGCATGTTCCTCGGGATGTGCTTCGTGCTGATCCGCGTGCCGATCTACACCAGCGTCTACGGGAGCGGCGAGCGGGCGCTCGGCCTCAGCCCGATCGCCGATCAGCAGCTGGCCGGCGGGATGATGGTCTCGCTCGACATCGTGCTGATGGTGTTCGCGCTGGCGTTCTTCTTCAGCCGCGCGGGGCAGCAGTACGACACCGACGAGGCGCGCGACGCGGCGCGGCGCCCAGCCGTCACTTGACGGTGAGCTTGCCCTCCATGCCGCCCTCGCGGTGGCCAGGGACGGAGCAGAAGAACGTGTACTCGCCCGGCTTGACGTCGGCGGTGATCTTGGAGACGCCGCCGTCCTTGACGACCTCGCCCGTCTCGTTGACCCCGTTGCCCTCGATCGCGATGTTGTGGTCGGTCGACGACTTGTTCTCCGAGTCGATCTCGATCGAGCCGGGCTGGGCCTGAGCGGAGCCGTACTGGTAGGCGAGCGCGCCGCCCGGGTCGGCGGGGATGGCGAGCTTGCCGTCCTGCTCCTTGGCGACCTCGGTCGAGCGCTTGACGCCCGCGGCGCCCAGCTGGCCCTTGTCCTCGCCGGGCTTCGACACGGCGCTGGCGACGTACGCCGCCACGTCCTGCGCGTCCTCGCCCGTAAACAGCTTGCCCGGCATCGACGCGGTCGGCTTGCCGGTATTCGGATCGATCTGGCTGTACTTGTTGGGGTGCAGGATCTGGCCGTAGACGATGCCCTCGAACGTGCTCTGCCCGAAGCCGGATGCGCGCGCCTGGGCGAACGCCTGGTCGAGGTTCGGCCCAGTCACGCCGGTCGTGCCCGCGCGCTTGAGGGTGTGGCAGGAGCCGCACTTGGCGACGAAGTTCGTCTTGCCCGCGACGAGGTTGTCCCCGTCGTCCTTGAGCTCGCACCCAGACGCGCCGACGAGCAGCGCGGCGGCGGCGGCGATGGCCAGTCCTCTCCCCTTCGGCATTGGCGCGGGATCGTACCGGTTCAGGGGGCGGGCAGCCCGTCCAGGCGGCCCTCCGCGGCGTCCACGAGGGTTCGCGCGACACCGTCCCACGAGTAGCGCTCGCGCGTGATCGCCACCATCGCGTCACGGGTGGCCGCGCGCAGGTCCTCGGGCGCCTCGAGCCAGCCCGCCACGGCGGCCGCCAGCTCCTGCACAGCGCCGGGGCCGCGCTCGAAGGCGAGCAGCGGCCGCGCCGCCTCCGGGACGGCCTCCGACAGCGTCGCCGCGACCTCGCCGAGCCCGCTGTGGCGCGCCACCACGGGCAGCGAGCCACAGGCGGCGGCCTCGGCGGCGACCATCCCGAACGCCTCGGGGAACGTGCTCGGGACGACCATTGCCTCGGTGGCGGGCAGCAGGTCGGCGAGCTCGGCGTGGTCGAGGCGGCCGGCCCACACGACGCGGTCGAGGCCGGCGCCGTAGCCGTCCGGCGCATCGTCGAGGAAGGCCGCGAGGTACCTCAGCTCCAGCCCGTTCTCCCCGCGCGTCGCGCGGGCGGCGTCGAGATCGCCGGCCGCCAGGTCCGCGGCCAGGCGCTCGAGCCCCTCGCGGAACGCCCCGAAGCCGACGATCACGAGCTTGGCCTCCGGCACACGCTCCACCACGAGCGGCCAGGCGGCGAGCAGCAGGTCGACCCCCTTGGAGGCGATCAGCTTGCCGACGAAGACCACGAGGCGGTCCTCGGGCCCGATGGCCGAGAGCGCGTCGGCGGCCGCCCGCGGGTCACGCGCGAAGGAGGAGGCGTCCTCGACCGCCACCGTCTCGCGCAGGCGCCGCACGAGCGCCTCGAGCCCGCCCCACGCCGCGTCGGGCTCCCGCGGCATGAACTCGGCGATATCGACGCCCGGCGGGCCGAGCTTGGTGCGGGCCTCGAGGCCGGGGTCATCCATCGCCGCCCACAGGCTCTCGGCTGTGTGGCGCGAGCCCACCAGCACGGCCCTGGCCGGCGCGAGCCCCTCGCGGGCGTACGGGAGGAAGCGCTCGGGGTGCGGCTTCACGGTGTACTCGAGCGCCGAGCCGTGGACCTTGACCGCGTACGGGACGCCTTCGAGCGCCCGCGCGAGCACGGCGGGGCCCATCACGAGGTGGTTGGCGAGCGCGACGTCGGGCGCAACGAGCTCGGCGACCTCGCGCACGGCGGCGACGTTGCGCTCGAGGTAGCCGTCGAGCTCGGCGTCGGTCAGCTCCGGGTAGGGCTTGGCCTCGACCCCCTCGTAGCGGTCGGCGACGTAGACCGGCAGCAGCCCGCCGAGGTCGGGCCGGTAGACCGTCGCCCGCACCGGGTCGCGCCGCGCGTCGAGCGACAGCGAGCCGGAGTCCCAATCGCCGGCGGCATCGACCCACTCCTGCTGGAACGGATCCCGGTCCTGGCACAGCAGGTGCACCTCGTGGCCCGCGCGCACGAGCGCCGCGGCCAGGCTGGCGTTGTAGACGTTCGAGCCCGTCCCGCCCAGCAGATACCCGTGGAAGATAAGGATCCGCACGGTGCGGGACCCTAGCCGGGAGGCGCCGGGACGCTTGCTAAGGTGCGCCGCGATGGGCCAGCAGTATCGACTCCGCACGCCCTCCTCCGGCCGCGAGATCATCGTCGAGGCCGAGCCCGGGCGCACTTACCTCGACCGCGAGACGGGCGAACCGCTCGAGGTCGTCGGCAAGCTGCTCCCGTTGGCGCCGTCCAAGTCGAAGCTCCCGTGGGCGGTCGAGAACCTGCGCTTCTGCAACTGGTGCGACCAGATGGCCCAGAAGGACCTCAACGACTGCCCTACGTGCGGCCGCCGCATGGCCGCGCTCCCGCGCTGACGCGCCCCCTGCCACTGTGCGCCTGCTCCGTTCTGCCTTCCTTCTCTCCGTACTCGTGCTTGCGCTCGCCGCGGCGGGCTGCGGCTCGAGCGGTTCCGAGGTCGAGGAGGTCCCGGGCCCGCCGGTCGAGCTGACCGTGCCGCACCAGAAGGGGGCGGCCGACCTCTCCGAGGACGCCAGTGCCGACGCCGACGCCGACGCTGACGCCGAGCGCCACCCCGACGCCGACCCCGACCGCCGACGGCGGCGCCGCAGCGCCGGCGGAGACCGCGACGGCGACGCCGACGCCCGCCGACACGGGCAGCACCGGCACGACGGGCGCGACCGGCGGCACCGACGACTCGGCATCGAACGACACCGCGGCACCCGCGGGCTCGGCGCCCGAGCAGTTCGAGCAGTTCTGCGAGGAAAACGCCGGCGCCTGCTAGCTGACGCACGGTCAAGCTCGGCGCGCGGATGGCCGATGCGCACGAGAGAGCTTCACCGTGCCGCCGTTCCCCGTCCGATCGCCGCTGGAAGCTGTGCACCGCCTGTCCCGGGCCGTGCTCGAAGCGGGCACGCCCTCGCACGTCACGAACGCGCTCGTCCTCGCGCTGCGTGACGGCCTCGGGCTCGGCCAGGTTCACCTCTCCGAGGTCTCCCAGGGCGGCGAGGTCGGGCAGGCCACGGTTGCCGCCGGCGAGGAGTCCGAGGTCACGCGCTACGTGCAGGTGCTCGACGAGCGCCCGTCCGGCGTCGCCTGGGTCGTCGCCACCGGCGAGCCGCTGATCGTCCCCGACGCCCGCGCCTCCCAGGGCGTGCGCCAGGACCTCGTCGAGCGCTTCAACGTCGCCTCGATGGCGTACCTGCCGCTGAGCTGGCGCGGCGAGGTCCGCTACGTGGCCATCCTCATCAGCCACGAGCCGCGCGACTTCGACCCCGAGGCGATGGCCCTCGCCGAGACGCTCGCCAACCAGGCGACCGCCGCGCTCGCCCTGCTGGAGTCCGAGCAGCGCCGCGCCGCCCGCGCCGAGCGCGACGCCGCGCTGAGCCGTGCCGCGGTCGCCCTCGGCTCGTCGCTCGAGCTCGTCGACGTGCTCGAGACCTTCGCGCGCGAAGCAAACCTCGCCATGGGCGGCGCACAGGCCGGCGTCTACCTGGCGGACGGGTCGGGCGGCGGCGTCGCCACGGCCGGCCACGACGTCCACCCGGGGTGGACCGGGATCGTCCTGAGCCGGGGCGAGGGCGTCGCCGGGCGCGTGCTGACGACCGGTCAACCGTTCGTCACCAACGCGTACCAGACCGAGATCGAGACCGCGCACGAGTCGCTCGGCGGCATCCAGACCGCTGCCGGCGTCCCGATGGTGTGGAACGGCGAGCTCAAGGGCGCGCTGTCGGTCGGCTTCACCGAGATGCGGCGCGTGACGGAGGAGGACCTGCGCACCCTGCAGGCGATCGCCGCGCTCGCGGTCGTGGCCTGCCGCAACGCCGAGGCCTACCAGCGCGTCGCCGTCGCCGCCGCCACCGACTCGCTCACCGGGCTGATGAACCACGGCGCGCTGCACCTGAGAGCGCGCGAGGAGATCTCCCGCGCCCGCCGCGGTGGGACGCCGCTCACCTGCCTGCTGATCGACCTCGACGACTTCAAGACCGTCAACGACGAGCGCGGACACCAAGCGGGCGACGAGGAGCTGCGCATGGTCGCCGCCGCGCTGCGCGCCGAGCTGCGCGATCACGACGTCGTCGCGCGCTACGGCGGGGACGAGTTCGTGGTGCTGCTCCCCGACGCCGACACCGCGGGCGGCTGCGTCGTCGCCGAGCGGATCGCGGCGAACGCGACGATGCGCTGCTCGATCGGCGTGGCCCAGTGGGGCGAGCCGCTGTCCGCCGACGAGCTGCTCGACCGGGCCGACCGGGCGCTGCTGCTGGCCAAGCGCACCGGCAAGGAGCGCGTGGCGGTGGCCGGCGCCGACCTCGAGCAGGAGCTCGAGCTCGTGGACGCCCGCGCCGGCACGCCCGAGGCGATCATGCGCGAGTTCTGGGAGATGGTGGCGGCGTCGGAGTCCAGCCGCGACACGCTGCTCAACCTGCCCGCCTTCGTGCGCCGCGCGATCGCCGCCGAGGAGGTCGCGGTCTACGACTACGAAGGCGACGCCGGACTTACGCGGAGGGCCGTCGCGCTGCCGCCCGACGACCAGGACTCGAGCTTCCGGGTCGCGCGCGTCCAGGCCACCGGCGCGATGCGCGAGCGGCTCGCGCTCGGCGCGATCTCCCGCCCCACGCTGGCCGGCCTCCTGACCGCCATCGGCGCCGAGGACATGCCCGAAGCGCGCGACGCGCCCGCCGGCGCCTACGCGGTCGTGCCGCTGCTGTGGGCCGGGCGCCCGCACGGCCTGATCGCGGTGCGGACGCGGCGCGAGCTCTCGACCGAGCGCCTGCGGCTGCTCGAGCTGCTCGCTCGCCAGACGATGGCCGTGTTCACCGCCCAGCCCGAGGGCGGCTCGCCCGCCGCCGTGCAGGCGCTCGCGGCGGCCATCGAGGCGCGCGACAACTACACCCACGAGCACTCCGAGCAGGTCGTCTCGCTCGCCACCGACGTGGCGAAGCTGCTCGGTCTCCCCCCGACCGAGCTCGACGCGGTGCGCCACGGCGCGCTGCTGCACGACGTCGGCAAGCTGGCGATCCCCAACGAGATCCTGCACAAGCCCGGCCCGCTGACCGACGCCGAGTGGCACGTGATGGCCGAGCACCCCGTGATCGGCGAGCGGATCCTCCGCCGCACGCCGCAGCTCGGCCACCTCGCCCCGATCGTGCGCCACGAGCACGAGCGCTGGGACGGCGGCGGCTACCCCGACGGCCTCGCCGGCACGGACATCCCGATCGCGTCGCGGATCATCCTCGCCTGCGACGCCTACAACGCGATGATCACCACGCGGCCCTACCGCGAGGCGATGTCGGCCGCGGACGCCGTCGCCGAGCTGCGCGACAAGTCCGGCACGCAGTTCGACCCGGAGGTCGTCGCGGCGCTGCTCAAGCGCCTGCGCGTGCCGGCGCTTACTTCTTCTTCGGCGGCTTCGGCGTCGTGATCAGCGTCGCGCTGTAGGTCAGGCGCGCCGTCCGATACAGGCAGCGGTACTGCGCGAGGTCGCGGAGGTCGAGCTGCGCCGACTGCGTGCCCGGCTCCGCGCAGTTGCCGCGCGCGCGGCTGGCCCGCCACGAGGTGTCGTTCCCCATCCCGAGCGCGAGTGCGGGCGCCCAGCTCGGCACCGTGAGGCCGACAACTTGGCCCTTCTTGATGTTCAGTGCGGTGCTGAGGGGGAACTGCACGGTCGTCCCGAAGTAGGGCTGCAGGCTCTGCATCGGGCTCTGGCCCAGGACGCGGTGGAACAGCTTGGTCCCCGGCTTCAGGATCGAGATGCCGGCCAGCGACGCGCCGCCGTAGTTGTCGTTGAAGAACTTGATCTGGCGCTTGCCGGGCGAGCCGAGCGTGATCGTCCAGGCGACGATCTTGCCGTCCGCCGGCGCGGCCATCAGCCCGCGCTGCGTGCCGACCTTCGCCTGGTAGCCGGTCGTGCGCGACACGGCCTGACAGGGGTTGGTCGGGCACGACGGCGGTGTGGGCTGGGCCGTCTGCCCGATCTCGATGATCCTGGCTCCGGCGGATGCAGGCGCGAGCGCCACAAGCGTGGTCGCCGCGAGCACCGCGAGAGATCCCCTTTGGGTAACGCGCATCCCGGCATTGAACACGACTGCTCGGCCGGGGTTGCGCGCGGTCAGCTCAAAGCTTGGCTACGTTGACCGCCTTTGGGCCCTTGTCGCCCTGCTCCTCGTCGTAGGAGACCTTGGTGCCCTCCGCGAGCGAGCGGTAGCCGTCTCCGGTGATGCCGCTGAAGTGGACGAACAGGTCCCGGCCACCCTCATCGGGTGTGATGAAGCCGAAGCCCTTGTCGTCGCTGAACCACTTGACCGTCCCGGTGCCCATACGTGCTGAGACCTCGCTGGCTGTCCTCGACCGCTCGGTGTGACCGGCCCCGACCGGTCAACGCTAACCGGAGGCGGAGGGCGAGTGCAAGGTCAGATTTCGGGTTCCTGGGGCGTCCGGGGCGGTGTCGCGACATCCGAGCGGTTTCGGGCACTTCGCGGCGCGCGTGACGGCCTCGCCCGCGAAGCGGATCTTGGTCGGCCGATCGACCGTCGTCTGGGCGAAGCGGAGGTAGACCGTGCGAGCGCTGGGACGCGTCACCGTGGCCGCGCCGACCTGCCGCGGGAGCCCGTTGGAGCGGTCGCGCAGCACGCGCCCGCGCAGCTCCTCGCCGTCCGGCGCCGGGGTGGCGCACACGAGGTAGTCGGCCGGGTCCTCGCCGGGGACGCGCGTCATGTAGAGCTGCAGGCAGATCGAGCCCGAGGGACCCCCGCCTTCGCGCAGATCGGCGGTCGTCCACGCCTTCTCCATCGTGATCTCGCCGCGCAGCTTGCCGTCGTTGCGCGGGCCGAGCGCGACGCGCACGATGTCGAGCTTGCCGCGGCCGTCGCTCGCCGAGTCCTTCTGGAACGACGGGCTCTGCGCCGCGGCCGGCGCCGCCAGGACGCCCGCCAGCACGAGGATCACGATCAGCGCCCGCCGCATCGCCTCATCCCTTGAGGTCGTCCGCCGCCGCGGCGATCTCGTCGCGGTCGCCGGGTGCCGGGTGCCAGGGCAGGCGCAGGGGGTCGGCTTCGAAGCGCGGGATCACGTGCAGGTGGAAGTGGAAGACGGTCTGCCAGGCCGCGCGGCCGCAGGAGTTGAGGAGGTTGACGCCGTCGGCGCCGAGCTTGTCCTCCATCGTGCGCGCGAGCTGCTGGCCGACGTCGAGGACGGCGTGCAGGTCCTCGGCCGGGATGTCGCGCAGATCGGTGGCGTGCCCGCGCGGGATCACGAGCAGATGGCCGCGCGTCGCGGGGTTGATGTCCATGAACGCGATCGTGCGCTCGTCCTCGTAGACGCGCGTCGAGGGCACCTCGCCGGCAACGATCTTGCAGAACAGGCAGTCGGGGTCCGCGGCCATCGACCGCCGCAGGGTACTAGCCTGCGGGCGCGATGCCGGTCGACATCGCCCGCCTGCGCGCCACCGTCGAGCACCTCGCCTCCTTCGATCGCCCCTCGGCGTCGGAGGGCGAGCGGCGTGCCGCGGAGTGGATCCGCAGCGAGCTCCAGGCGCAGGGCGTCGCGGCGGTCGTCGAGGAAGAGCGCGCGGTCGGCTCGATGCCGCTGCCGCTCGGGCTGATGTCAGCCGCCGGCGTGCTGGCGGGCCTGGGCGGGCGCCGCACCGCCGCGCTGGGCCTGCTCGCCGCAGCCGGGATCGTCGACGACGTCAGCGGCGGCCCGCACGTCTTCCGCCGCGCGCTGCGCCACCGCTCGACCTGGAACGTGACCGGCACCGCCGGCGATCCGGAGGCACGCGACACGCTGGTGTTCGTCGCCCACCACGACGCCGCCAACGGCGGGCTCATCTTCCGCCCCGAGCTGACCCGGCTCATCGCCGACACGTTCCCGCGCTGGTACGAGCGCCAGCAAACGTCGCCGCAGGTGATGCGGCTGGTGGCCGCCGGGCCGGCGCTGGCGGCGCTCGGCGCACTGACCGGTGTGCGGCCGCTGCGCCAGATCGGGCTCACGCTCGCGGCGGGCAGCGCGCTCGCGTTCTTCGACATCGGGACCCGCACCGTCGTCCCGGGCGCCAACGACAACCTCACGGCCGTCGCGGTGGTGCTCGAGCTCGCGCGGCGGCTGCGCGAGGAGCCGGTCAGCGGCGTCCGCGTGCTGCTCGTCTCCACCGGCTCCGAGGAGTCGTTCATGGAGGGCATGCGCGGCTGGGTGCGGCGCCACGGGCCGTCGCTCGACCCCGACCGCACGCGCGTCGTGGTGCTCGAGACGCTGGGCTCGCCGGAGCTGATCCTGCTCGAGGGCGAGGGGATGATCTGGATGAGCGACTACGACGCCGAGGTCCGCGACTTCGTCGCCGCGGCCGCGGAGCGGGCGGGCGAGCCGCTGCGGCGCGGACTCAAGCTCGGCTTCGCCACCGACGCGCTGTCGGCGCTGCGCGGCGGGCTGCGGACCGCCACGCTCGCGTCCTGCGACGAGTACAAGATGCCCGCCAACTACCACTCGCAGCGCGACATCCCGCGCAACGTCGACTACGAGACGGTCGCCGCCGCCGCGCGGGTCGCCGAAGAGGCGATCAGGTCAGCAGCGAGCGCGCGAGGCTGATCGCGTCCTCGCGGGTGCGGATCTCGCCCGCGTACTGCGCCTCCTCGAGCTCGGCCAGCAGCCGCCCCGACCTCCGGGCCCTGGGTGATCCCCAGCTCGCGGGCGAGGTCGTGCCCGCGCACGAGCGGCTCCGGCTTCGGGGCGCCGCGGCGCTCCAGCGCAGGGCCGAGCATCGCGCGCGCCAGCTCGAGGTGGGCGGCGATCGCCGGCTCGGCGTTCTTGCCGCGGGTGGCGAGCCGGTCGGCCACGGTGAAGACGGTGACCTCGGCCGCGTAGGGCTCGGTCGCGCTGAGGTAGCGCCAGACCGCGCGGCGCGAGAGCGGGCGCTCGTGGACGAGGAAGCCGAGCCGCAGGTGGTGGAGGGTGAGCGCCGCGACGTAGTCGGCGAGCCGCTGGGAGGCCCGCAGGCGCCGCAGCACGTCGCGCGCGAGCTGCGCGCCCTCCGCGTCATGGCCGACGAACGTGACCCGCCCGTCGGGGCGCCAGCCCTGCGTGGCGGGCTTGGCGGCGTCGTGCAGCAGCGCCGCCAGGCGCATGCCGCCGCCGCGCGTCAGCTCGTCGGCCAGCGGCTCGGCCAGCAGCTCGCGGACCGCGTCGGCGTGCTCGCCGAGCTCCGGCGCGCCGGCCTCCAGCCGCGTGACCGCCTCGAGCACCTCGAGCGTGTGGCCGTGGACGTCGCGGTGGTGGAAGACGTTCTGCTCGACGCCGCGCAGCGCGCCCAGCTCCGGCAGCACGACGGCGACCAGGCCGAGCTCCTCCATCAGCTCGAGCCCGGCGACGGGCCGCTCGCCGGCCACGATCCGCTTCAGCTCGGCGAAGACGCGCTCCGCCGCCACGCCCGCCAGCTCGGGCGCGCGGGCGCGCACCGCCTCCGCGGTGGCCGGGTCGACCGTCGAGCTCGAGCTCGGCGGCGAGCCGTGCCGCCCGCAGCGTGCGCAGCGGGTCGTCGGCGAGCGCCGCCGCGCTGACCATCCGCAGCCGCCGCGCCTCGAGGTCGGCGCGCCCGCCGTGCGGGTCGATCAGCTCGCCGCCGGCGAGCGGCTCCGCCATCGCGTTGACAGTGAAGTCGCGCGCCGCGAGGTCGATGGCGATGTCGTCGTCGCGCAAGCGCACGACGTCGACGTGCCACGAGTGACCGCGGCCGACCACGCGCCAGGCGCCGAACGCGCCGGAGAGCTCGAACGCGGTGCCGCGGCCGGCGCGCGCGATCGCCCGCGCGGCGGGCTCGGCGTCACCGGCGAGCGCGAGGTCGAGGTCGGTGGTGTCGCGCCCGAGCAGGCGGTCGCGGACCGCGCCGCCGACGATCCAGGCCGGCTCGTCGCCGAGGCCCTCGCGCGCGGCCTGGAGCCCGTCGCTCATCCCACGTAGACCCGCGGCACGCGGGCGGAGATCCCGCAGGTCACCTCGTAGTTGATGGTGTCGAGCCGCCGCGCGACCTCCTCGGCGAGGATCCGCTCGCCGCCCTGGCGCCCGATCAGCACCGCCTCCTCCCCCACGGCCGCGCGGCCGAGAGCGCCGAGGTCGACGGTCACGTTGTCCATCGAGACGGTGCCGATGAGCGGCACCCGGCGGCCGCCCACCAGCACGTCGGCGTTGTTGGTCAGCCCGCGGCGCACCCCGTCGGCGTAGCCGATCGGCAGCGTGCCGACGCAGGTCGGCTCCGCAGCGACGAAGCGGCGCCCGTAGCCGGCGCTCTCCCCGGGCGCGGCGGTCTTGGCCTCGGCGACGTAGGAGACCAGCGACAGCGCGGGCTCGAGGCCGTGCGCGGCGGGGTCCTCGTGGAACGGGTCCATGCCGTAGACCGCGATCCCGCAGCGGACGAGGTCGAAGCGCGTGGCGGGCTCGCGCAGCGTCGCGGCCGAGTTGGCGGCGTGCACCAGCACGTCCGGGTGCGCGGCCTTGAGCGCCTCGGCCCAGGGCGTGAACCGCGCGAGCTGCTCGGCGAGGAAGGCCGGGTCGTCGTCGGAGGTCGCGAAGTGGGTCATCGCCCCCACGAGCCGAGGTCATCGCGGGCCGCGACCGCCTCGGCCACGCGCGTCGCCTCCTCGGGGTCGCGCGTGCCCAGCCGCCCCATGCCGGTGTCGAGCTTGACGTGGACGCCGCGTCGCCCGGCTGCCAGCCGCGCGACGAACCCCTCGCGCCAGGCCACGACGTCGGCCCGCGCCGCCAGCGCGACCTCGAGCTCCTCGCGCGACAGGGCGCCCATCACCAGCACCGGGCCCTCGATCCCCGCCTCGCGCAGCCCGCGTGCCTCCTCGGCGGTCGCGACCGCGAGCCAGCTCGCGCCGCCGGCCTGCGCCGCGCGGGCGGCCGGGACCATCCCGTGGCCGTAGCCATCGGCCTTGACGACCGCGCACAGCACCGCCGGGGCGGCGACCGCGGCAAGCCGCGCCGCGTTGCGCTCGATCGCGCCCAGGTCCACCCGGGCCTGCGCGCGGAGCATTAGCTTCCCAGGGCGGCAGGCAGCGCGCGGATCACGTCGGAGGCGATGACCCCGTCGGGACCGTCGGGTGCGGCGGCGATCTGCCCCGCGCGCAGGTGCGCGTAGACGCCGGCCGCGGCGGCGTGGGCGGGCGCGAGGCCCTTGGCCAGCATCGCGCCGATCACGCCGGAGAGCACGTCGCCGGTGCCGGCGGTGGCGAGCGCGGGCGCGAAGCCGCGCGACACCGCGACCTGGCCGTTGGGCGTCGCCACGAGCGTGTCGTCGCCCTTGAGCACGATGATCGCCTTGGCCTTGACCGCCGCCTCGCGGGCGTAGCGGAGTCGGTGGCGGCCGATCTCCTTCGAATCGACGTCGAGCATGCGCCCGAGCTCGCCGGCGTGCGGCGTCATCACGGTCGGCCACGGGCGGACCCGCACGAGCGCCTCCAGCGAGCCGCCGCCGAGCGCGTTGAGGCCGTCGGCGTCGACCACCAGCGGGACGTCGATGCGCTCCACCAGCTCGCGCGCGAGCTCCTGCGCGCCCTCGTTCTTGCCGATCCCCGGGCCGAGCACGACGGCGTCGGCGCGGCCGATCGCCTCGAGCGCGGGCTGCATCGCGGTCGGCGTCAGCGAGCCGTCGCGCTCGGGCAGCCCGACCATCATCGCCTCGAGCAGTCTCACCGTGAACGAGAGCTCGAGGGATTGGGGCGCGCCGACCGTCACATAGCCCGCTCCGGCGCGCATCGCGGCGAGCGCGGCCATCGACGGCGCGCCGGTCAGCCCGTGCGATCCGCCGATGATGAAGACGTTGCCGGAGGAGAACTTCGTCGAGTCCGCGGTGCGACGCGGCATATCGAACAGCACGCCGCCGCCGATCAACCCGATCTCGGCCTCGCCCGGCGCGCCCGCCGGGATGCCGATGTCGACGACCTCGACCACGCCGGCGTGCGCCTTGCCGGGATGGATCCACAGCGCCGGCTTGGCCTGGTGGAACGTCGCGGTGGCGACCGCGCGGACCGCCGAGCCCTCGACCTCGCCGGTGCGGGCGTTGACGCCGCTGGGCACGTCGGCCGCGATGACGCGGGCGCGGGCGGCGTTGATGGCGAGGATCACCGCGTCGGCGGGATCGCGCGGGGCGCCTTCGAAGCCGGTGCCCAGCACCGCGTCGACGATCGCGTGCGCCTTCTCGAGCCGGTCGGGGTGGAACGGGACCGGCGCCGGGCCCGGGCAGCACCTTGACCTGGGCCTGCGCGTCCTCGCCCATCCACTCCGGCGGCCAGACCGCGAGCACGTCGACCTCGCGCCCGGCCTGCCGCAGGAGGCGGGCGGCCACGAGCCCGTCGCCGCCGTTGTTGCCCTTGCCGCAGATGACCGCGATCCGCCCCGCCGGCGCGTGCTTGCCGACCGCGCGGGCCAGGCCCTCCCCCGCGCGCTCCATCAGCTGCCGCGCGGGCACGCCCTTGGTGTCGATCGCCCAGCCGTCGGTCGCCCGCATCAGCTGGGCGTCGGGCAGCGGCTCGAGCCAGCGCGGGTTGGTCACTGCTCCACCACGGCGACGGCGCCCGCCATGGCGCGGGTGTGGGTCATCGAGATCGACACCGATCCACCCAGCTCGGACGCGCGAGCGGCGGCGTGCCCGGACAGCCGGACCTCGGGCGCGCCGTCGCCCTCGCGGACCACCTCGACGTCGTGCGGGTTCCAGACCTCGAGCGCAAGCGCCTTCACGACGGCCTCCTTGGCGCAAAAGCGCGCCGCGAGGTGCATTGCCGGACGGGGCCGACTGTTGGCGTATCTCAATTCAGTGTCAGTGAACAGACGTTCGGCAAGGTGCGGGCGGCGCTCCAGCGCCCGCTCAAGCCGATCGATCTCGAGAAGGTCGATGCCGACGCTGCCCATCCGGACGGCGACTCTATCCGTCCAGTTGCCCTTTTCGCTACTTGCGCTGGCTCGGGGGCCTCGGGTACGGTGAAAGAGCCGGAGGCCAGGGCTCCACACACGGACGGAAAGAGAACGGATGGCCCCCACGAAGGGATCCCCAAGCGGCTGGGCAGCATGGCCGCGAGGGTGACGGAAGCAATGCGAACGACTATGGCGGCTCTTCCCCAGCACCCAGCTGGGACTCGGTCGATCGCGCAGGACAAGGCTCGCGAGGCGGCGTTCGCCGCACTCTCGCGCGAGCTGCGGTTCTGCCTCGATCAAGACGGCTGCTTCACGCATCTCGAGGGCTCATGGCACGCGACGCTCGGCTCCGAGCTCGGTGCGCTGATCGGCGCGCACTGGACCACCGTGGTGGCCTCGATCGACCACCCGGCAATGCGCGTCGCGCTCGAGCGCACCGTGTCGCGCCGCGAGGCCGCGGCCGAGCTCGAGCTGCGCATGAAGACCGTCGACGACGCCTTCCGGATCGTGCACTGGACGCTCGTCCCCGGCTCGAACGGCGAGCTGGTGGCCGGACTTGGCTACGACTCCACCCCGCAGCACCGCGACGCTGCCGATGCACGCGCGGAGGCCGCGCGACTCCAGCGCCGGGTCGGGGAGCTCGAGGCCCTCGTCGCCGACCTCGACGACCACAGCCGCTCGATGGAGGGCTTCGCCGCCACCGTGGCCCATCAGCTGTCAGAGCCGCTGATCGTCGCGGAGAGCGGCACGATCATGGTCGCCGAGGACCTCGGCGGCGCGCTCGACCCCGACCTGCGAGCGCGCTTGGACGCGATCGGCCGCGGAGCAGCGCGAGCGCGCCAGATGATCGACGCGCTCTTGATGGATGCCCGTTCGGCCAACGGCGTCGAGCTCCGCCCAGTCGACGCCACGACCGTCGTGGCGCAGGTGCTGGAGGAGCTCGATCCGAAGATCCGCGAGCGCGGCGTCGTCGTCGACGTCGGCGACCTCCCGACCGTCCGCGCCGAGCCGCGCCTGCTGGGCGTCGTCTACGAGAACCTGCTCTCGAACGCCCTCAAGTACGGGCCGCGTGACGGCGGGCGGGTGCAGATCAAGGCCGAGCCCCGCGTCAACGGCTGGCGCCTCATCGTGGCCAGCGGCGGCGCACCGCTCCCCGTGGATCAGACGAAGCGGATCTTCGAGCCGTGGCGACGCATCCCCGGCGAGCGCCGGGCCCCGGGCTCCGGGCTGGGGCTGGCCATCTGCGCGCGCCTCGTCGACCGCCTGGGCGGCACGATCGGCGTCGAGCCGACGCCGGAAGGCAACGCCTTCCACTTCTTCCTGCCGGCCGCGTAGCTCAGACGCCGTTCGGCGGCGCGCTGCGCATGCGGTCGGCGGCGGCGACGGCGTCGTCGCGTGAGCGCACGTCGAGCTTGCGCAGGATGTTCTTCACGTGCGAGCGGATCGTCTCGGGCGAGAGCACGAGCTCGTCGGCGATCTGGTCGGTCGTCTTCGACTCCTTCAACAGGTCGATGACCTCCCACTCGCGCGCGGTCAGCGGGCTCTTCACCGGTCGCATGCCCGAGGAGCCGCTTGGCGCCTCGCGCAGGCGCTCGATCAGCGCGAGCGTCATCGTGCGCGAGATCGCAGCCTGACCCTGCCGGAGCCCTTCAAGCGCGCGCGGCAGGGCCTCGATCTCGAGATCCTTGGAGAGGAAGCCGCTCGCCCCGGCGCGCAGCGCCTGGAGGCCGAGCTCGTGGTCGTCCTCGCCGGCGCCGGTCAGCACGATGATGAGCTGCTCGGGGATCTTGCGGCGAATCTGGCGCGTCGCCATGATTCCGTCGAGCTCGGGCATCACGACGTCCATCACCACGACGTCTGGGTGGTAGTGGAGCGTCAGCTCGACCGCCTGTCGGCCATCGCGCGCCTCCGCGATGACGATCACGCCCGATCGCTGGAGGACGTCCTTGATCACCCGTCTCGCGAACGGGTCGTCGTCAGCGATGACGGCGCGCGGTTGTTCCTGTTCCGAATCCGGCATTACGTGGCCTTTGCCATTCGTGGCTCCCGCCTATGGCGGGCGACCGAACGTATTCGATCACCCCTGTCAGAGCAACCTGCGCTCCCGGAGGAATCTACCGTGTCAAGGGGATCTATCTCACCTGACCATTCGTCCAGCACTCCCCCGTGGAGGGGGATCTGATCCCCCTGTCTAAGACCTAGACCTGCCCTACCCAAGGGTCGGGCAGGCCCCCCGCTGCTCAGAGGAAGACCACCTTCCACCGAGGGCCTCGTGCGGAGACAGTGATCCCCGTGACCGAGTCCCGTCGTCCAATGAGCACGGCTCAGCGTCTCGCGGAGTTGCGAAGCGCGCAGCCCTGCGACGCCACGCTGCAGAACCTGCTGAGCATCCTCACGGCCAAGCTCGACCTGAGCGCGCGCCTCCCGGTCTTCGAGTACGAGGCCGATAGCGAGGGCTTCCCCGAAGCCGCCTCCTTCATGAGCGCCCTGGCCTCGGCCGAGCGCGAGAGCGTGCAGGACATCGTCCGCTCGCTCCGCTCGCACCTCGACAACACGAGCGGTCGCTTCAGCAGCTTCGAAGGTGACGTCGTGATCGCCGTCGCGCTGATCGCCGACAGCGGCCCGGCGCTCGAGGCCATGACGCAGAGCCTCGCGTCGCTCCCCGGCGTCAACATCGTGCGCCACTGCCACGGCCATGCGCGCATCGGCGCCGGCCTGAAGCGCTGCGCTCCCGACCTCGTGCTGCTCGACGAGATGCACTGGCCGCGCCTCGCGCTCCAGCGCCTCGGGGAGATCCGCGAGGTCCTTCCCACCACGCGCGTCGTCGTCCGCTCGGCGCGACCCGACGCGGGCTGGCTCGCCGACGCCCTGCGCGCCGGGGCAAGCGCGGTCGTCCCCGCCACGGCGGGCGCGGAAACGCTCGGCCTGGTCTTGCAGGAAGTGGTCTCCGAGTCCGGGGACGAATCCCAGCCGGCCCGCTTGGCGGCGTGAGGAGGAATGACGATGATCGCTGAACACAGCGCGACGGTGCTCCCGTTCAGGGACGCCCTCCTGCGCGAACCCAGGAAGGACCGCTCCCCGCGGGTCGAGGCCGAGCGCCTCGCTCCCGACGCGGCGCTGCCCGACAACGTGATCGTGCTCGCGCGCTTCTCGCGCCACTCCCGGCGCGCCCACCGGCGCCACTGGCTGGGCGGCCCGCCCGAAGGCGAGGCCGCCTGATGCTCGTCGTCATCGTCACCGACAACGGCTTCGCGGCCGAGGCGATCCGCCGTGGCTTCCGCGGCACGAGCGGCGTGCGCGTCGCCGGCTACGTCGACGGCCGCCGCGCCTGCGGCACCGCCGTCGCCGAGGCCGGCCCGGACGTCGTGATCGTCGACGAGATGACCTGGTCGGCCAACGCCGTCGCCCGCATCGCCGAGATCCGCCGCGCAGTCCCGGCGGCCAAGATCATCGCGCTGACGGCGGCAGCCCGACGCCGACTGGCTCGGCGACGCAGTCCGCGCCGGCGCTGACGCCGCGATCGCCAAGACCGTGCAGCCGACGACGCTCGGCCTGCTCGTCCGCGAGATCTGGGCCGGCACCATCCACCACGCCTTCCCGAGCCGCCGCCGCCGCCGGCTACGCCGACGCGGCGCACGGCAAGCTCACGCCGCGCGAGCTGGAGATCCTGCGGCTCGTCGCGAGCGGCGCCTCCAACGGCCTGATCGCCCGCCAGCTCTGGGTCACCGAGCAGACGGTCAAGTTCCACCTCTCGAACGTCTACCGGAAGCTCGGCGTCGCTAACCGCACGGAAGCGAGCCACTACGCCCACATCCACCAGCTCGTCGAGCACGGAGCGCAGGCTCACACCTGTCTCGGACCGACATGCCGCCTGACCACTCCGAAACACGGAAGGCCACACTCGGAATGCCACAGAAGCCCTCAGCGCCGCACCTGCGGCTCGTCGACGGGACCCAGACGTACGCAGCCGCTGAGCAAGCCTCGGGAGCCGGTGTGCTCGAAGGTCACTTCCGGCGCTCGACCCGCCTCGACGACGACGCCGAGTCCCGCCGCTTCGTCGCGCGGGCCGTCGCCCGCGCCAAGCAGGGCGACCAGGAGGCGCTGCGCTTCCTCTACGTCCGCTACGCCGACAACGTCTACGGCTACGTCGCCAGCCTGCTGCGCGACGACCACGAGGCGGAGGACGTCACCCAGCACGTCTTCGCGAAGCTGATGACGAACCTCCACAAGTACGAGCCGCGCGAGGTCCCGTTCTCCGCGTGGATCCTGCGTGTGGCGCGCAACGTCGCGGTCGACCACATGCGCCAGCGCCGCGCCATCCCGTGCGAGGAAGTGCGCGAGGGCGACTACGAGTCCCACGACGACGGCTCGCTGCGGTCGGCATCGCTGAGCGAGGCGCTCTCGACGCTGCCCGCCGAGCAGCGCGAGGTCCTCGTGCTCCGCCATCTGGTCGGGCTCAGCCCCGGCGAGATCGCAACGCGCATGGGCAAGACCGAGCCGTCGATCCACGGGCTGCACCACCGTGGCCGCGGGGCGCTGCGCGCCGCGCTGGCCGAGCGCAACTGCGCCCCGACGGTGCTCGGGAGGGCAGCATGAGCAGCCCCACCCTGGGCTTCGCCCCCATCCCGATCACTCGCCTCGACCAGGCCGACCCCGCCCTGGTCGAGGAGCTTTTGGAGGTCGTTGCCCGCGTCGCCTGGAAGGGCGCGTTCAGCATGGGCGCGGAGCTCGACGGCTTTGAGGAGGAGTTCGCCGCCTACTGCGGCGTCGAGCACGCCGTGGGCGTCTCCTCCGGGACCGAGGCCCTCGCGCTCGCGCTGCGGGTCCTCGACATCGGCCCCGGCGACGAGGTGATCGTCCCGACCAACTCGTTCATCGCCTCGGCCGAGGCGGTCAGCCTCGCCGGCGCGACGCCGCGTCTCGTCGACGTCGACCCTGAGTCGCACCTGCTGACGGCCGAGGCCGTCGCGGCCGCGATCGGCCCGCGCACGCGCGCGGTGATCCCAGTCCACCTGATGGGCTCGACCGTCGATCTGGACCCGATCCTCGAGGTCGCCCGCGCCGCTGGCCTCCGCGTGATCGAGGACACGGCGCAGGCGCACGGCGCCTTCTACGGCGGCCAGCGCGTCGGCACGCTCGGCGACATCGGCTGCTTCTCGTTCTACCCGACGAAGAACCTCGGCGGCTGGGGCGACGGCGGAGCCATCGTCACGCGCGACGCCGACCTCGCCGATCGTGTGCGCCTGCTGCGCTCGCACGGCGAGCGCCCGCGCTACCACCATCAGGTGGTGGGCACGACCGCGCGCCTGGACGCGCTCCAGGCGGCGATCCTGCGCGTGAAGCTGCGGCGGCTCGACGGCTGGAACGACGATCGCCGGCGCCTGGGCGCCCTCCTGCGCGAGGGCCTCTCCGGCACCTCCGTGGAGCTGCCCGCGCCCGCCTTCGAGGGCGCCGACCACGTCTACCACCTGTTCGTCGTGCGCTCGGACCGACGCGAGGCGCTCCGCGAGCACCTCGGCCAGTTCGACGTCGCGACCGCCGTGCACTACCCCTTCCCCATCCACCGGACCGGGGCGTACGCCGACCTCGGCCTCGGCGCGGGCTCCCTGCCGGTCGCCGAGCGGCTCGCCGAGCAGATCTGCACGCTGCCGCTGTTCCCGACGATGTCGGACGACGAGCTGGCCAACGTCGTCGCGGCCGTCGCCTCGTTCGAGGCGTAGGCGCCGCGAGACCCTGAAGGTCAGAGCCGCGGGCCGCTGATGCGGTCCGCGGCTCTCGTCGTTCCGGGGCACCGCCTTGCAGCCGCGCCCGACGCCCGACGCCCGACGCGGGTTGCGTTGCGCGCCGCAAGGGCGGCGACGGAGGCGCTGGCGCGAGCTAGCTCGCGCGGGGCGCGTCGTGCTCGAGCTGACGGGCGTCAGCCGAGCGCGAGAGGAGGAGCGTGGCGGGCGGCGCGTCCGTCCGTCTCCGTCCGCAGCGGGCGCGCCCGACACGGGTTGCGTTACGCGCTGCAAGGGCGGCGAGCTCGAGGCGCTGGCGCGGGCTGAGCGCGGGAGGAGGAGCGCGGCGGGCGGCTCGTCCGTCCGCAACAGCCTCGCCGACGCGGGTTGCGTTGCGCGCCGCAAGGGCGGCGACGGAGGCGCTGGCGCGAGCTAGCTCGCGCGGGGCGCGTCGTGCTCGAGCTGACGGGCGTCAGCCGAGCGCGGGAGGAGGAGCGTCGGGCGCGGCTCGGCGGCGAGCCAGTCGTCCGGGTCGTCTACCTCGTGGAGGGGCTCCTCGTCGGCTGCGGGCTCCTCGTCGCGCGCCGACGCTGAGCGCCAGTTGCGGACCAGGGCCAGGACGATCAGCATCCACAGGCAGCCGAAGCCGAAGACGACGAGCACGACGAGGACGGCGATCGCGGGCGCCGGCCCGCGGACCTCGGTGTCGGCTTGCGGCGCGCCGAGGCCGGTCACCTGGAGGCGATCGGCGTCCGGAACCTGCTGGCGCGCTGCCTTCGAGTCCAGGTAGTCGCGGAGGCCTGCGATCGCTGCGGCGCCGAGTCGCGCCGCGCCGGGGCGGTCGGGCGCCTGCGCCTCGATCTCGATGATCGGCAGCTGGTCGCCGCCGGTGTTCGTCAAGACGCGCGTGGTGAGCACGAAGTCGCGCCGGCTCGGAGCCTTGGTGACCGGAACGGGCTCGCTCGCCGCTTCCGAGATGCCGACGAGGTCGCTGGGCGGCAGACCGGCGCGATGCGCGATCGCCGACTTGACGACGCCGTCGACCATCAGGCTGGCCAGGAGGTTCGCGCGCACGCCGAGCGTGTCGGAGCCCTTGGGCGCCACCTCGACGACCTGCGAGCTCGGCGTGTCGACGAGGATGCGCGCCGTCGCGTGACCGACGTCGTAGCGGCGGCTCTCGAGGTTCGGCGGGAAGGAGATCTTGTAGAGAACGGCCGTGCCCGCCACCAGGGCGAGCATCGCGACGATGACGACCGCACGGCGGAGACGCCAGAGGTCGCGGAGGATCGTGACGGTGTCCATCTTCTCCCGAGTAACGCTGGGTCAGTGGAGCTTCTTTCGGACGCGTGCAAGTGCTGCGACGGCATCACCGTTGATCCGGGAGATGGAGCGCGCGATCAACCTGACTTTCCATGGCGTCGGCGAGCCGCAGCGGCGCCTTGACCCGGGAGAGGCGAACGTCTGGGTAAACCGCGAGCGGTTCCTCTCGATCCTCGACTCCGTCACGGACCGCGCCGACGTGCGAATCACCTTCGACGACGGCAACGCCTCCGACGTCACCCACGCCCTGCCCGCGCTGCGCGAGCGCGGACTGGAGGCCACGTTCTTCGTCGTCGCCGGTCGCCTGGGCGCTCCGCTCTTCCTCGACGCCGCCGCCGTCAAGGAGCTCGCGGACGCCGGGATGACGATCGGCTCGCACGGCATGCGCCATCGTGCGTGGCGCGGGCTCGACGACGGCGCGCTGCGCGAGGAGCTCGTCGACGCCAAGGCGATCCTCGAGGACGTCGTCGGCCGCCCGGTCACGCAGGCCGCGTGCCCGTTCGGCTCTTACGACCGCCGGGTCCTGCGCAGGCTGCGCGGGTCGGGCTACCACCACGTCTATACGAGCGACCGCGGCACGACCCGCTCGCGCGAGTTCCTGCAGGCGCGCAACAGCATCGGCCCGCACGACGAGCCGGCCGTGCTCGAGCAAATCGAGCGGCTCGAGGCGCCTGTCTACCGCGCCCTGCCGCGACGCGCGAAGCTGGCGGTGAAGCGATGGCGGTGACGAGCCCCGCCCGGGCCGCCATCACCGTGCGCCCGATCACGCCGGCCGACGTCGCGAGCGTCGCGGAGTTCCTCCACGCCAACCTCAACGAGCGCGTCGAGTCCGGCGCGTGGGCGCGCGCGCTCGACGTGCCGTGGGAGGTCGAGCGACCCAACGCCGGCTTCATGCTCCTCGACGGCGAGTCGGTCGTCGGCGCCCAGCTCGCCTTCTACTCCGAGCGCACCATCGACGGCCGCAGCGAGCGTTTCTGCAACCTCGGCGCCTGGTGCGTGCAGCCCGACCACCGCTTCCACTCGCTGCGCCTGCTCCGCGCCGTGCTCGCCCAGGACGGCTACCACTTCACCGACCTGTCGCCGAGCGGGAACGTCGTCGGCGTGAACCAGAAGCTCGGCTTCGAGTTCCTCGACACGACGACCACGATCGTGCCCAACCTGCCGTGGCTCTCGCGCCCGGGCCGGGACACGATCAGCTCCGACCCCGCGCTCCTCGAGCGGACGCTGACGGGCCGCGAGCTGCAGCTCTACCGCGACCATGCCGGGTGCGCGGCCGCCCACCACCTGCTGCTCATGCGCGACAGCCACTGGTGCTACGTCGTCTTCCGCAAGGACCGTCGCAAGGGGCTGCCGCTGTTCGCCTCGATCCTCCACGTCAGCGACCCCGAGCTCTTCCGGGCGATGTCCGGACCGCTCGCGCGGCACCTGCTGCTGCGCCACGGGCGACCCGCGACGCTGGTCGAGCGCGCCGTCGCGGAGCACCGGCCGCGGCTGTCGCTCACGGTCGAGTCGCCGCGGCGAAAGATGTTCAGGAGCCCGAGCCTCGCGCCGGCTCAGATCGACTACCTGTACAGCGAGCTGGTCTGCGTCTCCTGGTGAGACCGGCGGATCAGAGGAAGAGACACCGCTCGATGCGCACGCAACTCCACCAGATCGTCGCCGACTCGGCACGCCGTCGCGCCTCCGCCCCCGCGCTGACGTTCAAGGACGCGACGCTCACCTACGGCGAGCTGTGGGACGAGGTCGCGGCGTTCGCCGCCGGGCTGCGGCGAGCTCGGGCTCGCGCGTGGCCAGCGCGTCGGCATCTACCTCGACAAGCGGATCGAGACCGTCGTGTCGATCTTCGGCACCTCGGCCGCCGGCGGCGTCTTCGTCCCGATCAACCCGCTGCTGCAAGGCCAAGCAGGTCGCCTACATCCTCGACGACTGCAGCGTGCGCGTCCTCGTCACCACGGCGGAGCGCTTCGAGCTGCTGCGCGACGAGCTCGCCGCATGCACCGCGGTCGAGCACGTCGTCGTGCTCGGCGCCGCCCCCGAGGCGGCCGCCGACCTGCAGCTGCACGCCTGGGAGTCGTTCGGCGGCGGTGGCGACGCGATCGCGGAGCCCGACGTCATCGACGTCGACATGGCGGCGATCCTCTACACCTCGGGCAGCACCGGGAAGCCGAAGGGCGTCGTGCTCTCGCACCGCAACCTCCTCGACGGCGGCGAGAGCGTCAGCCAGTACCTCGGCAACGACGAGGACGACGTCATCCTCGCCGCCCTGCCGCTCAGCTTCGACGCCGGCTTCAGCCAGCTCACGACCGCGTTCACGGTCGGCGCCCACGTCGTGCTCGTCAACTACCTGCTGCCGCGCGACGTCGTCCGCCTGTGCGCCAAGCACCAGGTCACCGGGCTCACGTGCGTGCCGCCGCTGTGGATCCAGCTCGACCGAGCAGGAGTGGCCGGCCGAGGCGACGCGCAGCCTGCGCTACTTCGCCAACACCGGCGGGCGCATGCCGCGCGCCACGCTCGGCAAGCTGCGCGCGATCTTCCCCCTCGCCAAGCCCTTCCTCATGTACGGGCTGACCGAGGCGTTCCGCTCCACCTACCTCGACCCGGCCGAGGTCGACCGCCGGCCCGACTCGATCGGCAAGGCGATCCCGAACGCCGAGATCCTCGTCGTGCGCCCCGACGGCACGCGCTGCGAGCCCGGCGAGGAGGGCGAGCTCGTGCACCGCGGCGCGCTCGTGGCGATGGGGTACTGGAACGACCCCGCGCGCACGGCCGAGCGCTTCAAGCCCGCGCCGGGCCGCGACGGCGGCATCACCACCACCGAGCTCGCGGTGTGGTCGGGCGACCTCGTGAAGGCCGACGAGGACGGCTTCCTCTACTTCGTCGGCCGCAACGACGAGATGATCAAGACCTCGGGCTACCGGGTCAGCCCGACGGAGATCGAGGAGGTCGCCTACGGCACCGGGCTCGTCCGCGACGCCGTCGCGCTCGGCGTCGACGACCCGCGCCTCGGCCAGCGGATCGTGCTGATCGTCAGCTCCACGAACGAGCAGCTCGACGCGGCCACGCTGCTCGCCGAGCTGCGCCAGCAGCTGCCGCTCTACATGGTCCCGAGCGACGTCATCGTCCGCTCCGAGCTCCCGCGCTCGCCCAACGGCAAGTTCGACCGCAACCTGCTGCGCCAGGAGCTCGCCGCATGAGCGACGGTGATCGCCACCGAGCCCCGCCGCGTCGACTGCGACAGCGTCGGCGGCATCCCGCTCGACCGGCTCGCCGAGCGGGTCGGCGGCACGCCGTTCTTCGCCTACGACCGGCGGCTGCTCACCGAGCGGATCGCGCTCCTGCGCTCGACGCTGCCGGCCGGGATCGACCTCAGCTACGCGGTCAAGGCCAACCCGATGCCCGCGGTCGTCCAGCACCTCAGCGGGCTCGTCGACTCGCTCGACGTCGCCTCGGCCGCGGAGATGCACGTGGCGCTCGACACGCCCATGCCGGCCGACCGCGTCAGCTTCGCCGGCCCGGGCAAGACGCCGGCCGAGCTCACGCAGGCGATCGCCGCCGGCGTGACGATCGAGATGGAGTCCGAGACCGAGGCCCAGCGCGTGATCATGATCGGCGACCGCCTCGGCATCCGCCCGCGCGTCGCGGTCCGCGTCAACCCCGACTTCCAGGTCAAGGGCTCCGGGATGCGGATGGGCGGCGGCCCGCAGCAGTTCGGCGTCGACGCCGAGAAGGTCCCGGCGCTGCTGCGCGAGCTCGCCGCGACCGACCTCGACTTCCTCGGCTTCCACATCTTCGCCGGCTCGCAGAACCTCAACGCCGACATCCTCTGCGACGCCCAGCGCAAGACGGTCGAGCTGGCGCTCCGCCTGGCCGACGAGGCCTCGCAGCCGATCCGCTACCTGAACCTGGGCGGCGGCTTCGGGATCCCCTACTTCGAGAAGGACGAGCCGCTCGACCTGCCCGCCATCGGCGGGAACCTCGAGCGGCTGCTGGCCGACGCGATCCGCCCGAACCTCCCCGAAGCCCGGGTCGTCATCGAGCTCGGCCGCTACATCGTCGGCGAGGGCGGCGTCTACGTGACCCGTGTCGTCGACCGCAAGGAGTCGCGCGGCAAGACCTTCCTCGTCGTCGACGGCGGCCTGCATCACCAGCTCGCGGCCTCGGGCAACTTCGGCCAGGTGATCCGCCGCAACTACCCCGTGGCGATCGGCAGCCGCACCGGGCACGACGCGACCGACACGGTCAGCGTCGTCGGCTGCCTGTGCACGCCGCTGGACCTGCTGGCCGACAACGTGGCGCTGCCGCCGGCCGACGTCGGCGACCTCGTCGTCGTCTTCCAGGCCGGCGCCTACGGCCTGACCGCCAGCCCCACGGCGTTCCTGAGCCATCCGGCTCCCGCTGAAGTGCTCGTTTAGCCTAAGATTCCTTGAGTAATGGCGGAGCCGAAGCGCCTGATCGGGGTGGTGCTGCTGCTCGTGAGCCTCGTCGCGCCGGTCGCGGCTTGGCCCGCATCACGCGACCGTGACGACGACGGGCTCCCTGACCGCTGGGAGCGGCGGTACCACCTCTCGACCTCGAAGGCCTCCGCCAAGCGCGACCCCGACCGCGACCGCCTCAACAACCGCCGCGAGTATCGGCTGCGCACCAACCCGCAGCGCGCCGACACCGACCGCGACGGGCTGCGCGACGGCGCCGAGGTCAAGCGCTACCGGACCAACCCGCGCCGCGCCGACACCGACCGCGACGGCTCCCGCGACGGCGACGAGGTCCGCGCCGGGACGAACCCGCGCGATTCCGCCAGCCACCCCGGCCCGAGCGCCGCGCCCGGACCGGTCCCCGTGGCGACCGGCCCGGCGCCCGCAGCTCCGACCGCGAGCCCGACGCCGAGCCCGACGCCGATCCCGATCCACTGCGACCGCAAGGCGACGCCGTCGACGTTCGACGCGCAGCTGTCGGCGGCGAGCGCCGGCCAGACCATCTGCCTGGCGACGGGTGACTACGGGATCTGGGACGGCACTGACAAGGCGGTCACGGTCCGTCCGGCCGAGGGCGCCACGCCGCGGATGGGGATCGATTTCTCGAGCGACGCCGAGAACTTCACGCTCGACGGCGGGCTCCTGGGGTTCACGCAGTCCTGGGGCCTGCGCATCGATGACGAAGGCGGCAACCCCAACATCCGCGGGGACGCGAAGAACATCACGATCAGGAACACCGACTTCTCCGTCGGGATCGACGATCGACGGCGCTCACCAACGCCAACATCCTGCTCGACCACAACCTCCACCACGACCTCAACGGCCACGAGTACAACGGCGCCGTGCACCTCAGCTATCCCTCGGACACGCCGTCAGGGGTGACGGTGCAGAACTCGCTCTTCCGGGACATGAGCGCGGACGGGATCCCGCACGGGCCGGCGATGAAGATCGTCAACAACGAGTTCGCCAACGTCGACCCCCAGGCCGCCGGCGGCGACAGCAGCATCCACACCGACGCCATCCAGCCGAACTCGGCTGCAGCGGCACCACGGGCTCCGTCATCAAGGGCAACTACTTCCACGACGGTGAGCAGGCGATCGGCGCCTTCGACGGCACCTGCGGAATGACCATCGAGGACAACGTCGTCCAGAACTTCAGCGCCCACCAGATCACCGTCATGGCTGACCGCCCGGGCTCGAGCGTGCGCCACAACACCATCGCCGGCACGGGCCCGCGGCTCATCGACTGCACCGGCAAGCCCGGCTTCGAGTCAAGCCTCACGAGCATCCGCGACAACATCGCCGAAAACGTGCTGCTCTTCGGTGCGACGAACTGCAAGCCGACCGCCAACGACCACAACATGCTCAGTGCCGCCAACGGCCAGAACTTCGCCGGCACGCCCAAGTTCGTCGGAGGCGCGCATCCGACGACCTATGCGGGCTTCAGGCTCGCCCCGGGCTCCCCTGGAAAGGGCCGCGCAAGCGACGGTCTCGACGTCGGCATTCGCGGACGTTAGGTATCTGACACCCCGGGGTACAGGGCCAGCCAGCCACGGATTTGGCGCCAACGGGTGATCGCCTCCAAGTGGGGCGGTGGCGGGCCCAAGTACCGCCAACGATGGACCGTCGGCGGAGGCGAGAGGGCTCATTCCTCAAGTTTGAGCCGCATCTGCCGATTTTGCTGCCTGAGTAGGCGTCGTAATCAAGCGTGGCCCGGCGGGGGCCCTCCAAGGAGACCACCCCATGTCCAAGCACGTGGCCGTGCCCCTGTTCCTGTTCGCCTGCCTTGTCACGCCGGCCGCGGCTTCGGCTTCAGCCCGTGATCGTGACCATGACACGCTCCCGGATCGCTGGGAGAAGCGTCATCACCTCTCGACGAACCAGCGCTCCGCGAAGCGCGATCCCGACCAGGATCACCTCACCAACCGCCGCGAGTACAAGCTGCGGACCAACCCGCGCCGCTCCGACACCGACGGCGACCTTCTCCGTGACCGGGACGAGCTCAAGCGCTACCGCACCAACCCGCGCCGCGCCGACACCGATCGCGACGGCTACAGCGACGGCAGCGAAGTGCACGCCGGCACCAACCCGCGCGATCCCGCCAGCTTCCCGAGCGGGGCCGACGCCGAGTTCTCGCCGGGGTCGGCGTTCGAGCCGCTGCTGCCCGCCCTGCCTTCGGATCCGCCGCTCCCGACCCCGACGCCGACTCCCTCCCCCAGCCCGAGCCCGACGCCGACCCCGCCGGCGACCCCGGACGCGAGCTACTCGTTCTCGCCGGCCAACCCGCGCACCGGTCAGGAAGTGACCTTCAACGGGAGCGGATCGACGTGCGCCTCGGCTCCCTGCTCCTACACGTGGACGGACGTCGGCCCGAGCGGCGACGAGTCCTGGTCGCTCGGCAGCGGCCAGACCATGAGCTTCACGTTCCAGTCCTGCCGGCACGAAGTACGTGCGCCTGACCGTCGAGGACGCGCTGGACCGCGCGGACACGATGACCCGCAACGTCGTCGTCCAGGCCACGCCGACGCCGACTCCGACTCCCACCCCGACCCCGACGCCGACCCCGACGCCGACCCCCACCCCGACCCCGACCCCGACGCCGACGCCGACCCCGACCCCGACACCCACCCCGACGCCGACCCCGACGCCGACCCCGACCCCGACCCCGACCCCGACCCCCACTCCGACCCCGACCCCACGCCGACCCCGACCCCGACGCCGACCCCGACCCCGACCCCGACGCCTCCTCCGTCGGGCAGCTGTGATCGCAATGCGACGACGTCGTCGTTCGCCTCAGAGGTCTCGGCCGCGACCGCCGGTCAGACGATCTGCCTGGCGTCGGGCAGCTACGGGACCTGGCAGGGCACCAACAAGGCGATCACGATCGCCAAGCGCTGCCGGTGCGCGCCGACCATGAGATCAGCTTCACCACCGGCGACAGCGGCTTCACGCTCGACGGCCTCAGCGGGATGGGCGGCCAGATCACCGGCGGCGCGAGCAACATCACGATCCGCAACTCGGCCTTCACCACCGAAGTCACGTCGACGGCGCCGCGAACGCCAACATCCTCTTCGACGACAACTCGCACAACAACATCAACGCCGCAACAGCCACCGCGCAGCGGTTCCTCGCCGAGGGCCGGCACCGGGCGTCACCATCCGCAACTCGCTGTTCCAGGGCGGCGGCTCCGACGGCGTGCCACCACCGGCGCGCCCGTCAACGTCATCAGCAACACGTTCCTGCAACATCATCGACGACGGGTCCGACAACCACACCGACAACATCCAGTGGTACGGCGGCTCCAACGGCCGTCGCATCGCGGCAACTTGTCCACGCCGACCATCACCACGCGAGACACAGATCATGGGCGCCTTCGACGGCACCGGCGGCAACCTGATCGAAGACAACGTCGTCGACATCATCAGCCGCCCCTGGGCCGTCGAGCTCTACAGCGACAACAACTCCATCATCCGCCACAACACCGTTCGTCTACCGCACCGGCTGCTGCGCTACAACATCGCCCTGCGGCCTCCATCGCGCTTGACCGCAAGACCAGCGACGCCGCCGGACGCAACACCCAGGTCTACGACAACATCGCCACCGGCTTCGCCATCGGCAACGGCTCAACCGCGTCACGCCGCGACCACAACTGATCCGCTCCGGCGCCGGAACCGGCGACTTCGCCGGCATCCCGCCTTCCAGGCGGCACCGCCCCGACGACTACGCCGGCTATCGCCGCCGACCTCCGACGGGCGCCGGTCGCGCATCCGACGGGCTCGAACGTCGGCGCCCGTATCGGGTAGCCGCGTCGCGGGCGCGCAATTCCGTGAGGGGGCCGGCCGTTGATGGGTCGGCCCCCACTCACGGAAACGGACGTCCATGGACATCGAAACCACTCGTCGTCGCGGTGGCGATTTTGCTCGGCCTCCCCGGCCTGGTCGGCGCGGCTCATCTCGGTCTGCTTGCGCTCGCGTCCTGGTTCTATCGGGATCCGCGGCCCGCCGACCAGCCCGAGATCCGATTCATCGTGCTGGTGCCGGCGCACAACGAGGAGCATGGTGATCGCCACCGCCCTCCACGCGATCATGGCCGACCGGCGACCGCACGACCTGGTGCTCGTCGTCGCCGACCGCTGCACCGATCGCACCGCCGAGATCGCGCGCTCGCTCGGCGCGTCCGTGCTCGAGCGCGGCCCAGATGAGCCCGCCAGGCCGGGCCGCAGCGCGGCAGGCCGGGCTCGAGCACGCGCGTGCGCTGGAGTGGGACGCGGTCCTGATGCTCGATGCCGACTCGGTGATCGAGCCCGGCTTCTTCGCCGCCTGCGATCGCGCGATGGCCTCCGGCGCCCAGGCGATCCAGGCGCGCAGCGAAAGCGGCCACGGGCGCACGCTGGCCCAGGACGCCTCGCTCGCCGCCTTCACGCTGCAGGGCATCACCATCCCGCGCGGCCGTGACCGCCTCGGCGTCTCGGTCCGGCTTCGCGGCACGGGCATGGCCATCCGCCGTGACGTGGCGCTCGCACATCGCTTCCGCGCGCCGGCGTCGGAGGATCTGTTCTTCACGCTCGACCTCCTGCTCGACGGCGTCCGCTGCCGTCATGTCGATCCCGCCCGCCTGCGCTCCCAGGGCGCCGGTACGTGGGGGGCCTTCGGCGGCCAGAAGGTCCGCTACGAGGCGGGCCGGATCGCCGCCGCGCGCGCCTACGTCCCGCGGCTGCTGCGACGTGCGGTCCGCCATCGTGATCCCGCCTGCCTCGAAGCGGCGTGGTTCCTGGCCTCGCCGCCGTTTGCGGTCGGCGCACTCTCACTCATCGTGGCGGCCGGGCTCGCCGCCATCGTCGGCGCCTGGACAGTCGCCGCGCTCTTCGGCGCGGGCCTCGCCCTGCTCGCCCTGGCCCTCGTCACCGGCCTGATCCAAGCTCGCGCCGGGCTGCGCACCTGGCTGGCGCTCTGGGCCGCCCCGTGGTACCTGGTGTGGAAGGCCGTGGTTCAGGTGCGCGCCGTAGCCAGCGTTCTGCGCCGCGACGACTACTACGAACCCACCGCTCGGGCCTGACGTGCGCCGCCCGGCCTGGCTGCTCGCCGCCATGGCCGGGCTGGCGGCCTCGCTGGTCCTCGGGTGCGGGGAGCAGGCCGCTGATCGACCGGTAGCGTCCGGGCCGTCCCGGGTCGATCGCGTTCCGCCGACGCCGTCAGACGTCGGCGTGCCGGCCGGCTGGAAGCCCGCGAAGATCCAGAACAGCGACCTGGAGGTCACCGACGCCGGCGCCGTCGTCGAGGACACCCTGTTCACCGACCGCGCCAGCCTGATCGTCAAGGCCCCGGACGTGACCGTCAGGCGGATCCGGATGCAAGGCGGCGCCATCAACAACGTCCAGGAAGACTGCGGCAACGGCCTGGTCATCGAGGACAGCACGTTCGAGCCGGCGCGTGGCGAGCGGTTCTCCGAGGACAGAGCCGGCGTGATCGGCGTCGGTGGCTACACCGCGCGGCGGGTGAAGATCTGGCGCCGCGGGGAGGGCTTCCGCGTGGGCGGGCGGAGCGCAGGCTGCGGGCCCGTCCGGATCGAGGACTCCTTCGCCAAGATCTCGATCCCGCCCGGTTGCCCCGGTGATCCGCACTCCGACGGCATCCAGGGCGTCGACGGGCCGCCGCTCACCATCGTCAACGTCACGATCGACTTCCGCGAGGCCGCCTGCGGCACCGCTCCGTTCTTCGTCCCCGACCAGCAGGGCAACACCACCGCGAGCGTCGACCGCCTGCTCGTGATGGGCGGCGGCACCACGTTCCGGCTGGGCGTCCCGGGCAGCGTCCGCGGCCTGCGCATCGCCGAGGGCACGTGGGACTCCTATCCGGTCGACGTCAAGTGCGAGCTGCTGAGCGAGTGGGACGCGCGGCTCGTCAAGATCACCCGCAGGTACCGAGTGGTCCGCTCGCTGCACCCGCAGCGCTGCCAGTGAAGTTCGTTTCCTGACGAAGCGGGTATGGTGCCTGCTCGCAGGCCGGCTCGGAGGCGGCGGATGTGATCAGGGGTGATCACGTCCGACGGGCGTGGCGCGCGCGGGGTGCGCTTGAACACCAGCTACGCGGAGGAGCCCGTCGATGTCGAAACGCATGATTGCGCCTGTCCTCGTACTCGCGTTCGTGGCCTTGCCGCTTGCCACGGCGGCGGCTCGCGATCGCGACCGCGACGGAATGTCGGACAAGTGGGAGAAGCGCCACCGCGTCTTTACTGCGAAGGGCGATCGCGACCATGACGGTCTGCGCAACCGGCGTGAGTACCGGCTGAAAACCAACCCGCGCCGGAAGGACACCGACCGCGACGGGCTGCGCGACGGCCGCGAGGTCAAGCGCTACCGCACCAACCCGCGCAAGAAGGACACCGACGGCGACGGCCTCAAGGATCGCGCCGAGATCAAGCGCTACCACACCAACCCGCGCAAGAAGGACACCGACGGCGACGGGTTCGGCGATGGCGCCGAGGTTCGCGCCGGGACCAACCCGCGCCACGCGTCCAGCCATCCCGTCGCCGGCTCGCCCTCGCCCGTCCCGCCACCGCCGCCGGGCCTCCCGGCGCCGGGCGTTCCTCCGACGCCGGTAACCGCGGGCGTGCCGGCGGGCTGGGTGCCGGCGCAGACGCGCTCGAACGGCCTGACCGTCACCCAACCCGGCGCGGTCGTGCAGGACATCCTGTTCACCGGGGGTGACCTGATCATCGACGCGGACAACGTGACCGTGCGGCGGGTCAAGCTGCAGGGCGGCCGCATCAGCAATACCCAGGGGGGCTGCGCGAACGGCCTGGTCGTCGAGGACAGCACGCTCGAGCCGCCGCCCGGCCAGACGCGCTCGGGCGCGAACGACACCGAGGGAGCCGTCGGCGTCGGTGGCTACACCGCGCGCCGGGTGAAGATCTGGAACCGTGCGGAGGGCTTCCGCGTGGGCGGCAACACCAGTGGTTGCGGCCCCGTCCAGATCGAGAACTCGTTCGCCCGCGTCACGTCGCCGAGCGGCTGCGGCGACTGGCACGGCGACGGCCTCCAGGGGTACACCGGTCCCCCGCTGACGGTGCACAACGTCACGATCGACTTTGTCGAGGACCTGTGCGGTGGCACGGCGCCGTTCTTCGTCCCCAGCGGACAGGGCAACACCTCGGCGGAGGTGAACGGCCTGCTCGTGAAGGGCGGCGGAGCCAGCTTCCGCCTGGGCGTGCCCGGGAGCGTCAGGGGCCTGAAGGTCGTCGATGGCTCCTGGTACTACTCCGCCGTCGACGTCAAATGCTCGGCCCTCAGCTTCTGGGAGGCCCAGCGCGTGACGATCGACGCCAACTACAAGGTCACCGGGACGCGCGGAGCCCAGCGCTGCTCGGGAGTCGGGGCCTAGCCGGAGCTAGCCCTGGAGTCGCGCCACCGCCCGCGTCGCGAATTGCTTCGCGACCGGGCACGGCGCGGCGACGCTCAGCACACGACCGCGCGCGAGCCGCACGTAGAGCATCGGCTGGCCGTGGGCGCCACAGAACGCGGATCGGCCGGCGACCTCGATCGACTGCGGTCGGCCGATCTGCCGCTTCAGCCCGGAGAAGCTCGCGGGCTGCACGGCCAGCGTGATGAAGTCGTTGCCCTTGCGGGTGCGGTAGATACAGGTCGGCCCCTGTGGCGCCTCGCGCGGCGCCAGAACCGAGGCGCCGAGGATCGCGCCCGCCTGGGCACGCGTCACGAGGCTGCAGGGAGTGAAGCGGCTGCCCGGCTTGCTGGACTGGCGCTCAAGCAGCGTCTCGAAGCTCGGGGCCTTCTTGCGGGCCGCGTCGGCCTCGTTCGTGACGCCGGTCGCCCCCGGCCCCGTGAGCTTGCCGACCTGCGGCTTGCTGGAGCTGTTCAGCGGCTGGTCGTCGCCACCGCACGCGGACAGCACGACCGCCGCGGTCACGAGGGCGATGAGGCTGATCTTGCGCATGTGCCCCGCTCTAGCTGCTCGGGGCGAACAGGACGTCCACCCAGTAGTTGGTGGCGTTCCACGTGCTGGACGGGAACACGGAGGTCGAGCTGTACGCGTAGACGCCGTTCGAGCTCGTGCCGTTGGCGAGTGCGTGCAGCGGCGGATTGTCGAGCGGCCCGTCGGCGAAGCCCGCGCCGGTGACGGAGTAATGCCCGTTCGGCGCGAGGTAGGTGGCGACGTAGGTCGTCCCGGCGGTGACCGTCACCGGCGTGGAGAACGTGAGGGTCTGCCAGCCCGAGGCCGTCTCGCCGCTGAAGCGTCCCCGAGCGCAGCTCGCTCCCGGCGGCGCTCCACAGCGCGCCCACGTGCGTGCCCGTGTTGGCGGCCGCCTTGTAGAAGCGCACCCCGGTCACGGTCCCGTCGACGTCAGGCGTGAACTTCACGCCGACGACGGTCGCGCTCGTGTCGCCGGCGTCGACCGTCGACGGCGTGTCGAGCTCGAGCAGCGAGGCCTTCGGGCTCACGGCATTGGAGGCGCCCGACTGCGGACCCGTCCCCGCGCCGCTCGTGGCGGCGATCCGGAACGTGTAGCTCGTGCCGTTGGTCAGCCCCGTGATGCGCGTCTTCGTCGTCGATCGCGCTCGACGGTCGTCGGCGACTGCGCCGTCGCGCCCACGAACGGGGTCACCGTGTAGCCCGTGATCGTGCTGCCGCCGTCGCTGCCCGGCTCCGTCCAGCTCACCACCGCGGACTTCGAGTCGGCGACTGCCGTGGCTCCGGTCGGTGCCGACGGCGTGGCGGCGCCGGTCGGCGTCACCGCGTTCGAAGCCGCGGAATCCGGCCCGTCGCCGCCGAGGTTCGCCGCCCGCACCCGGAACGTGTACGAGGTACCGGCGGTGAGCCCCGTGATGTTCTTGGTGGTGGCCGGCGGCGTGCCGGAGACCGTCGTGGACGTCTGCGCGGTCGAGCCGATGTAGGGCGTCACCACGTAGGAGTCCGGAGCCCCGCCGCTGGACGGTGCGGTCCATGACACCTGTGCCGACGCCGAACCCGCGGTGGCGCTGACGCCCGTTGGCGCGCCGGGCGCCGGAGCCGGGTCGAACAGGACGTCGACCGAGTAGTCGCCGGCGTTGAACGAGCTCGTGGGGAAGCGTGCTCGTGCCGCCGTAGCTGTAGACGCCGTTGGGGCTCACGGCGTTGGAGAGCGCGTGCAGCGGCGGGTTGTCCGCGCCGGAGGAGAACCCACCGCCGGTCACCGAGTAGTGCCCGTTGGGGGCGAGATAGCTGACCACGTAGGTCGTGCCGGCGGTCAACGCCACCGGAGTCGTGAACACGACGTGCTGCCAGCCGGACGCGGTCTCGTTGGTGAACGTCGCCGACGCGAGCTGCGTGCCGCCCGCGGTCCACAGCGCGCCGACGTGCGTGCCCGTGTTGGCGGACGCCTTGTAGAAGCGCACACCGGTGGCGGTGCCCGCGGAGTCGGCCCGGAACTTCACGCCGAGCGTCACCGCCGAGCCGTCACCGGCGTCAGTGGTCGTGGGCGAGGCGAAGTCGAGGATCGTGAACTCGGGCGTGACCGCCGCCGAGGCGTCCGACGCGGCGCTCGACCCGATCGCGTTCGTCGCCTTGACGCGGAACGTGTACGCCGTGCCGTTCTGCAGGCCCGTGATCGTCTTGCTGGTCGCGGACGCGCCCACGTCGACCGGCGTCTGCGCGTTCGCCCCGATGTAGGGCGTCACGGTGTAGCCGGTGATCGGGCTGTCGCCGTCGCTGGTCGGCGTCGTCCAGCTGACGAGCGCGGACTTCGAGGCCGGCCGCGCCGTCACGTCCGTCGGCTTCGCCGGCACCACCGCGGCTGCGGGCGTCACCGGGTTGGACTGGGCGGACGCCAGGCCGCTCCCATTGGAGTTCGCCGCCCGGACCGTGAACGTGTACGTGGTACCGGTGGTCAGGCCGGTGATCTTCTTCTCGGTCGCCGGCGGCGTGCCCGAGATCGTCGTGGCCGGCTGCGCGACCGAGCCGATGTACGGAGTGATCGTGTAGGAGGTGACCGGACCACCGCTCGCGGGCGCCGACCAGGACACGTTCGCCGAGGTCGCGCCGCCCGAGCCGGCCGTGACGCCGGTGACCTGCCCCGGTGCCGGGACCGCGTAGAGGACGTCGACCCAGTAGTTGGTCCCCTGGTAGCTGTTGGAGGGGAAGGTGCTGGTGGTGCCGTACGCGTAGACGCCGTTGCCGCTCGCGCTGTTCGCGATCGTGTGCAGCGGCCCGTTGTCGACCGCGTCGTCGAGGCCGTGGCTCGACGACGAGTAGTGACCCTGCGGCGCGAAGTAGGAGGCGACATACGTCGTGCCGGCCGTCACCGCGACGGGGGACGAGAAGGTGACCGACTGCCAGCCGGAGTCCGTCTCGCCGGTGAAGGTCGCCTGCGCGAGGCGCGTCCCACTGGTCGACCAGAGGCTGCCGGTGTGCGTGCCGGTGTTGGCCGCCGACTTGTAGAAGCGGATGCCGGTGATCGACCCGCTGTAGTCGGCCCTGAACTTCATGCCGAGCTCGAGCGCGTCGCCCTCGCCGGAGTCGACATCGGCCGGCGTGGCGAAGTCGAAGACGGTCGCCTGCGGCATCGCCGCACCGGACGTGGCGGCCGGGCTCGTGCCGGCCCCGTTGGTCGCGGTGACCCGGAACGTGTAGCTCGTGCCGTTCGACAGCCCGGAGACGGTCGCGGTCGCTCGCCGCCGCGCCGACCTGCACCGGCGTCTGCGCCGTGGCGCCGACGTACGGCGTCACCGTGTAGCCGGTGATCGCGCTGTCGCCGTCGGACTGCGGCTCCGTCCACGCCACGCGCGCCGACTGCGACGCCGGCTGCGCGGAGACCGACGCGCGGCACAGAGGGCGCGACGGCGGTGAGCGGGGTCACGGGATTGGACGCTGCCGAGGCCGGGCCCGTGCCGTTGGGGTTGATCGCCTCGACCCGGAACGTGTAGGTCGTGCCGGTGGTCAGCCCGGTGATCGTCGTGGCCGTCACCGGCGGCGAGCCGGTGATCGTCGTCGCAGGCCGGGCGGTCGAGCCGACGTACGGCGTGATCCGGTACGAGGTCACCGCGCCGCCGCTCGCGGGCGCCGACCAGGTGACGTTTGCCGAGGTGAGGCCGCCCGCGGTGGCGCTGACGCCTGTCACGGTGCCGGGCACGGCCATCGGCGTGTAGATCACGTCGACCCAGTAGTTGGAGCCGCCGAAGCTGCTGCTGGGGAACCTCGGCCGCGCCGTAGCGGTACACGCCGTTCGCGGTGGTGCCGGTGTTACGGACGGCGTGCAGCGGCGGGCTGTCGACCACCGCGCCACCGACCGGGCCGGGCGCAGGTGAGTTGTAGAAGTACGCGGCGCTGGCCGAGAAGTGCCCGTTGGGGGCGTAGTAGGACGCGACGTAGGTCGTGTTCGGCTGCACCGCGACGGGGGTGCTGAAGCTGACGGTCTGCCAGCCGGATCCCGACTCGCTGGTGAACTGTGCCTGCGCCAGCGGCTCGCCGGACTCCGACCACAGCGTGCCGACGTGGGTGCCGGTGTTCGTCGCCGCCTTGTAGAAGCGCAGGCCGGAGACGGTGCCGAACTTGTCGGCCTTGAACTTGAAGCCCACCTCGGCCGGCGTCGGATCCAGGGAGTCGCGATCGTCGACCGGCACGCGTCGTGTTCGGGCCCCACAGCGAGCAGGGGCAGGACACGTTGAGGTTGGTGCCCGCGCTGGCCGTGCCGAGGTTGCCGCTGTCGTCGACCGCGCGCACCTTGAGCGTCACCGACGGGTTGCCGTGCGCCACCCACGTGTACGACCAGGTCGTCGTGCCGGTGGCGGGATGCCAGGTCGTGCCGCCGTCGGTCGACAGCTCGACGCCCGCGACGCGGCCGCCGCCCGCGTCGGCGGCGGTGCCGGAGACCGTGATCTGGGTGCCGTCAGCCACCGTTCCGGGGGAGCTGGTGATCGCCGAGGTGGGTGCCGTGTTGTCGGTCGACGCGGACGCCGCGGTCAGGCCGGCCGGCAACGTCACCGGTTGCACGCCCATGTCGGCGAACAGGTTGACCGTCGCCTGGCGCATGTTCTGATCGATCGTCGTGCCGGTCCGATAGTCATCGAGGCCCCAGGCCCACTGCACCGTGCCGGCGCCGAACACCCGCGCGCCGCTGGGCGCGCGGTAGAGCGTCATGTTGTGCGTCGCGGTGGTGTTGAACTTCGTGGTGCTGCCGTAGTCGGTGAACGACTCGACGCCGCTGACGGTCGTCGCGGAGACCTTGAACGAGCCCCGAGGGCGGAAGCCGTTGTCGGAGTCGACGTCCCACTCGTAGCCGAGCGTGTCGGGGGCGAGCGTCATGTTCTGGCCCGACGTCAGGCCGGCGCCCGTGTTGCGCCACAGGCGCAGCAGGCGGTAGGCGGCGGGCACCGACGATCCGCGCGGTGCCGGAGTTGACGACGAACGACTGCCCGGTGAGCGCGTTCTCGGGCGTGACGCCGTCGGCGGGCACGGCGAAGCGCGGGTCGCGCCAGGTCCCCGTCCAGGCCACCGGGTCCTGCTGCTCGGTGAAGTGGGTGTCCTTGTAGGAGACGAGCGTGCGGTTGGCGGTGGCGGCGCCGGCGATGCTCGACTCGAAGCGCGTCTTCCAGAACATCTCGTTGCCGCTGAAGAACGCGAGGTTCACGCCGGCGTCCCTGGCGGCCTCGACGTTGGTGCGCTGCGTCTTGGACCAGTACTCGTCGTGGCCGCTGGAGAGGAAGAGCTTGTGGTTCAGCAGCAGCGGCCCGCGTGCGTGCGTGTCGACGCCCGAGATGTAGCTCACGTCGTAGCCGCTGGCCTCGAGGAAGCGGATCATCGAGTACTCGGCGCCGCCGAACAGCGCCGACCCCTGGCTGTCCTGCTCGCTGTTGTCAGGGGCGGTTGTAGGAGACCTTGTAGGCGGACTTGTACCCCAGCGGGTTGCCCTCGGGGCAGACCGCGTCGCAGGTGTAGAGGCTGTTGCCGCCGTAGCGGTTGTAGGCCTGCCACGTCTCGTCGGAGGTCTGGTAGACGGCCTTCGGAGCTCGCGTGCGTCGTCGCGGACGACGAACTTGATGTGGCTCTCGATGTTCGGGTCGCTGTTGCGGACCAGGTGGGCGATGTAGACGCCCGAGACCGCGTCGCTCGGCACCGTCCACGTGCGCGACACCGCCCAGTTGCCGCAGTCGATCAGGCCCGTGCTCGCCTCGCTCTGGCATGCCGGCTGGGTCGACGTGCCGGTCGGCGCGAGGTTCGACGCGACCTTGCGCGCGCCGTCGCCGCCGTAGTAGCCGAGGCGCAGGATGTCGATGTGGTAGGCGGCCGTCGACGTCGACTTGATCTTGAAGCTGACCGTCTCGCCCTTGTTGACGCTCATCTGGGTGGCGAAGCCCTGCAGCGAGTCGTCGCCTGCGCCGTCGATCTCCCAGTCGTCCTGCGGCGTGCCCGCCTTCGTGTTCTCGCACGCGACCGGACTGACGATCGGCGCATCACACGGCGCGGCCTGTGATGTCGCGGGGGCGGCCGCGCAGGCGGCAAGGGCCGCAACGGCGACGAGAGATCCGACACACAGGCGCTGCAATATGGAGGTCACGAACCATCAACGCGCGAAACCCCCGCGGGCTCACGGATGAACTTTGGGGGACCCCCCGCGTGCGGGCGCGGCAGAAGAGGGACGGGCGCCGCGCCGTTGGTCTGCCGTGAGCGACGTCCGCACGAATGCCGAGCTCACCGAGGCCTCGACCTCGGGGCTGCGTTGGGTCAGCGTCGCGCGGGTGACCGGTGAGCTGCTGATGCTCGGCTCGCTGGTCGTGCTCGCGCGGCTGATTCCACCCAGCGCGTTCGGCATGTTCGCGATCGCCGTGATCGTCCAGGAGCTCGCGACGACGATCCCCAGCGAGGGCGTCGGGACGGCGCTGGTCCAGCGCCGCAGCATCGACCGCGCGCACCTGCAGGCGGGTCTGGCACTCGGCCTCTTGATCGGCGCCGCGCTCGCCGGCGTGGTGCTGATCCTCTCCGTGATCGTCGTCGAGCCGGTCTTCGGGGCCCAGACGGCGACCCTGGTCGCCGTGTCGACCCCGTTCTTCTTCCTCGGCGCGGTGATGGCGCCCCCGATGGCGGTCCTGCGCCGCAGGCTCGACTTCCGGCGGCTGTCGATCCTCGACGCCACGAACACCATCGTCCGCTCGACCACCTCCGTCGTGCTGGCCGCGGTCGTGGGCCTCGACGCCGGTGCGCTGGTGATCGGCGCCCTGGCGGGCGTGGCGGCGATGTGCGTGCTCTCGCTGATCTTCGCCCCGGTGCCGCTGCCGCGCCTGCGTCGCCAGGCGGCGCGCGACCTCCTCCACTATGGCGGCCCGGCCTCGTTCGCCTGCATCTGCTGGGCGGGCTTCCGCAACGGCGACTACGCGATCGTCGGCGCACGCCTCGGGTCGGCATCGGCCGGCATCTACTGGCGCGGCTTCCAGCTCGCCGTCGAGTACCAGCGCAAGATCAGCAACATCATGACCTCGGTCGCCTTCCCCGTCCTCGCCCGGACGGCCGGCACCGACGAGCTGTTCGTCCTGCGCCGCCGGATGGTCCGGATGCTCGCGATGACCGTCTTCCCGCTGCTCCTGGGTCTGGTGGTGCTCGCGCCGGTCGTCATCCCCTGGGTCTTCGGCCCCGCCTGGGAGCCGGCCGTCGTCCCGACCCAGCTGCTCGCCGGCGCCGGTGCGGCCACCGTGGTGATCGACGCCGTCGGCACGGTCTTCATGGCCACCGGCCGGTCCCGCGCGCTGCTCGGCTTCGGCGTGGCGCACTTCGTCGTCTACATCGCGGTCGTGCTCTTCGCATCCAGGTGGGGCGTGACGGGCGTGGCCATCGCGGCGTCGGGAGTCCACCTCGCCTTCGTCGTCGTGGCCTACCAGATGCTCCTGCACGGCCGCACGGAGAAGACGCTGCGCTTCCTCTGGCAGGACGTGTCCGCTGCAGTCGTCTCCTGCGCGGCGATGGCCGCGGCGGCCTGGCCGCTCGAGGTGGCGCTCCAGGGCGCCGGCGCACACCCGGTCGTGCACGTGGTCGTCGTCGGCGCCGTGGGCGGCAGCGTGTACCTCGCCGCGCTCCGGCTCTGGTTCGCAGACGCGTGGAGCGACCTCTCCGCCCTCCTGCGCCGGGTCGTGCCGGCCCCGCGTCTGCGCGCGAAAGTCCCGGCATTTGCGCGGCGTTGAGTTGACGATGCCCAGCGTCAGCGTCGTCATCCCTTGTTACAAGTACGGCCGCTTCCTGCCGGGTTGCGTGCGCAGCGTGCTCGATCAGGAGGGCGTCGACGTCCGCGTCCTGATCATCGACGACGCTTCGCCTGACGACAGCGCACAGGTGGCGCTCGACCTGGCGGCCGCCGACGAGCGCGTCGAGGCCCGCGTCCACGAGGTCAACAAGGGCCACATCGCGACCTACAACGAGGGGCTGCTCGAGTGGGCCGACGGGGACTACTCGGTCCTGATCTCGGCCGACGACCTGATGACGCCCGGCTCGCTGGCCCGCGCGACCGCCGTCATGGAGGCCAACCCGGCCATCGGGTTCGTATACGGCCACGCGGCGTGGTGGCAGGACGACCAGCCGCTGCCCACCCCGCGCGTCGACGTCAAGGGCGTGACTGTGTGGCCAGGCCTCGAGTGGATCGGGATCATGTGCCGGCTCGGCCATAACGTGATCTCCTCGCCCGAGGTCGTCGTCCGCACCTCGGTGCAGCAGGCGATCGGCGGCTACCTGCCCGAGCTGCCCCACACCGGGGACGCCGAGATGTGGATGCGCTTCGCAGTCCATTCCGACGTCGCGTACGTCAAGGGCGTCGACCAGGCCTACTACCGCATCCACGCCGGCCAGATGACCAACGATCGCGTGACCTACGTCGACCTCGTACAGCGCAAGGCCGCCTACGACATGCTCTTTGACGCCTACGGCGACCGGATCCCCAAGGCGGCCCGGCTGCGCCGGCGCGCCGGGCGGAAGATGGCCAAGGAGGCCCTCTGGCGCGCGTGCCGCGCCTACGAGCGCCGGAAGATGGAGATCACGCCGATCCCCGAGCTCGTCGAGTTCGCGGAGAGCGCGTACCGGCATCCCGCCCGCCTGCCCGAGTACTGGGGCCTGCGCTGGCGCGAGAAGGTGGGGCCCGCAGGTGTGCCCCTACCTGCAGCCCCTGATGGTCTCCGCGGTGCACCGCCGCGTCCGCTCCGCCCTGTGGTGGCGGCGCTGGGCGCGCGAAGGCGTCTGACCTACGGCCGCGACGAGGCGGGAAGGGCCGCCTGAGCGCGTGCCGCCGGCTCGCGGCGCGACCTCGCGGCCTCGCGTGCGTTGCTCCGCCGCTCCCAGCCCGCAGTCCGGCGCAGGAGCGGACGCTCGATCAAGAGCCAGCTCGCGGTCGCCACGGGGAGCGTGAGCAGCACGAGCGCGACCATGCGCACGCCGGTCGCCGCCAGCCCCGTGCCACTCACGATGCTGATCCCGTGGTGGATCAAGGCGCTGAGGATGACCCAGTGCCAGAGGTACACGCCGTACGAGACGAGGCCGATCGGTGCGAGCACCCGCGCCATCCGGCGGGTCCAGCCTCCGTACACGAACGTCGCGAGGACGAGGCCCGAGGCGATGCCGAACAACGGGCCTTGCGCCGCCAACGCGAGGTGGCTGGTCTGGAACGGGAGCTGCGTCGCGGCGAGGAGCAGGACCACGGCGACGGCCACGCGTCGGGAACGGGCGCGAGGCGACGGCGGCGTACCCGCGCCACCAGCGCGAGCTCTCATCCGCGCCGGCCGTGACCGCGAGGAACACCAGCATCCCGGGGCAGAAGTTGGCCAAGCTGCCGACGAGCCCGAGGACCTGCACGCCACCGGGCAGGGATCGGCCCGGCTCCAGCGGGTAGGCCAGGGCCAGCGCGACGCTGACCCCGACGGCGGCGCACCAGAGCGCGAGCACGCCGGCGAACAGCCGGTCGAGCGGCACCGCTCGACCGCGCGTCCGCCGCACGACGAGCCAGGCGCCGAGCGGGACGAGCGCGTAGAAGATCGCCTCGACGGCGAGCGACCAGGCGACGAGGTAGAAGCTCTTGAGCTCGCCCGGGACGAAGCCGTGGATGAGCAAGGCGTGCACCGGGACCTGCCACCAGTGGCTCAGCGCCGAGCCGGTCACCAGCAGCAGGATCGCCGCGAGGGCAACCCAGTACGCGGGCAGGATGCGCACCGCGCGCCGCAGCGCGTAGCGCCCGATGCGCGGCGTCGAGCGGCCCTCGAGCAGCGCGCGCAGGAACGGTCCGGCGATCAGGTAGCCGCTCGCGGCGAAGAAGATCCAGACGCCGACGCCGAGCCGCGACGCGTGTTTCGCCACGCCGGTGGGCTCGGCCAGCGCGAGCGCCCCGGCGTGCGACACGAGCACCATCAACGCCGCGATCGCGCGCAGCGCGTCCACGCTGATCCAGCGCTCGTGGTGGGTGGCCGACGCGCCCGGCACAGAGAGCCGGGAGTAGAGGTCTCCTCGCTGCGGGGCCGCCACGTGCCTTACGCCGCGCGCGGGACCTGCGCGACGGTGAAGTCGACGACCTGCGCCCCGAGCGCGACCGGCTGACCCGAGGAGCTGAGCGAGGTGTGCGCGGCCTCGAGGATCCTCACGATCTCGACGCCGAGCGGCGCGTGGGACCGCGGCTGCGACCCGGTCTCGACCGCGTGCGCGAAGTCGGCGAGCTCGAGCCCGAGCGGCTCGGCCGGGTCCAGGCGCGGCGCCACCATGTCACCGGAGCGGTAGGTCAGCTGGTACTCGCCGAAGTCCTTCGGCTCGGTGAAGTCGAAGCCGCGGTCGTAGATGCGGATGGCGCCGTCCGTCGCAGCGTCGTCGTAGACGACCATGCGCTTGCTGCCGACCACGATCGTCTGGCGCACCTTGTGCGGGGCCAGCCACGACAGCTGCACGTTGGCGGTCGGGCCCTGATCGAAGGACAGGGTGAGGAACGCGGTCTCGGGGACGCCGTTCTGGAACACGGTCGAGCCGGAGGCGGAGACCATCGTGACCGGCCGGTCGATCCAGTAGAGCAGGATCGAGAGGTCGTGCGGCGCGAGGTCGTTGACCACCCCGTCGGGCTGGTAGATGCCGAGGTTCATGCGCGACGAGGTGACGAAGTAGATCTCGCCCAGCTCGCCCGAGTCGATGAGCTCCCGGACCTTGTTGACGGCGGGGCTGTAGAGGAACGTGTGCCCCGGCATGAGCGTCAATCCCCGGCGCTCCGCGAGTTCCACGAGCTCCTCGGCCTGGGCGACGGAGGTGGCCAGCGGCTTCTCGACGAGCACGTGCTTGCCCGCCTCGAGCGCGCGCTTGACGAGCGCGTGGTGCGTCGCCGGCGGTGTCGCGATCGAGACGGCGTCGACCGTGGGGTCCGACAACGCCTCGTCGAGGTCCGCGGTAGTGCGCGCCCCCGGGTAGCGCGAGCTGAACTTCGCCGCGCGCTCGGGGTTCATCTCGCACAGCCCCCAGAAATCGAGCTCAGGGCGCTCCATGACGTTTCGGACGATGTTGGGGCCCCAGTATCCGTAGCCCACAACCGCAAGGTTGATCACGACGTTCTCCTTTTGTCGCCCAATGAACGAGCCCGGGGCCCGCTCGCTTTCGCGGGGGCGACACGGCCCGTTTTTCAGCCGCTCCTGACGTTGCTTCCGAACGGAACCGTCCCTCTCATCCGTTGCTGTGGCATGGAGATCGCCAAGGCCCTGATCCTCGCCGGCAACGGCAGCGACGACTGCAGCTGGCCGGTGGTGTCCGGATCGCGGCATCTGTTCCCGATCGCGAACCGGCCGATCCTCTTCCACAACCTGGAGGCGCTGCGCACCGCGGGGATCCTCGAGGCGACGATCCTGGCCGAGCCCGAGGCTGGCGAGGCGATCGAGCGTGCGGTCGGCGACGGGAGCAACTGGAATCTGACCGTGCGCCACGCTGCCTGGCGCTCGTCCGAGGGTCTGCCCGGCGCGCTGGCCGTGGCGGCCGGACGCGACTTCCTCCGCGGCGAGCCGGTGCTCGTCGAGCACGGTGACGCGCTCCTACGCGAGCGCATGCGCGTGCATGTGTCTGCCTTCGCGCGCGAGCGCCTCGACGCCCTCGCGCTGCGCCTCGAGCCGGCCGCGCCCGAGGCGCCGGAGCTCACCCCGGGCTACCTGTTCAGCCCGCGTGCGGTCTCGATGCTGCTCGAGAACCACGACGACGCCGCCAACCCGGTCGCCGGGCTACGAGCCGGCGGGGGTCGCGTCCGCGTGCAGAACGTCGACGGCTGCCTGCCCTGTCACGGCAACCTGGAGGCGCTGATCGAGAGCAACCGCCGCATGCTCGAGCGCCACGCGTCCGACGTGGATCCGGCCTGCCTCGAGGACAGCACCGTCCACGGCGCGGTCGAGATCCACCCGACCGCGAAGGTCCGCCGCAGCCTCCTGCGCGGGCCGGTGGTCGTCGGGCCCGGCGCCCTGGTGACCGACTCCTACATCGGGCCGTACACGTCGATCGGCGCCGGCGTGGTCGTCGAAGGGTCCGAGATCGAGCACTCGATCGTGCTGCCGGATGCGCAGCTGCGCTTCGTCGGCAGCCGCCTGGAGTCGAGCGTGATCGGGCGCGGCGCCCGCGTCGTGCGCGGCTTCGCCCTCCCGGCCGCGATCCGCGTCTCGCTCGGCGACGGCGCCGAAGTCGTTCTCACATAGCGCGCAGGAGGCGCGGGCGCGCGGCGTCAGCGACGACGCGCTCCACGATCCGCACGACGGTGGCGCCGGCGTCGTCCCAGGACGTTCCCTGGACGCTCGCCGCGGCCGCCTCGGCGACTCGCTGACGCTCGGCGACCGGGCGCTCGACGATCTCGCACAGCTTCGCCGCGAGCTCGAACGGCGTCGCTGGCGCGTAGGCGACGTGCGAGTTGTCCAGCACCATGCGGTTCTGCTCGCCGTCGTTGACCACCGGGATGCAGCCGGCCGCCAGCATCTCGTGCGGGACGAGCGACACGTTGGTCGCCGACAGCACGAGCCCTGCGAGCGAGCGGTTGTACATCGCGTTGAGCTGCTCCGGGGTGCAGACACCGTGATTGGTGGCCGCGAACGGCAATCGCCTTGGCATCCCAGCCGTAGACGTGGATGTCGACCTCGGGATGGCGCGTTGGCGAACAGGTCGAGCGCCATCACGGCGAGCTGGTGGGCCCGGCGGGGCGTCTGCGGACGCGAGTAGAAGCACACGCCCGTGCGCTGCTCGGGGCCGACCGCGGGGTCGAGCGCGTACGTCAGATCGCGCCCGAAGTCGAAGTGGTCGGCGGGCACGCCATAGTCGCGCCGCAGCAGCTCGGACAGCCAGCGTCCGGCCGTGACGTGGTGGAAGCCGAAGCGGTACGTCGCCTCGGCCAGCAGCCACTCGCTCCCCGCCGGATAGAACGACGGCTCGAAGTCCTGGACGAGGTAGAAGCGCGTTCCGCGCGCGGGCGAGGCGAGGACGGGATACGCGGTCTCCCACGCCGTGGCGAAGATCGCGTGCGCGTCCTCGATGCCGGCGTCGAGGTCGCGCACCTCGGCCTTGACCCACGGCCACCACGACCGGATGACCTTCTCGTGCTGCTCGAGCGCCCAGCCGTGCTCGTCCTGTAGGTAGACGATGCAGCGATGGCCGGCCTGCTCGAGCGCTGAGATGAGCCGGAACATCGTCGTGTGGCCGCCCGAGCCGGGGCCCGGAGGGGCGCAGACCCACGCGATCGTGAGCGGCTCGCCGGGCATGACCTCCAGCGGCGCCGGCAGCGTCCAGCCGTTCGCGGCGATCTCCGCCGCCCGCTCGAGGTCGGCGCGGGCGATGGGCAACCGGCCGCTGCCGGGCGGCGAGATGCGGTTCGACACGCGGTTGGCCACGCGTGCTGCGACGCCCGAATACCCCTCGGAGCGCAGGAGCCGCCGCGTCTGGCGGACGCGGTCCATCGGGGCCGCCCGCCTCACGCCGCCACCGCTCCCACGTGGGCGGCGAGGCAGTCGATCACGTGGTCCTGCTCCTCGTCGGTGAGGCCGGCGAACAGCGGCAGCATCAGCGACTCGCGCGTGGCCGCCTCGGTGTGCGGCAGGTCGGCGGCGACGCCGGCGTAGGCCGGCTCCTCGTGGATCGCCATCACGCCGCGGCGCGTCGGGACGCCGTCGCGCAGCAGGCGGCGCATGAGCTCGTTGCGCGCGAGCGGCGCGCCCGGCGCCAGCCGGATCGCGTAGGACTGCCACGTGCGCTGCGACGTAGTCGGGCTCGAACGGCGGCTCGAGGTACGGGATGTGCTCGATCGCCGCGGTGTAGCGGGCGGCCAGGCGGGCGCGCTGCTCGAGGATCTCGTCGAGCGCCTCGAGCTGGCACAGCCCGAGCGTGGCCTGCATGTCGGTCATGCGCTGGTTCCAGCCGCGCTCGGGATAGGACTCGATGACGACGTCCTTCGCGCCGTGGCGGGCGAGGTCGGAGACGTCCATCGCGTGCTGGCGCAGCCGCCGCAGGCGCTCGGCGACCTCCGGGTCCTGGACGGCGATCATGCCGCCCTCGCCGGTGGTGATGACCTTGCGCGGATGCAGCGAGAAGCAGGCCAGCGGCCCGAGCGAGCCGATCGGCCGCCCGCGGTAGGACGCGCCGATCGCGCACGCGGCGTCCTCGACGATCGCCAGCCCGTAGCGCTCGCCGAGCGCGAGGAAGGCGTCCATGTCGGCCGGAAGGCCGAGCTGGTGGACCGGCATGATCGCCCGCGTGCGGCTCGTGATCGCGCGCTCGGCCGACGGCCGGGTCGAGGTTGTAGGTCCGCGGGTCGACGTCGGCGAACACCGGCGTCCGCCCCGTTCTGCCAGACCGAGTTCGCGGTGGCGATGAACGACATCGAGGGGACGATCACCTCGTCGCCGGCGCCGATCCCCGAGACGTAGAGGGCGAGCTGCAGCGCGGTCGTGCAGTTGGTGGTCGCGACGGCGTCGCGCGCGCCGACGCGCGCGGCGAAGGCCGCCTCGAACTCGCGCACGCGCGGGCCCTGGGAGACCCAGCCGGTGGCGATCGTCTCGGCGACCGCGGCGCCCTCGTCGCCGCGCAGGTAGGGCCGGCTGAACGGGACCTGCATCAGGCCGCCCGCGCGAGCGTCGGCGATCGGCAGCGCCGCGGCGCCGTCGCGCTCGGCGCGCCACCACTCGACGAGGCGGGTGAGGCCTTCCTCGAGGTCGACCTCGGCCTGGAAGCCGAGCTGCTCGCGCGCGGCGCTCGTGTCCGCCAGCCGGCGCGTGACGCCGTTGACGGCGCGCGCCGGCCCGTGCTCGACCGCCAGGTCCGAGCCCATCACCTTCAGCAGCATCTGGGCCAGCTCGAGCAGGCTCGTCTCGGTCCCGCTGGCGACGTTGAAGACGACGTCGGTGAGGTCGGAGGTGGCCGCCAGCATGTTCGCGCGCGCGATGTCGCCCATGTAGACGAAGTCCATCGTCTGGCGCGCCGTCGCCGAGGATCAGCGGCGGCTTGCCGTCGGTGATGCGCTCCATCCAGCGGACGAGCACCTCGGTGTAGAGACCGTGCACGTCCATGCGCGGCCCGTAGACGTTGAAGTAGCGCAGCGCGACGTAGTCGAGTCCGAACATCGCGTGCATGCTGCGCAGCAGGCCCTCGTTGAACGCCTTGGCCGCGCCGTAGAGCGTGTCGTTCGCGTACGGGTGGTGGTCCTCGCGCGTGGGGAACTCCTCCGCCAGCCCGTAGATCGACGCCGACGAGGAGGCCACGACGCGGCGCACGCCCTGCTGGGCCGCCGCCTCGAAGACGTTGTAGGTGCCGTCGACGAGGACCTCGAGGGCCAGCCGCGGCTCCTCCGCGCACTGCGTGATGCGGATCGCGGCGAGGTGGAAGACGAGGTCGATGCCGTCGCTGAGGCGGTACACCAGCTCGCGGTCGCGGATGTCGCCTTCGACAAGGCGGACGTTGCCGTTGGCCCGCGCCCAGTCGAGGTTGGCGCGGCGACCGCGCACGAAGTTGTCGAGCACGACGATCTCTTCGGCGCCCGCGAGCACCAGCTCATCGCAGACGTTCGAGCCGATCGCGCCTCCGCCGCCGGTGACCAGCACGCGTCCAAGACTGCTCAAAGCTGTACTCCCTCGTTTTCGAGTTGCCGTGGCATCGGAAACTCAACGGGACGCGATTGCCAAATCTTGCGTAAGTCCGGGCGCGTTCCTCGCGTTAGTCCCCTGAATCGGACGGCAGGAGAAAGGGACGCCCATGGACGTGCAGACCACCATCGACATCGACGCCGTGAAGGCGGTCGTGGTCGAGACCCTGGGCGTGGAAGACCGCGCCGACACGCTTCACGCGGACACGCCGCTGCTCGGCTCGCTGCCCGAGCTCGACTCGATGGCGGTGCTGGAGCTGGTGCTCGAGCTCGAGCAGCGCTTCGGCATCACGATCGAGGGCGAGGACGTCACCGCCGACGTCTTCGAGAGCCTCGCCAGCCTCGCCGCGCTCGTCGACAGCAAGCTGGGCTGAGGGAGGCCCTGGTGCACGATCTCGCCATCATCACGGTCTCCACCAACGAGGCGCACTGGATCCGTCCCTGCCTGCGGACGGTGTTCGAGCACATGGGCGACATCAGCGGCGACGTCGTCGTGGTCGACAACGACTCCAGCGACGAGACCGCCGAGGTGGTCGCCACCGAGTTCCCGCGCGCGCGCAGCGTGTGGTCGCGCAACCACGGCTTCGGGCACGCCAACAACCGCGCGCTGATGACCTGCAACGCGCGCTACGTGCTGTTCCTCAACCCCGACACGGAGATCCTCGAGGGCAGCTTCGACGAGCTCGTGCGGATGATGGACGAGCGCCCGACCGTCGGCCTCGCCGGCGCCCGCCAGATCACCGGCGAGGGCCGCCTCGACACGACGATCCGCTACTTCCCGAACGCCGTCCGCGCGCTCGGCGACGCGCTCTGCGCAGAGCGGCTCGGCCGCCGGCGCCCGCGCTGGCTCGGCGAGCGCGAGATCGACCCCGCCGCCTACGAGCGCGAGACCGACTGCGACTGGACCAGCGGCTCGTTCATGCTCGCGCGGCGCGAGGCGCTGGAGAGCGCCGGCTACTTCGACGAGCACTTCTTCATGTACTCGGACGAGACCGACCTCTGCCGCCGCATCAAGATGGCGGGCTGGGAGATCCGCCACCTGCCGCAGATGACGATCCTCCACCACGACCGCAAGGCGGGCATCAAGCCGCACATCGAGAGCCTCGGCGCGCTGACGCGCATGTGGTACGCGCGCAAGTACTTCTCCCCCGTCCACCGCGTCGCCTACCGTGGCGCGGTGATGCTGCGCCATGGCCTTCGCGCCGTCTACTCGGGGTCCGGGGAGGTCGGTCAGCTCAAGCGCACGGCGAACCGGGTCGTGATCAGCGCGATGCTCGGGCGCGAACCGGTGCCGTTCGCCAAGCTCACCAGCCCGGTGTCGGTCCAGACCGGCGGGCCGGAGCTGCGCGACCCATCACCCCAGCGCGTCGCACCCTGAGGCCGCTGCTGGTCATCGGCGCGGGCGGGATCGCGCGCGAGACGCTCGAGCTCGTGCGCGCCGTCAACGCCGTCGCTCCCACGTGGCAGCTCGCGGGCGTGCTCGACGACGACCCGGCGACGCACGGCCGGAGCGTCCTCGGCGTCGACATCGTCGGCCCGTCCGAGGCCGCGAGCGACCATCCCGACGCGCTCGTCGTCGCCTGCGTGGCGTCGCCGGATGACCCACCGCGGCGGCTGGGGCTGGTCGAGCGTCTCGGTCTTCCCCCCGAGCGCTTCGCGACGCTCGTGCACCCCACCGCGGTCGTCCCGGCCTCGGCCTCGATCGGCCCGGGCACGGTGCTGCACGCCGGGACAATCCTGACCGCCGACGTCGAGCTCGGCGCGCATGTGGCCGTGATGCCGGCCGTGGTGCTGACCCACGACGACGTGGTCGAGGATGGCGTCACCTTCGGCGCCGGGGCCCGCGTGGCGGGCGGCGTCAGGATCGAGCGCGCCGCCTACATCGGCGCCGGAGCGCTGCTGCGCGAGCGCCTCGTCGTCGGCGCCGGTGCCGTCGTCGGCATGGGCGCGGTCGTCACGCGGCCGGTGCCCGCCGGCGAGGTCTGGGCGGGCACGCCCGCCCGGCGCCTGCGCTAGACCGCGGGTGCGACGCGCGGGCGCCGCCTGTGCAGCCGGCCGGGCAGGAGCAGCGCGCCCGCGGTCCAAAGCACGAGAAGGAGCAGCGGCGGGCCGATCTGCTTGGGCGAGATCACGCGCTCGGTGACCCGCTTCGCGCGGATCGGCGCCACCTGCTCGACCAGGAACGGCTGGCGCTTCAGCACGACGCCGCCACCGGTCAGGATCTTCGACGAGAAGCGGTCGGCCGACAGCGACGACTGCGACTCCAGGACGGCCACCGCGGCGGCGGCGAGCCGTTTCGCCCCGGCGCGATCGGGCGCTGCGGCCTCGATCGCGATCGTCGGGAGCGTCAGGGTCGGCAGCGTCAGGGTCAGCACGTACGGTGCGACCGTGATCCCGGCCGCATCCGACGCCGCCGTCGGGATCGAGGCCGGAACGATCGGCACCCCGAGCGCGGGGTCGACCACGGCCACCTCGTCCGGCCGGACGTGGAGCGACTGCGCGAGCCGCTTCTGCGTCGCGTCGGTCGCCATCAGGTGGATCAGGAACGACGCGCGCCAGGGCAGCGTGTCCGCGCCGCCGGGGGAGGAGTTGACGAGCTGCGACGTGGGCGTGTCGAGGTTGACGCGCGTCCAGGCGAGCACGCTCGAGCTCTTCGGCGGGCCGCCGAGCCCGAGGGCAAGGGCCACGGAGACGACGAGGCCGGCCCCGAGCAGGATCCGACGGCGCCAGATCAGCCGGAGGATCGGCAGCAGTTCCATGCGCGGTGGCTCAGGCCTCCGCGGCGGCGCGCTCCGAAAGCGCCGCCTGGCGCCATCCGGTCCGCGCGCGAGCGAGGAACGTCACGGTCGCGCACGAGGCGCCCAGCGTCAGCAGGAACGTGAGGAACGCCGCCTGCCACCTCACGCCCGGCGTGATCACCACGCCGGTCGCACGGCCCAGCTGGACCGGGCGGATCTGGTCCTTCAGCGGGGTGTTCTGCCGCGCGACGAGGGCCTCCAGGTACTTGTTGAGCTCGTCCACCGCGGCGTTCGCGAGCGCGCCCGCGCTCTCCGCGGTCGGCGTCTGGGCGTAGATGTCGAGCATCGGGACGGTCGGGTTGGCCTTGAGGTCGATGCGGTACTGGTCGGTCGACTTGAGGATGTCGCTCGTGTGCCGGGCGTTCTCCGAGTCCACCGGAGCCGACGGCTGCTGCGCGGTGAGCGGCGCCTGGATGCGCAGGCGCTCGAGGGGCACGTGGGCGCGCGCCGCGATCCTCGCCTGGACCTGGCTGCTCGCGATCACGTTGCCGAGCACGACGGCGCGGTTCCGGAGGCCGTCGACGCTGTAGGTGTCCTGGCGCAGGTCGACCATCGCCGAGGTCGGCGAGTCCACGAGCACGTGCGTCGACGCAGTCGCCATCTCGAGCGAGCGCGGGGTCAGCCCGGGCGGCGAGAGGCTGATCTTCTGCACGCTCCAGAGCCCCGCGAACAGGGCGAGCGCGATGCTGATGACCAGCCCGAGCTTCAGGCGCCACAGCTTGTGAAGACGAATGCCGATACCCACGGTCTTCAATCCAACGCTGGCCAGCGACGCGGACTTCCGCGTCAGCCGGTGCGGACCCGTTCCCTGACGACGTGGACGGGGCGCTGCGGGCGCCTGTGCACCCGGGCCGTGTGCTCGTGCCGCTCCGGCGGCGGCTCGGCCTCGGACCCCAGGCCGACGACCGCGACGGTCAGGCCGGCGATGTAGAGGAAGACGCAGGGCACGTGCGGAACCGCCATGACGTCGTAGAGGGTCGCGAGGACGAGCATGCACACGGCAGCCGATACGCCGCAGAGAGCGGCAGGCGCCCATCTCGGATCGCGCTGTGACACCGTCTTGCGCGCGACGAGGATCACCGAGATGGGGATCAGCAGGAACGCGGCGAGGCCGAGGATGCCGGTCTCGATGGATCGCGTGAGGATCTCGGAGTCCAGGATCCGGTAGCTGGCGTGGTTGTAGCTGCCGAAGCCCCGGCCGAACACCAGGTGCGTGAAGAGATCCGGGCGGATGGCGTCGTAGTCGGCGGCGCGCTCGCTCGTCGGTCGCCACGCTGCCGGCGTCCGACCGGGTGAACTGGGCGACGACGCTATGGACGGCGCTCGGAGAGACGGCCGCCACCATGACCCCGATGACGAGGCCGAAGGGCGCCAGCATGAGCAGCTCGCGCCGGCGGAAGTAGGCCAGGGTCGCGATGACCGCGACCGGCGCGATCAGCGCAGTCTTGCGCTGCGTCGCGAACATGCCGGCGAGCAGCACGACGATCGCGAGCCCGTAGAGGACCCTGCGCCGGCGGGTCGGCGAGCCGATGATCCCGACGATGGCGATCGGCAGCGCCATGGCCAGCATGCCGACCGCCTCCAAGCCATAGGCCGCCGGGCCACCGATCCAGCGGCGCCCGAGGCTGTCGAGACCCGTGCCGGCACCGTCCTGAACCACCTCGAACGGGCCTGGGAGCAGCTTGTCCGACCAGGTGGTGAACACGTTCGTCATGAAGCGGGACTCGTAGATGATCCCGAGCCCGACGAGCACCGAGAGGAAGAGGGTGTACGTCATGAACGCCGGAACCTCGGTGCGCCGCACGGAGCTCGCCACGATGACGAAGACCGAGATGTAGGAGACGAGCAGCGGGAGCTTCTTCAAGGCCAGCATGAGCTCGCCGGTCTGGTTCAGATAGCGGGCGGCGAGCACCACGCTGACGAACGCGCACGCGAGGAACACGCAGATCGCGAGATGCACGCGCGTGAGGCGCAGCCGCGGCGCGGCACCGCGGCCGGCGGTGAAGGCGATCAGCCAGATCCCGACGACGACGGGCAGGACGAGCCGGTCGAGCGTGAGGTCGATCGGCGCCGGGATCGCCAGCTCGATCTTGTCGAACGGGGTGAGCCAGAACATCGTGATGAGGCCGGCGACCGACCAGGGCAACACGCGGTTGGTCCGCGGCCAGTCCGCCGCCGCCCGCGCGCTGAGACGCGCACGGGGGGCGGGCGCCGGAGCGTCCTCCGTCCCGGGCCGCCGGAACCGGCGCAGGAGCAAGAGGAGGAGGACGAAGCTCAGCCCGAAGGCGGTGACGAACGTCAGGCCGGCGATCACGATCTTCGCCTTGCCGTTGGTGGTTCCGCCGCGTGCGCTGCCGAGCTGGCGCAGCTGCGGAAGCTGCTCCTCGGGGAAGCCTTGGAGGCGGGCGATGTCGCGCAGGTAGTCCTGCAGGCCGGGGACGGCGGAGTCTGCGAGCCGCTGCGCTTCCGGCCACGACGGCGCCACGGCGTAGATCGCGAGGACGGGCTCGTCGGGGTGGGACTGCAGCTCGAGGCGATAGGGCGCGTGCGACGCGCGGATCTGGCTGGCTCGCTCCTCGCTGGCCGGCTCGGTGAGGGGGATCGGCACGTCGGCGGTCGTGCGGTCGACCCCGGCGATCTGGTCGGGCGGCAGGCCGGCGCGCTTGCCGATGGCCTCGAGCACCGGCGTGGTCACCATCAGGCGCCCGTAGAGCTCCGCGCGCTTCTGGAGCGTGGCGACGTCCTGCGGCAGGGCGCGCCGCTCCAGGATCGACACGTCGGGATCGTCGACCATGACGTGGGTGGTCGCGGCCGCCACCGTCAGGTTGCCGGCGGTGTTCAGCTTCGTGCAGACGGCAGCGATCAGCGTGCTCGTCACGAGCACGGCCAGGAGCCACCGGTGGCTGGAGAAGTGGCGAAGCATCACGCGCGCATCCGCACGACCAACGGCTCGGACACGCGCAGACTTGCTCGCCCACGCCGCGAAAGCGGGCGGCGGCGTGGTGCGTTACTGCACCATGAGCCGCACGGCAACCGCCACCCAAGCACGTCCGCTGTGGTCGCCGGTGCTCGCCACGGTCGTGGGAAGCGACGTGCGGGGGCGCGGCGACGTCGTCCGGCTGCTCGGCGACGCCGGCTTCGGCCTCCAAGCCGAGCCGGCGTCAGACGCACTGATCGTCGTGCTCGAGCCGGCTCGCGAAGACCCGCACCTGCGCACGATCCGCACGCTCGCCGAGTCGCATCCGAATGCGCCGATCCTGGCCGTCATGCCCGCCGACCTCTCGAACGCCGCCCTGCGACGCGTGCTGCTCGCCGGCGCGGCCGGGATCGTCCTCGAAGACGACGTGGAGCGTGCCCTCGTGCCCACCGCCCACGCACTGCTCGCCGGCCAGCTCGCCGTCCCGGCCGTGCTCGGCCAGCAGATCGCCCCGCGCCCGCTCTCGCACCGCGAGAAGCAGATCCTCTCGCTGCTCGTCCTCGGCCTGACGAACCGCGAAATCGCGGGCAAGCTCTTCCTGGCCGAGAGCACGGTCAAGACCCACCTGGCGTCCGCGTTCCGCAAGATCGACGCGCACTCGCGCTCGGAGGCGGTCGCGCGGATCCAGGACCCCGAGTCGGGGATCCGGCTCGGCGTCCTGGCGGTCGCCAACGGGCCCACCCAGTGAGCGACCCGCAACGCTGCGACATCGCGGTCGTCGGCGCCGGCATCGTCGGCCTGGCCACGGCGCGCGAGCTCGCGCATCGCCACCCGCGCGCGCGGATCGTGGTGCTCGACAAGGAGGACGCGATCGGCCGCCACCAGACCGGCCGCAACTCCGGCGTCATCCACGCTGGCATCTATTACGCCCCGGGGTCGCTGAAGGCGCAGCTGTGCGTCAGCGGCGCGCGCGAGCTGTACGCGTTCTGCGAGCGCCACGCGATCGAAGCCGAGCGCTGCGGCAAGCTGATCGTCGCACTCGAGGAGTCCGAGCTGCCCGGCCTCGACGAGCTCGAGCGCCGCGGTCGCGCCAACGGCGTCGCGCGGCTGCGCCGGATCGGCCCGGACGAGCTTGCGGAGCTCGAGCCGGCCGCCCGCGGTATCGCGGCGCTGCACTCGCCCGACACCGGGATCGTCGACTTCACCGCGGTCGCCCGCGCGCTGCGCACCGAGCTCGAGGACGCCGGCGGCAGCGTCGCCCTCGGCAGCGAGGTCACCGGCATCACCCCGAACGGCCGCGCCATCCGCATCGCGCACGGCCGCGGCGTGCTCGAAGCCGGGCACGCGCTCGTGTGCGCCGGCGCGTGGTCGGACCGCCTGGCCGTGCAGGCGGGCGCGCCACGCGAGCCGCAGATCGTGCCCTTCCGCGGCGCCTACCTGCGGCTGCGACCGGAGCGCCGCCACCTGGTCCGCTCGATGATCTACCCCGTCCCCGACCCGCAGCTGCCGTTCCTGGGCGTGCACCTCACACGCCACGCCGACGGCGACGTGCTCGTCGGCCCGACCGCGCTGCTTGCGGGCGGGCGCGACGCCTACCGCCTGCGCCAGGTGCGCCCACGCGACCTCGCCGCCACGCTGGCGTGGCCGGGGACGCCGCGGATGATGCGCCGCTTCTGGCGAACCGGCATCACCGAGATCGCCCACGCCGTGAGCCGGCGCGCGATGGCCGCCACCGCGGCCCGCTACGTGCCGGAGCTCACCGCCGACGACCTGTTGCCCGGCTGGGCCGGCGTCCGCGCCCAGGCGCTCGGACGCGACGGCAAGCTCGTGGACGATTTCGTGTTCTCCGCGACGGACCGCGCGCTGCACGTCCGCAACGCGCCGTCGCCCGCCGCCACGTCCTCGCTGGCGATCGGCCGGCACGTGGCCGACCGGGCGGAAGAAGCCTTCGCACTCGGCCGTTGATCGAGCAGTTCTCGGCAATCCGAATCGGCAGGAGTGTTTTGACGCATGAGTGAGAATGGCAACGGGCACGTGGAGCTGCCTCCGCTCGCGCGCCGCACCAACGGGCTCGCGCCCGAGGCGCCCGAACCCGGGCAGCTCGTCCTCGTCACCGGCGGCGCCGGCTACATCGGCTCGATCCTGACGCAGCGCCTGCTGGACCGGGGCTACCACGTCCGGATCCTCGACCGGCTCTACTGGGGCCGCGGTCCGATCTCGCCGATCCTCGACCGCGTCGAGGTGATCGAGGCGGATGTGCGCGACATGCCCGCCAGCGCACTCGACGGCGTCGACGCCGTGATCCACCTGGCCGGCCTCTCCAACGACCCGACGGCCGAGTACGACCCCGAGGCGAACTGGCAGATGAACGCCATCGCCACGGAGACGCTGGGTCGCAACTGCGTCGACCGCGACGTCGAGCGCATCGTCTTCGCCTCGTCCTGCTCGCTCTATGACGGCATGCCCCCGGGCATGCACGACGAGACCGCGCCGATCAAGCCGCGCGGCGCCTACGCGACCTCCAAGCGCTACGGCGAGGAGGCGCTGCTGGACCTCGTCGGCGAAGGCCTGTGCCCGGTGATGCTGCGCAACGGCACCGTCTACGGCCACAGCCCGCGCATGCGCTTCGACCTCGTGGTCAACACGTTCGTCAAGGACGCGCTGCTGAAGGGCCAGCTCTCGCTGCACGGCGGCGGCTACATGTGGCGGCCGCTGGTCGACGTCTGCGACGTCTCCGACGCGATGATCGCGACGATGGAGGCGCCCGCCGACCTCGTGCGCGGCGAGATCTTCAACGTCCTGCACTCGAACTACCAGATCCGCGAGCTCGCGATGCTCGTCGCCGGCTCGGTCCAGCTCATGGGCCGCAACGTGGTGCTGAGGGAGGAGCCCGCGCCGCAGCTCACGCGCGACTATGAGTGCTCCAACACGAAGCTCGCGAGCCGCCTCGGCTTCCAGCCCTCGCGCTCGGTGGTCGAGGCGATCGACGGGATCCTGGCCTCGATCGACGTCGAGGACAAGGTCATGCTCACCGACCCGCGGTTCTACAACATCCGCTGGCTCGAGCTGCTGAGTGAGCTGACGCCCCAGATCGATCAGTTCCGGGCAGCACTGTGAGCGCGGAACGTGTCCTCATCACGGGAGGAGGGGGCCAGCTGGCCTCCGACTTCGAGGCCATCCTGCAGGGCGGCGCGGAGGTTCTCGCGCCGTCCCGCACCGACCTCGATGTCACCGACGACACCGCAGTCGCGCGCGCGTTCGACGCCCTGGCGCCGACGCTCGTGCTCAACTGCGCCGCCTTCCACAACGTGGAGGTCTGCGAGCGCGAGGAGGACCAGGCGTTCGCGGTCAACGTGCGGGCGGTAAAGCGCCTGGCGACCCGCAGCGCCGAGGCCGGCGCGCGCTTCGTGCACCTCAGCACCAACTACGTCTTCGACGGCACGGCGGCTGAGCCCTACGACGAGGACGCGCTGCCGAACCCGCGCAGCATCTACGCCATCTCCAAGCTCGCGGGCGAGCACGCCGCGCTGGCGTACGCGCCCGGCTCACTCGTGGTCCGCACCGCGGGCCTCTATGGCCTCCACGGCAGCGTCTCCAAGGGCGGCAACTTCGTGACGCGGATGATCGCCCGCGCCAAGGAGCAGGGAGCGCTGAACGTGGTCGCCGACCAGCTGCTCACGCCGACATTCACCGCCGACCTCGCCGCCGGGATCCTGGCCGCGCTCGAGGCGGACGTCACGGGCACCCTGCACGTGACGAACGGCGAGGCGACGAGCTGGCACGGCTTCACCGAGGCGATCATGGAGCTCGCCGGCGTTGACGTGCCCGTCGCGCCGGGGACCACGGTCATCGCCCCCGGCGCGGCCGACCGCCCGCTCAACGGCGTGCTGCGGTCCTCCGTCTCGGAGCGAGCCGGCCTGGCGCCGCTGCGCCCGTGGCGCGACGCGCTCGCCGACTACCTCGAGCGAGCGGACCTGCTCGCCGCCGCGACGCCTGACCACGAACTACGGAACCTGAGAGAGGAGACAGATGAAGCGTCTCGACACACGGCTGGACGGGCCCGATCCTCCTCGAGCCCCGCGTCATCGGTGACGAGCGCGGGTTCTTCTGCGAGACCTACCGCCGCAGCATCTTCGCCGAGCTCGGCATCCCGGAGGAGATGGTGCAGGACAACCACTCGCGCTCGGGCAAGGGCATCGTCCGCGGCATGCACTTCCAGATCGGCCAGGGCGCCGCGAAGCTCGTGCGCTGCGCGCGCGGCGGCGATCGTCGACGTGATGGTCGACATCCGCCGCGGCTCGCCGACGTTCGGCGAGTGGGAGGCGTTCGAGCTGACCGAGGACAACATGCGCTCGGTCTACTGCCCGGTCGGGTTCGCCCACGGCTTCTGCGTCATCTCCGACGTCGCCGACGTCATGTACAAGCAGAGCAACTACTACGCCGACGCCACCGAGCGCGGGATCGCCTACAACGACCCCGACGTCGGCATCGAGTGGCCGCTCCCCGATCGAGGAGCTGATCCCGTCGCAGCGCGACGCGACCGCGCCGCTGCTGCGCGACATCGAGGCCGACCTCCCGTTCGTCTACGAGGGCGGCGCCGTCGCGCTCAACCGCTGACCAACGCCTGCTTGGCAATCGAGGTAACTGCCATCAAGATCGCCGTCGTCGGACTCGGCAAGATGGGCCTCTCGCACCTGGCGATCGTCAAGCGCGCACCCCGATGCGGAGCTGGCTGCGGTCTGCGACGCGTCGAGCTACGTGCTCGGCGTCCTCAAGAAGTACACCGGCGTCGCGACCTACGACGACTACGAGGCGATGCTGCGCGAGGTCGAGCTCGACGCGGTCCTGATCGCCACGCCGTCGCGGACCCACGCAGCGATGGTGCGGACCGCGCTCGAGCGCGGCCTGCACGTCTTCTGCGAGAAGCCGTTCTCGCTCGACGGTCGACGGACGCCGACGAGCTCACGCGCGCTCGCCGACGAGCGGGGGCTCGTCACGCAGGTCGGCTACCACAACCGCTTCGTCGGCGCGTTCGCCGAGGTCAAGCGGCTGCTCGACGCCGGCGCGATCGGCGACGTCACCCACGTGCTGGGCGAGGCCTACGGGCCGGTCGTGCTCAAGCCCAAGGGCGGCACCTGGCGCAGCCGCAAGGACGAGGGCGGCGGCGCGCCTCTACGACTACGCCGCGCACCCGCTCAACCTCCTGAACTGGTACCTCGGCGAGCCCGATCGGCGTCGGCGGCACCGTGCTCAACTCGATCTTCTCGCGCGAGATCGACGACGAGGTCCACAGCACGCTGTTCTACGGCGGCGGCAGCAGCGCGCGGATCTCGGTCAACTGGTCCGACGAGTCGCACCGCAAGATGACCACCCGGATCACGATCTGGGGCACCGGCGGGACGGATCTTCGCCGACCGGCAGGAGTGCCAGGTCTACCTGCGCGACACCGCGCGTCCCCGACGGGCTACGAGCAGGGCTGGAACGTCCGCTACACGACCGAGCTGACCGAGCCGGTCGGCTTCTACCTGCGCGGCGAGGAGTACAGCGCCCAGATCGACCACTTCGTCGAGCGGGTCCGAAGCAGCGACGCGACGGCATCAACGGCTTCGCCGAGCGCAGCGGCGACCGACCGCGTGATCGCGATGATGATCGCCGACGCCGCGCAAGGGCGCCTCGACCCGCGCGCCGCAAGCGACGGCCGAGGCGCCGCTCGCGCCGCGCGCTTCCGCCTCGCCGCGGCTGGCGCTCCGTCGGCGCCCGGAGCCCGCGAGCCGGCTCGAGACCCGGAAGGCGGCCTGATGGACCGCCTGCTGTTCGGCGACAACCAGTTCTTCGGCGTCAACCACATGTCGGAGGAGAAGGCGCGCGCCCAGGCGATGCGCTTCCAGTCGATCGAGGCCGTCATCGACGTCCTGGACGCCGCGTACGACGAGGGCGTCCGCACCTTCATGTGCACGACGCACGACCGCATCGCCTCGATCTGCGACCACGTGCGCGCCAACCCCGACCGCTACGCGGACTTCACGTTCTACCCGTGCATGCCGTACGCGCACAAGTACGCGAACGCGGTGACCGAGGACGGCATGCTCGGCGCGCGTCAAGCGCTTCCTGCCGGACGAGGGGCTCCTCGACGCGGCGATCCGCGGCGGCGCCTCGATGGCCAAGAAGGACATCGAGGGCATCACCACGCTGCTGATCGATGCCGAGATGAAGATGTTCGAGGGGCTGCGACCCCGGTCATCTTCCTGCAGAACGTCGTCGTCGACCTGCTCCTCGGCCTCGGCTTCAACGAGGCGTTCCGGATCTTCGCCGACCACGTGCGCAGCCGCTACGACGCCGAGCCCGGGTTCATCACGATGAACCTGCCGGCGCTGCTCGACGTGCTCGACGAGCTCGGGCATCGAGAACCCGATCGTCTGCTCGAACATCAACAAGATCGGCTTCCGCATGTCCGGCGGCCTCGAGGCCTACGAGACGGCGCTGCGCGAGCGCCGCTTCCGCGCGGTGGCGATGTCGGTCTTCGCCTCGGGCGCGATCCCGGCCGACGAGGCGATCGAGTGGGTCTGCGACCAGCCGAACATCGAGTCGATCGTCTTCGGCGCCTCGAGCCGCGCGAACATCGAGAACACGCGCGACCTGGTGGCCCGCCACTGGGAGCTCGAGCCGACGCTCGCGGGGGCGTGACCACCCTCCTCGTCGCCTCGACCGGCGGTCACCTCAAGCAGCTGCACCGGCTGCACCGGAGACTGGCCGGCATCGGCGGGCCGTTTCGCTGGGCCACGTTCGACACGCCGCAGAGCCGCTCGCTGCTCGACGGCGAGGCCGTCGACTTCGTGCATTTCGTCGGCGGGCGCGATCCCGGCAACGTGCTGCGCAACGTGCCGCTCGTCCACCGCATCCTGCGCGAGCACGACGTCGAGACGATCGTCAGCACCGGCTCGGCCATGGCGCTCCCGTTCTTCGCCATCGGCCGCGCCCGCGGGCTCCAATGCCACTACATCGAGAGCGCGGCACGCAGCGAGCGGACCGTCGAAGACCGCGCGCATGATCAGCCGGATCCCCGGTGTGCAGCTGTACACGCAGTACCCGGCTTGGGCGGACGAGCGGTGGCACTACCGCGGCGCGGTGTTCGACTCGTTCGTGCCGTCCGAGGAGCCGCGCGCGACCCGAGGCGAGCTCCGCAAGGTGGTCGTGTCGCTCGGGACGTTCAAGGACTACGGCTTCGAACGGCTCGTCCGGCGCCTTCTCGACATCCTGCCGCCGAACGCGGAGGTGCTCTGGCAGACCGGCGACACCGACGTCAGCGGCCTCGGGATCGCCGGTCACCACGCCATCCCCGAGCGGGAGCTGATCCGCGCGATCGACGAGGCCGACGTGCTCGTCGCCCACGCGGGCGTGGGCACCGCGCTTGCCGCGCTCGAGGTCGGCAGGTGCCCGGTACTCGTGCCGCGCCGCTGGCGCACGGCGAGCACGTCGACGATCACCAGATCCAGATCGCGGGCGAGCTCGACGGACGCGGGCTCGCACTCTCCGTCGAAGCGGACGACCTCACGTTCGATCACCTGCTGGAAGCGTCGGCGCGCCAGGTGACCACGCTGCCCGAGGATCCGGCCTTTTTGACACAGCGTCCTGACGGGTCCTCCGGTGACCGCGGTCCCGCATCCGCCTTGAGGGTCGGCGCCTGATTCAAACTGGCCGGTTGGGTCACTAGGCTCCGCTGGACAGGGGATGGGCCAGGCGCGGTAGCTCGCTGCCAGCTCCGACATCGCAGCGCAACCACGCCGATCCACACGGCACGCGCCTGACATGTCCGAGGGGGACGGCGGCAGCAACGGATTGCTCCTCACTGCCGTGACCTGATCGTCGACGGCCGCTTGCGGCCGACGGTGGTCTGCGCCGGGACGGCTGGACGTCTGCTGCCCAAGGGCGTCCGTTCACGTCAGCCACCTTGAGGAGAATCAATGTTCCGCTCGTTCGGAGCGATGGCCCGTGCCGTCGCGCCATCAGGTCTGTATGCCGCGCTCGCGGTGCTCGTGATTGCGGCACGCGCCGCCGCGATCGTCAATCGGACCGCGGCGGTCGCCGCGGTGCCCTGTGATCGCAATGCGACGACGTCGTCGTTCGCCTCAGAGGTCTCGGCGGCGAGTGCGGGGCAGACGATCTGTCTGGCCTCGGGCAGCTACGGAACCTGGCAGGGCACGAACAAGGCGATCACGATCCGCGCCGCTGCCGGCGCGACCGCGAGCATGTGCTACGCCTTCACCACCGGCGACAGCGGCTTCACGCTCTACGGGTGACGGGCCGATCTCCTGCACGTGGTCGTTCGAGAACCAGAACGGCTCGACCGTGTACGAGACGCTGACCGGTTGCACGTTGAGGAAGGCGTTCCAGACCACCGGTATGAAGTACGTCAAGCTCACCGTCCGCGACCACGACGGCGACACCAACACCAACAAGCAGTCCTTTACCGTCAGCAGCTGACGGCGCGAGCTCGGGGGCCGGCTCGCACGAGCCGGCCCCCGTTGCTCGAGCGGATGAGATTCGGACCGTTGTGCTTCAGCTTGCAGGCCCTGCGCGCCGAAAGCGGGTACTGGAGCTGAAGATGATCTTCCTCGCCCTCCTCATTGCACTGATCGCGTGGATCGTGGTCGCGACCACCATCGCCGGCGTCTGCGCGAGCGCTGCGGCGGGCGACCGCGCCCTGCGCTCTTCTACACGTTGCCGCGGCCGAGCACGTGGCGCACGGTTCGCAGCAAGAGCTTGAGGTCGAGCCAGAGCGACCAGCTCGCGACGTACAGGTAGTCGATCCCGACCATCTCGTCCATCGGCACCCGCGCACCGAGGACCTGCCAGGGGCCGGTCATGCCGGGCGTGAGGTGGAGCCGGCTGCGGTCGAGGCCGAGCACCAGCGCGTCCTCGTCGGTCACGAGCGGCCGCGGGCCGACGAGGCTCATCTCGCCGCGCAGCACGTTGAAGAGCTGCGGCAGCTCGTCGAGTGACGTGCGGCGCAGGAAGCTCCCGACGCGCGTCACCCGCGGGTCGCTCGCAATCTTGAACATTCCGCCGCCGACCTCGTTGAGCGAGCGCAGGTTCTCCTTCTGCTGCTCGGCGCCGACCACCATGGAGCGGAACTTGTAGATGCGGAAATGCCGGCCGTCGCGGCCGACGCGCACCTGGCGGAAGAACACGGGGCCCTTGGAGTCGATCCGCACCGCGAGCGCGATCGCCGCGATGACTGGACCGACAGCAAGCAGCCCGACCGTCGTCGCCACGAGATCGAAGCCGCGCTTGAGCAGCCGCGACGAGCGAGAGAGGCCGAACGGGCGGATGCCAAGCACCGTGAGGCCTTCAATGCTCTCGAACTCGACGGTCGACCCGATCGCCTCGAGCATGTGCGGGAGCACGCTCACGCGGACGCCGATCGCCTTCGCGATGCGGATCAGCTCGACGACGCCGCTGGTCTCGGTCGTCGAGGGCGCGACGATGATGCGGTCGACGCGGAGCTCGTTGACGATGCTCGCGACGCCCTCGGCGCTGCCGACCCGCTCCTCGTCGCCGACCAGCGGCAGCGTTGCGATGACGGTGGCGTGGGCGTGGCTGACGCGGAGCTTCTCGCGGACTCGCTGCGCACGCTCCAGCTCGCCGACCACCAGGCAGCGCTCGACCGGCAGGCAGCGCCTTGAGGTCACACGCGCGAGCGCGCGGCCACCCATGATCGCGACGAAGCTGACCACCCACAGCATGGCGATCCACAGACCTTGCAGGTGGTCGTCGAGGAGCACCGGCTGCAGGATCGTCACGCTCAGCGCGTAGAGGCCGGCGAGCTGCGCCAGCATCGGCGCCTCGTCCAGCGTCGAGGGTACGAGGCGGAGCTGGTCACGGTCGTAGAGCCCGGCGACCTTGAACAGCAACACCACGAGCGGGAGGCCCGCGAGCGCGACCAGCGTCGGACGCGCGTCACCCGCCACGTACAGCACGAGGAGCAGGGCGAGGCTGGCGCTCAGGACGTCAGCGGCGGCCAGCAGCCGCCGGTGCAGCGACTCGCGCTCGAACGCGAAGGTGCTGTCGGCGCGGTCCAGGAAGCCCGGGCGGAGCACAGACGGCGCGGCCGCCGTGCCGTCGACCGCACGCAGGTGGCGGCCGCCGGGAACACGCGCGACATCCCTGTCGTGCTCGTGGATCGTCAGCCTTGCGGCTAGTTGCGACGGCGTCATGTCTTGTCTGGAACCGAACGACTCGGTTCCAGACCAACGCCGCCCCCTCCTCAGGTTTTCCTCAGGGGTGGGAGATTCATCCGAATCTCCCCCGGTCGAGCTACTCGACGGTGACGGTCTTCGCGAGGTTGCGCGGCTGGTCCACGTTGAGGCCGCGCAGGCGTGCGATCCGGTAGGCCAGCAGCTGCAGCGGGATCACCGCGAGGATCGGCTGCAGCATCCAGTCCGTCCGGGGGATGCGCAGCACCTCCTCGGCGTGCTCGCCGATGCCGATGTCGCCCTCGCTGGCGACGGCGATGATGTGCGCGCCGCGAGCGCGCACCTCCTGCATGTTCGAGACGACCTTCTCCAGCACCGGCGATTCGGTGGCGACCACCACGACCGGAGTCTTCTCGCTCAGCAGCGCGATCGGGCCGTGCTTCATCTCCCCCGCCGCGTAGGCGTCGGTGGCGATGTAGGAGATCTCCTTCAGCTTCAGCGCGCCCTCGAGGCACACCGGAAGTCCAACGTGGCGGCCGAGATAGAGGAAGAACTCGGCCTCGTGGTGGCGCTCGGCGGTGCGGTCGATCGCCGCCATCAGCCCGTTGGCGAGCATGTGGTCGATGTGGTGCGGGATGCGCTTGAGCTCGGCCACCAGCTCGGCCAGCCGCTCGGCGGGGAGCGTGCCGCGCAGCTCGGCGAGCCGCAGCGCGAGCAGGTACATGGCGGCCACCTGGGCGACGAAGGTCTTGGTGGCGGCCACGCCGACCTCGAGGCCGGCGCGCGTGTAGAGGACGCCGTCGGCGTCGCGCGTCGCCTGCGAGCCCATGATGTTGGTCACGGCGAGCACCTTTGCGCCGCGCTCCTGCGCCAGCCGCATGGCAGCGAGCGTGTCGGCGGTCTCACCCGACTGGGTGATGCCGACGACGAGATCGCGCGGGCCGACCACCGGGTCGCGGTAGCGATACTCGGAGGCGATGTCCATCTCGACCGGGACGCGCGCCCACTGCTCCATGGCGTAGCGCCCGATCAGGCCGGCGTGGTACGAGGTCCCGCAGGCGACGACGACGATCCGGTTGCAGTCGCGCAGGAAGGCGTCGTCGATCGTGCCGAGGTCACCGAGGTCGACGCCGTCCGCGCGGACCGTGCGGTCGGCGATCGTCTCCGCGACGGCGTCCGCCTGCTCGTGGATCTCCTTGAGCATGAACGTCTCGTAGCCGCCCTTCTCGGCGACCTCCTGGCTCCAGTCGACCTCGTCGACTGCGCGCTCGATCGGCTCGCCGGCGGCGCTGAGGAACTCGACGCTGTCGCGGCGCACGACGACGATCTCGTCGTTCTCGATCAGCTGCACGTTGCGCGTGTGCGCGAGGAAGGCGGGGATCGCCGAGGCGACGAACTGCTCGCCCTCGCCGCGGCCGATGACGAGCGGGCACTCCTTGCGCGCGCCGACCAGCAGCTCGGGCTCGTCGGCCGAGACGGCCACGAAGGCGTAGTGGCCGCGGATGCGCGCGTAGGCGGCGAGCACGGCCGCGACGAGGTCGTCGCCGGCCTCGATCCGCTGCGAGATCAGGTGCGCCACGACCTCGGCGTCGGTCTCGGAGCTGAACGTCGCGCCCTCGGCGAGGAGCGCCTGCTTGATCTCCATGTAGTTCTCGACGATGCCGTTGACCACGACGTGCACGCGCTCGTCGTCGTCGGAGTGCGGGTGGGCGTTGGCCTCGTTGACGCGGCCATGTGTGGCCCAGCGGGTGTGGCCGATGCCCGTCGTGGGCGCGCGCTCGGCGAGCGCGACGGGCGCTGCGTCGGGAGCGGCGGCGGCCTCACTCAGCGCGATGTCGAGCGCGTCGAGGTTGCCGACGGCGCGCACGGAGCTGAAGCGGCCGTCGTCGAGGATCGAGATGCCCGCGGAGTCATAGCCGCGGTACTCGAGCTTACGCAGGCCCTCGAGGAGGACCTCCTGGACGGGGCGGTCCCCGATGTAACCCACGATCCCGCACATGAGGGGGCGATTCTAGAGGGCCGCCGATCGTCCTCCCAGTCCAGAAAATAAGCTGACCTTGCGGGCAGTGTGCCCTGACCAATCCAGCGTCACTGTGTGGGCATGCGATCCCGTCTTGCCGGTGCCGTGACCTTCGCCGTCCTGCTGGCGCTGCCCAGCGCCGCGGCAGCCTCACCGCTTGCGGGCTACTGGCCCATGTCGGAGGGCAAGGGCCAGATCGTCCACGACGTGTCGGGCAACCACAACGACGGGCGGCTCGGCTCCTCCCGCAGCACCGACGGCCGCGACGCCGACTGGGTGAAGGGCCTGCTCGGCATCGGGAGCGCGCTGCGCTTCGACGGCAACGACTACATCTCGATCCCTGACGACAAGTCACTCCATCAGCAGCGGCTGACCGTCGAGGCGTGGGCCAAGCGCGACGGGTCGCCCGGCCAGTTCAAGTACATCGTCTCCAAGGGCGGCGACAACTGCGAGGCCGCCTCCTACGGGCTCTACTCGTCGCTGAACGGCGGCATCGCCTTCTACGTCTACGACGGCAAGAAGTGGTACCGCTCGCCCCAGGGCAGCCCGAAGATCTGGGACGGGTCCTGGCACCACATCGCCGGCACCTACGACGGCAAGACGGTGCGCCTCTTCGTCGACGGCTTCGAGGTCGGGACCGGCACACCGTTCAGCGGCAAGATCAAGTACGAATCGCCCATCGGCGAGGGCGCGATCGGCGCCTACCGCGGGTCCTGCAAGCTGACCCTGAGCGGGACGGTGGACGAGGTGCGGATCTGGACGACCGCCCTCCCGATCGGGCAGATCTGGGGGCTGATCAACTCCGGATTCAAGCGCGAGCCGCTCGCGCCGGACGCGAACAAGTGGTTCGCGGGCCTGGGGTAGCCGGCTAGGCCGAGCTCTCGACCGCGGCGACCAGCCGCTCACACGTCGAGTCGGCCTCCTCCGCGGTCGGCGCCTCAACCATCACGCGAACGAGCGGCTCGGTGCCACTGGGGCGCACGAGCACGCGCCCGCGGCCCTCGAGCGCGGCTTCCTCGCGCTCGATCGCCTCGGCCGCTGCCGCGGTGGCGGCGGCGAGGGCGGCGCGATCGGCCATCCGGACGTTGACCAGGCGCTGCGGCAGCTTCTCCATCCCGTGGCGCTCGGCGAGGTCGGTGCCGGCGAGCGCCTCGAGCGTCAGCAGCGCGGCGGCGATGCCGTCGCCGGAGGGCACGAAGCCCATGTCGATGATGTGGCCGGACTGCTCGCCTCCGAGCGCCCAGCCGCGCTCGCGCAGCGCCTCGAGCACGTAGCGGTCGCCGACCGGCGTGGTGGCGACGTCGACGCCGGCGGTGCGCATCGCCGTGTGGAAGCCGTAGTTGGTCATCACCGTCACGGCGACGCCGTTGCCGGGCAGGCGGTCCTGCTTGCGCAGGTGCAGGGCGGCGAGCGCGATCAGCTCGTCGCCGTCGACGACGGCGCCTGAGCGGTCGATGGCGAGCATGCGGTCGCCGTCGCCGTCGAACGCGAAGCCGACGTCGTGCCGGCCCTCGGTCATGGTGTCGGCGAGGCGCTCGACGTGGGTCGAGCCGCAGCCGTCGTTGATGTTGCGGCCGTCGGGGTCGGCGGCGAGCACGTCGACCTCGGCCCCGAGGCGGCGGAAGATCTCGGGCGCCGCGCGGTAGGTGGCGCCGTGGGCGCAGTCGAGCAGGATCCGCCGGCCGGCGAGGTCGAGGCGCTCGAAGCGCTGGTGCAGGCCGCGCAGGTAGTCCTCGAGCGCGCCGTGCAGGCGCCGCACGGAGCCGATCTGCGGCGCATTGGCCGGCGGACCGTCGAGCGCGGCCTCGATCTCGAGCTCGGTCTCGTCGGAGAGCTTGAAGCCGTCGCCGCCGAAGAACTTGATGCCGTTGTCGCGGTAGGGGTTGTGGGAGGCCGAGATCACGACGCCGAGGTCGAGGCCGTAGCGGCCGATCAGCAGCGGCGCGCCCGGCGTGGGCAGTACGCCGCCCAGCAGCGCCTCGCCGCCCGCGGCGGCGACCCCGGCCGCGACGGCGGCCTCGAGCATCTCGCCCGACTCACGGGTGTCGCGGATGATCAGCACGCGTGCGGGCGTGCTGACCCGAGCGGTGGCGGCACGCGCCAGCGACAGGGCGAGATCCGCGGTGAGGAACTCCCCCGCGACACCGCGCACCCCGTCCGTTCCGAAGAGACGGCGGGACAAGCCGCGCTAGCGCTTCGAGAACTGCGGCCGCTTGCGGGCCTTCTTGAGGCCGGCCTTCTTGCGCTCCTTCACGCGCGGGTCACGCGTGAGGAAGCCGCGGCGCTTGAGCTCGGAGCGGAGGTTGGGATCCGCCTCGAGCAGGGCGCGCGAGACGCCGTGGCGCAGCGCGCCGGCCTGGGCCGAGACGCCGCCGCCGTGGATGTTGGCCACGACGTCCATGCGGTCCTCGTAGCCGACCGTCTCGAGCGGCTGGCGGATGTTGCGCTGGAGCGTGAAGCGCGGGAAGTGCTGCTCGAGCGTGCGGCCGTTGATGACGTAAGCGCCGGTGCCGGGCTTCAGGGTCACGCGCGCGACCGAGGTCTTGCGCTTGCCGGTGGCGCGGTAGCGCGCGCCGGAGGCGAGATCGATCTCGACGGCGATCGGCTGGACGGTCTCGGGCTCGTCGCCGGACTCGCCGCCCTCGCCGTACTCGTCGTCGTCGTCGTAGCCGGCCTCGCCGCGCAGAGCGGCCTCGCCCTCGCGGACGATGTCGACCTCGAGGTCGGCGCCGGGGATGAGGGGCTTCTCGCGCGGGGCGGGCTCGTCCTCGTCCTCGTCGTCGGACTCCTCGGCTTCAGCCGCGGAGGCCGGGGCGGGTGTGTCCTCGGCGGGAGCCTCAGCCTCAGCGGGAGCCTCAGCCTCAGCGACCGGAGCGGGCTCCTCCGCGGGAGCTTCCTCAGTCGCAGCCTCTTCCTCCGCGGCCTCTTCGGCCTCGGCGACGGGCGTCTCCTCGGCCGGGGTCTCCTCCGCCGTCGGGGTCTCCTCGACAGGAGCCTCTTCGACCGGGGTCTCCTCGGTCTCTTCCTCGGGCGGGCGGTTCTCGTCGGCCATCAGGTCTTGATCTCCAGGGGTTGCGGCCGCTGGGCAGTGTGGGGATGCTCGGGGCCGGCGTAGACCTTGAGCTTCGTGAGCTGCTTGCGGGCGAGGCGGTTGCGGGGCATCATGCCGCGCACGGCGAGGCGGATGACCTCTTCGGGGCGGCGCTCGAGCATGTCGTTGAGCGTGCGCGACTTGAGGCCGCCCGGGTAGCCCGAGTGGCGGTAGTAGAGCTTCTCGGCGCGCTTGTTGCCCGTCACCGTGATCTTCTCCGCGTTGATCACCACGACGAAGTCGCCGGTGTCGATGTGCGGCGTGTACGTCGGCTTGCGCTTGCCGCGCAGCGCGTCGGCGATCTGGGTGGCCAGTCGGCCGAGGGTCTGACCCTCGGCGTCGACGAGCAGCCAGTTGCGCTCGCGGTCGGTCGGTGTGGCGACGTAAGTCTTCATGGGCATGCTGCTGCGGCGCGGAGGCGCGCGGCGGTGAGCAGGATAGCGGGGGTGGGATCTGCCTGGTTCGCGGGTATAGTGCCCGGCGTCATAAGTCTGCCGAGTCCGACTTCCAGGGGGAACGTCGGAGCGGGGGAACCGAGTTAGGGGGCGAATCCAGGTAATGCCACCTGGTAGCGCAAATCGCGCGAGCCCGTCAGCTAACCCCGTAGGCGAGACACCCAAAACAAGAGGGCGCTTTGCCGCATTCCGCGGTTGTCGTCGGCCGGATTCGCCGGTCGCGACGCACAAGTGCATACCCGTTCGGCCTGGTTTTGGCCGCTGGCTCGGTTTTCACCGCACTCGCGGTGTCCCCCGCCGCTGCCGCGACGCCGCCGACCGGCGGCGCGCTCGCCACTCCGGCCCCCAAGGTCCGCGCGCTGCAATGCCGCACCGCCTGCATGGGGATCACGGCCGGGCACACCGGGTCGCGCGTTCGGGTTCAGGGCAAGAAGCTCAAGCGCGTCGACTCCGTGGTCTTCCAGGGCGCCCCGGGCGGCGCCGACGACGTCTCGGTCGCCCCGCTGCGGGCGAAGAAGACCTACGTCGACGCGCGCGTGCCCCGCACCGCGGTCAGCGGGCCGGTGCAGGTCGTCTCCACCGACGGCGCCGAGTCCCGCCCCACCGCCGTGCCGCTGACGATCGACCCGACGCCCATCGAGCCCGCGACGACCTCTGACGGCCTCGGGATCGACGTCGAGGTCCAGGGCAACCGCGTCTTCTACGGCGCCGAGCGCCAGGCGCAGGTCTCCTACGTCGTGCGCGGGACCGAGGCCGTGACCGTGGTGGTCGAGCTGGTCCGGCTCTCCGACGGCGTCGCGATCGTCCGCTGGGAGCCCGGCGCCGTGCCGCCCAACACCCCGGAGACGATGACCTGGGACGGCACCGCCGGCGGCAAGGTGCAGCCCGACGGCCGCTACGCCTTCCGCGTCTCCGCCACCTCGCAGTCCGGCGTCACCGCCTCCTCCGCCCAGGTCCCCGCGCCGGGAGCGCCCGCGACCGCCGCGCCAGGAGCCTTCCTCTTCCAGCGCCACATCTTCCCGATCCGCGGCGCGCACACGATGGGCACCGGCGCCGCCGCGTTCGGCGGTGGCCGCGGCCACCAGGGCCAGGACGTCTTCGCCAAGTGCGGCACGCCGCTCGTCGCCGCCCGCGGAGGGCGCGTCAAGTTCAAGCGCTACCACTCGGCCGCCGGCAACTACATCGTCATCGACGGCGACGGCACGGGCAACGACTACGCGTACATGCACATGCGCGACGCGTCACTGGTCGACCAGGGCGACCACGTCTACACCGGTCAGCCGATCGGCTTCGTCGGCGACACCGGCCGCGCCAACGGCTGCCACCTCCACATCGAGGTCTGGAAGGCGCCGGGCTGGTACAGCGGCGGCTCCCCGGTCGACCCGCTGCCGTTGCTAACGGCTTGGGATAAGGCTTCGTAGGTCGCGGCAGCGCCGCCGAAGGTCAACGGCGGCATTGAGGGGGAGGGTTCGGGGTGCCGCGGCGGCCTCGCGGCGGGGGTGTGGCGAGAAACCCGCGCTATACGAGCGGTTTCTCGCCACACCGGCCTGCTCGGCTCGGGTGTGGCGAGAAGTTCACGACTACCGTGAGTTTCTCGCCACACCTGCGGCTCCCCAACCCTCCCCTCAATGCGCCGTTGAAGTCGGGCCCTAGACCCGCGGCGTCGTGACCAGGATCTCCCGCGCGGCGGGGTCTTCCCGGTCGACCATCGCCGCGGCTGCGTCGAACAGCGGGACCGGGTCCATGCCGACCTTGCGCGCCGCGTCACGCGCCCGGATCACCTCGGCCCGGAAGCCCTCCTCGTCGCCGCCCGTGCCGGCGACCGCCAGCGTGACGAGCGCGCGCCGGACGGCGGCGGGGTCGAGCTCGCGCTCCGCGCGCTCGGACGCCTCGCGGGCGTGGACCCACAGCGCGCGGGCTGTCTCTGGCTCTACTCCCACTCGATCGTGCCCGGAGGCTTCGACGTGATGTCGAGGACCACCCGGTTGACCTCGCGGATCTCGTTGATCATGCGCGAGGCGATGCGCTCCAGCAGGTCGTAGGGCAGGCGCGCCCAGTCCGCGGTCATGGCGTCGTCTGACGTCACCGCGCGGATCGCGACCACGTAGCCGTACGTGCGCTCGTCGCCCTGGACGCCGACCGTGCGGATGTCCGGCAGCACGCAGAACGACTGCCAGAGCTCGCGGTAGAGGCCCGCCTTGCGGATCTCGTCCTGGAGGATCGCGTCCGCCCCGCGGAGCGTGTCGAGGCGCTCCTTCGTCGCCTCGCCGCCGACGATGCGGATCGCCAGGCCGGGGCCCGGGAACGGCTGGCGCCAGACGAGGCGCTCGGGCAGCCCGAGCTCGGCGCCGACGGCGCGGACCTCGTCCTTGAACAGCGCGCGCAGCGGCTCGACGAGGTCGAACTCGAGGTCCTCCGGCAGCCCGCCGACGTTGTGGTGCGACTTGATCGTCGCCGCGCCGGTGCCGCCGCCGGACTCGATGACGTCGGAGTAGAGCGTGCCCTGGACGAGGAACGCCGCGCCTTCGAGCTTCAGCGCCTCCTCTTCGAAGACGCGGATGAACTCGGCGCCGATCGCCTTGCGCTTGGCCTCCGGCTCGCTCAGCCCCGACAGGCGCGTGAGGAACCGATCCTCGGCGTCGACCGCCACCAGCGGGACCTTGAAGTGGTCGCGGAACGCGGAGATGACCTGCTCGCCCTCGTTCTTGCGCATCAGGCCGTGGTCGACGAACACGCACGTCAGCTGGTCGCCGATCGCGCGGTGCACGAGCAGCGCGGCCACCGACGAGTCGACCCCGCCGGAGAGCCCGCAGATGACGCGGCCGGTGCCGACCTGGGTGCGGATCTTCTCGATCTGATCGTCGATGATCGAGGCCGGGCTCCACGTGCGGGCGCAGCCGCAGATCTCCTCGAGGAACGTCGTCAGCACGTGCTGGCCGTAGGGCGTGTGGACGACCTCGGGGTGGAACTGAATGCCGTACAGCCCGCGCTCGACGTCCTCGAGCGCCGCCACCGGCGACTCGGTCGAGCTCGCCAGCGCCGTGAAGCCGGGCGGCGGCTCGTAGACCGTGTCGCGGTGCGACATCCAGCACGACTGCTCCGCCGGTGTACCGGCCAGCAGCCGGCCCTGGTCGGAGACCGTCAGCTGCGAGCGCCCGAACTCCCCCACCTCGGCGCCCTCGACCTTGCCGCCGAGCGTGAGGACGAGCGCCTGCATGCCGTAACAGATGCCGAGCACCGGGATCCCGAGCTCGAGCAGCTCCGGATCCAGCCGCGGCGCGCCCTCGGCGTACACCGAGGCCGGCCCGCCGGAGAGGATGAGCCCCTTCGGCCGGCGCCGCCGCACCTCCTCGACGCCGACGTGGTGCGGCAGCAGCTCCGAGAAGACGCCGCACTCGCGCACGCGGCGCGCGATCAGCTGCGAGTACTGCCCGCCGTAGTCGAGGACCACGACCTCGTCGGTCGCGACCTCACGCTCGAGGGCCAGCTCCTCCAGGGGCTGGTCGGCCGCGACGGCCGACCCGTGCCCCTGGCTGTGGAGCTCAGTCTGCGACAAGGGCCACTCCGCCGCCGCGCGAGCCCATGCCGATCTGCTGGTCGCGCTGGAGTTGCTTGCCCTCGGTCTGCAGCGCCGGGGCGATCATCAGCTCAGCGCGGTTGAACTCGGCGATGTCCTGGTAGCCGCAGGTGGCCATCGACGTGCGCAGCCCGCCGATCAGGTTGAACGTGCCGTCGTTCTCGTGCGCGGGGCCGGAGATGATCTCCTCCATCGACCCGTTCTGCACCGTCGCGACACGCGCGCCGCGCGGGAGCGAGGAGTGGAACGTCGCCATGCCCCAGTGGTAGCCGTGGCCCGGCGCCTCGTAGGCGCGCGCCAGCGGCGAGCCGATCATCACGGCGTCGGCGCCGCAGGCGATCGCCTTCGCGACGTCGCCACCGGTGCGCATGCCGCCGTCGGCGATCACCTTGCAGTACTCGCCCGTCTCCAGCATGTGCTGCGAGCGGGCGGCCGCCACGTCGGCGATCGCGGTCGCCTGCGGGACGCCGATGCCGAGCACGCCGCGCGTGGTGCACGCCGCGCCCGGGCCGACGCCCACGAGCACGCCGGCGGCGCCGGTGCGCATGAGGTGCAGACCCGTGTGGTAGCTGGCACAGCCGCCGAGCACCACCGGGACCGGGACCTCGCGGACGAACTCCTTGAGGTTCAGCACGTGGCCTTGAGTCGAGACGTGCTCGGCCGAGATGACCGTGCCCTGGATGACGAGGATGTCGAGCCCCGCCTCGAGCGCGATCTCGTGCCACTGCTCGACCTTCTGCGGGGTCAGCGAGGCCGCGGCGACGACGCCGTGGGCCTTGATCTCCTCGATCCGCTGGGCGATCAGCTCAGGCTTGACCGGCTCCGCGTAGATCTCCTGCATCTCGCGGGTCGCCTCTTCGCGATCGAGGTGCGCGATCCGCTCCAGCAGCGAGTCAGCGTCCTCATACCGGGTCCAGATGCCCTCGAGGTTGAGCACCGCCAGGCCGCCGAGGCGCCCGAGGATGCCTGCCGTCTCCGGCGAGACCACGCCGTCCATCGCCGAGGCGAGGAGCGGGAGCTCGAACCGATAGGGCCCGAGCGTCCACGTGATGTCGACGTCGTCGGGGTCGCGAGTACGACGGCTGGGGACAATCGCAATGTCGTCGAATCCGTAGGCGCGCCGCGCCTTTTTGCCTCTGCCGATCTCTACTTCCATGACGGGATCCTAGGTTTGCCTGCGGACGGAAGGTGAACGGTCCATGCTAGCCGTCCGCCGGCGTTATGAAGCCCGGAAAACTCACCCAACTTCCGCGGGCAACGCGGGCCGATCGACCTCGATCTCCGACCGCAGGCGGGTGACCTGCTCGGGGTCGACGAGGCCGGCGCCGAGGTGCTGCGTGGACTCCGCGCCGCACGCCACGGCGTAGGCGAGGCAGTCGACCTGGGAGCGCCCGGCGTAGCGGCTGGCGACGAAGCCGGCCAGGAACGCGTCGCCCGAGCCGACGGTGGCGCGCGGCTCGATCGAGCCGGCCGCCATCCGCACGCGGTAGAGGACGCGCTGGCCGCCCGGCTCCTCGGGCGCCATCAGCGCGTAGCAGCCGTCGGGCGCGGTCATGATCGCCGCGTGGGCGCCGAGGCCGACCATCTCGCGCACGGCGATCACGTGGTCCTCCTCGTCATTGAACTCGTGGCCGACGAGCTCCTCGGCCTCGAGCACGTTCGGCGAGATCACGTCGGGCTCCGCGCGCACCGCGCGCCGCAGCGGGTCGCCGTCGGTGTCGACCACGCAGGCGACGCCGAGGCGCTTGAGCTCGCGGATCAGCCGCGCGTAGACGTCGATGTCGACGTCGCGCGGGAGCGAGCCCGCGAACACGCACAGGCTGGCGCCCTGGGCGAGGTAGAGCAGCTTGTCGGTGAACAGCTCGATCTCCTGCTCCGAGACCCGCGGGCCGCGCTCGTTGATCTCCGTCTGCTCGCCGGTCGTCGGGTCGATGACCGCGGTGTTGGTGCGCGACTCCTCGCGGATGCGCACGAAGTCGGAGAGCACCGAGAGCTGGGTCAGCTGCTCGACGATCCGCGTGCCGGTCGCGCCGCCGGCGAGCCCGGTGGCGATCACCGGCTGGCCGAGCGTCTTGAGCACGCGCGCGACGTTGACGCCCTTGCCACCCGGCATCTCCGTCTGCTCGACCGTGCGGTGGCGCCGGCCGAGGCGGAAGTTCGGCACCGCGAGTGTCTTGTCGATCGCGGTGTTGAGGGTGACGGTGATGATCATGCGGCCTCGGGCTCCCCGCGAGAGCCGCGGCGCCCGCCCGAGCCGCGCCGTCGCACCCGCGTGAGCAAGACCGTACCGCTCAGCGCGATCAATACCGCCAGGATCAGGGTCCAGGGGCGCGTGAAGCGATCCTTGGTGCGGACGCCGAGGCTCGCGGCCGGCACGTCGGCGGAGGCGACGACGGGCATCGTGGCGAGCTTCTTCTTGCCGTGGCAGATGTCGACCTCGCCGAGCTTCTGCCCGCGCGAGATCGGGCCCGCGACGTCGCTCGGCACGCGCAGCCCGCAGCGGCGCAGGTGCTGGCCGCGACGGATCACGAAGCGCCGCGCCGTGTCTCCCGCCACCAGCTCGAGCTCGGCGCCACGCCGGTACTTGATCGGCGCGGTGGCGAGGACCTCACCCGGCCGGATCGCGCGCACGCGCTGGTAGCGCTTGAACGCCCAGGCGAACAGCTTGCGGGTGTCGGCCTCGCGCGCCGCGACGCTGGGCGCGCCCAGCACGGCCGAGATCAGCGTGATCCCGTTCTTGCGGGCGGAGCCGATCAGCACGTAGCCGGCCTGCTGGGTGTGGCCGGTCTTGACGCCGGTGACCTGCGGCAGCCGGACGAGCGTGTTGCGGTTCTCGAGCGTCCGCGGGCGGTTGCCCGTCTTCAGCGTCACGCGCTCGCGCGCGACGGTGCGGCGGAAGAAGTCGAACGCCCGCAGGCGCAGCGTGAGGCGGACGAGATCGCGCGCGGTCGAGTAGTTGGCGGGATCGTCGAGCCCGATCGGGTTCGCGTAGTGGGTGTTCTTGAGGCCGAGCTTCGCCGCCCGCTGGTTCATCGAGCGCACGAACGCGGCCTCCGAGCCGCCGACGCGGGTGGCGAGCGTGGCCGCGGCGTCGTTGGCCGACTCGATCAGCAGCCCGCGCAGGAGGTCGGCCACCGTCATCTGCTCGCCCGGCTGCAGGTTGATCTTCGACTCGGCCGGCAGCGCGCGGTAGCGGACGGCGCGGTACTCGGTCGAGGGCCGGCTGCGCTCGAGCGTGAGCAGCGCGGTCATCAGCTTCGTCGCCGAGGCGACCGAACGGCGGCGGTCGGGCTGCTTGGCGTAGGCGACGTCGGCGGTCGAGCCCTCGATCACGAGGGCGCTCGGCGCCGAGACCGACGGGGGCGGATCGGCTGCGTGGGCCGCGGGGACGAGCGCGAGCGCCAGCACCACGGCCAGCAGCCCCGCGAAGACGCGGGGGCTCACTGGCGCAGCTTGATCTTCTGCCCGACGGACAGCGTCTGGTCGTCGAGCTCGGGGTTGAGCTCCATGATCTGTGAAAGCGGCACGTTCGTTTTCTCCGCAATGGAGGATGGCGTGTCGCCCGGCTTGACCTTGTAGGTTCGCCGCGCCTTGCGTGCCTTCTGCTTCTTCGTCGGCGTCGCGGTGGCGCTCGCGGCGGGCTTTGCGTCACTCTCGCGACTGCCGTTGTCGTCGGTGGTGCTGTTCACCACGACGAGCAGTGCGACGACGAAGCCCACCAGCGCGAGCGGCGCCAGAAAGCGCGCGGGGCTGCGTCTGGCCATGAAGCGATGGTAGCCGCGCGTCAGGCGAGAGCCCACGCGAGCTCGCGCAGGCGCTCGGCCTCCGCGCGCGCGGCGTCGGCGGGCGTGCCGGCGCCCTGCTCGTGGGCGTTGGCGATCGAGCGCGAGGCGGTGACGAGCCCGCCGGCGCGCCCGGCGGCGAACGCCGGGGCGAGATCGCGCACGTCGCCACCCTGCGCGCCGACCCCCGGCAGCAGGAACGGCGTGCGCGGCATCAGCTCGCGCATGCGCGCGAGGTGCTCGGGCACGGTCGCACCCGTCACCGCGCCGACGTCGGCGAGCGGCGAGCCCTCCCCCAGCTCGGCGGCGATCGCGGCGAGCCGCTCCCACAGCGGCTCGCCGGTGGCGAGCGGCAGGTCGAGCACGTCGGTGGCACCGGGGTTGGATGTGCGCACGAGCAGGAAGACGCCCGCGCCGGCGACGCGCGCGCCCTCGACGAGCGGGACGAGCGCGTCGCGCCCGAGCAGCGGGTTGGCGGTGAAGGCGTCGACCGCGAGCCCGGGCGCGGCGCCGAACGGCGACGGCGTGCTGCCGACCAGCGCCTGGGCGTAGGCGGTGGCGGTCACGGGGACGTCGCCGCGCTTGCCGTCGGCGAGCACGAGCAGCCCGGCGGCGCGCGCGTGCTCGCAGGTGGCCTCGAGTGCGAGCCAGCCCGCGGAGCCGAGGCGCTCGAAGCAGGCGAGCTGGGGCTTGACCGCGACGCAGGCGGGGCCGGCGGCGTCGATCAGCGCGCGGCAGTGGACGAGGACGGCGGCGGCGGCCTCCGCGGAGGCGGGGGCGGGGGTCGGCGTGCCGGCGGCGTCGGCCGTATCGACGAGCGCGATGGCGAGGCGCTCACGCTGCTCGCCGATGGCCTCGCGGGTGTCGGGCCAGAGGCGGGCGGGATCGGGGTCGATCCCGAGGACGATCTGCGACTCGCGGGCCGCGACCGCCGCGGCGAGCCGGTTGCCAAAGCCGGGCGCCGGTGATGGATCACCGGCGCCCGGCATGGCGTTCGCTACTTGACGGCCTTCTTGAGGCCCGAGCCGGCGGTGAAGCGCGGCACCTTGCTCGCGGCGATCGTCATCGACTCGCCCGTACGCGGGTTGCGCCCCTCGCGGGCGCCGCGCGAGGCGACGTGGAACTTGCCGAAGCCGGTGAAGTTGACGTCCTCACCATTCCTCAGCGATGTCTCGATCGTGCTGATGACCGCGTTGACGGCGTTGTCGGCGTCCTTCTTGGACAGACCGCTCGTTGACGCCACCTTGTCGACGAATTCTGACTTCGTCATGGCTCCTCCTTTGCCGTCGCGGGGGTCAGTTTCCCGCGCGGGGTCGTGGATTTGGCGAAGCTAACAGCGCATCCGGACGCTGTAGGGGGGTTTCTAGCAGCAATCCCGCAAATTGCGGGTTTTTCTCGGTCGGAATCAGACGCCGGAACCGCGCTGGGCCGCCGAAATCAGGACCTCGGCGGCCTCTTGGAGGCGCGTTGCGGCGGGGTCATCGAGGGCCAGCGTGCGCAGCTCGCCATGGGATTCGCGGACCACGACACGGGGCTCGCGCAGGGCACGGCGGCGAGCCAAAGAAGCGCTCACGGCGCCGACCGGACCACGCGAGCGCGGGCGCTTCACGCGACGTCCCGGCGCTCGCCGGCGAGGTCGCCGAGCACGATCCGGAGGTCGAAGCGCACGAGCGCGGGGAGCGCGAAGCGACCGCACACGAGCACGACCGCGTGGCGGTCGCTGCGGGCGGCGAAGACGCTGCCCTCGGCGGTCCAGACCTCGAGGTCGTCGGCCTCGGGCGCGGCGGCCAGGAAGGCACGCGCCGGCTCGGCCAGGTGGTCGGGTCCGGCGAGGAGCGAGCCGTCGGCGGCGAGCACGGCGGCCTCCTCGATGTCGGCCGACAACGTGCGCAGGTACTCCAGCGCCTGTTCGGGCGTGAGCGCGTCCGTCATGCGAAGGCGCGAGGATACCCACCAATGCCGCTGTCTCGGATCGCCTGGCTGGCCACGGTCGCCATCTGCCTCATCACCTGCATCCTGCTCCTGCTCACGGGCTACCTGGGGTACGCGGGGGTGCTGCTGGCGGTCGCGATCTCGGCGGCGATCAACCTGCGGTAGCGCGTGCGACGAACGTCAACGGCGGCATTGAGGAGAAGGGTGCGGGGTGCCGCGGCGCCTCGCGAGGCGGGTGTGGCGAGAAACTCGCGCTATACGGACGGTTTCTCGCCACACCGCCCGCGACCGGGCGGGGCGAGAAGTTCACGATTACGTGCTTCTCGCCACACCGCCCGGCGCCGCCGCGGCACCCCAACCCTTCCCCTCAATGCCGCAGTTGACTTGAGCCCTCGGCGGCGCGCGCGCCGATCTCCTCCCCCGGCCGGACGCGGTCCTCGGGCTCGAGGTGGATGAGCACGTCGGCGCCGCGCAGGCGGTCGCGGATCGTGTCCTGGAGCTCGTGCGCGATCGCGTGTGCGTCCTCGAGCGTGGTGCCGGAGCGGAACTGGACGTGGACGTCGACGTAGCGGCGCGAGCCCGCGCGGCGGGTGCGCAGCTCGTGGTAGCCGGCCAGGCCGCGGTCGCCGAAGGACTCGATGGCGTCGCGGATGGCGGCGGTCTCGTCGTCGGGCAGCGCCTCGTCGACCAGCACGCGCCACGAGCCGGCCACGACCTTCAGGCCGGTGTAGACGATCGCGACCGCGATCAGGAGCGCGACGACCGGGTCGATCCACGTCGCGCCGGTGATCGAGACGAGCGCGAGGCCGACGAGCACGCCGAGCGACGTGTACGCGTCGGTCCGCAGGTGCGCGGCGTCGCCCGCGAGGGCGGCGGAGTCGGTGGCCGCGGCGCGGCGGTAGAGGTAGTGCGAGACGCCGAGGTTGACCACCGTGGCGAAGCCGACGACCACGAGGCCGAAGCCGATCGACTCGATCTCGGTCCCCTCGACCAGGTGGTTGACCGCGGTGTAGACGATCACGCCCGAGCCGACGAGGATCAGCATCCCCTCGACCCCGGCGGCGACGTTCTCGAACTTCTCGTGGCCGTAGCGGTGCGAGGAGTCGGCGGGCGTCTCGGCCTGGCGGACGGAGAAGTAGGCGACGATCGAGGCGATCAGGTCGATCGCGGAGTGGATCGCCTCGGTGATGATCGCCACCGACCCGGTGACCGCCCCGGCCACGATCTTGAGCAGGATCAGCCCGGAGTTGGAGGCGATCGAGAGCGCCGCCGCGCGCGAGCGCGAGCCCGGGCCGTGCGTCACTGGCTCGGCAGCCATGCCGACGCCTCCCGGACTGCGCGACCGCGGTGGGAGATGCGGTCCTTCTCGGTGTCTGAGAGCTCGGCCATCGTGCGCGACCCGTCGCCGTCGGCGGGGACGAAGACCGGGTCGTAGCCGAAGCCGCCCTCGCCGCGTGGCGCCTCGGCCATGCGGCCCTCGCAGGTGCCCTCGACGATCCGCGGCTCGCGGCCCGGCTCGACGTAGGCGACCGCGCAGACGTAGCGCAGCCCGCTGCCGGCGGGCACCTCGGCGCGGAGCTTGTCGAGGTTGTCGGTGTCCGACGCCGTCTCGCCGGCGAAGCGCGCCGAGCGCACGCCGGGACGGCCGCCGAGCGCCTCGGCCTCGATCCCGGAGTCGTCGGCGATCGCGGGCGCGCCGGTGGCCTCGGCGGCCGCGCGCGCCTTGATCAGCGCGTTCTCCTCGAACGTCTCCCCCGTCTCGGGCGGCAGCTCGACCGCGTCGGGCAGCGGCTCGAGCGGCGCGTCGGGCAAGAGCCGCTGGAACTCGCGCAGCTTGTGGGCGTTGCGGGTCGCGAGGACGAGCCGGGCCATGCCGTGCGGTTACCCCGTCGCGCTGGCCTGGACCGCGCGCAGGCCCTCGATGCCGCGCTCGGCCAGGGCGAGGAGCTCGTCGAGGTGCGCGCGCGAGAGCGGCGTGCGCTCGGCGGTCGCCTGGACCTCGACGAGGCCGCCTTCGCCGGTCATGACGACGTTGGCGTCGACCTCCGCGCTCGAGTCCTCCGGGTAGTCGAGGTCGAGCAGCGGCTCGCCGTCGACGACGCCGCAGGAGACGGCGGCGACCGTGCCGGTGAGCGGCAGCGCGGTGAGCTTGCCCTCGTCGACCAGGCGCCGGCAGGCGAGCTCGAGCGCGACGTAGCCGCCGGTGATCGAGGCGCAGCGCGTGCCGCCGTCGGCCTGCAGGACGTCGCAGTCGATGTAGACGGTGCGCTCGCCGAGCTTGGCGAAGTCGACGACGCCGCGGATCGAGCGGCCGATCAGCCGCTGGATCTCGACGGTGCGGCCGTCGGGGCGGCCCTTGGACACGTCGCGCTGCTTGCGGTCGCCGGTGGAGGCGGGGAGCATCCCGTACTCCGCCGTCAGCCAGCCGCGGCCCTGCCCCTTCATCCAGCGCGGCACCGACTCGTCGACCGACGCGGTGCAGATCACCTTCGTCTCGCCGCACGAGATCAACGCCGACCCGGTGGCAGGACGCACGAAGTTCGCCTCGATCGTGACCTGGCGGAGCTCGTCGGCGGCCCGGCCGCCGCTGCGCTCGCGGCTCATGCCGCCGCCCTCTCCCGCAGGTCGACGTGCTCGACCGGGCCGAGCGGCATCTGCAGGAAGCGGGTGCCGAGCGCGGAGAACGCGTCGACGTCGCCGGTCGAGAGGAAGGCGTAGTCGCCCTCCCCGCCGGCCGGGTTGCCGAGCCCGCGCGCGCCCAGGACGTGCTCGACCTGGCGGGCCAGCGGCGCGCCCGAGGTGACGATCTCGACGCTGCGGCCGAGCGTGCGCTGGAGGATCGGACGCACCAGCGGGTAGTGGGTGCAGCCGAGGATCACGGTGTCGACGCCCGCCTCGCGCAGCGGCGCGCAGTAGGCGCGCACGGTGTCGACGACGCGGCGGTCGAACGGGAAGCCGCCCTCGATGATCGCGGTCAGGTCCGGGCACGCGACCGCGGTGACGTCGACGAACGGGTCGGCGTCGCGGATCGCGCGCTCGTAGGCGCCGCTCGCGACCGTCGCCGGCGTGGCGAGCAGCCCGACGCGGCCGTTGCGCGTCGCCGCCACCGCCTGCACTGCGCCGGGCTGGACGACGCCGAGGACGTCGACGCCGAGCGTCGTCTCCATCAGGCGGGTGCGCAGCGCGGGCAGCGCCGCGGCGGTCGCCGAGTTGCAGGCCACCACGAGCAGCTTGATCCGGCGCGCGATCAGCTCTTCGGCGACCTCGAGCGCGAACGTCTCGAGCTGCGCCTGGCTGCGATCGCCGTACGGGAAGCGCGCAGCGTCCGCGAGGTACACGAAGTCCTCGTGGGGAAGCTGCACGAGCAACTCGTGCAGGACGGTGAGCCCGCCGACCCCCGAGTCGAACACTCCGACCGGGCGCCGGCGCAGCTCCTCGGGAAGCGCGCGCTGGGCCACGCGGCCAGTCTGGCACGCGACTCGGTTCGTTACTTGCCGACGCCGTCGATCGCGGCCTTCAGCTTCTTGACCACCGCGTCGGCGATCCCCTTGTCCGAGAACGACCCGCTCGCCTTCACGACGCCGGCCAGGATCACCGCCACGAGCAGGATCAGCCCGACGTACTCGACCGTCCCCTGCCCGGATTGCCCGCGCGCCCACGCGCGCACGACCCACGCGTGCACCGCGCCCATCGCCTCGTAGCCCATCGTCTGTCTCCGATCCGTCTCGCTCTCCTCCGCCTGCCGCGGAGCGTGGATCGCAGTCTTCGGGGCGGCGCGTGACGGGACCACACGCGGCTGTGACGAAAGCGTGCCGAAGGTGCGTAGGCTCGCCGCCGAGATGCGCGCGCTCGTCGTGACGAACATGTACCCGACGCCCGAGCGGCCGTGGTCAGGACCGTTCGTCCGCGACCAGGTCGAGGCGCTGCGGCGGCGCGGGGACGTCGAGGTCGAGCTGTTCTGCTTCACCGCCGGCACGCGCAACTACCCGCGGGCCGCGCGCGAGCTGCGCCGCCGCTACGACCCGGACCAGTTCGACATCGTGCACGCCCACTTCGGCCTCGTGGCCTGGCCGGCGCTGCTCGCAGGGCTGCGGCCGCTGGTCGTGACGCTGCACGGCAACGACCTCCTGCACCCGCGCTCGCGCCCGTTCACGCGCGCCGCGCTGCCGCTGATGGCGCTGCCCGCCGCGGTGTCGCGCGCGTTCAGCGAGAACATCCCGGGCGCCGGCCGGACCCGCCGCGTGGCGATCCTCCCCTGCGGCGTCGACATGACGCGCTTCCGCCCGATCCCGCGCGCGGAGGCGCGCGAGCGGCTCGGCCTCGACCCGGCCGGGCCGTACCTGCTGTTCCCGCACGAGACGTCGCGGCCGCTGAAGCGCTTCGACCGCGCGCAGGAGGCGGCCGGCGATGTCCCGCTGCTCACGCTCGGCGGTGTGCCGGCGGAGGAGGTCCCGTACTGGATCAACGCCGCCAACGCGGTGATCGTGCCGTCGCAGGACGAGGGCATGGGGCTCGCGGTGATCGAAGCGTCGGCGTGCGACGTCCCGGCGTTCGGCACCCCGGTCGGCGCCCACGCGGTCTCGCTGGCGGGGATCGAGGGCTCGGCGTGCCTCGACTGGAACCCGGAGCGCTGGCGCGAGGCCCTGGCACCGCACCTGGCGGTGCCCGACCCGCGCGTCGACGGCCGCCCCGCCGCGGAGCGCTTCTCCGCCGACCGGATGGCCGCACGAGTGGTCGCCGCGTGGCGGGCGCTGCTCGAAGAGGCTGCCTAGCGGGTACCTATACTCGCTCCGACCGGACGTTCTGCACGTTCCGGAATTCATGAGCGGCCTCCTTCGACGCATCAGACGCCCGGGCGCCGCCGAGGAGACCCGGACGGAGGCCCCCACGGCTCCCGCTCCGGCCCACGGATCCGCCCCCGCCAGTCCCGCTCCGAGCGAGGACGGGCAGCGCCTGCCCGCGGGCGCGGGACCCGAGGACGCCGAGCGCCGCGCGATGACCGGCCGCCGCGGCAAGCTCCGCCGCCGCGCACGGTTCCTCCGCCGCGCCCGCGAGCTCGCGCTGCGCGACCTCGGCGGGCTCGTCTACGAGGCACGTCGCCGCGAGCAGGACCCCGGCAAGCTCGCCGAGGACAAGGTCCAGCGCCTGATCGCGCTCGATGTCGAGCTGCACGAGCTCGACGCCGTGCTCGGCACCCCGCGCGGCGAGACCGTCCTGCGCGAGCCGGGCGTCGGCGGCACCTGCGCCCGCTGCGGCGAGCTGCACGGCAGCGAGGCAACCTTCTGCGCCAACTGCGGCGCGAACCTGGCCGAAGCGGCCGCGGCGGAAGCCGAGCGGCGCGCGGCGGCGGAGAAGGCGGCCGCGGACAAGGCGGCGGCTGAGAAGGCCGAGGCCGACAAGGTGGCCGCGGAGAAGGCGGCGAAGCAGACAAGGCCGCGGCCGAGAAGGCCGAGGCGAGAAGGCCGCGGCCGAGAAGGCCGAAGCGGACAAGCCCGCAGCAGACACGGCCGCGGCAGACACGGCCGAGGCCGATAAACCCGCCGCCGACCAGCCCGCCGCCAACAAGCCGGACGCCGACGGCGCCGGCAACGGCACCATCGACAAGCCCGGCTCCGGCAACGGCCGCATCGACTCCGAAGCGCCGACCGAGGTCGCCGAGCCCGCCACGACCCCGGACCGGCCGGCATGACCGACGTCGAGACGCCTCCGCCCGCCGTCGAGCAGCGGGCCTGCCCTCGCTGCGGTGCCGAGCTCGCTCCCGACCAGGAGTGGTGCCTGAACTGCGGCAACGCGGTCGGGACGCGGATCGCCCCCACGCCGCGCTGGCGGCTGCCGATCGTGCTCGTCGGCACAGTGCTCGCGCTGTTCGTCGCGGCGCTCGTGCTGTCGCTCGTCGAGCTCGGCGGCGACCCGCAGCCCGTGGCGAAGGCGCCCAACCCCGGCGCGACGGCCACGCCGTCCGCCGCGCCCGAGGACGGCGCCGCGACGCCCGCACCGACCACGGCTCCCGCCCCGGGCGCGACGCCCGAAGCCGGCGCCACGCCCACGCCGACACCCACGGCCGAGCCGCCCTCACCCGACGCGAGCGAGCCGAACGCCATCCCGACCCCGGGCGGCGCCACCGCCGGCCTCGCGCAGTGGCCCGAGGGCAAGACCGCGTGGACCGTCGTGATCGCCTCCACCAGCTCGCGCGCCGAGGCCGAGAAGAAGGCCCGCGCCGCCGGCGCCGAAGCCGGCGTGTTGCACTCCGACGACTACTCCTCGCTGCGCAAGGGCTACTGGGTCGTCTTCTCCGGCCAGTACGACGAGCAGAAGGCCGCCCAGAGCGCGGCCGAGGGCAAGGGCGGCGGCGCCTACGCCCGCCGCGTCGTCCCGCGCTGAGCGGCGCCGACCCCCGGCCACCACGGCGACAACCGCTCGGCGGCATCCGCGGCCAGCGGATGGAGCGCCACCGCGTCGGTCTCCGCGGGCGGTGAGTCCGCCGTCAGCACCGGCATCAGCGCCGCCACCGACCCGGTCAGCGCGTCGAGCGAGTAGCCGCCCTCGAGGATCAGCCCCAGCGGCGCGCCGACCGCCGCGCACGCCCGCCGCAGCGACGCCGTCATCTCGGCGTAGCCGCGCTCGGTCACGCGGCAGGTGGCGAGCGGGTCGAGCGAGTGGGCGTCGAAGCCCGCCGACACCAGCACGAGCCCCGGCTCCCACGCCGTCATCAGCGGCAGCACGACGTGGTCGACCAGCGAGCGGTACGTCTCGTCGCCCGAGCCGCCGGGCACCGGCAGGTTGACCGTGTAGCCCTCGCCGTCGCCGGCTCCCAGATCGGACGCCGGGCCCGTCCCCGGATACAGCGGCCACTCGTGGATCGAGACGAACAACACGCCCGGATCCGCGTGGAAGATCGCGTTCGTCCCGTTGCCGTGGTGGACGTCCCAGTCGAGGATCAGCACGCGCTCGACGCCGTGCGCCGCCGCTGCGTGCCGCGCCGCCACCCCCGCGTTGCCGAAGAAGCAGAAGCCCATCGCCCGCCGCGGCTCGGCGTGGTGGCCGGGCGGCCGCATGGCCGAGAAGCCCGTGGCCGCCTCGCCCGACAGCAGCGCGTCGACCAGCGCCACGCCCCCGCCCGCCGACCGCACCGCCGCCTCGTAGGTCGACGCCATCGCCACGGTGTCCATGTCGATGTGCCCGCCGCCGCCGGCGGACAGCTCCTCGATGTAGTCGATGTGGGAGGCCGGGTGGACCGCCAGCAGCTGCTCGCGCGTGGCCTCCGGCGGCCGCACGACGTCACAGCCGAACCAGCCGTGCTCCGCCATCGCGGCCTCGAGCGCGATGATCCGCTGCGGCCGCTCAGGGTGGCGCGGCACCTCGTGGGCGAGCGAGAGCTCGTGGCGCAGCCAGACGGTCCGGGACACGCGGATACCGTAGGGCTTACCTGCCATGGACCGGGCCGACCTCATCATCGTGGGCGCCGGCGCCGCCGGCCTCTACGCCGCGCTCTGCGCCGCTCGCGAGGACGCGCGGGTGATCCTCATCTCCGCCCGCCCGCTGGCCGAGACCGCCTCCTACTGGGCGCAGGGCGGGCTCGCGGCCGCGCTGGCCGAGGACGACTCGCCCGAGCAGCACCTGCAGGACACGATCGCCGCCGGCCGCGGCATCGTGCGCACCTCGGCGGCGCGCATCCTCACCGAGGAGGCGCCCGCGCGCTTCCGCGACCTCGAGGCGATCGGCGTCCGCTTCGACGCCGACCGCCACGGCAACCTGGCGCTCGGGCTCGAGGGCGGCCATTCGCGCCGCCGCGTCGCCCACGCCGGCGGCAGCGCCACGGGCCGGCGGATCCTGCGCGAGCTCAGCGCCGCCGTATCCGAGCACCCGAACATCGACGTGCGCGAGAGCCGCCGCGCCACCGGGCTGCGCCTCAGCGACCAGCGGGCCACCGGCCTCGACACCGACGACGGCCGCACGCTCACCGCCCGCGCCGTGATCCTCTCCACCGGCGGCGCCGCCGCCCTGTGGTCGCGCACCACCAACCCGCCCGGCTCGTTCGGCTCCGGCCTGCTGCTCGCCCGCGCGGCCGGCGCCGCGCTCGCCGACCTCGAGTTCGTCCAGTTCCACCCCACCGCGGTGACCGGCGTGCCGCACCGCGAGGGCTTCCTCGTCTCCGAGGCCGTCCGCGGCGAGGGCGCCACCCTCCACGACGCGGACGGCGAGCGCTTCGTCGACGAGCTCGCGCCGCGCGACGCGGTCGCCCGCGCGATCCGCAACGTCATGGACGCGACGAACCAGCCGCACGTCCACCTCGACATGCGCCATGTCGATCCGGGGCGCTTCCCCAACGTCGTGGAGGCGCTGCGCGAGGCCGGGCTCGACCCGATGACCGAGCTCGTCCCCGTCGCCCCCGCCGCGCACTACGTGATGGGGGGCATCGCCACCGACCTGCACGGCCGCACCGCCGTGGCGGGCCTCTACGCGGTCGGTGAATGCGCCTGCACCGGCCTCCACGGCGCCAACCGCCTCGCCTCGAACTCGCTCAGCGAGTGCTTCGTCTTCGGCGGTCGCGCCGCCGCGGCGGGGCTCGACGAGCCGGCACCGCCCAGCGACCCCGGCACGACCGCCCCCGCGGACGTCACCCCGCCCGCCCGCGAGACGCGCGAGGCGGTCTGGCGCGACGCCGGGCTGGAGCGCGACGCCGATGGCCTGACCCGCCTCCTCGACGACCCCCACCCGCTCGCGCGCCTGGTCGCGGCGTCAGCGCTCGCGCGCCAGGAAAGCCGCGGCGCACACCTGCGCAGGGATTTTCCAGGTACCGATCCGGGCCTGAACGGGTACCACTCGATCGTCACGGCGGGTGACACGGACGTCGACCACGAGGCGTGGGACTGACGAAGTCGGCTCCTTAATGCGAACTCAACATTCGCCTCGTTCTGAACTACACAAGGCAGGCGCAATCTGCCGGATTCGAGGCTCACGGATCCGCGTGAGCCGACCAGGAGGCACCACCCCGTGTATCAACTCAGCCGCTCCATCTACAGGGAGCTGGCGCCGGAGATCCTCGCGGACCCCATACCGCCGGCGCACACGTCCAACCACGAGCGTGTGCTCCGTGCCTGTGAGGCCGCGGTCTACCGGCTGGCCACTGACCGGCACTACTTCGCGAAGCCGTCGAAGACCCTGTTCCGCGAGATCCGGATCTACTTCCCGATCTGCGCGCAGGACCATGTCTTCCGCGTCGTCGACCGCTACATGACGTTCGCGCGCCAGTGGTTCGAGGCGCAGACGACCGGGGGCTACGACCTCGCGGGCAACCGGCTCGAGTGCCGCGCCACCACCCGCAAGGGCACGCCGTGCCAACGCGCGCCGCTTGCGCACAACGGCTACTGCCCATCGCACCAGCACCTCGCCGACGGCGACGTGCTGACCGACGAGGCCGCAGGGGTCCAGGTCGCCGCCTAGCGGGTAGGGTGGCGCGCCATGCGCGTCGCCTTCATCGGGCTGGGCATCATGGGTTCGCGCCAGGCCGCGAACCTCGTCCGCGCCGGCCACGAGCTCCACGTCTTCAACCGCACCCGCGAGACCGCCGAGAAGTGGGCCGAGGAGCACGGCGCCACCGTCGCCGACTCGCCCCGCGCCGCCGCCGAGGGCGCCGACGCCGTGATCACGATGGTGGTCGACGGGGCCCAGGTCGAGGAGATGCTCCTCGGCGAGGAGGGCGCCGCCGCGGGCGCGCCGGACGCCACGTTGTTCCTCGATTGCACGACGATCGCCCCCGCCGATGCCCGCCGCATCGGTGAGACCCTCACCAATCGAGGCCACGGCTTCGTCGACGCGCCGGTGACGGGCTCGGCCCCCAAAGCGGAGGACGGCACGCTCACGATCATGTGCGGCGGCAGCGACGCCGACATGGAGCGCGCGATGCCGCTGCTCGAGGCGATGGGCGAGAAGATCGTCCACGCCGGCGAGGTCGGCCAGGGCCAGGCGGTCAAGGTCATCTCCAACTCCGTGAGCGCGATCAACTGTGCCGCGCTTGCTCAAGCGCTCGTGGTCGGGCGCCGCGCCGACGTCGACCTCGAGGCGCTGCTCGAAGTAATGGGCTCCGGCTCGGCCAACTCGACGATGCTCCAGCTCAAGGGCAAGCCGATGCTCGAGCACGACTTCTCCCCGCTGTTCAAGCTCGAGCACATGCTCAAGGACGTCGGCCTGTGCCTCGACGAGGCGCGCGCGAACGGCGCGCCGTTCCCGTTCGCGGCGCTCGCCCGCGAGCTCTACAGCGCCGGCGTCGGCCGGGGGCTCGGCGAGCAGGACTTCGCGGCCGTGCTCGAGGTCGTCGAAGGGCTCGCCGACACACGCGTCTGACCTCGTACTGGAAACCCGAGTGGAACCGTTCTTCCGGAATCGGTTTTATTACAACTAAGGGCGCGATTTGCAGGGACATTATGAGTTTTCGGGACTTTGTGCATAGTATGTGACGTCTCGTCAACCAGGGTGTTTCGCCTTGACGAGACTGGGCAGTACCACGTCGTCCCGATTCATCCTCTCTCCACTCATCTATGCCAATCGCTTTCAAGGAATGGGCTGTCACCGTGCGCGCGCTTGCCGAGGGCGAGCAGCTCGTCACGCTGCGCAAGGGCGGAATCCGCGAGCCCAACAAGCATTTCGAGGTCGAGCACGACCGGTTCTTCCTCTATCCGACCTTCGATCACCAGCGCCGTGAGCTGGTGCGCGAGTCCCACCAGCCCGAGTTGCGCCGTGCGCTCGAGGAGGGCGTGTGGGCCGAGGGCGAGCCGCCGGCGCACGCGCTGACGCAGGACGGCGGGATCCACCAGCCGGACCGCGTCCGCATCCGCGCATGGGCTGAGGTCGCCGGCTCCTGGACCGTGACGGATCGCCGCGCGATCGACGAGCTGTCGCCGTTCTACGTGTGGACGACGGACTACGCCGAGAAGCGGCTGTCCTGGAAGCGCCACCACCCGCTGCACGTGCTGCTGCTGCGCACGTACCGGATTCCTCGTCCCGTGACCGTCAAGGTCCGCGACGACCACGGTGGGTGCCGCTCCTTCCTGGAGATCACGCGCGACCTCCCGTTCGAGGGCACCCCGGTGCTCTCCGACGAGGAGTTCGAGCGCGCCTCCGAGGAGATCGCGGGCATCGCCGACGGCCACGGGGCCCCCGCGTACGCCTGAGCGACCCGAGTTCGTCGCCGTAGGCTGAGCGGATGTCGCTGGCCCTGCGCGACAGCCCGCGCGTCACCGGGATCCTGCGCAGGTGCTACTCGCACGTCGAGGTCTCCGACCGCGACCGCAACCGAGGGGTCGGCGTCACCAACCTGAAGCGCCTGTTCGGGCGCCCGGACGACCTGCGCGTGGTCGTCGAGGCGCTCGGCGCGACCGTCGGCCGCGCTGATGCGCTGGCCTCCGCCGACACCGGCGGGGCGCCCTTGGCGGCTGTGGTCGCCTACCAGCTCGGGCTGCCCGCGGTGTTCGTGCGCGAGGTCCCGAAGGAGCACTTCCTCTCCTACGGCGGGGATCCGGCCACCAATCACCCGCGGCTCGCGGGCGAGCGGCTGCGGCCGGGCAGCACGGTCCACCTGATCGACGACCTCGTGCACTCCGGCGAGACGCTGGCGGCAGCCGCGCGGACGCTGCGCGAGGCCGACCTGGACGTGCGCCACGCGTCGTGCCTGCTGATCGCCCCGGAGACGACCGGCTGGCCTCACAACATCGCCGCCGGCGGGATCCACGAGATCACCGCGCTGACGACGACGCTGAAGCTCTAGACGACGCGGTAGCTCAGAAAGACGACGCCGCTCTCGAAGCGGCGCTCGTCGTGCAGCTCGAGCCGCACGCCGGCCGGGAGCGCCGGCTTGCCGCCACCGACGGTCACGGGATGCAAGAACAGGTGGCACTCGTCGACGAGGCCGGCCCGAAGGGCGTGCGCCGCAAGCCCGGGGCCACCGACGCTGATGTCGCGATCGGCGTCGCTCTTCAGCCGCCGCACGGCGGCAGGATCAAAGCCCCGCTCGAGCCGCGTGCGGGCGCTAGACACGCCTTCCAAGGTCGTCGAGTAGACGACTTTGTTCGCGGCCTGCCAGATCTCCGCGTAGTCGCGGATCTGGGGCTCCTCGCCGCGCGCGGTGTCCCAGTAGACCATCGTCTCGTACATGCGGCGCCCGTAGAGGTACGTGCCGATCGGGCGCTCCATCTCGTTGACGAAGTGGTGCACCTCCGCGTCCGGCGCGGCCCAGTCGAACTTGCCGTGCTCGTCCTCGATGTAGCCGTCGAGGGACGCGATCGCGGAGTAGATGAGCTTGGCCATGGCCGGGACGCTAGCTAGGAGCCGAACGCCCGGTAGTACGGCATGCCGGAGAGCGTCGCCCCTACCAACAGGTGGTCGAGGTCCAGGGGCCGCAGGGCGCTAGCGGACGCCCATCATCCTGGCCAGCAGCGCGTCGAACGCGCGCGCCGGCAGCAGCGAGCGGAGCCCGATCTGGATCCTGGCGTCGAGGCCCACGACGTAGCGGGCACGAGGGCGGGACGCCGTCACGGCTTCCTCGATCACCTCGGTGACCTTGTCGACAGGGGCCGCGCGCTTCGCCGTCTGCGCGACCAGCTTCCGGGTGCCCTCGAGCAGCGGCCCGTACAGCCGGCGGTGCTCGTCGCTCATCGCAGCCACCGTGGTGTGGAGCTGCGCCTCGCCCGCGCGCCAGATGTCGGTGTCGATCGAGCCGGGCTCGACCAGGACGACGTCGATGCCCCACTCGCGCAGCTCGACGCGCAGGCCGTCGGCGATCGCCTCGATGGCGAACTTCGAGGCCGCGTACGGCGTCAGGGCCGGGACGGACGCGCGTCCGGACACCGACGAGATGAACACGATCCGGCCCGACGTCGCGCGGAGGGCGGGCAGGAGTGCCTGCGTGACGGCGACCTGACCGACCACGTTGACCTCGAGCTGATGGCGCAGGTCGGCGAGCGGAAGTGCCTCGATGACCCCGCCCACGGCGATCCCGGCGTTGTTGACGAGCACGTCGAGGCGGTCGCCCACCGTCTCTGCGGCCGCGCGCACGGACGCCTCGTCCGCGACGTCGATCTGGACCACCCGCAGGCGATCCGACGCCTCGGCGGCGAGACGACGTCCAGCCTCCTCCGAGCGCACGCCCGCGACCACGTCGAATCCCTTGCGGTCGAGCCGCAGGGCGGAGGCGCGCCCGATTCCGCGCGAAGCGCCGGTGATCAGCACGGAGGTCACGGCGCCACCCTCCCACACCGTCGCTGTTCTCAGATTGCCGGGGTTAAGGCTTCCGCGCTTCCTGTCGAAGGAACCTGTATGACCATCGAACGGCAAGCAGTACGCGTCACCTCTCCGAGCGGGGAACCCCGTGGCATCCAGCTGACCGAGGAGACCTTCGGCCCGTCCGGGCTCGTCGTCTCCGTCAGCGGCGAACTCGACATCGCCACCGCTCCGGCACTGCGCGACCACCTCACCGCCGCGATCGAGGCCGGGAAGCACCGGATCGTCATCGACCTCGCCGACATCGACTTCGTCGATTCCATCGCGCTCGCCACGATCGTCCACGCCAAGAAGGAGCTGCCCCCGCACGGGAAGCTGGCGCTCGCGGTCGATCCATCCTCCTACGTGATGCTGATATTCGAGAGCGGGGGCCTGACCAAGGTGCTCGATCTCGTCGCGACCCGCGCTGAGGCGATCGAGCACGTCTCGAGCTAGCGCACGCTGAAGGAGAACCGCGCGACGGTCCGGACTCGTGTCGGGAAGTCGCGCGGCGGGTGGCAGGTGCCCTTCGCCGGGCAGGCGAACGCCTCGGAGTACTTGACGGTGCCGCGGAACGCTCCACGGCACCAGCCCTCCGGGCCCCCCTCGCCGCGGGCGGGATCGAGCACGGCGCGCATCCGGCTCCCGGCCGGACGCTCCGACATGGCCCGATCCCGGCTGTTCACGCAGGCGGCCACCGGGTGCACCGCGTGGGCCTCGACCAGGTACATCCGCCGCGTCTTGCCGAAGACGCCGGTGGCGTGGCGGCCGGTGACGGCGACCGTGAAGCGGTCGTGCTTGCCGCCGACGGCCGGTGAGACGAGCTGCTGCGGGCGCCCCGCCGGCGTCTCATCGCCACCGCACGCGGCGGCGAGGCCAGCGACGGCGGTGAGGAGAACGCCGAGGACCCGCGGCGGCACCATCACGGCACAACCGTAGGGCACCCGGCTAGGGTGCGCCAATATGCGCGTTGCTGTGCTCGGAGCGGGGAACGGAGGACTCGCGTCGGCGTTCGACTTCGCGCAGCACGGCCACGAGGTCTCGCTCTTCGCCCACACGGAGTTCGGCACGAACCTGGGCCCGATCGAGCAGGCCGGCGGCATCACCGCCACAGGTGACCTCGAGGGCTTCGCCCCCATCCGCTACGCCGGGAACGACGCCGGCGAGGCGATGGCCGGCGCCGAGCTCGTGGTGATCGTCGGGCCGGCCTACAGCACCGAGGCGCTCGCTGCAGACGCCTCGCCGCATCTGGTCGACGGCATGGCCGTCCTCGTCTGCCCCGGGTCCTGCGGCGGGGCGATCGCGTTCAAGCACACGGCGGGGCTCGCGCTCGACGACGAGCGCATCATCGTCGGCGAGACCCACACGCTGCCCTACGCCGTGCGCGTCACCGATCTCGGCGCCATCAACGTCTTCCTCAAGCTCAAGACCGACGTCTTCCTCGCCGCGCTGCCGCGGGCGGGGACCGACCGGCTCTACGACCTCGTCAAGGACGTCTGGCCGGCGGTCGAGAAGGCCGAGAGCGTGATGCAGACCTCGCTCCAGAACGGCAACCCCGTCATCCACCCGGCGGTCACGCTGCTCAACGCGGGGCTGCTCGAGCGCACCGGCGGCGGCTTCCTGTTCTACGAGGAGGGCGTGACCGAGGGCGTCGGGCGGCTGATCGAGGCGGTCGACAACGAGCGGCTGGCGATCGCCGCCGCGCTGGGCGCCACGGTGTTCTCCGAGCCCGAGATGGGGGTCCGGCAGGGCTACATGCTCGAGCACAACTACTCGACCGGCTACAGCACCGCGCCGGGCTTCCTCGGCATCCAGGCGCAGAGCCAGCTCGACCACCGCTACCTGACCGAGGACGTCGGCTACTCGCTGATCTTCCTCACCGACCTCGCCGCACGCCTCGGCGTCCCGACACCCGTGATGGACAGCGTGGTCACGATCGCGTCGGTGGTGCTCGGCCGCGACTTCCGGGCCGAGGGCACGCGGACGCTGCGCACGCTCGGGCTCGACGGGCTCTCGCCCGAGCAGCTCGCCGCACTCTGAGCGTCAGCGGAATAACCCGCTGCCGGTGGCGTTGAAGCTTTCGACGCGTCACCAGTCCACACGCTCCCCAAGGAAAACTGATGAATCCAAGCCGTAACCACGGCTGGCGACGCGCGGCACGCCGCCTGCTCGCCAGTGCGCTGCTCGCTGCCGGCGTGCTCGCCGGTACCACGGTGTCCGCCAGCGCGGCGGTCACCGCAACCTTCAGCTCCGGCACGCTGTCCGTGTTCGGGGACAGCCTCAACAACAACATGACGGTCAGCCGCAACGCTGCGGGCCAGATCCTGGTCAACGGCGGCGCGGTCAGCGTCGCGGGTGGCACGCCGACCGTCGCCAACACCGCGCTGATCCAGGTCTTCGGTCAGGGCGGCAACGACGTCATCACCCTCAGCGAGGTCAACGGTGCGCTGCCCCTCGCCCATCTGTTCGGCGGCGCCGGCAACGACGTCCTCACCGGCGGCTCCGGCAACGACCAGCTGTTCGGCGAGTCCGGCACCGACACCCTGCTCGGCAAGGGCGGCTTCGACCTGCTGTTCGGCGGCAACGAGGCCGACACGCTGACGGGCGGCGACGCCGACGACCAGGCGTTCGGCCAGAGCGGCGACGACCACATGATCTGGAACCCCGGTGACGACACCGACCTCAACGAGGGCGGCGCCGGCACCGACACGGTCGAGGTCAACGGCGGCAACGGCGCCGAGCAGTTCACGACCACGGCGAATGGCACGCGGGTCCGGTTCGACCGCCTCAACCCGGCGCCGTTCTCGATCGACATCGGCACGTCGGAGAAGCTCAAGCTCAACGCCAACGGCGGCGACGATTCCTACTCCGCGACCGGCAACCTGGCCGCGCTGATCGGCATCACCGTCGACGGGGGCACCGGCAACGACAACCTGCTCGGCAGCAACGGCGTCGACCTCCTGCTCGGCGGCGACGGCAACGACTTCGTCGACGGCCAGCAGGGCAACGACACCGGCCTGCTGGGCGCCGGCGACGACACGTTCCAGTGGGATCCCGGCGACGGCAACGACGTCATCGAGGGTCAGGACGGCATCGACAAGATGGCGTTCAACGGCAGCAACATCAACGAGCGGCTGGAGGCGTCCGCGAACGGCGGCCGCGTACGGTTCACGCGCGACATCGCGGCGATCACGATGGATCTCGACAACGTCGAGACGATCGCCGTCAGGGCGCTCGGCGGCGCTGACAACCTCGTTGTCAACGACCTGTCCGGCACCGACGTGACGAGCGTCGTGAGCGACCTCAACGCCAACGGTGGCGGCGACGACGGCGCAGCCGACAACGTCATCACCAACGCCACGAACGGCGACGACGTCGTGATCGTCGCGGGCACCGGCCCGAGCGCCTCGGTGCTCGGCCTCGCCGCCCGCGTCGACGTGACCGGCGCGATCGCCGGCAGCGACCGGATCACGGTCAACACGCTGGCGGGCGACGACGTGGTCGACGCCACCGGCCTGGCGGCCAACTCGGCGCTGCTCACCGCGAACGGCGGCGGCGACGACGACGTGCTGCTCGGCGGTGCCGGCAACGACACCCTCCTGGGCGGCGCGGGCGACGACGTGCTGATCGGCGGCCCCGGCAACGACGTCCTCGACGGCGCGCCGGGCGATGACGTCGTCCTCCAGCTCGTCGGCGACAGCCTGCGCTCGGCGAGCGCGGTGGGCAGCAAGTGGCTCGCCACCCACGCCAGCACGGTCAAGGGCAAGACGGTCCTCGAGCTCGACGGCGAGCAGCGGATCCTGCCGCGCGCCGACCTGGTGTGACCTGATCGGACTCCCAGCGCCAGGGCCGCGTTCGCGGTCCTGGCGCAGGCGTCGCCGCAGCCGCGACAATCCGCCGCGCATGAGCTGGCTCGAGACCGCCTCCGAGACGTTCGTCGCGCGCTACGACGACCGCGATGCCGACGACGCGCAGCGCGTCCTCGCCCAGCTCGAGTACGCGCGGCGGCAGCTCGAGCGGCGGCTCGACCTCCGAACCGGCGAGCTCGCGGTCGTCATCCACCCCACCGGCGCCCAGCTCGATGCGGCCCAGCCGTGGCTGCCGCTCCAGCGCGCCCGCACCGCCCCCGCCGCACGTCGCTACGTCGTCGGGACCGTGACGGACCGGGAGATCCACGTCCTCGCGCCGCGCCTCCTCGCCCAGCGCGCCTCGAACGTCGAGGGCTCGCTCGAGTTGCTGATGCTCGCCCCGAGCGCGCTGCTCGCCAAGCGGCTGCTCGCGCCGGCCCGTCAAGGCCGCCTCCGCCGCAAGCCGCCCGACGCCGCGTGGCGGCTCGAAGGCGCGGCGCAGTTCTACTCCGGCCAGACCAAGCACGTCCGCCCCGCGGTCGTGCTGCGCACGCGCGAGCGCCCGGCGCCGAGCTTCCCGCCCGGCCGCCGCGACGCGCTGCTGCTCGGCGGCACCGTCTTCGACCTGCTCCACCGCGAGGAGGGCGAGGAGGCGTGCCGCGAGCTCGCCCGCGCCCCCGATCCGGCGCGCGCGCTCGAGCGCGCATTCCACGGCCGCCCGATGCGCCAGACCGAGCAGGCCTGGCGCTCGCACCTCAACCGGCTCGCGCGGCCGGACACCTAGCGGACGACGGCGGGCGAGTCGGCGTGGGCGAGGTAGCGGCGCGGCGCCCCGGTGCCGTCGGCCGGCACGGTCCAGATGTCATCGCCCGCGTGGTAGAGCAGGTTGCGGTCGTCCAGCCACTCGAGCTGATCGTCGACCGACCGCGTCTCCGCCAGCGCGACGTCGGCGCCGGAGGCGAGGTCGAGGACGTGGAAGCGCCATGTCCCGTCGCTGTCGACGAGCTTCTTGTAGCCGATCCGCGTGCCGTCTGGCGACAGCGACGGGCACTCGACGTTGTCGTGGATGACCCGCGCGGTCCGCTCGCTCACGCGGCCCGCGATCAGGTAGGTCTTGCCACCCGTGGCCAGCGTCGCGTAGAAGCGATCGCTGTCGCGCGCGAACGTCACGCCCCAGAACTGCACGTCCGCGGCATCGACGACCTGCCCAGCGCGCGAGACGGTGAACGTCTCGAGGTCGGCGATCGACTCGCCGCGACGCATGTCGATGATCAGCGTGCGGGTCGAGAACTCGCCGGGCTTGGCGTAGGAGTCGCCGGTCACGAACGTTGTCGTCGCGCCGTAGCGGCCGTCGGCGGAGACGCGCGTGCGACTCGGGACGCCGTCGAGGCCGACCTTGTGGCGGACGCGACCGTCCGGCCCGAGCACCTGCGCCTCGTAGGCGCCGGTGAGCGAGCGGCTGCGGGCGATGCAGATGCCGCCCGAGGGCACCGCGTAGACCCGCTCGCAGAGCCGGCCGGTCGGGCGGCGCGTGTTGCCCGGGTCGGTCGCCGGCGTCGAGGTCAGCTCGCCCATGTGCGCCGGGCCCGCCGTCTTGTTGATCGCGCGGAACACGACGTACGGGCGGGCGAACTGCGCGGTGCGTGCTGCCGGCGCGGCGGCGGTCTTGCGCTGGGCCATCACCGCGCTCACGACCGCGCCGACCGCCACCAGCGTGCAGGCGGTCGCGAGCAACGCGAAGACGCCCGCGCGACTACGCAACGACGGGCTCCCCGCGCGTGGCGCGCAGCGCGAACCCGGTGACCACGAGCGCGACGACCAACGCCGCACCGCACACGAGCACCGCGGTATTGAGCCCCGCCAACGTCCACAGCGCGCCGAAGCCGACGGAGGCCACGAAGCGCGCCAGGTTCGTCGCCGTGGTGAGCACAGCGAGGCCGCTGCCGCGGACGTCCTCGTCGAGCGTCGAGGACGCAAGCGCGGCCAGCACGCCGTCGGTCGCTGCGTAGGACGCGCCGACGAGGAACAGCGCCAGGACCAGCGCCGGGATGCCCGCGGCCGGGACCAGCAGCGACGCGTAGACCGGCAGCAGCAGCACGTAGCCCCCGATGAAGACACGCCCGCGCCCGATCCGGTCGGCGAGGCGCCCGACCGGGACGGCAAGCAGCATGAACGCCAGCGAGGTGCCCACGAACAGGAGCGGGAACGCAGCCGGCGCGAGGTCGAGGTGGCGCTGGAGCGCGAGGTAGAGGAACGCGTCGCTGATCGTCGCCAAGCCCAGCAGCGAGGCCGCGATGACCAGCGCCCGGTAGCGCGGGACCAGCAGCAGCGGCGCGACCGCGCGCAGCGACAGGGGCGGCTTGGCGTCCGTGCGCTCGCGCCGCTTCGGCACGAGCAGCACGATCACGCCGAGCCCGGCGATCGCGACGCAGAACGAGACGAGGAACACGGACGTGAAGGCCAGTGGGGCGAGCGCGAGGATCCCGAACGCGAGCAGCGGGCCGAGCATCGCCCCGGTCGTGTCCATCGCGCGGTGCACGCCGAAGGCCAGGCCGAGCGACTGCGGCGCGACCGACAACGAGATCAGCGCATCGCGCGGCGCGGTGCGGATCCCCTTGCCGATGCGGTCGACCATCACCAGCGCGGCGATCGCGCTCACCGCGCCTCCGGCCGCGACGAGCCCAAGCTTGCAGATCGCGGAGAGCCCGTAGCCCAGTGACGCGACCTCCTTGTGACGCCGCGCGGCGGTCGGCCGCGAACCCGCTGATCAGCGCGGTGATCGCCGCCGCGCCGCGGTACAGGCCGTCGATCACGCCCAGCTGCAGCGGGGTGAAGCCGGCCGCGTAGACGAGGTAGAGCGGCAGCACCGCCGCGACCATCTCCGACGAAATGTCGGTCAGCAGGCTCGTGAAGCCGAGCAGCACGACCGTGCGCGGAACGGGCAGCCCGCGTGCGCGCCGGCGCAGCAGCGCGCGGTGTCCGGCGACGAGGGCGCTCGAGTCCTGGACTTGATACATCGCAGGAACAACGGGCCGAAAGGGCCCAAGCTCGCGGGGAGCGGGTCTATTCCTCGTCAGGCCAGCGGCCGTGCTTCGCGAGGTATTCGCGCGCCTCGACCTCGCGGTCGCGCTCCTCGTCGCCCTGCGCCCCGAAGCGGAACAGCAGGTTGATCAGCAGCACCGACAGCCCGGCGCCGACGCACATCGCGAAGCCGTCCCATTTCGTGCTCCCGTCCGCCACGAACAGCACGACGAAGCCGGCGAGCACGAGCACGGCCGGCAGGACGTAGCGGATCCAGATCACGGCGCGATCGCGGCGACGACGCCGGCGGCTACGACGGCGATGATGAGGACGGCCAGCGCGGCGGCCAGCGCGCGCACCCACAGCCGCGTGGTGCCCTGCCGCGGCGGGTCTGGCACCGGCGCGGGCACGCCGAGCGTCTCACGCGCGGCGAGCGCAGCCGACTCGGGCACCATGACGTCGCGCGGGCCGGCGGCGAGGAAGTCGGGGACGTCGAAGCCGCCGGAGCGGCGTAGGAGCGACGGGATGCCCTCCTCGAGCAGCATCCCCTGCAGGAACTCGGCCTCGGCCTGGTGGCGCGCCGCGGCGACCCGCACCAGCGGCCCCTCGGAGTAGGCCGCGCGCACCTTGCGGGCACGCTCCTGCGCCTGGGTGACCGGCGGCGCCGCGGCGGCGACCTCCGGCGAGTGCACGAGCGGCAGCCCGCAATCGGGGCAGAAGCGCTCGTCGAGGCCGTGCGGGGTGGCGCAGCGCGTGCAGACGAGCGTGCCGGTCACTCCGCGACCTCCAACTCGGTCTGGCTCACCTCGCCGTCCACGATCCGGAAGGCGCGCACATCAGGGTCCTCCTCCGCCAGCCCGACGATGATGTACACCGCCTCGGGATAGAAGGCGAGGTTGATGTCGGTCTGCGACGGCACCGGCTCGGTGCGGGTGTGCGAGTGGTAGATCGCCCCCACCTCGAGGTCGTCCTCATCCAGCCGGTCATGCACGCGCAGCAGCTCCTGCGGCGCGATCTCGTACGCGAGCGGGCTGCGGCGGGCGTTCTCGGCCTCGACCAGCAGCTGCGGCGCACCGTCCTTCACGCCGAGGACGCCAACGCACTCGTTCGGCGCCTCGCGCCGGGCGTGCTCGACCATCCGGTCGAGCATCTCGCGCGGGATCTTCACCGAGGGGTGAAGTTGCCCTCGGACCGTAGCGCCTTGGGCTCGGCGTCGTGCTCGTCGTCGTCATCGTCCTGCGACACGCCGCTGAGCGAGTCCTTGAACTCGCGCAGGCCCTTGCCGACGGCCTTGCCGGCCTCGGGCAGGCGCTTCGGGCCCAGGACGATGAGGGCGATGACGAGCACGATGATCAGTTCCATGGGGCCGACGTTGACTGGCATTGGCTCAGATCCCTTCGGGGCTCACCACCACACGGTGGAGTCGAGGTTCTCGATCTCCTCGACAGGTCGAGTGTAGATCCCCGACGACAGGTACTTCCACCCGTCGTCGCAGACGATGAACACGACGTTCCCCTCGTCCAGCTCGTTCGCGATGCGGACGGCGATCGAGGCGATGGCGCCCGAGGAGACACCGGCGAAGATGCCCTCCTCGTCGAGCAGCCGGCGCGTCCACACGATCGCGTCGTGGTTGGTGACGAAGATCTTCCGGTCGAGCAGGGAGATGTCGATGATCGGCGGGATGAAGCCGTCGTCGAGCGAGCGCAGGCCCTGCACGGGCTCGCCCTGCATCGGCTCGGCGGCGACGATCTTGATCGCGTCGCCGAACTCCTCCTTCATGCGACGCCCGTTGCCCATCAGCGTGCCGCCGGTGCCGAGGCCGGCCACGAAGGCGGAGATCTCGTCGAGCTCCTCGAGGATCTCGGGCGCGGTGCCGTTGTAGTGCGCGGCCGGGTTCGCCTGGTTGCCGTACTGGTAGGGCATGTAGTAGCTCGCGTCGGAGGCGGCCATGTCGAGCGCCAGCTCGACCGCGCCGTTGGAGCCCTTGTCGCCCGGCGAGTAGACGATCTCGGCGCCGTACATCTGCAGCAGCTGCGTGCGCTCGGGGGTCACGTTCTCGGGCATCACGACCTTGACCGGATAGCCCTTGCGCGAGCAGATCATGGCCAGCGAGATGCCGGTGTTGCCGGAGGTCGGCTCGAGGATCGTCTGGCCGGGGCCGATCAGGCCCTTCTCCTCGGCGTCCTCGATCAGCGCACGCGCGACGCGATCCTTGACGGAGCCCGTCGGGTTGTGCGACTCGAGCTTCGCCCAGATGCGTACGCCGGGCTTCGGCGACAGGCGCTTGAGCTCGACGAGCGGCGTGTTGCCGATCGCCTGCACGATGTCGCCGTAGCGCCCCCCGCAGGGGCGGTTTTGCAGCTCATGACCGGCCACTTCAGAAAGTGTAGCCATAGCGACCGTTACGGCAAACGCAGGGTCGGGTACGCCAGCCTCCGGTGGGGGAATGACGTACAGCAGGCGGGACGTATTGCGAATGGCGGGAGTTGGGGGCGCGGCCCTCTGGCTGGGCGGCTGCGGGTCGTCCAACACCGCCAAGCCGGTCGCCGGCGACCAGTGGAAGCAGTTCGGCGGCACGACGCTGAACTTCATCTCCGAGAACACCGCACCCACCTCGGCGATCGCGGCGAACCTCGAGCCGTTCACGGAGATGACGGGCATCGAGATCAAGATCGTCCAGCTCGAGCTGGCGGCGCTCGTCCAGAAGGTCGCGCTCGACTTCGCCTCCGGTGTGGGCAGCTACCAGATCGTCTACGCCGACCCCTACCAGGTGCTGGCGCCCTATCACGAGGCGCTGGTCGACCTGAACACGATGATGAAGGACCCGGACCTGCCCAAGCTCGAGGACGTCGGCGACTTCATCCCGACCCAGCTCGACGCCGCCGGGAAGTTCGTCGACAAGGACAAGCTGTACGCGCTGCCCTACGACGCGCCGACGATGATCTGGCAGTACCGCAAGGACCTGTTCGAGAAGTACGGCGACCGCATGAAGCAGGACCTCGGCTTCGACCCGACGCCGTCGGACAGCTCGACCTGGGAGGAGTTCTACAAGACCTCCAAGTGGTTCAAGGAGAACGCGCAGGACGACGTCCCCTACGGCCACGGCCACCAGGCGAAGCAGCACGACTCGCTGATGAACGACTTCTCCAACGTGCTGTGGGCCTACGGCGGCGACTACTTCAAGAACGGCGACGCCGTCGGGCGGCTCGGCTCCTCCGACCCCGGTGACCCGATCCTCGATTCGTCCGAGGCCGTCGAGGCCGCCGACTTCTACAACCGGCTCGTCTCGATCGCCCACCCCGGCAGCCTCGGCTGGGACTGGGACGGGCTCGGCACCGCCTTCGCGGCCGGGCAGATGGCGATGGTGGTCAACTGGCACGAGTTCGCGGCCGGCAACGAGGAATCGAAGGTCAAGGGCAAGGTCGGCTACGCGCGCCTCCCGCGCGGGCCGAAGCGCAGCGCGAACATGTACGGCGGGACGGGGCTTGGGATCAACGGCACGGCGTCAGAGCGCGACCAGAAGGCCGCCTACCTGTTCCTCAACTGGGCGACCTCGAAGAAGACGCAGCTCGCCAACCTCGAGAGCGACGTCGGCGGCGGGACGCCGACGCGCGACTCCGTCTACAAGCTGCCCGAGGTCGAGAAGGCGAAGAAGCCGCCGTCGAAGATGCCCAACATCCTCACGGCCGACGCCGTCTTCGAGGCCTGGAAGCCCGAGAACATCGGGCTGCGGCCCAAGATCGCCGCCTGGAACGAGTGCGATACGGCGATCTTCACCCAGCTCTCGAAGATGCTGGCCGGCCAGCAGGGGCCGGAGAAATGCATGACCAACACGAAGGACGGCTTCATGCAGGCGATCGACAACGCCGACGCGCTGAGGAACGCCTGATGGCCACGCGCGCCGTCGAGCGAGGCCGGACCGCGAGCGCCGCCAAGCCGAGCGCGAAGCGCGAGAGCCGATTCACCTTCAACGGCCGGTTGATGGCGCCGGCGCTGTTCGTGCTCGCGCTGCTGTCGATCTTCCCGTTCATCTACATCGTGCTGATGAGCCTGTCGCGGGTCGGTCTGATCGGCGGCATCGACCTGCACTGGGCCGGGCTCGACAACTGGACGCGCCTGTTCAGCGACGAGTCGGTCGGCGCGGCGTGGATCCGCTCGATCGTCTACTTCGTGCTCACCGTCGGGCTCGAGATGACGCTCGGCATCGGGATGGCGCTGCTCGTGCACTCGATGGTGTGGGGCAAGAACCTCGTGCTCTCCCTCTTGCTGATGCCGATGTTCATGGCCCCGGCGATCGTCGGGCTGCTCGGGCGCTTCCTCACCGACTCGACCTTCGGCCTCTACGCCTGGGTGCTGCGCGAGACCGGCCTCTACTCGGGCGACATCCTCGGCAGCACGACGTCGGCCTTCATCGCGGTCACGCTGATGGACGTCTGGGAGTGGACGCCGCTGATCGCGCTGATCGTGCTGGCGGGCCTCTCGTCGCTACCCAAGCCGGTGATCGAGGCCTCGCGCGTCGACGGCGCCACCTACTGGCAGCGCCTGCGCCACATCGTGTTCCCGATGATCGCGGGCGTCGTGATCGTGGCGCTGCTCGTGCGCTCGATGGACGCCATCCGCTACTTCGACATCATCTACACCACGACGAACGGCGGGCCGGCGGACGCGACGAAGATCGTCCCGATCCGGCTCTACGAAACGGCGTTCCGCTTCTTCGACCTCGGCTACGCGGCGGCCATCGGCCTGTCGATGCTGGCCGTCTCGATCCTGCTCGCCAACCTGTTCCTGCGGACGCTGAAGAAGCGGGGGCTGGCACGATGAAGGGCAGCCGGATCGGATCGAAGGTGCTGTTGGCGGTGGTGCTGCTGTGGACGCTCGTGCCGCTGCTGTGGATGCTGACGTCCTCGCTCAAGCCGCAGGAGGACCTGACCTCGACGACGCCGCAGGTCGCGTTCACGCCGACGCTCGAGCACTACCGGGCGCTGTTCAGCGGCGGCAACAGCATCGGCTCCTACGCGGTCAACTCGATCCTGGCCGCCGGCGTCTCGACGATCATCGCCGTCGGGCTCGGAACGCTCGCTGGCTACGGCCTCGCGCGCAGCAAGTTCCGGGGCAAGGACCACGTCGCGTTCTGGATCATCTCGACGCGGATGGCGCCGATCGCCGCCGTGATTCTGCCGCTGTTCGTCATCTTCCGCGCCACCAACCTGCTCGGCACGACGTGGGGGCTGATCGTCGCCTACCTGTCCTTCAACCTCCCGTTCGCGATCTGGATCATGAACGCGTTCTTCGCCGACCTGCCGCCTTCGCTCGAGGAGGCCGCGCTGGTCGACGGTGCATCGCGCTGGACGGCGTTCCGCAAGATCGCGGTGCCGCTCGTCCTCCCCGGCATCGCCACGACTGCAATCCTCTGCCTCGTGTTCTCCTGGAACGACTACGCGTTCGCCTCGACGTTCTCAGGCCCGGACTCGCAGACGCTCCCGATCGCGGCCTCGCAGCTCGTCACGCAGACCGAGATCGACTGGGGCCAGCTGACCGCGATCGGCACGATCGTGGTCGCGCCGATGATCATCGTCGGGCTCGTCGTGCGGCGCTGGCTGGTGACCGGCCTGACCCTGGGCGCGGTGACGGGCGAATGAAGGTCGCCGTCCTCCACGCGCCCCGCGAGATCCGCATCGAGGAGCGCGACCGCCCCACGCCGGGCCCGCGCGAAGTGCTGGTGCAGATCACCGCGGTCGGCGTCTGCGGCTCCGACGTCCACTACTACGAGCACGGGCGCATCGGGCCGTACATCGTCGAGGCACCGCTGATCCTCGGCCACGAGTCGGCCGGCCGCGTGGTCGAGCTCGGCGAGGGCGCGAGCAAGCACGCCGTCGGCGACCGCGTGACGCTCGAGCCTGGCGTGCCGTGCGGGCGCTGCCGCGAGTGCCGCGCCGGCCGTTACAACCTCTGCCCCGACGTCGTCTTCTTCGCCACGCCGCCGGTCGACGGCGCGTTCGCGGAGTTCGTCCCGATCCACGAGGACTTCGCGTTCGCGCTCCCCGACGAGCTCTCCGACGAGGAGGGCGCGCTGATGGAGCCGCTGTCGGTCGGCGTGTGGGCGTGCCGCAAGGCGGGGGTCACCGCGGGCGACAAGGTGCTGGTCACCGGCGCCGGGCCGATCGGCCAGCTGGCGATGCAGACCGCGATCGCGTTCGGCGCGACTCACGTGACGATCTCCGACGTCAACCCGTACCGGCTCGAGCTCGCCCGCCGCACCGGCGCCGCGCGGACGGCCGGTCCCGACGACGACCTCGGCGACGACTTCGACGCGCTGATCGAGTGCTCCGGGCACCCGGACGCGCTGACCGCCGGCATCAAGGCGCTGCGCCCCGCCGGCACCGCGGTGCTCGTGGGCATGGGCCCGGGCGAGGAGGGCACGCTGCCCCTCTCCGTCATCCAGAGCCGGGAGATCTGGGTCACCGGCACGTTCCGCTACGCCAACACCTACCCGACCGCGATCGCCTTGGCCGCGACCGGCAAGGTCGACCTGAAGGCGATCATGTCCGGCCGCTTCGAGCTCGCCGAGGCGGACGCCGCGCTGCGCGCCGGCCGCGAGGACCCCGAGAGCGTCAAGCCGATGGTGCTGCCGTGAGGGCGGCGATCTGGGAGAAGCCGGGCGAGCTCGTCATCGGCGAGCGCGAGGACCCGACGCCGGGCCACGGCGAGCTCGTGGTCAAGGTCGGCGCATGCGGCATGTGCGGCACCGACCTCCACATCGCCGACGGCGCCTTCGCTCCCACGCCGTACCCGATCATCCCGGGGCACGAGTTCGCGGGCGAGATCGTGGCCGTCGGTCCGTCGGTCGAGGGCTGGAGCGAGGGCGACCGCGTGGCCTGTGACCCGTCGCTGTTCTGCGGCCACTGCGAGATGTGCCGGATCGGGCGCGGCAACCTGTGCGAGAACTGGTCGGCGATCGGGGACCGCGTCGACGGCGCGTTCGCCGAGTACGTGAAAGTCCCGGCCGAGAACGCCTACGCGCTGCCCGACGAGCTCGACTTCCGCACCGGCGCGCTGATCGAGCCGGTCTCCTGCGCCGTGCGCGGCATGCACCGCCTGCAGGTCCAGCCGGGCGAGAGCGCGCTCGTGATCGGCGCGGGCACGATGGGCCTGCTGCTCCAGCAGCTGATCCTGCGCGCGGGCGCCAGCAAGGTGGCAGTCGTCGACACCAACGAGGGCAAGCTCCCGCTGGCCGAGAAGCTCGGCGCCGACGCGGTGGCGACGAGCACCGAGGACATCGGGAAATTCGACGTCGCCGTCGACGCCACCGGCGTCGCGCCTGCGATCGAGAGCGCGTTCGACGCGCTCAAGCGCGGCGGGCGGCTGATGGTGTTCGGCGTGGCCCACGGCGACGCGAAGATCTCGCTCTCCCCGTTCCGGATCTACAACGACGAGATCACCGTGCTCGGATCGATGGCCGTGCTGCACTCCTACGGGCCCGCGCTCGACCTGATGGCGGCGGGAGCGATCGACGCGAAGGCGATGCTCACCCACGACTTCCCGCTCGATCAGTTCGCCGACGCGCTCGCGAACGTGCGCGAGGGCCGCGGCGTCAAGTCCCAGGTGCTCCCTCAGACGTAGCTGTCGACGCGGCGAGCATGCGCGCCCGCCGCTGCTCGCCATCAGCCTCGAGCTCCGCGAGGCGCTCGAGGTTCGCGCGCCGCAGCGCGACGCCCCGCTCCGGGGGCAGCGCGTCGTAGATGTCGCGGACCGGCGCCATCATCGAGTCCTGTATCGGCCGCTTAGGGCGTGCCCGCGAGGGCGATAGCCTGCGCCGATGAGCTTCCGCGCACTTCACGAGGGCGAGCCATTCCTGATCCCGAACCCGTGGGACATCGGGTCGGCGATCGTGCTCGAGCGACTCGGCTTCAAGGCGCTCGCCACCACCAGCAGCGGCTTCGCGTACACGCTCGGGCGGGCCGACGGCGACGTGACGCTCGACGAGGTCGTCGAGCACGTACGTGTGCTCGCGGCGGCCACGCGCCTCCCGCTGTCGGTCGACCTCCAGAACGGCTACGGGCCGCCCGGCGAGGCGATCAGGCGCATCGCCGAGGCGGGCGCGGCCGGCGGTTCGATCGAGGACTACGACGTCGCGACGGACCGCATCTACGAGCTCGAGGAGGCGGTGGAGCGGGTCGCGGAGGCGGTCGAGGCGGCCAGGGCGACCGACTTCGTGCTCACCGCCAGGGCGGAGAACTTCGTCCACGAGAACAACGACCTCGACGACACGATCGCCCGCCTCCAGGCCTTCGAGGCCGCGGGCGCCGACGTCCTTTACGCGCCGCGGCTGCCAGGCGTCGAGGAGGTCCGCGCGATCTGCGAGGCGGTCTCCAAGCCGGTCAACGTCCTCGCGCGCCGCGGACAGAGCTTCGACGAGGTGGTCGAGGCCGGCGCGCAGCGCGTGAGCGTCGGAGGCCAGCTGACCTGGGTCGCCACGGCGGCGCTGACCGCCGCCGCAGAGCGACTCCGCGACGGCGACTTCTCGGTGCTGTCCGCGCGCCCGCCCGAAGGCCTCGGAGGCTAGACCAGACCGCGGGTTTCGCCCTCTGGGCGAACACCCGCTAAGGGGAACCTGGCCCTCTAGGCCAGCGTTCCCCCGCCGCCGGCCATGGCCGGCAGGATCACCAGCGTGTCCGACTCGGACACGGTCGTCTCCAGTCCGTCGAGGACGCGGACGTCCTCGTCGTTGAGGTAGACGTTGACGTAGCGGTTGAGCTGCCCCTCGCCCGAGAAGAGCTGGGACTGGGTGTCGGGGTGCTGCTCGGCGAGCGAGGAGAGCACGGCGCCGACGTCCTCGCCGGCGGCCTGCACCTCCTTCTCACCGCCCACGGAGGGGCGCAGCACGGGTGGGATCTTCACGGTGGCCATGTGCGCGCGGACCCTAGCCTGCCGCGGCGCAGAACGCCTCGTAGTCGGGGAACACGCCGAGCTCGTCGTCGGAGATCTCGGACGGGTCCTTCGAGCAGATCTCGCACTCGGGGTCGCGGCGGACCTTGAGCTCGGTGAACGTCGCGCCCAGCGCCTCGTAGAGGAGCAGGCGGCCGACCAGCGGCTCGCCGGCGCCGGTCACCAGCTTGATGACCTCGGTCGCCTGCAGCAGGCCCATCGTGCCCGGCAGCACGCCGAGGACGCCGTTGGCGCCGCAGGAGGGCGCCATGTCGGCCGGCGGCGGCACCGGGTACAGGCAGCGGTAGCACGGGCCGTCGTGCGGCTTGAAGACGGACAGCTGGCCGTCGAAGCCGAGGATCGAGGCCGAGACGACCGGGATGTCGAGGCGGACGGTCGCGTCGTTGAGCAGGTAGCGCGTCGGGAAGTTGTCGACGCCGTCGACGATCACGTCGTAGCCCTGGATGATCTCCATGACGTTCGAGGCGTCGAGCCGCGTCTTGTACTTGACGACGTTGACGCCCGGGTTGATCGCCTTGATCGACTCCTCCGCGGAGTCGACCTTCGGCGTGCCGATGCGGTCGGTCGTGTGGATGACCTGGCGCTGGAGGTTGGAGAGGTCGACCTCGTCGTCGTCGACGATGCCGAGCGTGCCGACGCCGGCCGCCGCGAGGTAGAGCGCGGTCGGCGAGCCGAGCCCGCCGGCGCCGAGCAGCAGCACCTTGGCCTCGAGCAGCTTCGTCTGGCCCTCCAGCCCGATCTCCGGGACGAGGATGTGGCGCGAGTAGCGCTCGCGCTGCTCCTTGGTCAGCGACTTCGGGACCTCGACGTCGTAGCCGCGGTCCTTCCACAGCGTGATGCCGCCGTTCATCGAGGCGACGTTCTCGTAGCCCAGCTGCTCGCGCAGCGTGTTGGCGGCGAGCGCGGAACGCTGGCCGGAGGCGCAGTAGAGGACGACGCGCTGGTCGCGATCCTTGACCGCGCCCTCGATCCGCGACTCCAGATAGCCGCGCGGCACGTGCTTGGCGCCGGGGATGTGGCCGGCGTCCCACTCCTCGGACTCGCGCACGTCGACGAGGACCACCCCGTTGCCGAGATGCTCGCGCACCTCCGACGGGTCGACCTCCTCGACCTGGCTGCGGATCTTCCGGATGACCTCCGCTCCGGTTGGACTCATGAAATCACTCGTTCCAGGTCAGGTTTCAAAGCTTCAGAAAGTATAGCTCGCCCGAAGCCAAAGGCCGGGCGGTTCGGAGCGGCCGCGTCAGCGCCGTCGCGGAGCGCGAACAGCTCGGAAAGCGTATGCGGCCGGGCAACCTCCGTGCCGTCGAGCCAGCGGCTCGCCTCGGTGGCACTCAGCGGCGAGAACTCGACCTCGGCGAGGCAGCGGCCGGGGCGGCGCAGCGCGGGGTTGAGCGACGCCGCGGGCTCGTTGGTCGTGATCAGCATGAGCGCACGCGCGCTCTCGCCGAGCAGCCCGTCGGTGAGGTTGAGGAGCTGGGTCATCCCGCTCGCGCGCCCGGCGTCGAAGCGGGCGAGCGCGCCGGCGTCCTCGAGCACCAGCAGCCGCCAGCGGTCGTCGTCGTCCCACTCGAGCACGTCGAGCAAGTAGCGCGGGTCGGGCGACAGCAGCGCATCGGGGTCGAGGATGCAGTGCGCGGAGCACCACGGCCGCCACGCGCGCGCCAGCGCACGCAGCGCGTGCGTCTTCCCCGTGCCCGGCACCCCGTGCCACAGCAGCAGGCGGCCGCGCTCGGGCTCGCGGACGCCCATGAGCGCGTCGATGCCCGCCGCCGTCGCGGCCGCGTAGTTGCCGCGCAGGTCAGCCCACTCCCCGGCACCGACGTCGCGGCAGCGCGCGCGGCCCTGCGCCCAGAACGTGAACGGCACGTCGTCCTGCTCGGGCTCGGGCGTGGCCAGCGCGCCGCGCAGACGCTGCAGCGCCGCGGTGACCGTCGCGCGCTCCGGCGCGGCGACCTCGACGCTGAGCGAGCCGTAGCCGTAGTCGAGCAGCGCGAGACCGCCGTCCTCGAGACGGACGAACGCCTCGAGCTCGTCGCCGTCCGCGCTCGCGCGCACCAGCACCGGCTCGCCGAGCGCAGCAGCCGTGGCCGCGTCGACCTCCGCTGCGAAGTCGTCGTGGCCGAGGTGGATCAGCCCGCGGCCGGCAAGCTCCTCGAGAAAACGCGCGCGCGGGAGGTCCCGACCCGTCTCGAGAGGGACACGCAGGGTGGCGTCGTTGCAGCGCGGAGTGGCCATGTGAAGACAGGCGGACGGGGAACGTCCATGTGGCATACGGTACAAGCCGCCTCGGGCCCCAGCAAGGGGCGTAGCCCCCATAAGGCTCAGTGGACGAATGGCCGATAGGAGCAACGAATGCGCACGCGCACGCTCCTCACGCAGGTCCTGGCGGTCAACTCGCTGCTCGTCGGCGTCACGGCGGTCATCGCGGCTGCCGTCGCGCGCGACCGGCTGAGCGACGCCACCAGCACCGAGGGCCTGCTGCTGCTCGCGCTGGCGGTGTTCAGCGCCGTGCTCCTGAACTCGCTGCTGATCCGCTACCGCCTCGAGCCGATGGACCGGCTCGTGCGGACGATGGACCAGATCGACCTGCACTCGCCCGGCATGCGCGCCAAGCCGCCGCGCTGGGCCGCCCGTGAGGTGCAGAAGCTCAACACCGGCTTCAACGACATGCTCGCCCGCATCGAGGAGGAGCGCCGCCAGGCCGGCCGCGCCGTGCTGCGCGGCCAGGAGCAGGAGCGCTCGCGGATCGCCCAGGACCTCCACGACGAGGTCAACCAGGCGCTCACCGGCATCCTGCTGCGGCTCGAGGCGACGACGATGGACGCGCCCTATGCGCTGCGCCCCGAGCTGCAGGAGACCAAGCGGCTCGCCAACCAGGCGATGGAGGAGCTGCTGCACCTCGCGCGCCAGCTGCGCCCGACCGCGCTCGACGACCACGGCCTGATCCCAGCGCTCGCCTCGCAGGTCGAGGACTTCTCGCAGCGCACCGGCATCGACGCGCGCTTCTCGCGCCACGGCGACATGCCGATCCTGACCGACGAGGAGCAGCTCGTCCTCTACCGCATCACGCAGGAGAGCCTCTCCAACATCGCCCAGCACGCCGGCGCCCGCCACGTCAGCGTCCAGCTCTCCTTCGTCGGCCGGACCATCCTTCGCATCACCGACGACGGCAGGGGCTTTGACCCCGGCCCCGGCAACGCGGGCCGCAACGGCCGGCCGCGCGGGCGCGTCGGCGGACTCGGACTCTCGGGCATGCGCGAGCGCGCGTTGCTCGTTGGCGGCAACCTCGCCCTCTACTCCGCGCCGGCGGAGGGCACCACGATCGAACTCACCATGGGAGCAACATGAAGATCCTCATCGCCGACGACCACGGCATCGTTCGTGGTGGCATGCGCCTACTGATCGACCGCCAGCCCGACATGGAGGTCGTGGCCGAGGCCGAGGACGGCGTCGACGCCTTCGAGCAGGCGCTCGCCTCCAAGCCCGACCTCTGCGTCCTCGACGTCTCGATGCCGCGCATGACCGGGATCCAGGCCGCGCGCGAGATCCGCTCGCACATGCCCTCCACGCAGGTGCTCGTGCTCTCGATGCACGACGACGAGCGCTACGTGTTCGACGCGCTGAAGGCCGGCGCGTCCGGCTACGTGCTCAAGCGCGAGGTCGACCAGGCGCTGCTCGGCGCCATCCGCGCGGTTCACCGCGGCGAGGCGTTCCTCACCACCGCGGTCGAGCGCTCGCTGATCCGCGACTGGATGTCCGGCGACCACGCCGGGCCGGATGAGCCGCTGACCCCGCGCGAGCAGGAGGTCCTGAAGCTGATCGCCGAGGCGCACACCAACAAGCAGATCGCCGAGATCCTCCATCTCGCCGAGAAGACGGTCGAGTCGCACCGCGCGAACCTGCTGCGCAAGCTCGGCATGCGCGACCGCGTCGAGCTCGTCCGCTACGCGATCCGCCGCGGTCTGACCGAAGCCTAGGAGTCCGTCAAGAACAGACGGCGCGTCCGGGTGCATCCGGACGTGTCGGCTTCTTGACGGGCTCCTAACCTTGGGCGGGTGCCGACCCGCGTGCTGTACGCCCTCGCCACGCTGCTCCTCTGCGGGGCGGCCGCGGTGACGGGCGTCTGGATCGCGGCGAGCCAAGGCGCCGACGAGACGACGCCGACGACCGCATTCGCGGGCGCCCTACGGCCGCCGGAGGCGCGCGCGCCCGAGTTCTCGCTGCGCGACCAGGACGGCAAGCCGGTGTCGATGGCGCAGTACCGCGGCCGGACCGTCGTGATGACGTTCGTGTACTCGACCTGCGAGGACACCTGCCCGGCGCAGGTGCAGTCGATCCGCGGCGCGCTCGACAAGCTCGGCCGCGACGTGCCCGTCCTGGCCGTCTCGGTCGATCCGCGCAACGACACGCGCGAGCGCGCGCGGCAGTTCCTGCTCGAGCAGCACGTCACCGGGCGCATGCGCTTCGTGCTCGGCTCCGAGCGCGAGCTGGCGCCGGTGTGGAAGGGCTACGGGATCGCCCCGCAGCGCGGGAAGCTCGACCACTCCGCCTACGTGGTGGTCGTCGACGGCGACGGCCGCCAGCGCATCGGCTTCCCGCATTCCCAGCTGACGCCCGACGGGCTCGCGAGCGACCTCAGGCGACTGGGCTAGCCGCCGCCAGCTGGTCCTGCGCGGCGTCTTCGCGGTCGGCCGCCGCGCGGTAGGCGAGATACGCCTCCCGGCCACCACCGGACCTCCAGGTAAGCCACGCACCCTCGGCTTCCTCATGGGCGTCGCTCCAGGCGCCATAGACCGCGCTCCAGGCCGGCTCGCGGCGGAGGATCAGCTCCCGTGTGTCGGGAACCTGGTCCAGCAAGAGCTTCAGTTCGTGGTGGCCCATGTGTGCACCTATTCGCACCATGTGCCCAAACGGTTGTGTCAGTCGTTCGGATCGGTCGACCCGGACCGGCGGTCACGGATCTTGCCGACGAGGATCACGCCGACCAGGAACACCAGCGGCGCGATGTACGCGAGCGAGACGAGCCAGTGGCCGGCGTGGGCGAAGACGATCACGAGTTCGAGGCGGAGAGCAGGAAGAGGCCGAGCACGGTGAAGCACACCATCAGCACCAGCATGACGATCTGCGACCGGGTGGCGGCCTTGGCGTCACCGTAGAGCGCGAGCGCGCGGTCGTGCCCCAGTACCAGCGCCGCCACGTGGCCGATCACGAGCGCGCCGACCTGGACGTACCAGATGGCGGTGGCCGAGACGACGGAGTAGTCGATGCGGCGATCACCCGCGCCGAACAGGTCGCTGCCGTCGCCGAGCGGGTCGGAGGCGAGCCGCCAGATGTCCTGCCCGTTGTAGGCCAGCAGCGAGAAGTAGTGCGCGACGACGTAGGCGGCGGCGATCGGCACGAGCGTGTGCGCGAGCGCGAGGCCGAGCTCGCCCCGCGAGAGCGGCTCCCGCAGCCCGCGCCGGCCCATGCCGGCGATCGCGCCCCAGTAGATCGCCGCGACGAGCCCGATCGTGACCACGAGCCCGAGCACGAACGTCAGCTCGAGCGAGCGCGCGATGCCGAACCCGAGCGAGCCGAAGAAGTCCTGGAGGTCGGGCGCGATCGAGTTGAAGACGGTGCCCTCGCTGCCGCCGTCGAACGCCGTGATCCCGATCGCCATCACCAGCAGCGCGACGAGGCCCCGCACCGGGGCGAGCCCGACCGCGCCGGTCACCGGCAGCCGCGCGAACAGCACGCCCTCGCGGCGGTTCAGCGGCGCCAGGCTCGCGAACAGGCCGAAGTAGACGCCGAACGGGTCGGCGTTGCGCGTCCACGGCTCGACCCCGTAGAGGCTCATGCCCACGAAGGCGACCACCAGGTAGAGCAGCGCCAGGATCGCCAGCGTCTGCGGCTCGCGCCCCTGCGCCCAGCACAGCTCGACGACGCCGAAGAAGAGGATCCCGGCCGCCGCCGGTCGCCGGCCCAGGCGCGCGGGGTACTCGAGCGGCTCGGCGGGCGCCACGCGCGCGACGACCCAGCCGACCACGCGCCCGATCGCCCGCCACGGGCTGAGCAGGCGGAAGACGTCGCCGAACAGCAGCGACGCGAACGGCACGCCCACCCACAGGATCACGAAGATCATCGTGGGCGCGAGGTTGTCCTGCTCGGAGTCCGTGCCCGCCAGCCCGGCGTAGACGACGGCGGCGAACGCGATGACGCCCACCACGCCGAGCAGCACGTCGACCACCAGCGGGAGCCGGAACAGCCGCCGCTCGCGCGGCTCCTGCACGCGCGGGCTCGACCACAGCGAGGCGAGCGCGACGAACGAGACGACCAGCACGGCGGCCGCTGCGGCCGCGAAGAGCCCCTTGGGGATCGGCAGGTCGGCGCGGCCGACCAGGCCGTGGGCGAACACGGGGAGGAACACGGCCTACAGCATGTCTCAGAACGACGACGGCCCCGCCGAGGCGGGGCCGTCATCCCTTCAGGAGTGTGCCTAGCGGGCTAGGAGCACTTCGCCGTCGAGGTGCCCGAGGCGCTGGGCTTCGGCGCGGGCTTCTCGTTGGCCGCAAACGTCAGCTTGGCGCCGAACGTGTGCTTCTTCTTCTTGCACCCGTTGACCGAGATGAGGCTGTTCTTGCCCTTCTTGTTGAACAGCGACGTCTTGAGATCGGTCAGCGCGCCGTACAGGCCGACAGTGGGCTGCTGCAGGTCCGGCGGGATCTCGATGACGAGCTTCTGCTTGTACTTGCCGCTGGCGCTCGAGATCTTGCCCTGGAGGGCCTTGGTCACGGAGCCGCCGATCTGCTCGATGTAGAAGATCACCAGGTTGTTGCCGCCCACGTAGGCGGAGACCTTGAAGTTGAGCGGGGCGCGCTGCGGGCCCAGGACGGCGTGGGTGATGCCGACGCCCGCCTTCGACTTGGCGGGGCAGTTGGCCTTGCCGCCAGGCTTGGCGAACTCGGCCAGGGCGCACTTCGTCAGGCCCTTGCCGGAGATCTTGACGGTCTTCGGGAAGTCGATCTCGATCTTCGAGGCGGTGCTGCCTTCGATGTTGTTCTTGACGAACGTCGTGATCTTCGCCGCCTGCGGCTTCTTCGTCGTGCCGGCCTTCTTGGGAGAGACCGACGTGGTCGCCGAGACGTCCTGGCTCTGCGCCACGGCCACCGAGGCCAGCGCGATGGTGGCGAGCGCGGCGAGCGCCGCGATCAGAAACTTACGCAAGTAATTCTCCTCCTCAGGAGACGGGGAGTTGTGAAGTGTGTCGGGACAGGGCAGAAGACCCCGGTTGCCCGGAGCCTATCCACAGATGTAGAGACCCCGCCACCGGTCAAAAGTTTCGCTTGCTAGCGTCGAACGCCTGTGCGCGCGCCGCCGAGTGCCATTCCCGCCCCGCCGTTCCCGCGCGAGCTCGAGTGGGTGAACGCCGCCCCGCTGCGGATGGACAAGCAGCGCGGCCGGCCCGTGCTCGTCGAGTTCTGGGACTTCTGCCGCGTGAACTCGCTGCGCACGCTGCCGTACCTGATGGCGTGGCACGAGCGCTACGCCGAGGACGGCCTGCGCGTGATCGGGATCCACACCGGCGGCTTCCCCCCGGCGCGCGACACCGGTGCGGCGCGCGCCGCGGTCGCGCGGCTGGGGATTGAGTACCCGGTGGTGATCGACGAGCGGCTCGAGCTTTGGGACTTCTACGGCAACGAGGGCTGGCCGGCGCGCTACCTCTGGGACCCGTCGGGCGCGCTCTACTCGATGCACTACGGCGAGGGCGCCTACGCGGAGACCGAGCGCGAGATCCAAGCGCTGCTGGGGATCGAGCGCGAGCTCGTGCCGCCGCTGCGACCCGAGGACGCCGAGGGCGTGCTGCTCCCCGCGCAGACCGCCGACCAGGTGGGCGCGTACTCAGGCCCCTACGAGGCGGGCGCGGTGTGGGCGGTGCTCGAGGGCAGCGGATCGGTGCGTGCGAACGGCGTCGACGTCGCCGTCGCCGGGCCGGGCGCCTACGCGCTCGTCGAGCACGGGCGCCACACGCGCGGCGAGCTCGTGCTGGAGGTCGGCGCGGGCGTCACCTGCCACGCCACCTGCTTCACGCCGGCGTTGCCCTAGGCGGCGGGCGCAACTGGTCGTGCCCGCGGTCGCCGAGCAGGCGGATCAGCTCGGGCGGGCCGCTCTCCCCCACCCGGATCGCGGTGCCCGGCCAGTAGGGCGATTGGTTCGGCTCGTCGGACAGGAAGTGCGGCTGGTAGCACCAGCTCCCGGTGTTCATGAGCTGCGTCCCGCCCGAGGTCGTCCACTCGGAGCGGTCGTCGCCCGGCCACGGGCCGGAGCGGTGCGAGTGGCCGAACAGGACGTAGGGCGCGGTGACGCCGAGCCGCCGCAGCACCTCGCGCATGCCGCCGAGCCCGCCGCGGCGCAGCGCCTTGCCAGAGAGGTCGCGGTCGATCGGGCCAATGCCAATCGCGTTGATGCACGCCACCGCCCCCGCGTAGCCGGCGCCGAGCGCGGCCGCGCGCCACGGGTGCGCGCGGCGCCCCTCCCCCGCCAGCGCGACCCACGCGCGCGCCGACGCGCCGGCGCCGCCGGTCATGGCGCCGTTCTCGGAACGCTGGACGAGCGTGTGCATCCAGGCATAGAGCGGCGCGAGCGCGGCCTCGTAGCCGTCGGCGGTCGCCGCGTCGGTGGGCAGGTGGACGACCCAGCGCGCCATCGCGCCGGCCGCGAGGCGCTCGAAGGTCGGCACCGTCGTGTGGAGGTCGGAGTAGTGGCCGTGGATCGCGTAGATGTCGTCACGCAGCCAGAGGCCGGGGTAGGCGACGCTGACGCGCGCGGGCGCCGCGCGCTCGGCGAGGCGGACGGCGAACCGCCCGGCGTCCTCGGGCGCCATCACCTGCTCGAGGCCGAGGAAGCCCGGCGGCTCGGATTGCAGGCGCCCCTCGATCCAGCCCGCCACGAGCCCGTGGTCGTGGTTGCCGCCGACCAGCACGAGCTCGCCGTCGGGGCCGAGCACGCGGCCGAGGTCCTCGAGCACGTCCGCGGCGAGCTCGGCCGCGTCGCGCTGGGCGTTCTCGCGCAGCTCGAAGCCGTCGCCGAGGATGACGAGCCGCTTGACGCCTTCGAGCGCTTCGAGCAGCGGCGCGCGCAGCTCCGGGCGGCGGAGCAGGTCGGAGCCCTTCATGGAGCCGAGGTGGAGGTCTGAGACAACGAGCGTGGACAGGGGCCCGGAAGACTAGATGGGTGATTCCGCGGCCGCCGTGCCCGCATGTGCGTGGCCCGTGGATGCAGGGCCGTGCACGCCGGAGGGGCACAGTGGCGGAGTCACGGGCCCCTTTCGGTGGGTGCGGCCCTGCGCCGCGGGGCGCGTGCAGGCGGGTGCGGGGGTCGTGGAATCAACCATCTAGGCTCCGGCGCCGATGACCGCCTCCACAGGCCCTCTCGAGGGGCTTCTCGTCGCCGACTTCTCCCGTGTGCTGGCGGGCCCGTTCGCCGCCATGACGCTCGGCGACCTGGGCGCCGACGTGATCAAGGTCGAGCGCCCCGGAGGCGGCGACGACACGCGCGCCTGGGGCCCGCCGTGGCGTGACGGCGAGAGCACCTACTACCTCGGGCTGAACCGCAACAAGCGCTCGGTCGCGCTCGATCTCGGCGACGACGGCGACCGCGAGCTGGCGCGCGAGCTCGGCGGGCGGGCGGACGTGCTGATCGAGTCGTTCCGCCCGGGCCTGATGGCCTCGTGGGGGCTCGACGGCGACACGCTGCGCGAGCGCAACCCGCGGCTCGTCTCGTGCTCGATCACCGCGTTCGGGTCATCCGAGCGCGCGGCGGGGCTGCCGGGCTACGACCTGCTGCTGCAGGCGATGGGCGGGCTGATGAGCGTGACCGGCGAGGCCGAGGGCGCGCCGGTGAAGGTGGGCGCCGCGGTCGTCGACCTCGTGTGCGGGCTGCTGGCGGTGGCGGGGATCGAGGCGGCGCTGGTCGAGCGCGAGCGCACCGGCGCCGGCCGCCACGTCGAGATCTCGCTGCTCGACTCGGTGCTGACCTCGCTGCTCAACCAGGGCTCGGGCTGGGTGTCGGCGCAGGCGCTGCCGTCGCGCCGCGGCAACCGCCACCCGAGCATCGCGCCGTACGAGACCTACGAGGCCGCCGACCGCCCGTTCGCGGTCGCCGCCGGCAACGACCGCCTGTTCGCGCGGCTGTGCGAAGCGGTCGGGCTGCCCGACCTCCCGGCCGACGAGCGCTTCGCGACCAACACCGCCCGGGTCGCGCACATCGCCGAGCTCGGCGACGCGCTCGAGGCGGTGTTCCGCGAGCAGCCGGCCGCCCACTGGGTCGAGGTGCTGCGCGCCGCCAACGTCCCGGTCGGGCCGATCAACGACGTCGCCGAGGCCTATGCGATGGCCGAGGAGCTCGGCCTGCAGCCGGTCCTCGAGGCCGACGGCGTCCCGCTCGCCCGCCCGCCGGTCGGCACGCTCCGCCGCCGCCCGCCGCGCCTGGACGAGCACGGCGACGAGATCCGCGACTGGCTGCGGCGGCGCTGAGCCGGTAGAAGTGCGCCGTGCGATCGCTCGCCCCGCCCGCGCCGGTCCGCCGCCCCGCGCCGGGTCGGGTGCGCAGCGCTCAGCGGCCGGACGTCGCGACTGTGCTGCGGCTCCAGCGGTCGATCGGCAACCGGCGCACGTGCATGCTCCTGCGCAAGGTGCGACCCGCGCAGCCGACGCCGATGAGCGCGCGGCGCGGCGAGTTCAAGCAGATCACCAACGCCCACCACCCCGGCGGCCTCAACCAGAAGGAGTGGAGGGACACGCTGAAGGCCGCGAAGGCGGCGCTCGACGCCCGCGATTTCGAGCAGGCCGGCAAGCTTTACAAGACGCTCTACTTCGACCTCGCAGCGACGGCCGGGGCGGTGAACCTCCGCGACGTCGCCTCCGGTCTGCCGATCAACATCACGACGGGCAACGACGTCGGCTTCGAACCCGGCCTTAACCTCGTGCTCGGCGGCGGCGCCTCCAAGGCGGGCTCCACCGGGTTCGTCGACGCGGCCGGCAACTTCGGGGTCGAGTTCGACAAAGCCGTCAAGGCGGGCACGCCGCGGATCGCGATCCGGCTGTTCAGCGGGACGTTCAAGGAGGACAAGGCGGACACGCTGCGCGTGCTGCGCCACGAGATGCTGCACGCCCGCCACCGCGAGCAGGCGATCGACTCGCTGAAGGGCGGCAAGTCGCTGCCGCAGACGGACGTCGACAAGGCCGTGGTGAGCGACATCAAGCACGGCGGCTCCGCGAACACGGAGCTGCTCGCCTACGTGGAGGGGTTCATGACCGCCTTCCACCTGACGCCTCCCCCACTGCCTCCCCAGCACGCGCTGTTCATCGACCTGCTCGGCGCGCTCGAGACGACCAAGGTCGACACTTGGCGCAGCGCTAATGAGGCCGTGCGCGACGAGGCGCTGGGGCGACTGCACGAGTACTACTGCAACACGCTCGACGCCGACCACCGCGCCGCGTTCGACGCCTGGGTGGCGTCGCTGGAGGCGCAGGTCGCCAAGGATGCCAAGGCGTCCCCGGGCAGCGGCGCGGCGATGAGCGCCAAGCGCAACGCGGAGCGCATGCTCGAGCACTTCACGGCGGGCATGCGGGAGGTCACCAAGATGGCCTGCGCCGCGCCCGCCCGCCGCCGCCCTTGAGCTAGCCCTCGCGCAGTACAAACGAACGTCAACTGCGGCTGGGTAGGTCTGGGTTTCGAGGGGGGTGTGGTCACTTGGGTGTGACTATTGCCACGGAGTGACCACACCCCGCCGCGGCGGTTCGAACCCACCCCCTCAATGCCGCCGTTGACGTTCAGCCGGCGGCGCGCGAACGCGGAGGAGCTAGCCCTCGCGGGCGGCCAGGGCCTGCCGAACCGTCTTCGGCAGCATGAAGCGGACGTCCTCGCGCATGACCTCGAACTCCGAGACGTCCTCGGTGCCGCGGGCGCGGAAGAAGTCGACGAGGCGCGTCACGAGCTCCTCGGGGGCGCTCGCGCCGGAGCTGATGCCGACCACGCGCTTGCCCTCGAGCCACTCGTCGAGCACCTGGCCCTCGTTGTCGATCAGGTGCGCGTCGGCGCCGTAGTCGCGCGCGACGTCGACCAGGCGCTGGGAGTTGGAGGAGTTCTGCGACCCGATCACGAGCACGAGGTCGCACTCGGCCGCCATCTGCTTGACCGCCGCCTGGCGGTTGGTGGTCGCGTAACAGATGTCGTCCGTGCGCGGCCCGGTGATCGCGGGGAACTTCTCGCGCAGGCGGTTGATGATCGAGCGCGTCTCGTCGACCGACAGCGTGGTCTGCGAGATGTAGGCGATCCGCTCGGGGTCCGGGATGTCGAGCGCGTCGACGTCAGCCTCGGTCTCGACCAGGAAGATGCTCTCGGGCGCCTCGCCCATCGTGCCCTCGACCTCCTCGTGGCCGGCGTGGCCGATCAGCACGATCGTGTAGCCCTCGGCGGCGAACTTCTTCGCCTCCACGTGGACCTTGGTGACGAGCGGGCAGGTGGCGTCGAGCGTGAAGAGGTTGCGCTGCTTGGCGTCGGAGTGGACGGCCGGGGAGACGCCGTGGGCGGAGAAGACGGTCGTGGCGCCCTCGGGGATCGTGTCGTCGAGCTCCTCGACGAAGATCGCGCCGCGCTCGCGCAGCTGGGCGACCACATGCTTGTTGTGGACGATCTCCTTGCGCACGTAGACCGGCGCGCCGTAGAGCTCGAGCGCGCGCTCGACGGTCTGGACGGCGCGATCGACGCCGGCGCAGTAGCCGCGCGGGGCGGCGAGCAGGAGCCGCTCGGGGGTCGGGAGGGCGGTGGTGGCCATCACGGCCAGTGTAGGCGGGCCCGTTCAGCGCCGGCGGACGCGGATGACCTTCGGCTTGCCGAGCTCGCGCACCACGCCCTTGCGCGTCACCGCGCGCACGCTGACGAGGTAGCGGCCGGGCCGCAGGCGCTTCCCGTTGACCGTGAAGTTCCAGCGCTTGCGCAGCTTGCCCTTCTTGAAGCTCCCCAGCGGGAAGCGGCCGACGGTGCGGAGCCGGAAGGCGCGCTTGCCGAGGAGCCGCTGCGTCCCGGTGATGCGCTGCACGAACAGCCCGACGACGCTGGCCGCCTGGAGATTGGCGGTCACGATTCCCTGCCGGATCTCCGTGAGCCTGAAGACCGGGCGGAAGTAGAGCGAGAGGTTGCCGATCCGCCCCATCGCCAGGCCGCCGAGGTCGATGCCGCCGGTGTTCAGCAGCGTCTGGGTCTGGCTGTCCCACACGAACAGGCGGTCGCGCTCCTTGTGGCGGCGGACAAACCCGACGTAGCGGCTGTCCGGCGTGAAGGCCGGCAGCGACTCGTCGCCGGAGTTCACGATCGCCGGCAGCGCGGTCGGGGTGCCGGGCAGGCCCGCGATCGTCGCGGGGCGGAACACGATGTCGCCCGGCCCGCCGCTCAGCGGCCGGTCGACGAGCAGCGCCAGCTGCGGGCTGGTGGCCGCGATCGCGGGATGGCTGTAGGCGTGGTCCGTGCGCTGGAGCGGGTTCGACGAGTTGCCGCCCAGCGGGCTGAGGATGACGCTGGGCGCGAAGTCCGGCCGCTCCTCCCCGTACGCGATGAAGATCCCGCCGGCGCTCGGATGCGAGGTATTGCCCTGGTGGGCGTAGTTGTACTGCGGCTGGATCGTGCCGCGGCTGAACGGGCCGGCCGGGAAGTTGGCCAGTTGCGTGAAGACGATCTCCGCGCGGAAGCCGCCGTTCGCCGCCGGGCCGAACGGCGCCCCGGTGTAGACGACGCTGCCGTCGGGGGCGATCTCGGGGTCGGTGGGCGGCCGCGTCGCAACCTCGAAACCGTTGAACAGGTCCGCGGTCTGGCCCGTCGAGGTGTCCAGCACGATCACGCGCCGCGTCCCCGCCACCGGATCGAGCCGCAGGAACACCAGCCGCTTGCCGTCCTTGCTGATGCTCGGGTGCAGCTCCTGCGCGGCGGTGTTGATGCCCGCGGGGAGCGTCGCGCGCTCGCCGGTGCTCGCGTTCATCACCGCGATGTCGGGGGACCCGTCCGCCCCGGTCACCTGGACCGCGGCGATCACATCGGCGCGCGCGGCGCCGGGTGCGAGCAGCGCCAGAGCCACCGTCAGGCCGCCGATGGCGCGTCCGCGTCGCATAGCGGCGACCCTATCCGCATCCCCACCCTAGGATCCAGTCCGATGGGACGGGTGGCGCTCTTCGCGCTCTTGGCGCTTGGCGGGCTGGTCGCGATCGCGGTGGTCGCGTTCATCCTCGTCGGCGGGCTCTACCGCGCGCCCTCGGAGAGCATGGAGCCGACGGTGCACGTCGGCGACCGCTTCGCGGTGCTCAAGTTCGGTGCCCCGGAGGTCGGCGACGTCGTGGTCCTGCACCCGCCGCGCGGCGCCGAGAACGGTCCGGAGAGCTGCGGCGGCGGCAACCCGCCCGTCGGCACGATGTGCGCCCGGCCCGGGGGCGGGCGCGCCGAGGTGCAGTTCATCAAGCGGATCGTCGCCGAGGGCGGCGACAAGATCTCGATGCGCGGCGGCAGGATCATCCGCAACGGCAAGCGCGAGACCACCGAGGGCCCGCGGGCGTGCGAGAACGAAGGCTGCGAGTTCCCGAAGACGATCACGGTGCCCAAGGGCCACCTCTTCATGCTCGGCGACAACCGCGGCGCGTCCGACGACTCGCGCTTCTGGGGCCCCGTCCCGGAGGACTGGGTGATCGGCCGCTACTGGTTCCGGGTCGGCTAGCGCCAGGTCCGGAGCAGCTCGAGCACGGCCTCGCCGGAGCTGTCCAGCGACTTCGCCGACACGGCGCTCATGTCGTCGCAGCGTTTGTGCCAGCAGGGAAAGTCGAAGTCGATCAGGTCGATCGCCGGGACCCCGGCGTCCACGAACGGCGTGTGGTCGTCGGTGATCTCCCCCTGCGTGCCCGACGGGAACGTCGAGCCCGCGCCGACCCGCTGCGCGGCCGTGCGCAGGCGCGCCCACAGCGCCGCGTCGGAGCCCGCCTCGCGCCGGATTCGCAGCCGCTTGTCGGCCACGAAGTCGAGCAGGACGAGCGCCTCCAGCTCGGACGCGTGGCGGCGCGCGTATGCCTTCGACCCGCGCAGGCCGGTGAGCGTGAAGTCGGCGCGGTCGTTGGTCGCCTCCTCGCCGTCGAACAGCACGAAGCGCAGCTCGGGCGCGCCCTCGGGCCGCTTCGTGCGCCGCAGCACGCGCGCGAGCTCCATCACCGCCGCCGTGCCGCCCGCGCCGTCGTTGGCGCCGACGAAGCCCGGCAGCTTCTTCGTGTCGTAGTGCGCGGCGACCACCACCGCCGGCTTGCGTGCCGGGCAGGTGGCCGACGATGTTGCGCAGCCCGGGATGGCCGGGGACCGCCTCGAAGCGCCCGCGCGGCAGCTCCTCGCGCAGCCGGACCGCGAGCCGCCGCGACCGCTTCGAGCCCGCCGGCCGCGGCCCGAGCTCGACCTGGCGGCGGAGCTCGGCGAACGCGCGCCGGCCGTCGAAGCGGTCGACCTTCAGGCGCGAAGCGACAGCGGCGGGGTCATCGGACCCGGAGCCGCACCCCGCGCATGCCAGCGCGGCCAGCAGGACGCTCAGCAGCACGGCTTTCAATCGTTGGACGTGACGGCCTCGAGCAGGTGGGCGAAGCGCTCCCGGGCGGCCTCGCGGCGCGTCGGGACATGCTCGGACGGCACCCCGTCCTCCGGCGCCTCGTAGCCGCGCAGGATCTGCCGCGCCACGCTCTGGCGGTGCACCTCGTCCGGCCCGTCGTAGAGCCGCGCCGCGCGGGCGAAGCGATACATCTGCTCGAGCGGGAGGTCGGTCGAGTAGCCGAGCGAGCCGTGGGCCTGCAGCGCGCGGTCGACGACGTCGTGCATGACCTTGGCGCCGTAGAACTTGATCAGCGCGATCTCCTGGCGTGCCGCCGAGGCGCCCTCGCGGTCCATCTTCCAGGCCGCGTGCAGCGTCATCAGCCGCGCCGCCTGCATCTCCGCCGCCGAGTCGGCGATCCAGTTCTGGATCGTCTGCTTCTCCGACAGCAGCGAGCCGTGCGAATAGCGCGACAGCGAGCGCTCGCAGAGCATGTCGAACGCGCGCCGCGAGACGCCCAGCCAGCGCATGCAGTGGTGGATGCGGCCCGGGCCGAGTCGCTGCTGGGCGATCAGGAAGCCGGCGCCGCGCGCCCCGAGCAGCGCGTCCTTGGGCACGCGCACGTCCTCGTAGAGGATCTCCGAGTGGCCGCCGATGCGGCCGTAGTGCTCGTAGGGGTGCTCCATCGTCGCGATGTCGCGCACGATCGTCACGCCGGGCGTGTCGGCGGGGACGAGCAGCATCGACGCGCGCTGGTACTTGTGCGCGTCGGGGTCGGTGACCGCCATCACGATCAGGAAGTCCGCCACCGAGGCGTTCGAGGAGAACCACTTGTGGCCGTTGATGACCCACTCGTCGCCCTCGAGCACCGCCGTGGTCTGCAGCAGCGTCGGGTCCGAGCCGGCGTTCTCGGGCTCGGTCATCGAGAACGCCGAGCGCAGGTCGCCGTTGAGCAGCGGATAGAGGTACTGCTCCTTCTGGTCCTCCGTACCGGCCATCGCGAGAACCTCGGAGTTGCCCGAGTCCGGCGCGGCGTTGCCGAACACCGACGGCGCGAACACGGACGAGCCGAGGATCTCGTGCATGAGTCCGAGCTTGACCTGGCCGAAGCCCTGGCCGCCGAGGTCGGGCGGCAGGTGGGCGGCCCACAGGCCGCGCTCCTTGACCTGCTCGCGCAGCGGCTCGATGGCGCGCTCGAAGCCCTCCTGGCCGAGCTCCTCGAACACGGTCTCGATCGGCCAGATCTCCTCGCGCACGAAGTCGCGCATCCAGTCGAGCTGCTGCTGGAACTCGGGCTCCGTCGAGAAGTCCCACGCCATCCGCTACCGCCTCCTCAGGTTCGCTGCGCACAAGGGTGGCAGGAATGGTCCGCAACTTCCGCACCGATGTGCAGTTGACCGCAGCATGAAGCCGCTCGCCGTCCTCCTCACCCTGCTGGCCCTCGCGGCCGGCGCCGCCCCCGCCGCCGCGGAGCAGCGGCTCGCCACCGAGTCCGCCCCCTTCACCGCCGACGCCTACGGCGACGTGATCGCCTGGAGCTCCTACGACCCCGCTGCCAAGACCTACGCGCTGCGCGTCCTGCGCGGCGGCGCGGCCGTCGACACCGCGGCAGTCGCCCGGTCGGGCGAGCCGTTCGACCTCGACGTCGGTCCCGGGCCGGACGGCAAGCCGGTCGTCGTCTACTCGCGCCGCGGCGACATCTTCCAGTTCGACCCCGCGACCGGCGCCGAGCAGCCGCTGGCCGAGGTCAACACGAAGGGCACCGAGGTGCATCCGAGCATCAACCGCAAGGCGCTCGCCTTCGTGCGCACGCCACGCACCCGCAAGGCGCGGCCGACGCTGTACCTGCGCAAGGGCGGCGACACGCGCAAGCAGCCGCGGCCGAAGTTCAAGGAGACGCTCGCGATCGAGGACGTCGAGCTGAGCGACCGCGGCCTGTTCGTCGTCTATCGCACCGACATCGTGCCGAGCTGCTGCACGCGCGCCGTGCTCTACCGCGTCGACGGCAAGAAGCTGCGCCGCCTCTTCTACGTCGGCAGCGGCGGCGCGAACTTCGGCCAGCTCGTGACGCCGAGCGTCGTCGGGCGCAGCGTGTTCTTCGCGCGCACCAACGACGGCTCGGGCCAGGGGAACAACCTGTTCCGCCTCGACCTGCGCACGAAGAAGCTGTTCGCGGCGCGCGGGACCAGCCGCGCGGAGTCGGTGACCTGGCTCGGCGACCGCTTCCTGATGAGCCGCAACTCCGGTGGCTGCATCGGCCCGCCCGGCATGGACCCGACCGCGACGCCGACCTGCGCGCTCGTGATCACGGACCCGCCGGCGTTCAAGAAGGCGTCGAAGGCGGACCAGCGCAAGACACGCTCCTGAAACCGGTGTAGGGCCGCTTATCGATCGGTGGCGACGCGGCGTCGCTCTGGGAGGGGGACCAGTCCCATGCTTCGCTCGCACCTGTCCTACGCCAACGTGATGGCGACGGTGGCGGTGTTCATCGCGCTCGGCAGGACCTCCTACGCCGCGATCACGATCCTGTTCGAGTGCAACGAGCAGCCCGGCGCGCAGGACGCCCTGCTCCAGGCCCAGGTCACCGGAGCCTCGGTCGACGTCGGCCCACGGTCGCTGGCCCTGACCGAGTGGCAGGACCTCCCCTGAATTGAGATAGACACCCGGGTGTGGTTGGCGCCCTCGAGATCGCGGCCGGCGTCGCCGTGCTCGCGGGCGCGGCGCTGCAGTCGGCGACCGGATTCGGCTTCGCGCTGGTCTCCGCGCCGCTGGTGTTCGCCGCCGCCGAGCCGGAGCAGGCGGTCGGGCTGCTGATCCTGACCGGGCTCGTCGTCAACCTGATGACGCTCGGCACCGAGGGGCGGCGGCCCGAGCCGCTCGTGCGCGACTCGGTGATCATCCTCGCGTGGGGCATCCCCGGGGTGGCCGTCGGGGTCGTGTTGCTGCACGCACTCGGCTCGACGGCGCTCCAGATCGGCGTGACGATCGGCGTGTTCGCGACGCTCGCGGTGCGCGCGCTGGCGCGGCGGCGGGGCGACGGCGGCGCCGGGCACCCGCCGGGCTGGGCGGCGCCCACGGCGGGCTTCGCCTCCGGTGCGCTCACGACCTCGACGAACACCTCCGGGCCGCCGGTCGTGCTCTACGCCCTCGCCCGCGGCGCCACGCCGGTGCAGACGCGCGACACGCTGACCGTCACGTTCATCGGCTTCGCCGTGCTCGGCGGGGCGGCGCTGGTGATCGGCGGCGCCGAGGCCCCGCACGCCGGCGCGCTGGCCGCGCTCATCCCCTGCGCCGTGGTCGGCCACCTGCTCGGCCGCCCGGTGTTCGCGCGCATCGCCGAGGACCGCTACGAACCGGTCCTGACCGCCGTGCTGATCGCGACCGCGCTCGCCGGGCTCGCCACCGCGCTCCTCTAGCCTGGACGCGATGGACGTCGAGATCTGGTCGGACATCGCCTGCCCCTGGTGCTACGTCGGCAAGCGCCGCTTCGAGGCCGCGCTCGCGCAGTTCGAGGGCGCCGACGACGTCAACGTGCGCTGGCGCTCGTTCGAGCTCGACCCGACCGCGCCCGCCGCGCGCGAGCGCTCCGGCCCCGAGCATCTGGCCGAGAAGTACGGGATGAGCGTCGAGGACGCCCGCGCCCGCCAGCAGCAGTTGCGCGACATGGCCGCCCGGGACGGGCTCGACATGCGCTTCGACCTCACGCGCGGCGGCAACACGTTCGACGGCCACCGGCTGCTCCAGCTCGCCGCCGAGCACGGCCTGCAGACGGAGATGAAGGAGCGCCTGATGCTCGCGCACCACACCGAGGGCGAGCTCGTCTCCGACCACGACACGCTCGTGCGGCTCGCCGAGGAGGTCGGGGTGCCTGGTGCTGCGGAGATGCTCGCGAGCGACCGCTTCGCCGCCGAGGTCCGCGAGGACGAGCAGACCGCGCGCGGCATCGGCATCAACGCCGTGCCGACCTTCGTCGTCGACCGCCGCATCGCGGTCTCCGGCGCCCAGCCGCCCGAGGTGCTGCTCGAGCTGCTGCGCAAGGGCGCGCCGGTCAGCTGATCTCGATCTCGCCGCCGAGCGCGAACGGCGGCACGATGTCGATCCGGTCGCCGCTCCAGAAGCGGCCGGGGTCGTACCAGCTGGCGGGCCGGCGGCTCGGCAGCAGGCCCATCGCCTGATAGGTCGTCGCCACGAGCTCGGCGCAGTAGACGGTCTCGAGCGAGCTCTCGCGGCGCCGGTAGCGGCCGGTCAGCCACTGGCGCGCGAGCCCGGTCGAGCTCGGGAACGAGCGGCCGTCGAAGCGCTCGATCACCTTGATCAGCTTGTCCTCGTGCTCGCGCGTCAGCTCGCCTTCGAGCTGGCGCAGGTACGCGCGCTGGCCGTAGCGCTCCCCCCACGTCCGCACCGCGTCGGCGAGCACGTGCAGCTGCACGCCGCGCTGGCGCTTGCCGGTCCAGACGTCGGGCAGCGAGCGCCCGAGCTCGGCGTGCCACAGCAGCGGCGGCAGGTCGTCAAGCGCGACGACCATGCCGACGTGGTTGACCGGCGCGTTGGTGACGGTCTGGATCGCGCGGTCCGCGAGCGAGCGGCCGCGGAACAGCCAGATGTCGCCGGTCGCCGACATCGCGATCGCATCGTCGAAGGCCAAGCCCGGCACGCTCCCTAACCTACGCGAGCCATGCGACCGAACTACTGGAAGCTCCTCGGCGTCGCGGGCGTCGCAGGCGTGGCCGCCACCGGCGCCGTGGTCGTGCGCCGCCGCCGCGCGCACGCGGCGCTCGACCCCGACGAGCTGCGCGACCGCCTGCACCAGCGGCTCGCCGCGGTGGAGCGCGCCGAGGCCGCCGAGCCGTGGTGGAAGCGCGCGGTCGTCTACCAGATCTACCCGCGCTCGTTCGCGGATGCCAACGGCGACGGGATCGGCGACCTGCCGGGGATCGAGGCGCGCCTCGACTACCTCGTGCGGCTCGGCGTCGACGTGATCTGGCTGTCGCCGATCTACCCCTCGCCGCAGGAGGACAACGGCTACGACATCTCCGGCTACCAGGACGTCGAGCCGGTGTTCGGCACGCTCGCCGACTTCGACCGCCTGCTCGCGGCCATCCACGAGCGCGGGATGAAGCTCGTGATGGACCTCGTGGTGAACCACACGTCGGCGCAGCACCCGTGGTTCGTCGAGTCCCGCTCGAGCCGCGACAACCCGAAGCGCGACTGGTACGTCTGGCGCGACACGCCCAACGACTGGCGCTCGTACTTCTCCGGCCCGACCTGGGAGCTGGACGAGACCACCGGCCAGTACTACCTGCACCTGTTCGCGACCTCGATGCCGGACCTCAACTGGGAGAACGAGGAGGTCCGCGAGGCGGTCTACTCGATGATGCGCTGGTGGCTCGACCGCGGGGTCGACGGCTTCCGCATGGACGTCATCAACATGCTCTCCAAGGACCCTGACAAGCCCGAGGACGGGTGGATCGACGGTCCGCGCATCCACGAGTTCCTGCAGGAGATGCATCGCGAGGTGTTCGAGGGCCGCGACGAGAAACTGCTGACCGTCGGCGAGACGCCCGACGTCACGCTCGAGCAGGCGAAGCTCTACACCGACCCCGAGCGGCGAGAGCTCGACATGGTCTTCCAGTTCGAGCACGTCGGGCTCGACCAGGGCGAGCTGAAGTGGGACGTCAAGGGCCTGCGCCTCACCGACCTCAAGCGCTCGTTCGGCCGCTGGCAGACCGGGCTCGCCGAGACCGGCTGGAACTCGCTCTACTGGAACAACCACGACCAGCCGCGGATCGTCTCGCGCTTCGGCGACGACTCACCGGAGCACCGGGTGCGCGCCGCGAAGATGCTCGGCACGATCCTGCACCTGCACCGCGGGACGCCGTACGTCTACCAGGGCGAGGAGCTCGGGATGACGAACACCCACTTCGACTCGATCGACGCGTTCCGCGACATCGAGTCGCTCAACCACTACGCCGAGGTGACCGCCGCGGGCGAGGATCCCGAGACGACGCTGGTCGCGCTGCGGGAGATGAGCCGCGACAACGCGCGCACGCCGATGCAGTGGGACGCGGGCGCGCACGCCGGCTTCACCCGCGGCGAGCCGTGGATCCCGGTCAACGACGAACTTCGCGGAGATCAACGCCGAGGCGGCGGTCGACGATCCGGACTCGGTCTTCCACCACTACCGGCGGCTGATCGCGCTGCGCCACACCGAGCCGGTCGTCGCGCACGGCGAGTTCACGATGCTGTTGGAGGACGACGAGCGCGTGTACGCGTTCACGCGCCGGCTCGGCGACGTCGAGCTGCTGGTGCTGGGGAACTTCAGTGGCGACGATGCGCCGGTCGAGCTCGAGGATGCAGGCGGCGAGCTCGTGCTCGGCAACTACGAGGACGCGGGCGACGAGCGAGTGCTGCGGCCTTGGGAGACGCGTGTGCTGCGGCGCAGCGTCGCGGCCGACAACGGCAACGCGGCGGGCTGATGGCGACAACCATCGACACGCCGCACGGGCCCGCGCGGGCGCACATCCACGAGGCGCAGGGCGAGGCGCGGGCGGCGCTGATGCTCGGCCATGGCGCCGGCGGCGGCTTCAAGGGCGGCGACCTGCAGGGGGTCACCGCCGTCGCGCGCGAGCTCGGCTACGTCGTCGCGCACGTCGAGCAGCCCTACCTCGTCGCGGGCCGCCGCTCGGCCGCGCCGGCCCACCAGCTCGACACCGCCTGGCTGGCGGTGGTCGAGCACCTGCGCGAGCGCGAGCTCGCCGGGCTCCCGCTCGTGGCCGGCGGCCGCTCCTCCGGCGCGCGCGTCGCCTGCCGCACCGCGGCGGCGGCCGACGCGATCGCGGTGCTCTGCCTCGCGTTCCCGGTCCACCCGCCGGGGAAGCCGGAGAAGAGCCGGCTCGACGAGCTCGACGGCGTCGAGGTCCCGGTGCTGGTGATCCAGGGCGAGTCCGACCCGTTCGGCATGCCGCCCGACGCGCCCGGCCGCGAAGTCGTCGTGGTGCCGGGGACGCACAGCTTCACGCGCGCGGCGACCGGCGTCCCCGAGGCGGCGCGCGACTTCCTCGCGCAGCGCTAGGGGAATCCCTGATGTGCTCGGCGCCGAGCGGCGGCAGCATGCCCGGCCATGCTCCCGACTCCCTCCACCCTCCGCCGCGCGGTGGCGCTCGCCGGGCTCTGCCTGGCCATCGTCCCGGCCGCGGCGAGTGCTGACTCGATCGTGTTCCTCAAGTCCGACAACGTCTGGCTGGCCAAGCCCGACGGCTCGGGCGCCTACCAGGTGACGACCGACGGCACCGCCTCCTCCCCCTACCGCTCGCCCTCCCAGGCGGACGACGGCACGATCGCCGCCGGCCATCGCGACGACATCGTGCGGATGACCCAGAACGGCACCGTCCTCAACACCATCGACCCGGACCCGCTGACGAACTCGGTCGGGCACCCGATGGACGGCCCGCCGGTCGACGTCGCGATCTCGCCCGACGGCAAGCGCATCGCCTACACGTTCGTCGGCTACGAGTGCCCGGTCGGCGCGTCATGCGGCGCGCGCTCCGCCACCTCCTACACCGCGGCCGACCACTTCACGCTGCCGGTCTTCAGCGGCTCGACCTACTTCCGCGACCCGTCGTGGGTGACCAACTCGCGCACGCTGCAGTTCGGCGGCTACGGCTCGCAGGTGAACATCCACGACGTCGGCGCCGGCGTGTCCCAGCACTGGTTCGACGACAGCGACTACGCCGACCCGTCGACCGACCTCTCCGACGGCGAGGCCTCGCGCCAGGGCACCGACTTCGCGGTCGTGCGCGGCTACGACGACAGCACCCACCTGATCTGGTACCCGAGCCCCGACGTGCGCTCCGGCACGCCCGCCGTGCCGAACGCGTTCGCCGGCTGCGCGACCGGCCAGGAGGCCGGGATCGCCGGGCCGACGTGGTCGCCCGACGGCAGCGCGCTCGCGCTCGAGTCCGCCGACGGCATCTGGGTCAAGCGCCAGGCGCGCGACTGCACCGTCCAGCCGACGCTCGCGATCGCGGGTGGCTCGGCGCCCGACTGGGGCCCGGCGAACGTCAACCCGGCGCCGCGCCCGACGGGCGGCGGCAACCCCGGCGGTGGCGGCAAGCCGGCGCGGCGGCGGCGGGAGCACCGCCGCGGCCCGCGGGCGGCGGCCGTCACCGTCGGCCCGGTGCCCGCGCAGGCGACGCTGCGCGTCGGCAAGGCCAAGCTGGCGAAGGCGCTGCGCTCCGGCCTCAAGGTCACGCTGCGCGGCGCGCAGCCCGGCCGCCGGGCGATCGTCGCCAAGCGCGGCAAGCGCGTCGTCGCCCGCGGCACCGCGAAGGTCGGCGCCGACGGCTCCGCGACGGTGACGCTGCGCTTCACGAAGGCGGGCAAGCGCGCGCTGCGCGGCGCCCGCTCCGTGAAGCTCGCGATCAGCGGCGGCGGCGCGAAGGCCGCCGTCACGCTGAAGCGCTAGGCCGCGGACTCAACGGGCGGGTCGACCACCAGGTCGACCCGCTCGTCGTAGAAGCAGACGAGTCCCGCGATGTCCCGGACCGCCGCGATCGGGTCGGTGTACGTCCACACGACATCGGCGTGCAACTCGCCGCCCGCGCGCACGGAGAAGTAGCTCGCGTCGCCCTTGAACGGGCAGTGCGACGTCTTCTCCGACGGCTCGAGCACGCCCTCGCGGACGTCCTCGAGCGGCAGGTACCAGCGCGTGTGGTGGCCGGTCTCGTGCAGCTCGAGCACGCGCTCAGACTCGGCGATCAGCTCGCCGGCGATCTCCACGCGCACGCGGCGCTCGCTCGGGACCAGCTCGATGCGATGGCCCGTCATCGGCCCACCGTCTTCATGCCCTCGGCGGCGTAGCGGGTGCCCGCCACGGAGTCGGCGAGGCTGTCGAGCTCGGCGAGGTCGTCGGCGGTCAGCTCGAGCTCGAGCGCGCCGAGGTTCTCCTCCAGGCGCTCGACGCGCTTGGTGCCCGGGATCGCGACGACGTCGTCGCCGCGCGAGAGCACCCACGCGAGCGCGACCTGGCCGGGCGTCGCGTCGTGGCGCTGCGCGACCGCCTCGACCTGCTCGACGAGCGCGAGGTTGGCCTCGAGGTTCTCGCGCTCGAAGCGCGGGAAGCGCCCCGCCCGGCGGGCGTCGCCCTCCTGCAGGTCGTCGACCGAGCGGATCTTGCCGGTCAGGAAGCCGCGGCCGAGCGGCGAGTAGGCGATGAAGCCGATGCCCAGCTCGCGCACGGTCGGCAGGATCTCGTCCTCGACGGAGCGCTCCCACAGCGAGTACTCGCTCTGGAGCGCGGAGATCGGGTGGATCTCAGCCGCCTTGCGGATCGTCTCGGAGCCCGCTTCGGAGAGCCCGAGGTAGCGGACCTTGCCCTCCTGCACGAGCTCGGCCATCGCGCCGACGGTCTCCTCGATCGGCGTCTCGGCGTCGACCCGGTGCTGGTAGTAGAGGTCGATGTGGTCGAGGCCGAGGCGCTGCAGCGACGCCTCGCAAGCGTTGCGGACGTACTCCGCGTCACCGCGGATGCCGAGGAACTCGCCGTTCTCCCCACGGACGTTGCCGAACTTGGTGGCGATCAGCGGCCGCTCGCCGCTCCAGTCGCGGACCGCGCGCCCGACGAGCTTCTCGTTCGTGAACGGGCCGTACATGTCGGCCGTGTCGAGGAGGGTGACGCCGAGCTCGAGCGCGCGATGGACGGTGCGGACCGCTTCGCTCTCGTCGAGGGTCCCGTAGAACTCCGACATCCCCATGCAACCGAGGCCGAGCGGGGTCGCTGCGAGGCCGTGGCTACCGATGTTGCGCTGTGGGTTTCTGACCATCCATCGCACTATAGGATCGGCCTCATGGCGCAAGCCCACGGCGATCGGCTGACTGCGACGGACGCGTCCTTCTTGGCGCAAGAGGGTCCTTCCGCGCACATGCACGTCGGCGCGGTGATGATCTTCGAGGGGCCGCCGCCGCTCTACAACGACTTCGTCAATCAGATCCGCTCGCGGCTGCATCTCGTCCCGCGCTACCGCCAGAAGCTCGCGTTCCCGCCGATCGAGACCGGGCGGCCGGTGTGGATCGACGACCCGAGCTTCAACCTCGAGTACCACGTCCGCCACACCGGGCTGCCGTCGCCGGGCTCCGAGGAGCAGCTGCGCTCGCTCGCCGCGCGCATCCACTCGCAGCAGCTCGACCGCGCCAAGCCGCTGTGGGAGACGTGGCTCGTGCAGGGGCTCGAGGGCAACCGCTTCGCGCTGATCTCCAAGACGCACCACGCGCTGGTCGACGGGATCTCGGGCGTCGACCTCGCGACCGTGCTGTTCGACGCCGAGCCCGTGCCGCCGCAGCTCCCCCACGAGGGCGAGCCGTGGCGTCCGCACCCTGAGCCGTCCTCGCTCGACCTCGCCGCCCGCGGCATCCGCGGGCTGGTGCGCACGCCGTTCGAGCTCGCGGGCCGCGCCGCCTCCGCGGCGCGCCGGCCGAGCGAGACGTTCGAGTCGACCCGCGAGGCGATCGAGGGCGTCGGCGAGATCGCGTGGGCGACGCTGAACCCTGCGCCCGAGACGCCGCTCAACGTGGAGATCGGGCCGCACCGGCGCTTCGTGTTCCTGCGCGAGGAGCTCGAGGACTTCAAGCTCGTCAAGAACGCGTTCGGCGGCACGGTCAACGACGTCGTGCTCGCGGTGGTCTCGGGCGGCCTGCAGAAGTGGCTGCGCTCGCGCGGCACCCGCACCGAAGGGCTGGAGCTGCGGGCGCTGGTCCCGGTCTCGATCCGCACCCACGAGCAGCGCGGCCACCTCGGCAACCAACTCGCCGTCATGCGCGCGCCGCTGCCGGTCTACGTCGAGGATCCGGTCGCGCGGCTGCAGGTCGTGCGCACCGCGATGGACGGGCTCAAGGAGTCAAAGCAGGCGGTCGGCGCCGAGGTGCTGACCAGCGTGCAGAACTTCACGCCGCCGACGGTGATGGCGCAGGCGTCGCGGCTGAACTTCTCGACGCGGCTGTTCAACCTGCTCGTCACCAACGTGCCCGGCCCGCAGATCCCGCTCTACGTGCTCGGCCGCGAGCTGCTGGACATCTTTCCGCTCGCGTTCCTGCCGCGGAACCACGCGCTGGCGGTGGCGATCATGTCCTACAACGGCTCGATGGACTTCGGCCTGCTCGGCGACTACGACGCCATGCACGACCTCGAGGAGTTCGGCGAGATGGTCGACGACTCGCTCACCGAGCTGATGACGGCCGCCAAGCAGCGGCGGGCGTCGAACGGCCGGGCGAAGCCGAAGGCCAAAAAGCCGGCGGCGAAGAAGAAGCCGGCAGCGAAGGCGAAGGCCTAGTAGCCCAGCGCGAACTTCGCGTCCTCGGACATCTTGTCCGGGGTCCACGGCGGCGTGAAGACCATCGACGGGACGACCTCTTCGACGCCGTCGAGCTCGCCGACGAATTCCTTCATCTGCTCGGACACCTGTGGTCCGATCGGGCACGCCGGCGTGGTGAGCGTGAACGTGATGTTCACGGTGCCCCCGTCGATGCCCACGTCATACACCAGGCCGAGCTCGACGAAGTCGAGTCCGAGCTCGGGATCGATGACGTTGGAGAGAGCTTCAGTGATGTCTTCCTCAGTGAACACACCTTGAGGATAGTGGGGTGTAGGTTTCCGCGATCGTCATCTACGACTCAGAGCAGGTGGCCCTGCTCGTCAAGGGGGATGAGGACAGGACGACGTCCGGCCTGCGCCGGCGCGCGCTGTCCGCGGCGCTGCACGCGCCGCGCGACGTCTGCGTGGATCTGTCCGAACTGCGCTTCGCCGACCCGTCGCTGATGATCGACCTCGCCGTGCTCGCCCAGCGCCTCCGCGCCGAGGGGCGCGCGCTGCTGCTGCGGGCGCCGCAGCCGCAGGTGCGGACGCTGATCGGGCTCGTCGGGCTCGACCGCCAGCCCGCCGTGGCGCTCGAAGCCCCGTAGGCGCGAGGTCGTAACGTAGGGAGGCGAGATGCTCCCGTTCCTGCTGTTCCTCTTCATCCTCGTGCCGATCGCGGAGCTGGCCGTGATCATCCAGGTCGGCGAGCAGATCGGCGTCTGGTGGACGATCGCGATCCTGATCGCGGACTCGGTGCTCGGCGCGATGCTGATGCGCTCGCAGGGGCGGATCGCGTGGCGGCGTTTCAACGAGGCGCTCCAGGCCGCACGGCCGCCGGCGCGCGAGGTCCTCGACGGCGTGCTGGTGATCTTCGGCGGGGCACTGCTGCTGACGCCGGGCTTCCTCACCGACATCTTCGGGCTCCTGTTCCTGCTCCCGCCGACGCGGGCGCTCGTGCGAGGGCTGCTGGTCAAGCGCTTCGCCGACCGCATGATCGTGGCGGCGCGGTCGCGGGCGAGTGCCGGCGCGACCTGGCCGCCGCGGGGCGGCGGCGGGCCCGGCGACGTCGACGGCACCGCGGTCGACGTGGACGCCGACAGCCTGCCGCGCGGCACGGCGTGAGCCCCGAGCCGATCCACACCGGCGGCGAGGGCTTCGCCGACGCGCAGACGTTCGCGTTCGCCGACCGCGACGCGGGCTTCTTCGGGCTCGCGCGAGCCGGTGTCGCAGACGGCCAGGGCAGCGCGCTCGGCGTGCTGTTCGCGGGGCGCGAGCCGGTGAGCATCGTGGCCGAGGGCGGTCAGCCGGTGGCGGAGGGCGCGACCTGGGACGAGCTCTCGCTGCCCGGCCTGACGGTCCGGATCCTCGAGCCGCACGCGCGCTGGGCGGTGACGCTGGAGCGCGACCCCGGCTTCGAGCTCGAGTTCGAGGCCGTCTCGCCGCCGGGGGAGGTCTACGAGCTCGGCGGCATGGAGGGCCACGAGAAGCTGTGCCGCGTGCGCGGCACAGCGGCCGGCCGGCCGATCGACTGCCTCGGCCAGCGCGGCCGCTCGTGGGGCACGGCGGACTGGAGCCGGATCTCGCTGACGCGCTCGCTCGGCGCGTGGCTGGACGAGGGCCCGTCAGTGGTCTACTCGGCGGTCCGGCCGGCCGGTGCCGAGAGCCATGCGGACGAGGCGTATTGGGGCGCGCTGCTGGACGCTGACGGCGCCGTCCCGATCGACGACCCGCGGGTCTCGACCACCTACGACGGCGACGGCCACCAGCGCCGCGTCGGGCTCGAGCTGTGGGTGGGCGAGGAGGACGACTACCCGCGCCGCGGCTCGGGCCAGGTGCTGTGCGGCTCCTCGGTCGAGCTCGGGCAGCTGCGGCTCGACTGCGCCTTCTTCGCGTGGACGCTCGACGGCCGCGAGGGCGTCGGGCGCTACGACGTGCTGCGGCGCTCCTGAACCCTGCGGGCGAACCGCGTGCGGGCGTTGAACGCGCCCTTGAGCGCACGATCACCGGTTGAGCCGTCCTCGGGCATCAAGCCGATCTGGCGACCCCACTGGGTCTGGTCGAAGATGACGAAGTTCGAGGCGATCTTGCCGTCACGCAGCGTGAAGTGGTCGACGCCGTCGAGCCGGAGCTTGCGGCCGGTCCCCTCGAGGCCTTGCAGGCGGCCGGACTGCGTGCCGCTGAGGCGCCAGCGGACGAACACCTCGTCGCCCTGCTCGACGATCGCGAGCATCTCGACGACGAGGTCGGGGATCGCCGCGAACGTCGCCTCGAAGTAGGCGCGGATCTCCTCCGCGCCGTGGCAGTCACGGTCGGGGAAGCGCTGGTACGTCTGGTCGGTCCACAGCGTGCTCATCGCCTCCGCGTCGTGGCGGTTGAGCTGCTCGAAGGACCAGCGGATGGTCTCCGCGTTAGTTCTCAGAGCCCAGCCGGTCCCAGCAGTAGAGCTCGAGGCACTCGGCCGCCAGCTCCTCGCAGCGCTCCTCTGAGAGCCACGGCAGCACCGTCTCCAGCGCCTGCTCCTCCGCGACCCCGGCGTTGAACGCCTCCTCGCCGCGCATGCCGGCGGCGATCTTCAGCGCCTCGCGGCGCGCCTCGCCGAGCGAGGGGAACGCGTTGACGAGGAAGTCGCGGTTGGCGACGGGCGTGCCGCACTCCATCGAGGCATGCCAGGCGGCAAGCATCGACAGATCGTGCTCGTCGAGGTCGATCAGGGCCTTCGCGTAGTGGGACGCGAGCTCCTCCTCAGGAATCTCGTCGACCCAGGCACGGACCAGCTCGCCCAGCAGCTGGCGGCGTGCCTCCTTGCCGACCGACTCGACCATGACGCGGATCGCATCCTGCGGATCGATGAAGCAGAGGGGCATGTGTGGTGTCGCTCTCTTCGCCTCCGAAGGGGACGGGACGAAAGGCACGGTAGGGAGCGGATCGGACGGCAACTGTGCGGTATCGGTTTGAATTGTTCGGAACACTGGAACAATAGCCTCGATGCTTGTCCGCACCTCGCTGCCCGACCAGGTCTTCCACCGGCTCGTCTCCGACGTCCTGGCCGGCCGCTACGCGCCGGGCGAGCGCCTGCCGACGCAGCGCGCGCTGGCCGCCGAGCTCGGGGTCAACATGGCCTCCGTCCGCGAGGGCGTGAAGCGGCTCGAGCAGCTCGGGCTCGTCGAGGTCCGCCACGGCGACGCGATGCGGGTGCTCGACTGGCGCCTGCACGGCGGGCCGGACGTGCTCGTGCACCTGATCGCGCGGGCGGGTTCGCTCGACGTCGAGATGGTGCGCTCGGTGATGGAGGCGCGGCGGCTGCTGCTCTCCGAGTCCGGCCGGCTGGCGGCGGGGCGGCGGAGCAAGGAGCAGGCGGAGTTGCTGGCCTCGCTCGCCGACCAGCTCGCGGCGGCGGACGGCGATGCGGCGCAGCACCTCGACTTCGCGTTCTTCGCGGCGCTGATCGAGGCGGCCGGCAACGTCGTCTTCCTGCTCGTCATGAACTCGATCCGCGCGCTGTATCTGGAGAACCTCGAGCTGTTCCGCCCGCTCGTCTCGGCGGCCGATCCGTACACCGGCGCCGCGCGCGCGGTGCGCGAGGGCGACGGCGACGCCGCGGCCGAGATCGTCGCCCGGCTCGCGGCCGCGCAGGAGCAGCGGCTGCTGGAGGCGCTGTCGTGAAGGTCCTCTCCCCTCGCGAGGCGGCGATCTTCGCCGCGCTTCACCGATGCGGTGGCGATGCCCGAGCCGCCCTCGCCACCGGTCGGCGCGACCGACGCGATCGAGGGCTTCGACGCCTGGCTGGCGGCCGCGCCGCAGGCCAACCGCACGGCGATCCGCGCCTCCCTGCTCGGGCTCGGCACCCGGCTGCGCGGCCGCGACCGCGCCGAGCGCGCCGACGCGCTGCGCGCCCTCGCCCACACCCCCGGGGTGGCGCCGCTGATGGAGGCCCTGCGCGCGGCGGCCGCCGCCGCGTACTACGGCGACGACGGCGTCATGCAGCGCCTCGGGTATGACGCGGGCGAGCGGGTGCGGCGCGGTGCTGAGATCCGCGCTGCCGCTCCGCCGGAACCGACCGGCGGCATCGTCGACCTGTCGGGCTTCACCGGCTCCCGCACCGTGCGCGCCGACGTCGCCGTCATCGGCTCCGGCGCCGGCGGCGCCGTCGTGGCCAAGGAGCTCGCCGAGGCGGGCGCGCAGGTCGTCCTGCTCGAGGAGGGCGCGCAGCACGACGCGGCGGACTTCACCGCGCGCCCGCGCGACATGCTCCCGCGCCTCTACCGCGACGCCGCCCAGCACGCGACGCTCGGGCGCCCGCCGATCCTGCTGCCGCTCGGCCGTGCGGTCGGCGGCACCACGCTGGTGAACTCCGGAACGTGCTTCCGCACGCCCGACCACGTGCTCGCCCGCTGGCGTGACGAGTACGGGTTGGACATGGACCTCGCCGCCGCACTTCGAGCGCGTCGAGCGCGAGCTCAACGTCATCCCCGTGCCGCCCGAGCTCGCGGGCGCGAACGCGCACGTCGCCCGCCGCGGCGCCGAGGCGCTCGGCTGGTCGGGCGACTTCGTGCGCCGCAACGTCCGCGGCTGCGTGGGCTCGGGCGTGTGCGCGTACGGCTGCCCGGCGAACGCCAAGCAGCACGTCGGCGTCACCTACGTCCCGAAGGCCCACGCCGCGGGCGCGACGACCTACACGGGCGTGACCGCGCGGAAGATCGGCCGCGGCGTCGAGTGCTCGACCGCCGCCGGCGGGCGGCTCACCGTCGACGCGCCGCGCGTCGTCGTCGCCGCCGGCGCGATCCACACGCCCGCGCTGCTCGCGCGCAACCGGCTCGGCAACCGCAACCTCGGCCGCCACCTCTCGCTCCACCCCGCCACCGCCGTGTGGGCCGTGATGGACGAGGTCGTCGACATGGCGCGCGGCGTCCCGCAGTCGTACTTCATCGACGAGTTCGCCTCCGACGGGGTCATGCTCGAGGGCATCGCCGGGCCGCCCGACTACGTCGCGATGGGCCTGCCCGTCGCCGGCGAGCAGCACCGCGAGCTGATGGACGGCTACCGCAACATGGCCCAGTTCGGGCTGATGATCAGCGACGACACGCGCGGGCGCGTGCACTCGCTCGGCGGCCGGCCCGTCGTCCGCTACGACCTCTCAGACACCGACGCCGCGCGCGTGAAGACCGGGCTCGAGCGCCTCGCCGAGCTGTTCTGGGCCGCCGGGGCGAAGCGCGTGCTGCTCCCGCTCGCGGTCAAGCCCGAGTTGCACCATGGCGAGTCGCTCCCCGACCTCCGCCCCCAGGACCTCAAGCTGATGGCCTTCCACCCGCTCGGCAGCGCGCGCATGGACGCGCGCCCCAGCCACGGCGTCCTCGACGCGAACGGGCGCGTGCACGGGACGGAGGGCGTCTACGTCTGCGACGGCAGCGCGGTCCCGTCCTCGCTCGGCGTCAACCCCCAGATCACGATCATGACCCTCGCAACCAGATTGGCCCATCACCTATGTCATTCCTGATCGACGGACCCTGGCTCTACGCCAACGGCCGCGCCATCGCGCGCGCCACCGACAAGCCCGCCCCGCTCGCCGCCGGCACGATGGCGGTGTTCTGGGGCGTCAGCATCCCGCTGTACCTCAACCAGCGCTGGACGCGCCCGATCTGGCGCGCGTGCCGGGCGAGCAGCGGGCGCGACTGGATGATCAACTCCGGCGTCCTGAAGGTCGACGCCGACAAGGTCAGCCCGCGCGGGCACGCGATCAGCGCCGCGATCTTCGCCACCTACCCGCTGTGGCTGTGGCTCGGCGTCCGGCACGGACGGCGATGAGCGCCCCGCGCTTCCCCGCCGTCGCGCTCGCCAAGGGCCACTACGAGTCCTACTACCTGCGCGCCGCCGACCCCGCGGGCGGGCGCAGCGCCTGGATCCGCCACACGGTGTTCAAGCGCCCCGGCGGCCCGGTCACCGGCGCGCTGTGGTGCACGCTGTTCGAGGCCGGCAAGCCGCCGCGCGCGGTCAAGCAGTCGCTGCCCAACCCGCAGCGCCGGCGACTGGCTCGACGATCGGCGACAGCCACTTCGGCCCCCGCGGCGCGAAGGGCCGCGCCGAGGCGCTCGGCCACAGCGCGGCCTGGGACCTCAGCTTCGGCCCGAGCTCCGCGCCCCTGCGCCACCTCCCCCACCCGCGCCTCTACGACGCCCCGCTCCCCCGCACCAAGACGGAGAGCCCGCTGCCCGACACGACGATCTCCGGCCGCGTCGAGGACTGGGAGCTCGACGCCTGGCCTGGCATGGTCGGCCACAACTGGGGCGCCGAGCACGCCGAGCGCTGGATCTGGCTGCACGGCACCGGCTTCGACGGCGCGCCCGACGCGTGGCTCGACGTCGCGCTCGGCCGCATCAAGGTCGGTCGGTTCACCACGCCGTGGATCGCCAACGGCGCGCTGCACCTCGACGGCGAGCGCATCCGCGTCGGCGGTCTCGGCCGCCGCGCCCGCGTGGCCGAGGGCCCGGCGGGCGGCCACATCGAGGTCAGCGGCCTCACGATCGACGTGCGCGCCGATCCGCTCGTCTCCTGGATCTACTCCGACCCCTCGGGCGGCGAGCACCGCAGCACGAACTGCTCGATCGCATCGCCTCGACCTCACCGTCCGCGGCCGCACGCTGCGCACGCAGTACGGCGGCGCCTGGGAGCTCGGCACGCGCGAGGCCCCGATCGGCGTCGAGGTCCAGCCCTTCCCGGACCCCTAGCGCGCGAAGCGGCTCGGGGCGGGCGCCGTGCTCTCGCCCACGTGCTCGTTGAGCCAGCTGACGATCGGCGCCGACGCCTTCCGCACCCGCCGGGCAAGTTCGAGCGCCGGATCGCGCGCGATCCCCCCGTCGCCCGGCAGCGCCTTCCCGACGATCAGCTGCTTGCGCCGCAGCAGCTCGATCCGCGGGTGGTCGCGCGGATAGCCGCGCGGGGCGGTCTTGAGGCTCGCGCCCGCGACGTCGAGCTTCGCCTTCGCCAGCGCGGCCTCGAGCACCGGCCCGGACTCGTCGTCGGCGACCGCCGCCCGGAAGCGCTCCAGCTGGTCGGACTCGACCCGGTAGTAGCCGGTCCCCACGTACATGCCGCGCGCGGAGAGCTGCACGTAGAGCCCGCCCGCCACGCCGTATGTGCGCTCCTTGTACGGCCGCTTGTCGCGCGAGAAGCGCAGGTCGCGGTGCTGGCGGAAGACCTTGACCTCGCCGCCGCCCAGCTCCAGGAGCAAATCCTCGAGCTGCCCGCGCACCTCGCGCTCGTAGAGATCGCGCGTGCGCGTGAAGTACTCGCGCGAGTTGTCTCGCTCGAGCCCGTCGAACCACCAGAACACTTCAGGACCGAAGCCGTCGAACACCCGGTAGAACTTGCCACATGAGCCGCGACTGGGTCACCTTCGACTGCTACGGCACGCTGGCGGACTGGCTGGGCGGGATGCGCAACGCGCTCACGCCGCACGTCGGGGCCGACGATGCCGAGCGCCTGCTGCACGCCTACCACGCCATCGAAGCGCAGGTGGAGGCCCAGCGCCCGCTGCTCCCCTACCGCGAGGTCCTCACCGAGACGCTCCGGCGCGCCGCCGAGCGCGAGCAGATCGCGCTGCCCGCCGGCAGCGAGACCGCGCTCGTCGACCACTGGCACGAGCTGCCGATCTTCGAGGACGTCGGGCCGGCGCTCGGCGCGCTGCGCATGAACGGCTGGAGCCTCGCGATCCTCTCGAACTGCGACGACGACCTGCTCGCCATGACGCTCGAGCGCATGCCGGTGCCGTTCGACCTCACCGTCACCGCCGAGCAGGTCGGCTCCTACAAGCCCGAGCCAGGCCACTGGCGCGGCTTCGAGGCGCGCACCGACGGCGACCGCGGCCGCTGGGTCCACGCCGCCCAGTCGTGGTTCCACGACATCAAGACCGCGGCCGAGCTCGGGCTCCCACGCGTCTGGGTGGACCGCCTCGACTCGGGCGAGGACGCCTCGCTCGCCTCGGTTCGCATCACCGAGCTGGGTGAGCTGCCCCAGGCCGTCGAGCTCGCTGCTAGCCGAGCCGGCGCTTGACCTCGCGGTACGCCGGCCGCGGCTTGCCCTTCGCCACCAGCCCGGCGTCGAAGCGCGGCGTCACCGCGCCGAACCACGTGTAGACGTAGAGCCGCCGGATCCGCTTGTTCCGGCGCGCGAGCTTGAACATGTACTTCGTCGCGCGCAGCTGGCGCTTGGCCGACGGCCCCAGCCGGCCGGCGCGGAACTTGTAGATCCCGCCGGTCTCGGTCAGCCAGATCTCGCGGCAGCCGAGCGCCTTGATGATCTGCTTCGTGCCCGTGTCGCGGAAGCGGTTGGTGTCGGAGTAGTTGTGCACCCCGCAGTAGCGGCGCGGCACCTTCAGCGCCTTGCGGAAGCGCTTGATGTAGCGCAAAGTCGAGCGGAAGCGCGGCTTCTTGGCGCGCGCGTTGTCGGCGCGGTCGAGGATGTCGGCGACGACGATCCGGCAGCCGCGGCAGTTGCGGCGCGCGATCCGGCTGAACTGCGCGGCCGCCTTCGGGTGGCGGTAGGTCGGCTGCGTGAAGTGGTTGATCTCGTTCCACGCCACGTAGGAGCGCACGAGCGGGAAGTGCGCGCGGAAGCGCTTGAACTGGCGCTCGTACTGGCGCGCGCTCGGCAGCCGGCACTGGCGCTTGCGGCGGTTCTTGCGCTGGTTGCACTGCTCCGCGGCGCCGCGCGCGTGCTCGAACGTCACCAGCGGATCGACCCCCTGCGCCTGCGCGGCGGTGAGGTAGTCGGTCACGCGCTGCAGCTCGTCGTCGCCGCTGGTCATCACGTCCCAGGACACGACGACCCGCGCGTACTTGACGCCGAGATCGGCGAACAGCGGGTCGCTGAACATGCTCGGCTGGTTCTCGGCGATGCCGATCTTCAGCGCAGCCGACGCGCTCGCGGGCGCGGCGAGTGCGAGCAGCAGGAAGAGAAGGACGACGCGCCTCACGCCGCCCGCACGATACCCCCCAGGAAGAGGTTCGTCGCGAAGCGCGTGGCGCCCTCGACGTCCGCGGTGCCCTCGCTCAGGCGCTGTCCGAGCTCGAGCGCGACGGCGACCATCGAAGCCGCGCACAGCTCGACGTCGAGCTCCGGCACGAGGCCGGCGGCGATCGCGGCACGCAGGTCGGCGGCCAGCTCGTCGATCCCGGCGGGGGCCTCGGACTCCTCGAACATGGTGCGGATCGCGCCCGCGTTGCGGGTCAGGAACGCCGCCCGCCCCGCGTCCTCGACGATGAAGGAGAAGTAGGCCCGGTAGGCGTCCTCGACGAACGCCTGCGGCGTCGCCGCCGCGTGCCGGGCGGCGCGCACGCGCCGCCGCGCCTCCGCGCCGACCTCGTGGACGAGCGCGCGGAACACCGACTCCTTGTCGGGGAAGTAGTTGTAGAACGTGCCCGCCGCCAGCTCGGTCCCGCGCACGATGTCGCGCACGCTCGCCGCGCCGTAGCCGAGCTCGGAGAACACGTCGCGCCCCGCGGCGAGGATCGCGGAGCGGTTCGCGGCCTTGGTGGCCTCGCGACGGCCGCCGGCGACGGCTCCGGTCACGCAGCGACCCGGGAGGAAGCTCGCGGCGCCACGGGGAGGCGGAAGCCCTGCATCTCCGCGCGCTCCGCGCCGGCCTTGCGCTCCTTCGCGGTCGCCACCATCCAGTCGTCGTAGTCGACCTGCATGGTGTGGCGCTTGGAGGCGACGTAACGCTTGAACATCCGCGCCCGCTCCGCCTCCATGTCCGCCCGCAGCGCGACCAGGGAGGGCAGCGCGTAGCGGCCGGCGAGGAAGTCGCTGATCCACTCCGACTGCTCCTCGGCGATCGGCATGATCGCGCCGAGCGGCTGCAGCAGCCCGACGAAGAACACGTTCGGGACGTCGGGGTGGAACGTGCGGCGGAACAGCGGCATGTCGTTGTCCGGCGCAGCGATGAAGCCCTCGTCGAAGAACGGGAACGTCACCTTGTAGCCGGTGCAGTAGACGACGACGTCGGCCTCGACCTCGGAGCCGTCGGTGAAGCGCACGCCGGTGCGGGTGAGCGAGGCGATGTTCGGCTTCGCGCTGATCGTGCCGTGCGCCATCCGCGAGAGGATGTCGTCGGAGATCGTCGGGTGGGCGTCGCCGAAGCGGTGGTCGGGCTTCGGCAGCCCGTAGCGCTCCATGTCGCCGAGCGAGACCTTGAGCATCCCCTCGAGGACCCTGCGCCGCACCGCGAACGGGATCTTCGGCGAGCCGCCGATCTGGTCGATCGGCTTGCCGAACAGGTACTTCGGGATCACGTGGGCGCCGCGGCGGGCGGCCAGGTAGGTCTGGCTCGCGACGAAGCTCGCCTCGACCGCGATGTCCATCGCCGAGTTGCCCATCCCGAGCACGACGACGGTCTTGTCGCGGAAGAAGTCCGGATCGTCGCCCTTGTAGTCGTGCGAGTGGATCTGCACGCCCTCGAAGTCGTCGGCGCCGGGGAACGTCGGCTCGGGCCAGCGCGCGTCCCAGTGATGGCCGTTGGCGACCACGAGCGCGTCGTAGGAGTGGGTCGTGCCGTCGTCGAGCGTGAGCTCCCAGACGCCGTCGGGCCGCCGCGCGGCGTGCTCGACGCCGGTCTCGAAGCGGATCCGGCCGCGGATGCCGAAGTGGTCGACGTAGTCGTCGAAGTAGCGCGCGATGTGCGTGTGGTGGGGGAAGTCGGGATACGACTTCGGCATCGGGTAGTCGGAGTACTCCATGCGCTCGCGCGAGGTGTTGATGTGCAGCGAGCGGTACGCGGACGACACGCCGTTCTTGTTGCCCCACACCCAGTTGCCGCCGACGCGGTCGGACTTCTCGTAGGCGGTGACGTCATAGCCGTGGCCGGCAAGGGCCTTGACGGCCGCGATCCCGGAGGACCCGGCCCCGATCACGCAGGCGCTGGGAAGGGAGCTCATGACGGGACCGTACCCGAACGTGACACCGGCGTCACTTTTATCGCTCCCTAGGATCCCGCCGATGGCGGTCGATCCCGAAGCGGCGGAGATCAAGGCAGCCGGCGGCGTCGTCTGGCGGCGCGCCGGCGACACCGTGGCGATCGCGATCGCGCACCGCCCGCGCTACGACGACTGGTCGCTGCCCAAGGGCAAGCTCGACCCCGGCGAGAGCTGGGAGGAGGCCGCGGTGCGCGAGGTCGAGGAGGAGATCGGGCTGCGCTGCCGGCTGGGCGACGAGCTCGAACCCGTCAGCTACAAGGACCGCAAGGGCCGCACCAAGGTCGTCCGCTACTGGCTGATGGAGCCCGAGACCGACGTGACGTTCACGCCCAACGACGAGGTCGACGAGCTGCGCTGGCTCGCGCCCCCCGAGGCCGCCGAGGTGCTCAGCTACCCGCGCGACGCCGAGCTCGTGCGCGACGCCGCCGAGCGCCTCGCGTGAACCGCGAGCGCTTCCCCGGCCTCGCCGACCCCGCCTGGACCCGGCTCGACGGCCCAGCCGGTACCCAGATGGTCGACAGCGCGATCGAGGCGATGGACGCCTGGATGCGCTCCGGCCGCGGCGCCAACCACGGGGGCGTGTTCGCCGCCGCCCACGCCACCGACGAGCTGCTCGCTTCCGCACGGGCGAGCGCCGGCGCGCTGCTCGGCGCCCCGGCGGGCGAGATCGTCTTCGGCGCCAGCTTCACCGCGCTGACCATGGCGTTCGCGGGCGCGGTCGGGCGCACCCTGCAGCCCGGCGACGAGGTCGTCTGCACGCGCCTCGACCACGACGCAAACGTGCGGCCGTGGGTCATCCACGCCGAGCGAAACGGCGCGACCGTGCGCTTCGCCGACCCCGAGCCGGAGACGCTCGAGCTGCCCGCGAGCGCGGTCGAGGCGGTGCTGTCGGAGCGCACGCGCTGGGTCGCGGTGACCCACGCCTCCAACGCCGTCGGCACGATCCCCGACCTGCGCGGGATCGTCGACGCCGCCCACGCGGCGGGCGCGCGCGTCTACATCGACGCCGTCCACGCCGCCCCGCACCGCCCGATCGACGTCGCTGTCGCTCGGCTGCGACGCGCTCGCGTGCTCGGCCTACAAGTGGTTCGGCCCGCACGTCGGCGTGCTGTGGGCGCGAGGCGAGCTGCTCGCCGAGCTGACGCCCGACAAGCTCCTCCCCGCCCCCGACAACGTCCCCGACCGCTGGGAGAGCGGCACGCCGCCGTTCGAGGCGCTGGCCGGCGTCGCCGCGGCGGCGGAGTACACGCACGGGATGGACTGGGACGCCGTGCACGCCCACGAGCGCCACCTGATGGCGGGCGCGCTCGAGGGGCTGGACGCGCTGCCCGGCGTGACCGTCTACGGCCGCGCGCGCGACCGCACGTCGACGCTGATGTTCACCGTCGAGGGTCAGACGTCGGAGCAGGTCGCCGCGGCGCTGGCCGAGCGCCAGGTCGCGGTCTGGCACGGCAACTACTACGCCTGGGAGCTCGAGCGGCTCCTCGGCCTCGCCCCGCACGGCGCGGTCCGCGCCGGCTTCGTGCACTACAACGATGAGCGCGACCTCGAGCGCCTGCTCGACGCCGTCGAGTCGCTTTAGCGGCGGCCGTCGACCTCGCCGGGGCTGATCAGCCCGCCGCCGCGGCGGCGCCGGATGAAGTAGAGGATCAGGACCGAGACGACGAGCGCGGCGAGGAAGCCCGGGCCTTCGCGCCCGCCGGAGAGCGCGAGGATGACGAGTCCCGCGATCAACGAGCCAGCGAGGCCGAGCGCGATCGTCTGCGGGATCGTCAGCGGGTCCTTGCCCGGCAGCGCCAGCCGCGCGAACGCGCCGACGATCAGGCCCTCCAGCGCGAGGATGATGATGAAGGCGATCAGGCTCACGGGATCACCGCGGCTTGTAGGCGATGCAGTCGAACTCGACGCGCGCACCGAGCAGCAGGTCGCCACAGCCGATCGCGATCCGCGCCGGCGTCAGCTCGCCGAAGATCTCGAGGTACGCCGCGTTCATGTCCTGCCACTCGCCGAGGTCCGGCAGGAACGCGCTGACCTTGACGATGTCCGCGAGCGTGGCGTCGCAGGCGGCGAGGATCTTCTCGGTGTGGCGGAACGCCTGCTTCGTCTCGGGCCCGATCCCGCCCTCGACGACGCCCTGGAAGTCGTCGGTCAGCCCGAGCATGCCGGACACGTAGATCTGGTCGCCCGCGATCGCGGCGTGCGCGAACACGGGCAGCTCCTCGACGTCCGGTGCGATGACGCGCGTCCAGCTCGGCATCTCGGCGCGACCCTACCGCCCCAGCGTCCGGAGCAGTCCTGCGCCCCGGTCGGCGAGCGGATCGACCAGCTCGCGCAGGCCGGAGAGCCCGGCCCGCAGCTCGGCGTCGCCGACCTCGACGGGCATCATCGAGTCCTGGATCTCGACCAGCAGGTGGTCGGCCTCGCCGATCGCCTCGAACGCGGTGTCGAGCAGGCTCCGCGCGTCCTGGCCCGGGCGTCCCGCCGCCGACGGCACGAACGTCCGCGTGGGCAGCCCGACCCGCTCCGCGAACCCCGAGTGGGTGCGCTGCGCCCGCCCGTAGGTCACCTGCACCGGGCGGAAGATCTGCTCCTCCATGCGGTCGGCGGTCTGCTCGTCGAGCGCCTCGTAGGCGTCGCCGAGCGCCGCCAGCGCCACGCCGAGCTCGTCGATCGCGTGCGCGAGGTCATCCAGCAGCTGTTGCCGCGCCTCGGCGGTGGAGTAAGCCATCGCGGGGCAACGGTAGCGGCTAGCGCGCGCGTCTCAGCCGTGCCGTGCCGACGTACACCGCGGTGATGACCAGGGCGGCGGCGAGCGTCAGCTGCGTGGCGGTCTCCCCCGCGCCGGCGAAGGACTCCGAGAACGCGTAGCCGATGACGATGAAGGTCGCGGTCCAGACGAGGCCGCTCACGGCGCTGTACGGCAGCAGCCGCCGCAGCGGCAGGCCCGAGCTGCCCGCCACGAACGGCAGCACGGCGCGCGTGAAGCCGGTGAAGCGCCCGAGCAGCAGCGCCTTCCCTCCGTGCCGGTGGAAGAACGCCTCGACGCCGGCCAGCCGCTCGGTGGTGAGGCCGAAGCGGCTGCCGTGACGCACGAGGAACGGACCGCCGAGGCGCCGGCCGAGCAGCAGGCTGACGCTGTCGCCGGCCACCGCGGCCGCCCAGGTCAGCGCGATGAGCAAGGGCAGCGACGCATCGCCGCGCTCCGCCGCCACGCCGCCGGCGAGCAGGGCGAGCTCGCCGTGGATCACGAAGCCGGCCAGCGCGGTGGTCTCGAAGAACACGAGCGCGGGCACGAGGAGGTACACCCAGCCGCCGAGGGAGTCCGTCGCGTCGGACACCGCGCCGGCCACGTCGGGGACGGCGACCGCCCCCGACGCGATGGCGACTGCGAGCGCCACGCCCGCAGCCGCCAGGCCGATGGGCGCGAGGTGGGTGAGGGTTGCGCGTCGCACCGGGGCCGTGCCGACGGTCGCACACGCCCCGGTGCTTCGCAACGCCCTCAGGACACGCTCTCCTGCGCCCGCGCGGCGGGACGCGGGGCGCGGCGACTGCGCCGCTCGGGCCACAGCCGGTCGCCCAGCAGCGTCAGCGCCGCCGGTGCCATGAACATCCGCACGAGCGTGATGTCGACCAGGACCGCGCTGGCGAGCCCGATGCCGGTCATCTTGATCACCGGGTCGGGATCGGTGGCGAAGCCCATGAAGACGGCGATCATGATCGCGCCGGCGGCCGCGATGATCTTGCGCGTCCCGGCCGAAGCCGCCGCGATCGCGGCGCGGTGGTCCGAGTGCCGGCTCCACTCCTCACGGACGCGCGAGATCAGGAACACGTTGTAGTCCGTCGAGAGCCCGAACAGGATCGCGAACATGAACAGCGGCACGTAGGGCACGACCGGCAGCTGCTCGACCCCGAGCAGGCTCGCGCCCGTCTCGGTCTGGAACGCGAGCGCGACCACGCCGTACGCCGCGGCGATCGAGAGCAGGTTGAACAGCGCCGACAGCAGCGAGATCCGCCACGACCGGAACGTCACCAGCAGGAGCAGCAGCGACAGCCCGACGACGGCGGCCGCGAACAGCGGGATGCGGGAGGCGATCTTCTCGGCCTCGTCGCCGAAGCGCGCGGTGCGCCCACCGACGTAGGCGCGTGCGCCGGTGCCCTGCAGCGCCGCCGGGATGGTCTCGGCGCGCAGCCGGTCGACCAGCTCGCGCGTCGCGTCGTCCTGCGGGCCGTGCTGCGGAGTGACGGTGATGACGGCGGTGTCGCCGGCGCGGTTGACGACCGGCGCCGCGACGGACGCCACCTCGCGGTCGGCGGCGATGCCCTTCTCGAGGCGCTGGAGCGCCGGGCGGGCGCCGTCCTCGGGGAGCGTGACCGCGACGGCCAGCGGACCGTTGACGCCTGCGCCGAAGCCGGCGGAGAGACGGTCGTAGGCCTGGCGCTGCGTGGCGTCGGTGGACAGGTTGCGGTCGTCGGGCTGCCCGAGCTCGAGGCCGGCCGCGGGGGCGGCGAGCGCGACCGTCACGGCAGCGGCCGCCGCCAGGGCGAGGCCGGGCCGGCGCGTCGCCCACGGCGCCTTCGCCGCGCGGGCCGGTCGCGGTGCCTGGGTCACATCGCGCTCCCGGCGCGGGAGCAGCCGGCGACCGGAGCGGGCGAAGCGCGCCGGCAGCAGCACGACGCACATGACCGCGCAGGCGAGCACGACGAGACCGGCGGCGACGCCGGCGCGACCCACGAACGGGATGCCGGTCACGAGCAGGCCCGAGATCGACACGAGCACGATGCCGGCCGCCGTGAGGGCAGAGTGGCCCGCGGTGGCGTTGGCGCGACGCGCGGCCTCGACCGGCTCATGGCCGGCGCGCAGCTCTTCCTGCTGGCGCGAGGCGAGCAGCAGCGCGTAGTCGATCCCCGCGCCCAGGCCGAGCATGCCGGCCAGGGTCGGCGCGAGGCCGGGGACCTCGGTCGCGGAGGCCGCCCACATGAGCGCGCCGAAGCCGAGGCCGAGGCCTGCAAACGCCGCGAAGAGTGCGTTGCCCGCCGCACGCAGGCTGCGCAGCACGACGATCAGGAGCACGATCGCGATGACGAGGCCGATCAGCTCGCCGATCGGGAAGCCGCCGGTGGCGGCGCCGTCGATCGGCTCGCCCGACATCGCCACGCCGGTGCCGGAGCGCTTCAGCCCGGCCGTGGCGTCCTCGAGCCGCTCGCGCGCCGAGGCGTCGAGCTTCTCGGCGGTGCGGTCATAACCGACGCTGGCGAACGCCGTCTTGCCGTCCTTCGAGAGATGCAGGTCGTCGACGGAGACGACGTGCGGCTGGTCGGCGATCTTCGCGAGCGCGGTGTTGATCTCGCGCTTGGCGAGCGTGCCCGTGTCGGCGCTGAACACGAGCGTCGCGTCGGTGCCCGACTGCGTGGGGAAGCGCTGTTCGAGCAGGTCCTGCGCGCGCTGGGACTCGATGCCCGGGACGGTGAAGTCGTCCTTGAACGCGCCACCGGCCGCGACCGCGCCGCCGATGAAGAGCGTGAGGGAGAGCAGGATCGCGGCCGTTGCGAGCCGCGGGCGGCGGCCCACGAGCGCCGCGATGGATGAGAGGAGGGAGGTCATGGCGCGAGACTGTAGCCATACTGAGTCTAAAAATCAACTCAGTTTGTATTCGGACTGAGTGTGTTAGTCTCTCGCGGCCATGACCGGCCTGCGTGAACGCAAGAAGCAAGCGACCCGGATCGCGATCCGCGACGCCGCCATGGCGCTGTTCGAGCAGCACGGCTTCGCGCACACCACCTTCGACCGCATCGCGGAGGCGGCGAACGTCTCGCGCGCCACGGTGTTCAGCTACTTCCCGACCAAGGAAGAGATCGTCTTCGGCGACGCCGCGGCCGCCGTCGATGCGCTCGCCGCGACGCTCGCCGAGCGCCCGGCCGGCCAGTCGACGATCGCCACCGTCCGCGCGTGGCTGGGCGAGCTGACGGGCTGGATCGAGCCCGAGCTCGTCCTCCAGCTCCGGCTCGCGCGCGAGGTCCCGAGCATCGGCGCCCGCCGGCTGAGCCTGCATGGCGAGATCCAGAGCGCGATCGCCGACGGCTTCGAGGCCGAGCTCGGCCCGGACGCGCACCTTGCCTCACGGCTCGCGGCCGCCTCGCTGATCGCCGCGCTCGGCATCGTCGAGGAGACCGCGGCCGCGCGCATGGAGGCGGGCGGGCGCCCGCTCTCCGCCGCGGAGGTCGACGCGCTGCTCGAGGACGCGGCCGCGTTCGCCGAGGCCGGCTTGGCCGCGGTCGCGAAGCGCTCCTAGAGCAGCTCGGCGATCCGCTCGGCCGCGCGCGCGGCGCCGCCGGGAGCGATCGGCCGGTAGGCGACCGGCTCGGCCAGCGCGGCCTCGACGGCGGCGGCGACGCCCTCGGGCGTGGCGTCCTCGACCTCGAGCGCCCGCGTGTGGCCGTGGCGCGCGAGCCGGTGCGCGACGTGGATGCGCTGCTCGAAGTGGTGCTTGAGCGGGAACGAGACGAACGGGCGCCCGCCGGCGATCAGCTCCATCCCGGTCGTGAGGCCGCCCTGGACGAGCGCGACGTCGCACGAGGCCAGCACGCGGTCGAGGTCGGGGACGTAGGCGCGGACCTCGACGCCGTCCGGCGCGCCGAGCGCCGCCGGGTCGACCCGCGGACCCGCGACCGCGAGCATCCGCAGGCCGGGGACGCGCTCCGCGGCGGCCTCGTAGCCCGCCACCAGCCGCGCCAGCAGCTCGCCGCCGACCGCCGAGCCACCGACGGCCGCGACGCACAGCGGCCCGCCGCCGTTGCGCTCCAGCGGCGCGGGCGCGGTGGTCATCTGGCCGGTGAACTCGAAGTGGCGCTCGACCCAGTCGCGGATCTCGGGCAGCCCGGGGCCGAACGCGCCCGGCACGACGTCGTCCGGCTCGCCCACGAACAGCGCGCGGTCGCGCACGGAGGGGAAGCGCTCGACCTGCTCGATCATCAGCGCGTTGAGGTCGGCGCACAGGAACGCTTCGCGCTCGCCGCCCTCGGGCAGCGGCAGCCAGCCCACGAAGTCGGACAGGAACACGAACGGCGCGCACTTGTCCTCCGGGTTCTCGTGCAGGAAATGGTCGACGTCCCACGCCTCGTCGCCGATCCACACGTCGTAGGGCTGCTCGCGCACGACGTCGCGGAAGACCATGTAGTTGGCGACGAGGATCTCGTCCATCTCGCGGAGCGCCTGGAAGACCGGCAGCGTGTGCGCGGCCGACAGCGCCTCCAGGTGCGCCGACTCCGACGACAGCCGCCGGCTCGCCGGATGCACGCGCTCGCCCGCCGCCTCCAGCGCCGCGGTCAGCGGGTGCTGGGCGAGCCAGTCGATCTCGAGGCCGGGCACGCGCGCCCGCAGCTCGCTCGCGATCGCCATGTCGCGCCGCGCGTGGCCGAGGCCGATCGGGGAGGAGACGAGCAGCGCGCGCTTGGCCCGCAAGCGCGCTCGCGTCCATTGCCGCTGCGGCCGCGGCGGAGCGCCGAGCACCCGCTCCGCGAACGCGTCGATCAGCACGTTGACGCGCACCGGGTCGCGCCCGACCGGGCCGTGGCCGGAGCCCTCGAGCACCACGAGCTCGCCGCCGGTCAGCTCGGCGACGCGGCGCCCGCACGCGAGCGGCGAGATGCGGTCGTCGTCGCCGTGGATCGCCAGCACCGGGCAGCGCACGCCGGAGACCAGCGCCTCGGCCTGCTCGCGCGTCGTGTAGCCCGGCGTCGAGTCCATCGTCGCCTCGAGCACCGCGCGGCCGCAGTCCAGGCCCCAGCCGACGCAGTCCTCGATCTGCTTCTCGGAGTGCGGCTCAGGGAACATCTCGCGCACGAAGTGCTCGACGAAGCCGGGGAAGTCGCGCTGCCACGAGGCCCGGGTCCAGCGCTCCCAGCCCGCGTCGGTGCCGGGGTCCTCGTCGAACGGCGTCGCCATCCAGGGATGCCCGGCGACGAGCAGCGGGATCGTCGAGGCCGATCGCGACGACGCCGGCCACGCGCTCCGGATGCAGCGTCGCGGTGAACAGCGAGGTGGCGGCGCCGAGCGAGAGCCCGACCAGCAGCGCGCGCTCCGTGTCGGTCGCGTCGAGCACCGCGACGGTGTTGCGCACGCCGCGGCTGTGATGCGCCGGGTCCTGCGTGCGGTCGGAGCGGCCGCTCCCGGCCGTGTCCCAGGTCACCACGCGGAAGCGACGCGCCAGGTACGGGACCTGCGCCTTCCAGAAGTGGGAGTTGACGATCGCCCACGCCGGCGCGAGCACGATCGTGCGCGGGCCGGAGCCGAACACCTCGTAGCCGATGCCGACCCCGTCGACCTCGACCCTGCCCTGGACCTCCGGCTCGAGCGCTCGCATCCCGATGCCGAGTCTGCGCTCCCCCTGGAGGTCGCGGTCAAGCACAACCAGGTGGGCCCCCTGAGGCGACCGCGGGCGGCCGCGCCTAGGTTCGCCCCATGTCAGCCACCACCAGCAGTCCTCCGCTCAACGAGGAGCGCCTCAACGCCCTCCTCGGCCAGGCCGTCGTCGAGTTCGGCGCCACGGTCAACGCCGCGCTCGTCGCCATCGGCGACCGCCTCGGCCTCTTCCGCGAGCTCGCCGCCAGCGGGCCACTGACCTCGTCCGGCCTCGCCGAGCGCACCGGCACCAGCGAGCGCTACGTGCGCGAGTGGCTCGCGGCCCAGGCCGCCAGCGGCTGGGTCGACTACGACGCCGGCGACGAGCGCTACTCGATGTCGCCCGAGCAGGCGCTCATGTTCGCCGACCCCACCAGCCCGGCGTTCGTCGGCGGCGCCTTCCAGCTCGCGCTCGGCTCCGCCGACTCGCGCGACCACATCGCGGACGCGTTCAAGACCGGTTCCGGCTTCGGCTGGCACGAGCACGACCACGACGTCCACGACGGCTGCCGGCGCTTCTTCGAGCCCGGCTACCGCGCCAACATCGTCCAGTCCTGGATCCCGGCGCTCGACGGCGTGCACGAGAAGCTCTCCGCCGGCGGCCGCGTCGCCGACGTCGGATGCGGCCAGGGCGCCTCGTCGATCGTGATCGCCGAGGGCTACCCGAACGCGCGCATCCACGGCACCGACGCCCACGACGGCTCGATCGCCGAGGCGCGCCGCCTGGCGGCCGCCGCCGGGGTCGACGACCGCGTGACGTTCGCGACCGAGTACGCCGACGCGCTCACGCCCGGCGCCTACGACCTCGTCACGACGTTCGACTGCCTGCACGACATGGGCGACCCGGTCGGCGCCGCCCGCCAGGTGCGCGCCGCGCTCGCGCCCGACGGCGTGTGGATGATCGTCGAGCCGATCGCCGGCGACAGCGTGCAGGAAAACCTCAACCCGGTCGGGCGCGCGTACTACGCGTTCTCGACCCTGCTGTGCACCCCAAGCTCCCTCTCCCAGGAGGTCGGCCTCGCGCTCGGTGCCCAGGCGGGCGAAGCTCGCCTCCGCGAGGTCCTCGGCAACGCGGGCTTCACCCGCGTCCGCCGCGCGGCGGAAACGCCGTTCAACGTCGTGCTGGAAGCACGTCCGTAGCTCCTCTCCCCCCGGCGACTCCGGGCCGGCCCCGCCGGCCCGGAGAGCCGCCGCCAGCGCGTCACGGGAGTTCACGCCGAGCTTCAGGTAGACGTGGCGCAGGTGGTACTCGACCGTCTTCGGGCTGAGGTAGAGCGCCGCCGCGGCCTGCCGCGTCGTGGCGCCGCCGCCGAGCATCAGCGCGATCCGCAGCTCCTGCGGGGTCAGCTCGTCGAGCGAGGACGGGTCGCGGCGCCGGGCGGTCTCGCCGGTGGCCCGCAGCTCGGCGCTCGCGCGCTCCGCCCACGGCTTCGCCCCGAGCGCGTCGAACGCGGCGAGCGCGGAGCGCAGCGGCTCGCGCGCGTCGGCGCGGCGGCCGGCCCGGCGCAGGCGCTCGCCGAAGCACAGCTCGGTGCGGGCGCGCTCGTAGAGGTCGTCCTCCTGCCCGTGGAGCTCGAGCGCCGCGGCGTAGGCGTCGAGCGCGACGGCGTCGTCGGCCTCGGCGAGGGCGACGGCGCGGTGGGCGCGCGCGAGCGCCCACGGCCGGCCCTTGGCCTCGGCGGCGGCGAGCGCGTCGGCCGCCACGGCGCGCCCCGCGTCCTCGCGCCCGAGCAGCTCCGCGAGCTCCGCCGCGGGCGAGAGGTCGGGGTCGAGCAGCCCGTGCTCGGCCAGCACCGCGGCCTTCGCCTCGAACGCGGCGCGCGCCGCGTCGAGGTCGCCGGCGCCGAGCGCCAGCTCGCCCTGCGCGTGCAGCGCCCACGCCTCGAAGAACGGGATGCCGAACTCGCGCGCCAGGCCGAGCGCGGTGCGGGCGTGCTCGGCAGCCTGCGGAGCCCCGCGGCGCGCCTCGAGCCGCGTCAGCGCCGCGAGCGCGGCGACGGCGTCGACGCGCAGCCCGGCCTCGCCGGCGAGCCGCAGCGCCTCCTCGAAGTGGGTCGCCGCCTCGGCCCAGCGCGGGCTCGCCAGCATGCCGACGCCGAGGTAGAACAGCGCGAACGGGAGCACGCCGGTGGCCCCGCGCTCGCGGGCGAGCGCGATCGCGCGTGCCAAGGGCTCGTAGGCGTCCGGGCCGCTGCGCAGGAACGCGGCCGGGACGCCGACGAGCGCGGCGAGCCGCGGATCCTCGCGCAGCGCCGCGGTCGTCTCGGCCAGCGTGGCGGCTTCGGCGAGCCATTCGGCGGCCTCCGCGCGCCCCTGCAGGACGAGCTTCGCGCCCAGGGCGGTGGCCGCGAGCCCGCGGGCGCGGGGCTCGCCGGCGGGGACGAGCGCGACCGCGCGCCGGCCGAGCTGCTCCATGTCGGCGGCGGGGCTGTCGCCGTAGAGCGTCGCGAACCCCGCCTCGGCGAGCATCTCGGCCGCCTTGGCCGGATCCGCCGCGGCGACCGCCTCGGCGCCCTCGGTGAGCGTCCGCACCGCGAGCGGCACCGGCCCCCGGCGGGCCAGCACGCGCCCGCGCAGGTGCGCGGCCTCGGCGCGCTCGGCCACCGCCGCGTCGAGCGGCGCGCGTGCCCGGAGCGGCGCGGCGTCGTCGAGCAGCGCGAGCGCGCGCGGACCGTCGCCGGCGAGCCAGGCGGCGTCGGCGGCCTGGCGCAGCCGCTGCGCGCGCCGCGGCGGATCGGGCGTGAGCCGCGCGGCCTGCTCGAGCGCCGCCGCCGCCGCGGCGTGGCCGCCGCGCCCTCCGGCCGCCTCGGCGGCCGCCGCCAGCGCGCCCGCCACGCCCTCGTCGGGCTCGAGCGTGCCGGCCGCGGCGTGCCAGGCGGCGCGCTCGCTCGCGGGGTCGAGCGCCGCGGCGTAGGCGCGGTGCGCGGCGCGGCGCTCCCCCGGCGCGGCGCGGGCGAGCACGACCGAGCGCGTGAGCGGGTGGCGGAACGCGACCTGCCCGGGCGCCAGCTCGACCAGCCCGGCCGCCTCCGCGGCCTCGAGGCCGGCCACCGACCCGCCGAGCTCGCGCGCCGCCGCGAGCACCGGCTCGATCGCCGCGGCGTCGGCCACCGCCGCCGCCAGCAGCGCGGGGCCCGCGTCCTCCGGGAGGCGCTCGAGCCGGCGGCCGACCGCGCGCTCGAGCCGGTGGCCGATCGGGACCTGGCCGCCGACCGGGCCGGGGCGCAGGCGCGGCGCCTCGGCGGCGGCCTCGACGAGCGCGAGCGGGTTGCCGCCGGTCGCCTCGTGCAGCCAGGCGGCGGTGTCGGCCGCCACCGGCCGCGCCGCGTGCGCCTCGAGCAGCGCGCGCGCCGGCTCGGCGCCCAGCCCCGCCAGCGTCAGCGTCTCGAGCTCGGCCGCCTCGACCGCGGGCGCCTCGCCCGGCCGCAGCGCGAGCACCACCGCGACCGCGTCGGCGAGCAAGCGCCGGGCGGCGAACACCAGCGCCGACGACGACGGCCGGTCGAGCCAGTGGACGTCGTCGGCGAGCACGACGCACCGGGCGCTGCTCGGCCAGCGCGGCGAGCAGGCCGAGCGTGGCGGCGCCGACGAGCTGCGGCTCCGCGGCGGCGGCCGGCGCGAGCCCGAGCGCTGCGTCGAGCGCGCGCGCCTGCGGCGCCGGCAGCCGCCCCAGCTCCCCGAGCGCGGGCCGCAGCAGCTCGGACAGGCCGGCGAACGCGACCTCGACCTCGGACTCGACGCCGCGCACGCGCAGCACCGTGGCGTCGCCCGCGGCGGCGGCCGCGTGCTCCAGCAGCGCGCTCTTGCCGATCCCGGGATCCCCGCGCAGCACCAGCACGCCGCTCGCGCCCGCACGGGCCTCGACCACCAACCTCTCGATGCGCTCGCGCTCCGGCTCGCGCCCCAACAGCATGGGGCGATCCTACGCGCGGTCAGAGCAGCGGTGGCTGCCATTCGTAGCCGGGCGGGTGGACGTCGACGTCGGCTCGCCAATCGCTCCCGCCGAGCTCGTCGATGACCGCCGCGCGCACGTGCGCGGCGACCGGCCGGTACGTCGGCACCTCGGTGAAGGCGGTCAGGACGAAGTCGAGCCGGTGCGAGGTCGTCCAGCCGAACTCCTCGGCTCACCCGCCCGCCGCCACTGCGCGTCGATGTCGGCGAGGCCGGCGTCGAGCTCGTCGCTCGACCACTCGACCTCGTCGCAGCCGGCAGCCTCGAGTCGCGCCGCCACGCGCTCGACGACCCGCTCGTGCTCGGGGCGCTCGTCGGCGCTGAGATCGGGCGGCGACAGGTGGACGACGATCTCCCACCGCGTCGGCGGCGAGTCCTCGGGGCGGTCCCGCCACGCGTCGCGCGCGGGCCGGCGGCGACCCCGCGCAAGCCGCTCCGCCAGTTCGGGTGACAGCGGCGGCACCTCGGGGATCGATCCGTGGACCGCGTAGCGCTCCCACTCGACGTCGGCCCAGGCCCGGTTCGGCGCGCTCGCGCGCCCACGCCACCGCCTCCGCGAACGGCAGGCCCTCGACCGCCTCGCCGCCCACCTCGCACTCGAAGCGCCCAGTGCACACGACGTTGCCCTCGTCGTCGAGCTCTTCGACCTCCCGCAGCCAGACGATGGCCACGGCGCTCGGCTAGTCGCCGATGCCGAACGACGCCTTGCGCGGAGGGTCGGCGCCGAGCTCGGACGAGCCCGCGCGCTCCGAGGCGCCGGCGGTCAGCGCCTCGCGCGGATCGCGCTCGGGGAGGTCGTTCAGGTAGCGGTCGACCATGCGGGCGCACTGGCGGCCCTCGTTGATCGCCCACACGATCAGCGACTGGCCGCGGCGCGCGTCGCCGGCGGCGAACACGCCCTCGGCGGAGGTCGCATACGCACCCGCCTTGGCGTTGCCGCGCTGGTCCTTCTCGACCTCGAGTTGCTCGAGCACGAGCGGCTCGGGCGAGAGGAAGCCCATCGCCAGCAGCACGAGGTCGGCGGGCTGCGTCGTCTCGGTGCCCTCGATCGCGTCGAACGGCGGCTTGCCCGAGTTCTGCACCCAGTGGATCTCCTCCACGCGGCCGTTCGAGCCGGTCAGCTTGGTCGTCGAGATCGCGAAGTCCTGCTCGCCGCCCTCCTTGATGGCATACGAACGGCGCAGCTTCACGGGCCAGCGCGGCCACGGCGTGAGGTCGTCCTGGCGGTGGGCGGGCGGCTCGCCGAGCAGCTCGATCTGCGTCACCGAGGCGGCGCCCTCGCGGTGCGAGTTGCCGACGCAGTCCGCGCCGGTGTCGCCGCCGCCGATCACGATCACGTGCTTGCCGGCCGCGGTGATCGGCGAGACGCCGTCGCCGTTGCTCGCAACCCAGCGGTTGCGGCCGTAGAGGTACTCCATCGCGTAGTGGACGCCGTCGAGCTCGCGCCCCGGCACCGGCAGGTCGCGCGGCACGCGCGAGCCGGTGGCGATGACGACGGCGTCGTGGCGCGCGCGCAGCTCGTCGGCGCCGACGTCGACACCCACGTCGACGCCGTACTCGAACTGCACGCCCTCGGCGATCAGCTGGTCGAGGCGGCGCTCGACCACCCACTTCTCGATCTTGAAGTCCGGCACGCCGAAGCGCACCAGGCCGCCGCCGGCCTCGTCGCGCTCGTAGACCGTCACCGCGTGGCCGCGGCGGCGCAGCTGCTGGGCGGCGGCGAGGCCCGACGGGCCGGCGCCGATCACCGCGACGCTGCGGCCGGTCTCGAACTCGGGCGGGCGCGGCACGACCCAGCCCTCGTCGAACGCGCGGTTGATGATCGAGACCTCGATCTGCTTGATCGTCACCGCGTCGCCCTCGCGGATCTCGAGCACGCACGCGGCCTCGCACGGCGCGGGGCAGAGCTTGCCGGTGAACTCGGGGAAGTTGTTCGTCGCGTGCAGCTGGTCGATCGCGTCGCGCCAGCGGTCGCGGTAGACGAGGTCGTTCCAGTCGGGGATCAGGTTGCCGAGCGGGCAGCCGTTGTGGCAGAACGGCACGCCGCACTCCATGCAGCGCGCGCCCTGCTCCTGCAGCTGCGGGACCGGCAGCGTCTCGACGAACTCGCGGAAGTCCTCCTTGCGCTCGCGCGGGTCACGCTCGGGGTTGTTGACCCGCTCGATGCGGAGGAAGGCGCCGACCTCGCCCATCAGGCGGCCACCTCCTGGCGGCCCTGCTCAGCCTCAGCCTCGGCCAGCTCGGCCAGCGCGCGCTTGTAGTCGTGCGGCATGACCTTGACGAACTTGTCGAGCGTCGCGTCCCAGTCGCGCAGGATCCGCGCCGCCACGGGCGAGAGCGTGCGCAGGTGGTGCTCCTCGATCAGCTCGTGGAGCTCGATGACGTCGGACTCGTCGAGCGGGTCGAAGCCGACGAGCTCCATGTTGCAGCGGTCGCCGAACGTCCCGTCCTCGTCGAGCACGTAGGCGACGCCGCCGCTCATGCCGGCGGCGAAGTTGCGCCCGGTCCGGCCGAGGATGACCGCGCGGCCGCCGGTCATGTACTCGCAGCCGTGATCGCCGACGCCCTCGACGACCGCGCTGGCGCCCGAGTTGCGGACCGCGAAGCGCTCGCCCGCCAGCCCGCGGAAGAACGCGCGGCCGGCCGTCGCGCCGTAGAGCACGGTGTTGCCGATGACGACGTTCTCCTCGGCCACGTACGCGGCGTCGTCGGGCGGGCGCACGGCGAGCACGCCGCCGGACAGGCCCTTGCCGGTGTAGTCGTTGGCGTCACCGATCAGCGTCAGCTCGACGCCCGGCGCCAGCCAGCCGCCGAACGACTGGCCCGCCGAGCCGCGCAGCGTGAAGCGCACGGTCTCCGGGGGCAGGCCCTCGGCGCCGTGGACCTCGGTGACCGCGCTGGAGAGGATGCCGCCGACGCAGCGGTGCACGTTGCGGATCCGGAACTCGCCCGTCACCGGCTTGCGGTGGTCGATCGCGTCCTTGGCCGCCTCGATCAGGTCCCAGTCGAGCGCCAGCGGCAGCGGCGAGTCCTGCGGGCGCAGGCGCCGCATCGGCGTGCCCTCGGGGACGTCGGGCATCGTGAGGATGTGGGTCAGGTCGACGCCGCGGGCCTTCCAGTGGTCGATCGCGGTGTCGGCCTCGAGCAGGTCGGCGCGGCCGGTGAGCTGCTCGAACTTGCGGATGCCGAGCCGGCGCATCAGCTCGCGCACCTCCTCCGCGAGGAAGAAGAAGAAGTTGACGACGTGCTCGGGCGTGCCCTTGAAGCGCTTGCGCAGCTCCGGGTCCTGCGTCGCCACGCCCACCGGGCAGGTGTTGAGGTGGCAGGCGCGCATCATGATGCAGCCGGTCGCGATCAGCGGGGCGGTCGAGAAGCCCATCTCGTCCGCGCCGAGCAGCGCCGCGATGACGACGTCGCGCCCGGTCTTGAGCTGGCCGTCGGTCTGGACCCAGATGCGCGAGCGCAGGTCGTTGAGCACGAGCGTCTGCTGCGTCTCGGCGAGCCCGATCTCCCACGGGATGCCGGCAGCCTGGATCGAGGACAGCGGCGAGGCGCCGGTGCCGCCGTCGTGGCCGGAGATCAGCACGTGGTCGGAGTTCGCCTTCGCCACGCCCGCCGCGACGGTGCCGACGCCGACCTCGGACACGAGCTTGACGCTGATCCGCGCGCGCGGGTTGCCGCAGCGCAGGTCGTAGATCAGCTGCTTGAGGTCCTCGATCGAGTAGATGTCGTGGTGCGGCGGCGGCGAGATCAGGCCGACGCCCGGCGTCGTGAAGCGGATCGAGCCGATGTACTTGTCGACCTTGTGGCCGGGCAGCTGGCCGCCCTCGCCGGGCTTGGCGCCCTGGGCCATCTTGATCTGCAGCTCGTCGGCGTTGACGAGGTAGTTGATGTTCACCCCGAAGCGGCCGGAGGCGACCTGCTTGATCGCCGAGCGGCGCGAGTCGCCGTTGGCGTCCGGCGTGTAGCGCGAGACATCCTCGCCGCCCTCGCCGGTGTTCGAGCGCCCGCCGAGGCGGTTCATGGCGATCGCCAGCGTCTCGTGCGCCTCGCGCGACAGCGAGCCGAGCGACATCGCGCCGGTCGAGAAGTGCTTGACGATCTCCTTCGCCGGCTCGATCTCGTCGAGCGGCAGCCACTCGTCCTCCGGCAGGAGCTTGAACTTGAGCAGCCCGCGCAGCGTCGCGCGGCGAGCGGCGTCCTCGTTCATCAGCTTCGAGTACTCCTCGAACGTCTCGGCGCCGCCGTGGCGGACCGCGTGCTGGAGCAGCGCGATCGACTCCGGGTTCCACATGTGGTGCTCGCCCTCGCGGCGCCACGCGTAGATGCCGCCGACCGGCAGCAGGTCCTCGTGCGTGCGCGGATAGGCGCGGGCGTGGCGGTCGAGCGTCTCGCGGGCGAGCACGTCGATGCCGATGCCGCCGATCCGCGACGCGGTGCCGGGGAAGTGAGCGTCGATCAGCTCGGGCGCGAGGCCGACGGCCTCGAAGATCTGGGCGCCCGTGTAGGACTGGATCGTCGAGATCCCCATCTTCGAGATCGTCTTGAGCAGGCCCTTGGCGATCCCCTTGACGACGCGGTCCTCGGCCTCGTCGGCGTCCATGCCCTCGGGCAGCCGGCCGTCGTCGACCAGCTCGGCGAGCGACTCGAACATCACGTACGGGTTGATCGCCGACGCGCCGTAGCCGATCAGCGTCGCGAAATGGTGGACCTCGCGCGGCTCGCCGGACTCGAGCACGAGGCCGGCCTGCAGGCGCGTGCCCTCGCGCACGAGGTGGTGGTGCACGCCCGCAACCGCCAGCAGCGACGGGATCGGCACCCGCTCGGGGCCGACGTTGCGGTCGGAGAGGATGAGGATGTTGACGCCGCGGGCGATCGACTCGGACGCCTCCGCGCACACGCGCTCGACGGCGGCCGCGAGCCCCTCGGGCCCGGCGCCGATCGGCCAGGTGATGTCGAGCGTGTGCGCCTCGAAGATCGAGGAGTCGACCTGGCGCAGCTTCTCGAGCTCGTGCGAGCGCAGGATCGGCGTCTTCATCGACAGCTGGCGCGCGTGCTCGGGCGTCTCGTCGAACAGGTTGCGCTCGGAGCCGACGCCGGAGGCGACGCTCATCACGATCGACTCGCGGATCGGGTCGATCGGCGGGTTCGTGACCTGCGCGAACAGCTGCTTGAAGTAGGAGAACAGCGGCGGCTGGCGGTCGGAGAGGACGGCCAGCGCGAGGTCGTTGCCCATCGAGCCGATCGGCTCGGCGGCGCCCGCCGCGGTCGGGCCGAGCAGCACGCGCAGGTCCTCCTGCGAGTAGCCGAACGCCAGCTGGCGCAGGCGCAGCGGCTCGGTGCGGGGCACGGCCGGCTGCGGCGTCGGGCAGGTCGGCGAGGCGGACGACGCCCTCGCGGTACCAGTCGCCGTAGGGCTGCTGGGTGGCGATCCCGCGCTTGACCTCCTCGTCGGCGACGATCCGGCCCTCCTCGAGGTCGACGAGGAAGAGCTTGCCGGGCTGCAGGCGGCCCTTGCGGACGATGTTGGAGGCCGGCTCGTCCATCACGCCGGTCTCGGAGCCGAGCACGACCCAGCCGTCCTTGGTCTCCAGCCAGCGGCCGGGGCGCAGGCCGTTGCGGTCGAGCGTCGCGCCGATCACGCGGCCGTCGGTGAACGCGACCGCGGCGGGGCCGTCCCACGGCTCCATCAGGCACGAGTGGAAGGCGTAGAAGCCCGTGAGGTGCTCCGGCAGGTCGTCGCGGCCCTCGAAGGCCTCCGGGACCATCATCATCACCGCGTGGGGCAGCGAGCGCCCCGCGAGCACGAGCAGCTCGAGCACGTTGTCGAACGTCGCCGAGTCCGAGCCGCCGGGGCGCACGATCGGCAGCAGCTTCGCGAGGTCCTCTTCGCCGAACAGCTCGGACGCGAGCTGCGACTCGCGCGCCCGCATCCAGTTGACGTTGCCGCGCAGCGTGTTGATCTCGCCGTTGTGGGCGATGTAGCGGTACGGGTGCGCGAGCTCCCAGCTCGGGAACGTGTTGGTCGAGAAGCGCGAGTGGACGAGCGCCGAGCGCGGTCTTGGTCCGCGTGTCCTGCAGGTCGGGGTAGTAGCCGAGCAGCTGCGGGGCGGTGAGCATGCCCTTGTAGACGATCGTGCGGCTCGAGAACGACGGCGACGACGAGGTCCGGGCCGGCGGCGAGCTCGGCGACGCGGCGGATCACGTAGAGCTTGCGCTCGAACGCGTCCTGGTCGCGCCTCGGCTCCGGCGTGCCGGCGGCGACGACGAGCTGCTTGATGTAGGGCGCGAAGTAGTTGGCGGTGATGCCGACGTAGTCCTTGTCGACCGGGACGTCGCGCCAGCCGACGACGCGCTGGCCCTCGGCCTCGACCGTGCTCGTCAGCAGCGCCTCGAGCTCGCGCGCGGCGCTCGTCGTCCTGGGGCAGGAAGCAGACGGCGACGCCGTAGCGGCCGGCCGGCGGGAGCTCGCTCGCCGATGACGCCGCGCAGGAACTCGTCGGGGAGCTGGAGCAGGATCCCGGCGCCGTCGCCCGTGTTGGGGTCGGCGCCCGCCGCCCCGCGGTGCTCGAGGTTCTCCAGCGCGATGACCGCGCGCTGCACGGTCTCGTGGCTGGGGACGCCGTCAAGGCGCGCGACCATGGCGACGCCGCAGGCGTCGTGCTCATAGCTGGGGTCGTACAGGCCGACCGGCGCTGTCGGTCTCGTGCGGTGCATGGCGTGCTCCCGGTGCGCGGGCGGGGGCCCTGAGGCGGAGGCGGAAAGGTAGCAACCGATCGGGCGACTTGAATATGTACACGAGTACAAATTCGCGTCAGCGGCGACCCAGAGCGGTCTCGTAGACCGCCGCGACCCGCTCGGCCAGCGCGGGCCACGCGTAGCGCTCGAGCGCGGCCTGGCGGCGCGTTCGCGCCCCGGCGGCGGCGCTCCTCGGGGTCGTTGACCGCCTCGACGAGCGCATCGGCGAGGCGCGTCGCGGTCGTCGGGCCGACCAGCCAGCCGGTCTCCCCCGCGTCGACGATCTCCGCCGGGCCGTGGGAGTTGACCGCGATCACCGGCCGCGCGCAGGCCATCCCCTCGACCAGCACCTGGCCGAACTGCTCGGCCACCGAGGGCAGCACGACGACGTCGGCGGCGTTGAGGAAGCTCGGCAGCACGTCGTGCTCGTGCCAGCCGGCGAGATGGACGTCGCGCGCGCCCGTGCGCGCGATGGCCTCGTCGGGATGCTCGCCCTCGAACTCGTCCGGGAAGCCGCCGACGAGCACGAGCGGCGCGCGCTCGGCGAAGCGCTCGCGCGCGGCCTGCGTAGGCCTCGATCAGCAGCGGGACGCGCTTGACCTCCGTGAAGCGCCCGACGTACAGGAGCACCGGGCCCGTCGTAGCCGGCCAGTGCCGGGACGTACTCGCGCCCAGTGGGCGCCGCGGTCGACCTCGCGCGGCTGGAAGCGCCCGGGTCGAAGCCGTTGGTGACCTCGACGCACTGCTCGTGCGGCACGCCGAGCAGCCGCTCGGCGCGGGCGTCCTGGCTCCTGGACAGCACGATCAGGCGCTCGCCGCGCGCCGCCCAGCCGCCGCATCCGCTCGGCCCACGCGGCGCCGTGCGCCCAGCGCCCGGGGTTCGCCTCGATCGCCTCCAGCATCAGCAGCTCGGTGCCGTGCAGGTGCCCGACGACCGGCACGTCCGGCGCGACGCGCGCGGCCGCCTCGTTGAGCGGCGTCAGGTGGTGGAGGTGCAGCACGTCGGCCTCGGCGGCCCCCGCCGCCTCCAGCTCGCGCGCCCAGACGTCGACGAGATGCTCGGCGACGTCGTCCCCGAGCGAGGCAAACACGCGGTCGGGCGCGCCCGGCGCGCTCCTCGAAGGAGGGGTGGAAGGGCGGGTCCGCGAGCAGCGGGTCGGGCGCGTCGAGCGCGGCCGTGAAGTCGACGGGATGGACGTCGAGGTCGCGGTAGAACGCGCGGGCGTCGCCGGGCCGCCCGGGCAGCGACAGCGAGCCGGAGACGATGCTCGCCTCCCAGCCCGCGCGCGGGAGCGCCGTGGCGAGGTTGCGGGCGACGTGCGCCGAGCCGCCGCGCGGGAAGAACATCAGGCCCATGAGCACGCGCGGGCTCATCGCGCGTGCCTCCCGCGGGCAACGGCAGAGCTAGCGCGGCCGCCGCCGGCCCGGCGCGCGAGCACCACCCGACCCACGACCGACCGCGAGCGGCCTTCGAGCGCCGCTCGGCCGGTCACCGTGATGTGGGCGACCGCCCGCCGGGCCTGCAGCGCAGCCGCAGGGGAGCCGCAGCCGCAGCTCGATCCCGCCGCCCGCGACCTTCACGCGGCCCGCGGCGGGCCGCAGCGGCAGCCGCCGCCCGCCGACCCGCACGGTGCCGGTCGCGCGCAGCCGCGCGACGCGTGTGGACGTCACCGCGAGCACCACCCGGCCGCGGCGCAGCGGCTGGCGTGCGGCGGCCGCCGCGCGGACCGCGAAGCGCTCGTCGGCCGAGTCGCCTGCGCCCGGCAGCCGCAGGTCGCTGCCGTCGGCGGCGGGCGCCGCCCGCTCGACGGTCTCGCAGCCCAGGGCGGGGTCGGCATCGTCGGCGGCCACGCGGTCGGTGCCGGCGCCGCAGTCCACCTGATCGGCGGCGCCGTCGCGGGCGCGCAGCTCGTCGTCGCCGTCGCGATCGCCGGGCTCGGGATGCGCGAGGGCCGCGGCGGCGAGCACCAGCCACAGCGCCAGCGCCCATGGCAGGCATCTGCGAACGGTCGTGCTCACGCGCCGAGGTTAGGGTCTCGGCGGTGAGGCTGCTCGTGACGCTGATCGTGCTGTGCGCCGCCGTCGCGGCCGCACCCGCCGCCGCCACCGTCCCGCCGAAGGACTGCGGCCTCACGACGGTCAAGGGCAAGCGCTACGACATCAAGACCCACCTGGTCAGCTGCAAGCGCGGCAAGCCGTGGGCCCGCAGCTATCTCCGGTCAGGCCGCAAGCCGAGCGGCTACCACTGCCGCGACTACAGCGCGAACGTGACGAAGTTCCGCTTCATCTGCCGCCGCGGTGGCCGCGACTTCCTCGCCATCCGGCGCTGAGACGTCACGGCCGGAAGGCCGTCGTCCACTGCTTGCCGCCGTCCTCGCTGCTCACGATGGTGCCGTCGCTCAGCGCGAGGTCGAGCCGCTCCGGCCCGAGCGCCTTGAACTTGTACGGCTCGCCCGCGACCCGGCCGACGCGCTCCCAGCTGCCGCCGCCGTCGCGCGAGCGCTCGACGGTGCCGTCGCGCTGGGCGCGGTAGAGGGCGTCGGGCGCCGGCCACGCGAGCCGGATGCCATCGCCGGTGTCGATCGGGCGCCAGCGCTTGCCACCGTCGGTCGAGCGCACCAGCCGCTTGTCGGTCGCCGCCAGCAGGTGGTCGGGGTCCTCGGGGTCGACCTCGAAGTCGATCACCAGCCCGGGCGGGGTGAAGCGCTCGACGAACTTGTGCCCGCCGTCGTCGGAGATCAGCATCGCCCCGAGCACGGCGTCGAAGCCGTAGACGCGGTCGTGCTTGAGCACGATCTTGTGGAAGTCGGCCTCGCCCAGCCGCGACACGCTGGTCCAGCTCTTGCCCCCGTCGTCGGAGGCGATCAGGCCGAGGAACGGCGGCAGCGCGCCGCTCTTGTCGGGGTGACCGGAGCCGATCAGCTGCCCGGGGCCGGTGGCGAGCAGTTCGAGGAACGTGCCGACCGTGGAGCTCGCGGGCCCCTTGCTGATCGTGCCCTGCACGCGCGCGACCGTGCCGCTCTTCGCGCCGATGCGGAAGAAGCCGCGGTTGGTGGTGAGGAGGAAGTCGCCGGTGCCCGGGTCAACGTCGAGCGCGTTGACGTACGGGGGCTTCTTGCGAGAAGTCGACGAGCCGGTCGGAGCGCTTCGCGGGACCGCTCGCCGCGCGCTCGCCCTCACCACCGCCGCACCCCGCGCGCAGCAGCAAGATCCACGCCACCGCGATGAGGGCCCGCATGCGGGCGTAGCCTAGTTTCCGTGCCCCACGACCACGGCCACCACGGCCACGACCACGCCATCTCGGCCGACGCCGATCGCGGCAAGCTCCGGCTCGCGCTCGGGCTGATCCTCGGCTTCATGCTCGTCGAGGTCGGGGCGGGCATCGTCGCCGACTCGCTGGCGCTGCTCTCCGACGCGGCGCACATGCTCACCGACGCCGGCGCCGTCGCGCTCGCGCTGGCGGCCGCGACGCTCGCCTCCCGCCCGCCATCCGGGCGCTTCACGTTCGGGCTCGGCCGCGCCGAGATCCTCAGCGCCCAGGCCAACGGCGCGACGCTGTTCGTGCTCGCGGGCGTGCTCGGCTTCGAGGCCGTGCGGCGCCTGCTCGACCCGCCGGACGTCGACGGCGGGATCGTGATCGTGGTCGGTGTGCTCGGCGCGGTGGTCAACGTGGCGGCGGCGTGGGCGCTGGCCCAGGCCGAGCGCCGCTCGCTCAACGTCGAGGGCGCGCGCGCCCACGTGCTGACCGACCTCTACGCGTCGCTCGGCGCGGTCCTCGCGGGCACGCTCGTGCTCCTGTTCGACTTCCGCGAGGCCGACCCGATCGCGGCGCTGATCGTCTCCGTGCTGATGCTGCGCACCGCCTGGAGCCTGCTGCGCGACTCGGGCCGCGTGCTGCTCGAGGGCGCACCCGCCGGTATGGACCCGGAAGCGATCGGCCGCACGCTCGCCAGCCACCCCGGCGTCGTCGAGGTCCACGACCTCCACGTCTGGGAGGTCACCACCGACTTCCCCGCGCTCGCCGCCCACGTGCTCGTCGCGCCCGGCGACGACTGCCACCGCATCCGCCGCGAGCTCCAGAACGAGCTCGGCGAGCGTTACGGCATCCGCCACACGACGCTCCAGGTCGACCACGAGCGCGCCGAGCAGCTGCTCGACATCGAGCGCCCGCGGTAACGCGGGCGAACGTCAACGGCGGGCATTGAGGGGGTGGGTTCGGGGGTCGGTGGCGAGGGTTGTCCTGCCTAGCCATCGGTATGCGATGGCAGGGCAGGACAACCCCCTCGCCGCGGCGGCTCAACCCACCCCTACCCAGCCGCCGTTGACGTTCAGCGCGGCAGGAACAACAGCGCGCTCGAGACCGCCCGGCCGCCCGGCTCCGGCCGGTCCACGGCCCCATACGGCCGGTTGACCAGCCGGCCGCCGGTCACCAGCGACGTCGAGCCGCCGCCGTCGAGGTTGAGGGCCGTGTGGCAGCCCAGCGTCGCCAGGAGCTGGGCGAGCTCCTCGAGCGTGAGCCCGGCGTCGCGGCGGGAGCGGCCGTCGCAGACGAGCGCCAGCAGGCGGCCGGGCGCGAGCCCGAGCGCCGCGCGCGGGTGGCGGCCCTCGGTGATGTCGGAGTCGAACTGCGCCTGGCCGGCCGAGAAGCCCTCGGGGTCGAGCGCGCGCTCGAAGCACGGCGCGCCGTCGCGGACGAGCAGCGGGCCGGCCTGCAGCAGGTCGCCGCGCGGCTGGGCGGGCAGCTCGTCGCGCTGCGCGATCTGCACGCGGCCGCCGTCGACGCTCACGCACGCGCGCACGTCGCGCCACGGCGGCGCGAACGGCACGCTGCGCCGCGCCACCCCGTGCGTGCGCAGCTCGCCGAGCGGCGTCCCGGCGGGTCGCACGAAGAAGCCGCCGACCAGCGCGTCCTCGACGCCGCGCGCCGCGCACCACGGCGCCAGCCGCTGCGGCTTGCGCAGCAGCGCCACGCGCAGCTCGGTCGAGCGCTCGGGATACGCCGTCACGTAGACGGCGGTCGAGGCGCCACCGGGGAGGGCCACGCGGGTGCGTGTGAGGCGCCCGCCGCGCGGGGCTTCGCCGGGGAGCGCGATGGCCACGGAGGAAGCGTCCCGGCTGGCGCGGACGTGCACGTGAACATGCTGTGACACCTGCCCCTTCGGCGTCCACCCCCGGACGGCCAGGACAACTTTGGTCGAAAACCCCCACCGGTCGCGTAGGACGTGGTAGAGAACGCCATGGGCCTGTCCCGTTCCCGACCTTGGGCGGTCGCCGCCACCGCGGTTCTCGTCGCGCTGTTCGTCATCGATCTCGCGACCGGACCCGACGTCGTCGTCATCGCGCTGTACGGCATCGCCCCCCTGATCGCCTCGCTCGGCGCCAACTGGCGCAGCACGGCGACGGTCGGCGCGCTCGCGCTGCTGGCGGCGCTCGCCTCGCGCGCGCTCACGGACGACATGGAGGCCGCCAACGGCGTCGTCTTCGTGTTCACCGTCGCCGCGCTCGCCGCGCTGGCGACCGGAGGCGCGCTGATCCGCACCCGCCGCGAGGCAGCCGGGGCGCGCGCCAGCGTGCTGGCCGCCGCCAGCGAGGCGCTCGCCGGCCCCGGCGACCTCGACACACGCCTGCGCGCGGTCGAGGCGGCCGCCGGCACGCTGGCCGACCACTGCACGATCACGCTCGACGAGCCGGGCCCGCCGGCGCCCGGCGAGGTGGTGGCGCCGCTGCTCGCGCGCGGCGAGCAGCTGGGCACGCTGACCCTCGCCGCCCGTCGCGAGCTCGGCGCCGACGACCGCATGCTCGCCGCCGAGCTGGCGCAGCGCTGCGCCGCGGCCGTCGACAGCGCGCGCCTCCTGGCGGAGGCCGACGAGGCCTACGGGATGCTCGACGCGGTATTCGCACGCGCACCGATCGGGCTCGCGCTCTACGACCGCGACCTCCGGCTCCTGCGTATCAACGACCACCTCGCCGAGATCAACGGGATGCCCGCCGCAGAGCAGATCGGGCGCCCGGTGACGGAGATCGTCCCCGACATCGAGGGCGTGGTCCCGCGCATGCGCCAGGTGCTCGAGACCGGTCGCGGCCTGTCGCAGCTCGAGGTCGAGGGTTCGACGCGCGCGGCACCGGGTGTGCGGCGCGAGTTCGAGGTGTCCTACTGGCCGGTCCGCCGCCGCGGCACCGACGAGATGCTGGGCGTCGGCTGCGTGGTCACCGAGGTCACCGAGCGCCGCGCCGCCGACCACGCCCTGCGCGAGCAGACCGCGCGCTACGAGTCGCTGCTGCGCGCTCTCTCCGAGGTCGGCGAGGGCATGGTCGTGCTCGAGAGCGAGCGGCTCGTCTACGCCAACCCGGCCTTCCTCGCCATCTGCGGCTACTCGACCGAGGAGCTGCAGGCGCTGCCGTCGATGTTCGAGATCGTCGAGCGCGACGAGCGCGACGAAGCGAGGCGCCGCGCCCAGCTGCGGCTCGAGGGCGTCAGCGACCCCGGTTACCAGCTCACGCTGCGGCACCGCGACGGCCACCCCGTCCCGCTCGAGATCGCCGGCGTGCCGCTGGAGATCGGCGGGCGCACGCAGATGGTCATCGTCGGGCGCGACGTCACGGCGCGCGCCCGCGCGGAGGCAGAGCGCGAGTGGCTGCTCGAGCGCTCGGCGTTCCTGGCCGAGGCGAGCGCGAGCTTCGACGCCGTCCTCGACGAGGAGCGGATCTTCGACGCGCTCGCGCGCCTGGCGGTGCGCGACCTCGCCGACACGTGCGTGATCCTGCTCGGCTCGCCGGGCCGCATCCGGCGCATCGCCTGCGTCGCGCGCGACCCCACCGACGAGCGGATGCTGCACGAGCTCGTCGAGCGCTACCCGTTCGCCGACCGCCGCTCGCACCCGCTGCTCGACGTGCTCGCCACCGGCCGCTCGCGGCTCGTCGAGCATCCCGAGGGGCCCGACTTCCCCGCCCAGGACGAGCGCCACCGCGAGCTGATCGAGCACTTCACGGTCAAGAGCACCGTGCTCGCGCCGCTGCGGGCGCGCGGGCGCACGCTCGGCGTGATGGCACTCGGCTTCGCCGACGTCGTCGGCGCGGACCACGTCGCGCTGTTCGAGGACCTCGGGCGCCGAGCCGCGCTCGCGATCGACAACGCGCGCCTGTACGAGGAGCGGGCCAACGTCGCGCGCACGCTCCAGCGCTCGCTGCTGCCGCCGGTGCTGCCCGACGTGCCCGGCATCGACCTCGCGGCGCGCTACATCGCGGCCGGCGAGGGCAACGAGGTCGGCGGCGACTTCTACGACTGCTTCCGCACCGGCGACGGCGAGTGGGCGGTCGTGATCGGCGACGTCTGCGGCAAGGGCGCCGAGGCGGCCGCGGTGACCGCGCTCGCGCGCTACACGGTGCGCGCCTCGGCGACGCTGCACTCCGAGAGCCCGAGCGTCGTGCTCCAGGACCTCAACGACGCGATCCGCCGCGAGTCGCCGCACAGCCGCTTCTGCACGGTGCTCTACGTCTCGCTCTCGCTGCACGGCGACCGCGTCACCGGCTGCGTCGCGTCTGGCGGGCACCCGCTGCCGCTGGTCCTGCGCGCCGACGGCCGCGTCGAGACCACCGGCCTGCCGGGCACGCTGCTGGGGATCTTGCCCGACCCCGAGATCCGCCCGCAGAAGCTCGTGCTGCGCCCCGGCGACTCGCTGATCCTCTACACCGACGGCGTGATCGAGGCGAGCCCGCTCGACCACCGCTTCGGCCCCGAGCAGTTCGCCCGCGTGGTCAGCGAATGCCACGGGCGGGCGCCGATCGCCACCGCCCGGCACATCGAGGACGCCGTGCTCGGCGTGCAGGGCGGCAAGGTGCGCGATGACGTCGCCGTGCTGGTCCTGCGCGTCTCCCCCCAGCTGGCCGCGCCGTTTGTCGCGGATCAGCCAGGGGTAGCGGCTTCCACGTGAAGCTACTCGTCCTGACGCCCGAACCCGTCGACGCCAACCTGCTGCGCTCCGTGCTGGGCGAGGAGATCGAGGGCGCCGAGGTGCTCGTCGTCTCCCCGGCCACCAACCAGTCCAAGGTCGCGTTCTGGGTCTCCGACTCCGACGACGCGATCGAGGAGGCCGAGGACGCCCAGGAGGAGACGGTCGAGCGGCTCGAGGAAGAGGGCGTCGACGCCGCCGGCGACACCGGCGAGAGCGAGCCAGCGGTCGCCATCCAGGACGCGCTCGCGACGTTCGCGGCCGACCGCATCGTGGTCTTCTCCCATCCCGAGGGCGATCGCGACTACCGCGAGGACGAGGGCTTGGCCGACGCCGAGTCCCGTTTCGGCGTGCCGCTCACGCACGCGCTCATCGAACGCTGAGCGACGTTCTGTCAATAGGCGAGACGGACCGGTCTCTTCGACTTGGCCCGTAGCTCGATCACCGAATTTTCCCAGCGGGGCGCCATATTCGGGTTTCCCTGGGTGTGCAGGGCCTTTGGACAGTTCGTCGGATGGCAAACTCGGATCTAGGACATAACGCACTAGACGCGGCGCGTTTTGACTTGTAGGGTTTCGCACGATGTCCCTGATCTCCGAAGGACCGTCAGGGCGCGGCCACAGCTCGGCCCCCCTGCCCCAGACCTCCGGCGAGCGCCCACGCGTTGGCACGGGTAAACCGGCCAACACGGTGCGCGCGAGCCAGGCACGCGCCGCCCTGCGGCGCGAGGCGCGGCGGGACGAGCAGGCAGTGCAGAACTGGCTCCGCCAGCTCGCACGCCCCACGCGCTGAGCCCCTGAGCAGCGGTTTCGAGCGTTTCACTTCCCCGTTCAGGCGGGGAGGTCACACTGTGTGTGCACCCCGACAGCGTGAGGAGAAATCGTATGGCCCCAACCCCCCTCCAGCAGCTCAACGAACTTGGGCAGAGCGTCTGGGTCGACTACCTCTCCCGCTCCTTCATCGAGGACGGTGAGCTTGCCGGCCTGGCCGAGCAGGGCGTCCATGGCGTGACGTCCAACCCGACGATCTTCCAAGGCGCGATCGCCGAGGGCGACGCCTACGACGAGCAGCTCAAAGAGGTGCTCGAGACGGAGCGCGAGCCGAAGGAGATCTTCCTGGCGCTCGCCATCCGCGACATCCAGGCCGCCTGCGACGTGCTGCGCCCGTGCTTCGACGCGCGCCCAGGACGGCTGGGTCTCGCTCGAGGTCGACCCGAACCTCGCCCACGACACCCAGGGCACGGCCGACGAGGCGAAGCGGCTGTCGAAGGACGTCGACCGCCCGAACCTGTTCGTGAAGATCCCTGCCACGAAGGAGGGCCTGCCCGCGATCGAGGAGTCGATCGCCGCCGGCATCCCCATCAACGTGACGCTGATCTTCTCGCTCGAGCGCCACCGCGAGGTCGCCGAGGCGTACGTCCGCGGCCTCCAGCGTCTCGCCGAGAGCGGCGGCGACCTGACCAAGGTCGCCTCGGTCGCCTCCTTCTTCGTGTCGCGCGTCGACACCGAGGTCGACAAGCGCCTCGACGACATCGGCGGTCACGACGAGCTCAAGGGCAAGCTGGCGATCGCCAACGCGAAGCTGGCCTACCAGACCTACAAGGACGTCTTCTCGGGCTCCGACTGGGAGGCGCTGGCGGCGAAGGGCGCGAGCGCGCAGCGCTGCCTGTGGGCGTCGACCTCGACCAAGAACCCCGACTACCGCGACGTCCTCTACGTCGAGGAGCTCGCCGGGCCCGACACGGTCAACACGATGCCGCGCGAGACGATCGAGGCGGTTCAGGACCACGCCGAGATCCGCAACGCGATCGAGGAGGACGTCGAGGGCGCCCGCAAGGTCTTCGAGGACCTGAAGGCCGCCGGCGTCGACTACGACGACGTCGTCGCGGTGCTCGAGAAGGAGGGCGTCGAGAAGTTCGCCAAGTCCTTCAAGGAGCTCTTCTCCGACGTCGAAGAGCAAGCGCGACCGGCTGGTGGCAGCATGAGCGAGCTCGGCCAGCAGCTCCGCGTCGACTCGGTCCGCTCCTCCTCGGCCGCCAACTCCGGCCACCCGACGTCGTCGATGTCGGCGGCCGACCTGATGGCGGTGCTGATGGAGAAGCACCTCCACCTCGACTACCAGAACCCCGAGAACCCCAACAACGACCACCTGATCTTCTCCAAGGGCCACGCGTCGCCGCTGTACTACTCGATGCTCAAGGCCGCGGGGGCGATCTCCGACGAGGATCTGCTCTCGTTCCGCAAGTTCGGGTCGAAGTTCGAGGGCCATCCCGGTCCCGGTGCTGCCGTGGGTCGACGTGGCCACCGGCTCGCTCGGCCAGGGCCTGCCGATCTCGGTCGGCGTGGCGCTCGCGGGCAAGAAGCTCGACCGCCTGCCCTACCGCGTGTGGTGCCTGTGCGGCGACTCCGAGATGGCCGAGGGCTCGATGTGGGAGGCGTTCGAGCACGCCGCCTTCACCGGCCTCGACAACCTGACCGCGATCATCGACGTCAACCGCCTCGGGCAGACGCGCGAGACGATGGTCGGCTGGGACCTCGACCGCTACGTCAAGCGGGCCGAGGCGTTCGGCTGGCACGCGATCCCGATCGACGGCCACGACGACGCCGCGATCGACGCCGCCTACACCGAGGCGCGCGAGACGACCGGCAGGCCGACGGTGATCGTCGCCCGCACCAAGAAGGGCAAGGGCGTCAAGGCGGTCGAGGACCTCCCCGGCAAGCACGGCAAGCCGATCGAGGACCCCGACGCCGCGATCGAGGAGCTCGGCGGCTATCGCGACCTCACGGTCGAGGTCGCCACGCCCGCCGACGGCGGGCGCGACCCGTACGTGTTCGAGGTCCCCGGCGGCGAGCTGCCGACCTGGGACGTCGGCGAGGAGGTCGCCACCCGCGAGGCCTACGGCAAGTCGATCACCGCACTCGGTGACATCGACGGCAGCGTGGTCGCGCTCGACGGCGAGGTCTCGAACTCGACGCACGCGGAGATGTTCCGCGAGGCCCACGAGGACCGCTACTTCGAGATGTTCATCGCCGAGCAGCAGCTGGTCGCCGCGGCGGTCGGCATGCAGGTGCGCAACTGGAAGCCGTTCGCCTCGACGTTCGCGGCGTTCTTCTCGCGCGCCTACGACTTCGTCCGCATGGCGGCGATCTCGCGCGCGAGCATCCGGCTCTCGGGCTCGCACGCCGGCGTGTCGATCGGCGAGGACGGCCCGTCGCAGATGGCGCTGGAGGACTTCGCGTCGTTCCGCGCGATCCACGACAGCGTCGTGCTGCACCCCTCCGACGCCAACCAGACCGCGCAGCTGATCGCCGCGATGGCCGACCGCAAGGGCATCTCCTACCTGCGCACCCTGCGCGGGAAGACCCAGGTGCGCACGCCGGCCGACGAGAACGTGACGATCGGCGGCAGCCGCGTGCTGACCGAGGGCGACGACGTCGCCATCGTGGCCTGCGGCATCACCGTCGACCAGGCGGTCGCGGCGGCCGAGCAGCTCGAGGGCGAGGGCGTGAGCGCCCGCGTCATCGACGCCTACTCGATCAAGCCGATCGACGCCGAGACGATCCGCGCGGCGGCCCGCGAGTGCGGGGCGATCGTCACGGTCGAGGACCACTGGCCCGAGGGCGGCCTCGGCGACGCCGTGCTCGACGCGCTCGCCGACGCCGACGACCGGCCGCCGGTGGTCAAGCTCGCCGTGCGCGAGATGCCGACGTCGGGCAAGCCCGACGAGCTGCTGCACGCCGCCGGGATCGACACCGAGGCGATCGCCGACGCGGCCAAGCAGCTCGCGAAGGCCGGCAGCCCGGCCTAGTCCGCTATGTCCTGGGCGCTGGCCGGCTGAGGTCGGCCAGCGCGCCCGGGATCCCGACGAAGTCGCCCTGGGCGTGATCGACGCCGAGGCTCGTGACGATCTCCTGCGTGGCCTCGTCGGTGACGAACTCCGCGATCGTCTTCTTGCCCATGCCGCGGGCGATGTCGACCACGGCGGCGATGACGAGCCGGTCGGTCTGGTTGCGCGCGCAGTTGGCGACGAACTCGCCGTCGATCTTCAGGTAGTCGAACGGCAGGTGCATCACCGCTTTCCCTACTAAATCCATAGGCTTTGTTCTAATATGCCGAACGCGATGCCCACCGACCTGCACCAGCACCTGCTCCCCGAGGCCCTGATCCACGCTCTGACGCGGCGTTCGGCCCCTCCGCGGCTGGTCCCCGATGGGCGCGGGCTGCGCCTCGAGCTCGCCGGGGAGCCGGCCAGCGTCCTGCAAGCCGCCGACCACGACCCCGAGGCGCGGGCCGACGAGGCGGCGCGCGAGGGCATCGATCGCGATCGTCGTCTCGCTCTCGACCGCGCTCGGGATCGAGGCGCTGCCGCCCGCGGAGGCCGCCCCGCTGCTCGACGCGTTCAACCGCGGCATCCTCGAGCTCGGCGGCCCGTTCGAGCTGTGGGCCGCGGCGCAGACCCCGGCGGAGATGGACGCGCTCCTCGATGCGGGCGCCCGCGGGCTGACCCTCCCCGCCGCCGCGCTGATCGACGGGCGGGCGGACGCGCTGCTCGACCGGCTCGAGGCGCGCGACGCGCCGCTCTTCGTCCACCCCGGCCCCGTCGCCGCCGGCTCCGCCGACGCGCCCGCCTGGTGGCCGGCCATGACCGACTACGTCGCCCAGATGAGCGCCGCCTGGCACGCGTTCGCCGGCTGGGGCCGGCCGCGCCACCCGCGCCTGCGCGTGGTGTTCGCGATGCTCGCCGGCTGCGGCCCGCTGCACGCCGAGCGACTCGCCGCCCGCGGGGGCCCCGCGGAGGCGATCCATGATCCGAACGTCTGGTTCGACAGCTCGTCCTATGGCGCGCGCACCCTCGACTCGATGCTGCGGATGGTCGGCGTCGACCGGCTCGTGCACGGCTCGGACCGTCCGGTCATCGCGGCGTCCGATCCGCGCGTCCTCGGTGACGCCGTCGAGCATGCACTGACCACTGGCAACCCCGAGCGCGTGCTCGGCCCGACCCCGGTACCGGCGTGAATTCGTCCGAGCTGATCGACTTCGTGCAGGGCCTGGCGAGCCGGCCGCAGCTGTGGTCGCACCTCGTCGAGCACGACCGCGCGGCACGCTGCTACTCGGAGCTGCTGCGCAACGACGACGTCGCGGCCTGGCTGATCTGCTGGATGGACGAGCAGGACACCGGCTTCCACGACCACGACGTCTCCTCCGGCGCGGTCGCCGTCGTGTCGGGCAGCGTGCGCGAGGACCGGCTCGTGCTCGGCGCCGAGCCCTCCACCCGCGTCGTGCAGGCCGGCGGCGCGTTCTCCTTCGACGCCTCGGACATCCACCGCGTCCAGCACGCCGGCTCCGAGCCCGCCGTCACGCTCCACGCCTACTCCCCGCCGCTGTGGCGGATGGGCACCTACGAAGTGCAGCCGGGCGGGCGCCTCCTGCGCCACTCGGTGTCGTACGCCGAGGAGCTGCGGCCGCTGACGCCGGCCGCGGTCGACCTCGCTGCGTAGGCGGCAGGTCCGGCGAACGTCAACGGCGGCTGGGTAGGGCTGGGGTTCGGGGTGCCGCGGCGGCCACGAATGTCATCTCAAGGTCGGTATGCGACCTCGAGACGACACTCGTGGTCGCCGGGGCGGTTCGAACCGCTTCCCTACCCAGCCGCAGTTGACGTTCTACGCCACGCCCTTCAGCGCCGGATACAACGCACGGAAGCGCTCGCGGCCCTCGCGGTAGGGCTCGATCCACTCGGCCACCGGCTGGACCATGCCCATCGGGCGGACGGTCGCCTCGACGGCCTCGGCCGGCGAGCCCCACAGCCCGCCCGCCACGCCGCCGAGCAGGGCGGCGCCGAACGCGGCGCCCTCGTCGACCGCGGTGCGCTCGAGCGGCAGCTCGAGCACCGAGGCGACGATCTGCATCCAGCTCTCCGAGCGCGCGCCGCCGCCGGACACGCGGCCGCGGTCGGGCAGGTCGCCGAGCTCGGCGATCAGGTCGAGTGAGTCGCGCAGCCCGTAGGCCACGCCCTCCTGCACCGCGCGGCCGAGCGCGCCGCGGTTGTGGCGCAGCGACAGCCCGGCGAACGCGCCGCGCGCGTCGGGGTCGGCGTGCGGCGTGCGCTCGCCCGCGAGGTAGGGCAGGAACGTCAGCCCCTCGACGCCCGGCTCCCATTCCGCAGCCTCCGAGTCGAGCGTGCCGTAGTCCACCCCGCCCGTCGCGTCGCGGAGCCAGCGCAGCGCGCCCGCCGCGTTGAGCATCACGCCCATCGCGTGCCACGTCTCCGGCACCGCGTGGCAGAACGCGTGCACGCGCGCCTCGGGGTCGGCCTGGAACGAAGGCAGCGCCGAGAACACGACGCCGGAGGTGCCGAGCACGACCGAGAGCGGCTCGCCGGCGTGCGTCACGCCGACCCCGAGCGCGCCCGCGGCCTGGTCGCCCGCGCCCGCGGCGACCGGGATCCCGTCGCTCGTCTCGCCCGACACCTCGGCGGACTCCAACGCGCGCGGCAGCCACTCGGCCGGCACGCCCAGCGCCGAGCAGACCTCGTCGCTCCAGGTCCGGTGCGCGACGTCGAACAGCAGCGTCCCGGAGGCGTCGGCGACGTCGATCGCGCGCTCGCCGCACAGCTTCAGCCGCACGTAGTCCTTCGGCAGCAGGATGTGCGCGATCCGCTCGTGGACCTCGGGCTCGTGCTTCTCGAGCCACAGCAGCTTTGGCGCGGTGAAGCCGGTCAGCGCGCGGTTGCCGGTCGCCGCGATCAGCTTCTCGAGCCCGATCCGCTCCTCGATCTCCTCGCACTCGGCGCCGCGTCCGCTGGTCGTTCCAGAGGATCGCCGGCCGCAGCACCTGCTCGTCCGCGTCGAGCGCGACGAGCCCGTGCATCTGCCCCGACAGGCCGATGCCGGCGACCTCGTCCGCGCCCAGCGACTCGAGCGCCTCCTGCGTCGCCGTCCACCACTGCTCCGGGTCCTGCTCGGCCCAGCCCGGCTTCGGGGTCGACAGCCCGTACTCGACCTCGGCGCGCCCGACGACCTCGCCGTCCTCGGAGACGGCGAGCGCCTTCAGCCCGCTGGTGCCGACGTCGAGCCCGATCGCGACGCTCACGCCGCCGGCGCCCCCAGCGCCGCGTAGACGAGCTCGTACGCGCGCACGGCGTCCTTGCGCGACTGCGCCTCGCGCAGCGCCGCGTCGTCGATCCGCGAGGCGACGTCGTCGATGAAGCGCCACTGCAGCACCGACCGCTTGACCGCCGCGACCTGGTCCTCGGTGTACGGGTAGAGGTCGAGCCCGAGCCGCTCTCCGTTGTCGCCGTAGTTCGCGCGCCGCAGTTCGACGGCGAGCTCGAGCGTCTCCATGAACGCGGTCGCGCCGACCATGTTGTCGTCGTCGAACGTGCCCCAGCCGGAGTTGCCGTGCTGGTGGCCGAGCAGCCCCTCGTCGGACAGCAGTGCGGCGTACTCGGCCAGGTTCTCGCCGTTCATGATCAGGTGCTGCCAGTCCATGTTGACCTGGACATTGTCGATCCCCTGGGCCCGCAGCTTGTGGATGATGTGCAGCGCCATCCCGATGTTGCCCATGTGGATCTTCATCGCGGGCTCGGAGTTCTTGTGCTCGAGGAAGAGCTTGACGCCGTGCCCGGCGCAGATCTCGGCGGCCTCGCCGATGCCCTCGATCAGCCACCGCCAGCTCTCGCGGTAGGGCGCCTGGAACGGGTAGTTGTAGCCCTCGATCCCAGGCCAGACGATGAAGTGCGCGCCCAGTTCGCCGGCGAAGTTCGCGGCGGCGCGGGTGATCTCGCGGGCCGTCTCGCGGACGCCGGGATCGACCGAGGTGAGCCCGCCCTTGCCGAAGCGCGAGTCGACGTGCAGCCCGCTGGCGATGCAGTAGATCCCGTGGTCGCCGAGCGCGGCCTGGACCTCGGCGAGGTTGTCCTCTGACAGCTCCCCCGGGTAGTGGAACTCGTAGTCGTCGACCAGACCCTCGAGCCCGGCCACGGCGCGCTGCACCTTCTCCACGGTCGTCTCCCGCCCGTGCTCCGGCTGGTAGCCGCCGGGCACGAAGCGGGTCACCATCCCGCCGAGCGCCCAGATCCCGAGGCTCGTCTTCACGTCGTCAGTCCTTTCGTTGTGGAGTCGGCGGCCGAGGCGTAGAGCGCCTCGATCACGCGCGCCTGCGCGAGCGCGTCGGGCTTGCCCAGCAGCGGCGGCGCCTCGCCGCGCACCGCGCGCGCGAAGTCGATGAGCTCGTGCGTGTACGGGTTCGCGTCCTCGATCTCGATCTGCTCGACGCCGTCGTCGCGGCGCAGCTCGATGCCGGGCGAGCGGCCGTGCCACGGGTCGGCGAGGAACAGCGAGCCCTCCTCGCCGATCGCCTCGAGGTGGTGGCGCGCCCCGACCGCGAAGCCGCAGTGGAAGGCGCCGATCACGTCATCGGGGAAGCGCAGCGTCGCCGCGAACGCGACGTCGACGCCGTCACCGCCGATCGCCTGCTCGCCGTGCACGCGCTCGGGCTCGGCGCCGGCCACCAGCCGCGTGCCGCTCACGCAGTAACAGCCGACGTCCATCAGCGAGCCGCCGTCGAGGCCGGCCTGCATGCGGATGTCGGACACGTCCGCGAGCGGGAACGAGAACGACGCCTTGACCATCCGCAGCCGCCCGATCGCGCCCTCGTCAAGCAGCTCGCGCAGCCGCAGCGTCTGCGGGTGGTGGCGCCACATGAACGCCTCCTCCAGCACGCGGCCGGCCCGCTCCGCCGCGGCGAAGGCCTCCTCGACCTCCGCCGGGCGTCGCGTCAGCGGCTTCTCGCACAGCACGTGCTTGCCCGCCTCGAGCGCCCGTACCGACCACGGCACGTGCATCGAGTTGGGCAACGGGATGTAGACCGCGTCGACCTCCGGATCCTCGAGCAGTGCCTCGTAGGAGCCCAGCGCACGCTCGATGCCGTGCTCGCGGGCGAACTCCTCGGCACGCCCCCGGTCCCGGGAGGCGACGGCCACGACCGTCGCCTCGTCGGTCCCGCGGGCGCCCGCGAGGAGCTTCCGGTTGATGTTGGCGGTGGAGAGGAGTCCCCACCGCATCACGCCCTGCCCGACGCTTCGCGCCCCCTCCTGGAGATCGAGTCGACGGTGACCGCGAGCAGCAGCACGCCGCCGGTGAGCACGAACTTCGTGCCCGACGACAGGCCGAGCAGCCCGAGTCCGTTGTCGATGCCGAGCATGACCAGCGCACCGAGCAGCGCGGCCTTCATCGTGCCGCGCCCGCCGAACAGCGAGGTGCCGCCGATGACCGCCGCCGCGATCGGGTACAGCAGCGCCTGGCCGCCGCCCGTGTTCGTGTCGACCGAACGCAGGCGCGAGGCCAGCAGGATGCCGCCGATCACCGCCATCATCGAGACGATCGCGAAGCACGCGATGCGCACGTTGTCGACGTTGATGCCCGCGCGCCGCGCAGCCTCGGCGTTGCCGCCGACCGCGTAGATGTGGCGCCCGAACTTCGTCCGGTTGAGCACGTAGGTCCAGATCACGAACAGCCCGCCGACGATCAGCAGGGCGTAGGGCACGCCGCGGTCCTGGTTGCAGGCCCAGACGACCACCGCCAGCGCGAGTCCGAGCCCGGCGATCCGCAGACCCACGATCAGCGGCGGATCGGTGGCGAGCCCGGCGGCCTTGCGCGAGCGCAGGCTCAGGAGCTGCAGCCCCGCGTAGATCCCGAGGCAGATGAGCATGAGGATCCAGGCGTCGCCGGTCTTCATGAAGTTGTTGGCGAGCCCGATGACGAAGTCGTTCTGCAGGATCACGGTCCCCTTGGAGCCGATCAGCAGCAGCACGACGCCATTCCACGCCAACAGGCCGGCCAGCGTGACGACGAACGACGGAACACCGACCTTCGTGATGATCAGCCCGTGGAACGTCCCGATCCCGAGGCCGGCGCCGAGCACGATCACAATCACGAGCCACGTCGGCGGGACGCTGCCGTCCGGGGTCAGCAGGATCGCGGTCAGCACGCCGCCGACGCCGGACACGAAGCCGATCGAGAGGTCGATCTCGCCCAGCAGGAGTGCGAACGTCACGCCCATGGCGATCACCGCGTAGGGCGCCGTCTGGACGATCAGATTGACGAAGTTGCTCGCCGTGAGGAAGCGGTCGTTCTGGGTCTGGAAGATGATCGCGATGATGATCAGGCCGACGACGATCGGCAGCGAGCCGAGCTCGCCGGACTTGACGTCGGTCCACCAGCGCTTCGCGTATGCGCTGACGGTGTTGGCGGCCGGCGCCCCAGGTTCGGCCGCGGGCGGAGGTGCGGTGGCGGCGCTCATGCGACGGCCTCCTCGGATTGGCCGGGGACCTTCGAGAGCTGGCCGGCGGTGATCGCCTCGACGACCTCCTGCTGGTTGGTCTCGCGGCGCTTGAACTCCTTCACGTTCTGGCCCAGCCGCAGCACGGTGATCGAGTCCGCCACCTGGAAGATGTCGTGGAGGTTGTGCGAGATCAGCACGACCGCCAGTCCCTGCTCGCCGAGGCGCCCGACGAGGTCGAGCACCTGCTTGGTCTGCGCCACGCCGAGCGCGGCGGTCGGCTCGTCGAGGATCACGACGCGCGAGTTCCACATCACGGCCTTGGCGACCGCGACGGACTGGCGCTGGCCGCCCGAGAGGCCCGCGACCGTCTGGCGCACGGAGCGGATCGTGGTGACGGAGAGCCCCTTGAGCGTCTCCGACGCCCGCTTCTCCATCGCCGTCTCGTCGAGCCGGCGGAGCGTCCCGAGCTCCTCGCGCCCGAGGTACATGTTCTGGACGACGTCGAGGTTGTCGGCCAGCGCGAGGTCCTGGTAGACGACCTCGATGCCGAGGTTCGCGGCGTCCTTCGGCCCGTGGATCTTGACCGCCGAGCCCTCGAAGAGGACCTCGCCGTCGTCGATCGGGTGGATGCCCGCGATGCACTTGATCAGCGTCGACTTGCCGGCGCCGTTGTCGCCGACAAGCGCCATGACCTCACCCGGGGAGACGTGGAAGTCCACCTCGAACAGCGCCTGGACCGCGCCGAAGGACTTGGAGACTCCGCGCAACTCCAGGATGGGCGAGGTGGAGGGCGCCTCGCGGCGCCCTCCGGTCTCGTCGTTCATTAGAGGCCCGCCTCAGCGCACTTCGACGCCGCCTTGCCGGCGCAGATGTCCTCCTTCTTGGGGAAGTCGGGCTCCCCGAGGTAGTCCTTGATGTTGTCCTTCGTCACCGCGACCGGCTCCAGCAGGATCGCGGGGACGTCCTTGGTCTCGTTGTTGACCGAGCCGGTCACGCCCTCGGGCTCCTCGCCGTTGATCAGCGAGATCGCGAGCTTGGCGGACGCGTCCGTCTCCTTCTTGATCGCCTTGTAGACCGTCATGCACTGGTCGCCGTTGACGATGTTCTGGAGGCCTTCCACCGTCGCGTCCTGGCCGGTGACCGGGATCTGCGGCAGCTTGCGCTGCTTGAGCGCCGAGATGGCCGCGTTGCCGAGGCCGTCGTTGGCGGCGAGCACGCCGTCGATCTTGTTGTCGGCCTTCTGCAGCATCTGCTCGAAGATCGTCAGCGCCTTCTGGTTGTCCCAGTCGGGCACGGACTGATCGGCGACCTTCTTGAAGGTGCCGTCGGCGAACTTCGGCTTCAGCACCGAGTCGTAGCCGTTCTTGAACAGCGTCGCGTTGTTGTCGGTCGGGGACCCGTTGAGCTCGGCGATCGCCGCGCCCTTCTTGTCACCCAGACAACTGACGAGGCCCTCGCCCTGGAGCTTGCCGACCTTCTCGTTGTCGAACGAGACGTAGTAGTCGGAGTCGCCCTTCAGCGTGAGACGGTCGTAGTCGATGACCTTGACGCCCTGCGACTTCGCGTTGGCGGCGATGGCCGCGCCCGAGCCGGAGTCGAGGTTCACAAGCAGCAGGACCTTCGCGCCGTTCGTGATCGCCTGCTCGGCCTGCTGCTGCTGGGCGGACTTGTCGCCCTCAGCATTGGTGATGGTCGACTTGATGCCGGCCTCGTCGAACGCCTTCTTGAGGAACGGCCGGTCGACCGTCTCCCAGCGGGTGGACGACTTCGAGTCCGGCAGGAGCACGGCAACGGAGCCCTTGTCCTTGCTGCTGCTACTGCTGCTGCCGCCGCCCTTGTCGCTGTTGTCGTCACCGCATGCGGCAACGGGCACGGCGAGAGCCAGCATCGCGGCTCCCAGCACCAGGTGCTTCCCTCTCCCCCTATACGTCACGTCGTTCCTCCTCGTTGAATTGACAGCGGATGCGGCGCCAGACGCGCCGCGAGATGCTCGGACTGCAATAGGGCCAGGGCGAGCGCGCCGAGCACCTGCGCTCGCTCTCCGAGGACGCCCGCCACGATCCGTGCGTCCTCCGCGGCCGGCGCAATTGCGTACCGGCCCACGGCCTCTCGCATCGGATCGAGCAGAACGTCGCCCGCCTCGCCCAGGTCTCCGCCCACGACGACCGTGTCGGGGTTGAAGACATTGCAGACTGCGGCGACCACCCGGCCGAGCACGCGCCCGGCGTCGGCGATCGCCCTCTGGCAGCCGACATCGCCCGCATGGGCGAGCCGGATGATGTCGGCCAGGCTCAGCTCCTCCCCGCGGCTGCGTCGCAGCAGGTCTGAGATGGCAGGCCCCGAGACGTACGTCTCGAGGCAGCCGCGGTTCCCGCAGCGGCAGATCGGGCCGCTCTCGTCGACCAGCACGTGGCCGACCTCGCCCGCCATGCCGCGGCCGCCACGGTACGGGCGGCCGTCGACGATCAGTCCAGCGCCGATGCCCGACGACACCATCACGTAGACCGCGTTGCGGGCGTCGCGGGCGGCGCCGAGCGTGACCTCGGCGAGCGCGCCGAGGTTGGCGTCGTTGTCGAGATGCACCGGCAGGTCGCCGAGGCGCCGGCTCATCTCGGCCGCGACGGCGAGACCCTCCCAGCCGGGGAGGATCGCGGTCGGGCGGACGGCGCCGCGGTCGTGGTCGATCGGCCCGGACAGCGCCATGCCGACGCCGATCACGTCCGAGGTGCTGAGGCCCGTCTCCTCGAGCAGGTCCTCGACGAGCTCGGCGGCGGTGTCGAGCGCGCCCTCGGCGTCGTGGTCGACGTCCTCGGGCCGGACCGCCTCGGCGAGCACGGTGCGCGAGAGGTCGGAGACCGCGGCGTGGATGCGGTCGTGACCGAAGTCGATGCCGACGACCGCGCCCGCCGAGCGATCGAGCGAGAGCAGCGTCGGCGGCCGCCCGGTGGCCATGCTGGCCGGGGCGTCGGGGTCGGAGTGCTCGACGATCAGCCCGTGCGCCTGGAGGTCGGATACAAGGCTCGAGACGGTCGAGCGGGAGAGGCCCGTAACGCGCGCGATCTCCGCCCTGCTGGCGGTCCCCCGCTCACGCAGGGTCTCCACCACGCGCAGGCGGTTAAGCTCGCGCAACGATTCCAGCGACCCGGTCCTCACTCCGGAGCGACCCTCTCGCACCCCGGAGCCTTTTGTCAAGGTCCCGGACGAACTCGGCAGTTTGTTGCCCTCTAACTGTTCAGGATGCGGAGGAAGCCACCGGTAGCTCCTGCTGCAGCTCTGCCACCGGGGCGAACAGATCGCCCCGCTCCTCCACCCGCGCCAGCACCTCCGCCGAGGTGAACGAGAGCTCCTCGGGGTCGCGCGAGGACAGCACGGCCTCGACCTCGTCCCAGTCCAGCGGCGTCGAGACCGTCGGCCGCTCGCGGGCGCGCAGGGAGTAGACGTTGACCGTCGTCTTGTGCTCGTCGTTCTGGCTCCAGTCGACGAAGACCTTGCCGGTGCGCCGCTGCTTGTTCATGTCGGAGAGGACGAGCTCGGGCTGGCGGCGCTCGAGCACCTGCGCGAGCGCGCGCGCGAATGGCTTCGTGGCGCCGTAGGTGGTCGGCGTGTTGAGCGGCACGTAGACCTGCATCCCTTTCGACCCCGAGGTCTTGGGGAACGCCTCGAGGCCGAGGTGCTCGAACGCCTCGCGCAGCCGCAGCGCCACCTCCGCGCACTCGACGATCGTGGCCGGCGGGCCCGGGTCGAGATCGAACGCGATCAGCGTCGGCGCCTTGACGTCGTGGTAGAGCGCCAGCGACGTGTGCAGCTCGAGGTCGGCGAGGTTGGCCAGCCACACGATCGTGGGCAGGTCGTTGCAGATCGTGAAGTCGATCGTGCGCGAGTTGCTGCGGCTGAACACCGCCGCCGTCTGCACCCAGTCGGGGCGGTGGCTCGGGCTCTGCTTCTCGTAGAAGTACTGCTGGTGGACGCCGTTCGGGTAGCGCTTGAGCGTCAGCGGGCGGTCGCGCAGGTGCGGCAGCACGGCCGGCGCGATCCGCGTGTAGTAGTCGATCACCTGCCCCTTGGTGAAGCCGACCTCGGGATAGAGGACCTTGTCGAGGTTGGAGAGCGACAGCCGTCGGTCGCCGATCTCGACCTCGAGACGCTTCGCGGGGGGCACGCCGCCGACGGTACCCAAACGTTTGCCCCTTCCATGCCGTGGTTAGGTGAAGGGCATGGCTTCCGACACGAAAACCCTCCTCCTTTCGTACCTGGAGGAGGCGCATGCGACCGAGCAGGCGCTGGTCACCAACCTGCACGCGCACATCGCGATGACCCCGCGGGGCAGCTACCGCACCTCGCTCGAGCGCCATCTCACCGAGACGCAGGAGCACGAGCGAGCGGTCGCACGCCGGATCCGCGAGATCGGGCGCGGCCGCGGCGTCCTCGGCGCCGCCTACGGCGTGCTGACGACCGCCGTCGGGCAGGCGCTCGTGCTGACCAAGGGCCCGCTCGACCTCCTGCGCGGCGGCCCCCGCGGCGAGGAGAAGCTGCTCAAGAACGCCCGCGACGAGGTCGTCACCGAGGCGGTCGAGATCGCGATCTACGACACGATCGAGGCGCTCGCCCGCGCGCTGGGCGACGAGCCGACCGCGCGCCTCGCCACGCGCCATCGCGCCGACGAGGAGCAGATGCTCGGCGAGCTGCGGAGCCACATCCCGCACCTCGCCCAGGCCGTCGCGCAGGCGCGCGCCGGACAGCGCCCGAGCTTTGACTGGAGCGAGACGCCCGCCGCAAAGCGCACTCCGGCCACGCGCCGGCGCGCGCGCGTGAAGAAGGCGCAGCCGCCGACCTCCGACTACGAGTCGCTGACCGCCAGCGAGGTGGTCGGGAAGCTCACCGACTTCACGCAGGCGCAGCTGAAGGCGACGATCGCCTACGAGCGCGCGCACCGCAAGCGCGCGACGGTGATCGAGCGCGCGCAGAGCCTGCGCGAGGACGAGCCGTACAAGGGCTACGACGAGCTGACCGCGCGCGACGTCGCGCAGCAGCTGACCGAGCTCCGACGAGGCGACCGCACGCCGCGTGCGCGAGTACGAGGGGCGCCACAAGCGCCGCGTCGAGGTGCTCGAGACCGCCCAGCGCCAGCTCAGCGGGGCGTCGTCATGAGCGCCGTCCTGGAGGTCCCCACCAGCCCCGAGATCCCGACCACGCCCGCGGTCCCGGACGCGCCGGTCCAGCCGGCCGTGCCGGACCCGGGGCCGGTCGTGCCGGACACGCCGGACGGCCCCGAGCCGGCCGAGCCGAACGACCCGCTGCCGGCCGACCCGGACGGGCCTGAAGTGCCGCCGCCCAACGAGTGAGCGTCCTCGCGGCGGACACCGGCTTCACGTTCGCCGACACGTTCCCGATCGGCCTGCTGTTCGTCGGCCTCGCGGTCTTCGCGGCCGTGGGGGCGATGTCCCACGAGCACGAGCGCGCGTTCTCGGCCTCGCTGATCTACCTCGGTCTCGGGGCGGCGGCGGCTGCCGCCATCCAGCTCCTGGACATCGAGTGGATCGAGCCGGTCAAGAACGCCGAGGTGCTCGAGCACCTCGCCGAGGTCGCGCTGATCTTCGCGCTGTTCTCGTCCGGGCTGAAGCTCGACCGCAGCCTGCGCTGGCGCGAATGGGGCTCGGTCGTACGGCTGCTCGCGATCGCGATGCCGCTGACCATCGCGGGCGTCGCGCTGTTCGCGTCCGAGGTCATTGGCCTGTCGCTCGGGGCCGCGGTGATGCTCGGCGCGGTCCTCGCGCCCACGGACCCGGTGCTCGCGGGCGACATCGGCGTCGGGCCGCCCGGCGACGAGGCGGAGCACGAGCCGAACTTCGCGCTCACGGCGGAGGCAGGCGCCAACGACGGCCTCGCCGCGCCGTTCGTGCTGCTCGGCATCTTCATCGCCGAGAAGGGCGGCAGCGGCTGGGTCGGCGAGTGGCTGCTGGCCGACGTCCTCTACGCCGGCCTGGCCGGCGTGGCGATCGGCGCCGCCGTTGGCTGGGCGGCGGCTTGGAGCGTGCACGTATTGCGCGACCGCGAGCTGCTCGCGCCGACATTCGACGGCTACCACGCGATCGCGACCGCGCTCGTCCTCTACGGGGTCGCCGAGGCGGCCGGCGGCTACGGCTTCCTTGCCGTGTTCGCCGGCGGCCTCGCGTTCCGCCGCTACGAGCACGACCACGAGCTCAACGGGCGCGTTCACGCGGGGGCGGAGCAGGTCGAGAAGTTCATGGAGCTCGGCGCGATCCTGCTGCTCGGCTCGCTGCTCACCGGCGCCGGGCTCACCGCCCCGGGCTGGGAGGGCTGGCTGCTCGCGGTCATGTTGCTGGTCGTCATCCGCCCGGTGAGCGTGCTGCTCTCGCTCGTCGGCTCGCAGGTCGGGACCGCGGGCGGCCGCTCGTTCGTCGCCTGGTTCGGCGTCCGCGGCGTCGGCACCCTCTACTACGCGGCGACGGTCGTCGGCGCCGGGCGCGCTGTCGGGCGGCGAGGAGGAGCTCGTCGTGTGGACGGCGATCGCGTGCGTGATCGTCTCGATCGTCGTCCACGGCGTGACCGGTGGCCCCGGGCTGCGCCTGCTGTTCAAGGACATGCGCGAGGAGGAGCTCCGGCAGGCCGGGTCGCCTACGCCGCGATCCGCTCCAGAGCCGGCGACGCCTCCCGCTCGTTGAGCAGGTCAAGCACGGCCTGCTCGACGACCGGCTGGTGGATCGGCAGCTCGCCGACCTCGTCGGTGTCGGCGATCTCCTCGAGCACGCCGGCGATCGTCAGCCCGCCGTTGTAGGCGTCGATCACGCGCGGGTCGATGTAGGAGGCGCGGCAGACCGCGGGCGTGTTGCCGAGGTAGTGCGAGACCTCCTTGACCGCGCGCGCGACGGCGCGCTTGCGCCCCGTCTTCGTGGCGGCGACGTCGCCGGCGACCGCCAGCCCGATGGCGGCAAGCATCGTCGCCGCCCAGGTCCGGAAGTCCTTGGCCGAGAAGTCGTCCCCGGTGGCCTCCTTGAGGTACTCGTTGATCTCCGGCGAGCGCACGTCGGACCACGTGCGGCCTTCCTTGAAGGCCAGCAGCTCCGGCCCGCCGCCGCGGCGGCGCTTTAGCGCGGCGACGACCGCGAACGCGTCAGGGTCGATGACGCCCTGGATGCGCCGCTTGCCGCTCTTGGCGACGTAGTCGAAGACCATGCCGCAGTGCTCGGGGTCGAGCGTGACGTGGTCCTTGCGCATCGTGGCGAGGCCGTAGGACTCGTTCTCGACCGCGTACTGCTCGGAGCCGACGCGGAAGAAGCCGCGGTCGAGCAGCCGCACCGCGCAGGCCAGCACGCGCTCGCGGGTGAGCTCGTCGGTGGCGGTGAGCTGCTTGTCGACGTGCTCGCGCAGCTGTGGCAGCGCGCCGGCGAAGCGGATCATCTCGTCGAACTTCTCGGAGTCGCGCCGCGTACGCCACGCCGGGTGGTAGAGGTACTGCTTGCGGCCGGCGGCGTCGATCCCGGTCGCCTGCAGGTGCCCGCGGGTGTCCGGGCAGATCCAGACGTCCTTCCAGGCCGGCGGGATGCCGAGCTCGGCGAAGCGCTCGAGGTCCTCCGGTTCGGTGACCCGCTCGCCGTCCCCGTCGAGGTAGATGAAGCCCTTCCCGTGCTTGCGGCGGGTCAGGCCAGGGGCGGAGCAGTCAGCACGGCGCAGCCTGGGCATGCGCCTCGAGTCTTCCCGGTAGAGCCGGGAGTTACTTCTTCGCGCCGGCCTTGGCGCGCGAGGAGGACTTCTTCTCTCCGCTCTTCCCGTTGGACTTGGCGTCGGACTTCGACGACTTGCCCGCCTCGGGATCCTTGACCGCGGCCAGGCTCGCCTCGAGCGCAGCCATCAGGTCGGGCACCTTCTCCGGCTCCTCCTCCTGCGGCTGGATGGCGATCTCCTCGCCGTCCGCCTTGCGCTCGATCAGCTCGAGCACCTTCTCGCGGTACTCGTCGTGGTACTTCGAGGGCTCGAAGTCCGACGACAGCGAGTCGATCAGCTGCTGGGCCATCTTGAGCTCGCGGTCCGAGGTCTTGAGGTCCTTGGCCGAGGGCACGTCGTCGAGGTCGTCGGCGGGCACGACCTCGTCGTGGAAGATCATCGTCTCCATCGTCAGCACGTCGCCGGCCGCGGGCCGGATCGCGACGAGCTGCTCCTTGGAGCGCAGGACCACGCGGGCGATCGCGACCTTGCCCGACTCGCGCATCGCCTCGAGCAGCAGCCCGTAGGCCTTCCCCGCGCCCTTGTCCGGGACGAGGTAGTACGGGTGGTCGTAGAAGATCGGGTCGATGTCCTCGAGGTCGACGAAGTCCTCGATGTCGATCGCGCGCGTCTTCTCCGGCGCGATCGAGTCGAGCTCCTCGGGCGTGACGACGACGTAGCGCTCCTTCGTCAGCTCGAAGCCCTTGACGATGTTCTCGTACGGGACCTCCTCGTCGGTCACGGAGTCCACGCGCTTCTGGGCGATGCGGTGGCCCGTGTCGGAGTTGAGCTGATGGAAGCGGACGGTCTTGCGCGAGACCGCCGAGTAGAGCTTGACGGGCACGTTGACGAGCCCAAACGAGATAGCGCCGCTCCAGATCGACCTTGGCATCCTCCTATTGTGCCGAAACGCCGGCGGCGGCACGCACAATTGCCGCCAACTCGTGCGGTCGATCCTCGGGCACGAAGGTCCACGAGTCCTCGATCCACTCGATCTTGGCGCGGGGGAAGTCGGCGGCGAGCCGCTCGGCGACCGAGGGCGGGAACACCAGCCGATCCTCGCGCGCCCACGCGAGCGTCACGGGCTTGTCGAACCGCCGCAGGGCCGGCACGGCGTCGAGCAGGTGGCGCTTGTCGACGCCGCGCAGGACGCGGCGGAGGTCGTGCCGGATCGCGGCGTCACGGCTCGGCGCGGCCCAGGCGTCGGTGATCGCGCGGTCGATCGGGCGCTTGGCGAGCTTGCCGTAGGCGATCGGCAGGCGGCGAACGGCGGGGATCCGCAGGCTGGCGGCGATCGCGTCGACGCCGCCGGGCACGCGCGCCGCGTACTGGAGCGGGCGGAACAGCGGCGGGAAGAAGCGCTCGTAGGCGTCGCAGTTCGTCAGCACCAGCCCGCCCACACGCTCGGGATGGTGCGCCGCGACGAGCTGGGCGATCGCGCCGCCGGTGTCGTTGCCCACCAGCAGCACGTCGTCGAGGCCCTCGAGCATGCTCGGCGACCAGCCGGGCCAGGCCCGGCGGCGTGAGGTCCTGCTCCGGCACCGGCCGCGTGTGCGAGCCGAGCGGCAGCGTCGGCGTGATCGCCTCGATCCCGTCGCCGAGCGCGGGCACGACCTTGCGCCACAGCGTCTGATCGGTGAGCAGCCCGTGGAGGAAGACGACGGTCCTCATGACGGCCGCAGACGGTAGACCGTCACCCGCCCGTCGGTGTCCTCGGCGAGCCGCTCGAAGCCGGCGAGGAAGTCCTCGGCGGGCGCGCGGCCGGGGTCGGCGAGCCACAGCTCGCCCCGCTCGCCGAGCAGCGGCGGCAGCAGCTCCAGGAGCGGCGCGACGTTGCGGCGCTCATACAGCAGGTCGGCGCCGAGCACGAGGTCCCACGGCGCGCGCTCGAGCAGCGGCGCCGGGCGCTGCCAGTCGACGACCGCGGTCTCGAGGACGGCGTCGTTGCGCTCGGCGTTGTCGTGCAGCAGCTCGATCGCCTGCGGCGACCAGTCGGTGGCGAGCACGCGGCCCCCGGCCAGCGCGGCGGCGAGGCTCGGGAGCCCGAGCCCGCAGCCGAGCTCGAGCACCCGCGCGCCGCGCAGCGCGCGGGCGGCGACGCGGCGCGCCAGCGCCACGCCGCTCGGCCACAGCTCCGCCCAGTAGGGCAGGTACTCCTCGTGCTCGAAGGCACGGTCGTCGAGGAGCGCCTCCGCGTCGCGCGGGCGCAGCACGTGCAGCGCCGCCCCGCGCAGCGGAACGCTCTCCTCGACGAGGTCGTCCACCTAGGTGGTCGTGGAGTCTGAGCGCGGCCGCGTGGAACCGACCACCTAGGCCGCGGTGGCGGCCTCGGTGATGGCGTCGAGCTCGTCCCGGGTCAGCTCGAGCTCGGCGGCCTGCGCCGAGTCGGTGATGCTCTCCGGGCGGCTCGCGCCCGGGATCGGGATCACGGTCGGGCCGAGCGAGAGCAGCCACGCCAGCGCGACCTGCTGCGGCGAGACGCTGTGGTTCTCCGCCGCGGCGCGCACGGGGTCGACGTCGGCGGTGTCACCGGCGTTGCCGATGCCGCCGAGCGGCGACCAGGGCAGGAACGCGATGTCGCGCTCCGTGCAGGCGTCGACCTCGCCCTTGCCGAGCGGCGACGTGAAGCCGAGCGAGAGCTGGTTCTGGACCGAGACGATCTCGGCGACGCCGAGCGCCTCCTCGAGCTGCTCGACGGTGCAGTTGGAGAGACCGATCCAGCGCACCTTGCCCTCGTCCTGGAGCTCCTTGAACGCGCCGACGGTCTCGGCGTACGGCACGTTGGGGTCGGGGCGGTGGTACTGGTAGAGGTCGATGCGGTCGGTGCCCAGCGCCTTCAGCGACGCCTCGCAGGCCTCGCGGATGTGCTCGGGGCGGCCGTCGAGCTCCCAGGCGCCGCCGGGCCGGATGTGGCCGGCCTTGGTGGCGACGATGACGTCGTCGTAGCGGCCCTGGAGCGCCTTGGCGATCAGGCGCTCGTTGTGGCCGACCTCGGCCTCGTCGCGGCAGTAGGCGTCGGCGGTGTCGATCAGGTTCACGCCGGCGTCGAGCGCGGCGTGGATCGCGCGGATCGACTGCTCCTCCGGCGGTCTGCCGGAGAGGGCCATGGGCATCGCACCAAGGCCGATCGGGAACACCTCGGTGCCCCCCAGCTTGCGGGTCTTTGTCTGAATAGTTGTCATGTCAACTACCTCCCCGGCTCGAAGCCGTGGCAAACGGTGAGGTACTGCGCAAGAGGGTCGCCGCGGCTCCTTCGCCCGAGCGCACGGCTCCCTCCATGTACCCGCTCCAGCGCTCCGCATGCTCCGAGCCCGCCCAGTGCAGCGGGCCGACCGGCGGCCGCAGCGCGCGCCCGAACGCGGTCCACGCACCGGGCGGAAGGTAGGCGCCGTAGCAGCCGCGGCTCCACTCCTCCGCCGCCCAGTCGCGCTCGTAGAACGCCGCGGGGGTGGCGGCACGCGGCCCGAACAGGCGCGTGAGCGTGCCGAGCACCGCGGCCCGCCGATCGGCCGCCGGCCACGTCCCCAGCTCGCGCGCGGCGGCGCCCTCGAGGAAGGCGAGCAGAACCCCGGGCGAGCCGTCGGGCGGCGAGTTGTCGAACACGACGGCGGCGGGTCCGGTGTCGGAGGCCGCCTGGCCGGTCAGCCCGTCGCGCCGCCAGAACGGCTCGTCGTAGACGGCGTGGCACTTGATCACCGCGCCCGCCGGGGTGCGCTGGGTCAGCTGGTCGCGCAGGCCCGGCAGCGCCGGGAGGTAGCGGATGCGGCCCGCCAGCGCGGGCGGGATGGCGATGATCGCGTGCGGCGCGCGGATGCCCTCGACCACGACGTCCTCGCCCCACTCGATCGTCCGCACCGGCGTGCTCAGGCGCACGTCGAGCCCCTCGGCGAGCGCCAGCGAGATGCGCTGCGAGCCGCCGACGAAGCGATCCTGCTGCGCGCCGCCCTCGGTCGCGATCAGCGCCTCGGTACCGCCCGCGGAGTGGATGTAGAACAGGATGTGCAGGAGCGAGACGTCGGCGGGCTCGCACGCCCACACCGCCTCGACGACGCCCTTCATCAGCGAGCGGCCGTGCTTGGTGCGGAGGTTGCGCCGCACCCACGTCTCGAACGTCTGCGCGTCCCAGGCCGCGGCGCGGCGAGCCTCCCACGGCGCCGCCGTCGGCACCTTCCGCGCCATCCGGTCGAGCCGGAACGCCGCCTGCCCGAAGTCCGCCAGCGCGTGCGGCGCGAGCTTCGGGATCGTGCCCGAGTAGCGCCGCACCTCGCCGTCGATCTCGATCAGGTGCTCGCCGTCGCCGAAGGTCGGGAACGTCTCGATGCCGAGCTCGCGCGCGAGCGCCGCGAGCCGGTCCTGGGTCGGCCCGATCCACTGGCCGCCCGCCTCGACGACCTTCCCGTCGCCGATCTCCTGGTTCAGCGTGCGGCCGCCGACGCGGTCGCGCGCCTCGAGCACCGACCACGCGCTGGCCGGCGCGGGTCAGGTCGCGCGCGGCGACGAGCCCGGCGAGGCCGGCGCCGACAATGATTACGTCGACTTCATCGGTACCGCTTACCATCGGCCTATGCCACAGCACGAGCCCGACAACCGCAAGCGCGAGTTCTTGAAGACCGAGAGTGGCCAGAAGTTCAAGGTCAAGCTCCCGCCCGGGATGGAGATCAAGCCTCTGGGCGAGACCACCGAGGCGAAGCCGAAGCCGACGCCGGCGGACGACCCGCGCCCGTCGTTCGACAAGAACGTCGGCGGGCCTTACGGCGCGTTCTAGACCGGGTCCGGCGAGCCGACGTCCTCCGGCGCGATGTCGTCGCGCAGGCCCTTGTACGAGGGCTGGCGCAGCGTCTTGGCCTGCGTGACCTCGGAGTAGTCGACCACGGACACCAGCCGCGGCTCGACGAAGCGCGTCTCCTTCGGCGGCTGGCGGCCCGAGAACGGGCTGTCTTCGCGCGCCAGGCCGTCGAGGAGCTTGCCCAGCCGCGCGAGCTCCGCCTCGGTGAATCCGCTGCCGACGCGGCCCGCGTAGCGCAGCTCGCCGTCCTCGTAGAAGCCCACCACGAGGGCGCCGAGACGGCCCGAGCGCCCCTCCTTGCCGGGGAGCCAGCCGCCGATGACGGCGTCGGCGCGGCGGATGTTCTTGACCTTGACCCAGCCGTTCGCGCGCCGCCCGGGCGTGTACGGGCAGTCGAGCCGCTTGGCGATGATGCCCTCGAGCCCCTGGGCGCGCGAGGCCTCGAGCAGGCCGGCGCCGTTGCCGATGTGGTTCGCCGGCGTCTGCCAGGTCGCGCCCGCTCAGCTCGAGCTCGGCCAGCTTCGCCCGCCGCTCCTCGTAGGTCAGCTCCAGCAGCGAGTGCCCTTCGAGCCAGAGCACGTCGAAGATCATGTAGATGACCGGGTCGGATTGCGCGAGGCGGCGCACCGTGTGCTCGGAGGTCAGGTGCATCCGGCCCTGGAGCTTCTGGAACGAGGGGCGGCCGTTCTCGAACGCCACCACCTCGCCGTCAAAGATCGCGTCACGCGAGCCGAGCGCCGGCCCGAGCGCGCGCAGCTCCGGGTAGCGGGGCGTGATGTCGTTGCCGTTGCGGCTCTCCAGCCGCAGCCGGCCGCCGTCGACGTAGCCGATCGCCCGCACGCCGTCCCACTTGATCTCGTACGCCCACTCGCCCTTGTCGCGCGGCAGCGTGCCGGTGCGGGCGAGCATCGGCGCGACGTGCTCGGGCATCGGCTCGCGGTCCGGATCCTCGGGCGGATCCATGCGGTGGATCATCCAGTCGTCCCCGCGGGTCCGGAACAGCACGTAGCGCCCGTGCAGCCGCTCGCCGTGGAACGTGACCATCACCTCGTCCTTGCGGAACTTGTGCGTCTCGTAGGTCCCGCGGTCCCAGATCTTCATCGTGCCGGCGCCGTACTGGCCGGCCGGGATGTCGCCGTGGAAGTCGATGTACTCGAGCGGGTGGTCCTCGGTGTGGACCGCCAGGTGGTTGCGCGCGGGGTCGGGCGGGATGCCCTTCGGCACCGCCCAGGAGACGAGCACGCCGTCGCGCTCGAGGCGCAGGTCCCAGTGCAGACGTCTCGCGTGGTGCTCGTGGACGACGAACCGCTCGTGGGCCTCCTCGGCGGACGCCGTCTCACCGCCCGGTTCAGGCGTGGTGGCGAAGTCGCGCTTGGAGCGGTAGCGGTCGAGGCGGTCGCTCATGCGTCCAAGACGTTACGGGCGCTTCGCACTTTTTGGGTACTCTGCGTGCCGCAATGGACGCGAACCCGATCGTCCTCGACGAGTCGGCCGACGACGTGGTGGTCGTGGTCGTGGAGGGGGAACACGACATCTACACCGCACCGACGCTGCGTGAGCGCCTGGACGAGGCTCTGGAGCGCGGCGGTGGGGTCGTCGTCGACCTCACGGGCGCGACGTTCGTGGACTCTTCCGTGCTCGGAGCGCTCCTCGACGCGCGTCGGCGTGCACTCGACGCCGATCAGGGGTATGTCGTCTGCGTGGGCGAACAGGTTGAACCAGGCGTGCAGCGCATCCTCGACATCACGGGCCTCGTGCCGGTGCTGCCGGTGATCGGCGACCGCGCGCAGGCGATCGAGCACGCGCGCAACGGAGTCCGCGGGTGACCGACACCGTCGCCGTGCTCCCCGAAGTCCGCCTCACCATGCCCGCGCGCGCCGAGGGCGTGGGCGTCGTGCGCCAGGCGCTGGCCGGCATGGCCGACGCGCTCGCCTTCAACGCCGCCGTGGTGGCGGACATGAAGATGGCGGTCACCGAGGCCTGCACCAACGTCGTCGTCCACGCCTACGAGGGCGACGAGGGCACGCTCGAGGTCGAGATGCTGGCCGACGAGACCACCCTCACGATCGTCGTCCGCGACTGGGGCACCGGCATCCAGCCGCGCCCGCACCGCCGCGAGGCGCCGGCCCTCGGGCTCGGCCTGCCGCTGATCGCGGCCCTCTCGGACTCCTTCGAGCTCCGCGGCTCCACGAATTCCGGCGCCGAGGTCCGTATGACCTTCATCGCCGACCGCTCGGCAGATCCCGTCGACGCGAACCCGGTCACGGGCTCGATCGGCGACGACGGCCGCTGGGACCCGACGGCCGAAGAGCCCGAGGTCTAGTCCGGCTTCAGCGTTCGCGGCGACGCCCGCGAACGTCAACGGCGGCTGGGTAGGGCTGGGGTTCGGGGTGCCGCGGCGGCCACGAGTGTCATCTCAAGGTCGCGTATGCGACCTCGAGATGACATTCGTCGCCGCGGGGCGCCTCGACCCTCCTCCCTCCATGCCGCCGTTGACGTTCGCCGAGGCTCAGGCAGCCTGCCGCAGCGCCTCGAGCTCGCGCATGCGGCCGAGGCGGCCGAGGGCGCGTGACTCGATCTGGCGGACCCGCTCCGGCGTGATGCCGAGCTGGCGGCCGATCTCGCGCAGCGGGGTCGGGTCGCCGCCGGCGATGCCGTAGCGCATCTCGACGACCGTGCGCTCGCGGTCGGGCAGCTCGCCGAGCGCGCGCCGCAGCGTCTGCTCGGACAGCGAGACGTGGACGAGGTCCTCGGGAGCGGGCCCGTCGCCGGGCAGCAGGTCGCCGAAGGCGGCGTCCTCGCCCTCGCCCAGCGGACGGTCGAGCGAAGTCACGGTGCGTGCGGCGTCGCGCAGCGCGCGCAGCTCGTCGAGCGGAATCTGGGCCTCGGCGGCGACCTCGGCGTCGGTCGGGGGCCGGTCGAGCTTGGCCGCCAGCGCGCTCTCGGCACGCGCGGCCTTGCGCTGGTTGCGCACCAGGTTGATCGGCAGCTTGATCGTGCGGGCCTTGGCGTCCATCCCCCGCTCGACCGCCTGGCGGATCCACCACGTCGCGTAGGTGGAGAAGCGGTAGCCGCGGCGCCAGTCGAACTTCTCGACGGCGCGGATCAGGCCGAGGATGCCCTCCTGGATGAGGTCGAGCAGCGTCAGCTCGGAGCCCTGGTACTTCTTGGCGATCGAGACGACGAGCCGGAGGTTGGCGTTGATCATCCGGTCCTTGGCGACGAGGTCGCCGCGCTCGATCCGCTTTGAGAGGTCGATCTCCTCGGCGGGTGTCAGCAGCCGGTGGCGGCCGATCTCGTTGAGGAACAGCTGCAGCGTGTCGGTGGTGGCGCTGGCGAGCGCCACAGCCTCGACCGGCGCCGGCTCGGCCTCGCGGCCGCAGTCGTCGCGCAGGTCGATCCCGCGGGTTTCGAGCTGCTCGTAGAGCTTGCCGACGTCGTCGTCCTCGAGCTCGAGCGCCTGCGCAAGCTCGTCGACCTCGGAGAGATCGAGGCAACCGTGCTGCTCACCCCGATCAAGGAGCGCTGCGATCGGGCCTGCCGTGGCTTCGTTGATCACGCGCATCATGAACTGTGGTCACCGCATCGGTTCGGGCCTAAACGGAGGACGGCGCGGGAAAGACCAGTAAGTACAAGGGAATGTGAACGCCAGGAGGCCAGTCGTGTTCGAGCGCTTCAAGAACCGCAGTACCGAAGACGATGGGGCCACCGCCACGACCGTCGACGGCGACCGCCCCATCGGCCGGGATGCCCCGGCCACCGAGCCGACCGCTACGCACCCGCATGCCGGGCCCGTCGCCACGCGCGAGACCATGCACCGGGTCCGCGCCCGCCAGCGCGAGGAGTACGGCGGCATCAACTGGGGCGCTTCGTTCTTCGGCTGGCTCGTGGCAGTCGGCGTCGCCGTCCTGCTGACCGGGATCCTCGCGGCCGCCGGCGCCGCCATCGGCCTCACCGAGACGACGTCCGACGCCGCCGACTCGGCCTCGGCCGAGACGCTCTCGGCCGCCGGCGCGATCGCGCTGATCGTCGTGCTCGCCATCGCCTACTACTGCGGCGGCTACGTCGGTGGGCGCATGTCGCGCTTCGACGGCGCCCGCCAGGGCATCGGCGTCTGGGCGATCGGTCTGCTGATCACGCTCGCCGTCGCGGTGCTGGCCGTCGTCGCGGGCTCGGAGTACAACGTGGTCGAGCGCGCCAACCTGCCGCGCCTGCCGATCGGCGACGAGACACTGACCACGGGCGGCGCGATCGCGAGCCTCGCGATCCTGCTCGGGACGCTGCTGTTTGCCGCCCTGGGCGGCATCGCCGGCGCTCGCTACCACCACAAGGTGGACCGCGCGGGATACCCCGAGTGACGACTCGTCTGGAAACTGACCACAACGGGTAGGGCGTAGTTGAGTAGTTCAAGTGCTGTTGAGCGATCAGAGAGGTAGGCCCGAAGCACGTGAAGGGGAACACGTCTGACGCCGTGCGCCTGCTCGAGGAAGACCCGGATCTCGCGGGTCTCCTGAGCGGCACTCGCCGCGCGGAAGCCGAGCGCGAGCTCGTCGTGCGCGTGCACCGGCTTGGCGTGGGCGTGTGGGACGTCTCGCGCCTCGAGGGCGCGGGCGCCGACCACGTTGGCCTCCTCCTGCTCGACGGCGTCGTCGCGCGTGAGGTGATCGTCGCCGACCACGTCAGCGCCGAGCTGCTCGGCCCCGGCGACCTCCTGCGGCCCTGGCAGACGCCGAGCAGCAGCCTGCTGCCCGTCGACGTGCTGTGGTCGGTGCTCTCGCCGTCCTCGTTCGCCGTCCTCGACCGTCGCTTCGCGGCCGAGCTCGCGCGCTGGCCCGAGGTGACCGCCGCGCTGTTCGACCGCCTCAGCGAGCGCTCGCTGCGGCTGGCGACCACGCAGGCGATCTCGCAGCTCACCCGCGTCGACCGCCGCCTGAAGGCGCTGCTGTGGCACCTCGCCGAGCGCTGGGGCCGGGTCTCCGGCGACGGCGTCGTCGTGCCGCTCGCGCTCACCCACCGCATCCTCGGCCAGCTCGTCGGCGCCCGCCGCCCGACGGTCTCGACCGCGCTCGGCGAGCTCGCGGAGCGCGGCGAGCTGACCCGCCGCGTCGACGGCTCGTGGGTGCTGCGCGGCTCGCCCCCGGACGCCTCCGCCCTCGGCCGCCGCCGCGCGCTGGCGGGCCGGCCCGGCGACCTGATGCGGCCGATGCGCCGCTTCAGCTCGGAGCCGGACGAGAGCCTGGTCGACGACGATTACGTGCGCGCCAGCGGCTCCTAGAAGGCCGACATGTCTCCGACCCCGTATCGGGTAGGAGAATCGAGCAAGCTTTCGACTACGCACCAGAGGAGTCAGACATGGCCACACGCAGCGCGGCGACCGGCATCCTGTCCGAGGGCAAGAGCGCCGAGCGCGAAGAGATCATCGAGCTGCTCAAGAAGGCGTACTGGATGGAGCTCGAGACGGTGATGAGCTACATCGCCAACTCGATCAACCCCGACGGCGTCCGCGCCCAGGAGATCGTCGAGTCGCTCCAGCAGGACGTCCAGGAGGAGCTCGGGCACGCGCAGCAGTTCGCCGCGCGGATCAAGGAGCTCTACGGCGTCGTTCCCGGCTCGCTCGAGTTCGCGGCCGAGCAGACCTACCTGCAGCCGCCGGAGCACCAGACCGACATCGTCCACGTCATCAAGGGCGTGATCGAGGCCGAGACCGGCGCGATCGACCACTACAACCGCATCATCGAGGTCACCGACGGCGTCGACTTCGTGACGCAGGACATGGTCATCGCCATCCTCCGCGACGAGGAGGGCCACCGCCGCCTGTTCGAGGGCTACCTGCGCGAGTACGAGGCGGAAGGCCTCGCCTAGGCGCCTCGCGCGCGCCGCGTCCGGGTCTAGACTCCGCCTCGTGAGGGGGGAGTCCGCGCCCGTAAAAAGCGGTTCCGAGCTCCTCGACGGGCTGCCGACGCCGGTCGTCGTCGTCGAGCCCGGGACCGGCAGAGTGGTGGCCGCCAACCGCGCGGCGCTCGAGCTGACGGGCGAGGACCCCGTCGGCGCCCTCGCCGCCGCCTGGCTGCCGGCCGACCGCTGCCGCGACGCCGACGGCCGGCCGCTCAGCGAAGAGCAGCTGCCGGCCGTTCGCGCCGCCCGCGGCGAGCGCTTCCGCGGCGCCACCGTGAGCTGCGACACGCCGCGCGGCGCGCGCACGCTGCGCGTGAGCGCCGAGACCGTGCAGCCACCGGACGGCCCCCCGGTGGCGCTCGTGACCTGCGAGGACGTCACCGAGCTGCGCGCCGCCCAGCTCGGCGAGCGGCTCGTGGCCGACGACCTGCGCTCGATCCTCGAGGGCATCGCCGACGCGGTGACCGCGCAGGGGCCCGACGGCTCGCTCGTCTACGCCAACGACGCGGCGGTGCGCGTGCTCGGCTTCGAGTCCGCGGAGGCGCTGCTGAGCGCCCCGCTGGCGGAGATCATGGGCCGCTGGGAGCTGCTGACGCCGACCGGCGAGCCGCAGCCGCTGATGGACCTGCCTGGCCGGCGGGCGCTGATGGGCGAGGAGCCCGAGCCGATGCTGGTGCAGTTCCGCGAGCCCGGCGGCAGCGAGACGCGCTGGTCGCGCATCAAGGCGAAGCCGGTGCGCGAGACCGACGGCACGGTGCGGCTCGCGATCAACGTGATCGAGGACGTCACCGAGCTCAAGCAGGTCGAGCAGGCCCAGCGCTTCCTCGCCGAGGCGAGCCGCGTGCTCGCCGACTCGCTCGACTACGAGGCAACGCTGGCGACGATCGCCAAGCTGGCGGTGCCGGGCGTGGCCGACTGGTGCGGCGTCGACCTCGCCGGCGACCGCCCGTTCGAGATCCAGCGCGTCGCGGTCGAGCACGTCGACCCGGCCAAGGTCGCGCTCGCCCATGAGCTCGCCGAGCGCTACCCCGCCGAGGCGCGCATCGACCGCGGGCTCCACCAGGTGCTCCACACCGGCGAGTCGCAGCTGTGGCCGCACATCCCGGACGCGCTGATCGTCGAGGCGGCCCAGGACGAGGAGCACCTGCGGATGATCCGCGAGCTCGGGATGGCCTCGGCGATGATCGTGCCGATGCGGGTGCGCGACCGCGTGCTCGGCGCGATCTCGTTCGTCAGCGCGGAGTCGGGCAGGACCTTCAGCCCCGGCGACCTCCGGCTCGCCGAGGACCTGGCACTGCGCGCCGCCACGGCGGTCGAGAACGCGCGCCTGTACCGCGCGCGCTCGACGATCGCCCAGACGCTGCAGGCGTCACTGCTGCCGCCGATGCTGCCCGAGGTGCCCGGCTTCGAGGCCGCCGCGCTCTACCAGGCGGCGGGCGAGGACCACGAGGTCGGCGGCGACTTCTACGACCTGTTCGCCACGAACGAGGACCACTGGTTTGCCGTCATCGGCGACGTCTGCGGGAAGGGCGCCGAGGCGGCGGCCGTGACCGCACTCGTCCGCTACACGATCCGCGCGGCCGCTGCGCGGCGGCACTCGCCGGCGGCGATCCTCCGCTGGGTCAACGAGGTGATGCTGGGCGAGAACTCGACGCGCTTCTGCACGGTGGCGATCGCCCACCTCGACCGCACGCAGGGCACGGCCAACCTGACCGTCGCGGTCGGCGGCCACCCCGCGCCGGTCGTGACGCGAGCCGACGGCCGCGTCGAGGAGCTGCCCGTCGGGGGGACCCTGCTCGGGCTCGTCGACGATCCGCGGCTGACCGACGTCCAGACGGTGCTCGCGCCGGGCGAGACGATCCTGCTCTACACCGACGGCGTCACCGAGGCCGCGGCGCCAGAGCGGGTGTGGGAGCCCGCCGACCTGGCCGAGGTCGCGGCCGGCGCCGACGGCGACAGTGCGCAGAGCCTCGTCGACCACGTGGCCCACGTGGCGCTTTCGGGCCTCGCTTCGCGGCCGCGCGACGACGTCGCGATGCTGGCGCTGCGGCTCCTGCCGGATTAGCCGGCGTTGTCCGGGTTGCCGGTCGCGGTGCCGTCTTCGTTGTCGGGCGCGCGGTCCTTCTCGCCGCCCGAGGGATCCTGCTCCGGGTCGCGCTGCCCGGTGTCGTCGGCGACCTCCGAGGGCTGCTCTTCGGGGTAGCCGGCGCCGGATTCTTCAGGTGTCTCCATGCCTCGGGGCTGCCCTGCCGGTCGGGCCGGCAAACCGCAGCCGCGGCCAGCGCTCATCCCATCGCTTCTCGGCGACCCGCTGCTCGTAGAACTCCGCGGATGCGCGCGTCGGGTTATGGCGGCACACGCAGTCGAACAGGTCGTCCAGCCCGTGCGGCGCGACGACGAGGATGTCGTCGTCAGGGAGCAGCCGGACGCCGACGCACGTCGCGGTCTCGGGGAACGTCGCCACCGCGTCCGCGGTCGCGCGGAACGGCTCGACGGCGATCCCGAACCGCTGCGGGTACCAGCGGTGGACCGCGGCCTGGTTCTTGGCGTCCCACGGCAGCTGCGGAGCGCGCGCGTGCAGCGCGGCCTCGACCGCGCGATCGCGCTCCGGCGTGAGGTCGTCGGGGTCGAAGAACCCGACGTCGATGTCACGTGGCAATGCGGTGAGCGAGCGGCCGTGGAGGTCGTCCCAGACCACGTCGCGGATGGCGCCGGCGTTGATCAGCCAGTCCGGCGCGGCGACGTCTCGCGCCGCTCGCAGTGCCTCAACCAGCACCGGCGAGCGGCGGAGAACGTCGCGCAGTCGTTCAGGTCTTGCGCTCCAGATTTGCGACTTCCTCGGCCTTGCGGTCGGTCTTCTCGTGCGCCTCGGCGAGCTCTTCCTTCGCCTCGCCCTTGCGCTCCTCGCGACGGCCTTCCTGACGCAGCGACGCGTCGTCGGTGAGGTCGCCCGCGGCCTTCTTGACGCGGCCGGTGATCTTGTCGGTGATGCCCATAGTCGGAACCTCCATTGAGGGGTTCCCCCTGCCTTACCCGGTGGCCAGAGCGGTTAACCGGCGTGCTCGGCGACCGTCCGCAGGCGCTCGAGCGCCCGCCGGATCAGCCGTGAGACGTGCATCTGGGAGACACCGACGCGCTCGGCGATCTCGGCCTGCGTGAGGTCCTCGACGAAGCGCAGGTGCAGCACGATGCGGTCGCGCGGCGGCAGCGCCTGCAGCGTCGGCGCGATCGTCGCGCCGTACTCGACGAGCTCGAAGCGCTCGTCCTCGGAGCCGATCGACTCGGCGTAGGTCTCGCCGTCGCCCTCGTCGCCGAAGCGGTAGGACTCGAGCGACACCGCGTCGTAGGCCGACGCCGCCTCCATCGCCTCGAGCACCTGCTCGATCGAGAGGTCGAGCGTCTCGGCGACCTGCTGCGCGGACGGCGAGCGGCCGAGCTTGCGCGACATCTCCTTGACGCAGTTGTCGACCTGCATCACCCGCTCCTGCATCCCGCGCGGGACGTGCACCGCCCAGCCGTTGTCGCGGAAGTAGCGCTTGAGCTCGCCGAGCATCGTCGGCACCGCGTAGGAGGAGAACGCGGTCTCGCGCGCGGGGTCGAAGCGGTCGATCGCCTTGATCAGGCCGAGCGTCGCGACCTGGACGAGATCGTCCAGGGGCTCATCGGAGCGGCGGTAGCGCCGGGCCATCCGTCGCGCGAGCGGCAGCAGACGCTGCACGAGCTCCTCGCGTGCACTTTGGTCACCGTGCCGGTGGTACCGAACGAGCAGGCGGCGGTCTTCCTGTGAGCGCGAGCCTGCGGCCTCGTCCCTCGTGCTTCCCTCGATCTCCGAGCCCTCTCCGTGTGGCCAGTTCCCCCTCATCCCGGGCCAGCCGGGAAGCGTCAGCCTAGCGGAGTGGAATCGAGGTCGTGACGCAGTTGGACGATCGATTCATAGACCGTCGAAGCGCCCGCTTCCTGCAGTTCCTCGGGGCTGAAGCCTCCCGTGAGAACCCCTATTGACTGAATGTCGGCTCGTTTGGCCGCCTCACAGTCCCAGGTCGAGTCGCCGATCATGACCGCGTCGCCGCCGCCGCCCTTCTCGAGCGCCGCAAGGACGAGGTCGGGCTTCGGCTTCGTCTGCTCGACGTCGGCCGACGTGGTCCAGCCGTCGACCAGGCCGCGGACCACGAGCAGGTCGACGTAGTGGTCGGCCTCGTCGGCCTTGGCGGACGAGGCGAGGATCACGGTGTGGCCGCGCTCCTTCAGCTCGGCGATCAGCTCGCGGGCGCCCTCGAGCGGCGAGACCTCGTCGATCACCGCGGCGTAGGCCTGCTTCTCGGCGTCGCGGATGCCGTCGCCGTGCTCCTTGTCGGCGTCCTTGCCGATCAGGGAGGCGACCAGCTGGTCGCCTCCCATCCCGATGTGCCGGTGGATCTTCCACAGCTGCACCACGAACCCGTGCGCGCGGAACGCCCGGTACCAGGCGATCGCGTGCTGGTAGTTCGTGTCGACGAGCGTGCCGTCGATGTCGAGGATCGCGACGGTCAAGACGCGGAAGCGCCCACGCTGCGCGCCTGCTCCTCGTGCTCGCCCTCGCAGAACTCCTCGACGATCTTGTCGCAGAAGGCCGGCAGGTCGTCCGGGTTGCGCGAGGACACGAGGCCCTCGTCGACCACGACTTCCTCGTCGACCCAGTTGCCGCCCGCGTTGCGGATGTCGGTCTGCAGCGACGGCCACGACGTGATCGTGCGGCCCTTGAGCACGTCAGCCTCGACCAGCGTCCACGGTGCGTGGCAGATCGCGCCGACGGGCTTGGCCGCCTCGAAGAAGCCGCGCACGAAGCCGACGGCGTCCTCGTCCATCCGCAGGAAGTCGGGGTTGGCGACGCCGCCGGGCAGGACGAGCCCGGCGTAGTCGGAGACCTCGGCGTCCGCGGCCGTCTTGTCGACGCTGAACGTGTCGGCCTTGTCGAGGTGGTTGAAGGCCTGGATCTCACCGGACTCGGTGGAGATCAGCTCGGGCGTGCCGCCCGCCTCCTCGATCGCCTTCCAGGGCTCGGTCAACTCAACCTGCTCGACGCCCTCGGTGGCGACGAGGAACGCGATCTTCTTGCCATCCAGCTTGCCCGCCATGGGGAGCTCCTTTCGTCTCGGGGGTCTCCTCTGATCCTCGCCCGCGCGGATTAGCTGCCAAACGCCCTTGGGTAGGGCTGGCCTATGAGCGAAGACGAACCCGACATCAAGCGCGAGAACCTCGCCGACACCGACGAGTCCCCGCTGGGCGACACCACCGAGCACGCCGGCGAGCAGGACACCGACGAGGGCGAGACCTACCACGACCCCGAGGGCGAGGAGGACACCAGCGACCGCGAGGCCCCGCCCGGCGGCGAGGACGGCGCGCAGAGCGCCAGCCCCGGCGAGGCCGAGGGCGCCGAGGGCGTGCCCACCCCCGACTCCGAGCGGCTCGCCAACCGCGACGACGCCTGATCCCCCGCGGGCGGGTTTGAGCGCCCGCGCGCGAGGGAAGATGCTTCTCGTCGCGTCGATCGACCAGCCGGGTCGCCCTCCACGAGCCGGCGTAGGCGCGCCAAGAACCCTCCTCCTCATGCTCCGAGGCGCCCTTGGGCGCCTCGGTCGCGTTAATCGCCCGGCAGCCTGGGTAGGCACCCGCCATGGACCCACGCCCCCCCACTCCCCCGGGCCCGCCCGGCCCTGGCCCGGACCCGCAACCGCCGACGCCGACGCCCGAGCCGACGCCGCTGCCGCCGGATCCGACGCCGCCGTCGATCTGACTTGAAGCCCGTCTCCGAGACTCCAACCGAGCCGACCGACTACGCGGCGATCTCGTTCGTGTTCGGCTCGCTGCTCGCGGCCCTCGCCGCGAGCTCGCGCTCGCGCGACCCGATCGCGCGCGCCGACCTGCTGCCGCTGTCGGCCGCGACGTTCTCGCTCTCGCGCCTGATCGTGCACGACAAGGCGGAGAGCTGGCTGCGCGAGCCGTTCGTGGCCGAGGAGGGCGAGCAGAAGCGCCCCAAGGGCCGGCGCCTGCGCTACGCCGTCGGCGAGCTGATGACGTGCACGCGCTGCATGGGCGCGTGGAGCGCGCTCGCGCTCGTGGGCTTGCGCTTGCACGCACCGCGCGCCGGTCGCACCGTGACCACCGTCCTGGCCGCCTCGGCCGGCAACGACGCGCTCCAGGCCGGGTTCTCCTGGCTGTGCGCGCGTGCCAACGAGCAGGCCACCACCGCGGACTCGAGCGCGCGCGTCGCCAGCGTGACGCGCCGAGCTGCCTGAACCCGGTTAGTTGGCGGCTAGCCCCGGGTACCCGTACGCTGCCATGCGTGCCCACTCCCCATCGACCGCGGCGCACGAGCGCTGGAGGCCGGTTCCAGCCACGCCGTCGCCGGTCCGCCTGTCGCTTCCCGCTCGCGCCCGCAACATCGCGGTCGTCCGGCGCGCGCTCGAGGCGGTCGCCGAGGAGCTCGCGCTGCCCCGCCGGCTGGTCGAGGACATGAGGCTCGCCGTGACGGAGGCCTGCACCAACGTCGTGCGCCATGCCTACAGCGGCGAGGAAGCGGACGATCAGAGCGCGCTGCGCGTCGAGCTGCGCCCGCAGCCGCGCGGCATGCTCGTCATCGTCGAGGACCGCGGTCGCGGCCTCAGCCCCAGCCCCGACGGCGGAGGGCCCGGGCTCGGGCTGCCGCTGATCGCGGCGCTGACCGAGGACCTCCAGATCTCTCACGGCCCGGACAACCGCGGCAGCCGAGTCGCGATGTCGTTCGCGCCGGTCATCGAGGCAGCGTGACCGAGGCCGCGGCGAGCCCGAACGGCTCACCCGGCACCACACGCGTGTCTATTGCCAGTGGGCCGCTGGTCGGCCCGGTGCTTCGCCGCGTCGTCGGCATGCTCGCCGCCCGCGCCGACCTTCCGCTCGACCGGCTCGATGATGCCGTCCTGGTCGCCGACCTGATCGCCTCGCGCGCGCCGGCCCACGTGGCCGCTGCCGCCGTCGAGGTCGACCTCGAGACCGGCGACCGCACGCTGTTCCTGCGCGTCGGCCCGCTGCGGCCCGGCGGCGGCGACGCGCTGATCGTCGATGCCGCCGTCCCCGGCGTGGGCAACGTCATCGAGCAGCTCGCGGACGACATCTCGGTCCAGCCCGAGGGCGACGCGGAGTTCCTGCACGTGCGACTGGCCTACCCGGCCTGACTGGAACCTGGCGCCACCGGGAACCTGAGCGACGATGGCCATCGAATTCGCGATCGAAGACCGCCGGATCGGCGACGACACCCACGTGGTGGCGGTCACCGGCGAGATCGACCTCTTCACCGCCCCCGAGTTCAAGCAGCGCATGAGCCAGCCGATCGACGACGGCGTCGGCCGCCTGATCGTCGATCTCTCGGGCACCACCTTCATCGACTCCTCGAGCCTCGGCGTGCTGATCGGAGCCCACCGCCGGCTCAAGCAGAAGCACGGCACGCTCGTGGTCGTCTGCGACAATGACGCGATCGTGAAGACCTTCAAGATCACCGGACTTGACGGCGTCTTCACCCTCGTCCGGTCGCTCGACGACGCGCTCGACGGCGACGCCGTCGGCGCGGGCTCCTAGCCCCCGACCCCGGCCGAACACCGGTGGGCACCGGTTTCCCCGCCGACGACGCGCAGAGCGACTTCGCCAGGGCTCGGCGATCGCGGATGCTGTCCGACCTCGCTCGGCGGCTGCGCTTCGAACCCGATGACGTCGGCTACATCCTCCCGTTCGAGGAGGTCGTCGCGGCGCTCGGACGCGTCGCCGAGCACGACCTCGGGCTGCAGACGATCGAGCTCGACTCGATCGTCGGCACCGTCGACCGGACGAAGGACTTCGACCGCGCCTTCCGCCCCACCAGCCCGCGGCTGCGCGCGCGCTGGCAGCGGATCGCCGAGGCCCAGCGGCGGGGCGAGTCGTTCCCGCCCATCTCGGTCTTCCGGATCGGCGAGCTGCACTTCGTTCGCGACGGTCACCACCGCGTCTCGGTCGCCCGCTCGCTCGGGCGCAACGACATCGACGCCTACGTCACCGAGGTCGAGACCCGGGTCGGGGCCGGCACCGACGTCCTCATCTCCGACCTGCCGGTCAAGGGCCACGAGCGGCTGTTCCGCGAGCGCGTGCCGCTCAACGCTGAGCGCCTCGCGCGCATCCAGCCCTCAGACCCGTGGGACTACGGGAGCATCGCCGAGGGCGTCGAGGCCTGGGGCTTCCGCGCGATGCAGGGCCGCCGCGGGTTCATGGACCGCGCCGAGGTCGCCCGCCTGTGGTTCGACGAGGACTACGAGCCGGTGACCGCGATGCTGCGCGAGGCCGAGCTCGTCGAGCGCGGCGAGACCGAGACCGACGCCTACATGCGCGTCGTGGCCGCCCGCTACATGCTCCTGCGGACCCACGAGTGGTCCGACGAGGTGCTCGAGCGGCTGCGCTCCGCGCAACGCGACAAGAAGCGCACGCGGATGCCGCCGAAGCGGCGCCACGGCAAGCGGCCGGGCTACTAGTCGTCGCGGGCGCCGGGGTGACCCGCGCCGGGCCACGGCGCGAGCACGAGCAGCAGCAGCGCGTCGGTCGTGGCGCGGACCTCGTGGCGCTCGCCGGGGTCGAAGATCGCCAGCAGGCCGGGCCCACCGGTCACCTCGCCGTCGTCGCGCCCGATCGAGATCTCGCCGTCGATCACGACGACGTGCGCGCGCTCGTGCACCTGGTGCTCCTGGAGCCCCTCGCCGGCGCGCAGGCGAAGCGCGATCGTGCGTGACTCGCCGCGCTTGGAGTCGAGGATCTGCGGGCGCTGCGGTTCGACGTCCAGGCCCGTGAGATCCCAGTGCTCCACGGGCGGGGAGGCTACCGGTCCTCCGCCTCCGTGCGCAGGCGCGCGATCGACTGGCGGATCAGCCGCGAGACGTGCATCTGCGAGACGCCCACGATCTCGCCGATCTCCGACTGCGTGAGGTCCTCCTCGAAGCGCAGGCGCAGTACCTCGCGCTCGCGATCGGACAGCACGCGCATCAGCCGCTCGACGGTGGCGGAGTCCTCGGCGACCGCGAACCCGTGGTCCTCGCTGCCGAACGCGTCGGCGAGCTCGCCCTCCTCGTCCTCCTCGTTGCGAGGGCGGTCGAGCGAGACGGCGCGGTAGGCGCCGGCGGCCTCGCGCGCCTCGAGCACCTGCTCCGGTGTCGACCCGACGCGCTCGCCGATCTCGGCCGGCGTCGGCGCGCGGCCGAGCTCCCGGCCCATGTCCTCGCCGACGCGGTCGACCTTGACCGCGAGCTCCTGGAGGTCGCGAGGTACGCGCACAGACCAGCCCTTGTCACGGAAGTGACGCTTGAGCTCCCCAAGGATGGTCGGAACCGCGAACGACGAGAACGCGGTCTCGCGCGCGGGGTCGAAGCGCTCGATCGCCTTCAGTAGCCCGAGCGACGCGACCTGGATCAGATCGTCGAGCGGTTCGCCGGCGCGCTGATAGCGGCGGGCGAGCTGGCGCGCGAGCGGCAGGAAGCGCTCCACGAGCGCCTCGCGAGCGGCCGGATCCTCCTCGTGGTGGTACCGCTCGAGCAGGCGACGGTCTTCCTGCGCGCGGGCGAGCCGATCAGACGAACCGGAATATGCTCCAGATCCGCCCTTGCCTTTCTCGGCTCGCTTCTCGATCGCTGTCACGCCCCTCAACCTGCCCGTCCGTCTCGATGGGGCGCCGGGTCTCTGGGGCGCGAGGAAGGCAGCGGCGGGTGTCAGGGCCGAGCCGGGCACAATTCTACCGCGCGTTCACATGCCGCCGAGCACATGACACCCACCACGATGGAGACCAACCTCCGCGTCCTCGTCGCCGACGAGGACGAGTCGGCGCTCGAGGGACTGCGCGCCACGCTCGAGGGACTGGGCCACGAAGTCATGCCCTTCGCCGTTTCCGTGCGTGAGGCGGCCGAGCTGATCTCGCGCGAGGACCCCAACCTGACGATCGTCATGGTCCACCAGGACGACGAGCACGCGCTGTCGCTCATCTCCGAGGCGGTCGAGTTCGCATCCGGACCTGTCATCGCGACGGTGCGCGAGCGGCGACGCCGATTTCCTGGCTCGCGCGGCCGAGCACGGGATCGCCGCGTACGTCCGCGGCACCGAGCCGGAATCGGTGCAGGGCGCGATCGAGGTGGCGCTGCGGCGCTACCGCGAGACGGCCGAGCTGGTCGGCAAGGTCGACCAGCTCGAGGGCGCGCTCCAGCGCCGGGTCGTGATCGAGCGCGCCAAGGGGATCCTGATGGAGCGCCACTCGACCGACGAGCGCCAGGCGTTCGAGCTCCTGCGCGAGCAGGCGCGCTCGAGCTCGCGGCGGGTCGTCGAGGTGGCGCAGTCGGTCATCGACGGCCACGCGCTGCTGCCGCGCGACGACAGCGGCCAGGGTTAGCCCGGACAGGGCGAGGGAATGCCGGTCGGAAGATGAGCCCTTCCGACGATCCCCGTCCGGGCAAGCGCCTCGTCCTCTCCGACTTCAAGCGCGCGTTCCAGCGCTTCCAGTCCGACCAGATGACCGACCACGCGGCCGCGCTGACCTACTACTCGCTGCTGTCGCTGTTCCCCGCGCTGCTGTTCGGCGTCGCGTCGCTCGGCTACTTCGGCCGCCAGGGCCTGATCGCCGACGCGACCGACTACCTGCTGCAGGCGGGCGCGCCCGAGGAGACCGTCGGCGCGGTCACGAAGGCGCTCGAGTCGGCGCAGGCACAGCGCGGCACCGCGTTCACCGCCCTGATCATCGCCCTCGCGACCTCGCTGTGGGGCGCGTCGGGCGCGTTCGGCGCGGTCGGGCGTGCGCTCAACATCGTGTGGCGGGTCGAGGAGGGGCGCAGCTTCATCCGCAAGAAAGCCCACGACCTCGGCTGGACGCTGCTCCTGCTGGTGCTCGTCCTGCTGACCTTCGTGCTGATCTTCGTCGGCGGCGACGTGGCGCACGACCTGCTCGGCACGATCGGGCTGGGTGACATCGCCGCCGATGTCTGGCTGATCGTCCGCTGGCCGCTGGCGCTCGTGTTCGCGATGCTGGTCTACGCGATCGTCTATTACGCGGCGCCCAACGTCGAGGTGCCGCGCTTCCAGTTCCTCACCCCCGGCGCGGTCATCGGCGTCGTGGCGTGGATCGTGGCGTCCGGCGGCTTCTTCTTCTACGTCTCCAGCTTCTCGTCCTACTCGGCGACCTACGGCGCGTTCGCGGGCGCCGTGATCCTGCTCGTGTGGCTGTGGCTGACCAACGTCGTGCTGCTGCTGGGAGCCGAGCTCAACGCGGTGATCGACCTGCGGCGCTCCCCCGAGCTGTCGCGCGAAGTACGACGGGCCGCCGTTGCCCGAGAAGGTCCCGGCCGACGCCTAGGCCGCAGGCTCAAGGCGTCTGCGCACGGGGCCGATGCCAAGCGTGCGGATGAACCATGAGGTCCTGCCTGGCGAGCTGACCACATTTCGCGCTGTCGGCGCGACCGGCTTCGGGCTGGGCGCGATCGGCGGATTTGCGCTCTGGATGACGCAGCCCGGCGCGATCCACTCCGACCCCGTCGCGATGCTCACCACCGCGCTCTGCGTGGCGCTCGCCCTCACCATGGCGCTGGCGCCGTGGGAGCGGCTCGGCCAGGGCTGGCAGGTCGCCCCGCCGCTCATCGGCGTGGCGGTGATCGCCGCCGCGATCCACAACATGGAGGGCGGCCGCGCGGTCTACGACGGCTTCTACCTCTACGTGGCGCTCGCCGCCTCCTACTTCCTTCCCGGCCACCACCTGCGCGCGGTGATCGCGGCGATCGCGGTCGCCGCGGCCGTGCCGCTGCTCGACGATCTGAGCGTCGAGTCAGTGGTGCGCTGGGCTTGCGTGGCGGCGGGCACAGCGACGATGGCGCTGGTGCTCCGCTCGGCGCGCAAGCAGGCACGCGACTACGCGGCCCAGGTGCGCAAGCTCGCGCTCGTCGACCAGCTCACGGGTGCGCTCAACCGCCGCGGTTTCGAGGCGCGCGCGAACGCCGAGCTGTCCCGGGCGCGGCGCCACGAGCAGGAGGTCACGCTGATCTACCTCGACCTCGACGGCTTCAAGCAGGTCAACGACAACCTCGGTCATGCGGCGGGCGACGTCGTGCTCCGCCGCGCCGCGATCTCGATGGGCGCGACGCTGCGCGGCGAGGACGTGCTGGCGCGCGTCGGCGGCGACGAGTTCGTGGCGCTGCTTGGGCTCGCCACCACCGACGACGCGAACTCGATCGCCGACCGGCTCATCGCCGCGGTCCGGCGCGTCGCCGTGCAGGACGAGGGGTCCTCGCACGTCAGCGCCACGACCGCCTGCGCCACCTATCCGCACGACGGCGAGACGCTCGACGAGCTGATGCGCGCGGCCGACGGCCGGCTGCTCCAGCGCAAGCGCTCGCGCCAGCCTGCGCGGCCGCGCTAGAGCCGGGCCGCCGGCGGGCCCGGCGGGGTCAAAGCCGGGCCCGCCGCCTAGTGCGGACCGTTCCACCGCCTCGCTGGACGGCCGCGGTGGGAGGCCGCGGCCGACCGGCGATTGGAGACGGCGAAGTACCGTGCGCGACGATTACGGCTGTGCCGAATTTTGTCAAGACCTTTGCCAAATTGATTACATGACCGACCTGTGGAGTCCCCGCGAGCTCAGTCGCCTGCGCGTCATCGAGGCGCTGACGCGGCGACCCGGGATCAGCCGCACGCAGCTCGGGCAGGAGGCGGGGCTCTCGCGGCCGACGGTCGCCTCGGTGCTCGAGGAGCTCGAGGACGCGGGGATCATCGAGCAGCGCTTGGAGCCCGAGGACGACGCGCGACCCCGGCCGATGGGGCGCCCGCCGATCCCGATCCGGCTCGCGCCGCGGGCGGCGTTCGCGGTCGGGCTCGACTTCGGGCACCGCCATGTCCGGGCGGCGCTGTGCGACCTCTCCGGCCGGCCGGTGGAGGACGCCTGGTCCGAGGCCGAGGTCGACAGCGCGCCCGCGGCGAGCCTCGACCTCGCGCACGACCTCGTGCGCGGGCTGCTCTCGCGCGCCGAGGCCGATCCGAGCGACGTGCTCGGCGTGGGGATGGGGCTCGCCGCGCCGGTCGACGCCGCGACGGGGACCGCCTACGTCGAGGGCATCCTCCCGGGCTGGGGCGGCCTGCGGCCGGCCGCCGAGATGGAGGCGCGCCTGGAGCTGCCGGTCAAGCTCGAGAACGACGCCAACGTGGGCGCGCTCGGGGAGCACCGCTTCGGTGTCGCCCGCGGCGCCCGCGACATCGCCTACGTGCGACTGTCGGCCGGCATCGGGCTCGGGCTCGTGCTCAACGGCGAGCCGTACCGCGGGCGGCTGGGGATCGCGGGCGAGCTCGGGCACGTGCGGGCGGTCGCGGAGGGCGGCGCGCTGTGCCGCTGCGGCAACCGCGGTTGCCTGGAGACGGTGGCGAGCGCCGCCGCGGTGGCGGACTCGCTCGGGGTCCACGTGCCGCGGGTGGTCGAGCTGGTGCGGGCGGGCGACGAGCGCGCCCTGCTGGCGGTCGCCGCCGCCGGGGAGGCGGTCGGCGCCGCCGTCGCCGCCGTCGTCAACGTCCTGAACCCGGAGCTCGTGGTGATCGGCGGCGAGCTCGCGGGCGCCGGCCCGGTGCTGCTCGACCCGCTGCAGCGGGCGATCGCGGAGTCGGTGATCAGGCCGTCGGCGGCTGCGGTGGAGACGCGGGTGGGCGCGCTCGGCGAGCGCGCCGAGGTGCTCGGTGCCGCAGCGCTCGTGCTGGCGAGCGCGCCGAAGCTGCTGGCGCGCCGGCTCGGCGCGACCTAGGCGGTCGGTTCGCGCAGCGTCATCGACTCGGGCCAGGAGCAGAGCGTCGCGCGGCCGGGGCAGTCGCCGCAGAGCGCGCGGTGGGGCTCCGCGGCGACGGGGTGCGCGCCCTGCGAGCACGCCCTCGGCGAGGTTCGTGAGGCGCTCGGCGAGCGCCGGGACGTCGCGGGCGGTGAACGTCGCGCTGACCGGGGCGTCGGGCCGCTCGAGAAACGCGTAGGCGACCTCGACCGCGGGGGCACCGTCGCGCAGGGCGGCGAGCGCGTAGACGATCCGCTGGGTGGCGTAGTCGCGCTCGACGACCTCGGCGGGCTCCGCCTCGCCCAGCCGGTCGCTCTTGTAGTCGACGACGAGCACGGTGCCGTCAGGGGCGCGGGCGAACACGTCGACCACGCCGGTCACGAGCGCGCCGCCGGCGGGGTCGAGCGGGAACGAGAAGGACGCCTCGCGGCGGACGCCCCCCCTGCCTCGGCCAGAGGCCTCGTCACCGCTATCGCTCGCGGCGATGCGCGCGCACAGCGGCGAGGCGCCGAACGCGGCGACGATCGCGCGGATGTCCTCGATCTGCTCCTCGGCCAGCTCGGCGCCGGACTCGGCGGCGATCGCCTGGACGGCGTCGGGCGGCGGCGGCGCGGGGCGCGCGAAGTCCAGGTCCTCGAGCAGCCGGTGGGCGATCACGCCGCGCACGCGGGGGTCGAGCGCCGGTGCGTCGTCCGCGGCGACATCCGGCGGAAATGGGGGCTTCACGGCCGGAAGTCTCAGCCTCCGCTCGAGGTAGAACCTATAGGGGCATTTGGCGTATTGGCCGAGCGCGGTGTAGCTGAGGCGCTGCGGCGCGGGCCGGCCCGCCGAGGGCGCGGGGACGACCTTCGGCTGCGCAGGCAGGGCGGTGCCGGGGCTGCCCGAGCGGGCGCGGCTGGTCAGCGCGTCGGCGTCGAGGGTGAGCGGCGTGACGAATTGACAGAGCACGCGCGCTGGGCGGCCGGCGAACGACCGATGAACGACCCGCTCGACCTCCGCGATCGCAACCCCGAAGTCATCGACGGACGCGATGACCGGCGGGACCGCTCCGGACAGGGGCCCTCCGACAAGGGCCGGGCCGATCCAGTCCAGCGGCGGCCCTCCGGGCCGCGGCGCCGTCTGCTTCTCGGGGTCGGCCGTGCCGGACAGGATCAGCCGGTCGCAGGCGCGGGTCATCGCGACGTAGAACAGCCGCCGCTCCTCAGCGTCCTCCTCCTCGGCCGCGTCGGCCGCGAGCTGCTCGTAGGCGAGCGCCGGCACGGTGCCGCCGCTACCGGGCGTCGAGAGCCGCAGGCCGACCGAGCCGTCGGCGCCGAGCAGCAGCCGCTCCGTCCGGCCGCCGCCCTGGCGGCCGAGGTCGGCGACGCAGACGACGGGGAACTCGAGCCCCTTCGCGCGGTGGATGGTCATCAGCCGCACGGCGTCGAGCCCCTCGGACTCCAGCGGCGCCTCGCCCTCGCGAGCGGCGGCGATGTCGCGCGTCGCGGCGTAGGCGAGGAAGCCGCGCAGATCCCGGCCCTCCGCGCGCTCGTACTCGCGCGCCAGCCGCATCAGCTTGCGCAGGTTGGCGAGCCGCCGCTCGCCGCCGCTGCGGGCGAGCACCGCGAGGTCGTAGCCGGTGCCTCGAGCGCCCGCTCGAGCAGCACCTCGACCGGGAGCTGCTCGGCGTGCGCGCGCTCGCCGGCGAAGAACGCGGCGAACTCGAGCAGCCGCGCGTGTTCGTCGGCCGGCAGCGCCGCGAGCGGGCCGGCCGCGGCATCGCCGAGTGCGGCCTCCGCGCGCAGCGCGGCCCACACCCCGCCGACCTCCTTGCCCGCCCCCGACAGCAGGATGAGCGCGTCCGACGCCACGCCGCAGAACGGCGAGGCGAGGACGCCGAGCAGCGCCTCCTCGTCGAGCGGGTTGGCGAGCGCGGCGAGGTAGGCGAGGCCGTCGCGGACCGGCTGCTGGGACCAGTAGCCGCGGCCGCCGACGACGTAGGTCGGCACGCCCTGCTCCTCGAGCGCCTCCTCGAACAGCCGCAGCGACGCGGTCGCGCGGACGAGCACGACGATGTCGCGAGCGGCGCGCCCCGCCTCCAGCTCGCGGCGCAAGCGGTGGGCGATCACGCGCGCCTCGGCGCGGCGGTGGGGCTTGGCCTCGACCCCGGTCAGCCCGAGCCGCTCGTCGTCCTCCCAGCCGCGCGCATCCGTGACGAGCAGCTCGACGCGCGGCTCGGTGTCGCCCGGTTCGCCGGGATCGAAGAGCCGCAGCTCGCCGCTCCCGTTCGAGCCGGTGCCGGCCAGCAGCGGCGCGAAGCGGTCGGTCCACTGGGGCGCGAACGCGCCGTTGAGCACGTCGAGCAGCTCCTCGCGCGAGCGGAAGTTCGCGGTCAGCGGCCGCACGCGCCCCTCCCCGAGCGCCGCCCGGCGCTCGCGGAAGATCGTCACGTCGGCGTGGCGGAAGCCGTAGATCGACTGGAATTCGTCGCCGACCGCGAACAGGTTGTCCCGCTCGAGCATCTGCAGGATGTCGAGCTGGAGCCGGTTCGTGTCCTGGAACTCGTCGACCATGATCAGCCGGAAACGCTCGGCCCAGCGCTCGCGGCCGGCAGCGTCGACGGCGAGCAGGTCGCGGACGCCGAGCTCGAGGTCCTCGAAGTCGAGCCCGGCGCGGGCGGCCTTCGCGTCCGCGTAGGCGGCGCTGAAGCGGGTCAGCAGGTCGGCGATCTCAATCAGCGCGCGCCGCGCGTGGTGGTCGGCGCAGCCCTGGCGGTACGCGGCCCAGGCCTTGCGGTACGCGGCGCAGGCCTCCTGCTCGAGCGCCTTCGAGCCCTTCTTGAGCTCGCCCGGGGCGAGCGCGGACGGAACCGGCACCCCACTGCCTCGGCCAGAGGCCTCGTCACCGCTATCGCTCGCGCCCAGCACGCGCTCGCAGGTCTCGAGTGCGTCGAGCGCTTCCTCGAGCCGCCGCCCGTTGCCCGCCGTGGCGAGGCAGCGCGCCGCCTCGGCGCGCGCCGCGGCCAGCTCGGACGGGTCGGGGTCCGGCGCCGGGGGCGGGATCGGCAGCACCGGCCGCGTCTCGCCGCGCGAGCGCAACGTCGAGTGGGCGCCGAGCACGACGTCGCGTAGCCCCGCCCCGAACGCGGCGGCGACGTCGACCGCCGCCGCGCCACGCGCGGCCGCCCACGCCTCGAACGCGCGCTCGTAGGCGTCGCGAGCGAGCCGCTCCGCAGCGCCCTCGTCGAGCACGTCGAAGCGCGGGTCGAGCCCGGCGGCGAGCGGCCGCGAGCGCAGCACCCGTGCGCAGAAGCCGTGGATGGTGCCGATCCAGCCCGCGTCGACCTCGCGTGCGTGCTCCTCCTTGCCCAGCGCGAGGAAGCGGCGCCGGATCCGCTCGCGCAGCTCGCCCGCGGCCTTCTCGGTGAAGGTGAGCGCCAGGATCGAGCTGACCGGCACTCCGTCCCGCAGCACCGCCTCCACGCAGCGCTCGGCCATCACGGCCGTCTTGCCGGAGCCGGCGTTGGCCGCGAGCAGCGCGGAGCCGTCACGGTCCTCGATCGCCGCGCGCTGCTCGGACGTGAACGCGACCGTCATCCGCCCGCCCGGCAGATCGTCGGGTAGGCACAGCCGTTCGGCGAACACTTCTCCGGGCACGCCTTCACCTCGCCGGCCTGCAGCGCCGCCGCGGTCTCCAGCGCGCGCTCCCGGACCGCGCCGAGGGCCTCCTCCAGCTCGGTCTCCGACACGACGTCGGTGCTCACGTACTTGCCGGGCACGTCATCGCGCACCAGGCCGCGCGGCCGCGATTCCTTCGCCCACAGTGCCTGGTAGAGGCCGCCGACCGGCTCGAGCCCGAGCAGCTCGCGCGCCGCCAGCATGTAGAGCGCGACCTGCAGCGCGCCGCCCTCCGCCCAGCCGGCGCCCGGAGGCGCGCTCGCGCCCTTGTAGTCGCGCACGATCGCTTCGCCGCCGGGCCCGACGTCGACGCGGTCGACGCGCCCGGTGATCGACAGCTCGCCCAGCGCCAGCGGGCCGTGGGCGTCGCCCTCGCGCCCGAAGCGCCACTCGAGGTGCTCCGGCTCGAGCCCCGCGCCGCGCTCGGCCTCGTGGCGGAGGTAGCGCTGGAGGTCGGCCTCGAGCGTCCGCCGCGCCGCGGCGCCGCGCGCTCCCTCAAGGTCGATCCCGTCGAGCGCGGCGTCGAGCGCCTGCAGCGCCGCGGGCAGCGACGCCGGCGTCAGCGCCGCCGAGCCGGTCGCGTCCTTCAGCTTCCGCAGCGTCGTCTCGAGCACCGCATGCGCCCGCGAGCCGCGCCGCATCGGCTCCGGATCCGGCGTCACCCGCGCCGGGTGTAGCAGCGCCTCGACGAGCCAGCGGACGCCGCAGGCCGCGAACGTCTCGAGCTGGCGCGCGCCCTCGGTCCGCCGCTCGGAGAGCTGGGCGAGCACGGGCGCGCTGACGGGCGCCGGCAGCGGCGGCGGATCGGGCTCGTTGCGCGCCTGCGCCTGCGCGCGCTGGAGCTCGCGCGGCGTCGGCGCCTCGCGCGGCGACCACGTGACCTCGGCGAGCAGCCGCCGGCCGCGCTGCTCCCACAGCTCGTCGGTGAACAGCGCCCGCACGTCGTCGAGGAACGGCGAGGCGACCAGCGGCTCGCCCTCCTCGTCCGACGAGCGCCAGGACAGGAACAGCACCTCCTGCGGGCGCGAGACGCAGGCGTAGAAGAGCGAGCGCTCGCGGTCGAGCACGTCCTCGTGGAACGGCAGCCGCAGCCCCGCCGCCACGCTCAGCGCTCGCCGCGCGTCGTCGTCGAGGAACGGCTCGGGCACCGGCCGCTGGGGGAACTCGCCGTCCTGCAGCCCGCACACGAACACCGCGCGGAAGCGGCGCGCGCGGATGTCGAGCGGGTCGGCGAGCAGCACGCCCTCGGTGTCGTCGCCCTGGCGCACCTCGACGGCGCCGAGCGCGTCGAGCAGCTCGGACGGGCTGCCGAGCAGCGCCGGGTCGAGCGCGCGCAGCTCACCCGCGGCGGCGCGCAGCTCCGACGCGACCCGCGCCTCGTCGCGCTCCTCCACGGAGAGCACGTCCGCCCGGCGCGCGTGCGGCGCCGCCCACGCCGCGTCGGCCTCGCCAACGAGGGTCTCGAGCAGCGCCTCCGGCCCCTCCGCCGCGGCAGCCGCGATCGCGTCGAGCCGCGGCACGGCCCACGCCGCGCGCTTGGCGGCGGCCTCACGCGCGTCGGTGATCTCGTAGCGCCGCACCCACGCGTCCAGGGCATCGACCGCGTCAGCCTCCTCGTCATGGGCGCCCGGCGTGCGCAGCCACGTCAGGAGCTCCTCCGCGCGGCCGCCGGGCAGCGCCGCCCGCGCGCCCGCGAGCACGCCCGCGCCGAGCCGCGTCCGCGCCAGCGGCACCCGCCGCGTCCAGGCGACAGGGATCCCGTAGGTCCCCAGCACCTGCGCAAACAGCGCGGCCGTCCCCGAGCCCCGCACGAGCACCGCGATGTCCTCCGCCGCCACGCCGTCGCGCATCAGCTCGAGCACCTCGGCGCCGACGATCTCGGCCTCCGCGCGCTCGCCGCCCGCCTCTAGCAGCCGCACCGCGCCGTTCGGCGCCCGCCGCTCGGCGTTGGGCTCGAACAGCCCGCGCTCGAGATGGTGCAGCGCCGGCCGCGCCGCGCCCGCGTAGTGCTCAGCCTGCTCCGGCAGCTCGACGACCTCCCCGAGCGGTGCGAGCTCGTGGACCGTCGCGGCGCTGCCCGCCAGCGCGTGGCGCCCCGGCTCGTAGGGGAGCGTCACCCAGACGTCGGCCTCGCAGAGCCGCGACAGCGTCTCGACCGCGTCGAGCTGTGCCCGGCTCAGCTCGTCGAAGCCGTAGAGGAAGACCGGCCGCCGACCCCACGCCGCGGGGTCGGCGCGCAGCGCGTCGAGCGCCGCCCACGCCTCGCCCTCGCGGTCGGGGCGCTCGAGCGCCTCCAGCCGCCGGCGGTAGGCGGAGTACAGCGCGGCCAGCTCGTCGGCGTACGGCACCCCGCCCCACGACCGCAGCGCACGCGTGAAGCGCGCGGGCTCGACCAGCGACCGCTGCAGCTCGGCGAACAGCGCACCCGCCGCGCGTGCGAACCCCGGCGCGGCCGCCGACGGGGCGAGCACGCGCAGGCGCGCGTCGGCGATCGCCGCCTCCACCACCCGCTCTCTCGCCACCAGGCCGAGCGGCCGCGCGCCAACTCCGGCGACCCGGCCGAGCTCGCGCACGAGCCGCGCGAACGTCAGCACCTGGGCGCCGAACACCACCCCGCCGGCCGCGAGCTCGCGCTCGTAGTGGGCGACGTCGGCCGCGGTCGGCACCACCAGCAGCGGCTCGCGGTGCAGGACATCGCGCAGGCGCTCGAGGACGTAGCCGGCCTTGGCGGCGTTCGCGGGTCCGGTGACGAGGGTGAGCGGCATGCGGACCGCTCATCGTGGCGCGACCCCCCGACGGCATGAGAGGCACCTGGCGCTTAGTCCAGATTTAAGCATGCGGTGCGCTCAAGTTGAGAGGGTGGGACTCCGTTATGTAAGAAGAGCCGTCCACGTCACCCGGGAGCCCTCCCCCATGTCCCACCTCTACCTGCCGTCCGAGCACACCGACACCGACTTGGCGCTGGCCAGCGCCGTCGCCGAAGCAATCGACTCGAACGAGCTCTTCGTGGCCTGGACGTGCGACAGCGGCTGCGTGGCCGCACCCGAGGTGCGCGCGCGCATCATCCGCTCCGAGCCCGCCGCCCAGCGCAGCCCGCTGGTCGAGGCCTTCGCAGAGATCGGCGCGGCGTTCCGCGCGTTCGTCGGCTTCTTCACTCGCCGCCCACGTCAGCCCGCGGACACGCACCCGCCGGTGCGCGCGTCGCGTTCGGAACTCGAGAACGCCTAGTCCAGGAGCGCGGCGAGCCGCCCGGCGCCCTCGACGAGGACGTCCGGCGGCGCGCCACCGAAGGTCAGCCGCAGGTGCGGGCCGGTCGGCTCCGCCGCGAAGCTCCGCCGGCAGCCGGCGACGCTGACGCCCGCGCGGTCCGCCGCGGCGACGAGGGCGTCCTCGTCCGTGCCGTCCGGCAGCCGCAGCCACAGATGCAGCCCGCCGGTCGGCAGGCGCCAGACCGCATCGGCGCCGAAGTGCTCGGCCAGCGCACCGGCGAGCGCGTCGCGGCGCTCGCGCAGGCCCTCGCGCAGCGCCTTCAGATGCCGCCGCCAGCCCGGTGAGGAGACGAGCTCGAGCGCCGCGTGCTGGAGCGGCGCGCTGACGAACAGGTCCTCGACGATCCGCGCCGCCCGCAGGCGCGCGCCCGCCGGCCCGCGTGCCGCGACGGCGGCGATCCGCAGCCCCGGCGACGCGCCCTTGCTCAGCGAGCGCACGTAGACGATGTGGCCGTCGGGGTCGTCGGCCGCCAGCGGCGCCGGCGCCGGCCCGTCGATCGTCAGGTCGCGCGCCCAGTCGTCCTCGATCAGGAACGCCCCGGAGCGAGCGGCGACCTCCATCACCTCGGCCCGCCGCTCCGCGGACAGGTCGGCGCCGTGCGGGTTGGCGTGCAGCGGCTGCAGGTAGGCGACCCGCGCGCCGGTGCGGGCGAGCGCGTCGGCCAGCATCGCCGGCCGCACGCCGTCGGCGTCGCTCGGCACCGGCACCGGCGTCAGCCCGGCGGCGCGCACCGCCGCCAGCGCGCCGCGGTAGGTCGGCGACTCGACGACCACCGCGCCGCCGGGCGGCGCGAGCGCGCGCACCGCGGTGACGAGCGCAGCCTGGCCGCCGGGGCAGATCACCACGTCATGGCCGCCGAAGCGCCCGCCCGCCTCGCGGGCGAACCAGGCGCGCAGCGCGGCGACGCCCTCGACCGGGCCGCGCTCCCAGGCGCCGGGTCGCCGCCCGGCGCGGGCCAGCGCCGCACCCAGGGCCGCGGTCGGCTGGAGCTGCGGGTCCAAGTAGCCGGAGCTGAGCGCGAGCGTGCCCTCCGGCGGGACCGCCAGGAGCTCGGCGAGGCCGCCGTCGTCGCTCCGTGGCACGCCGAGCGCAACCTCCTGCCAGGCGAGGTCCGGCGCGCCGTTGCGGGCCGGGGGCGCGGCCACGAACGTGCCGCGACCCGGCCGCGGCACCAGGACGCCCTCGGCCGCGAGCGCGGTGATCGCGCGCTGCACCGTCACGGGCGAGGCGCCGTGCTCGCGCATCAGCTCGCGCACGGACGGCAGCCGCGCGCCTTCGGGGAGGCTGGCGGCGAGGTCGCGGAGCGTGGTAGCGATCTGGTCGGCGGGCATGATGCGTTACTCTAAAGCGTGCCTGCGGCGAGTAACGTTACCGATGCCTCCGCGATAGCGGCACCGAGCCCCGTCGCGGCCGACGACCAGCGCGGCAGCCGCCGCCGCGCTGAGTTGCGCGGGCTTGCACTCGCCACGCTCGGCGTCGCGATCTTCTCGTTCTCGCTGCCGGCGACCCGGCTTGCGGTCGCCGACCTCGACCCGATGTTCGTCTCCTTCGGCCGCGCGGCCGTCGCGGCGGCGCTGGCCGCGATCGTGCTGCGCGCGCTTCGGGCGCCCCGCCCCCACGGCGCGCAGTGGCGCTCGCTCGCGATCATCGCGTTCGGCGTGGTGGTCGCGTTCCCGCTCCTCACCGCGCTCGCGCTGCGGCACGTCGACGCCACCCACGGCGCCGTCGTGATCGCGCTGCTGCCCGCGTGGACCGCGGTGTTCGCCGTGCTCCGGGCAGGCGAGGCGCCGTCCCGCGGCTTCTGGGGCGCAGCCGGCTTCGGGCTCGTCGCCGTGCTCGCGTTCATCGCCTCGCGCGGGCTCGGCGCGATCGGGCTCGCCGACCTCGAGCTGCTCGGCGCGACCGTGCTGTGCTCGCTCGCGTACGCGGAGGGCGGCGCGCTCTCCCGCACGCTCGGCGGGCCGCAGACGATCTGCTGGGCGCTGCTGCTCGCGCTCCCGCTGAGCCTCCCGGTCGCGATCGCCTCCGCGCCCTCCGGCGGCGTCGGCACCGACGCCTGGCTCGGCTTCGCCTACGTCTCGCTGTTCTCGATGTTCCTGGGGTTCTTCGCGTGGTACGCGGGGCTGTCGGCGGGCGGCGTCGCCAAGGCCGGCCAGACGCAGCTGCTCCAGACGCCGCTGACGCTCGCGCTGTCGGCGCTGGTGCTCGGCGAGCACGTGCCGCACGCCGCGATCGTCTGCACGGTGCTCGTGCTGCTGAGCATCGTCGGCACCCAGCGGGCGCGCGTGGATCGCCGGTAGCGTCCGCGCCGATGCGGCTGGAGCCGTTCGGCACCGAGCACCTCGACGCCCTGCGCGAGTTCATCGGCGATCCCGACGTCCTGCGCTTCACCCGCATCCCCGAGCCGACGCCGCCCGACTTCCCGGAGACCTGGCTGGCGCGCTACGAGACGGCCCGCCGCGAGGGCACCCGCGAGGCGTTCGCGGCGGTCTCCGACGACGGCGAGCTGCTCGGCCTCGGCCTCGTCCCCACCCTCGACCGCGAGATGAGCGAGGCCGAGCTGGGCTACATCGTCGCCCCGGCCCACCGCGGCCGCGGCGTCGGCGCCGCGATCCTGCGCGAGCTCACCGCGTGGACGTTCGCGCAAGGGATCCAGCGCTGCGAGCTCTTCATCGACGTCCGCAACCCGGCGTCCGAGGGCGTGGCCCGCAGCGCCGGCTACACCCGCGAGGGCACGCTGCGCTCGGTCCACCACAAGCAGGGGCGGCGCGTCGATGTGAGCGTGTGGTCGCGGCTGCCGACGGACTAAGCGGCTTCGGCGGAGGCCGCAGCGTCCGTCGACGGCGTCTCGGCGTCGCCGCCGGCCGCCTCGCCCTCGGACTCCGGCGGCTTCGCGCCCTCGCGCGCCCACGGCTCGTCGAACTCGACGCGCCATTTGCCCTCGGGCGTCTGCTCGAGCGCCAGGCGAGCGCGGAAGGAGCGGCCGGACCGGCCCTTGAAGCCGGTCACCGCCTTCTCCGTCTTGCCCGTCGAGATCAGCTCGCGGGCGACCGCGGCGGGGAGCTGCTTGCCGGCCTTGCTCTTCCAGATCACGAAGCCGCAGCCCGGGTCCTCGCGCGACCAGCACGAGAAGCCCTTGCGGTTCTCGACGATGTCGTGGCCGCAGACCGGGCACGGGCCGAGGTTGGCGCGCGGGATGCGCACCTCCTTGAGCTTCGCGTCGAGCTCGGCGACCGTGCTGCGTGCGAAGTCGGCGATGTCGGACATGAAGCGCTCGCGCTTCTCGTCGCCCTGCTCGATCTTCGACAGCCGGTGCTCCCAGTCGCCGGTCAGGCCGGGCGAGGTGAGCGGGTGCCCGTCGAGCAGGCGGATGACGTTCAGGCCCTTCTCGGTACAGACCAGCGAGCGAGCGTCGCGCTCGATGTAGCCGACGTCGATCAGGCGCTCGATGATCGAGGCGCGCGTGGCCGGCGTCCCGATGCCGGAGTCCTTCATCTGCTCGCGCAGCGCGTCGTCGTCGAGGTCCTTGCCGGCCGCCTCCATCGCGCCCAGCAGCGACGCGTCGGAGTAGCGCCGCGGCGGCTTGGTCTCCTTCTCCGCCGAGGCGACCTCGCGCGTGTCGACGGGCTCGTCGGCGGCGAGCTTGGGTAGCGTCTGGTCGACCTCGTCCTCGTCGGTCTCCCGCGCCTCGCCCGACCCGGCCGCGACCTCGCCGTACGCAGCGCGCCAGCCCGGCTCGAGCAGCACGCGGCCGCGGGTGCGGAAGATGTGCTCGGCGACGGTGGTCTCGAGCCGCGTGTTCTCCCACACGGCGTCGGGATGGAAGACGGCGAGGAAGCGCCGCGCGGCCATGTCGTAGACCTTCTTGTCGTCGTCGCTCATCTTGTCCGTGCGGTGCTCTGAGCGCGTGGGGATGATCGCGTGGTGGTCGGTGACCTTGGCGTCGTTGATCACGCGGTCGAGCGGCAGGACGTCGAGGCCGGTGACGTACGCGGCCGGCGCGGCGTAGACGGGGTTCTTGCCGACGCCCTCGGCCGTCGGCTTGATCTCCTCGACCATGTCGGTGGAGAGGAAGCGCGAGTTCGTCCGCGGGTAGGTGAGCGCCTTGTGCTCCTCGTAGAGCCGCTGCGCGGCCGCGAGCGTGCGGCGGGCGGAGAAGCCGTAGCGCGTGTTGGCGTCGCGCTGGAGCGAGGTCAGGTCGTAGAGGAGCGGCGCGCGCTCCTTCTTCGTCGTCGTCTCGAGCTTGGTGATCAGCCCCGCCTGGCCGCGCACGGCGGCGACGATCGCCTCGGCCTCCTCGGCGCTGGCGATGCGCGGCTTCGCGCCCGCGTGGAAGCGGCCGATGTACTTGCGGCCCTTGTCGCCCTCGGTGGGCTCGAAGGTCGCGTCGACGAGCCAGTACTTCTCCGGCTTGAACTCGCGGATCTCGACCTCGCGGCGGGCGAGGATCGCCAGCGTCGGCGTCTGCACGCGGCCGAGCGACACCGCGCCGTCGAACGAGGAGCGCAGGCGGATCGTCGCCGCGCGCGTGGCGTTCATGCCGACGATCCAGTCGGCCTCGGAGCGCGAGCGCGCCGCCTCTTCGAGCGTGTGGAACTCCTCGCCCGGGCGCAGCGCGCCGAACGCCTGCTTGATCGCGCTCTGGGTCATCGAGGACAGCCACAGCCGCTGGACGGGCTTCTTGGCGCCGGCCTTCTCGTAGAGCCACGCGAAGATCAGCTCGCCCTCGCGCCCGGCGTCGCAGGCGTTGACGACCGTCCCGATGTCGTCGCGGACGAGGTTGCGCTGGATCACCGTCATCTGCTTGCGCGAGCGCTCGTCGCGCACCACGAGCCGGAACTCGTCGGGGACGATCGGCAGATCGGCCATCTTCCACTTCTTGAACTTCGGGTCGTACTCGTCCGGCTCGGCGAGCTGGACGAGGTGGCCGACCGCCCAGGTCACGACGTGATCGTCGGACTCGAGGTAGCCCTCACCCTTCGTGAACTGGCCCGGGAGGACGCGCGTCAGGTCGCGTCCGACGGACGGCTTCTCGGCGATGACGAGCGTCTTGGCCATTGGCCGGAGGACTGTAGCGCCCTCCTCAGCGGGTGCAGGGACCGGTGTCGACGGCCTCGCGCGCGCCCGCGAGCACCTTCTTGGTGACCGCGTTCGGCACCCCGTAGCCGCCCCGCGGGCCGGTCGTCGTGGCCGCGAAGATCGTCGTCACCACGCGGCCGCGGCCGTCGACCATCGGGCCGCCCGAGTTGCCCGAGCGGACCACGCCGCGCAGCGAGGTCAGCCGCCGCTGCACCGGGCCGTTGCCGTAGGCGTCCTGGGTCACGCTCGTGCGCGTCTGACCCAGGCGGCCGGCGCGGACGTCGTACGGCCCGTTGCCGGGGAAGCCGAGGATCGCCGCCGAGAGGCCCGGCCCGGGCGAGTCGGCCATCGGCAGCGCCGGGGCGTCGAGCCCGCTGACGCGCAGCACCGCGATGTCGTTGCGCGGGTCGAACGCGATCGCCGTCGCATCGAGCGCCGGCTCCTTGCCGCGCAGTAGCACCTGCGTGTCGTCCTGGCCCGCCACGACGTGGGCGTTCGTGACCACCACGCCGTCGGCCGCGACCCAGCCCGAGCCCTCGACGCCGAGCCCGCACGCGGTGCCGAGGATCTTCACCACGCTGCCGGCGGCCGACCGCACCTGCGGGTCGCGGCCGATGCCCGCCGTCGGCGCCGGTACCCGCGCCTCGGGGCCGTCGATGCGGGGGAACGGGTCGAAGCGCGCGAGCGCGTTGAGCAGCGGGCCCGACGGCGGCAATGCCTTGTTGAGTCGCGTGAGGATCTGCGAGCGCTGGACCTCGTAGCGCACCTCGCCGCTCGAGTGGACCGCGACCGCGCCGAGGATCCAGACCACGCCGAGCCCGATGCACGCCGTCAGCAGCGCACCGAGGACGCCGTCGACGAGGCCGATGCCGGGCAGCGTCAGCTTCGAGCGCAACCGGAAGCCCAACCCCTCGAAGCCCGCCGCGAACGCAGCACCCAGGCACAGGGCGCCGACCAGCCCGATCGCCGGCGCCCACGGGTTGCGCGAGCCGTCCGGCAGCACGAGGCCCGCCAGCCGCGTCCCGAGCCAGGCTCCGAGCGCGAATCCGATCAGCGCGAGCGCCCCCGTGACGAACCCCTGCGCCCACCCGAACAGGGCGAGCACGAGCAGGAGCCCGACGATGATCCAGTCGACGCCGGTCATGCCTCAGACGCTACCGGCGGGCGATCACCCCCTTGCCGTTCGGCCGCTTGGGCATACTCGAATGGTGTCCACAACCTCCCGCGCCCGCCCGGCTCCCCCCCGCCGCCGGCGGCGGCGCTCGCGGCCCGAGCGTTTTGCCCCGCTCGCGGCGGTCGCGCTGCTCGCACTGGGGGTCGGCGTCTACGTCGGTGCCAAGCACGAGCCGGCCGCGGCGTCGGTGGCGCGCGACTGGGCGGCCGCGTGGGAGCGCGGCGACTACGCCTCGATGCACGCGCTGCTCTCCGACGACGCGCGCAAGCGCGCCAGCTTGAAGCGCTTCGTGCGCACCTACCGCGAGGCCGGCGAGACCGTGACGATGCGCAAGGTCGCGACGGACAACCCGCGCGCGGCGGACGACGGCGCCTACGACCTGCCGGTCGCCGTGCAGACACGCATCTTCGGCCGCCTGCGCGGCACCGTCCGCCTGCCGATGGTCGAGCAGAAGGACGGCACGGCGGCGGTCGACTGGCGCGCACAGCTCGTGTTCCCCGGCCTGCGCGCGGGCGAGAAGCTCACCCGCGAGACGACGCTGCCGAACCGCGGCGACATCCTCGCCCGCGACGGGACGCCGCTCGCGAAGGGCCCCGACCGGCTCTCGGACCTCGGGCCGCTGGCCGCGGAGGTCGCCGGGCGCGTCGGCCCCGCGCCACCCGAGCGCGCCGACGAGCTCGCCCGCCGCGGCGTCCCCGAGGGCGCGCCGGTCGGCCTCAACGGGCTCGAGCGCGAGTTCGACGAGCGCCTGGCGGGCAGCCCGGGCGGCATCCTGCGCGCGGGCACGCGCGTGGTCGCCCGCGCCAAGGCGCGCGACGGCGTCAACGTGAAGTCGGCGATCGACCCCGACATCCAGCGCGCGGCGGTCGAGGCGCTGGCCGGTCGCTTCGGCGGCATCGCCGTGCTGCGTCCCTCCACCGGCGAGGTGCTCGGGCTGTCGGGGATCGCCTTCTCCGCCCCGCAGCCGCCCGGCTCCACGTTCAAGATCATCACGCTCGCCGCCGCGCTCGAGGCCGGCAAGGTCAAGCCGAACGCGAGCTTCCCGGTCCAGACCGAGACACAGCTCGAGGGCGTGAAGATCCAGAACGCCCACGGCGAGGCGTGCGGTGGGTCGCTCAAGAACTCGTTCGCCGCGTCCTGCAACTCGGTGTTCGCCCCGCTGGGCGCGAAGGTGGGCGCCAAGCGGCTCGTGGAGACGGCGGAGAAGTTCGGCTTCAACCAGGTGCCGGGTCCGCTCGGCGCCGCGCGCTCGACGATCCCGGCGGCCAACGAGATCGGCGACGACCTCGCGGTCGGCTCGTCGGCGATCGGCCAGGGCAAGGTCCTCGCCACGCCGCTCGAGCTCGCCACCGTGGCGGCGACCATCGGGCTGCGCGGCCGCCGCGTCGAGCCAACGCTCTCGCGCGGCGCGCAGGGCAAGGAGACGCGCGCCGCCAGCGAGCGCAGCGCACGCGTGATCGCGCGCTTCATGCGCGCGGTGGTGACGGGCGGCACCGGCATCGGCGCGGCGGTCCCCGGCGTCAAGGTCGCGGGCAAGACCGGCACCGCCGAGCTGCGCAGCACCGTCAACGAGGACCCGGTCCCGCTCGAGCCCGGGGCCGAAGCCCCGCCGCAGCCCGAGGAGGACAAGACCGACACCGACGCGTGGTTCGTCGGCTTCGCGCCCTACGCGAACCCGCGCGTGGCGGTCGCGGTGCTGCTGGTCGGCCAGGGCGCGGGCGGCGAGACGGCCGCGCCGGCGGCCAAGACCGTCATCGAAGCCGCGGTGAAGGACTAGCTAGACGTCGAGGTCGACGATGCCGACGTTCGCGGGGTCCGTCGGGCTGGTGATCTTGAACTCGAGCGGCCGGTTCTGCAGCGTGTCGTTGGTGAGCTTGAACAGCAGCAGCGAGCCCTGGACCGGCCCCTGGCCAGCGGGTTCCTGCTCGTTCGGCAGGATCGCCATGGGCCCGAGCGGCCTGGCGCTGTAGGCGAACACGTTGTCCTCGAAGCCGAAGTCGATCGGCTCGTACCGGTTCTCCTGCGTGTCCACGATCTCGAAGTCCGCCGCGGTGTCGAACGTCCTCGCCGAGCTGTTGTTCTGGACCCGCAGCCAGACGCCGAACCACGCCTCGTCGGCCTTCGGCGGCAGCGTCCCGGCCGGCAGCCCGCGCAGGTAGTTGCGGTCCTCGACGTCGTACGGGTTGATGATCCGCGAGATCTGGACCTGGTACATGAGGTCGCCGACGTCGATGTAGAGGCCCTCGGTCTCGCCGACCGTGCGGGTCTCGACCTTGTTGCCGCAGCCCACCAGCGCGAGCGTCGCGCCGAGGACGAGGACCATGAGCAGGCGACGAGTCACCACGGCGCGCAGTCTAGATCCCCGCGACGGTCGCTCGCTTGCCGCGGCCCTCGTTGTCCTCGAGGATCCGCCGCAGCCGCCGCAGCGCCTTGTTGGACTTGCGCTTGAACCAGCCGCGGAAGCCGAAGGCCTCGATGAATCGGTCGGTCGGGAGCGCCGGTTCGGTCTCGAACACGAACTCGACCCGGGTGCCGCCGCTGGCGGGCTCGAGCGTCCAGCTCGCGAACGTCTTGATGCGGTTGAACTTGCCGCCGCGGCCGACGGCGACGATCCGGCGCGGCGGCTCGACCTCCACGAAGGTCAGGTCGCCCCACGAGAAACGCTGCAGCGGCGCATTCATGCGGTAGCGGGCGCCCGCGCCGCGGCCGTAGGAGTCGACCCGGGTGAGGTGCCACTCCTTGAGGTAGTGGTCGGTGAACTCCGGGTGGTTGGCGATGTCCGCGAGGTACTCGAAGACCTCCTCGCGAGGGCGGTCGATCGTGATGGTGAGCTCGACGGGGTCCACGACCCCCGGAGTTCTACCGGGTACGGACGCGGACAGCCCGCTTGTGCTCCGGAGAGCGCACGAGCTCGGACCGTTGCGGGGTGTCGCGGCGGCGTGGCCGGCACAGCTCGCAGACCAGCGCCTGGGCGTACAGATAGATGCGCTCGCCGACCAGCGGCGTGCGGTGGCAGTGGTAGCAACGGGGGCGCTCATCGGTGAGCAGGCCGACGCTCTTCCGGAGCAGCGCACGCTCGATGGGGGCCGTCGGCGAGGCAGCAGAAAGCATGGTTTCGGGAGTTTCGCCGTGGGGCAACAAACCCCTTCCGGCCGGAGGCACCGGGTCGCGACCCCATTGACGCTCTGCGTATCATTTCCGTTGGAGGTCGGGTCGCTGGAACGGCGCGTGCGCGCGCCAGAGGAGAGATTGATGGATCCACGCACGCCCAGCGAAGTCGAGGCGACCGGGACCCTGCCCGTTAGTGGCGCGGGCTCGGTGCCGCTCACTGAAGAGGAGCAAGCCGCTCCCGCATCCGCACGCCCGGACTGGGTCGACGAGGCCCGCTCAGGCCTGACCGTGCCCGGCAAGTACTTGGCCTACGAGGACGCCGGACGGCGCGTCGTGGCGCCTGTGTCGCGCGAATGGACGCGGATCGGCCGCTCGCTGTCGGCCGACATCCGGTTCGACGACGCGACCGTGTCCCGCCGTCATGCGCTGGTGGTGAACCAGGCGGACGGTGTACGCGTGCTCGACGACCGCTCGCTCAACGGCGTCTACGTCAACGGGCAGCGCGTCGACTGGGCGCCGCTGTCCGACGGGGACGAGATCGCCATCGGCCGCCACACCATTCATTACTTCGACACCGCCACCGTCGGCTCGGGCGCTTCGACCCCGGCCGCGGTCGCCGAGTAGACCCGCCTCGCTACAGTCTCGGCCCTTCATGGCCGAGACGATCGCGGTCCTGTCCCTCAAGGGCGGGACGGGCAAAACCACGACGGTGCGGACGCTGGCCGACGTGCTCCGGCGCGTCGGGCTCAACGTCCTGACCATCGACCTGGACCCCCAGGGCAACCTGTCGGACTACTTCGACGTGCCGCCGGACGCGGCGCCGACGATCGCCGACGTGCTCTCCGGCGAGGCCAAGGCGTCCGAGGCGGTGCACGACGGGATCATCCCCGCGACGCCGATCCTGGCCGAGGTCGAGCGCTCGATGTCGGGCAAGATGGGCCGCGAGCTGGTGCTGCGCAAGGCGCTGAAGGGCCCGCGCCAGAGCTATGACGTGATCCTGATCGACTGCCCGCCCGCGCTCGGGCTGCTGACCGTCAACGGCCTGGTCGCCTCCGACTGGGCGATCGTGAGCGCCGAGGCGCAGTACTTCGCGCTCCAGGGCGTGCAGGGCGCGCTCGACGTGGTCGAGCAGGCGAAGGAGTACTACGCGCCCGATCTCGAGCTGGTCGGCGTGCTGATGAACATCGCCGACATGCGCACGGTGCACTCGCGCGAGGCCTACGAGGCGCTGGCCGAGCACTTCCCGAAGACCGTGTTCAAGACCGTCATCCGCTCGTCGATCGCCTACGCGGAGTCGGCCGAGAAGGCGACATCGATCCTCGACCACCGGCCGGACCTCGGGACCGATTACCTGGCGCTGGCCGACGAGCTGCTCAAGCGGATCGGGCTCGACGCGCCGCGGCGCAGGTTGCGCCCCATGCTCGCCGCCACGGGGTAGCCTCGACAGGGTGAAGCGCGGGGCCCTTCTGCTCGCCGCCGTTCTGCTCGCCGGATGCGGGGCGAAGGACGAGCCCACGCCGCCCCCGTTCACGGTGGTGCAAGAGGCGGACGCGGATGCGGGCGCCGAGGCGGCGCCACCGCGGCCCGCCGGCCGCTACCTGACCGCGCGCGTGCTCAAGGCCACGCAGCTGCGGGCCACGCCCGGCGGGCGCCCGCTGCACTGGCTCGGCACCCGGACCGAGTTCGACTCGCCGCGCGTGCTGAGCGTGACCGCGCGGCGCGACGGCTGGCTGCGCGTGCTCGCGAGCGAGCGCCCCAACGGCCGCGCGGGCTGGATCCGGGAGGACCGCGCGCGGCTGGCGAGCACCGACCTCTCGATCCACGTCGACCGCTCGGCCCGGCGGCTGACGCTGCGCCGCGACGGCAGCGCGGTGCGGTCGTTCTCCGTCGCGGTCGGGCGGCCGGGCACCGAGACGCCGACCGGCCGCTTCGCGGTCACCGACAAGCTGCACCCGGGCGACCCGGCGTCGCCCTACGGCTGCTGCCTGCTCGCGCTCTCCGGCCACCAGACGAAGCTGATCGCCGGCTGGCCCGGCGGCGACCGCCTCGCGATCCATGCGACGCCGAACCTGTGGACCGTCGGCAAGGCCGCCTCGCTCGGCTGCATGCGCGCCCGGCCCGCCGACATCCGCCGGCTCATGCGCAGCGTGCCGGCCGGGACGCCGGTGTTCATCCGGGCCTAGGTGAGCGCGCGCACGTCCGCGCCCTGGGGCTCGAACGGAACGCGCAGCACGTCGGCCCAGCCGGCCGTCTCGTCGCGCAGCCGCTCGACGACACCCGCCGTCGCGTCGTACTGGCTCCACACCAGCACCGTCGGCCCGGCACCCGAGATCGAGGCGCCGAGCGCGCCGAACTCCGGGGCGCGGGCGAGCAGCGCCATCGACTCGGGGTACAGCGCCGCGCGGCGCGGCTGGTGCAGCCGATCGGCGAGGCCGCGGGCGACGAGGTCGAGGCGGCCCTGGGCGAGGCCGAGGACGAGCAGCGAGGCGTGGGCGACGTTGAACACCGCGTCGGCCATCGGCACCTCGGCGGGCAGCGCGGCGCGCGCCTTCGCGGTGCGAACGTGGCGGTGCGGGACGACGAGCACCGCCTCGAGGCCGGCCGGCGGGTCGAACCGCGTCGCCTGCCCGTCCGCGCACAGCACGATGCCGCCGTGCAGCGCCGCGGCGACGTTGTCGGGATGGCCCTCGAGCGCGGTCGCGAGCGTGAGCACGTCGGCGTCGAGCTCGAAGATCGAGTCGGCGGCGAGCAGGCCGGCGACGTAGGCCGCCGCGCTCGTGCCGAGGCCGCCGGACAGCGGCACGGTCGAGGTGATGCGGAACTCGAACTCGTCAGGTGGTGCGAGGTGGGCGAAGCCGCGGACGACGAGATTGCGGCGGTCGCGCGCGATCGAGAGATCGGTGACGACCCCGAAGGTGCCGGTCTCCACCACCTCGACCTCGATGTGCATGGCCAGCGCCGCGGCGAGCACGTCGAAGCCCGGCCCGAGATTCGCTGACGAGGCCGGGACGCGGATGCGCCGCCGGCGCCTCACGACCCGAGGACCGCCTTCTCGACCGCGTCGATCTCCGGCTCGCACGGCACCACCGAGCCGGCGTGGCCGAGCGCGACCTGCGGATCCTTGAGCCCGTGGCCGGTGAGCACGCAGACGATCTTCGACGCGCCCTCGGCCCCGTGCTTGAGCAGCCCCGCCACGCCCGCCGCGGACGCCGGCTCGCAGAACACGCCCTCGTGCGCGGCCAGCCAGCGGTAGGCGTCGAGGATCTCGGGGTCGGAGACCGCGCGGATGTCGCCCTGGGAGGCGGTCATCGCGGCCATCGCCTCCTCCCAGCGCGCCGGGTTGCCGATGCGGATCGCGCTCGCCACGGTCTCCGGGTTCTCGACCGGCGCGCCGTCGACCAGCGGCGCCGAGCCCTCGGCCTGCCAGCCCAGCATCCGCGGCCGCCCCGCGCCGGCCTCCTCGAACCCCTTCCAGTACGCGGTGATGTTGCCCGCGTTGCCGACCGGGATGCAGAGCGCGTCGATGTCGCCGATCTCGTCGACGATCTCGAACGAGGCCGTCTTCTGCCCCTCGAGCCGGTACGGGTTGACCGAGTTCACGAGCGCGATCGGGTGGCGCTGGACGAGCTCGCGCACGAGCTTGAGCGCCGCGTCGAAGTTGCCCCGCAGCGCGATCACCCGCGCGCCGTGCATCAGTGCCTGGGCGAGCTTGCCGGTGGCGATCTTGCCCTCGGGCACGATCACCGCCCCGGTCAGCCCCGCGCGCCCCGCGTAGGCCGCCGCGCTTGCCGCGGTGTTGCCGGTCGAGGCGCAGATCACGGCCTCCGCCCCGTCACGCACGGCCGCCGACACGGCGCAGGTCATGCCCCGGTCCTTGAAAGAGCCGGTCGGGTTCGCGCCCTCGACCTTCAGCCACACGTCGGCGCCCACGCGCTCGGACAGCCGCACCGCCGGCACCAGCGGCGTCGAGCCCTCCAGCAGCGACACGACGGGATCGCCCGGCTCGAACGGCAGGCGGTCGCGGTAACGCTCGATCAGGCCGACGCGGCTCAGGTGAACTCCTCGTCGATCACGCGGATCGCCCGCGGGGGCGAGCGCATGAACTCGAGCTGCCCGATCAGCCGCAGCGCGCCGTAGAGGCGCGACTCGAGCAGCGGGTGCAGCACCATCACGAGCCGCGCGTTGTCGCCCAGCCCCTCCTGGACCACCGACTTCACCGACGCGCCCTGCATGCCGAGGATCTCGGCGACCTGGGCCAGCACGCCCGGCCGGTCGGCGACCTCGAGATGGAGGTAGAAGGCCGACGAGACGTCGGTGACGAACGTCAGCTCCTCCGTCGTCTCCGGCGTCGTGGCGGGTGGGATCATGGCCGAGATCACGTCGCCCAGCACCGCGCTCGCGGTCTGCGGACCGCCCGCGCCGGGCCCCGACAAGGTGATCTCGGTGATCGCGTCGGACTCGACCGTGACCGCGTTGAACGGCCCGTGCACCGACGCCAGCGGGTGCGCGGCGTAGAGGAAGGCCGGGTGCACGCGGACGTTGATGCCGCCGCCGATCCGCTCCGCGGTGCCGATCAGCTTCAGCCCGAGGCCGAGCTCCTGCGCGTAGGCCATGTCGTCGGCGGTGATCTGCTCGATCCCCTCGTAGCGGACCTGGTCGAGGTGCACGGGCGTGGAGAACGCCAGCCGCGCCAGGATCGCCATCTTCGCCGCCGCGTCCTTGCCGGTGACGTCGTCGGTCGGGTCGGCCTCGGCGTAGCCGAGCGCCTGCGCCTGGCCCAGCGCCTCGTCGTAGGAGATCCCCGCGGCCGCCATCTCGCTGAGGATGTAGTTCGTCGTCCCGTTGACGATCCCGTGCACGCGCTCGATCCGCGCCGCTGCCAGCGACTCCTGCAGCACGCGGATGACCGGCACGACGCCCGCTACCGCGCCCTCGAAGCGCAGCTGCACGCCGTGCTCGCGCGCCGCCGCCCACAGCTCCTCGCCGTGGTGGGACAGCAGCTGCTTGTTGGCCGAGACGACGTGCTTGCCGGCCTGCATCGCCCGCAGCACGTAGTCGCGCGCCGGATCGAGCCCGCCCATCAGCTCGACGATCAGGTCCGACCCCTCGAGGATCTCGTCGAACGACCCGCGCGAGCGCGTCAGCACGCCGGAGAGCTCCGGGCGCGCGCCGATGATCGCCTCGACCGCCTCGGCGCGCTCGGCCAGCAGCGTCTCGAACGCCGAGCCGACCGTGCCGTGGCCGAGCAGGCCGACCTTAAACGTCTCGGGCAACCAGGTCCTCCAGTGTCTCCCGCCGCACCGCCACCCGCGCCTCGCCGCCGGCGCAGAGGATGACCGGCGGCCGCGGCACGCCGTTGTAGTTGTTGGCCAGCGCGTGCCCGTAGGCGCCGGTCACCGGCGTCACGACGACGTCGCCCGGCCGCGGGTCGCGCAGCCGCACGTCCCAGGCGATCACGTCGCCGGACTCGCAGTGCTTGCCGGCCAGGTGGTAGCGCTCGCCGGGCTCGGCCTCGGAGCCGAGGCGGTCGGCGACGTCGGCCGTGTAGGGCGCGCCGTAGAGCATCGGGCGCAGGTTGTCGCTCATGCCGCCGTCGACGGCCACCCAGGTCGAGTCGCGGCGCTTGACCGACTCGACCGTGTAGAGCGTGACGCCCGCGTTGGCGACGAGCGCGCGCCCGGGCTCGATCCACAGCTCCGCCTCGCGCGCATCCAGCAGCTCGTGCGCCGCACCGGTGACACCCGCCACCCACTCGTCGACCGACGGCGGCCGGTGCTCGGGCGTGTAGGCGGCGGCGAGCCCGCCGCCGAGGTCGTAGACCGGGAACGGGCCGAGCTCGGCGATCGCCGCGACCGCCTCGCGGTAGGGGGCGAGGTCGAACAGCTGCGAGCCGATGTGGGCGTGGATGCCGCGCACGTCGGCCCAGCCGGCGGCGTTGAGGCGGTCGACCGCGTCGGCGGCCTCGGCCAGCGTGAGCCCGAACTTCTGGTCCGCGTGCCCGGTCGCCACCGCCGCGTGGGTGTCGGTGTGGACCTCGGGCACGACGCGCAGCAGCACCGGCTGCGGGCCGGCGCCCGCCAGGCGCTCCAGGCGGTCGATCTCGTCGAGGTTGTCGATCGCCACGACGAGCCGCTGCTCGACGGCCGCGCGCAGCTCGGCCAGCGACTTCGCGTTGCCGTGCACGACGATCCGGCCCGGGTCGAAGCCGGCGCGCAGCGCCATGAACAGCTCGCCCGCCGAGGCGACGTCGACGCCCAGCCCCTCCTCGGCGAAGATCCGCAGCACCGCGGTGCAGGGGAACGCCTTGGCGGCGAACATGACGCGCGCCGGGCCGCCGTGGTGCGCGCCCATCGCGCGCACGAACTCCCGTGCCCGCGAGCGCAGGTCGTCCTCCGCCACGACGTAGGCCGGCGTGCCGTACTTGCGCGCCAGCTCGAGCACGTCGCAGCCGCCGATCGAGAGGCGGCCGTCGTGGACGGACGCAGCCTCGGGGTAGACGGTCAGCGTCGCGGCGGCCATGATGCGCGCCGATTATGCGGTATGAGACCCCCGCTCCCCCGGCCGACGTCGGCGAGGCCGACGGCCTGGCCTACTCGCTGTGGCTCCCCGAGGGCGATCCGTGGGCGGGGCTGGTGATCCTGCACGGGGCGGGATCGTGCAAGGAGAGCCACCACGACTTCGCCCGCGCGGCGCGCGCGGCGGGCCTCGCCGCCGTCTGCTTCGACCAGCGCGGGCACGGCGACACGGGCGGCGAGCTCGACGGCCGCGTGCTCGACGACGTCGCCACGATCGCGGCGCTGCTCGGCGACCTCCCGCTCGCCCTGCGCGGCTCGAGCATGGGCGGCTACCTGGCGATCCTCGCCGCCGACCACCTGGGCGCCCGCGCCGCCGTGGCGATCTGCCCGGCCAGCGCCGACGGCCTGTCGCGCGGGCTGCGCGGCGGCGAGCTCGACTTCCCCGCCGACATCCCGTCGCTCGAGGCGTTCCTCGCCGAGCACCCGCTGGACGCCGCCGTCGAGCGGCTCGCGCTGCCGCTGCTGCTCCTGCACGCCGAGGGCGACGAGCGCGTCCCGGTCGCGCACTCGCGCGAGCTGGCGCGGCTCGCGCCGGACCCGCGCAGCGAGCTCGTCGTCGTCCCGGGCGGTCACCACCGCTCGGTGCAGCACGACGCCGAGCTGCAGGGTCACGCGCTGCGCTGGCTGCGCCGCGTCATGGGCTGAGACCGTCACCACCCCCGCTCGAACCCGAGGGGGTGGGTCGAGCGGGGGTCGGAGACGGAGCGCCGCGTCCTGGAGGGAGTGGCGCGGTCCCAGGGGGCGTTGCAGCGCCCTGTCCAGGAGTGGCGCGCCCGAGCGCGGCACGACCCTCGGGAACCGAGGGCAGCTTCGTCACGCCGTCGGCGCTTCTGTGCGCCGTCGAAGGCGACGTACGTGAACAGGAACATGAGCGTGCACAGGGCGACCACGCCGAGCGTCCCGGCCCAGCCCATCCCGGTGAGCAGTTCGCGTCCGATTCTCATGTCCGGGAGCTGGAAACGCGCTCGTTGCGGAAAACCAGCGCCTGCGAGCGCGCCAGTGGACGAACGTCCGGCATTCCGGCGATCGCCTAAAGTCGGCGCGTGCCCGGCCGCGTCCTCCATTGCGTCGATGCCCACGCGGAGGGCGAGCCCAGCCGGATCGTGGTCGGCGGCGTGCTCGACGTCCCCGGGACGACGATGCTCGAGAAGATGCGCCACCTCGAGGCCGAGGGCGACGAGCTGCGGCGGCTGCTGCTGTTCGAGCCCCGCGGCTCGGCACCGCTGTCGCTCGACGTCGTGCTCCCCTCGTCCCACCCGGAGGCCGACGCCGGCTTCCTGATCATGGAGTCCTGCTCCTACGAGGGGATGTCGGGCTCGAACACGATCAACACCGCCACGGTGCTGCTGGAGACCGGGATCGTGCCGATGACCGAGCCGGTCACCACGCTCGTGCTCGAGGCGCCCGCCGGGCTCGTGCGCGTGACCGCCGACTGCCGCGCCGGCCGCTGCGAGCGCGTCACGTTCGAGAACGTGCCGTCGTTCGCCACCCACCTCGACGCGCCGGTGGCCGTGCCCGGGGTCGGGGAGCTGCCGGTCGACGTCGCCTATGGCGGCGCGTTCTGCGCGTTCGTCGACGCCGAGGCGCTCGGCTACGCGATCGTGCCGGAGGAGGCGCGCGAGCTGGCCGACCTCGGCGAGCGCATCCGGCCCGCGGTCGCCGAGCAGCTCGAGATCGCCCATCCGGCGGAGCCGGCGCTGAGCGCGCTCTCGTTCGTGGTCTTCACCGCCGCGCCGCGCGCGGGCGGCGACGCGCGCAACGCCACCGTCGTCGCGCCCGGCCGGCTCGACCGCTCGGCGACCGGCACCGCGACCTCGGCGCGGCTGGCCGTGCTCGCGGCGCGCGGGCTGATCGGCGACGGGGAGGAGTTCGTCAACGAGAGCGTGATCGGCACGCGCTTCGTCGGGCGGATCGTCGGCCGCACGACGGTCGGCAGCGTCGAGGCGATCGTGCCGGCCATCTCCGGCCGCGCGTGGATCACCGGCACGCACCAGTTCGTGCTCGACCCCGACGACCCGTTCCCGGAGGGCTTCCGCCTGCCCGACACCTGGGGTGCCGGCCTGCACGACCCCCGCGCCGACACATGAAGCTGCGCGTCCTCTCCCGCGCCGACGTCGAGGCGGCGCTCGACCTGGACGCGCTCGTCGACGAGCTCGCGGCCGCGTTTGCGGCGCTCAGCGCGGGCGACGTGTCGATGCCGCCGCGCACCGGCGTCGAGGTGCCCGGCGCGGGCTCGATCCTGATGATGGGCGCGCACCGTCACGAGAGCCCGTCCGTGACGGTCAAGCTCGTCTCGATCTTCCCCGGCCACGACCCCGCCCACCAGGCGGCGATCGTCGTCTTCGACGCCGCCACGGGCACCCCGGCCGCTTTGATGGACGGGGACGCCATCACCGCGGCGCGCACCGCGGCCGGCTCGCGGCTCGCGACGCGGCTGCTGGCGCGGGAGGACGCCGACGTGCTCGCGGTGATCGGCACCGGCGTCCAGGGCGACGCGCATCTGGCGGCGCTGACGCGTGAGCGGGAATGGGCCGACGTGAGGGTCTTCGGCCGCCGCAAGGAGGCGGTGCGCGAGTTGGCCGCGCGGCACGACGCCACGCCGGCGGACTCCGTGGAGGACGCCGTCCGCGGCGCCGGCGTCGTCTGCGTCGCCACCGCGGCCACGGAGCCAGTGCTCCTCCGCGACCAGCTTGCCCCCGGGACGCACGTCAACTCCGTGGGGTTCGTAGCCGCGGGCCGCGAGCTCGATCCCGCACTCGTCCGCGACGCGCTCGTCGTCGTCGAGTCACGCGAGTCCGCGCTCGCCCCACCGCCCGCCGGCAGCACCGACCTCGAGGGCGCGGACGCGCACGCGGAGCTCGGCGAGCTCGTGGCCGGCACCAAGCCGGGCCGCACGAGCCCCGAGCAGCTGACGCTCTACAAGTCCGTCGGCGTCGGCCTCGAGGACGACGCCGCCGCTCACCTCGCCCTGGCGGGCGCGGAGCGGCGCGGCGTTGGCCGCTTCGTCGAGCTTTGAGGCAGTGGCTCGCGGGAGCGCACCCGCAGCAGCCACCACGTGCCGACGACGATCATCAGCACCGACACGAATTGCGCGAGGCTGAACGGCCCGACGATGTCGTCGTTGCGGCGGATGAACTCGACGAGGAAGCGCTCGATCCCCGCCAGCACCGCCCACCAGCCGATCAGCTCGCCGTGGCGCACCTTGTCGCGCCGGCTCCACAGCCACCACGTCACGGCGCTCATCACGAGGAACTCGTAGATCGGGGTCGGGTGCACCTGGTCGGTGGTCGGCACCGTGCCGTCGGGATACGACATCGCCCACGGCAGGTCCGACGGGATGCCGTAGTCGCCGTCGCCGGCGAGCTGGCAGCCGAGGCGCCCGACCGCGTAACCGATCGCCAGCGCCGGAGCGCCCATGTCGAACAGCCGGTAGTCGAGGAAGCCGCGGTAGCGCGCGTAGGCCATCACGGCCAGCGCGCCGCCGATCGCGCCGCCATAGAACACGAGCCCGGTGCCCGAGAACAGGCTGCCGAGGTCGCCCTTCTCGACGACGTACCAGATCTTCGCGCCCGCGATCCCGCCCACGCCGGCGCAGAACATGATCTCGTAGACCCAGTCGAACGGCAGGCCCAACTCCTTCAGCCGCTTGCCGACGAGCACGCCCGAGGAGACGAGCGCGAGCGCGAGCATCAGCCCGAAGGTCTGCAGCTCGAAGCCCAGGATGTTGATCTCGGGGAGCAACGCTCCCCAAGAGTAGGCGGTCGGCTAGAGGTAGCCCATCGGGTTGACGGGCGCGCCGTTGACGCGCACCTCGAAGTGCAGGTGGTCGCCGAAGCAGTGGCCGGTGCAGCCGACGTAGCCGATGACCTGGCCCTGGCTGACGTTCGCGCCGTTGGACGTCCCGTAGCGCGACTGGTGCGCGTAACACGTCGACACCCCGCCGCCGTGGCCGACGCAGGTGTAGTTGCCGTAGCCGCCGGTCCAGCCCAGCAGGACCACGCGGCCAGACTTCGCGGCGCGGATCGGCGTGCCCGCCGGCACCGCGATGTCGACGCCCGCGTGCAGCCGGCCCCAGCGCATGCCGAACGGCGACACCACCGGGCCGTTGACCGGCCAGATCATCCCGCCCGAGCCCCGGCTTGATCGGGCCCGCGGCGCCCGGTGCCGTGCCGTTCGGCGACCCGGCGAGCTGGGCCTGGATCTTCGCGTTCTCCTTCTCCAGCGCCGCGAGGTCGCCCTCGAGGTGCTGGCGGTCCTGGCGCGTGCTGACGAGCGCGGTCGACTTCGACGAGCGAACGCGGGAGAACGCGTCGCGGCGGTCGACGAGCTGGCCCTTGACGCGGGCGACGGCGTCGCGCCGCTCCTCGATCGCCGCAGCCACCTTCGTCTGGCGCTGCTCGAGCGTGTCGAGCCGCGCCTCGGTGCGCTTGGCGTCGGCGCGCGCGGTACGGACGCGGTCGATGATGCGCGCGTCCTGGTCCGAGACGCGCTGCATGAACTCGGTGCGCTCGAGCATGTCGGCGAAGCCGTCTGACTCGAGCACGACGGTGACGACGTCGGGCTTGTCGGCCTTGTAGAGCTGGACGAGGCGGTCGGCGAGCGCCACGCGCGCCTCGGCGAGGCGGGCCCGCAGCCGCGCCAGGCGGATGCGCTCCTGCCGCAGGTCCTCCTGGATCCGCGCGAGCTCGGCGAGCTTGGCGTCGAGGTCGCCCTGGATCGCGACCTCCTTGCGCTGCAGCACGGTGATGTCGCCCTGCAGCGAGTTGATGCGCTTGCTGTAGCGCGTGATCGTCGTCGAGAGCACGCGCTCGCGGCCCTTCTTGGCGTCGATCTGCTTGCGCTTCTGGTCGATCTTCGAGCCGATCGAGGCCGCGCGCGACCGCGGCGAACCGCCGGCGAGCATGGGCAACGTCGCCCAGAGGACGAGCGGGAGCGTTGCCACCACGAGAAGGAGGCCGAGCCGAGACGAGCGCATGCGGCGGGTCACTCTAGGACCCCTCGTGCCCTGTCTCCAGGACCGGGCACCCGCTTATGGAGCATGCAAGGAATCCTGCAATGTGCAGGGATTTCTCCCGAGTAGGCGACGCCGAGCCATTCATATGCGCGTTGCCTACGGGGTTAGCTGACGGGCTCGCGCTTGCGCGCTACCCGGGCACCAGCCCGGGATTCGCCCCAAAACGACCAAGTGGGTCCCCCGCTTCCCTGACCGTTGCAGGGAATTCGGCGGGGCGAAGACTACCCCACGTCGGCGAGCACGGCCAGCGCTGCGTTGCGGCCGTTGGCGGCGATCACGCTGCCACCGGGATGCGTGCCCGCACCGCACAGATAGACGCCGTCGGCGCCGGTGCGGTAAGGCAGCCGCCGGTCCCACATGAACTCGGGCAGGCACTCGCCCTGGAAGATGTGGCCGCCGGTGAGCCCGATCTTGCGCTCGACGTCGGGCGGGGCGAGCGCCTCGCGCTCGACCACCAGCTCGCGGAAGCCGGGGGCGAAGCGCTCGATCGAGCGCTCGACGCGATCGGCCATCTCGTCGCGCCGCTCGTCCCACGTCCCCTCGGCGAGCTCGTAGGGCACGTACTGGCAGAACGCGCTCATCACCTGGCGGCCCTCGGGGGCCACGCTCGGGTCGGCGACGGTCTGGAAGTACAGCTCGCACCACAGCTCCTCGGCGACGTCGCCGGCCTGGGCGAGCCGGCACGCGTCGTGCATCGCCTGTGCTCCGCGCATGCAGTTGACGGTGCCGCGGGTGGCGTGCTCGGCGGCGGGGAACTGCGGCAGGCCGGAGAGCGCGAAGTTGACCTTCAGCACCGGGCTCTCCATCGGCACGGCCTCGACGCGCGTCCGGAAGTCGGCGGGCGCCGCGCCGTCGAGCAGGCCGAGGACGCGCCGCGCGTCGGCGTTGCAGACCACCGCGCGGGCGGCGATCGCGGTGCCGTCCTCGAGCTCGACGCCCTGCCCGGGATGGATCGCGGCGACCGGCGCGCCGGTCGTGATCACGGCGCCGGCCTCGCGAGCCGCGTCGGCGATCGCGAAGGAGACGCGGCCCATCCCGCCGCGCACGTAGGTCCAGGCGCCGGGGATGCCGGTCAGCCGCCCGCTCGAGTGATGCCACGACACGTAGGCCGTGCCGGGATCGCGCGGGGAGGCGAACGTCCCGATCACGCCCTGGCCGGCCAGCGCGTCGACCACGCGGTCGGAGAAGAAGCGCTCGAGCATCGTCGTGTAGCTGTCCTCGAACATCGTCGCGATCGCGATCTCGTCGCCGCCCAGCCGCGCCTCGATCTCCTCGCGCGACGGCGGCTCCGCCAGCCACAGGTCGTCGGGGCCGTCGGGCCGCAGCGCGTCGCGGATGCGGCGGATGAGCGAGATGTACTCCTGGTAGCCGCGGCCGTCGCCGACGCTGAGCTCCTCGACGGTGCGGTCCTCGTCGATCCACTCGGTGAACGCGGTGCCGTCCTCGCGCGGGACGGTGATGTAGGGGTCCTCCGGCTTGAGCGCGATCAGCTCGTAGCCGTAGCGGTGCAGCGCAAGCTCCTCGACCACCAGCGGATGCAGGAGCCCGGCGAGGTAGGCGCATGGGGAGATCGCGTAGCCGGGCCACGGCTCCTCGAGCGTGCACGCGCCGCCGACCTGCTCGCGGCGCTCGAGTACGAGTACGCTGCGGCCGGCGCGGGCGAGGTAGGCGGCCGCGGTCAGGCCGTTGTGACCGGCGCCGACGACGACGGCGTCCCAGGTCCGATTTGTCATCTCGTTCACGCCGCCGATCCTAAGTGGCGCGTAATTTCGGCGAAGCCACGGTCACCTGCGCTTATACTTCGTAAGCCCATGCCTCGATCCACCTCATTCGGCAAGGACACCGGGCTCCAGGTCCGGATTGTCTTCGTGTTCTTCCTCCTCGGCGCGCTCTACGTCGCGCTCGTCGTCGCGCTGCTCGCCAGCGGCGCCAACGGCGTGACGGTGGCGTTCATCGCCGGCGGCCTGGCGCTGTTCCAGCTCTTCGGCTCCGACAAGCTCGCGCTCCGCGCCATGGGCGCCCGCGAGGTCACGCCCCAACAGGCGCCGGAGTTGCACGCGATGATCGACCGCCTGTGCGTGCAGGCCGACCTGCCCAAGCCCAAGGTGGCGGTCGCCGACACCCGGATGCCGAACGCGTTCGCGCTCGGCCGCTCGCCGAAGTCGGCGACGGTGTGCGCGACCACCGGGATCATGGAGCTGCTCTCCCCCGCTGAGCTCGAAGGCGTGATGGCGCACGAGCTCACACACGTCGCCAACCGCGACGTGCTGGTCATGACGCTCGCCGGCTTCTTCGCCACGATCGCTGCCTACATCGTCCAGTTCGGCTTCTTCTTCGGCGGCGGTGGCGGCTACGGCGACGACGACGACAACCCGAGCTTCATGGTGCTGTTCCTCGTCTCGATCGCCGTTTACATCGTCTCGTTCTTCCTGATGCAGGCGCTCTCGCGCTACCGCGAATTCGCTGCCGACCGCGGCGCCGCGGTGATCACGGGGCGGCCGAGCGCCCTCTCCTCCGCGCTGATGAAGATCTCGAGCGGCATGGAGCGGATCCCGCAGCAGGACCTGCGCGCGTCGAGCGAGCTGAGCGCCTTCTACATCTTCCCGCCCGGCGTGAAGGGCTCGATCGCGGGGCTGTTCTCGACCCACCCGCCGCTGGAGAAGCGCATCGAGGCGCTGCAGCGGCTGGAGGCACAGCTCCAGGGCCGCGCGTAACCTGGGGAGGCCATGGGCTTCCTCGACGCTCTCACCGGCAAGCGCAAGATCAAGGGCCCGGCGCCCGACCGCCTGTTCGCCATGAGCACGGCGGGCGTCACGCTCGACACCGAGCTGGGCCTCAAGAGCTCCGGCAAGTCCGCGATCGTCTTCCAGCCGCTCGGCACCTCGGACTTCGAGGGAATCGTCGCCGAGATGGAGGAGCTCGTGAAGAGCACCGGCGACGAGACCGGCACCATCATCGAGCGCCAGGACGACAAGTTCGGCTACCGCTGGATGATCCTCGCCGACCCTGACTTCGAGGACCTGGTGGTCGGGATCAACGCGGTCTCCACCGAGCTGCAGGGCGGCGGCTACGGCGATCGCCTGCTGGCCGCGGTGTTCGCTTTCCGCGACGCCCAGGACAAGCCGGTCTACTGGATCTACAACTACAAGCGGGGCGCGTTCTACCCGTTCGTCCCGGCGGGCGGCGAGCAGCAGCGCGACTCCGAGCGCGAGCTGCGTCTGCAGGCCCAGATCGGCGCCGACCTGCCCGTCGAGGCACAGCTCGAGCGCTGGTTCCCGCTCTGGGATATCCCGATCTAGGCTTCAGCCGGGACAGGCGCCTGCACGGCGCCGCGGCGGAGTCGCGCCAGCCATCTGAGCGGCGCCAGCGCCGCCCTCTGGACCCAGCGCGGGGGGAACGCCGCCTGTACCTCGTCCTCGAACTCGCGTGTGAACAGCGCGAGCTCCAAAGGCTTCGGGATGCCGCTCCGCAGCGTGCGGCCCTGCTCTGCCAGTGCGACCGCGGTCTCGAACAGCCGCTCCATCTGCAGCGCCGGCCGGACCTCGACGCGGACGAGCGCGTCGGTGTCGCCGGCGTTCGCGAAGTCATGCTTGACGCCGGCCGGCACGACGACGACGTCGCCGGGTCCGGCGACGACGCGCTCGCGGCCCCTCCGGAAGCGCATCGTGCCGGCGACGACCTCGAAGCGCTCCTCCTGGCGCGGGTGGATGTGCAGCGGCCCTGGCACCCGACGGCCCGCCGGGAGCTCCAGGTCGATGGCGACGAGCTCGCCGCCGGTGGTCGCGGCGGTCTCGCGGAACGTGATCCGCTCACCGCTCGCCGGGTTCTCGATGGTCTGTCCTGTGTACGCCATGCATCCAGCATCGGGCACCTGGCCAGGACTGTCTATGACCGCTGAGCGGCAATTCATGCTCGATCGTCCAGGCTCGCTGGACGAGCGAGCTAGTCGGGGATCAAGCCCTCGCCGGTGAACTCCGCCGACGCCTCGACGAACGAGGTGTCGGGCGGCGGGAGGATCACGTCGGAGCCCTCGAGCTCGTCGCCGACGAGCAGGCTGCCCTCGGCGCGCACGAGCGCCAGCAGCTCCTCGAAGCGTTCGTGGAAGACATCCTCGTCGCCGGCGTCGACCGCCTCGACCACGCCGTTGTCGAGGTCGTTGAGGCGGTCGGCGTCCTCATCCGGGAAGCGGTACTGGCCCTCCGTGGCGATGCGGACGATCACGCCTGGCCTTCCTTGCCCTGCTCGAGGGCGGGCGCCTCTTCGGTCTCGCCCTGGCCGAGCTCGGCCTTCATCTTCGCGAGGTCGTCGTCGACCTGGCTCTGCGACGTGAGCTCGTGGAGCTGGCGGTCGATGTCGTCCTGACCGGAGCCGAGCGCGAGGTTGTCGTCGAAGGCGCCTGCGGCCTCGAGCTCCTCCATCGCGCCGGCACGGGCGCGCATGTTCTCGGTCTTGTCGACGGCACGCTGCATGGCGAGCCCGACGTCGGCCATCTCCTCGCCCACGCCGGTGGCGGCCTCGGAGATCTTCACGGAGGCCTCGGCGGCGGAGTACTGCGCCTTGATGACCTCCTTCTTGGTGCGGAACTGGTCGATCTTCGTCCGCAGCTGCTGCTCCTTCTGGATCAGCGTCTGCTGCTGCTGCTCGAGCTCGGCGACCTGCTGGTCGAGCGACTGCAGCTCACCCTGCGCGAACTGCTTGCGCTCGAGCGCGGTGCGCGCGAGGTCTTCCTTGCCGGCCGACAGCGCCTGGCGAGCCTGGGTGTCGAGCTTGACGACCTGCTGCTCGAGCTTGGTCTGCTGGAGCTGCAGCCGCTTCTTGGACGTCACGACATCGGCGATGCCCTTCTTGACGTTCTGCAGCAGCTCCATCTGACGCTGGTAGGAGTACTCGAGCGTCTCGCCCGGATCCTCGGCCTTGTCGAGGAGCTTGTTGATCTTCGCCTTGATAACGGTGGACATCCGTCCGCCCATGCCGGCCACGATGGCCTCCTGTGAAAGTCGTGAGTCGAGGTGCGGCGATGGTATACCCCGGCACATGGAGTCTCGGCCCGTCGCGCATTCGCTGTCCGTCCTCGTTCACTGGCTCGGGCCCACGGATCTCAACTCGGCCGGCTTCGTGCACGGCGGCGTGATCATGAAGCTGTGCGACCAGGTGGCAGGGCTCGCGGGCGTGCGCCACTCCGGCGGCCGCGTGGTCACGGCGGGGATGGACCGCATGACGTTCAACGAGCCGATCCACATTGGCGAGCTGCTCACGCTGCGCGCGTCGGTCAACGCCGTCTGGCGGACCTCGATGGAGATCGGCGTGCGGGTCGAGGCGGAGCGCCCCGCGGTCGGGACCGTGCGCCACACCAACAGCGCCTACCTGACGATGGTGGCCGTCGACGACGAGGGCCGACCGCGGGAAGTGCCGCCGCTGGTGGTCTCCGGCGATAACGAGGAGCGCCGCGAACGGGCCGCTCAGACGCGGCGCCGCAATCGATTGACCGAACGCGAGGAGATTGTCGACGGTTGAGGGCGCGGGACCCGGGGTACGCGGGTCTCGTGGCGGAGCAGGGGGAGCAGCAACAGCGCACGCCGGTCTACCGGCAACTGTGGTTCTGGGTCCTGATCGCGATTGTGGCCGGCATCATCTTCGGCCTGGTCGCGCAGGAGGCCGCGCTGAAGGCGCAGTGGCTCGCCGAGGCCTTCATCCAGCTGATCAAGGCCGTCACCGGCCCCGTCATCTTCGTGACCGTCGTGATCGGCATCGCGTCGCTCGGCGACATGGCGCGCGCCGGCGGGCTCGCGCTCCGCGCGCTCGGCTACTTCTTCACGATGACGGTCGTCGCGCTCGGCCTGGGCCTCCTCGCGGGCAACATCGTCAAGCCCGGCTCCGGCTTCGAGGGCGAGGTCTCCGCCGACGCGCGCGACGCCGCCAAGGAGTCGATCGGCGAGGCGGGCGGCGATCAGGGCGTCATCGGCTTCATCACCGACGACCTGCTCCCGACGAGCTTCGTCTCACCGTTCGTGGAGAACGAGATCCTGCGCGTGCTCGTGCTCGCGCTGCTCGTGGCCGCGGCGGTCTCCGGCCTGCCGAAGGTGCAGCGCGAGAAGGTCGTCGCCGTCTTCGAGGTCGCCAGCCAGATCATCTTCCGCGTCATCCGCCTGATCATGTGGGCCGCGCCGATCGGCGCGTTCGGCGGCATGGCGTTCACCGTCGCGAAGTTCGGCGGGACGTCGCTGACGAGCCTCGGCGTGCTGATGGCGACCTTCTGGGCCACCTGCGCGGTGTTCGTGTTCGGAGTGCTGGGCCTGGTCGCGCGCATATCGGGCTTCTCGATCTTGCGCCTCATCCGCCTGATCCGCGACGAGCTGCTGATCATCCTCGGCACCTCCTCGTCGGAGACCGTGCTGCCGCGGCTGCTGGCCAAGCTCCAAGCCGCGGGCGCCTCCAAGCGCGTCACCGGCGTGGTGATCCCGACCGGCTACTCGTTCAACCTCGACGGCACCTGCATCTACCTCACGCTGGGCGCGCTGTTCATCGTCCAGGCGGCGGGGCAGGACATGCCGCTGGCCACGCAGATCGGCCTGCTCGCGCTGATGGTGCTGACCTCCAAGGGCGCCGCGGGGATCACGGGCGCCGGCCTCGTGACGCTCACCGCGTCCCTGCAGGCGTTCGGCGGCAACTACTTCTCCGCCGAGGCGATCGCCGTCGGCATCGCGCTCGTGGTCGGGATCGACCGCATCATGAGCGAGGGTCGCGCGCTGACGAACGCGATCGGCAACTCCGTGGCGACGATGGTGATCGCCAAGTGGCAGGGCGAGCTCGACGAAGAGCAGTTCCAGCGGGCCCTGCGCTCGCCGGGCGACGTCGAGCGGGCGACCGACGACGCCATGTCCGGCCGCGAGCCGACCGAGCGCTTCAAGCGCGTCGACTCGCCCGAGCCGGCTGTCCCCGCGTCTGCCTAGCTGCGGGCGAACTGCGGCTGGGTAGGGAAGCGGTTCGAACCCCCGCGGGGCCACGAATGTCAGCTCGAGGGCGATATGCGACCTCGAGGTGACATTCGTGCCGGCGCGGCCGGCTCCCTCGCCTCCCTACCCAGCGCAGTTGCCGTTGACGTGCGCCGAGGAACACGTAGCCGTGGGGGCGCCGCCCGCTTAGGCGGGCGCCCCTCCCCTGCCCTCGAACCGAGGACGTTCTAGAAGCCGCGCGGGTGGCGGATCTTGTAACCCGCCGACGGGCGACCCTTCGCGCGCCAGCGCGGGCCCTTGCCACCACCGGAGCCGGCGGAGCTCGTGTCGAGCCGCAGGCCGGCGATCACGACGTACGCGTGACCGGGGTTGGTGTAGATCGTGAACCACTGGCCGGGCCCCTTGGCACCCCAGCGCATGAAGCTCGACGAGTCGAGCGGGCGCTTGAGCAGGGCCGCCGCGGCGAGCGCGAACGAGACCGTGCCGGAGCAGTCATAGCCACGGCGCGAGATGAAGGACTTGTGGCCGCCGCCGTACCTGTACGGGAGCGTCTGGATCGTGTTGGCGGCCCAGATCGCGTTCTGCACCTGCGGGGGCGCGTCGGCGGGAGCGGCAGCGGTGCCGTCGGGCAGCAGGACGGCCTGAACGCCGGGCACGATCGGCTGCGGCTGCCCCAGCGGGACCGTGCTCGGGTCCGGCGGCGGGGGCGGCGGGGGTGCGTAGGTCGCCCCGCCCGTCGGGGCGTCGGCGAACGCGCCCATTGGGGCGACGCACAGCAATAGCAATGAAAAAACGACAAGGCGAAAGCCCCGTACGGCAGTCCGAACCATGAAACTTCTCTTTCGTCGGCCTACGGGGTTAGCTGACGGGCTGGCGCTGAAAGAGCTCGCGCCTCAGGTCGCTCTGGACCTGACTCGCCCCACACAACTGGGTCCCCCGCTCCCCGGCATGACCCGGGGACTCGGCGTTGCTGGCGCGGCACTGTATACCCCGGTGCCGCGTTATGTCCAACCGGTGATCGTCGGCTTTTGTAGGTCACTTGAACAAGTTCTGCCTCAGCGGCGTGTTTCCGCCTTATGCAGACGACGAGTTGGACAACGGCTAGCGTGTCCACGGTCGTGTTCCGCCGGCCACGCCTCCTGCTGCTCGTGCTCGTCCTGCTCGTCGCCGGCTGCGGCGGGGGCGGCAACAAGGACGACGGCGACCAGCGCCAGCCCGTCGTCGGCCAGAGCAGCGACGACGACGGCGCGGCCAAGAACCTCGGCTTTCCCGGATTCGCGACGAAGAACACCACCCGCGTGGGCGGCGCGGATCCGATCGCCGACGCCGCGGCCGTCGCCCAGGCGGTCTACCCCTCGCGCTCGCGCGACACCCGCCCCGCCGTGGTCACGCTCGTCGACTCCAAGGACTGGCGCGCGGCGATCTCCGCCGCCCAGCTCATGAGCCGGCCGCTGCGCGCGCCCGTGCTGCTCTCCGACGGCGAGGACATGCCGGACGCCACGCAGTCCGCGCTCGACGAGCTCGGACCGACCGGCGCCCAGAAGGCGGGCGACGCGCAGGTCATCCGCGTCGGCAAGACCGCGAAGGCCGAGGGCCTCAAGACGACCGACCTCGACGGCTCCGACCCGGCCGCGCTCGCCCAGGCGATCGACCGCCTCCACACCGCGGCGGCTGGCGCGCCGAGCCGCGCCGTGGTCATCGCGCCGTCGAGCGCGCCCGAGTACGCGATGCCCGCCGCCGCCTGGGCGGCGAAGGCCGGCGACCCGGTGCTGTGGAGCGACAAGGACAAGCTGCCCGCCGCCACCAAGGCGGCGATCACCTCGCACCAGCGCCCGCGCATCTACGTGCTCGCGCCGGAGTCGGCGATCTCCGCGGCCGTCTTCAAGCAGCTCGGCGCGCTCGGCACGACGCGCCGTATCACCGGCGCCGACCCCGCCGCGAGCGCGGTCGCGTTCGCGCGCTTCAGCGACGGGCGCTTCGGCTGGAACGCCGTCGACCCCGGCCACGGGCTCGTGTTCGCCTCGACCGAGCGCACCGGCGACGCCGCGGCCGGTGCGGGGCTGTCGGGCTCCGGCACCTACGGCCCGCTGCTCGTGGTCACCGAGCCCAACAGCCTGCCCGCCCCGGTGCAGAACTACCTGCTCGACATCCAGCCCGGCTATGACGACGACCCGGTGCGCGGCGTCTACAACCACGGCTGGGTGATGGGTGACGAGAAGGCGATCTCGGTCGACGTCCAGTCGCGCATCGACGCGCTGCTCGAGATCCAGCCTGTGGCGCCCGCCGCCTAAGATCCCCGCATGGCCGAAGCCGAGCAGCCCGAGCGTCTCGGGCACGACCGCCAAGTCACCGTCGACGACGTGCGCCAGCTCATGGGCGCGTCGACGCCGCACTTCGCGCTGCAGCTGCGCAACCGCATCCGCACGCTGATCCGGCCGCTGCCGCCCGAGGACCCCGCCCGCCTGCTCGGCGAGCAGGAGATCGCCCGGCTCGAGCGGATCGCGTTCACGGGCGAGACGCGCGGCGAGCAGGAGCAGCCCGGTCAGCGCTCGCTGCGGTCGGTCAACGACCACGACCAGCCTCGCTACGTCAAGGGCCCGACCACCGGGTGAGCCTCTCCGCCGGTCTCGAGCGAGCGATCGGCCTGCTCGATCCGGCACGACGTCCAAAGAGCGCGGCGATCCCCGACGGCTATCTCGACCTCCTCGGCGGTGCCGGGCGCCGCGGCGGGCGCCCTGCGCAGCGGCTGATGCTCACGCGCGGGCTCCCGGTCGTCTACGAGCGCTGGTGGCGCCCCGCGTGGGGCCGCGTGCTGATGGGGCCGCTGGGCCCCGGCACGGCGGGCGAGCGCCGGATCGCGCACGAGCTGCTCGAGCTCGGACCGAGCGACACCGTGCTCGACATCGCGTGCGGGCCGGGGAACTTCGTGCGCGAGTTCGCGGGCTCGGTCGGCACGCGCGGGCTGGTCATCGGGCTCGACGCGTCGCAGACGATGCTCGCCCGCGCCGTCGAGGACACCGGCGACGCGCCGAACGTCGCCTACATCCGCGGCGACGCGATCCGGCTGCCGTTCCGCGACGGCTGCATCGACGCGATCTGCTGCTTCGCGGCGCTGCATCTGTTCGACGCGCCGCTGGCCGCGCTCGACGCGATGGCGCGCGTGCTCGCCCCCGGCGGGCGGGTCGCGATCCTCACCTCCGCCCGCGCACCCCTCACCCCGGCGCCGGTCGGCACGCTGGTGGGCGCGGCGACCGGGCTGCGCGTCTTCGGCCGCGACGAGATCACCGGGGCGCTGGAGGAACGAGGCTTCGAGGGCGTCCAGCGCCAGATCTCCGGCCTCGCCCAGTTCGTGGGCGCGCGCAAGGGGGGCGACCGGCTCGCCGCATAGCCTCTGCGGGCTATGGAGCGGCCGCTCGATCGACCCGACGGGATCCCCGGCAGCCGCCTGTCCGGGCCCTGGCCAGTGGGCGACTACGCCGCGGCTTTGCGCGACCGCCTGCGCGGCTTCAAGCGCGTGCAGGTGTTCGGCGAGGTCTTCGGGCTGAAGCTCGGCCGGGCGAAGGTGTGGTTCGAGCTGCGCGACAGCTCGGGCGCGCTGCCGTGCTCGATGTGGCGCAAGGACTGGGACGCGCTCGGGCTCGAGTCGCTCGGCGATGGCTCGGTCGTCGTCGCCGCCGGCGGCTGCGACTTCTACCCCGGCTCGCGGGCGTCGTCGCCGTCGTTCTCGTTCGCGGTCACGAAGCTCCGGGTGGCCGGTGAGGGCGACCTGCTCGCCCAGGTCGAGCGGCTGCGCAAGCAGCTCGCCGCGGAGGGTCTGTTCGAGCCGCAGAAGCGGCTGCCGCGACCGTCGCTGCCACGCGTCATCGGCGTCGTCTCCGGCGAGGGCGGCAAGGCGCGCGACGACGTGCTCGCCGGGCTGCGCCGCCGCGGCTGGGCGGGGCGGATCGTGTGGGCGTTCGCGCCGGTGCAGGACCGCCACGCCGCGCCCGCGATCACGCGCGCGCTGCAGGACCTGGCGGCGTGCGAGGAGGTCGAGGTGATCGTGGTCGCACGCGGCGGCGGGTCGCTGGCCGACCTGTTCGCGTTCTGCGACGAGACGCTCTGCCGGACCGTCGCGCTGCTGCGGGTGCCGGTGATCTCCTCGGTCGGCCACCACACCGACCGCACGCTGATCGACGACGTCTCGGCGATCGCCTGCTCGACCCCGACCCATGCCGCCGAGGCCGCGGTGCCGGTCAACTGTGCCGAGGCTCGTGCGGCGCTGCGCGGGCTGGCGGCGCGGCTCGAGCACCGCTCGCGGCTGGCGATCGTCGAGCGAGCGCGGACGCTCGCGCGGCTCTCGCGCGCGCCGGCCGACCACGTCGCGCGCCACCGCGCGCGCCTGCACCAGCACGCCCGCGAGCTGGGCGCGAGCTCACGCCGCGGCGTCGCCACCGCGACCCGCCACACCTCGACCACCGCGCTGGTGCTCGAGCGCAAGGCGCGCGCCGCGGCGGGTGCGGAGCGCGTCCAGCGCGGGCGCGACCTCGAGCGTCTGGCGCTCGCCCTCGCCGCCCACGAGCCGCAGCGCGCGCTGGAGCGCGGCTACGCGCTCGTCGAGGACCCGAGCGGCGAGCCCGTCACCTCAGCGGCCGCCGCGCGCGAGCACGCCGAGCTGACGCTGCGGCTCCACGACGGCCGCGTGTCCGTCCGCCCGCAACCGCACAATGAGCGGTCATGACGTACGAGTCCGCCTGCACCCGCATCGAAGAGGTGATCCGCCGCCTCGACTCCGGCGAGGCCGGCTTGCGCGAGACGCTCGAGCTGTGCCAGGAGGGCCGCAAGCTCGTCGAGTTCTGCGCCGGCGAGCTCGACGCGGTCGCCCAGGGCCTCGAGGAGCTCCGCCTCGACGAGCTGGTCACCCGCCTCGAGGCCGGCTCCCGCCCGGCTGCGCAAGCGGCCTGAACCAGCGCAGCCTCAACCGCGCCCTCCTCGCCCGTCAGGGCTTGCTCGAGCGGGCCGACGTGCCGCTGCCGGAGATGCTCGAGCGGATGGCGGGCCTGCAGGCGCAGTACGCGCCGTCGATGTACATCGGCCTGTGGTCGCGCGTCGACGACTTCGCGCGCGACGACCTCACGCGCGCGCTCGAGGCGCGCGAGGTGATCCAGGCCACGCTGATGCGCAGCACCATCCACCTCGTCTCGCGGGCCGACTACTGGCCGTTCGCGATCGCCGTGCGCGACGTGCGCCGCGCGTCGTGGCTGCGCGCCGCAAAGGCCGAGCCGCCGGAGGCGGCCGCCGAGACGGTCCGCACCGCGCTCGCCGGCGGCAACACGATGCGCCGCAAGGAGATCGAGGCGCTCGTCGGCAAGGAGGCGGCGCGCATGGTCGGCCTCTGGGTCGACCTCGTCCGCGCACCGCCGTCGGGCACGTGGGAGCGCCGCCGCGCGGACCTCTACGCGCTCGCGGAGGACTGGGTCGGCCCGCCGCCCGACATCGACCAGGACGCCGCCGTCGAGCACCTCGTCCGCCGCTACCTCGGCGGCTTCGGTCCCGCCACGGCCAAGGACGTCGCCTCGTTCACCGGCCTCCCGCCCGCCGAGCTCAACCCACTGCTCGAGCGCCTCGACCTCACCCGCGAGGACGACCTGCTGGACCTCCCCGGCGCCCCGCGCCCGGACCCGGACACTCCGGCCCCGCCGCGCTTCATCGGCACCTGGGACGCGAGCCTGCTCGTCCACGCGCGCCGCACCGGCTTCCTCCCCGAGGAGCACCGGCCGAAGATCTTCCACACCAAGGCGCCGCAGTCGTTCCCGACCTTCACCGTCGACGGCGCCGTCGCGGGCACCTGGAAGTACGACAAGGGCCGCATCGAGCTGACCCCGTTCGGCCGGCTCAAGGCCGCCGATCGGAAAGCCCTCGAGTCAGAGGCCGAGCGGCTCGCCGCGTTTCACAGCGCGGCGTAGGCGCGCACGGGGAACGTCCCCATCCCGCGCACCTTCACCGGCACCGCGCTGAAGCGGAAGCCCTCGGCCGGCAGGGCGGCCAGGTTCGTCATGTGCTCGCAGATCGGTACGCCGGCGCCCAGCAGCGCCGTGTGCACCGGGCGCGTGCCGTCATCGGTGTCGTCGATGTTCAGCGAGTCGATGCCGACGAACACGGCACCCGCGTCGAGCAGCCACGCGGCCGTCTCGGCGGTCAGGAACGGGTGGCCCTCGAAGTAGGCGTCGGTGCGCCAGTGGCGGTCCCAGCCGGTGCGGACGAGCACCGCCCGACCCGCGACCTCGACGCCCTCGAACGCCGCCGGCTCGATCGCACGCGACCCGCCGCCGTCGACCACCACCGCGTCGAGCTCCGCGAGCCGCTCCAGCGGCAGACCGGCGAGGTCGGCGCCCTCGCGGTAGCGATGGAACGGGCTGTCGACGTACGTGCCCGTGTTCGAGCACAGGTCGATCTTGCCGATCTGGAACTCGGTCCCCGGCGCATAGACCGCATGGCTGTCCTCATGGCTGAGGAAGTCGCAGATCACCGGCGCCGGCAACCCCTTGTAGGTGACCATCCCGTCCTCGACCTCGTGGCTGAGGTCGACGAGCACGCGCTCGCGGCGCTTGTGCGGCTCCTGGATGATCGTCTTGGCCAGGATCCGCACGTTCCCGACCATCAGCAGCCGCAGGTCGCGCACGATGTAGGCGGCAAGCTCGTCGTCGCCGATGTCGTCGCCGTCGATGTCGAGCCGGAATCCCTGGCCCTGGATCCCGCCTCCGTTGGAGAACTCGATCTCGAAGTCGAACTGGACCCGGTGGTCCATCGGCGCTACTCGTCGGCTTTGACGAGCCCCGAGCGGAGCGCCAGCATCGCGATCTCCGCGCGGCGCTCGAAGAAGGGCATCTCGCTCAGCCCGAACTGGCGCGCGAGGTGCTCGAGCTCGGTGGTGACCGTCTTCTGGTCGGTGCCGAGCCGCTCGGCGATCTCGTCGTCGGCGAGCGGGCTCACGCCCTCGCCGTCGCCGAGCAGCGGCCGGCACAGCTCGCGCAGGATCTGCTGCTGCTGCTGGGAGAAGCGCGGCGTCGCCGACAGCTCGCCCGGCACCAGCGTCATCTCGACGCTGACGTTGCGCGTGTGACAGAACGCGATGTGCGTCTGGCCGCAGCGGACGATGTCGCCGTCCTGCAGGCGCCGCTGCCCGTCGAGCCGCATCTCGTTGACGAACGTGCCGTTCTGCGACCAGCCGTCGTCGTCGACCGTCCACTCGCCGGCGCGGAACTCGAACTGCGCGTGCAGGCGCGAGACCTCGCGGTCCCACGGCAACGCGATGTCGGCCTCGAAGCGACGGCCCACGGTCAGCATCTTGGCGTTCTCGTCGAGCCCGACGATCTTCTGCGCACCCTTGTCGTCGCGGTAGACGAGGAAGGGCGCGCCGCGCAGCTCCGCGGCCTTGCGCGCCTTCTGCTCTTCGGGGGTCGGAGTCGTGGCCGACGATGACTCCATCTGCGCCCTTACCGCGAGGAGAAGATGTTCAGGAGCGAGATGAAGATGTTGACGATCGAGACGAAGATCCCGGTCGCCAGCCAGATCGCGTCGTTCTCCGTCCCGTGCTTGCGCAGGTAGTTGAAGTCGACCACGATCAGCGCCGCGGACAGCAGGTAGATCAGCGCGCTCACCCACGGCGAGATGGTGCCCGCGAACAGCGACCACACGATCGTCCCGACGCACGCCGCGAACACGATCAGCGACAGCGGCCGCATCCAGCGCGCGAGGTCCGGCGAGAGCGCGAAGCCGAGCGCCCCGGCCCCGGCGACCGTCGCGGCGGTGCCGGCGGCGGCCTGCGTCAGCGCGGTCGCGTCGACGGTCGCGAAGTAGGCGATGACCGGCCCGAGTCCGAGCCCGATCGCGGTCGCCGTCGCGAACAGCCAGGCCATGGCGAACGGGCCGACCCGGAAGCGCTCACCGGCGAACGAGGAGACCAGCAGCATCCCGAAGCCGGCGAAGGAGATGATCCGCGCGGTGCCGAGCTCGAGGTCGCGGCCGAGGTAGGTCCCCAGCGCGCAGAAGCCGAGCGCGATCGCGACGAGGAAGAGAACCTGGCCCAGCAGCTGGGCGGTGGAGACCTCGGCGCGAACGCTCTCGCGACCGAATGTCCCGGCGTAGGTGGACTCGCGTGCCATTGGCGGAGAGTACCTGACCCCGGGAGCCGGAACGAGGCCCATCCGTCCAGGTTCAGCCCTCCCGGGGCTCGTAGTAGAGACCGACCACGCCGTTCGAATACGCGGTCGCGCTCAACAACTCGAGCTCGCGTTTCTCCTCGATCCCGTCGAACCAGCTCGCGCCGGCCGAGACGACCGGATGGACGAGGAAGTGGTACTGATCGACGAGGCCCAAACGGACGAGCGTCTGCGCGAGCCGCGCGCCGCCCGACAGGTGGATGTCGGCGCCCGGCTGCGCCTTCAGCTCCTCCACGAACGCCACGATGCTCTCGTCGCCGCGCGGCCGGCACCAGCTCGGCGTTGTGCCATTCGAGCTCCGCCGTCTCGCTCGCGGCGGTGAACACGTACTTCTTGTAGCTGTTCATCTTGCGGCCCATGCTGCGGCTGCTCTCCGAGCCGTCCTCCGCCGTCTCCGCGCCCGGCCAGTACTCGAACATCTCGTCGTAGGTGGTACGGCCGACGAGGATCGTGTCGAAGCTCTCGTAGAGCCGATCGAGCTCGGCGTAGAGGTCGTCCGGGATCCCCGTCAGCCACACCTCGGGATCGTCCAGCCGGCCGTTCAACGTGGTCATCATGCCCATCACGATCTTGCGCATTGCGGGCTCCTTTTGCGTTCGAAGTCGGCCTCCACCGTGCCACCCGCCCACGGCCTGATCAACGGCCGATCCGCGATCGCACCGAGTAGCCTCGCTCATCGATGTGGGAAACCATCGAGCTCCGTGAGATCCGCGTCTTCCTCGCCCTCGCCGAGGAGCTGCACTTCGGGCGCGCCGCCGAGCGGCTCGGGATCACCCAGTCACGCGTGAGCCAGAGCCTGCGCGAGCTGGAGCTCAAGCTCGGGCAGCAGCTCATCCACCGCACCAGCCGTCGCGTGGCGCTCACGGCGGCGGGCGAGCGCTTCCTCGCCGAGATCGCACCCGCCCATGAGCGCCTTGTCGCTGTCCTCAAGGGCGCGAGCCACCAGGCGACGCTCCACATCGGCCTGCTCGCCAGCATCACCGCCGGGCCGCGGCTGATCGAGCTGATCGGCGCGTTCGAGGCGCGGCACCCCGGCTGCAGCGTCGAGGTCAAGGAGCTGGCGCTCTCGACACGCTTCGAGCCCCTCCGCCGCGGCGAGGTGGACCTGATGGCGGGATGGCGCCCAGCCGACGCGCCGGATCTCGTGATCGGCCCCACGCTCGCAGAGGAGGCGTGGGTGCTCGCCGTCGCCGCCGACCACCCGCTGGCCGGGCGCGCGGAGGTCACCACCGACGACATCGCCGACTACGAGGTCTCCGACACCCGGGGGATGGTGCCGGCCGAGCTGCTCGGCGTGATCGTCCCCGAGCGGGCAGCATCCGGCCGACCCATGAAGCGCCGGCGGCTCAAGCACCACGACTGGAGCGAGCTGACGACGATGATCGCCCGCGGCAAGCTCGTGCACCCCACGACGGCGTCGATCGCCGAGCAGTTCCCGCAGCCGGACATCCGCTGCGTGCCGATCGCCGACATGCCGCCGTGGCCGAGCGCGCTCGTGTGGCGCCGAGGAGACCGCAGCCCGTGGCTGCGAGCGTTCGCCGGGGTCGCCGAGGACGTCCTCGGCGACCCCGATCGAACCAGCTAGACCCGCTGGATCAGCGTGCCGGTGCCGAGGCCGCCGCCGCAGCACATCGTCACGAGGCCGGTCTCCTTGTCGGAGCGCTCCATCTCGTGCAGCAGCGTGGTCAGCAGCCGCGCGCCGGTCGAGCCGAGCGGGTGGCCGAGCGCCATCGCGCCGCCGTTGACGTTGACGCGATCCATGTCCGGATCGAGCTCGCGCTTCCACGCCGCGACGACCGGCGCGAACGCCTCGTTGATCTCGAACAGGTCGATGTCGTCGATCGTCATCCCGTTGCGCTCGAGCAGCTTGCGCGTGGCGGGGATCGGGCCGGTGAGCATGATCACCGGGTCGACGCCGACCGTGGTCTGGTCGACGATGCGAGCGCGCGGGGTGAGCCCGAGCTCCTTCGCCCTGTCGGCCGACATCAGCAGCACCGCGGCGGCGCCGTCGGAGATCTGCGACGCGTTGCCCGCCGTGATCTTGCCGTCGGGCTTGAATGCCGGCTTGAGCTGCGAGAGCTTCTCGAGCGTGGTCTCCGGGCGGATGCCCTGGTCGGTGACGTAGGTGTCGCCGTTGACCTGGAACGGGATCGTCTCGCGCTCGAAGCGCCCCTCCTCGGTCGCCTGGTGGGCGAGCCGGTGCGAGCGCACTGCGAGCTCGTCGAGCTCGGAGCGGGGGATCTCCCACTGGTCGGCGATCATCTCCGCCGACAGGCCCTGCGGGATCAGGTTGTACTTCTCCATCAGCTCGGGCGGCCACGGCGAGCCGACCTGGTCGATCCAGTTGAAGCCGACGCCCATCGGCACGTGGCCCATGTGCTCGACGCCTGAGCCGATGACCGTGTCGTGCACGCCGGCGGCGATCAGCGCGGCGCCGAAGTTGACGGCCTGCTGAGCCGACCCGCACTGGCGGTCGACCGTGGTGGCGGGCGTCTCGATCGGCAGCCCGGCCTGCAGCCAGGCGTTGCGGCCGACGTTGAACATCTGCTCGCCGTACTGCTGGACGCAGCCGGCGATGACGTCCTCGACCTCGGAGGCGTCGATGCCCGCCCGCTCGATGACCTCCGTGTAGCTCTTGCCCAGGAGCTCGTTGGGGTGGGTGTCCTTGTAATAGCCCTTCTCCGGGTGGCCCCGCCCAATGGGCGTGCGGACCGCCTCGACGATGACGACTTCGCGACCAGTGGATGACATGCGGCTAGTCTACGCGCGGTTGACTGGCGAGTCAGCCAATACCCAGCATCCGCTCCCTGAGCGGCTTGGCATCGTCGGAAGCGGGACGATCGCGCGCGGCCTTGCGGCCATCGCGGCCCGCCACGGGCCGGTGATCCTGTGCGCGCGCTCGGAGCGCTCCGCCGCCACCGCGCGCGACTGGCTCGACGCCGAGGCGGTCGAGGTCACGTGCGACCGCGAGGTGCTCGCGCAGGCCACGTTCGTGGTCGAGGCGATCGTCGAGGAGCACGCCGCCAAGACGGCGCTGTTCGGCGAGCTGGCGCAGATCCTCGCGCCCGACGCGATCCTGGCCACCACGACCTCCAGCCTCTCCGCCGCCCAGCTCGGCGCCGAGAGCGGGCGCCCCGAGCGCTTCGCCGCGCTCCACGTCTTCAACCCCGTCACGAAGATGGCGCTCGTCGAGCTCGCCTTCCCGGAGGCCGCCACGCCTGACACGCGCGAGCGCGCGCGAGCGCTGTGTGACGCGCTCGGCAAGACCGCGGTCGATGTCGCCGACACGCCGGGCTTCGTCGTCAACCGCCTGCTGTTCCCCTACCTCTTCGACGCCGTCGAGCTGCTCGACCGCACGGGCATGGACGCAGCCGCGGTCGACACCTGCATGAAGCTCGGGGCCGGCCACCCGCTCGGCCCGCTCGCGCTGCTCGACCTCGTCGGCCTCGACGTCTCGAAGGCGATCGGCGAGACGATCGGCACGAAGATCCCCGCGCGCGTGGAGCAGCTGATCGCCGAGGGCGCGCTCGGCCGCAAGTCCGGCCGCGGCTTCCACACCTACGAAACCTGAAGCAATCTTTTAGCGACCGTTGAAGTCGGGAGTGGAGACTGCCGATTGCGACGAACTGACCCTCATCGCAACCCCTCCTCCAGAAACACTCCGCGGCCGGCTCGCTCCCCTGAGCCGGCCGCGTTGTGTTCTCTCGGTAGATCCTCCCCAGGATCTCCCTCTCTCCTCCTCAACCGCCGGAGCGGTCCAGGCGGGTTGAGGGGAACGTAGCGCCCCAAGCGCGCTTGTGCAATACCGCACGGAGTTTCGATTCGAAACTGTGACCGCGGTCACACGACCGAAACGCTTACGCCACGCGGCGCTCGCGGATCCGCACGGCTTCGATGCGGTTCTCGCGTACGGACTCGACCCGGATCGAGTAGCCGTTGGAGCTGACGGTGTCGCCGCGCTTCGGTAGCCGGCCGAGCTCACCGAACACGTAGCCGCCGATCGAGTTGTAGGCGTCGGTGTCGACCGGGAGCTCGAGCCCGTAGTCCTGGAGGTCGGAGATCGCGACGTGGCCGCGCACGAACCAGTCGCCGTTGGCGAGCTTGCGGACGGCGCCACCGAGCGGGTCGGTCTCGTCGTCGATCTCGCCGACGACCTCCTCGATGATGTCCTCGACGGTGACGATGCCGGCCGTCCGGCCGTACTCGTCGATCACCACGGCGAGCGACGAGCGCTGGCGCTGCAGGTCGGCGAGCAGATCGTCGAGCGGCTTGGTCTCGGGCACGATCGGCGCCTCGCGCACGAGCTCCTCGATGTTCGCCTCGGGGCCCTCGGCGAGCAGCTTCTGGGCCAGCGCGTTGGCGTGGACGATGCCCTTGACGCGGTCGGGGTTGTGCTCCTCGGTCACCACGAGCCGCGTGTGGCCGGAGGCGATACAGCGCCGCAGCGCGGTCTCGACGTCCTCGGACACGTCGACGATCACCACCGCCGGCGCCGGCGTCATGACCTGGCGCGCCTGCTGCTCGTGCAGGTGGAAGACGCCGGTCAGCATCCCCGCCTCGCCGGGGTCGAGCTTGCCACCGGTCATCGACTGCTGGATCAGCATCTTGATCTCCTCCGGCGTCTCCCCCTCGTCGAAGTTGTCGGTGCGGATGCCGATCAGCCGCAGGATCCCGTTGGAGGCCACGTTGAGCACGTGGATGAACGGGCTGAAGCACTTGGTGAAGAGGTACAGCGGGCGCGCGACGAGGCGGGCGATCGGCTCCGAGCGCTGGATCGCGTAGATCTTCGGGACCTGCTCGCCGATCGTGATGTGCAGCGCCGTGGTGAGGAGGTAGGCGATGAACAGCGACAGCGCGAGCGAGGCGTTGTGCGAGAGGTTGCCGAACAGCGGCTCGACGAGGTTCGCCACGGCCGGCTCGCCGAGGAAGCCGATGCCCAGCGAGGTCAGCGTGATGCCGAGCTGGCACGCCGACAGGTAGCGCGACAGGTCGTCCATGATCTCGACGGCGGTACCGGCGCCGCGCTTGCCCTCGCGCGCCTCGACCTCGAGCGTGCCGCGGCGCGACCGCACGAGCGCGAACTCGGCGGCCACGAAGAAGCCGTTGAGCAGCACGAGCACGAAGACCCCGATGAGCAGCAGGGCGCTCATACAGGCCTTGGTGAGCAGCGCCTCGAGGGCGCGCTGCTACTTCGAGGAGGGACGTCGTCGTTCATCAAGGCGACGACAGCCATGCTACCCGACCCCCGCGCGACCAATCCCCTCGCCATATCCTGCTGCTGGTGCGCATCGTCTCCCTCGTTCCCTCCGCGACCGAGATGCTGTTCGCCCTGGGGCTGGGCGACGAGGTCACCGCCGTCACCCACGAGTGCGACCACCCCGCCGCGGCGCTCGACCTGCCCAAGGTCACGCGCGATCTGATCGGTCCCGGGCTCGCGCCGGCCGAGATCGACCGCGCGGTGCGCGAGCTGACCGAGCAGGGCAAGGCGATCTACGCGCTCGACGAGGAGCGGCTGCGCGAGCTGCAGCCCGACCTGATCGTCACGCAGGCGCTGTGCGCGGTCTGCGCGGTCTCCTACGACGACGTGGTCAAGGTCGCGGAGCGGATCGAGTCCGAGCCGAAGGTGATCTCGCTCGACCCGCACACGCTCGGCGAGGTGCTCGGCGACGCCCGGACGCTCGCCGCCGCGACCGACTCCAAGGACGCCGGCGTCGACCTCGTCCAGGACGCCGCGAGCCGGATCGACAAGGTGCGGCTCGCCGTGCGCGCCCAGCAGCCGGTGCGGGTCGCCGCGATCGAGTGGCTCGACCCCGTCTTCGTCGCCGGCCACTGGACGCCGCAGCTGATCGAGTACGCCGGCGGCATCGACGTGCTCGGCCTGCCCGGCGAGCACTCCGAGGTGCGCTCGTGGGAGGAGGTCGCCGCCGCGCGGCCTCAGGTGGTGATCGTGATGCCGTGCGGCTATGACGCCGAACGCGCGCTCGAGGAGGCCTACGACTACGCCGACGAGCTCGCGGCGATCGGCGCCGAGCGGGTCGTCGCGGTCGACGCCGCCGCCTACTTCTCGCGCCCCGGCCCACGGCTCGTCGACGGGGTCGAGCTGCTCGCGCACATCCTCCATCCCGACCGCGTGCCCGACGCGCCCGCCCCGGCGCTCGAGGTCGCGCTCTAGAGCAGCCCGACCTTGTCGCGCGCCTCGTAGTACGTGGCGACCAGCGCAACGACGCTGATCGCGGCGCAGGCGAGCACCGGGAGCAGCGGCGACGAGCGGCGCTCGGCCATCCGCGTGACGATCCAGCCCGCCAGCAGGCCGCCGAGCAGGCCGCCCATGTGGCCGCCGATCGACACGTTGAGCCCCGGGAACAGGAACGGGAACAGCAGGTTGATGAGGATCGTCGGCCCGAGGCCGGATTGCCACGGATCGATCCCGCGGGCGCGCAGGAAGATCACGCCCGCGCCCATCAGACCGAACACCGCGCCCGACGCGCCCACCGTGTAGCTGCCGGGGCTCGACAGCAGGACCGCGCCGAACGCGCCCGTCAGCATCGAGGTGAAGTAGATCGCGCCGAAGCGCCACTTGCCGATGCTCGGCTCGAGCAGCCCGCCGAGGATCCACAGCAGGTACATGTTGAAGGCGATGTGGATGAAGCCGAAGTTGCCGCGCGCGTGCAGGAAGGCGCCGGTGATCGGGCGCCAAAGGTCGCCGTCGGCCACCGGGCCGGCGGCCAAGACGAGGTCGAAGTAGGCGTTCGCGTTGGTGCGCGAGCCGAGGAACAGCAGGACGTTGATCCCGATCAGCACGTAGGTGAGCACGGGGTCGCCGTGCAGGTTGGCCATCGTGCGCACCGGTGTGCGATCGCGCGAGCACTCCGGGCAGCGCATGCCGACGGGAGTCGGGGTCATGCAGTCGGGACAGATGGGCCGCCCGCAATTCGAGCACGAGACGCCCGTCTCGCGGTCCGGGTGGCGGTAGCAGGTGGCCACGGGGACCGGCGACGCTATCAGGGCGCTAAGTGCTTGCCGTCAGCAGGAGGTTTCCGGTCGGCGAGCGCGATCCGCCGCTCGGTTCGTCGGTCACCATCACGCGCCGGACGCCGTCCAGCGAGCCCGGCACGTCGACCGAGGCGGAGCCGTCGCGGCTCGTCGAGAAGAGCGCGTTCGTGGGCTCCGGCGCCTTGCCGCCCTTGTCCAGCCACACCTGGTAGACGCGGCCCGAGGGCGGCGCCGGGAGCTTGGTGGCCACGAGCCGGCCGCGGTCGCCTTCGACCTCCAGCGTCGCGCGGCCACCGCCGGTGACCTGGGCGCTGATCGTCTCCTTGTCGCTCCGGAGCGCCTCCGAGCCGAGCAGTCCGGCGCCGGCGCCCACGACGAGCAGCAGCGCCGCGAGCCCCCAGGCGAGGGCGGGCCGTGGCGTGAGCCACGAGCGCCACGAGCGCCGCTCGCGCCGGCGTGGCGCGGCGGCCGGGACGGGTGCGGCCTCGCTCTCGACGACCTCCATGATGCGCGCCTTCAGCGCGGGCGGCGGAGTGCGCGGCTCGGGCGAGGCGGGCAGCGCGTCGACGGCCACCTGCAGCGACGCAGCCTCTTCGCGGCACGCCGCGCACTCGTCCATGTGGCGCTCGAAGCCGGCGGCCTCGTCCTCGGGCAGGGCGCCCAGCAACCAGGCACCGAGCGAGTCGGCCCACTGATCGTGATCGCGCGCGGGCGTGCTCATGTCGACGGCATCTCCAGCATCCGCAGGCTATTGCGCAGCTTCTCCAGGCCGAGCCGCATCCTTCCCTTCACAGTGCCCACCGGCGCGCCAAGGATCTCGGCGATCTCCGTGTGGGTGAAGCCGCCGAAGTAGGCGAGCTCGATCACGTGCGACTGCTCGGCGGGCAGCGAGTCCATCGCGGAGCGGATGGTGGCCGCCTCGTCGCGCCGCGCGACCTCGGTGTCCGTGCGCTCGCCCGACTCGATGCGCTCCTCGAGCCCCTCATCGCTGGCCCGGCGCTTGTCGTGCACGGAGGCGCGGCGCAGCTGGTCGATCGCGCGGTGGTGGACGATGCCGAGGACCCAGGTCCGGACCGAGCCGCGCGTGCGCTCGTAGCGCGCGCCCGAGCGCCAGAGGGAGAGGAACGCCTCCTGCACGACGTCCTCGGCGACGTTGCCGCGGCCGACCATCCGGTAGGCGAGCGAGAAGGCGGCGCCGGAGTGGCGCTCGTAGACGACCTCGAACGCCCGCGCATCGTTGCGCTGGACGAGCTGCATGAGGTCCTCGTCGGCGAGGGCGCGGAGATCGGACGATTCCGGTGGCATACGTGGGCTTCCTACGCTCCCACACGCCGCGCGGATCAGTGCAGGTCGTCGAGCAGCCTTCGCGCCTCGCGCCCGCCGTCGCGCAGCGTGCGCACGGCCAGCTCGGCGACGTTGCTCGATTGCGCGCGCCGGCGGTGGCGCTGGCGCCGCGTGCGGAGCACGACGAGGCCGACGGCGGCGGCGGAGCCGACGACGGCCGCGGCCGCCGGGCGGCCGAGCCGAGCCCAGTTCTTGGGGTCGCCGAGCGTCGAGAGCTCCCACGACTCGAGCTCGTCGGCGGCCAGCTCGACCAGCGAGCCGAGCGTGTTCTCCAGGCGAAGCTGAAGCTCCTCGGGCGGCTCGACCGGCGCCAGCGCCTGGCGCAGCATGGTCTCGATGTCGATCGCGCGTTCGCTACTCATCTCAGGTCGGTCCCTCCGCCTTCTGGACCAGTTCCTCGAGCTGCTTGATGGCCCGGTGCAGCAACACCTTGGTCGCGCCGTCGGTGCGGCCGAGCGCCCGCGCGATCTCGCGGTTGTCCATCCCGAGCGCGAAGCGCATGATGAGCGCCTCGCGGCGATCGTCCGGCAAGTCCTGGACGCACTCGAGGATCCGCTTGAGGTCGTCGCGGTCCTCGACCAGCGCCTCCGTCGTGTGCGTCGCAGAGATCGTGCTGGCGTCGTCGATCGGCGTCTGCGGCTTGCGCGAGCGGTCGCGGTAGTAGTTGGCGGCGAGGTTGTGCGCGATTCGGATCAGCCACGGCCGCAGCGGTCGCCCGTCCGACTCGCGCTGGGCGCGCGCGAAGTGCCGATACGCCTGCAGGAACGTCTGCTCGGTGAGGTCCTCGGCATCGTGATGGTTGCCTACCCGGTAGTACGAGTACGAGTACACATCCTTCAGGTGCGCCTTGTAGAGCGCCGAGAACTCGGCGTCGAGGCGCGCCTTGGCCGCGGGCGAGGGGTCCTCCGGTTCCGGGGCCATGCATAGGAGGCTACGCGGCGCGGACCTTCTGCGGGCGCTTGGGCGCCGGACGCGGCGCCGTCAGCGACTCGGTCCACTCCGCAGGATCGACGTGGCCCTCGATGACACCCGCGAGCCCGCGCAGCGCGGGCGCGTCGACGCCGGCGGCCTGCACGCGCTCGGCGAGCAGCGGGACGCAGGCGACGGCCTCGGCGGTCTGGCCGAGCGCGGTGTCGATGTCCTCGGCCGGCATGCCCTCGGCGAGCAGCTCGCCGGCGCGGCGGTTGCGCGAGCCTTCGGCCATCACCGTGGCGACGAGGTCGCCGGCGCCGGCGAGGCCGGCGAACGTCTCGGGCGATGAGCCCTCGTGGCGGGCGAGCGCGTCGATCTCGGCGAACACCTTGCCGGCGGCGGCGCCGGCGGCGTTCGGGCCGGCGGGCGACGCGGCGGCGGCGGCGAGCGCGGCGGCGTTCTTCGCGCAGCCGGCGAGCTCGACGCCGACGACGTCGGGCGTGTAGCCGGCGTCGAAGCCGGCAGCGGTGAGCGCGGTCGTGACCTGGCGGCCGAAGGCGGGATCGCTCGAGCCGACGACGAGCGAGGCACCGCCGCTGAGCGCGGCGGCGGCGTGGGCGGGGCCGGCGAGCGCGCCGACCGCCCAGCTGTTGACACGCTCGGCGACGTAGGCGGACGGCAGCGAGCCGAGCGGCGGGACGAGGCCCTTGGACATCACGAGCACGGCGGTGCGGTTCGGGATCGAGCCGCCGTGAGCGGCGACCGCGCTCGGCAACCCAGCCGCCGGAACCGCGAAGCAGACGATGTCGTGGCGCGAGAGCTCGAGGTCGGCGGCGCGCATGACGCGGACCGAGTCGGGCAGCTCGACGTCGGGGAGGTACTCGTCGTTGCAGCGGGTGGCGCCCACGTGGTTGGCCTGGTCGGCCGTGCGGCAGCCGAGGTCGACCTCGAGGCCGGCGCGGGCGAGCATGACGCTGACCGCGGTGCCCCACGAGCCGGCGCCGATGACGGCGGCGCGGCGCAGCGGCGGCAGGCCGCCGAGCCACTCCCACTGCAGCATCACGCAGGGCCAGATGCGGTCGGTCACCGCGGTGGCGAGGCTGCGCGACGGCGCCTGGACCTGCGGGAACGTGAGCGCGCGACCGACGCGGACGCGGACCTTGTGCGGGCGGACGCGCCAGCCCTTGCGGATCGCCTCGGTGCCGATGATGGCGACGGGCACGACGGGCGCGCCCGTCTCGAGCGCGAGGCGGCCGACGCCACGGCGCGGGCGGCCGAGCGCGCCGGGGCGGATGCGCGTGCCCTCGGGGAAGATCAGGACGGCGTCGCCGCGGGCGAGGATCGCCTTGGCCGTGTCGATCATCTCCGTATCGCTCTCGCCGCGCCGGACCGGGAACGCGCCGAGGTTGTTCAGCAGCCAGCCGGTGAAGCGGCGGCGGAACAGCTCCTCCTTGGCCACGTAGTAGAGCGGCCGCCGCGCGATCGTGGCGAGGATGAACGGGTCGAGGAACGAGCGGTGGTTCGAGGCGAGGATCACCGGCCCGGTGGTGGGGACGTGCTCGCGCCCGATCCGCGAGAGGCGGAAGTAGAGGTGGAAGAACGGCTGCAGCGTGCCGCGGACGAGCCAGTACATCAGCGGGTTGACGCCCTTGTCGCGGGCCCGGGCGTGCAAGGACGCGTGATCCATGTCCAGCCTTACCCGGGGGGCGGCGGCTCGTTACAGTTGTCGCGGATGGCGCTCAACGGAACTCGCACCCTGCGCGGTGCCCTTGCGGGGGCGGCCGGCGCGGCGGTGTGGGCCGCCCAGCAGCCGCTCGACAAGAAGGTGTTCGGCGTCGAGTACGACGACGTCGAGCTGCTCGGCAAGCTCTTCACGCGCGAGCCGGCGTGGCTCCCGATCGGCCTCGCGGCGCACGTCTTCAACGGCGCCGCGTTCGGCGCGATCTACGCGAACGTCGCCCCCAGCCTGCCAGGGCCGCGGCCGGCCAGCGGCGTGCTGCTCGGCCTGGCCGAGCACGCGGCGACGTGGCCCGCGACGATGCTGCTCGACCGCTTCCACCCCGCCGCCGGCGACTTCCCGGCGCTGTGGGGCAACCCGCGGGCGTTCGCCCAGGCCACGTGGCGCCACGCGCTGTTCGGCTTCGTGCTCGGCGAGGTCGAGCGGCGGCTCAACCCGCCCGGCGACGCGCCCGCGCCGATCGACGACGCGGCCGTCGCCTCCAACGGCCACGGCTCGGCCGAGCATCTGGTCGCGGCCGTCGGGCCGGTCGACTGACGCGGGTCCTCATCACCGGGGCGTCCGGCTTCGCCGGGCGCCACCTCGCCGACCACTGCGCGGCGGCCGGCGACATCGTGGTGGACCTCTCGCGCTCGAGCGGCCTGCGCGTGGACCTGCTCGACCGCGACATGGTGCGCGCGGCGGTCAGCGACGCGGCGCCGGACGCCGTCTACCACCTCGCCGCGCGCGCCCACGTCGGCGAGTCGTGGCGGGAGCCGGAGGCGTTCCTGCGCGACAACACGGCGATGACGCTGCACCTGCTCGAGGCGGTGCGCGACGAGGCGCCGGAGGCCGCGGTCGTGGTGGTCGGCTCCTCCGAGCTCTACGGCCCGCCCGCCGAGTTGCCGGTCGACGAGTCGGCGCCGCTGCGGCCGCAGAACCCCTACGCGGTATCGAAGGCGAGCGCCGACCTGCTCGCCGGCTTCTTCGCCGACGCGCACGACCTGCGGATCGTCCGCGCCCGCGCGTTCAACCACGCCGGCCCTGGCCAGGAGCCGATCTACGCGATCGCCTCGTTCGCGCGCCAGATCGCGGGCGGCCTGGAGCGCGGCGAGGATCCGGTGCGAGTGGTGACCGGCAACCCCGACGCGCGGCGCGACTACACCGACGTGCGCGACGTCGTGCGGGCCTACCGCGAGCTCGGCGAGCGCGCGGAGCCCGGCATCTACAACATCTGCTCCGGGCGCCCGGCGTCAGCCGCGGAGCTGCTCGCCGCGCTGGGGCGCGTGGCCGGCGTGGGCGTCGACCACCAGGTGGACCCCAAGCTGCGGCGCTCGCACGAGGTGATGGAGGTACGCGGCTCCTACGAGCGGCTGCACGCGGCGACCGGCTGGGAGCCGGAGATCACGCTCGAGCAGACGCTCGCCGACACCGTCGCGTGGTGGCGCGAGCAGTTCCGCGCGGGCGACGCGAGCGACCGCGTGCACGAATGAGCGAATGCAAGCTGGCTTCCAACAGCCGTCCAGCGGCGTTTCGCCCGCATTCGAGCGGGAATGTAGGGTCGTTGAATGCTCGAACTGCTTCGCGAACGCCCAAACTGGCTCGGGGCGCTCTCAGTGGCGCTGACCCGGCCGCCCGGTGTACCGGAGCGCCGGACCGGTGAGAACCCGTGGTCGCCGAGTGAGCCTGGCGCCCGCCCGCGCCGGATCACCGACGACCTGGCGTGGCTGCGCCAGGCCTTCGAGGATCCCGCAGTCCACGGCCTGCGCCCGATCCCGCGGCGCAAGGTGGTCGCCGCCTGGGTGCCGGACGACCACGCCTTCGAGCGCCTCGCGCGCCTGCGCGACCGCCACGTCCTCGAGGCCGCCGGCTTCCAGCTGACCGACGTTCCCGCGCCGGAGCGCGTCACCCCGGGGCGCTTCGAGCGCCAGCCGGCCGAGACTCCCGCCGAGCCGACGCAGCCGACCCGCTAGCGCGGCCGGCTCTCCTCGTAGCGCTCGAGCCCGTCGTCCGGGACCGGCTCCCACGGCGCCGCGTAGGCGACGAACGTTCGCCAGCTCGGCCGCACGCCCGGGTCGCCGTCGAACGCGGCCATGCGGATGCTCATCTGACATAGCGGCGACCTCGGCGGGCCGCGTGAGCTCGAAGCGCACGCCGCCGCACAGGCACCCTCCGGTGGTGGATGGCTCGGTCATGGCGGCAGCCTAGACTCGACCAGTCGGCCGGAGTAGCTCAGTTGGTAGAGCACTTGATTTGTAATCAAGCGGCCAGGGGTTCGAGTCCCCTCTCCGGCTCTTGGAAATCGGCGCCTATACGTTCGCGGACGTCGGTCCCGGGATCTCGGCCGGTCAGCGGCTGCAGAACCTGCTGGAGGAGATCGAGCTCGCCGACCGGGTCGGGCTCGACGTGTTCGGCGTCGGCGAGCATCACCGGCCCGACTACGCCGTCTCCTCGCCGGCCGTCGTGCTGGCCGCGGGCGCCGCGCGGACCCAGCGGATCCGGCTGACCAGCGCCGTCACGGTGCTGTCCTCCGACGACCCCGTGCGGGTGTTCCAGGCCTTCGCCACGCTCGACCTGCTCTCCGGTGGGCGGGCCGAGATCATGGCCGGGCGCGGCTCGTTCATCGAATCGTTCCCGCTGTTCGGCTACGACCTCGACGACTACGACGAGCTGTTCGCCGAGAAGCTCGAGCTGCTGCTGCGGCTGATCGCCGACGAGCGAGTGACGTGGTCGGGTCGGCACCGCGCGCCGGTCGAGGGGCTCGGCGTCTACCCGCGCCCGCTGCAGGAGCGTCTGCCGGTGTGGATCGCGGTCGGCGGGACGCCGAAGTCGGTCGTTCGCGCCGCGCTGCTGGGGCTCCCGCTCGCGGTCGCGATCATCGGCGGTGAGCCGGCGCGCTTCGCGCCGCTCGTCGACCTCTACCGCGAGGCCGCGCGCGAAGGCGGGCATGACCCGGCGGCGCTGCCGGTGTCGATCAACTCGCACACCTACGTCGCCGAGACGTCCGAGCAGGCTGCCGACGAGTTCTTCCCCGCCTACGCGTCGATGATGACCCGCATCGGCCGCGAGCGCGGGTGGCCGCCGATGACGCGCGAGCAGTATGAGCAGGGGCGCGCGCCGCGCGGGCACCTCCTGATCGGCTCGCCGCAAGAGGTCGCGGACAAGATCCTCGCCCAGCACGAGCTGTTCGGCCACGACCGTTTCCTCGCCCAGATGAGCCTCGGCACGCTCCCCCACGCGCACGCGATGCGCTCGACCGAGCTGCTCGGCACCGAGGTCGTCCCGCTCGTGCGCGCGGAGCTCGAGCGCCGCGCAGCCGCCGCGGCGTGAGATTGGTCCGCGCGCGGACTGACTCGTAGGTCCTGGGGCTCAACTCGGGTCCTGGGCCCTTCCTGGGCGCGCACGATCGTGCTTCCCTACGCCGCATGTCTCAACGGAAGATCGTCCTCTTGCTCGCCCTCGCCGTCGCCGTCGCGGCCCCCGCGACCGCCTCCGCGGCACCCACCGTCACCGTCACCGGTGACGACGGCAACCCCGCGCCTCTGAGTTCAGTGCCCTTCGGCCTCCGCAACATGGACGTGACGGTCACCGCCGCCGTCCCGGCCACCGACACCGGCAACTTCACCGTCCAGGTCTTCGGCCCCGACAACGTGGCGGTCACGCCGCTCAGCACGTGCCTGGATCCGGAGTTCACGACGTCGACCCGGCGCTTCGCCGACTACCGCGGCAACGGCACCTACGCCGTCGCCTTGCGCTATTACGCCGAGGCGGACACGGCCTGCACTGGCACCGCCACCGAGCGGCGCTACCAGTACGTGATCAACGCCGGCAGCGCCGTCACCGCGCCGCCGGCCAAGCTGCTCACGCGCGCGCCGAACTCGTTCTCCACCAATACCCACCAGCTTGGCGTCACCCTCAACCCCGGCGCGTCCACCTACGAGGTCCGCTACGCACTCGGCGGCGTCACCGGGCCCGACGGCGCAATCACCGGACCGTCGAGCGAGACGTTCGTCAACACCGGCAACGGCCTCGCCGACTTCCGCTTCGAGAAGCCGGGCCGCTACGTGATCGTGGCGCGCGCGAAGCGCAGCATCTTCTCGACGCCGTGGAGCCCCGCAGCCGTCGTCAACGCGATCGCGCCGTTCGACCTCGAGCGCGTCAGGTTCCCGGACTCGCGCGGCCCGCGCTACAAGCTCCGCGGTCAGGTCCGCGAGCGCGTCGCCCGCGGCAAGGTCACGGTTGCGATCGCCAAGCGCTGGAAGAAGGGCAAGTTCCGCAAGCTCGGCAGCGCGAAGCTCAACTCGAAGGGCCGCTTCACCAAGAAGTTCCGCGTCAGCGGCTACGGCAAGTACCGCCTCCGCTACACGTACCGCGGCTCGAGCCTCGTGGCCCCCGGCCGCGTCACCGAGCGCATCACGATCAGCAAGCGGTTCTTTTTCCGGTAGTCAGCTCTGCGGTCCGGCCGGCGCCTCGTCCTGGGGCGCCGGCTCGACCACCCGCCGCCACTGCACGATCTTGTGGTGGCGGATGAGGAACGCGGTGAAGGCCTCGTTGCCGACGCCCGTCCCGCACTCGCCCGGGCCCGGCCGCTCGGTCAGCACGAGCGTGGCGACGACGAACGCGCCGGTGTCGACCGCTTCCTTGAACGTCGCGCCGCACGGGAGCGAGCGGTTGAAGAAGTCGACGTCGGCGCGCTCGTCGAGGCGAATCGGCGGCGTGCCGTTGGAGACGACGGCCGGCAGCGCCCAGTAGCGCGACGCCTCCTTGACGTGGCCGTGGCGCAGCGCGTCGGTCCAGCCCTTGATGACTTTGACGTCCGCCTTCGAGGCCGGGTCGCGCTTCGGCGCGGGCGTGGCGGTGGCGGATGACTTGGGCGCCGGTGGCGTCTTCGCCTGCTTCTTCGCATCGTCACCACAGGCGCTGAGGACGAGCGCGAGACCGGCGAGCAGACACGTCCACCGGAGCATGAAGGCATGATCGCAGCCGGGCCGAGCCCCCGAGGCAGGTCGGAGGTCGACCCGGCTGCGGCCCCTGCCCGGAGCCTTGCGCGTACCACCCGGAACGAGGGCCTTCGGAGAAACTTGCGCCAGAATTCCTCTTCGCGCGCGTGCGCGCGAGAACCGCGTTCAGGCGCTCAGGGCGACTTGCGGCTCGCGCACGCGCGGGCGCACGGAGACCGGCGTGCCTTGGCGCGGGCTCAGCGTGATCGAGCGCCGGCCGATGCCTTCGCGGCCGTCGAGCGCCGACGCGACCTCGACCTGACTGAGGATCGCGCGCAGCGCGATCCGCATCTCGAGCTGGGCGAACGACGCGCCGAGGCACCGGCGCACGCCGCCGCCGAACGGGATCCAGCTGAACTTGCCCGGAGTGCCGTCGAGGAAGCGCTCGGGCCGGAACGCGTAGGGCTCCGGGTAGATGCCGGCGTCGTGATGCACGAGGTAGATGCAGGCGGCGAAGGCCGGGCCGGGCTCGTAGCGGCGGCCACCGATCTCGACCGGCTGCTTGATGCGGCGCGGTCCGGCGATCGGCAGCACCGGGCGGCGGCGCAGGATCTCCTTGACCGTCGCCTCGAGGTAGGCACTGTCGTTCTCGACCGCCGCGCGGGTCACGCGCGCGAGGACCTCGGGCGCGCGCAGCATCTGCTCGAAGCCCCACGACAGCGCTGAGGCCGTCGTCTCGTGCCCGGCGATCAGCAGCGTGACGAGCTCGTCGCGCAGTTCGCCGTCGGTCATCGGCTTGCCGTCCTCGTCGCGGGCGGCGAGCAGCATCGTGAGCACGTCGTCGCCGTCGTCACCGGCGCGGCGGCGCTCCTCGATGAGCGCGAACAGCATCGCGTCGGCGCGCTCGCGGGCGGCGACGAAGCGCGCCCACGGGGTCAGCGGGCCGAGGCGGCGGCGGAAGACCGGCAGCAGCGTCAGCGGCGAAGCGCCGAGCTCCATGAACTCCTTCACCGCCGGCCGCAGCTCGTCCAGCTGCTTGCCCTCGCGCGCGCCGAACACGGCGCGCAGGATGATCTCGAGCGTCAGCGCCTGGGTTCGTGAGTGGAGCGGGAACGGCGCGCCGGGCCGCCAGCCCGCGACCTCGGCCTCGGCCGCTTCCTCCATCACGCCGGTCAGCGCGCGCATGCGCTCGCCGTGGAACGCGGGCAGCATCAGCTTGCGCTGAGCCAGGTGCTGCGGCCCGTCGAGCAGCAGCACGGAGCGAGGGCCGACGACCGGCTCGAGCACGCGCGCGCCCTCGCCGGGGTGCAGCACGTCGGCCGGCGCGGAGAACATCTCGCGGATCTCGTCGGGCTGTGTGAGGAAGATCCACTTGCCCTCGGGCGGGCCGAGGTCGACCGTGAAGCGCTCGCCGTAGCGAGCCCTCCAGCGCTCCATCGATGGGACGGCGCGCAGCGTCCAGCCGAGCAGGTTGAACGGGGCCAGGCGGGGACCGGGCGGGAGCGCGTCGGCGGCCATCCGGCGGATCGTACGCGGAGGAGTCGCTACCCTGCCGCGGCTGTGACCCATCGCACGCTTCTCCTCCTGCTCGTCCTCGTGCTCGCGCTCGCCGGTTGCGGTGGCGGCGACGACGGGGGCGAGAGCGCGGCCACGCCGACGCCGAAGGCGACGGCCACGCCCGATAACAAGGACACGTCGAAGAAGCCGGTGGTCACCGTCCCCGACGAGCTGCCCCCGGACACGATCCAGAGCGAGGACATCGTCGTCGGCACGGGGCCGAAGGCCAAGAAGGGCGACACCGTCTCGATGCAGTACGTCGGGGTCGCCTGGAGCACGGGCGTCGAGTTCGACGCGTCATGGGACCGCGGCGAGCCATTCACGTTCAAGCTCGGCGAGGGCAAGGTCATCCCGGGCTGGGACGAGGGCATCGTCGGCATGCAGAAGGGCGGCCGGCGGATGCTGACCATCCCGGCTGACAAGGCCTACGGCGCCCAGGGCTCGCCGCCCAACATCGGGCCCAACGAGTGCCTGCGCTTCATCGTCGACCTCGTGAAGTTGAAGCAGAACTAGAGCGGCTCGCCGAGCGCTCCCTCGAGCGCTTGCAACAGCAGGTCGCGGAGGGCGGCGCGCTCGAGGTCGCGGTGCTCGAGCCAGTCGAGGATCGCGCCGTCCATGAACCACAGCCACCCGCGTACCGCGGTGCGGCGGCGCGGTGTCGGCGAGCCGCCGAGGCCGGCGAAGATCCGCTCGGCGGTGTGGCCACGGATGAGCTCCATGACCTCGCGCACCTCGGGCGCCGCGCCGCGCACGAACGTGGCGTAGGCCACGCCGCGCTGGTCGACCCAGCGCAGAAACGAGTCGAGCTGCTCGGCGGGCGGCGCATCGACAGGGACCACGCTCGCGAGCTCGGCGGCGCCCTCCGCCAGGACGGCGGTGAAGTACGCCTGCTTGCTGGGGAAGTAGTGGTAGAGCAGCGCCTTCGACACGCCCGCCGCGCGGGCTAGCCCGGCCATCGACAGCTCGTCGTAACTCTGGTGGGCGAACAGCTCCGCTCCGTGCTCGAGCAACCGGCGGCGCCGCTCGTCGACGTCCATGCGCGTGTAGGCGGGCTCGCTCACCGTCCGCGAGCGTACCACTGCTGACCGACGGTCGACAGGTGTTACCGATCGCCTGACTCGGTGTTTTGTCGACCGGTGGTCAACAACGAGCACGGAGGTTCGGGAAATGTCGATCGACGAGCGGGTGCATGGACTGGAGCAGCGGACGCGCCTTCTCGAGGCGCGGCTGGCGGAGCTCGAGGGCAGGCGCGTGCCGGCGGCCGCGTCCCTTCTGCATCCTGAGGTCCCCGTGGGCGTCGCAACACCGCGACCCCGGCCGCAGGCCCCGCCCCGATCCGCCGCAGCCGGCTCCGTCGCACCGCCCGCGGCTCCGCGCTTCGAGCTCCCTCCGCCCCCGGCGAATCGAGCCGCTTCGCCGAACCTCGAGGACCTGCTCGGCGGCCGTGTGCTCGCCTGGGCGGGTGGGCTGTCGCTGCTCGCGGGCCTGCTCTTCTTCCTCGTCATCGCCATCTCGCGCGACTGGATCGGCCAGGAGGCGCGGACGCTGCTCGCCGCCGCCACGTCGATGGCCCTGCTGACCCTCGGTGCGCACACCTACGAGCGCCGCGGCCACACCGACAGCGCGCTCGCGGCCACGGCGACCGGGATCGCGGGGCTGTTCGCCAGCATCGTCGTCGCGGTCCAGGCCTACGAGCTGATCCCCGCCGCGGCCGGGCTCGCGCTTGCGTTCGCGGTCGCGGCGACCGCCACCATCCTCGCCATCCGCTGGGAGGCGGAGGGCATTGCCGGCCTGGGCATCCTCGGCGCCGTGGCCTCGCCAGTGCTGGTCGGCGCCGAGCTGGGCCCCGCGACCACCGCCTTCCTGTTCCTCGCCACCGCCTCGGCGGTCGGCGTGGTCCTCTGGCGGCGCTGGACCTGGCTCGCGTTCGCGACCTTCGTCCTCGCGACGCCGCAGTGGGTCGCCTGGCTCGTCGGCGAGACGCCGGGCGCGCCCGAGATCCTCGTCACCCTGCTCGCGTTCGGCGGCCTCGGCGTCGTCGCCGCCGTCGGCTTCGAGCTGCGCACCCGCACGGAGACGGTCGACTACGCCCCACAGCTGCTGCTCGCGCTCAACGCTCTTGTGCTGGCGTGGATCGGGTGGGGCGCGCTATCGGAGAGCGCCGGGGACACCGCCGCCGATGCGTGGCTCGCCGGCCTCGCGGTCGCGCACCTCGCCTGCGCGGTGGCCGGTCGACGCATGGCCGGCGTGTCGCGCGACCTCACGCTCGCCGCCGCCGTGCTCGGCGTCGCGCTCGGGGACATCGCGTTCGCTTCGGTGGTCGACGGCGTGGTGCTCGTCGCCGGCTGGGCGGCCTCCGGCGTCGCCATGGCCGCGCTCGTCCGCGCGGCGACGCACCGCGTCGACGCCGAGGTTGCGCTCGCCGGCGTGGGCGTCCAGCTCGGCCTCGCGCTCGGCCACATGCTCGTCTACGACGCGCCGCTGAGCAGCACCGGCGCCGACGCGGACCTCGCCGGCGGCCTCGCGGTCGCGCTCGTCGCGGCGGGCTGCTTCGCCTCCGCGCGCATCGCCGGCTCGGCGCTCGCGCCCGTCACGCGGACCGCGCTCGAGGGGACCGCGCTCGTGCTCGTCGCCTACCTCGCCGCTGTCGTGCTCAGCGGCCCGGCCCTGACCGTCGCCTGGGCCGCCGGGGCGGTGGCGCTCGTCGGGCTGGCGCTCCATAACGGCAACCCGCTCGCCCGCGCCGGCGCCGTCGGCTTCCTCGGGTGCGCGGCGCTCCACGCGCTGATGATCCTCGTGCCGCCTGACGCGCTCGTCTACGGCCTCGCCGACCCGCTGGGCGCGCTCGCGCTGCTCGCCGTCGCCGGCGCGACGCTGGCGGCCGCGCGCATGCCCGGCGTTGACCGGGTCGCGCTGCTGGCGATCGCCGCGGTCACGACGCTCTACCTCGCCTCGACCGAGCTGGTCACGGCGTTCCAGCCGGTCGCCGGCGAGGCTGGGGTGGGCGAGCTCGGCGTCCGCCAGCAGGGTCAAGCGCTGCTCAGCGGCCTGTGGGCGGTCGTCGGCGTCGCAACGCTACTCGCCGGCCTCGTCCGGGACCGCCACGAGCTGCGTGTCGGCGCGCTCTCGCTCCTCAGCCTGACGCTCGCAAAGGTCTTCCTCTACGACCTCTCGTCGCTCGACTCGCTGTACCGCGTCGCGTCGTTCGTCGCGCTCGGCGCGCTGCTGCTGCTCGGCGCCTTCGCCTGGCAGCGGCTGCGGCCGCCGCCGGCGATCCGGTGACCTCGGAGGGCGGCCCTACCCTGTTGAGGTGACCGAGGATGCGGATGGCGATCTCCGACGCGCGGAGTCGCTCGACGAGGAGTTGCTCGAGGCCGAGTCGGTCGACGTCGAGTCCTACCTCGACGACGAGTCGCGCATCGACCGCATCGACGAGGAGCTGCGGATGGGGTTCTCCGCGCTCGCCCACATCGGCAAGGCGGTGTCGATCTTCGGCTCCGCCCGCACGCCCCGCGACCACCCGGAGTACGAGCGCGCACGCGTCGCCGCGCGCCTGCTCGGCGAGGCGGGCTTCGCGATCATCACCGGCGGCGGCCCGGGCGTGATGGAAGCCGCCAACCGCGGCGCCCGCGAGGCCGGCGTGCCCTCGATCGGGCTCGACATCGAGCTGCCGCACGAGCAGGCGATGAACGAGTGGGTCGACCTGCCGCTGACCTTCCATTACTTCTTCACGCGAAAGGTCATGTTCGTGCGCTACGCCAGCGCGTTCGTGGCGCTGCCCGGCGGGTTCGGCACGCTCGACGAGCTGTTCGAGGCCGCCACGCTGCGCCAGACCCGCAAGATCAAGGGCTTCCCGATCGTGCTGCTCGACTCCGCCTACTGGCAGGGGCTCGTCGACTGGCTCAGCGGCCCCGTGCTTGCGGGCGGCAAGATCATCCCGCACGACGTCGAGCGCCTGTGCGTCACGGACGATCTCGGCGAGATGCTCGCCATCTGCGAGTCCGCCGACCATCGGCGGCCACGCGCGGCCTAGCTACTCGAGGCGCTCCAGCACCCAGTGGCCGTCGCGGCGGCCGAGCGTCAGGCGCTCGTCGCCGATCCGGAAGATGGCGTGGTCGTCGTCGGTTCCGGGACGGTCGATGACCTGCACGAGCTCGAGGTTGGTGGGCTCGCTGCCGCGCTCGGCGGCGTAGCACTGGCGCGCGGAGGCTTCGAGCGTGGCGCGCTCCCAGCCGCGATCCTCCGCGTGGGCGACCGCGAGGTCGCGATTGACGCGCTGCAGGTCGAGCTCGAAGCGATCTTGGGTCGCGGCGAGCCGGCGGCGCGCTGCGATCGCCCCGCCGACGGCGAGGACCACGAAGACGGCCAGCACGATGATGAGCCAGGTCGGCATGCGCCGATTACATCAGGTAAGCCAGGTTGAGCTTCAGGCAAGCACCGCGCGCGAGTCGAGATGCGCGCCGACCTTGCGCTTGACGCGCTGCAGGGCGTTGTCGACGGTCTTGCAGTCGCAGTCGATCATTTCGCCGATCACGGTGTAGGAGTAGCCGTCGAGGTAGAGCGAGAGCACGCGCGCCTCGAGGTCCGAGAGGACGGTGCTCAGGCACGCGACGAGCGAGCGCAGCTCCTCGGAGGAGATCACCTGGTTGACCGGGTCCCACGTGGTCGACCCTGGGAGCACCTCGTCGAGGGTGGGCTCTGAATCGCTGGCGCCCGCGGGCGTGGCCGAGAAGGACACGTAGCCGTTGAGCGGCGTGTGCTTGTTGCGCGTCGCGGTCTTGACCGCGGTGATGATCTGGCGCGTGATGCAGAGCTCGGCGAAGTTGCGGAACGACGACTCGCGGTCCGTGCGGAAGTCGCGGATCGCCTTATAGAGCCCCACCAGGCCCTCTTGGATGAGGTCGTCGGAGTCGCCGCCGATCAGGAAGTACGACGAGGCCTTCAGCCGCACGAACGAGTAGTAGCGGCGCACCAAACGGTCGTACGCATCCGCGTTTCCCTGCTTGGCCAACGCGATGAGGTACCCATCCTCAACGTGAAGTTGACCCTGAGGCTTTTGGGAGATCTTTGCCACAACGCACCCCTTCTCGAGCCCAGAGAGCCCGAAATTGTCGTGACGCACTCCTCCCCTGGCGCCTATGAGCCTCGATCGGGGGCTTAACCCTCGACTTCAGCGTGATGATTGAGGCAATGTGACACGGTTATGTGGAGGTGTCAAGGCGTTGCTGCAAGATCTCGTACATAAGAACCGCCGCGGCTGCGCTGACATTGAGCGAGTCGATGCGTCCCCGGATGGGCAGCGCGACGAGGTCGTCGCACGCATCCCTCACCCTCGGCCTGAGGCCTTTGCCCTCCGCTCCGAGCACCAGGACGACCCCGCCGCGGTAGTCGGGCGCCCGGTACTGGGTGCGCGCGCCGGCGTCGGCGCCGTAGACCCAGCACTCGGCCTTCTTGGCGGCGCCGAGGAAGTCCGCGAGGTTGCGGACCTGAGCGATCGCGAGGTGCTCGACCGCCCCCGCCGAGGCCTTGCAGACCGCCGGCGTGACCTCGGCCGAGCGCCGCTCGGGCAGGATCACCCCGGACGCGCCCGCGACCTCCGCCGTCCGGCAGACCGCGCCGAGGTTCTGCGGATCGGTCACCTCGTCGAGGGCGATCAGGAACGGATCGGGGTGCGCCAGCAGCTCGGCGGCGTCGGCGTAGCGGTAGTCCTCGACGTCGGCACAGACGCCCTGGTGGGCGTCAGAGCCGCAGCGGGCGGTGATGTCGGCCGGTGAGGCCTGCGTGACGGGCGCGCCGCTCCAGTCCCCCTTGACCGCCCAGATGTGCCGAACCCGGCGCTTGCCTCGCAGCGCCTCGGTGACGGCGTTGCGGCCGTAGATGATCACGCCACGGGTACCAATTCGGGCCCCGCCGGGCCGTCCCGGATCTCCCAACCCGCAGCTCGCACTTCGTCCCGCAGCCGGTCGGCCTCGGCGAAGTCCTTCCGCGCGCGAGCCTCCGTGCGCTCGCGAGCCAGCGCCACGAGCTCCCCGGGCGGCCCCTCGTCGGCCTCCAGCAGATTGTCGAGCGCGAAGATCTCGAGCATCTCGCGGAGCTGGGCATCGCCAACCGGGCCCTCGCGTCGGTTCGCTTCCCGGATCCAGTCGAAGACCCGGGCGAGCGCCTCCGCGGTGTTGAAGTCGTCGGCGAGGGCATCGAAGAACGCGTCTCGCAGCGGCGCGAGGTCTTCGGGGGAGTCACCGGGCTGTAGGCGGCGGGCGGCATCGCGGATGCGCCGCACGCTCGCCGCCGCGGCATCCAGGCGCTCACGCGTGTAGGCGATCGGCTGGCGGTAGTGCCCGCCCACGAAGTACATGAGCAGCGCGTCGCGGCCGACCTCGTCGAGCGCCTCGCCGAGCCCGCGGATGTTGCCCTCGGACTTCGACATCTTCTCGGCGGCCAGCTGGAGCATCCCGTTGTGCATCCACAGCCGCGCCAGCGGCTTCCCTCGCGCGGCGAGCGTCTGGGCCGCCTCGTTCTCGTGATGCGGGAAGAGCAGGTCGGCGCCGCCGCCGTGGATGTCGAGCTCGACGCCCAGCAGCTCCTCGGCCATCGCCGAGCACTCGATGTGCCAGCCGGGCCGCCCGTCGCCCCAGGGCGAGGGCCAGGAAGTGTCCTCGCCCTCCTTCTCGCCCTTCCAGAGCGCGAAATCCAGCGGATCGTCCTTGCGGTCGGCGCCCTCCACGCCCTCGCCCTGGTCCATCTGGTCGATCGTGCGGTGCGAGAGCTCGCCGTAGCCCGGCAGCGAGCGGACGCGGAAGTAGACGTCGCCGTCGACCGCATAGGCGTGCCCGCGCTCGACCAGGTCCGCGATCAGCGCCACGATCGGCTCGATGTACTCGGAGGCCAGCGGCTCGTGGTCCGGCCGCCCCAGCCCCAGCCGCTCGGTGTCGGCGATGTAGTGGGCGGTCATCTCGGCCGCCAGCTCTTCCGACGGCACGCCGGCGGCCCGCGCCGCCTCGTAGATCTTGTCGTTGATGTCGGTGACGTTGGCCACCAGCACCGCCTCGAGCCCCTCGTGCTCCAGAAACCGCTTCAGCAGCGAGAAGACGACGAACGGCCGCGCGTTGCCGACGTGGACGCGCGAGTAGACCGTTGGGCCGCAGGCGTAGATCCCGACCCGGCCGGGGTCACGCAGTTGCAGTATTTGGACCTGCCCAGAACGGGAGTCATGCAGGGAAATCGTGCGCACGGTGCGGGACCTTAGCCCGTAAAGACCGACGGTCCATGTAGCTTCCTGCGCCGTGTCAGCCCTGGCAGAGGTGCAGGAGGCATTCAGAACGCTCCCGGAGCGTTACCTGGGCGCTGAGCGCGACTTCGACGCGACCTACCACATCCGCCTGGGGGACATCGGGCATACCTGGGAGGTCCGCTGTACCACCCACGGCGCCCGCGTCCGGGCCGGGGTGACCGGCCGTGACCCCGACGTCGTGATCGGCACCGACGCCGAGACCTGGCTGCGGCTACGCCGCGGCGACCTGTCCGGCGTCGAGGCGTTCTCCCAGCGCCTCCTCTACGCCCGCGGCGACCTCGACCTCGCGGTCGGCTTCGAGGGCATGTTCCGCCTCCCCAGCGGCCGCCCGCCGCTCGTGCGCATCCATGACGTCGTGCTCGAGCACGGCACGCGCGTCTCGACGCTCACCATGGGCGAGGGCCCCGACGTCCTGCTGCTGCACGGCCTGGGAGCGACGAAGACGTCGTTCTTCGACACGTGTGCCGCACTCAGCCGCTCCTACCGCGTCCACGCGATCGACCTGCCGGGCTTCGGCGGCTCGAGCAAGCCAGCGCTGGCGCGCTACGGCGCGCCGATGTTCGCCCGCGCGACGCTCGGGGTGATGGATGCGCTGCACATCGAGCGCGCGCACCTGATCGGCAACTCGATGGGCGGCCGCGTCGCGCTCGAGGTCGGGCTGCGCGAGCCCGACCGCGTCGGCGGCCTGGCGCTGCTGTGCCCCGCGCTGGCGTTCGTCCGCCGCGGCTACCAGCCGCTCGTGCGGCTGCTGCGCCCGGAGCTCGGCCTGCTGCCGCACTCGCTCGGCCGCGGCCGCATCGAGCGCCAGTTCTGGTCGATGTTCGCCGACCGCGACCTCGTCGACCCCAGCGTGGCCGACATCGTCGTCGACGAGTTCGAGCGCATCTACCGCAGCGCCGGCGCCCGCCTCGCCTTCCTCTCCAGCGCGCGCTCGATCTACCTCGACGCCCCGTTCGGCCGCACGGGCCTGTTCCCGCGGCTGGAGGCGCTCGAGCCGCCCGCGATGTTCGTGTGGGGCTCGCACGACAAGCTGATCCCGCCCGGCTTCAGCCGCCACGTCGAGCGCTGGCTGCCCGACGCCGAGCAGATCATCCTCGAGGGCTGCGGGCACGTCCCGCAGGTTGAGCGACCCGAGCGCACGAACGGGCTGCTGACGCGGTTCTTCGCGCGGATCGACGCGCTCGGCGCCGCGGAGCCCGCGGCGCATGACGTCGTCGCGGCGTAGGGCGCGAACTTCAACGGCGGCTGGGTAGGAAGCGAGGGTCCCGGCGCGGTCGGCGGTCTTCGGGCGGCCTAACGTTCCTTTCGAGCCCGATCGGCGGGGTTGAGGAACGTTACGCCGCCTGGAGGGCACGTTTTGTTCCGCAAGCTTCCTTGAGCAGGGGTCAACGGAACGTTATGCCGGTTCGAACCCCACCCCTACCCAGCCGCCGTTGACGTGCGCTCGCTCACCCCAGCGCCAGCGCAGTGACCCCGATCAGGATCGCGCCCGCGCACAGCAGCCGCCGGTTGCGATCGCCCTCCCGGAGCACGGTGGTGCCCAGCAACGTGCCGATGAGGATGCTCGTTTCGCGCGCGGGCGCGACCGCGCTGACCGGCGCGCGCGCGAGCGCGTACAGCACGAGCACGTAAGCGAGCGGGCTCAGTACGCCGACGCCCACCGCCCGGCGGAAGTCTTGCCGCGGCCACTCGCCCTGCCGCAGCACCCACGGCGCGAGGACGAGCGCGATGATCAGGTTCGTGCCCCAGTAGTAGACGATCGGCGACAGCTCGGAGGGTCCGACCGCGTGCTTGTCCCAGAGCGTGTAGGTCGCGATCGCCACTCCGGTACACACCGCGAACAGCACCGCCTCGCGCGAGCCCTGGCGCCCGACGAGCGAGAACACCGCGGCGACGATGATCAGCCCGCCGGCCAGCGCCAGCGCGCTCGGCCGCTCGCCGAGGAAGGCGATCGCGGCGGCGCCGGCGAGCAGCGGGCCGGTGCCGCGGGCCAGCGGGTAGACGACCGAGAGGTCGCCGGCCGCGTAGCCACGCTGCAGGAGCGTGAAGTAGAGCGCGTGCAGGAGGCCGCTGCCGACCATCAGGCCGAGGGCCAGCCAGCCGAGGTCGCCCGGGTCGGTGGCCAGCGTCAGCGCCAGCACCGGGACCCAGATCAAGGACCCCAAGACCGCGCACAGCCAGACGAAGCCCGCGCCGCCCTCCGCGCCCTTGGCCAGGAAGTTCCATCCCGCGTGGGCGAACGCGGCCGCGAGCACGAGTGCGAGGACACCTGTCGGCATCCCCACCCCCTACCCCCTCGTAGACTCCCCCGTCGCATGGCGGCCACCGCTGACCTCGTCCAGGGCGTCGCGGAGCTCGTCAAGTCCCGCGTCCCCGCGGCCGACCTCGACGAGCGCGATCCTGACTACATCCGGGAGAGCCTCCCGCGCCTCTGGCTGCTCGCGTCGCTGTACTTCCGCGCCGAGGTCCGCGGGCTCGGCAACGTCCCCGAGGAAGGGCCGGTGCTGCTCGTCGGCAACCACTCGGGCGGCAACCTGACCCCCGATACCGCCGTCTTCACGCTCGCCTTCAGCACGTACTTCGGGGTCGAGCGGGTCTTCCACCAGCTCGCCCACAACCTCGTGCTCTCGATGCCCGGGCTGTCGTTCCTGCGCAAGTACGGCACCGTCGCCGCCTCGCACGACAACGCCCGCAAGGCGCTCCAGGCCGGCGCGGCGGTGCTCGTCTACCCCGGCGGCGACTACGAGGTCCACCGCCCCAGCTGGCAGGGCCGCAAGATCGACTTCGGCGGCCGCAAGGGCTTCCTGCGGCTCGCGCTCGACGAGGGCGTGCCGATCGTCCCCGTCGTCTCGATCGGCGGCCAGGAGACCGCGCTCTTCCTCTCCCGCGGCGAGCGGCTCGCCAAGGGCCTGGCGCTCGACAAGCTCTTCCGCCTCAAGGTGCTGCCGATCTCGATCGCGCCGCCGTGGGGGATCAACGTCGGCGACATGCTCGGCCACCTGCCGCTGCCGGCCAAGATCACCGTCGAGGCGCTGCCCCCGATCGACCTGCGGCGCGAGTTCGGCGCCGATCCCGACCTCGACGAGGTCTACGACCACCTCGTGCGCCAGATGCAGGAGACCCTCGACGCGCTCGCCGCCGAGCGCCGCTGGCCGGTGCTCGGATGAGGGTCGAGGCGAAGATCGAGATCAGCGCGCCGCCCGCGCTCGTGTGGGAGTACGTCTCCGATCCCTCGCGCTACCTGCACTTCATGTCCGGCATCACGCGCTGGGAGGTCGTCGGCAACAAGCGGATCGGGCTCGGCGCGCGCTACCGGATGCTGCTGCGCGTCGGCTCGGCCGAGGTCGGCGGGCTGATCGAGGTCGTCGAGTTCGTGCGCGCCGCCGACCTCGCCTGGACCTCGATCACCGGCATCGACCAGCGCGGCCGCTGGCGCCTGCGCGGCGCCAACGAGGGCCGCACCACCGTCACCACGCTGCGCCTCTCCTACGGCGTCGCCGGTGCCGGCATCTGGGGCTGGCTCGCCGACCGCGTCTCCGCCCCGACCGTGCGCGGCCACCTGCGGCGCTCGCTGCAGCAGCTCAAGCGCCAGGTCGAGCACGAGCAGCTGCGCTCGGCGGCTGCGGAGCGCCGCCGCTCGCGTATGGGCGCTGCCTAGCCATCCGGCGGTACAGCAGGCCAGCGCCAGCGTCTGCGCGGCCAGCCCGCCGACGTAGAGGTACGTGAGCACGTTCGCGGTATCGAAGTCGTCCCAGGCGCGGACGGCGCCCACCAGCAGCAGCCCGACCGCGACGAAGAACGTCTGCAGCAGCAGCTTCCACGAGCCCCAGCGCGGGTCGGTGGAGAGCAGCAGCGCGCCGGCGCCGACCTGCGCGGTGAACGAGCCGAGCACCCGCGAAGTGAGGGGAGTCAGCTGCCACGGCCAGAGGTCGATCGCGGTCTCCGGGAACACGAAGAACACGATCGCCGCGCCGAGCGCGCCGATCCCGAACAGCCGTGCGGCGAGCAGCACGGGCGGCGGCACCAGCGGCTCGCCGGGCAGCGGCTCGCCGGAGTCGGTGCGGCGGTTGAGCCACCACAGCGCGCCGACCGCGAACGGCGAGACGATGTAGACGATCACCCAGCCGTAGAACGCGATCGCCGCAAGCGCCGGCGCGTCGCCGTGGTTGAAGCGATCCCAGTGGATCAGCGTTGCGATCAGCATCAGCGTCGCGAAGAACGCCGCGCCGAAGATGCCCGCCGACGACGGCGGCCAGCGCTCGCCGAGGAACGTGCGCAGAAAGAAGTACGCGCCGGCGCCGTAGCCGGCGCCGAGGAAGATCGGCGTCAGGTCGGGCTTGATCGTCCACGACCACGCGTCCGCCGTCTCGCCCGGGAAGCCCCACAGCACCACCACGGCCGGCACGAGGATGACGAACACCACCAGGCTCGCCCAGTGCGTGGCGGGGAGGATGCGGCCATCCTGGCCTTGTTGGCGCAACTCAGGGCGACACTACCGGGGCGAGCGTGGCCACCGCCAGTGCGGCGGCGCCCTCCTCGCGCCCGACGAAGCCCATCTTCTCCCCGGTGGTGAACTTCACGTTCACGCTCCCGAGGACGCTCGCCAGCGACTCGCGGATCGCGTCGCGATGGGGGGCGAGCTTCGGCTGCTCCAGCACCACGGTGGCGTCGACGTGGTCGACCGCCCAGCCCGCCGCGGTCACCCGCTCGAGCACGGTCCGCAGGAGCGCCATCGAGTCGGCGTCCTTCCACAGCTCGTCGGTGTCCGGGAAGTGCTGGCCGATGTCGCCGAGCCCGGCCGCGCCGAGCAGCGCGTCGACGATCGCGTGCGTGAGCACGTCGGCGTCGGAGTGGCCCGCGAGGCCGCGCTCGCCGGGGATCTCGACGCCGCCGAGGATCAGCGGGCGCCCGTCCGCGAAGCGATGCGTGTCGATGCCGATCCCGCTGCGCATGTTCAGCCGAGCGGCTCCAGCCGCCGCTCGCGCCCCTCGAACACGCAGATCTCGGTGACGCCGACCTGCTCGAGCAGCTCGAGCGCGTCCTCGTAGCGGAAGCCGAGCTGGTCCGGCGTGTGCGCGTCGCTCGACAGCGCGACCGGCAGCCCGGCGCCGACCGCCTCCTCGAGGAAGCTGCGCGCCGGGTAGATCTCGGCGACCGGCTTGCGCAGCCCGGCGGTCGAGACCTCGACGGCCACGCCGCCGTCGAGGAAGCCCTCGATGGCGGGCTCGTAATAGCGCCGCAGGTCGCCGCTCGGGACCGGCGCGTCGTCACCCCACACCTTCACCAGGTCGGGGTGGGCCATGATGTCGAACATCCCGGTGCGGGCCGCCTCGCCGACCGTCTCGAAGTAGCGCTTCCACACCTTCTCCGCCGACTCGCCGCGCCCCCACACGCTGAAGTCCTCCATGTCGACCGCCTCGTTGGCCATGAAGTGGACGGAGCCGACGACGTAGTCCCACTCGCGGGCGTCGAGGAAGTTGGCGAGCCGGTCCTCGCGGCCGGCGACGAAGTCGGCCTCGATCCCCAGCCGCAGGTCGGTCTCCTCGCGCACGAACTCGCAGTAGGCGTCGACGTCGTCGCGCGCCCACTTCTGCCACCACGGGTGCTGCCAGACGTCGAGCGACTGGGTGAACCGGTGGATGTGCTCCGCGACGCCGAGCTCGGTGATCCCGCGCTCCTCGGCGACGGTGCGGTAGCGCTCGGCGTTGGCGGCCGTGAAGTACTGCGCGGCGGACGTCCCGTCGTCGTCGGGGCGCAGGTGGACGTGGTAGTCGGTGAGCACGGGCGCAGATGCTACGGATGGGTCACGGTTGGCCCTGAGCGATACGTCGCGGCGCTGCGGGCCGAGCGGCTGGTCTAGCTGCGCACGACCCCCGCGGGCTCGCGCGCCGCAAGTACGCGCAGGTTGCGGGCCGCGCGGACGCCGAGCGCGGCGAGCATCAGGCCCGCAACTGCGAGCCCGGCGATGTCGAGTGCGCTGCCCGCGCCGGCCAGCAGCACGACGTTGAGGACGATGAGCGCGACGCGCGCCTCGGTCGGCCCGAAGCGTCCGTAGCCGAGCGAGAACACGCCGAACACCTGCGTCTCGAGGTAGGTGTTGATCGAGAGCGCGAGGTAGGCGACGACGATCGCCAAGCCGGTGACGAGCGTCATGTACGGCGACAGCCCCAGGCCCACGCCGATGGCGATGGTGGCGCCGGCGTCGACGAGGTGGTCGAGGTAGTAGCCGTACTTCGGCCGCTCGATCCGCCGGACGCGGGCGAGCGTGCCGTCGAGCGAGTCACCCAGCCAGTGCACGACGAGCAGGCCGCTCGCCACCCACAGCCACGCCGGATCGCGGAGCGTGAGCCAGTAGGCCGCGCCGATCCCGAGCGCAGCGAGGACTCCGAGGAGGGTCATGTGATCGGGCATCACGCGCTTCGGCAGACGGTGCGCAAGCCAATCGAGCACGCGCGCCTCATGGCGGGCGAGCAGGAAGGTCTTCTCTCTCGGTGCGTCCATGTCCGTCATGTCCGGCTCCTTGTTGACCGTCGGTTGACAAGCAGTACCCCGACGGTCTGAGGCAGTTACGGCGCGGGCTCGACCGCCAGCGGGCGGCGCAGCGCGCGGAACATCCGGTAGCTGCCGAACAGCAGGAACACGCCGAACCCCGTCCGCAGTACCTCGACGGGGAGCGCGAAGGCAAGGAACGCCCCCGGTATGGCGAACGCCATCCCCACGAGCCCGGCCATGAGCCCCTCGCGCGGCGCCAGCGTGCCCTGGCGGCGGTGCTGGAGCGCGCCGACCACGACGGTCGGGATCGTGGCCGTGATCGCAATGCTCTGGGCGAGGACCTGGTTCACGCCGATGGCGGCGAAGACCGCGATGGCGATCGCGCCGCCGCCGACCCCGAGCAGGCCGGCGAGGAAGCCGCCCTGGACGCCGAGGTACAGCAGCAGCGCGACGTGCAGCGCGTCGAGCGGCAGGTCCTCCTTGGCGGTCCCGAACCCGAGCGGGATCACCAGCCGCAGGCCGAAGATGAGCGTCAGCACCGCCATCGCCAGCCGCAACGCCCGCTCGGATACGCGCGCATTGACGCGCGCGCCGAGCACCGCGCCGGCGACGCTCCCGATCACGAAGATCGCGCTCGCCTCGGGGTCGAAGGCGCCGCCCGGTGCCACCGCGTAGGTGATCGCCGCGATGGTGGCGATCGGCAGGATCGCCACCAGCGACGTGCCGGAGGCGGTGTGGCGATCGAGCCCGGCGGCCCAGATCAGGCCGGGTACGAGGATGATCCCGCCGCCGATCCCGAGCAGACCCGAGAGCAGCCCGGCGGCCGCGCCGACGGCCGCGAGCCGCCGGCTCACGCCGTCCGCTCGCCGAGCAGCAGCTCTGCGACGCGCAGGTCGTGCGGGGTGGTGACCTTGAAGTTCTCCGGCGTCGACTCGACCACGCGCACCGTGCCGCCGGCGCGCTCGACGAGCCAGGCGTCGTCGGTGGCCTGGGCGAGCGTGGCGGCGTCGACGTCGAGCGCTCGCTCGAGCGCCTCGCGGCGGAACGCCTGCGGCGTCTGGATCGCCCACAGGCGCGAGCGGTCGTGCGTGGCAACCACGCGGCGGTCAGCGCCCGCCTCCTTGACCGTGTCGGTCATGACCGCCGCGGCGATCGCGGCGTCGGCGTCCGCCAGCGCGGCGAGCGCGGCGGTGAAGTGCTCGGGCGTCACGAGCGGCCGCGCGGCGTCGTGGACGACGATCTGGTCGGCGGGCGGCGCCACCGCCAGCGCGCGGCGCACCGACTCCGAGCGCGTCGCCCCGCCGGTCACCCCGGCGCAGCCGTCCGGCGCCGCCTCACCCGGCGGCAGCGCGACCACGACGTCCTCGATCCCGGCCTCCCGCAGGGCGGCGAGGCTCCACTCCAGCATCGGGCGACCGGCGAGAACGACGAACGCCTTGGGCCGATCGGCGCCAAGGCGTTCGCCACTCCCCGCGGCCACCAGCAGGGCGACCGCCACGTTCCGAGTCCCCCCGGGAGCCCTAGACGCTTGCCAGCTTCTCCTCGCCGGAGCGCTGGAGGAGCTCGTCGAGGTGCTCCTCGGCCTGCTCCTCACCCATCTCGAGCGCGTACATCAGCTCGGACGCGAGGATCTTCTTCGCGCGGGTGAACATCTGCTTCTCACCCGTGGAGAGACCCTTGTCCTGCTCGCGGATGGCGAGGTTGCGGACGACCTCGGCGAGCTCGTAGATGTCTCCGGTCTTGATCTTGTCCCGGTTGTGCTTGAAACGGCGGTTCCAGTTCTTGGGCATCTCCGAGACGTCGTCGGAGAGCACGGCGAGAACCTTCTTCACGGTCTCCTCGTCGATGACGCGGCGGAGGCCGGCCTTGCCGGCGTTCTCACACGGCACCATCACGGTCATGTCGTTGTGAAGAATCTTGATCGTGAGGTACTGGCGCTTCTCACCGAGGATGTCCTTCTCTTCCTTCTTGATGACCTGGCCAGCACCGTGATGCGGGTACACGACGTTGTCGCCGACGGCGAAGTCGATGCACTCGATCTCGCGGCTGATGTCGAGGTCTTCCAGTTGCTCGGTATCGGGGATGGTGCCCTCCTCGGTCGTGGTCGGTCCGTGTCGGACCGCCAACAGGTTTGTCTCAGGTCTGCAGGTAACGGTCCACGAGGTTGATCTCCTGCAACCGGCGAAGGCCCTCGCGGATGTCCTTCGCACGGATCTCTCCAACGCCCTCGACGGACTCGAGCTCCGGGTCCGTCGCGGCGAGGATCTCGTCGAGCCCGCGGAACTCGCGGACGATGTTCTGCACCACGAGGCGCGGAAGCCGCGGAATGCGGCCAAGGATGCGGAAGCCGCGCGGCGAGACGGGGTAGTCGAGCGTGTTGACCTTGCGGTCGTAGCCGAGCAACTCCGCCAGGCGGCCGAAGTCGAGCAGGTCCTGGTGCGTGAGCCGGACGATGCCGTCGAGCGCGACGGCGAAGGCGTCGTCGACCGGGTCGGCCAGGTAGTCGTGCAGCAGCGCGGCCTTGTCGGCGGCGACGCCGACCATGGTCTCCTCGAGCTGCATCTCGATCAGCCGGCCCTCGGTGCCGAGCTCGACGATGTAGCGCTCGATCTCGACCGCCATACGGGTCACGAGCTCGGCGCGCTGGAGCACGGTGAGCACGTCGTGCAGCGTCACGCCGCCCTCGAACTCGAGCGCGGTGAGGCGAGTGGAGACCTGGTCGAGGCGGGTGCGGTACTTGTCGAGCGTCGCGAGCGCCTGGTTGGCCTTGGCCAGGACCGCGGGGATCTCCTCGAGGATGTACTTGGCGCCGTCGACGTAGAGCGAGACGACCTCGCGCCGCTCGGAGATCGCGATGATCAGCGCGTCGGTCTGCTTGGAGACGCGCTCGGCCGTGCGGTGGCGGGTGCCCGTCTCGGCGGTGAGGATCGTCGGGTCGGGCATCAGCTGCACGTTGGCCCAGGCGATCTTGGTCGCGGACGAGTTGAGCGCGATCGCGCCGTCCATCTTCGCGAGCTGGTAGAGCAGCTGCGGCGTGTAATCGATGTCGAGCTTGATGCCGCCGGAGAAGAGGAACGCGAGCTCGTCGGGGTCGCCGATGACGATCAGACCACCCGTCCGGGCGTGGACGATGTTGTCGATCCCCTCCCGTACTTCAGAACCCGGTGCAACCATCTCGAGCGCCTTCACAAGCCTGGGCTCCTGCCGCGCTTCGAGCTCGATGAGCTCTTCCCCTGATCGCGGCGTCATCAAGACACATTCTAGCAGTGATTAAGGCCAGCTATGCCGGCAAAATCCCTGCAGTAGAGCCGAAAACTGGCCTTGACGAGCGGTTGTGAAGCTGCTAGCGGCCCCTCCGAGGAGCGCCCAGGCCGGCGAAGTAGGCATGGACGTTCGGGCGCAGTGAACGCAGCGTTTGCGGCTCGGTGATGAACATCGAGAACGCCTCAGCGTAAGTCTCGCGCAGGTGGTGGTCCTCGCCGCGCGTGGACTCGGCGTAGGCAGTCAGCGTGACGCCTCCGTCGGCGGTCACGGCGCGGGTGAAATCGGTCGCGGTGGCGGAGCTGTGGGTGTCGCCGTGCTCGAAGTCGTGCCCGGACAGCGAGTGGGCCTGCGTGTAGGCGGTGTCGGCGGCTGTGGCAGCGCCGTGGAGGCGGTTGAAGCTCGACTGCATGTTCCGGGGGAACGAGTAGTTGCCGCCGCCGCTGTCGTACCGCGAGAACGCAGATTCGAAGGCCTGGCGGGTGGTCTCGCGCGCCGTCCAGGCGCTGTGGAGCGGCGCCTCGTCAATCGCGTGCCCGAGCTCGTGCAGGATCGTCCGCAGCCGGGGCCCGACGGCGCCGCTGCCGTCGCCGAAGCGCGCGGTGGTCTGGCGCATCCCCGGGTCGTAGATCGTGACCGTGTGGGCCTGGTGGTCGTAACGGCCGCCGACCGAAGCGTCGTGCGGGTCGGTGCCGGCGCGGCGGAAGCTCGCGCCGTCGATCGGCGTGAGCAGCCGGTCCGGGATCATCTGGACGGCCGCCCGGATGATGGCCTCGAAGTCGCGGTCGCCGGCCGGCGCGGTGAAGCGGTGGGCGTCGAAGCGCCCGCTCGGGAACGCCGCGGTGGCGTCCGTGGGTGGCGCCGGCGCGGCGGCCTCGGTGCCGACGTCGTCGATGAAGTAGCTGGTCTGCGGGGGCGCGTCGCCGCTGACCACGTGGGTGAAGCGGTAGACCCGCTGCGTGCCGCCGTACGGGGTGAGGTCGAGCAGGACCGCACTCGTCGTGTTGGCTGGCAGCCCGCTGCTGCCCTGGACGAGGTGGTGCAGGACCGACATCAGCACCGGCTGGAGGGTGGTGGCGATGCCTGCTCCGTAGACGGGGGCGGGCGAGACCGAGCCGCGCACGGTCCCGCCGGTCGCGCCGGGCGGGGAGTGGAGCGCGGTCACGTTGATCGTCGGCAGCGCGTCGGTGACCTCGCGCAGACGGGTGCGCGCGGTGGCCGGGACGGTGTCGAGCGGCGCGCGGGCGAGCGCCCGCACGGTGGCGCGGTTGCCGGCGCTGCGCTGGAGGGCGAGGATGTGCCCAGGGAGCGTGGCCACCAGGGCAGGCGCCGCGGCTTGCGGTTCCGATTGCGCAGGGGCTTCGGCGGCCGCTGTGGCGCGCTCCATCGGGCGAAGGTACCCGGCGACGGCTGCGCGCGCCATGGCCGGAAGGGCGGCTGATCGGGCCGACTACGCGGCGGCGCGGGCGCGCGGCTGGCTTGGCAGCACGGCGCTGAGGGCGGCGCGGAGGGTCTTGGCGCCGTCGGGGCAGATCACGGGGGTGAGGCCGAACTTGCGCGCCTCGGCCTCGCGGCGGTCGGGGTGGGCGACAGAGCGCAGCTCGCCGCTCAGCCCGAGCTCGCCGAAGCAGGCCACCGGCCGCTCGCCGTCGCCGGCCACGACGCCGCGCTGGGCGCTCGCGACGGCCAGCGCGACCGCGAGGTCTGCGCCCGGCTCGTCGACGCGCACGCCGCCGGCGACGTTGACGAACACGTCGGCGCTCCCGACGCCCACGCTCGCGTGGCGGCCGAGCACGGCGAGCACGAGCGCGAGCCGGTTGCGGTCGATCCCGTTGGCGATCCGCCGCGGCGGCACGAGCTCGGACGGCGAGACGAGCGCCTGCACCTCGACGAGCAGCGGCCGCGAGCCCTCCATGGCGGCGAGCACGACGCTGCCCGGCGCGCGCGTGGCCTCGCCGACGAAGCGCGCCGACGCGTCGGCGACCTCGACGAGCCCGCCGCCGGCCATCTCGAATACGCCGGCCTCGTTGGTCGAGCCGAAGCGGTTCTTCAGCGCCCGCAGCGTGCGGTAGGTCCGCTCGCGCTCGCCCTCGAACTGCAGCACGCAGTCGACGAGGTGCTCGAGCACGCGCGGGCCGGCGAGCGCGCCCTCCTTCGTCACGTGGCCGACGAGCAGCACGGCGATGTTGCGGGCCTTGGCGAGCCGCGTGATGCGATCGGCGACCTCGCGCACCTGGCCGACCGAGCCGGCGGCGCCGGTCAGCTCGGCCGCGTGCAGCGTCTGCACCGAGTCGATCACACAGACCTCCGGCCGCTCGGCCTCGAGCGTGGCGAGCACGACGTCGAGGTCGGTCTCCGCCACCACGGGCACCTGCAGCGCGGCGCCGGGGAGCCGCTCGGCGCGCAGCTTGATCTGGGCGGCGGACTCCTCGCCGGAGACGTAGAGCGTGCGCCGCCCGGCGCCGGCGAGGTTGCCGAGCGCCATCGACGTGAGCGTCGACTTGCCGATGCCCGGCGAGCCGCCGAGCAGCACGAGCGAGCCCGGGACGAGCCCGCCACCGAGCACGCGGTCGAGCTCGCCGATCCCGGTCTTCAGCCGCGGGATCCGCGGTGCCTGGACCTCGGAGAGCGCGACGGGCTTGACCGCCTGGGCGACGGACGCTCCGACCCGAGCGGACGGGCCCCGCGATCCGCCCGGCACGGCAACTTCCTCAGTGAGGGTGTTCCACTCCCCGCAGCCTGGGCATTGCCCCATCCACTTGGCCGACGAGTGTGCGCAGGCCGAGCAGACGAAGCGGGTGGTCGGGCGCGGCATCGGGAACGAATCTAGGCGCGCGAGCGGACGGGTTCGCCCCCCGCCACGAGCGCGCGGGCACGCTCGGCCACCGCCACCATCCCCAGCGCGTCGGCGATGACGATCGCTTCCGCCAGCCGCTCGCGGGCGGCGACGTCGTCGCCGCTCTCCCCGCGCGCCAGCAGCATCTCCGCCCACGCCAGCTCGGTCCGCGCCAGGAACGGCCGCGCGCCCATCCGCACGTGCATCTCGCGCGCCTCGAAGAAGCGCCGCTCGGCTTCGTCCCACTCGCCGAGCACGCTCGCGAGCATGCCCAGGAGCCGCGACGCGCAGCCGTTGCAGCTCGCCGCGCGGCCCACGAGCACGTTGCGGCCGCCGTGGGGGGCGAGCAGGTCGTAGAGCTCGCGCGCCCGGCTGCTGTCGCCAAGCACCGCGCAGACCTCGGCGGCGAGCGTCAGCGCGATCAGCCAGTTGGCATCGCGCGGGAGCGCGCCGAACCCCGGCGCCGCCACGACCTCGAACGCTTCGCGCGCCGCATCGGGCCGGCCCAGCTCGATGTGCGCCAGCGCCTGCGTGCAGCGCCAGGCCGGGATCGCGGGATACATCTCGATGAAGCGCCCGACCGCGTCCTCGACCTCGCCCAGCCGGCCCTGCTCGCGGCGGATGTTGAACATCGCCATCGCGTAGTAGTGGAGGGCGTTCTCGGCGTGGCCGCGCTGGCCGATGGCGAGCGTCTCGCCCGCCAGCCGCTCGGCCTCGGCGAAATCGCCCGCGAGCTGCGCGCGGGTGCAGCGGAAGAGCGACGTCCACCACAGGTAGAGCGGCCGCTGCACGACGGCGGCGAGCGCCGCTGCGGCATCGATCTGGATGTCGGCGCCGGCCACGTCGCCGAGCTCGAGCAGGTCGACCACGGTCCAGCCCGCGCCCTCCAGCTCGAGCTCGAGGTCGCCGGCCTCCTCGGCGATCCGCCGCAGCTCGGCGGCCACCTCGAGCCGCTCCTCGACGTTCTCCGGGCGCCACAGCACGTAGTGGCGGGCGTCGAGCGCCGGGGCGAGCGTCGCGGGGTCGCCGATGCGGCGCGCGATCGCGACGGCCTCCTCGCTCAACGCCATCCGTCGCTCGGGCTGGCCTGCGTAGTAGAGCTCGAGCGACAGCCGGGCGAGCAGCCGCGCGCGCAGCGGCGAGTCCTCCTCCCCCAGCCCGTCGATCGCCTCCTCGAGCACCGCGACGACCTCGGGGTCCTCGCGCCCGAGCGTCGACCACGGGCCGGCCACGCCGAGCGCGGCGCGCGCCAGCAACACCGGGTCGGCGAGCTCGCGCGCGACCTCGAGCGCGGTCGCGAAGGACACGCGCGCTTCGTCGAGTCCCGCTCGCGCCTCGGAGGCGCCGAGCGCGAGCAGCAGCTCGCCGCCCGTACGGTCGCGCGCGGCGCTCGTCGCCTGGCGAGCGCGGAGCGCGCCGCGGTAGTGCTGCGCCGCCTCCTCCCACGCCAGCAGGCGATCCGCGCGGCGACCGGCGGCGAGCGCGAAGTCGATCGCCCGCGCCGGGCCCTCGACCGGCGCGGCGCGCGCGAAGTGGCGCGCGAGCTGCGGCAGCCACGGGTCGAGGTCGTCCTGGTGGCGAGCGAGGATCGTCTCGCCGACCCGCGAGTGCAGCCGCGCCCGGCGCAGGCTCGAGAGCCCGTCGTAGAGCGTCGCCTGCACGAGCGCGTGAGCGAAGGCGTAGCGCCCGACGCGATCGCTGACCTCCTTCAGCACCCTCGCCTCGACCGCCTCGTCGAGCGCGGAGACGAGCTCGTCGCCCGACAGCGGCCCGAGCGCCTCCAGCAGCCCGAAGTCGAACTCGCGCCCGATCACGCAGGCGACCTGCATCGCCTCGCGGGCGCTCGCGGGCAGGCGCGCGATCCGGCGCGACGTGACCTCGCGCACGCCCTCCGGCACGCCGGCGTCCTCGAGGTCGCCGCCGTGCCGCACGATCTCCTCGACGAAGAACGGGTTGCCCTCGGTCTCCCCGTGCAGCGCCGACACGAAGTCGGGCGCCGCCTCGGTGCCGAGGGCGGCCACGAGCTCGGCGACCTCGCCACGCGCGAGGCCGTCGAGCGGGACGTGGGTGAGCATCGCGTCGCGGCGCAGCGAGGCGATCAGCTCCGGCAGCGGGTGGCCGTCGTCGAGCTCGGCGTCGCGGTAGGTGCCGAGGAACATCGTGCGCCGCGGCTGCGGCGCCCGGATCAGGTGGCGCAGCATCTGCAGCGTCGGGCTGTCGGCCCACTGCAGGTCGTCGAACACGAGCAGCAGCGGCGCGCCGCCGGCGATCTCCGCCAGCAGCGCGGCAAGGGCGTCGAACAGCCGCTGGCGCTCGACGCCAGCCTCCGACTGGATCGCCGGGAGCCCCGTCGGCGTGCCGAGCTCGGGCAGCAGGGCCGCGAGGTCGGCCGCGCGCGGGCCGAGCCGCTGGGCGGGGCCGGTCAGCGCGGCGCCGCCCGACCAGCCGCGCAGCATCTCGAGCATCGGCTGGTAGGCGCCGGGGCCGGTCTCGTCGAAGCGCCCGAAGAGGACGACGGCTCCGTCGCGGTGGACGGTGCGCGTGAACTCGGCCGCCAGGCGCGACTTGCCGATCCCCGCGTCGCCGGCGAGCAGGACGAGGCGGCGCTCGTCGCCGACCGCCGCGTCCCACGCCTCGTGCAGGGCGCCAAGCGCCTCCTCGCGGCCGACGAACGCGTGCCGCGCCGTCGCGGCCTTGAGCGCGGTCGGCAGCGGGCCGGGCGCGAAGCCGGCCGCCGCGGGCACCTCGGGCGGCGGCGCGTCGCCGCGCAGCAGCCGCGCGTGGAGCGCCATCACCGCGGGGCCGGGCGTCGTGCCGAGCTCGTCGCGCAGCATCTGGCGCAGCTCGTCGAACGCCCGCAGCGCCTCGGCGGGGTTGCCCGACGCCTCGTGGACCTCCATCAGCAGCCGGTGGGAGGACTCGCGGAACGGCGCCAGCCCGATCGCGGTGCGCGCGGCGTGCTCGGCGGCATCGAGCTCGCGGCCGCCGATGCGCAGCCCCGCCTCACCGAGCGCCTCGAGCGCGCGCAGGCGCAGGCCCTCGACCTCGCGGCGGCGGTCGCGCACCCACGGCCCGTCGCACTCCGCCAGGAACGGCTCGGTGCCAAGCGCGAGCGCGGCGCGGGCCTGGGCGGCGGCGTCCTCCCAGCGACGGTCGTCGAGCGCCTGGACCGCGACTTCGACGGCGTCGGCGTGCGCCTCGATGTCGACCCACAGCGGCTCCGGCAGCGCGAGCCGCAGCTCAGCGCGGCCCGCCAGCGCGTCTGGCCCCAGCGCTCGGCGCAGCTTCGACAGCAGCGAGGAGAGCGCGGAATCCGACGACGCGGGCGCGTCCTTCGGCCACAGCACGTCCTCGAGCTCGTAGCGCGGGCAGGCGCGCGTCCGGTGGCAGACGAGGTAGGCGAACAGCAGCTGGCCCTGGCGCCCTGGCAGCGCCACGCCGGTCAGCCCATCGCTGTTGCTGACCGCCGCATGACCGCACAGCCGGATCTCCCACCGAGCCACCTTGTGCGCACGCTACCGCCCCGCCAAGCTTTCTCCAAGGTCGGGGAAACGGTGGCGTGTGGTCTTCGCGGCGGCGGCTGCGGTACCGTCGGCGCGGTGAACGCTCCAGCGTCGGGCACGGAGCTCGTCGGCGGTTACCGGCTCGGACCGCCGGTGGCCCAGGGAGCGATGGGCAGCATCTACGAGGCGACGGACCCTGACGGCCGCCGCATCGCGGCCAAGCGGCTGCTCGACGAGCGCCACGCCGCGCGCTTCGAGATCGAAGGGCGCCTGCTGAGCCGGCTGAACCATCCGCGCGTGGTCGAGGTGCTCGGCATGGTCGACGACCCGACCGGGCGCTACCTGATGATGGAGTGGATCGATGGCGAGGACCTCGCGCATGTGCTGCGCCGCGAGGGCACTCCGGGGCTGCCGGAGGCGGACGTCATCCGCTACGCGCTCGAGGCCGCCGAGGCGCTGCGCTACGTCCACGACCAGCAGACGATCCACCGCGACGTCAAGCCCCAGAACCTCATGCTCTCGCCCGACCGCGGCGTGGTGGTCGTCGACTTCGGCATCGCCCGCGACCTCGCCGCCGAGAGCGCGACCGAGGGCATCGGCACGCCCGGCTACATGGCGCCCGAGGCGTTCATGGGCGGCCCGCTGTCGCCGCGCACGGACGTCTACGGGTTGGCGATGACGGCATGGACGCTGCTGACGAGCGTGCCGGCCCGCTACGCGAGCGTGCAGCCGCCGGCCGACACCTCGCCGACGCTGCTGTCGACGCTCGACGCCGCGCTGGCCGTCGACCCGGAGCGCCGGCTGCCGTCGATGCAGGCGTTCGCGGACGGCCTCGGCGGTCGGTTGCCGACCGAGCGCGGCCGCGACATCGGCGTCTCCGCGGAGGTCGGCGAGGCGACCGCCCGCGTGTTGTCCGCCGTCGTCAAGACCGCGGCCGGCGTGTTCGACGCCGCCGCGACCTCGATCGCCCTGCGCCGCTCCGACGGCGGTCTCGACTACCAGGCAGCGTGGGGCGCGGGCGCCGACGAGGTCGTCGGCATGAACCTCCGCCCCGGTCAGGGGATCGCCGGCCGCGTGCTCGCCACGGGCGTCGGCGAGGTCATCCAGGACTGCCGCAACGACCCCGACTTCGCCGCCGCGACCGCGCGCCGAACCGGCTACGTGCCGTACACGATGATCGTGGTGCCGCTGGTGCCGGACGACATCGCGGTGGGGGTCTTGACGGTGTTGGACAAGCGCGACGGAGCCTCGTACGACGTCGGCGACCTCGCGAAGGCGGCGATGTTCGCGGACCTGGCTCTCGCTGCCATCGACGCCGAGCCGGGGGCGCGGGCGTCGCTGACGACTGCCGTCGGTCGCGGGCTTTGAGCCAACTTCGTCATTGAAGAGTGATGGAAGGGGCGGGATCGGCCTGGTCGGCTGCCGCCGGCGGCACGATCTCGAGGGGTGTGGCGAGAAACTCACGACTATCGTGAACTTCTCGCCACACCCGCGGATATTGCGGTCGGGAGGGCGGCCGAGCTGCAGGGTGGCGTGGTCTCGGTCGCGCAGCTGCATGAGGCGGGGCTGGGGCGGAGCGGGATCCACACCCGGGTGCGGAACGGGCGGCTGGTGCGCCTTCACCGCGGTGTCTATGCGGTCGGCCACGCGCAGCTGACGCCGCTCGGCTGGCGATGGGCGGCGGTCCTGGCGTGTGGCGGCCCCGGCCGCGCGGCGCTCAGTCACCGGAGCGCCGCCGCGGTCGTGGGACCTGCTTCCTTCACCCGCGAAGTTCGACGTCAGCACCCTCGCGAGCGCAAGGTCGACGGCGAAGATCCGCGTCCATCGAGGACTCACGCTCCACGACGTCACCGAGATCGACGGTCTCCCCCTCACCACCGTCGCCCGCACCATCGTCGACCTCACCGCTATCCAGACGCCCCACCAGACGGAGCGCACAGTCCACCGAGCCCAGCACCTCCGCCTGCTCGACATGCACTCACTCGATGAGCAGTTGGCCCGAGCCCAGGGCAGGCCGACGCGGTGGTTACGGGCCGCGCTGGCGACGTTGCAGACGGACGAGCCGCAGATCACTCGCTCCGAACTCGAGGAGCGGTTCCTCTCCCTCATCCTCAATGCGCAGTTGCCGAGACCCGAGGTCAACGTCCAGATCGGCCCCTACGAGGTCGACTTCTTCTGGCGGGCGGAGCGGGTCATCGTCGAGACCGACGGCCGAGCCACCCACCTCACGCCGCAGGCGTTCGAGAATGACCGCCGTCGGGATGCCGTTCTCTCAATGATGGGGTTCAAGACGCTCCGCTTCACCTGGCGGCAGGTCCTCTACGAGCCAGCTTTGGTGCTCCGGGCCGTAGAGGCGGTCCTCCGCGGGTAGCCTCCCGCCCCAATGGACGCCGACCTGACGCTCCGCATCAACGGCACGGAGCACGAGCTCTCGGTCGACGTCCGCACGACGTTGCTCGACCTCCTCCGCGAGCACCTCCAGCTGACCGGTGCGAAGAAGGGCTGCGACCACGGCCAGTGCGGCGCGTGCACGATCCTGATCGACGGGCGCCGTGCCAACGCGTGCCTCGCGCTCGCCGTCGCCCACGACGGCGCGGAGCTGACGACCGTGGAGGGCCTCGCCGGCCTCGACGAGCTGCACCCGCTGCAGGCCGCGTTCATCGAGCGCGACGCGTTCCAGTGCGGCTACTGCACTCCCGGCCAGCTCTGCTCCGCGGTCGGGATGATCGACGAGGCGCGGCAGGAAGGCGCGACGCTCGACGCGGCGGAGATCCGAGAGCGCATGAGCGGCAACCTCTGCCGCTGCGGCGCCTACCCCAACATCGTCGCCGCGATCGCGGACACCATCGCGTGAAGGCGTTCGCGTACGAGCGCGCGAGCGACGCCGCCGCGGCTGTCGCGGCGGGGGCCGACGGCGCGACGTTCCTCGGCGGCGGCACGAACCTCGTCGACCTGATGAAGCTCGGCGTCGCCGAGCCGCAGCGGCTCGTCGACGTCTCGCGGCTCCCGTTTGACACGGTCGAGGAGACCCAGCACGGGTTGCGCATCGGCGCCAACGTCCGCAACTCCGACCTCGCCGCACACCCGCTGATCCGCGAGCGCTACCCCGTCCTCAGCGAGGCCGTTCTCGCCGGCGCCTCGGGCCAGCTGCGCAACCTCGCGACCGTCGGCGGCAACCTGCTCCAGCGCACCCGCTGCTCGTACTTCCAGGACGTCACGAAGCCCTGCAACAAGCGCCGCCCCGGCTCGGGCTGCCCGGCGCTCGAGGGCGAGCACCGCAACCACGCGATCCTCGGCCACTCGGAGCACTGTGTCGCCACGCATCCGAGCGACATGGCGGTCGCGCTCGCAGCGATCGGCGCCAGCGTGCATGTGCTCGGCGCCAACGGCGAGCGCACGATCCCGATCCCCGGCCTGCACCGCCTGCCCGGCGAGAAGCCGCAACACGACACCGTGCTGAACCCGGGCGACCTCATCACGGCGGTCGAGCTCGGCGCGCCCGCGCCCCGCTCGGTCTACCGCAAGGTCCGCGACCGCGCGTCCTTCGCCTTCGCGGTGTTCTCCGTCGCGGCCGCGGTGGACCTGGAGGACGGCGCAGTCAAGGAGGCCAGGATCGCCCTCGGCGGCGTCGCCCACGTGCCCTGGCGAGCGGAGCGGGCGGAAGCGGTGCTGCGAGGCCGCGAGGCAAGCCCGGAGGCATTTGCGGAGGCTGTCGATGCGGAGCTGGAGGCTGCGCGGCCACTCAGAGACAACGCCTTCAAAGTGCCGTTGGCCCGCAATGTCCTGATCCGAACGCTGTCGGAGCTGACCGCGTGAGCGTCGCGACGAAGAGCGTCGGCAGCGCCCTCAGCCGGGTCGACGGCCACGCCAAGGTCACCGGCCAGGCGCGCTACGCGTTCGAGGAGCCGGTCGAGAACGTCGCCTACGCGGCCGCCGTGACGGCCACGATCGCCGCCGGCGAGATCGACGCGATCGACCCGGGCCGCGCGCTCGCGCTGCCCGGCGTGCTCGCCGTCATCTCGCACGACAACGCGCCGCGGCTCGGCGAGACCGACGACGGCGAGCTGCTGCTCTTCCAGTCCGACACGGTCCACTACCGCGGCCAGATCGTGGCGGCGGTGGTCGCCGAGACGCTCGAGGCCGCCCGCGAGGCTGCAGCCGCAATCCGCATCGACTACGCACAACGCGACCACGACGTCGAGCTGCACACCACGCACCCGCGCCTCTACAAGCCGGACAAGGTCAACCCCTCGTTCCCCACGGACACGGCAGCAGGGCGACGCGGAGACAGCGCTGCAAGACGCCGAGATCCAAGTCGACCAGACCTACGCCACCGCTCCGATCCACAACAACGCGATGGAGCCGCACGCCACGCTCGCCATCTGGGCGGACGGCGACCTCACCCTCTACGACTCGATCCAGGGCACCTACGGCGCCCGCCGTACCATCGCCCAGGTCTTCGACCTCGAACCCGAGCGCGTGCGCGTCGTCGCCCAGCACGTCGGCGGCGGCTTCGGCTCGAAGGGCACCCCGCGGCCGCAGTCCGTGCTCGCCGCGATCGCTGCGCGCATGGTCGAGCGCCCGGTCAAGGTCGCGCTCACGCGCCAGCAGATGTTCGCCAGCGTCGGCTACCGCACGCCGACGATCCAGCGCGTCCGCCTCGGAGCGACCACGGACGGCCGGCTCACCGCGATCGCCCACGACGCGTTCGAGCAGACCTCGACCGTGCGCGAGTTCGCCGAGCAGACCTGCGTCGCCACGCGCATGATGTACGCGGCGCCCGACCGGCTCACGCGCCACCGCCTCGTCGCGCTCGACGTCCCCACCCCGTCGTGGATGCGCGCGCCCGGCGAGTGCCCGGGCATGTTCGCGCTCGAGTCGGCGATCGACGAGCTGGCGGTCGCCACCGGCATCGACCCGATCGAGCTGCGCATCCGCAACGAGCCCGAGCTCGACCCCGAGAAGGGCATCCCGTTCTCCTCGCGCAACCTCGTCGCCTGCCTGCGCGAGGGCGCCGAGCGCTTCGGCTGGGCCGACCGCGACCCCACCCCGGGCGCCCGCTCCGACGGGCGCTGGCTGATCGGCAGCGGCGTCGCCGCCTCGGTCTACCCCGTCTACCGCTCACCCTCCAAGGCGACCGCGCGCTTCGAGCCCGACGGCAGCTACACGGTCGAGATCGCCGCCACCGACATCGGCACCGGCGCCCGCACCGTCCTGACCCAGATCGCCGCCGACACGCTCGGCGTCGACCCCGAGCACCTCCGGCTCGAGATCGGCGACTCCGACTTCGGCGTCGCCTCGATCGCCGGCGGCTCGATGGGCACCGCCTCGTGGGGCACCGCCGTCGTGCGCGCGTGCGAAGCGCTGCTGGCGCAGGGCGAGGGCGAGGTCTCGGTCCACACCGGCGACGAGATCAAGGCCCAGGCCGAGCTCTCCCGCCACGCGTTCGGCGCGCAGTTCGTCGAGGTCCGCGTCGACGCCGACAGCGGAGAGGTCCGCCTCAACCGCGTGCTCGGCGTGTTCGCCGTCGGCCGCGTCATCAACCCGAAGACCGCGCGCAGCCAGTTCATCGGCGGCATGACCCAGGGCCTCGGGATGGCGCTGCAGGAGGAGAGCGTCATGGACCGAGGGTTCGGCGACTACCTCAACCACGACCTCGCCCAGTACCACGTGCCGGTCAACGCCGACATCGAGGACATCGAGGCGGTCGCGATCGACGAGGACGACGCGGAGCTCAACCCGATGGGCTCCAAGGGCATTGGCGAGATCGGCATCGTCGGCACCGCCGCGGCGGTCGCCAACGCCGTCTTCCACGCCACCGGCCGCCGCGTGCGCGAGCTGCCGATCCGGCTCGACCGCGTGCTGGTCTAAGCGCCCGCGGCGTCGAGCACGATCTCGACGTCGTCGCGCACCTTCAGCGCGCCCATGAAGCCGCGGTAGGGCTTGATGCCCCAGCGGGTCTGGACGACCGAGATCGTCGCCCGCGCCCGGTCGCCGTCGCGGTGGAGGTCGAACTCGACCGGCTGAGTGCTGCCCGCGATCGTGAGGTCGCCCTTGACGGTCCCGCCCTCGACGCTCTTGGAGGCGAACCGGATCTCCTGCACCGCCGAGGATGTCCTTCTCGATCGTCTTCTTGATCGACGCGCGGTCCTTGTCGGTGAGCGGCTTGACGCCGCGGTTGCCCTCCCGCACGACGAGCGAGCGCGGGTCGGCGGTGAGCTCGAGCGCGCCACCGTCGTCGCTGGCCGCCCACTTCGTGACCTCGATGATCAGGTCGTGCCCGACCTTCGCGGCCACACCCTCGCGATAGGTGTGGACTTCGAGCGAACCGGTGTCGGGGCCGAAATGCGCCACGGGCGTCAAGCTACCCGAGATGACGATCGACGTGTGGATGCAGCATCCGACGAAGCGCTTCCTCGCGCACGACATGTTCGACTCGCTGCGCCGCTGGACCGGCGACGCGATCCCCGACGAGCCGCCGCCGATCGACGTCACGGTCGAGGCGATGGACGCCGCCGACGTGGCCTTCGGCCTGCTCAGCGCGTGGCACGGACCCGGCGGCCCGCTGATCTCCAACGACGAGGTCGCCGGCTGGGTCGAGGAGCACCCCGACCGCTTCGCCGCGCTCGCCGCGGTCGACCTCGCCCGGCCGATGGAGGGCGTGCGCGAGCTGCGCCGCTGCGTCACCGAGCTCGGCTTCAAGGGCCTGCGGATGATCCCGTGGCTGTGGGAGGCGCCGCCGACCGACCGCCGCTACTACCCGCTCTACGCCGCCTGCGTCGAGCTCGGCGTGCCGTTCTGCACCCAGGTCGGCCACACCGGCCCGCTGCGGCCGTCGGAGACCGGGCGCCCGATCCCCTACATCGATCAGGTCGCCATCGACTTCCCCGAGCTCGTGATCGTGTGCGGCCACATCGGCTACCCATGGACCGAGGAGATGGTCGCCGTCGCGCGCAAGCACGAGCACGTCTACATCGACACCTCGGCGTACACTGCGCGCCGCTATCCGCCCGAGCTGGTCGCATACCTGCGCACCCGGGGCGGCAGCCGCAAGGTCATGTTCGGCTCCAACCACCCGATGATCGCGCCGGCGCAGGCGCTCGAGCACCTCAACCGGCTCAAGATCGACGACGAGACGCAGGAGCAGTTCCTGCACGCCAACGCCGAGCGGGTGTTCGGCCTGTGAGCGCGAACCGGATCGCGCTCCTGCGCGGCATCAACATCGGCCCGCGCCAGCGGGTCAAGATGCCCGAGCTGCGGGAGCTGATGGAGGGCCTCGGCCACAAGAACGTCGAGACGCTCGTGCAGAGCGGCAACGTCGTCTTCACCAGCCGCGCCGCGCCGAAGACGCTCGAGAAGCAGCTCGAAACCGAGATCGAGAAGGGCCTCGGCGTCGACCCGAAGGTCGTGGTCAGGACCCGCGACGAGCTGGCCGCCGTGATCGAGGCGAACCCGTTCCCCGACGTCGACAACCCCAAGAAGAACCTGCACGTCACGTTCTTCTCCGGCGAGCCCGACGCCGAGGCGCGCAAGACGCTCGAGAGCACCGACTTCGGCGACGACCGCCTCGCGTTCAAAGGCCGCGAGGTCTACATCGCCTACAAGGACGGGATGGGGCGCTCGGAGCTCGCCAAGCAGCTGACCAGGGCGAAGCTCGGCGTCGCCGCCACCGACCGCAACTGGAACACGATCACAACCCTGCTGGAGATGGCTGACGGCTAGCCGCGTGCAGCACCCGCGCGGCGACCACGCCGCCGACCGCGCCGAACAGGTGGCCCTGCCAGGAGACGCCCGGCGTCGGCACGAGCCCGAACACCAGCGTGATGCCGTAGATGGCGAGCACGATCACGCCGACGAGCAGGTGCACCGGGCGGTGGCTCCAGGCCCCGCGCGCGACGAGGTAGGTGGCGAAGCCGAACACGAGCCCGCTCGCGCCGATGTGGTTGGTGTGTGCGGGCGCGAGCAGCCACGTGCCGAGGCCCGCGATCAGCGCGACGATGACCGTCACCGCGGCGGTCCGGGCGAGCCCGCCCAGCGCGATCGTGAAGCCGAGCACGAGGAACGGGAGCGTGTTGCCGATCAGGTGACCCCAGCCGGCGTGCAGGAACGGCGCGAGCGCGATCCCGGGCAGGCCGTCGACGTCGCGCGGGTGGATCCCGTCCGAGTCGAGGTTGCCGCCGACGATGTCGACGACCTCGAGCGCCCACATGACCACGACCATCCCGACCACGAGCGCGAGACCGCGCATTCGGTCTTCGGAGCTCCCCGGTTTGATGGGCGCGGTGGACGTAGCCATGTACGAAGGGTAAGTGCCCTGCTTCAAGCGCCGCTCAACGAAAAAGGGCGCCCCGTAGGGCGCCCTTTGTCAGGTTCTACTCGTCCGCCGGCGGCGGGACCGCGGGCTGGTCGAGGACTCCGCCCTCGTCCGGGCCTTCGACCTCGTCGCCCTCCTTGCCCTCCGCACCCACGCCGACCGGGGTCGGCTTCGGCTCGGGCTGGATGATCGAGAGCTTGACGTCCTGGTTCTCGTCGCCCTCGGCGGCCGGCTCCACGAGCACCGTGCCGCCTGGCACCAGCTCCGCGCGGAGCACGAAGTCGGCCAGCGGGTCCTCGATGTAGCGCTGAATCGCCCTGCGCAACGGGCGGGCGCCCATCGACGGGTCCCAGCCCTTGTCGACCAGGAAGTCCTCGGCCCCCTCCGACAGCTCGAGCTGGAGATCGCGCTCAGCCAGCGAACTGCGGATCCGCCGCAGCAGGAGATCGACGATCTGCTTGATCTCGTCCTTCTGCAGCTTGTGGAAGACGATGACCTCGTCGATGCGGTTGAGGAACTCGGGACGGAAGACCTTCTTCAGCTCTCCCATGACCCGGTTCTTCATGTCGTCGTAGGTCATGCCGTGGTCCTCGTCACCGACCGAGAACCCGAGCGGCGTGTTGCGCGCGATCTCCGACGCCCCGATGTTCGAGGTCATGATCACGATCGCGTGCCGGAAGTCCACCGTGCGGCCCTGCGAGTCGGTCAGGCGACCGTCCTCCAGGATCTGCAGGAGGATGTTGAACACGTCGGGGTGGGCCTTCTCGATCTCGTCGAGCAGGAGCACGGAGTAGGGCTTGCGGCGCACCGCCTCGGTGAGCTGACCGCCCTCGTCGTAGCCGACGTAGCCGGGCGGCGAGCCGACGAGGCGCGACACCGCGTGCTTCTCCATGTACTCCGACATGTCGATCCGGATCATCGCCTCCTCGTCGCCGAAGAGGAACTCGGCGAGCGTGCGGGCGAGCTCGGTCTTGCCGACACCTGACGGGCCGAGGAACACGAAGGAGCCGGTCGGGCGCTTCGGGTCCTTCAGGCCGGCACGTGAGCGCCGGATCGCCTTGGAGACGACCTCGATCGCCTGGTGCTGCCCGATGACGCGCTTGTGCAGCTCGTCCTCCATACGCATGAGCTTCTGCGTCTCGGCCTCGGTGAGCTTGAACACCGGGATGCCGGTCCACATCGAGACGATGTCGGCGATCTCTTCCTCGCCGATCGACGGCCGCTCGCCGCCCTCACCGGACTCCCAGGCGTCCTCGAGCTCGCGCTTGCGGTTCGTGAGCTTGCGCTCCGTGTCCCGCAGCGACGCGGCCTTCTCGAACTCCTGCGCCTCGATCGCGGCTTCCTTCTCGCGCCGCGTCGTCTCGATCTCCTCCTCGAGCTCCCGGTACACGGGCGGGGAGGACATCGACTTGATGCGCATGCGCGAGGCGGCCTCGTCGATGAGGTCGATCGCCTTGTCGGGCAGGAAGCGGTCGGAGATGTAGCGGTCCGCCAGCTCGGCGGCCGCCTCCAGCGCCTCCTCGGTGATGTTGATCTTGTGGTGCGCCTCGTAGCGATCGCGCAGGCCCTTGAGGATCTGCACGGTCTCCTCGGGCGACGGCTGGTCGACCGTGATCTTCTGGAAGCGGCGCTCCAGGGCCGAGTCGCGCTCGAGGTACTTGCGGTACTCGTCGAGCGTGGTCGCGCCCACGGTCTGCAGCTCACCGCGCGCCAGCGCCGGCTTGAGGATCGACGCAGCGTCGATCGCGCCCTCCGCGGCACCCGCGCCGACGAGGTTGTGGAGCTCGTCGATGAACAGGATGATGTCGCCGCGCTGGGTGATCTCCTTCATCACCTTCTTGAGGCGCTCCTCGAACTCGCCGCGGTACTTCGAGCCGGCGACCAGGGCCGCCAGGTCGAGCGTGTAGATCTGCTTGTTCTTCAGCAGCTCCGGCACGTCCGCGTTGGTGATCCGCTGGGCGAGGCCCTCGACGACGGCGGTCTTGCCGACGCCGGGCTCGCCGACGAGCACGGGGTTGTTCTTCGTGCGGCGCGAGAGGATCTGCATGATCCGCTCGATCTCGACCTCGCGGCCGACGACCGGGTCGAGCTTGCCCTCCGCGGCCAGCTTGGTCAGGTTGCGGCCGAACTGGTCGAGCAGCTTCGAGGACTTCTTGCCCTCGCCGGGGCCCGCCGCCGCGCCGGACGCGGCGCCCGAGGACTGACCGGAGCCCGAACGGCGGCCACCGGGGCCGGACAGCATCCGGATGACCTCGTTGCGGATCTTCTCCGAGTCGGCGTCGAAGTCGAGCAGGATGCGGGCTGCGACGCCCTCGTTCTCCCGCACGAGCCCGAGCAGGATGTGCTCGGTGCCGATGTAGTTGTGGCCCAGTGACAGCGCCTCGCGGAGCGCCAGCTCCAGCACCTTCTTCGCCCGCGGCGTGAAGGGGATCTGGCCCGAGGTCACCTCTTCGCCGGAGCCGACGATGCGCACCACCTGGGCGCGCACGCGCTCCACGGTGATGTCGAGGCTCTCCAGCACGCGAGCGGCGAGGCCCTCCTCCTCACGGAGAAGGCCGAGGAGGATGTGCTCGGTGCCGATGTAGTTGTGCTTGAGCGTCCGCGCCTCCTCCTGGGCGAGGACGACCACCTGGCGTGCGCGTTCTGTAAATCGCTCGAACATGGTGGTTTTAGGCTTCCTTCCTGCTAAGTACGCTGAGCCCTAGCGCTGGGTCGTGTCGTTGTTCCGGACGAGGTCGGAGGGACGGGGAAACGTGGTGTCACCCACGTAATCGGCACGCCAGCCGTGGTGGATGAACGAGGTCGGCATATCACTGACGGCCATGGGTCAGTCTACCGCAGGGGACCGGCGGCGACGCGGCCTACCGCGCTCCTAGCGCATGGCGGGAAACAGGACGACCTCGCGGATCGAGTGTCGTCCGGTCAGCACCATTACGAGCCGGTCGATCCCGATGCCGATGCCACCGGTCGGCGGCATGCCGTGCTCGAGCGCCTGGATGTAGGCCTCGTCGTACGGATGGGCCTCCTTGTCGCCGGCCTCCGCGGCGACGCGCTGCGCCTCGAAACGGGCGCGCTGGTCGTCCGGGTCGTTGAGCTCTGAGAACGCGTTGGCGATCTCCATCCCGTCGACGTAGGCCTCCCAGCGCTCGACCAGCCCCTCCTTGCTGCGGTGACGCTTCGCGAACGGCGACAGCTCGACCGGATAGTCGATGAGGAAGGTCGGCGCCTGCAGGGTCGGCTCGACGTACTTGGAGAGCAGGTGGTCGACGAGCTGCGCCCACGTGTCCTCGTCGGGCACCTCGAGGTCGTGCTCGCGCATCGCGGCCTGCAGACCCTCGAGCGAGCGGTCGGCGTAGATGTCGACGCCGGTCCGGCTCGCGATCGCGTCGCCCAGCGTCTCGCGCGCCCAGGGCGGCTTGAAGCGGTCCTGGCCGACCTGCGTGGCGACGAAGTGCACGAGCTCCTCGGCGTGGCGGGCGACGTCCTCGTAGTCCGCGTAGGCCTCGTACCACTCGAGCATCGTGAACTCGGGGTTGTGCTTGTAGGAGAGACCCTCGTTGCGGAAGTTCTTGCCGATCTCGTACACCCGCTCGAGCCCGCCGACGATCAGGCGCTTGAGGTAGAGCTCGACGGCGATCCGGAGGTAGAAGTCGCGGTCGAGCGCGTTGAAGTGCGTCGTGAACGGGAGCGCCGCGCCGCCGCCGTAGATCGGCTGCAGCACCGGCGTCTCGACCTCGACGAAGCCGCGCTCGTCGAGCCATGCGCGGATCGCGGTGACGACCTTCGCGCGCGTCATGAACGTCTCGCGCGCCTCCTCGTTGGCGATCAGGTCGAGCTCGCGCTGGCGGAAGCGCGTCTCGACGTCGGTGAGCCCATGGTGCTTCTCCGGCGGCGGGCGCAGCGACTTGGCCAGCAGCGCCCAGTCCTCGACCTTCAGCGAGAGCTCGCCGCGGCGGGTGCGGAAGACGCTGCCGTCGACCCCGATCAGGTCGCCGAGGTCGAGGCCGAGCAGCGCCTCGAGCGACTCGGGGCCGAGCACGTCGACGCGCGCGTGCAGCTGCATCCGGCCGCTGCGGTCGTCGAGGTCGAGGAACGCCGCCTTGCCCTGGCCGCGGCGTGCGTGGAGGCGGCCGGCGACGCGCACGCGGTCCTCGGTCTCCTCGCCTGCGGGCAGGTCGTCGTAGGGCGCCTTGACCTCGGCGATGGCACTTACCCCGGGGTATGCATGGGGGAACGGCTCGACGCCGGCGTCACGCAGCGCCTCGAGCTTGCGCCGCCGGGCGGCGAGCAGCTCAGAGGGCTGCTCCTCGCTCACGGGCTAGGCGACTTCGATCTTGGTGATCTTGAGCTTGCGGGCCTTGCCGTTGGGCAGCTGCACCGACACCTCGTCGTTGCGCTTGTGCCCCACGAGCGCCTTGCCCACCGGCGACTCGTTCGACAGCTTGTTCTCGGCCGGGTTCGACTCGGTCGAGCCCACGATCGTGTACTTGAGCGACTTGCCCGACGACTCGTCCTTGACGTTGACGAGCGAGCCGACGCGCACGACTTCGTTGTCCAGCTCGGAGGCGTCGATCACCGACGCAGAGCGCAGCTTGTCCTCGAGCGAGGCGATGCGCGCCTCGAGCATGGCCTGCTCGTTCTTGGCGTCGTCGTACTCCGAGTTCTCGGAGATGTCGCCGAAGTCGCGGGCCTCCTTGATGCGCTCTGCCACCTCCCTGCGCTTCTCGGTCGACAGGTGCTCGATCTCGGCCTTGAGCTTGTCGAGGCCTTCGGGGGTGAGGAGTACGTCCTTCTGCATCGACGCGGGTCCTTTACAGCTGCGGGATTCAGGCGGCTCGGGTCGCGAGCGGCGCAGCATGGTAGCGCAGGTTCCGCAGGATCTCGCGCTGATCCTCAAGGGCGTTTGCGCATTGCAGCTCGGCCAGCGTCGAGCGCGGCTCCCCGAGCCGCGAGAGGTACCAAGGGTGGAACTTGTGCAGGTAGCGCGCCGCGCGCTCTGCACCGAGGTGCTCGACCGCGCGATCGACGATCCAGTCGAGCTCGTCGAGGATCTCCTCGCGCGTCGGCTCGCCCTGGCGCTCGTCGAGCAGCTGGGCGAACAGCCACGGGTTGCCGAGCGACCCGCGGGCGAGCATCACGGCGGCCGCGCCGGTGTGGTCGAGCACCCAGCGGATGTGATCGGGCGCGTCGAGGCCGCCGGAGACGATCACCGGCACCGGCAGTGACTCGACGAGCTCCTTCGCCAGGTCGTAGTCGGGCGTGCCCTTGTGGCGCACCGCCGCTGAGCGCGGGTGGAAGCTGATGCCCGCGACGCCCGCCTCCGCGACGAGCCGATGCGCGACGTCGACGCCCTCGCTCTCCCCCGGCTTGCGGCCGGCGCGCAGCTTGACCGTGACCGGGAGGCCGGAGCCCTCGCGCGCGGCGAGCGCCACCGCCACCGCGGTGTCGGGGTCGCCGAGCATCGCGGCGCCGGCGCCGGTCTTGCAGACCTTCGGCACGGGGCAGCCCATGTTGAGGTCGATCAGGTCGGCGCCCGCGCGCGCGACCGTCGCGGCGGCCGAACGCATGATGTCCGGGTCGTGGCCGAAGAGCTGCACGGACACCGGCCCGCCGGCGCGCTCGTCGGGGTGGATGACGAGCAGTTCGTCGAGCGTCTTGCGGTTGCCGTAGTGGATCGGCGAAGCTCGAGACCATCTCGGACACCGCGAGCCCGGCGCCGTAGCGCTTGGCCTGCAGGCGCACGAACCAGTTGCCGATGCCGGCCAGCGGGGCCAGCACGACGCGGTTCGGAATGGTCAGGCCGCCGAGGACCCAGGGCTCGCGCAGAGAGCGCATGCCCCGAGTCTAGGCGCGGTTGCGCTCCCAGATCAGCTTCAGCCCGTTCAGCGTGAGCAGGTCGTCGACCTCCTCGATCGAGTCGCAGAAGGGGACGATGGCGCTCGCGAGGCCGCCGGTGGCCAGCGTGCGCGTCTCTTCCCCGAGCTCCTTCCGCAGGCGCCCGAGGATCCCGTCGACCATGCCCGCGTAGCCGTAGACGGTGCCGGAGCGGATGGCGTCGATCGTCGTCTTGCCGATCAGCGCGCGCGGCGTGCCGAGCTCGATCTTCGGCAGCGCGGCGGCGCGCTCGGTCAGCGCCTCCATGGCGATCTCGACGCCGGGGAAGATGATCCCGCCGAGGTACTCGCCGGCCGCCGAGACGACGTCGTAGGTGACCGCGGTGCCGAAGTCGACGACCACGCAGGGGCCGCCAACCTTGTCGTAGCCCGCGACCGCGTTGACGAGCCGGTCCGGCCCGATCTCGTGCGGGTTGTCGTAGCGGATCGGCATTCCGGTCCGCAGGCCGGGGCCGACGACCTTGACGTCGGCGTCGAGGTACTGCGCGCCCATCGACGTCCACTCCGGCCGCAGCTGCGGCACGGTTGAGGAGACGATCATGCCGTCGAGCATCTCGAGGTGCATGCCGCGCAGGGCGAGCAGGTTGCGCACCGCCGCGCCGAGCTCGTCGCCCGTGGACTCGCGGATCGTCGCGAAGCGCCAGTGCTGGACGAGCTCGTCGTCGCGGAACGTGCCCAGGTGGGTCTGCGTGTTGCCGGCGTCGACGACGAGAAGCATGGACGCGGCAGATTAGACTCGCGCACCCCGTGGCCGCGACTCTCTACGCCGTCCCCGCCTCGCACCCGTGCGCGGCGATCGAGAAGGCGCTCCAGCTCAAGGGCATCGAGTACCGGCGCGTCGACATCCCGCCGGTGGCCCACAAGGCGGTCCTGTACGCGCTGTTCGGGCGCGCGACCGTGCCGGGGCTCGTGCTCGACGGCGAGAAGGTGATCGGCTCGCGCGAGATCGTGCGCAAGCTGGACGAGCGCGTGCCCGAGCCGCCGCTGCTGCCGGCCGACGAGAAGGAGCGCAAGTCGGTCGGTCTCGCCGAGCAGTGGGGCGACGAGGTCCTGCAGCCGCTCGCGCGGCGGACGATCTGGCTGGCGCTGCGGCGGTCGCCGGCGGCGCTGCCCTCCTACGGCGCGGGCTCGCGGCTCCCGATCCCCGACGTCGTCTCGCGCCTCACCGCCCCGCTCGTGACGCGCGCCGAGCAGCGCATCAACGACGGCACCGAGCTCAACGTCCGCGCCGACCTCGCCGCGCTCGACCACCACCTCGCGCGTGTGGAGCGCTGGATGGACCACGACGTCGTCGGCGGCGAGCAGCCCAACGCCGCGGACCTCCAGATCGGCTCGGGGCTCGCCCTGCTGCTGACGATCGAGGACATCGACAAGGCGTTCGGCTCACGCCGCGCGTGCGAGCTCGCGCGCCGCTGGTTCCCCGACTACCCCGGGCACGTGCCCGCGGGCGCGCTGCCAACGGAGTGGCTCACTTCGGCGCGACCCAGGTGAAGCGGGCGAAGGAGCCGAGCTTGAGCGCCTCCTCCCACTTCATGAGGTAGCTCCGCCGGGTCCAGGACCCGGGGTCGTCGATGATCACGCCGTCGGGCATCACGGCCTCGACGCGGAAGAAGTGGTTGTGCATGTGCCCGACGACCTGGTGGCCGGCGTTGAGGTGCTTGGAGAGCGCGGCGGAGACGATCGCGGCGTACTCCTCGGTCGGCAGGATCTTCGCGAGCTTCTCCGGGTTGGTCGCCGCATCGTGGAGGCCGATGCCGGCGAGGCGCTTGTCGCGCTTGCCCTCCGCGATCTGCCCCTCGAGCTGGCCGCGCTCTTTCTTGAGCGCCTGCTTGTCCTTGCCCGACGCGCTCTTCAGCGCCTCGTCGACCTCGGCCAGCCGCTTCTCGCGCTCGGCCACCTGGCCCGGGCGCTGGGTGTTGTAGAAGTCGATCGTGCTCGCGTAGGTCGCGGCCTTCTCCTCCTCCGTGAGCTCGATCTTGCCGAGCTTCGGCTTCCACTTCTTCGGCAGCGTCTTGCCAGCGGCGGTCGCCTCGGCCTCCGCCTCCGCGCGCTGCCGATCCGTCTCGGCCTTGACCTTCTTGGCCTGCGCCGCCTTGTAGGCGTCGGGGAGGCTGCCGCGGTTGATCTCGCCGACGCGCTCGATCGCCTCGACCCACGACACGTCGCCGCCGCCGACCCTCGTCTTCCCGAACGGGTACTCGTTGTCGACCTTGACGCCGAAGCCGCCGATGAACGAGTCGAAGAGCCCGCTCTGCGTGATCTTGCCGGCGGCGTCGTTGCGCGCCTTCTCGACCGCCTTGACGAACGCCGCCGGATCGCTGGCCGCGAGCGTCGGATCGAGCTTGAGGGCGTTGAAGGACTTGGCGATCACGAGCAGCTGCAGGAAGTCGGGCAGCCGCAGCGCCTGCATCTCCTCCTCGCCCTCGACGCGGTCGGTGGCGGTGCCGATGCGCTCCGGCAGGACGTTGGCGATCTGCGGCATCAGCGCGACCTCGGGTCCGGCGTAGTCCTTGGCGGACTTGCCGAGCGCCTCGAGCGTCATCGAGAGGCTCGTGACGTTGCAGGTCCGGCCGCCCGCTTTCCCGCCCTTTTCCAGGATGTTCGCGTTGACCATCTGGAAGTAGTACGGCGCGATCCGAGCCAGCTCGCGGTACAGGTAGGCGAGCACCGACGCGAGCTCCGCGGCGGTCAGCCCGCCGCCCGCTGACTTGAGGTCGTCGATCGCCTTGCGCACGACCTTGATCTCGGCGACGAGCTTGTCGCGCTCCGCTCCCCACTCCTGCCCCTGGGTCTGCTTGTCCGCCTGCTTTGCCTTCGTCGCCTCCTTGTTCTGCTGCTGGGTGTTCTGCTGCGCCGTGGCCGCGAGCCCGCGGAGCCGCTCGATCCCGTCGAGCGCGCCCTTGAGCGCGGGCGAGCGCGCGGCGAGCGCCTGGAGATCGGCCGGCGGGCCGGCCGCGGGCGCCGCCGTGGCCGTGGTCGCCGTCGACGAGGGCGCCGCCGCGGGCGCGGCCGGCTCGGCCTTGTCGGGCGCTGCCGGCAGCTCGGACGGCGCTGCGCCCGGCACGGCAGGCGCGCCGACCGGCGCGGCGGCCTTGCCGGCGTTCAGCGCCGTGAGCGTGCGGCCGGCCGGGTCGATGCGGCCGTCGGGGCGCTTGAGCCCGACGACGTCGCGCTGGTAGCGCTCGATCGCGGCGACGAGCGTCGCCGGGTCGTCGGTGGTCGGGTAGCCGAGCGTCTTCAGGCGCGCGCGGACGCGGCGGACGTCCTCGGGGTCGTTGTCGGCTTCTCGGCCGCCGACGCTGCCCTTCAGCGTGAAGCACATCGCGCGATCGACCAGCGACTCGGCGGTCTCCTTGAAGAGGTCGCCGAACACCGACCGCGCGACGGCGCGATTGCCCGCGCCCTGCTGCAGCGAGTGCATCACCTCGGCGCGCCCATCCGGCCCTCGGCCCTGCATGCGCGCGAGCCAGCCCTGACTGCCCGGCAGGCCGACCGCCTGCACCGCCGACTTGGCGGTCGGCTTGGCGCCGTGACCACGACGCTGGTGCGTGCTCCACGGCTGAGACGTCCGCACCCCTCGAATATCCCGGACGGAGGTCAGATCGTCAACGGCGGCCCGGCGCGGCGCACCTCGGCGTCATCCCCCAGCGCGGCCAGCGCGTCGGCGGCCGCCGACCCGTCCGGCAGCGTCACGTCGGGGTCGACCTCCAGCAGCGGCTCCAGCACGAAGCGCCGCGAGGTCACCTGCGCGTGCGGCAGCGTCAGCCGCTCGGACGTGAACTCCACGTCGCCCAGCAGGAGGACGTCGACGTCGATCGGCCGCGGCCCGTGCCGCACGCCGCCGGCCTCGCGGCCGAGCGAGCGCTCGACCGCCTTGCACGCGTCGAGCAGCGCCACCGGGCCGAGCTCCGTCTCGATCCGGATCACCGCGTTGAGGAACTCCGGCTGGTCGAGCACCTCGCCGACCGGCTCGGTGTCGTAGACCGACGAGGAGGCGAGCACCCGCACGCCCTGCGCTGGCAGCGCGTCGACCGCGGCCTGCAGGTTCGCGCGGCGGTCGCCGACGTTGGAGCCGAGGCCGAGGTGACCGGTCATCGCGGCGCGCGGACGATCGCGAGCTGACGCGACTGGGCGAGCAGGACGCCGTCCTCGCTCCACAGCTCGCCGTCCTCCTCCCAGGTCCCTCCCGCGCCGAGGCGCGTGGTGAACAGCCCCAGCACCCATGGGTGCTCGCCGGCCGGGACGCCGGGCGCGGCGCGCCAGTGGATCGTGAGGTCGATGGTGGGCACGAAGTTCGGCTGCTCCATGTGCGCGAACGCGGACGGGATCCACGCGTCGGTGAGCGCGGCGAGCAGCACCGGGTCGGCAGGCCTCGGCTCGGCGGCGCGCATCCAGGTGCCGTTGTGCGGCGCGGAGAGCGGCCGCATCTCGTAGTTGGATAGGAACGGGAACTCGCCGTTCGTCTGCAGGCTCTCGAGCTCGCCGGGCGCCGGAACGTCAGGGCGCTCGAGCGCGTCCCATGCCGGCTGGCCGTCGCGCCAGGCGCTGCACGCGCCGAGCCCGTAGGCGACAGTGACCTCGCCTTGGAGCACGCGGAGGGAGGCGAACGTCGTCGTCCGCCCCGCGCGCTCAACCGCGGCTCGGACCTCGATCTCGCCCGCCTCCGGCGGCGCGAGGTAATGCAACGACAGCGAGCGCGGCGCTTGCCCCTCCCCCGCGATCTCGGTCAGCGCGCGCGTGGCGAGCGCGGCGACGAGCCCGCCGTTGGGCCCGCGCTGGACGAACCAGTGCGGCTTGACCTCGGCGAGCCAGCGCCCGTCGGCTCCCTCGAGCGCCGTGTCCGCGTCGAACCGGTTGGTCACGCGGGCGCGGTGCCGCTCTCGGACAACCCGATCCGCCGGTGCAGCCGCGCCAGCGGCGGCGGGGCCCACCAGTTCCAATCGCCGAGCAGCCGCATCAGCGACGGCACGAGCAGGGCGCGCACGATCGTCGCGTCGATCAGCACCGCGAGCGCGGTCCCGACCCCCAGCTGCTTGATGAAGATGATCTGCGACGTCGCGAACGCGCCGATCGCGACCACGAACAGCAGCGCCGCGAACGTGACGATGCGGCCGGTCCGCTCGAGCCCGAGCGCGACCGCCTCCTCGTTGGAGGCGCCGGCGTCGTGCGCCTCCTTGATGCGCGTGAGCAGGAAGACGCCGTAGTCGGTCGAGAGCCCGAACGCGACCGCAAACAGCAGCACGGGCTGACTCGACTCCAGCGCGCCCTGGCTCTCGAAGCCCAGCAGCCCCTCCAGGTGACCGTCCTGGAAGATGAGCACGAGCAGGCCGAACGCGGCAGTCAGCGTCAGCAGGTTCATCACGAGCGCCTTGATCGGCAGCACGACCGATCCCGTCATGAGGAACAGGATGACGAGCGTGGTCGTCGCGAGGATCGCCAGCGCGATCGGTAGCGAGTCGCTCAGCGCCTTCTGCTGGTCGAGGAACGCCGCGGTTATGCCGCCGACGCGCACCGGCACCGGAGCCGGCACCGCGCGTACGTCGCGCACGGTCTCCTTCGCGGCTTCGCCCAGCGGCCGCCCGCGCGCGACCATGTCGATCCGGTAGAGGCCGCGCGCCTGCTGCACGCGCGGCTCGCCGACCACACCCGGCACCTGGCCGAGCCGGCGCGCGTAGCGCTCGACCGCGGCCTTGTCCCCGTCACCGCCGCGCGCGGCGACGTAGACCGGCGTCGCGCGGTTGGGCGGGAACTCGGTCTGGAGCGCGTCGTCGACCACGCGCGCGGAGTGGTCGCGGGGCAGCACGCTGGCGTCGACGCCGGTGAACTTGATCGCCAGGAACGGCAGCCCGAGCGCGATCAGCAGCGTAGTGGCGCCTACCGCGAACGGCACCGGGCGGCGCATGATCGCGTGCGAGAGGCGGTACCAGAAGCCGCCGCGCTCGCCCGAGGCGTCGCGGTGCAGCGAGGCCTGCCAGCGCTTCGGGCTCAGCGCGTTCACGCGCGGGCCGAGCGCGGCGAGGATCGCGGGCAGCAGCGTCAGCGAGACGAGCGCGGCCATCAGCGCGCACGCGACGCCGCCGACCCCCATCGAGTAAAGAAAGCGCAGCGGGAAGACGAGCAGGGCGGCGAGCGCCGCGGCGACGGTGACGGACGAGAACAGCACCGTGCGCCCCGCCGTGGCCATCGTGGCGCGCAGGGCAGGCGCGGTCTCGAGCCCGCGCTCGAGCTCCTCCCGGAAGCGCGAGACCATGAACAGCGAGTAGTCGATCGCGAGGCCGAGCCCGAGGCCGGTGATGAGGTTCAGCGCGTAGATCGACATCGGCTCGACCACGCCGTTGACGAACCGCATCACGAGGAACGAGAGCATGATCGTGGCGCCGCCGACCGCAAGCGGGAGCAGCGCCGCGACGACGCTGCGGAACACGAACAGCGACAACAGGAAGAGGATCGGGAAGGCGAGGAGCTCGGCGCGCGCGATGTCCTCGGACACCTGCTCGCCGACCTGGTCGCGCGCGATGTCGTTGCCGCCGAGCGTCACGCCCGGAATGCGCTCGAGCCGCGGTTGGACCTCGTCGAGCACGCCGCCGGCGTTGGTCGGGAAGGTGGCGACGACGTAGGCCGAGCGCCCGTCCTTGGAGACGAGCGTGCGATCGCCCCCGCGCTCGTAGCGAACGACCTTGAGGCCCGGGACGTCGAGGGCGCGCTCGACGCGGTCGAGCTTGCGCTGCCCCTCGGCCGAGTCGGCCTGCGCGCCGAGCCGCACCAGCGCGGTCAGGTCGGGAGCCGCGCTCGCGCCGGTCGCCCGGGCGATGTCGCCGGCCGCCAGCGGCGCCTCGGACTGCGGGTCGTCGAAGTCGCCGTTCGAGTCGAGCAGCCCGAACACCGGGCCGCCGAAGAAGCCCGCCGCCAGCACGACGACGAGCGAGCCCCAGAGGACGCGGCGGCGCCGGCGGTAGATGAACGCGGCGAGGCGGTCGAGCATCAGCCCGACTGGGCCGCGGCGGCTTCCTCGAGCATCGCGCCGGGATCGACCCAGCACGCGGCCCACTCCTCGCCGACGGCGAGCACGTCGAGATCGACGGCGGCGATGACGTTGAGCAGCATCCCGTGGGAGAAGAACGACCACAGCTCGGCCGGCGTCGCGCCGGTCGCGACCTGGACCTGGCGCACGAGCGTGGCGAAGCGCTCGCGCACGAACGTCTGGATCTCCGGGTCCGCGCAGGCCGCGTAGCTCTGCATCTGGAACAGAAGCGCGTTGCGGTCCGTGAGCAGGTTCGTGTACGCGTCGCCCATCGCCTTCATGCGCTCGTCCTGCGGGCGGTCGCGCGCCGCGGCGGCGAACGTCTCGGCGATGCGGTCGTGCATCGCCGCGTGGCAGGCAAGGAACAGCTCCCGCTTGGTCCCAAAGAGGCGGAACAGGTAGGGCTGGGAGATCCCGGCCTCGCGCGCGACGGTGTCGGTGGAGGTGCCGTTGTAGCCGTGTTGCGCGAAGTGGGAGATCGCGATCTCGACGATCTCGCGGCGGCGCTCCTCGGCGGAGCGGCGCATGGTCGGGGCGGCAGGCATGGACTGAGGTTAGTGACTACTTACTTCGACGTCAACCCTCAACTCTTCTAAAGGGGTCTGACCCCTGGTCGAGGGTTGCTTCATCGTCGCCAGGCACACTCCGGCGAGGATCACCGCCACGCCGGCGAGCTGGAGCCCCGACGGCTCCTCGCCCAGGATCAGCACCGCGAGCAGCACCGCGCCGATCGGCTGCACGAGCAGCAACACCGAGGTCAGCGCCGCCGGCAGCCGCGGCAGCGAGACCGAGATCAGCAGCCAGCCGAGCACCTGCGACGTCAGCGCGAGCAGCAGCAGCCAGCCGTGAGAGGGCCAGCTCGGGACGAGGTCGACGTCGCCGACCAGCGCCCCCGCAGCGATCGAGACGACGGCCGCCACCGCGGTCGCGTCGAGCAGCGGCCCGGCCGGCCGCCGTACGTCGCGGTTGATCTGGCGCAGCACGAGCAGGAAGCCCGTGTAGGCGAGCGTGGTCAGTACGCCGTACATCGTGCCGAGCACCGGGTCGGCGCCGTACGCGCCGTGCTCCAGCGCGCCCGAGATCATCACCGCGCCGACGAACACGACCGGCACCGCGGTCACGATCCGCCGCTCCGGGCGCTCGCCCAGCACCGCCCAGGCGGCGAAGGCGACGAGCACGACCTGGAGGTTGCCGAGCACGGTCGCGAGCCCGGCGCCGACGTTCGCGATCGAGTGGTGCCAGAGGATCAGGTCGGCCGAGAAGAGCACGCCGGCGACCGCGCCGAGCCGGCGGTCGTGCGCCGAGCGCTTCCCGTATGCGCGGGTCTCGCGCGCGGCCAGCACCGCGAGCAGCGGCACTGCGTACACGCATCGGAACACCGCCGCGGTGCTCGGGCTCTCGTGCGCGAGCCGCACGAGCACGGCCGAGAACGCGATCGCCAGCGCCCCGCAGATTCCCGACACCACCGGCCGACGGCCCCAGCGAGGGCCGTCGTCGGTCAATGCTCCTCTCGCCACACCTCGACCGAGACCTCTTCGACCGGCAGCGGGATCGGCGGCTCGGGCTTGCTCGCCTTCACCGTCACGCTCTCGGCGCCGAACTGCGACGCGAGCCGGTCGGCGATCACCGCGCACAGCCGCTCGAGCGTCTTGTACGAGCGCGCCTGGGCGACGAGCGCGATCACCTGGCAGACCTCGCCGTAGTCGACGGTGTCCTCGACGCGGTCGGTCACCAGCGCGTCCGGCTCGCCGACGTCGAAGCGCACGTCGAGCACGAGCCGCTGGCCGATCTCGCGCTCGGCGGCGGAGACGCCATGGTGGGTGTACAGCGAGAGGCCGACGATCTCGACCGTGACGCCGACTTCCGGACCTTCCCGTTCGTCGTCGTCGTCGTCCGTCAGGTCGTCGTCGTCGTAGTCCTCGGGCTCGTCACGGGCCATCGGCCCGCCAACGTAGCAGCCGCCACCGTGAGCGCATCGAGCGTCTCCGGGACGTCGTGGACGCGGAACACCGAGGCGCCGCGCTCGAGTGCGAGCACGTTCGCGGCGGCGGTCGCGACGGCCCGCTCTTCGACGCCGCGGCCGGTCAGCTTGCCGAGGAACGACTTGCGCGAGACGCCGAACACGAGCGGGCGCCCGATCGCGACGAGCTCGTCCAGCCGCGCGATCAGCGCAAGGTTGTGCTCGACGGTCTTGCCGAAGCCGATGCCGGGGTCGAGCATCACGCGCTCCTCGGCGATCCCCTCGCCGACCGCAAACGCCAGCCGCTCCTCGAGGAACGCCTTGACGTCCGCCACCACGTCGTCGTAGCGCGGGTCGTCCTGCATCGTGCGCGGCGTGCCCAGCATGTGCATCAGGCAGCAGTCGACGCCGCGCTCGGCCACGAGCCCCGCGAGGTCGGGATCGGAGCGGAAGGCGGTGACGTCGTTGACGTAGTCCGCGCCGGCGTCGAGCGCGGCGGCGGCCACCGCCGTCTTCGAGGTGTCGACCGAGACGCGTGCCGTGCCCGCGAGCCCCTCGACGACCGGGATCACGCGCTGCAGCTCCATTTCGACCGGCACCGGGTCGGCGCCGGGGCGCGTCGACTCGCCGCCGACGTCGAGGATCGCGGCGCCTTGCGCGGCGAGCTCCTTACCGTGCTCGATCGCCGTGCGGGCGTCGAGGAAGCGGCCGCCGTCGGAGAACGAGTCCGGCGTCACGTTGACGACGCCCATGATCGTGAAGCTCACGGTGGTGACGCTATTACCTCTTCGGCGTCGTAGCGCAGCAGGGCGGGGAAGGCGATCAGGATCAGCGCGACGCCCGCGACGCAGGCCACTCCGCCGGAGACGACGCTGAAGCGCGGGCTGGTGAGCCCGGCGACCGAGCCGGCCTCGACGTCGCCGAGGCGCGGGCCGCTCGTCACCACGAGGCTGAAGACCGACGACATCCGCCCGCGCATGGCGTCCGGTGTCACGGTCTGGTTGATCGTGCTGCGACAGACCGCGGAGACGCTGTCGGCGGCGCCGGCGATGCACAGCAGCGCGGCGGCCGCCCACAGCGAGCCGACCAGGCCGGCGCCCGCGATCGCGCCGCCCCACACGACCACGGCCCAGATCACGATCAGCCCGAGCCGCCGGGCGTGCTCGAGCCAACCGGTGGTGAGCGCCGCCACGGTCGCGCCCGCCGACACGGCCGCGTAGAGGAGACCGGTGCCGGACGCGCCCGCGCCGTAGACGTCGACGGCGAGCACGGCGAACAGCGCCCGCGGCATGCCGAACGTCATCGCCAGCAGGTCGATCGCGAACGAGCCCATCAGCGCCTGGTTGCCGCGCACGAACCGCAGCCCGTCGCCGATCGAGCGGCGGATGCCGACGAGCGGGGTCCCGTCGCTCTGCGGCGGCTGCGGCGCCATCCCGATCAGCGCCACCACCATCGCGGCACACGAGGCCGCGTCGGCAACGTAGGCCCACTCCACCCCGGCGGCGGCGATCAGCAGCCCGCCGAGACCGGGCCCGATGACGAGCGTCAGCTGGTAGAGCCCGAAGCTGAGCGCGAGCGCCGAGCGCAGCTTCGCCGGCCGGACGAGGTTCGGGAGGATCGCCGAGCGCGTGACGTTCTGGACCGCGCCGAAGCCCGCGAGCAGGCCACCGATCACGTAAAGGAACCAGACCGGGACCTCGTCGAGCGCGAACGACGCGGCCGCCAGCGCGCCCGCGCACAGCACGAGCGCGATCTGGTCGAGCAGCAGCAGCCGGCGCCGGTCGAAGCGGTCGGCGATCGCGCCGCCGAGGAGCGCGAGGACGATCAGCGGCACGAGCTCGACCGCGCCGAGCAGGCCCGTCAGGAACGCCGAGCGGGTCTGCGTGTAGATCTGGAACGGCAGCGCGACGAGCGCGGCCTGGGTGCCGAGCCCGGTGACGAGGTTGCCCGCGACGAGGAGTCGCAGGTCGCGCGACTCGCGCAGCGAGGAGACGTCAACGGCGAGGCGCGGCAAGCGCCTCCACGCATAGCAGGGCTAGCGCGTCAGCCGACTTGCGGGCCCGACAGCGCGGAGCGCAGCGAGGCGATCTCCGTCACGGCTGCCGTGGTGTAGGCCGCGCGCCAGACCTCGATCTCGCCGTCGAGATCGTTGATGTAGGCGGGCACGCCGGTCAGACCCCACTCCGCCGCGGCAGCGCGCTCGGCCTCGAGGGCCTTCAGCTGGGTGCGAAGCTCGATCGTGTTCATGGGTGAAGCGTTCCACCGCGGGGATGGGACGCCTACGGGGGTGACCTGGCATCTCCAGGTGCGGAAGACCACACCTCAGAGGTGCTTCTCCCACCACGCGTCACGGCGGCCGTCCGCCTCCGCCACCTCGACCTCGGCGTAGCCCGCGGAGGCGTAGAGCGCCCGCGCCTCGGTCAGCACGTCGGTGGTGAGCAGGCGCACCCGGCGCGCACCCTGGGCGGCGGCCCGCCGCTCGAGCTCGGCCAGCAGACGCCGCGCGTGCCCCCGCCTGCGCGCGTCCGCGGTCACGAACATGCGCTTGATCTCGGCCAGCTCCGGCCCCAGCGAGCGCAGCCCGCCGCACGCGACCGGCCGCCCGCGCGCGTAGACGACGACGAAGGCGGAGCGCGGCTCGTCGAACGTCCGCTCGCTCGCGAAGATCGCCTCGGTCGGCTCGAACTCCAGCCCGAGCCGCTCGCGCACGAGCGCCTGGTACTCGGCGTACAGCGCCTGCGCGGCCCGTCCGCTCGCCGGCTCGTCGCGCAGCTCGACCTCGGGCCCGCGACGCAGCACGAGCACGACGACGTCGTCGTGGAGCACCGGCGCCCACTCCTGCGCGGCGGCGAACACGAGCTCGGCGAGCTGCTGTGGCGGCGTCGTGCGCCCGTGCTCAGACAGCAGCTCGGTCAGCCGGTCGTCGCCGAAGAACTCGCCCGCGCGGCGGGTCTCCAGCAGGCCGTCGGTGGCGGCGAACAGCACGTCGCCGAGCTCCATCGTGACCTCGCGCTCCTCGTGCTGGCCGTCGGCCTCGATCCCGAGCGGCAGCCCGCTGCCGGGCAGCGGCTGCGAGCTGCCGTCCGCGCGCAGCAGGCACGGCGGCGGGTGCCCCGCGTTGCAGTAGCGCACGCGCCCGTCCTCGATCACCGCGAGGAACGCGGTGGCGAAGCCCCCGCGGCGCATCCGCGTACGCAGGATCCGGTTGGCCTGGGCGAGCACCTCGGCCGGCGACTCGGTGTCCCACGCGCGCGCCTCGACGAAGAAGCGCACCATCGCGCTGGCGGCCGCCACCTCGAGGCCCTTGCCGCTGACATCGCCGATCAGCACGGCGACCGCGCCGCTGGGCAGCGTCCAGACGCCGAACACGTCGCCGCCGCCGACCTCGTGCGCGACCGGCTCGTAGATGAGGCCGAGCTCCAGCCCCGTCATCGGGTCGGGCGGCCCGGGCACGAAGCCTGCCGTCAGCGCGCGGGCGATCCGCCGCTCGTGCTCGAACTCGAGCCCGTGGGCGATCGCGCCGGCCGCGCCGACGCCGAACGCGGCAAGCCGCCGCAGGTCGTCCTCGCCGAAGCGGCCCTCGATGTCGTGTGAGGCGGTGAGGACGCCGAACAGCCGCCCGCCGAGGATGATCGGCACGTGCATGAACGAGCCGATCCGCTCGGTCTCGATCACCCAGCGCACGAAGCGCTCGTGGTCCTCGGGCGTGGACACGTAGGGCTGCCCGGAGGCCGCCACGCGTCCGATCATGCCCTCGCCGAGCCGGAAGCGCGCCCGGGCGACGCGCTCGCTGACGTGGCTGCCGGCGACGTGGCGCAGCTCGCGCTGGCCGGGGTCGTAGCGGGTCAGCAGCACGCTCGAGGCGCCTGACAGCTCGGCCGCATGCTCGACGATCGCGCGGTAGATGGCCTCGAGGTCGATCGAGGCGGCCACCGCCTGCAGCGCGCGGTTGAGCAGCCCCTCCTCGCGGCGCAGCCCCACCTCGCGCTCGAGCAGCTCGGAGCGCTCGAGCGCCAGGGCGGCGAGCCGCGCGAACACCTCGACCGAGCGCAGATCCTCCGCGTTGAGCGGGCGCAGCGGCGGGTTGGAGGAGATCGCCAGCACGCCGAACGTGCGGCCGCCGGCGGTGCGCACGGGCGCGGAGATGAACGAGGCGGTCGCGTAGAAGTCCCACGCGAGCTGCGCGAGCTGGTCGTCGAGGTGCTCGGACAGGCGGTCGCGAAGGCCCTCGGCGCCGGGCCACTCGCTGATCCGCGGGATCAGCACCGCCGTGCCCGACTCGACCGCCGCCTCGGTCACGCCGCCGCGCTCGGGGTCGTAGGGGCGGTTGAGCAGCGGGGTGAACGCGCGCGAGGCGTCGTCGCTGGTGAACCAGGCGGCGGCGGGACGGATCGTCGCGCGCTCCTCGTCGACGGTGACGAACGCCACGCCGGTGACGTCGAGCAGCGCGCGGATCTGAGTGATCAGCTGCTCGAGCGTGTCATGCAGCCAGCCTTCTGTGACGGTCCCCTCGGCCATCCCCCGCGGCGACCCTAACCGACCGTGGGCAGACCGGCGCCCGCCTCGCCGGGGAAGGGGTGGCGAGGCGGGCGACGGCGAAGGGGGCTCAGATGAGCGAGCTCGCGACGCCGAGCCGCTGTACGCGGGGCGCCGGGCCGTGGGAGTCGGCTCGGCGGGAGCGGCTGGGGAAGGAATGCGTCGTCATCGTGCTCGGAAGTCTCCCGCTCGAGCGGCTCTCTCGAACGGGGGCTGGCGGGTGTCTGGGGGTGCGGGCAGCCCCACCATCGGCCTTTAACCTCCGACGCCCGCCTCGCTTGGGGGGAAAGCGAGGCGGGCGCCGGTCAGAGGAGGGAGAACTGCGTGGTGGAGGAGGGTCAGCTCACCACGCCAGGTTGACTGCGGGGCGGGGAGCCTCGCGGACAACGGCGACGCGGCTGGAGTGATCCATCACGCGGCGGGAGTTGGTGTAGGGCGTGTTGAGCATGTGGAGCAATATCGCCGTTGCGAAGCCGCCCCGCACGGGGGGTGGCTGGCGTCATGCCGGTGGGGTTGTCCGCACCGGGCGCAGCGCGACGTCGGATGTCGGCCCGAGGTGGGCCAGCTTGTCGGGGTTGACGATCGAGTGCAGGCGGGTGATCGCGCCGCCTTCGACGTCGAGCGACGTGATGTTGACGAGCCGGCCGTCGGGCGCGACGGTGCGGAAGCCGGGCTGGCCGTTGACGATCGCGGGCTCGAAGCTGACGCCCCACTCCTCGGAGATCTTGTAGAAGGCGAGCAAGGCGCGGGCGATGCGGGCGGCACCGTGCATCGGGGCGGCGATGGCACGTGCCTTGCCGCCGCCGTCGCCGATCATCACGGCGTCGGGGGCGAGCAGGGCGACGAGACCCTCCATGTCGCCCTCGCGGGCGGCGTCGAGGAAGCGTGCGACGAGCCGGCCGCGCTCGCGCGGGTCGGAGTCGAAGCGCGGGCGCTCGTCGTCGATGCGGCGGCGGGCGCGGCTGAGGATCTGGCGCGCGTTGGGCTCGGAGATGTCGAGGATCTCGGCGATGTCGGAGAACGGGTAGTCGAAGGACTCGCGCAGCACGAGCACGGCGCGCTCGTCGGGATTGAGCCGCTCGAGCAAGACGAGGAAGGCGAGCGAGACGGCCTCCTCGTCCTCGACGCGGCGGCCGGCGTCCTCCTCGACCAGCGGCTCGGGCAGCCAGGAGCCGGTGTAGGCCTCGCGGCGCACGCGGGCGGAGCGCAGGACGTCGATGGCAAGGCGGGTCGTCGCCGTGGTGATGAACGCGGGGGGGTTCTTGACGCCATGCGCGCTGTGCAGGCGCAGCAGCGCTTCCTGCGCGACGTCCTCCGCCTCGGCGACGCTGCCGAGCATCCGGTAGGCGATGGAGAAGGCGAGCTCGCGGAGATCGCTCACCTGTCACAGGCTTGCACGCTGGCTCGTCGAAGGCATATGAAGATCTTTCTTGCCGGGGCGACCGGCGTCGTCGGTCAGGCGCTCATCCCCCTCCTCACCTCTCACGGCCACACCGTCGTCGGCACCACCCGCAGCGCGTCGAAGGTCGCGCAGCTGCGTGAGCTGGGCGCCGAGCCGGTCGTGGTCGATGGGCTCGACCGCGACGGCGTGCGCGCCGCCGTGGCCGCCGCCCAGCCCGACGCGATCGTCCACCAGATGACCGCGCTCGGCGGCGACCTCGACCTGCGCAAGTTCGAGCGCTCGTTCGCCACCACCAACCGCCTGCGCACCGAGGGCACCGACCATCTGCTCGCGGCCGCCCGCGAGTCGGGCGTCGAGCGCTTCATCGCGCAGAGCTTCGCTGCCTGGCCGTACGCGCGGGTCGGCGGGCCGGTCAAGACCGAGGACGACCCGCTGGACCAGCATCCCCCCAAGCAGGTGCGTACGACGCTCGAGGCGATCAAGCACCTCGAAGCAGCGACCACCGGTGCGGGCGGGATCGCCCTGCGCTACGGCGGCTTCTACGGCCCGGGCACGAGCTTCGCGCCCGGCGGCGAGCAGTGGGAGATGGTCATGGCGCGCAAGTTCCCCGTCGTCGGCGACGGCGGCGGCGTGTTCTCATTCGCCCACATCGACGACGTCGCGAGCGGGACGCTCGCTGCGCTGGAGCACGGCACGGCGGGCCGGATCTACAACATCGCCGACGACGACCCGGCGCCCGCGCGCGAGTGGCTGCCGGCGGTCGCCGAGGCGATCGGGGCGCCGCCGCCGCGCCACGTTCCCCGCTGGGTTGGGCGCCTGATGGGCGAGCACCTCGTCGTGATGATGTGCGAGATCCGCGGCGCCTCGAACGAGCGCGCGAAGCGCGAGCTCGGCTGGGAGCCCGCCTGGCCGACCTGGCGCGAGGGCATCCCAGCGCTGGCGTCTAGGCGGGAGGTCGCCGCGGGCGTACGCTGAGCCGATGCAGCGCGCGCTGCTCGTCGCGCTCGTCGTGGCCGCCGCCGGCGGTGGCTACGCCCTCGGCGCGGCAGGCGGCGACGACGCGCCGGCGATCGAGCGCTACGTCGTGCCCGGCAGCACGGACCAGGACCCGGTCGTCGACAAGTGGGTCACTGCCGAGTGCCCGGAGAACACAACCGTGGTCAGCGGCGGCGCCGTCGTGCCGCACGGCAACGACACGCCGGGCGTCGCCGTCTACTGGTCGGCGCCCTACGAGGACCACGGCGATCAGGGCTGGTGGGCCGCGGCGCAGGACACGCGCCGCGGCAGCCGGCGCTGGCTCCTCCAGGTGCAGGCGATCTGCCTCACCGGCATCGAGGACAAGGGCGGCGGCTCGCTGCCGCCGGAGGTGTTCCAGCCGGCGGGCTAGGCGACGCGGGCGCGCCGCAGCCACTTGAAGCCCTCGAAGCGCACGGCGCGCGTCCGCTTCGGCGCGGCGGGCTTGCCCTCGCGGGCGCGGCGAGCAGCGTCGGCCTCGGCGATGCGATCGCGGTTGAGCTCGTTGAAGACGATGAGGTTGACGGGCGAGTGCATGACGGCTCCTCTGGACGGGGGTTCGTTGCACCGACGATGCTCCCGCCGCAACCCACGGCGGGCTAGCCACCCTTGGGTGGAAGCGAGTCACCCCCCGCGAGGGAGCTAAGCCAGCTCGGGCTTCTCGGGCAGGTCGAGGCCGCGGGCCTCGGCGGCGCCGCCGGCGAGGCCGGGACGCGGGAGCGGGCGGGGTGCGGCGCGCTCGGCGGCGGGGGCCGGGAGCTCGGGGCGCTCCGGGGTGCCGCCGGCGGGCGTGTCGTCGGCGCCGAAGACCTCTTCCTCGGTCTTGCCGGCGAGCAGGGCCGCGAACTCCTGGCTCTCGATCGTCTCGCGCTTGAGCAGGATCTCGGAGATCGTCGTGAGCGACTCGCGGTGCTCGGCGAGGATGTCCTTCGCCTGCTGGTGCGCGGACTCGACGATGCGGCGGATCTCGTCGTCGATCTCGCGCGCGATCTCGTCGGAGTAGTCGGGCTCGGCGGAGAACTCGCGGCCGAGGAACGGCATGCTGTGGTCGTGCCCGAAGACGCGCGGGCCGAGCTTGTCGGACATGCCGAAGCGCATGACCATCTGCTTCGCGGTCGCGGTGACCTTCTCGAGGTCGTTGGACGCGCCCGTCGTGATCTCGTCGAAGACGATCTCCTCGGCAGCGCGACCGCCCAGGGTCATCGCCATCGTGTCCATGAGCTCCGCGCGCGTGGTGAGGAACTTGTCCTCCGACGGCAGCGAGATCGTGTAGCCGAGCGCCTGGCCGCGGGAGATGATCGAGATCTTGTGGACGGGGTCGGAGTGCTCGAGGTAATGGCCCACGATCGCGTGGCCCATCTCGTGGTAGGCCGTGATCAGCCGCTCCTTCTCGCCCATGACCCGGGTCTTCTTCTCCGGGCCGGCGACCACGCGCATGATCCCTTCCTCCAGCTCCACCTGGGTGATCTCCTTCTTGCCCGTGCGGGCGGCGAGGAGGGCGGCCTCGTTGACGAGGTTGGAGAGGTCGGCGCCGGTGAAGCCGGGGGTCTGCCCGGCGAGCGTGTCGACCTCGATGTCCTTGGCCAGCGGCTTGCCGCGGGTGTGGACCTCGAGGATCCTCGCGCGGCCCTTGCGGTCCGGGCGGTCGACGGTGATCTGGCGGTCGAAGCGGCCGGGGCGCAGGAGCGCGGGATCGAGGATGTCGGGCCGGTTGGTGGCCGCGATCATGATGATGTTGTCCTTCGCCTCGAAGCCGTCCATCTCGACGAGGAGCTGGTTCAGCGTCTGCTCACGCTCGTCGTGGCCACCACCCATGCCGGCGCCGCGGTGGCGCCCGACGGCGTCGATCTCGTCCATGAAGATGATGCAGGGCGAGTTCTGCTTCGCCTGCTCGAAGAGATCGCGGACGCGCGAGGCGCCGACGCCGACGAACATCTCGACGAAGTCGGAGCCAGAGATCGAGAAGAACGGCACGCCCGCCTCGCCGGCGACGGCGCGCGCGAGCAGGGTCTTGCCGGTGCCCGGAGGTCCGTACAGCAACACGCCCTTGGGAATGCGGGCCCCCAGCGCCTGGAATTTCTTCGGGTTCTCGAGGAACTCCTTGATCTCGTGCAGCTCCTCGACCGCCTCGTCGACGCCCGCGACGTCGCGGAAGGTGATCTTCGGCGAGTCGACCGACATCCGCTTCGCGCGCGACTTGCCGAACGACATCACCTTTGAGCCGCCGCCTTGGACCTGGTTCATGAGGAAGATCCAGAACCCGATGAAGATCAGGAACGGCAGCACGTAGGTCAGCAGCGAGAGGATCACGCTCGACCGCGAGGGCTTGACGTCGAAGTCGCGGATCAGCCCGTCGGCCTTGGCGGCGCGCAGCTTCGTGACCAGGACGTCGGCGTAGTCGATCGGGTAACCGACTTGGTACTTGTTCTTGTCGGTGCCCTTCAGGCGCACGTCGATCGAGTTGTCCTTCGTCTTCAGCGTGGCCGTCTGCACCTGGCCGTTCTCGATCTGCTCGAGGAACCCAGCGAAAGACCTGGCCGGGGCCTGGTCCGAGTTCGAGATCAGTTTGGAGGCAAAGAACGCCAGCACGATCACGATCAAGATCGGGAACAGGGCGCTCTTGAAGAAGCGACTCACGACAGGGTGAAGGCTACCAGGGGGTTTCGGTCGGTTTCCGGGCTTACTCCAGCCGTAACGCCGCCACGTACGGCAAGTTCCGATACCGCTCGGCGTGATCCAGGCCGTAGCCGATCGCGAACTTGTCCGGAATCTCGAAGCCGACGTAGCGCGTCGGCAGGTCGACCTCGCGGCGGTCGGGCTTGGTCAGCAGGGCACACACCTCGAGCGAGGCGGGCTGCCGCGCCTGCAGATTGCGGAGCAGGTAGGAGAGGGTCAGGCCGGAGTCGACGATGTCCTCGACGATCAGCACGTCGCGGCCCTCGATGGCGGCGTCGAGGTCCTTGAGGATCCGCACCACGCCTGAGGATTGGGTGCTCGAGCCGTAGGAGGCGACGGCCATGAAGTCGACCTCGCAGGGCACCTCGATGTGGCGCATGAGGTCGGAGAGGAAGAAGACCGCGCCCTTGAGAACGCCGATCAGGAGCAGGTCCTTGCCCTGGTAGTCGCGGGTGATCTCCGCGCCCATCTGGCGCACCCGGTGCTGGAGCTCGTCGGCCTGTACGAGGATCTCGCCGATGGATTCGTCGCGGAGCACGCGCGGGCAGTCTAGGCACGGACCCTCGGCGGGGTCGGGACGAAGTGCAGGCGGCCCTGTTCGATCCTGGCGCGCAGGCCTTCGCCGACGTCGAGCGCCTGCCCCTCGGCGAGCGCCAGGATCTCCTCCGTGCGGTGGCCGACGGCGGCGCCGTCGGCCAGCCGCCTCACGACCAGTCGGGCGAGCGCGGGTGGCACGGCGCGCAGGTGATCGAGCGACGGCGGGTCTCCGGCCTCGGTGAGCACGGCGTCGACCGCAGCGTCGAGCACGGCGGCCTCGTCGCGCAGCAGCTCGACGGTGCGCAGCACGTTGGCCTCGGCGGCCGGGTGGAGCTCGCGCAGCGCCGGCACGAGGCCGTGGCGGGCGCGGTTGCGGGCGAACGCCTGCGTCGCGTTGCTCGGATCCTCGCGCCACGGCAGGTCGTGCGCGGCGCACCACGCCTCCGTATCGGCGCGCCAGGCGCCGAGCAGCGGGCGGATCACTCGGCCCTCGCGCGGCCGCATCCCGAGCAGTGCGCGCCGGCCCGGCGACGCGGCGAGCCGGTAGAGCACGGTCTCGACCTGGTCGGAGGCGGTGTGGCCGGCGGCGACGTCGGCGTCGCGCTCCGCGGCGAGCCGGGCGGCCTCGGCGTAGCGGGCGTCGCGCGCCCACGCCTGCAGGTTGCCCTCCGGCCGGCGCGGGCGGTGGATCGCCAGCGGCACGCCGAGCCGCTCGCACAGCGCGGCGCAGTGGGCGGCGTCCTCGGCGGCCGAGTCGCGCAGGCCGTAGTCGACGTGCAGCGCGCTCGCCGCGCCCGAGATCCGCACCGCGAGGTCGAGCAGGCAGACCGAGTCCGCCCCGCCGGAGAGCAGCACGACGACCGGCGCGCCCGGCCGCAGCAAGCCTTCCTCGCGGACGAGCGCCTCGAGGCTCACGCCGGCACCGGCCGGGCGAGGAACAGCTCCGTCGACTCGCTGAAGCCCTTGAGCTTGACCTCGCCGATGCGCTCGAACTCGAGGTGCGAGCCGCCGGCGTCGACGAGCGGGCGCGTGACCAGCACCTCGCCGCCCGCCGCGCGGGCGCCGACCCGCGCCGCGAGGTTGACCGCGCGGCCGTAGTAGTCGCCGTCGCGGTACAGCGTCAGGCCCTGGTGGATGCCGATGCGCGGGAGCGGGCGCTCGCTCTGGAGCTGCTGGAAGCCGACCGCCCAGTCCAGGAGCGCCGAGGCGTCGCTGCCGACGATCATCACCTCGTCGCCGATCGTCTTGATCACACGGGCGTCGTCCGGCAGCGTGTTCTGCACGCCCTCGACGAAGCGCTCGATGATGTCGACCGCCTCGTCCTCCCCCGCCTCCTCGGTCAGGCGCGTGTAACCGGCGAGGTCGGCGAACGCGATCGCCACCCGCAGGCGGCCGAGGTCGAGCCCGCCGCCGGCGTCGACCTCGTACTCCATGTGGCCGACGATGTCCTGGTCGAGGAAGTGCTGCAGGAAGCGCTGGTGGATGTGGTCCATGATCGGCGAGGCGAGCGGCAGCAGCTCGCGCGCCAGCCCCTCCATCTCCTCGGCCATCTCGAGGTTCGGGACGCCGTCGTGGATCAGCGGCTCGTGCACGTAGAGGTGGAAGAGGCGGACCTCGGCGTCGGCGATGCGGGCGAGCGCCTGCCCGTAGACGCGCACGAGCTGGAGGAAGGCGACGAGCGGCAAGCCCGCCTGCAGCGCGGCGCCGATGTAGCGCAACAGCACCAGGTCCTCCTGGGTGATGGCGTTGCGCGAGGGGGCGGTGAAGCCGACGGTGGTCCAGATGCGCTCGAGCAGCGCGGGCTCGAGCCCGGTCTCCTCGGCGGCCTGCTCGAACGTCAGCGTCTGCGAGCGCGGCGGGAAGAGGTCCTCCATGAACCCGTAGGCCAGGCGTCCGGACTCCGACGCCTCGCGGATCTCGTCCATCGAGTGCCCGCGCTGGCGCAGGCGCGCGACGATCCGGGCGTGGGCGAGCGCGGCCGGCGTCCAGCGATCGTCCGGCAGCGGCACCAGCCCTTCGCGGGCCCAGCGGCGCAGCGTGGCGGGCGAGACGTCGAGCTCGCGTGCGACTTCGGCGAGCGTCACCCCAAGCAAGATAAAGCGGCGGGACCGCGGTCGTGGTCCCGCCGCCTGCGGGCAATGCGGCCCGCTGCCTCGGCCGGCGGCGTTCGTCAAAGGCGACGCCTTGCGAGGGGCATCCCCCTCACTTCCCGGCCTATTGCCTTGTTCAGGTGACGGGAGGTCTACTCCTCGAAGGCGCCCCTGTCAAACGCCTCCGCGTCACGCTTTTAGGTGTGGGTACTCCGCCTCAACCAGGTCGCGATAGCGGGCGTAGACGGGCTTCGTGATCGGGATCAGCGAGAGCGCTGCCTTGACGTCGCCGCCGGTCTTGATCCGGCGCCGCGCGATCGCGACGGCGACGTTCTCCTTGCCCTGGAAGTACTTGTTCGCCGTCTTCGAGGACATCGTCATCTTCACCTTGGGCTTCCAGGCGACGTCGTCGGACCACTCCCAGTACAGGTTGCCCTCGTCGCCCTCGCCGGCGCGGATGTTCACGACCAGGTCGAAGTCGTCGAACTCGAACCGCTGCGGCACGTCGGCGTCCTTGAGCGCGGGCCCCATGTCGGGGTCCTCGCTCATCATCGTGAAGATCTGGTCGATCACCGTCCGGAACTCCTTGGGGGAGTCGAACTCGGGATCGGCCATCAGGCCGACGGCTTCTTGGCGGCCGTCTTGCGGGTCGCGGGCTTGCGGGTACCGGAGGAGGCGGGCTTCGATGCGGTCGAGCGCGACGACGTCGACGCCGGCTTCGCACGCGAGGCCGCCGACTTGCGCGCGGCAGACTTCCGGGCGGCGGACTTCCGGGCGGCGGACTTCCGGGCGGTCTTGCGGGCCGCGGGCTTGCTCGCCGTCGAGCGACTGCTCGACGCGGGCTTCCTCGACGCGGACTTGCTCGCCGCAGGCTTCGAGCTGCCCTCGAGCGCGGCGACGCGGCGCGCGAGCTTCTCGACCTCGCCGCGGAGGCCCTTGAGGTCCTCCAGCACGCCGACCTGCTCGATCATCTCGCGGACGCGGGCGGCGGCGCTGGCGACCTCGTCGACGAGGTCCTGCGCGCGCGTGCGAGTCGACTGGGCGCTGTCAGCGGTGGCTTGGAACGTCTTCTCGACCGCCGAGCGCACGGCACCGACTGCGTCGGCGCCGGGATTGTCCTTCTTCTTTGACTTCTTCTTGTCCTTCTTGGCCATGGCGGCGCAAGTCTAGTTCTATGACCGGGCGCATGGCCACTCCTCCGCTGCACCTCAAGCCGAACGCCGACGTCGCCGAGCGCGTGCTCCTCCCGGGCGACCCGGGGCGCGCACTGCGGCTCGCCCAGCACCTGCTCGCCGCGCCGATGAAGGTGCTCAACACCAACCGCGGGCTCTGGGGCTACACCGGCACCGCGACCGACGGCGCGCCGCTGACGATCCAGAGCACCGGCATGGGCGGGCCGAGCACGGCGATCGTCGCCGAGGAGCTGATCGGGCTGGGCGCCCGCCGGCTCGTGCGGGTGGGGACGTGCGGCGGGCTCGACGGCAAGCGCACGCTGGGCGAGCTGCTCGTGGCCGGCGCGGCGCTGTGCGCGGACGGCGCGAGCCGCGCGCTCGGCGCCGGCGAGCGGGCCGAGGCCGACCCGGAGCTGACCGCGGCGCTCGAGCGCGTGGCGGGCGACGCCGTGCTGATCGCCTCCGCCGACCTCTTCTACGACCCCGACCCCGAGCGCGCGCCTGGCTGGGTCGCCGCGGGCGCCGTGGCGGTCGAGATGGAGGCGGCGACGCTGTTCACCGTCGCGCGGCTGCGCGGCGCGACGGCGGGTTGCATCCTCATCGTCTCCGACCTCGTCCCCGAGGGGAGCCGCCTCGGCGACGACGACCTGCACGCCGCCGAGCTGCGGCTCGGCGAGGCGGCGGTCGCCGCGCTCTAGGACTTCTTGCGGGCGGCGCGCTTCGGCTTTCGGCTTCGGCTTGGCGGCCGCGGGCTTCTCGTCGACCGCGAGGCGCTCCTGCTCGCGTGGCGGCGGCGCCGGCCGGGAGTCGAGCGACGAGGCGAGCGATCCGAGCTCGGCGCTGAGCTTGGCGAGGTGGTCCTCGATCGCGGTGAGCCGCTCCTCGGCACCGCTGAGCGCGGGCTTGTTGAGCGCCTCGAGGCGCTGGTCGAGGCGGTCGACGCCGTCCTCGATGCCCTCGAGCCGTTGCGAGACCGACCGCAGCCGCCGGGTCAGGCGCTCGATGTCGGCCGCGGACGGGATGTTCAGCGCGCCCATCGCCGCCTCCTGGGCCTGCACGGCCTTCTCGCGGGCGCCGAAGGCGCGCGAGATCGCGGAGTTGACGATCGAGTTCTCGAGCAGGTCTTGCGCGAGCTTGCCGATCGCGTCCTCGCTCGAGCGCGCGAGCTTGTCGCGGATGCCCTCGCTGTCGGTCATCGAAATCTCGCTTTCCATGGGTGGCTAAGGCTTGACTTGAGGTTCAGGTAACGTTGTGCGGGCGTTGATTAGGACTGAGTTCCTACCAATACGAGCAATACGCGCAAGGTATCGGGCGGTTAACCGTTCTCTAATTGCAAGTGCACAAGCCACTCAGTAGCGTGACGATCGTCCCGGGGCCTCGTGGAAGAGTCGCACCCGCGGCGTCGAAACGCTCGTAAATCGATGCGTAGCAACGCGCGGGGGGACGCGTACTCGAAGATGAACAGACGGAAGGGGATCATCGCGGTGATCGCGGCCACGGTTGGCCTCGGCGTCGCTGCGCTCCCAGCCAGAGCCGAGTTGCACTCCGTCACGGTCGTCCTGATCACGGGCGAGCGCATCACGCGCACCGTCGACGTCCCGCCTGGCACCCCCGTCTCGTCGATCTCGATCCCCGGCATCACAGGCACGATCTCGCAGATCATCGACAACGGCGTGATCGCCGTGCCGACGCCCCAGGCGACGCCGCAGCTGCCCGTTCCCACCGTCCCGGCCGTCCCCGGCGTCACCGCGCCGAAGCCGACCGCGACGCCGAAGCCCGCCAGCGGCAACAAGCCCGGCTCGAAGCCTGCGCCCAACCAGTCCACCGGCCAGGTCCCGAAAGCCACGACCGCGCCCGCGGGCAACCAGAAGTTCCGCGCCGGCAACCTCAACACCAAGAAGCTGAAGTCTCAGCTCAAGCGCGAGGCGAAGAAGAAGGCCCGCGCGACCCCGCCCGGCCGCGCGCTCGACGGCACGCCGACCACGGCGAACCCCGGCTTCTCGCTGGCGATGCCGGGCGCGGCTCCGATCGGCGTCCCGAACTTCTTCATCGACAAGTTCCGGATCCCGCCGTTCCTGCTCCCGCTCTACCAGGCCGCCGGCATCGAGTACGGCGTGCGCTGGGAGGTCCTCGCGGCGATCAACGAGATCGAGACCGACTACGGCCGCAACCTCAACGTCTCCTCCGCGGGCGCCCTCGGGTGGATGCAGTTCATGCCCACGACCTGGAAGCAGTACGGCGTCGACGCCAACAAGGACGGCCTGAAGGATCCGTTCAGCCCGCCCGACGCGATCTTCGCCGCCGCCCGCTACCTCAAGGCCGCCGGCGCCGAGCAGGATCTGCGCAAGGCGATCTTCGCCTACAACCACGCCGACTGGTACGTCGACTCCGTCCTCATGCGCGCGCGCATGATCGGTGGGCTGCCGTCCAACCTCGTCGGTTCGCTCACCGGCCTGACCCAGGGGCACTTCCCCGTCGCCGCCAAGGCCACCTACGCCGACGACCTCTCCGAGGCCGAGGCGAAGAAGCTCGGCAAGCGGTCGCGCAAGGCAGGTAACCGTGCACTTGTGGTTGAGGGTTCGAAGCACCGCCGCGGCATCAAGGTCTTCGCCCGCCGCGGCGCCCCGGTCGTCGCCGTCAACGACGGCCGCATCGTCCGCGTCGGCACGTCCAAGCGCCTCGGCAACTTCGTCCAGCTCCAGGACACCTACGGCAACACCTACACGTACGCGCGCCTGGCGAAGGTCGCGAAGTCCTACCCCGCGCCGCGCCAGCGCACGACGACCGCCAAGCAGGTCGCCAAGGAGCTCAAGCTGCCGGCCAAGGACGCCGCGCCGACCGCGCCCGCCTCCTCGACCACCGAGAAGGCGACGAAGCGCGAGAAGACCGCCAAGGCCAACAAGCGCGAGGCGCGGGGCAAGACGGTCGCCAAGCCCGCCCCGCAGGCGCCGTCCACCGCCAAGCTGCGCCTGTTCGCCAACCCGCAGCGCCCCAACGCCGGGCGCGCGGGCGGCAAGCAGCAGGAGTTCGAGCGCACCGGCAAGATCGACGGCTCGTCGAGCTTCAAGAACTACTTCTCGAAGGTCTTCGGCCTCGACCGCAAGGACGTCCGCATCAAGCGCCTGCGCCCGGGCTCGCGCGTCGTCGCCGGCACGATCCTCGGCCGCATCGGCAAGACCTCGAGCACGCAGGCGCCGCACGTGCTGTTCGAGATCCGCCCCGCCGGCCGCGGCGCCCCGCGCATCGATCCGAAGCCGATCCTCGACGGCTGGAAGCTGCTCGAGTCGACGGCGATCTACCGCGCCGCGGGCAAGAACCCCTTCTTCGGCCCCGACGCCAAGCAGCCCACGATCGGCCAGATCCTGCTGATGAGCAAGGAAGCGCTCGTCCAGCACGTGCTCGCCAACCCGCGCATCGAGCTCTACTCCTGCGGGCGCGACGACATCCGCACCGGCCAGGTCGACCGCCGCGTGCTGGCGACGCTCGAGTTCCTCGCCGCCTCGGGCATGCGCCCGACCGTGACGTCGCTGCGCTGCGGCCACGGGCTGATGACCACGTCGGGCAACGTCTCCCAGCACTCGTCGGGCAACGCGGTCGACATCGCCCGGATCAACGGCATCCCGATCCTCGGCAACCAGGGCCCCGGCTCGATCACCGAGCTCGCCGTGCGCCGCCTGCTGACGCTGCAGGGGACGATGAGGCCGGACCAGATCATCACGCTGATGGAGTTCGACGGCGCCGACAACACGCTGGCGATGGCCGATCACAACGACCACATCCACGTCGGATGGAAGCCGCTGTACGGCACGAACTCCAAGGCCTCCAAGCAAGTCAACGCCGTGCTGAAGCCCAAGCAGTGGATCAAGCTGATCGACCGGCTCGAGGAGATCGACAACCCGACGGTGCGCCTCCAGCCCTCCAAGCACGCGCTGAAGGTCACCGAGCGCGCCTCCGAGGCGCACAGCGGCGAGTAAGGGTGAGCGGCCGCGAGCCGCCGCTTTTCCTTCGTTCAGTGGGAGTTCGCCGGGCGCCTCGGCCCGGAGGCGGGCCGCTACGTCATCCGCCGCTATGCGGGGGATGACCCGCGGCATATCGTCGTGATCGGCGAGCTCGGGCCGATACCGCGCCGGCGACTGGGACGGCGGCGGCCGCGTGCCGCTGCGCCGGGGGCCGGGCCCGACGCGGTCGCGGTGACGCGCGCGACGGTGATCGCGACCAATCCGCTGCCCTCGGACGGCGCCCATGAGTGGCTGAAGAAGGCGGTCGAGGCCCGGGAGGCGACCGTCCGCGACGCGCTCGTGGTCCTCAACAGCGCGATCCACGGGCACCGGCTGTCCGCGAGCGACCCGTACGTCGCCGAGGTGAGCGAGGCGCAGGCGCTGGCGACCCGCGTCGGCTACGGCTCCGGGCGAGCAGGTCGCGGACGGTGACTGGGAGGAGGCGACCGAGCTGCCGCCGCCGAAGGAGAAGCGCTCGGTGCTGCTGGCGCCCCAGCAGCGGCTGGCCGCGGTCCTGTCCGGCCGCGACGTCGCGCTCGCCTGCGAGGACTTCGCGCTGCGCGCCAGGCTCGACTTTGACCAGGGCCGGGGGCGCGAGGCCGCGCTCCAGCTCTCGCTGGCGCTCGACACGGCGCTGGCCGAGCTCGAGGGCTGGCGGGGGTCGGAGGGCGTCTCGCGCCGGCTCGACGAGCTGGCGGAGCACCGCGAGCCGGTGGCGGAGGCGGCGGCCGCCGCGCTGCAGGGCGGGCTGCAACCGGAGCAGACCGAGGCGGTGGAGGCGGCGCTGAAGCGGCTGGAGGCGACGTTGCGCGCGCGACTGGCGGAGCTGTGAGCGGCGACCCCGAGGCGGTCGACGCGTACCTCGCCGAGCGGCTCCTGCCGCCCGACGAATCGTTCGAGGCGGTGCTGCACGCCGCTCGCGAGGCCGGGCTGCCTCCGGCTGACGTCTCCCCGCTCCAAGGGAGGCTGCTCGAGCTGCTCGCCCGCATGGTGGGTGCGGAGCGGGTGCTCGAGGTCGGGACGCTCGGCGGCTACTCGACGCTGTGGTTCGCCCGGGCGGGCGCGCGGGTCGTCACGCTCGAGGTCGACCCCCACCACGCCGAGGTGGCGCGGGCCAGCCTCGACCGGGCCGGGGTCGGCGACGCCGTCGAGATCGTCGTCGGGCCGGCGCTCGAGACGCTGCCGGGCGTCGCGGGCCCGTTCGACCTGGTCTTCATCGACGCCGACAAGCAGAGCAGCGCTGACTACCTGGCGCTCGCGCTCGACAAGGTGCGGCCGGGGGCGCTGATCGTGGTCGACAACGTCGTCCGCCGCGGCGCGCTCACCGACCCGGACGACGAGGACCCGCGCGTGACCGGCTCGCGCCGGGTCGTCGAGGCGATCGCCGCCGAGCCGCGGCTGCTCGCCACCGGGCTCCAGACGGTCGGCGCGAAGAGCTGGGACGGGATGCTGCTCGCCCTCGTGCGTTGAGGGGCGCGAAACGGGGCATGATCCCCGACGGGAGACGGCTGTCGAGGAGGCAACAGATGCGCAGGTATCTCGGGATCGCGGCGCTGGTGTGCGCCGCGCTGATGAGCGGGTGCGGCGGAGACGACGAGCAGGCGGCCTCGGGCGAGGGAGGCACGACGAAGGTGAAGGTCGGCGTGCTGCCGATCGCCAACGCCGCGCCGCTCTACATCGCCCGCGACCAGGGCTACTTCAAGGAGGAGGGGATCGAGATCGAGCCGCAGCTCGCGCAGGGCGGGAGCGAGCTCGTGACGAGCCTCGTGGCGGGCGACTCGCAGTTCGCCTTCCTCGGCTACGTGCCGGTGATCGTGGCGCACGCCAAGAACCTTCCGATCAAGGTGATCGCCAACGCCGACAACGGCGCCAAGTCGGCGGACAAGGAGTGGCAGATCATCATGTCGGCCAAGAACTCCGACATCCGCGGGCCGAAGGACCTCGAGGGCAAGACGCTCGCGCTCAACGCCCTGAAAGGGGTTGGCGAGGTCACGGTGAAGGCGGCCATGGAGGCCGAGGGCGCGGACCCGAACTCGATCAAGCTCACCGAGATCCCGTTCCCGGAGATGCCGGCGGCGCTCGAGAAGGGGCGCGTCGACGCGATCTGGGCGCCCGAGCCGTTCCTCACCCAGGTGCTGGGCGCCGGCGGGCACGAGGTGCTGCCCGTCTACCAGTCGCTGGGGCCGCTGTTCCCCAACGGCGCCTACGCCACCACCGACAAGTACATCGCCGAGAACGAGAAGGTCGTCGAGGGCTTCTCGCGGGCGATCAACAAGGCCCTGAAGTACGCCACCGACAACCCGGAGGAGGCGCGCAAGACGATCACCACGTTCACCAAGATCCCGCCCGACGTCGTGCAGAAGATCCGGCTCCCGCTGTGGCCGACGGAGATCGACCGTGAGCAGCTCACCGACCTGATCGGCTACACCCAGAAGTACGGCGTGATCGAGAAGACATTCCCCGTCGAAGACATGATCTGGAAAGGCGCGAACGCAGACTGACATGGCACATCGAACCTCCCCACCCTTCCGCGGCGATCACGTCGGCAGCCTCCTGCGCCCCGAGCGCCTCCGCCAGGCGCGCGCCGAGCACAAGGCCGGCACGATCGACGACGCCGAGCTTCGCGCCGTCGAGGACGACGCGATTCGCGAAGTCGTCGCGCAGCAGCGCGACGTCGGCCTCCAGGACGCCACCGACGGCGAGTTCCGCCGCACCTCGTGGCACATGGACTTCATCTACTCGCTCGAGGGCGTCAGCCAGGTCGAGGGCGAGAGCCTGCACGTGCAGTTCCGCAACGAGGAGGGCGAGTACGACTACGCGCCGCCCGCCATGCACGTGGACGGCAAGATCGCGCTGCCCGGCGACGGCCCGATCTTCGGCGACGCGTTCTCGTTCCTGCGCGACACGGTGCAGGACGGCGTCACGCCCAAGCTCACGATCCCGTCGCCGAGCATGGTCCACTACCGCGGCGGCAACTCCTCGATCGATCAGTCGGCCTACCCCGACATCGGCGAGTTCTGGTCGGACCTGACGGCGGCGTACGGCGAGCAGGCGAAGCGCGTCCACGCGCTCGGCTGCCGCTACCTCCAGCTCGACGACACGAGCCTCGCCTACATCAACGACCCGGCGCAGCGCGCGCACATCGAGTCGATCGGCGGCGACCCCGACCACCTGCACGAGCAGTACATCGCCAACATCAACCGCGCGCTGGCGGACAAGCCCGACGACCTCGCGATCACCACCCACCTGTGTCGCGGCAACAACCAGTCGATGTGGGCGGCCGAGGGCGGCTACGACTTCGTCGCCGAGGCGCTGTTCGGCGACCTCAACGTCGACGGCTTCTTCCTCGAGTACGACGACGAGCGCTCGGGCACCTTCGAGCCGCTGCGCTTCGTCCCGAAGGGCAAGCAGGTCGTGCTCGGCCTCGTCACGACCAAGCGGCCGCAGCTCGAGGACAAGGACCTGCTCAAGCGCCGGATCGAGGAGGCGTCGAAGTACGTCGACGTCGACCAGCTGTGCATCTCCGGCCAGTGCGGCTTCTCCTCCACCGAGGAGGGCAACAAGCTCACGATCGACGACCAGCTGGCCAAGCTGCGGCTGATCGTGGAGGTCGCCGACGAGGTCTGGGGCTAGGGAACGCTGGCCCAGGGGGCCAGGTTCCCTTGCGGGTATTCGCCCAGAGGGCGAAACCCGCGGCTAGCCGAGCTCGGCGGCGCGAAGAGCGGCGCCGCGGCGATCGTCGGCGCCGAGCTTGCTCAGCACTGCCGCGACGTGGTGCTCGGCCGTCCGCGGCGAGATGACGAGCCGCTCGGCGATCTCCGCGTTGGTGAGCCCGTCGACCAGCAGCGCGAGCACCTCGAGCTGGCGCGCGGTCAGCCCGGCCGGGTTGGTGCGCGTCGCCGCGCGCGGCCCGCGCGGGACCGTGACGCCGAGGCGGCGCATCCGCCGGGTCGCGCGCTCCGCGAGCGGCGCGGCGCCGAGGCGGCGCGCGATCGCGAGCGCCTCGCTCAGCGACGCGCCGTCGTCAGTGAGCGAGAGCATCAGCGCCCGGTCGTAGTCCCAGCCGACGTCCCCGAAGGCGTCGGCCGCGGCGGCCCAGTCGCGCAGCAGCATCGCGGCATAGGGTGCCGAAGACGATCCTGACCAGGGCACGTCGAGCCCGGCGACAGCGGCCCAGGCGGCCGCCCGCGTCGCATCGCAGCCGGGTCGCTCGTCCCAGTCGATGTCGCCGATCACGCGGCGCAGGCGCTCGAGCGGCAGCGGCCCGCCACGCGTCAGCGACCATTCGATCGCCAGCGCCAGCGCCGGCACGATGCGCTGAAGCTCCGCGGCGCGGTCGGCCCTCGCGACCAGGTCGGCGAGCCGGTCCGCGGCGTCGGCGTCGCCGCGCCGGACGGCGAGCTCGCACACCACCGTCTCGGCGAGCAGCCGCGGCACGGTCGTCGCCTGCCCGAGCTCGGCGCGGGCGGCGCGCTCAGCCTCGTCCCACGCGCCGGCGCGCAGCTGCAGCCAAGCGACCATCGACGCGGCGTACGAGGCGAGCGTGTGCACCTCGTGCTCGCGCGCGTAGGCCAGCCCCGTGCGCGCGTGGCGGAGCGCCGGCTCGGCGAGTGCCCAGCTGAGCTGGTAGTAGCCGAGGTTGAGCAGCGCGCGCGCCGCCTCGTGGCGGTCGCCGGCGGCGTCCGCGATCGCGTACCCCTCGAGGAGAGCGGCGCTCGCAGCCGGATCGACTTCGAGCTTGGCGCTCCCGACGTTGATCAGCGCATGCGCGCGGGTCGACTCGTCGCCGAGCCGGGTGGCGAGCGCAAGCGCGCGCCCACCCCAGGCGATCGCCTCCTCGCGCTGCTCGGCGAGCATCGCGAGCTGGGAGAGGCCGCTGTAGGCGCGGGCCAGCTCGGCCGACTCGCCCTGGCGCTCGAGGATCGCGACCGCCGCGCGGGCGGTGCGGCGGGCCGTTTCCCCGTCGCCCGCGTACCAGTGGAAGCGCGACAGGATCCGCGTGCAGCGCCCGACGGCCAGCTGGTCGCCGAGCTCCCGATGGAGCCCGATGCCGCGCTCCATGGCCGCGAATGCGGCCTCGGGGCGGTTGACGTCGTACGCGGCCTGGGCCAGCTCCTCGGCCAGCGCCGCCTGCTGCACCTGCGGCAGTCGGTCCGCGAAGTCCGCCGCCCTGGCGAAGTGCGAGTACGCCTCGCGGTTGGAGTCCAGCGCCGACGCGCGCCGCGCGGCAACCAGCGCGTACTCGGCCACGACGTCGGCGTCGCCCGCCTCCTCTGCGTGGTGGACGATCTCCGCCGGGTCGCCGTCGCTCGCCAGGAGCACGCGCAGGATCTCCGCGTGGAGTCCCCGCCGGCGCGCGGTCGGCACGCTCGCGCGGATCGCGTGCCGCGCCAGCTCGTGGCGGAAGCTCACGTGCCCGGGCCGGACCTCGAGCAGCTGCCGGCGCTCCGGCTGCTCCGCCGCGGTCGCCCAGTCCGGCATCACCGCGTCGAGCACGCCCGTGCTCACCCGGTGTGGCACCACCGACACGAGCTCGACGAGCCGCCGCGCCGCATCGTCGAGCCGCGCCGCCCGCCCCAGCACCGCGTTGCCGACCGAGGGCGGCAGCTCCGAGGCGGAGGCCGCGAGCAACTCGGACACGTAGAACGGGTTCCCGCCCGTCAGCGCGTACAGCTCGCCGTCGTCGCCCGCCAGAGAGGCCACGGCGCCCGGCGAGAGCGGGTCGAGCTCGATGAACGCCGACGTGCCGGCGACGGCGCCGAGCACCGCGTGCAGCGGATGCGCCGGAGGCACCTCGCCGCCGCGGAGCGTGAGCACGAGCAGCGCCGGCAGCGTGCCGATCCGTCGCCCGAGCACGGTGATGACGTCGAGCGTCGCGTCGTCCGCCCAGTGCAGGTCTTCGAGGACGAGCACGGTCGACTCGCCCAGCTCGGCGATCAGCAGCGACTGGATCTCGTGCGGTGCCGCGCCGGCCGCCAGGGCGCTCGCAAGCGCGGGCGCGACATCGCCGGCGAGGTCGCGGAACGGGCCAAGCGGGCGTGGGATCGAGAGGTCGTCGCAGGCGCCCCACAGCACCCGTGCATCGAGGTCGCGCGTGAAGCGGGTGACGAGTGCGGTCTTCCCGATCCCGGGCTCGCCGCTGACGACGACCGCGCGACCGCTGCCGCGCGTGGCGACGGCGTGCGCCTCGGCGAGCGCGGCCAGGGCCCGGTCCCGCTCCAGCAGCTCCACGCGCCAACGATACGGCCCTGCCGTTGTAGGTAGCGAGGGCGCCCAAGATAGGTGGCGGTCCCCGATGCGACGCAGCTCGGCGCGGCCATACGGTCACTCGCGACCGAGCGGACAGGAGGAGCAGATGGCATACGCCGAGCTCAAGCAGCGCCAGAGCGTGATGTGGGGCACCGGGCCCTATCAGCGCGTCACGGAGACCATCACCGACGTCCACGAGCGCATCATCGAGCGGCTCGCTCCCGCACCCGGCGTGCGCTGGCTCGACGTCGCCTGCGGCACCGGCGCCGTCGCCGAGCGCGCGGCGGAGAGCGGCGCCGCGGTCACCGGCATCGACCTCGCGCCGGTGCTGATCGAGACCGCGAGCGAGCGCGCCGCGGAGCAGGGCCTAAAGATCGACTACCGCGTGGGCGACTGCGAGCAGCTCGACCTCCCCGACGCGAGCTTCGACGCCGTGTCGTCGTCGTGCGGGGTCATGTTCGCGCCCGACCACGAAGCGACCGCGCGCGAGCTCGCGCGCGTGACGCGCCCGGGCGGTCTCGTCGCGCTGGCGAACTGGACGCCGACCGGCGGCCTTGCGCGCATGTTCGGCGTGATGGCGCCCTTCCTGCCGGCGCGGCCGCCGGCGAACCCGTTCGACTGGGGCGACGAGCAGCGCGTCCGCGAGCTGCTCGGCGAGTGGTTCGAGCTCGACCTCGAGGAGCACGTCTCGACGCTCCGCGTGCCCTCCGGCGAGGACTACTGGGAGCTGTTCTCGACCAGCTACGGCCCGACCCGGACGCTTGCCGAGTCGCTCGGAGAGCGACGCGTCGACCTCCATACGGCGTGGGTGGACTTCTTCGAGTCCAACTACCGCGTCAACGGCGAGATCGTCCACACACGCGAGTACCTGCTGACCGTCGGCCGGCGCCGCTAGGGCGCGCAGTCGGCGCACAAGCCGCGGACGATCACCTCGGCCCCGCTCGCCTGGGCGCCCAGCGCCTGCGCCCGCTCGAGCGCTGGGCCGAGGTCGACGTCCGCGTCGAGGTCCGTGACCGCGCCGCAGACGGTGCAGACGAAGTGGTGGTGCGGCTGCGTGCGCGGGTCGAAGCGCACGGCGCGGCCGGCCTGCAGGCGCTTGGCGAGCCCTAGGTCGGCCAGCAGCTCGAGCGCGGCGTAGACGGTCGGGAGCGAGACGCCCGGCACCGTCCCGTGCACCCGCGCGAGGACCTCCTCGGCGGTGCTGTGCCGCCCGAGCTCCTGAAGCGCGGCGTGGACCGCGAGCCGCTGCGGGGTCACGCGCATGTCGCGCGCGCGGAGTGTCTCTCTCAGGTCGTCCATATTCGGGTTCCCTAACTGTAGCATTCAATTCGTTATTGCAAATTCTTTGCGATAGAATCCCATAGGGCCAGATGCTCTCCGACATCTCCCTCCCCAACTGGGCCGACGCCGACGATCGCTCGCGCGTCCTGCAGGTCATCCAGCCCGGTCTGATCGGCCTGATCGACGGCACGCTCTCCACGCTCGCGCCGATCTTCGCCGCCGCCTACGTGAGCGGGTCGCGCGCGGCGCTGCTGATCGGCATCGCCGCCGCGCTGGGCGCCGCGATCTCGATGGGGCTGTCAGAGGCGCTGTCCGACGACGGCTCGCTCACCGGCCGCGGCGAGTCGGTCACGCGCGGCGCGATCACCGGCGTCGCCACCTTCATCGGCGGCAGCGCCCACGCGCTGCCGTTCCTGATCGCCGACGTCTCCACCGCGCTCACCGTCGCCTACGTCGTCGTCGCCTTCGAGCTCGTCGCGATCGCCTGGGTCCGCAAGCGCTTCCTCAAGGTCTCGATGCGGCTCTCGCTCGTCCAGGTCACCCTCGGCGGCGTGATCATCGCCCTCGTCGGGGTGTTGCTGGGCCACGCCTAGTACCGTCCCGGGCAATGGTGATCCTGACCATCTGCCTCGCCGTCGTCGTCGTGTCGTTCCTCGTCGGCGGCTACTACGCCGGCCGCAATCCCTAAAGCGCCGCGACGACCGCTTCGAGCTCGGCGACCACGTCGCCCGAGAGCCGCACCTCGGCGTCCGCGTCGTACTTCGTCGGGCCCTGGGTGACGATCGCGAGCCTGCCCGCCCGCGCGCAGGCACACCGACGGCAACCCCGCCACGGGGTAGACCTCGAGCGAGGAGCCGACGCACAGCAGCAGGTCGGCGTGCTCGGACAGCTCCTCCGCCCGGCCCATCGCCTCCATGGGCAGGAACTCGCCGAACAGCACGACGTCGGGCTTGAGCGCGTGCCCGCAGTCGCAGCGGGGGACGCCGACGGGGTCGTCGGCCAGCCGCTCCCGCGTCTCCTCCAGCTCGTAGCGCCGCAGGCACTCGAGGCACGAGGAGTGCGAGATCGAGCCGTGGACCTCGATCAGGTCGCGCGTGCCGGCCGCCTCGTGGAGGCCGTCGATGTTCTGCGTGATCACGGCGTCGAGCAGCCCGCGCCGCTCGAGCTCCACGAGCGCGAGGTGCGCCCCGTTGGGCTGCTTCTCGCGCAGCGTGCGTGAAGCGGTTGCCGTAGAAGTGCCAGAAGCGCTCGGGCTCGCGCCGGAAGACGTCGATGTGCGCGACCTCCATCGGGTCGACGTTCTCCCACAGCCCCGTCCCCGGCGAGCGGAAGTCCGGGATCCCCGACGGCACGGAGATCCCGGCGCCCGTCAGCGCCACCACCGAGCCGGCCGAGCGGATCAGCTCGGCCAGCGCGGCGGGGTCGCTCTTGCTCACTTGCCCTTGAACTCCGGCGTGCGCTTGCCCAGGAACGCGCCGATGCCCTCGCGCGCGTCCTCGGAGGCGAACGCGGTCCCGAAGCCCTGCTTCTCGGCCGCGATGCCCTCGTCGAGGTCGCCCTTGTGGGAGACCTGCTTGATCAGCTCGAGCGCCAGCGGGGCCTGGCCCGCGAACTTCTTCGCCCACGCGACCGCGGTGTCGAACAGCTCGTGGTCCTGGACGACGCGGTTGACGAGCCCGTGCTCGTAGGCGTCCTCGGCCGAGATCGCCTCGCCCGTCGTGTTCATCTCGAGCGCCTTGGACGGGCCGACGAGCCGCGGCAGCCGCTGCGTGCCGCCGAAGCCGGGGATGATCCCGAGGTTGATCTCGGGCTGGCCGAACGTGGCCGAGAAGCCCGCGATGCGGACGTCGCAGGCCATTGCCAGCTCGTTGCCGCCACCGAACGCGAGCCCGTTGACGGCCGCGATCGTCATCGTGCGCGACTGCTCCCACGAGCGCAGCAGGTCGTGCGCGCCGTCGAGCAGCTCGCGGCCGGAGCTCTCGTCCATCTTCGTGAACGCCTTGATGTCGGCGCCGGCGCAGAACAGCGCCGGGTTCGGCGAGGCGAGGATGAACGCCTTGATCTCCGGGTTGCCGTCGACCTCCGCCCACGCCTTGCCGAGATCGGCGATGACGTCCGGCGAGATCGAGTTGGCGGGCGCGTTGTCGAGCCACGCGATCGCGTACTCGCCGCGGGTGTCGAGCTTGACCTTGGCGTTCTCGTAGCCGGCGTCCGGCTGCGGGTAGGGGTAGAAGCCCTGGCCGGACTTGGCCCCCAGGCGGCCCTGGGCGACGAGCCGGCGCAGGATCAGCGGCGGCTCGAAGTGCTCGCCCCACTCGTCCTCGGCCTTCTCGAGCGCCGACAACACGTCGTCGAGCCCGCGGAAGTCCGCGCGGGCGAACGGGCCGGGGATCATCCCGGTGCCCATCATCATCCCGAGGTCGATGTCGCGGACGCCCGCGATGCCCTCCTCGAGCACGAGGCAGGACTCGACGAACGCCTTGAGCTGGAAGCGCTCGGCGAGCGCCGCGTCGACGGCCGGTGCGGCCTCAGGAGTACTCATAGAAGCCCTTTCCGCTCTTGCGGCCGAGGTTGCCCTGCTCGACGAGCTCCGCCATGCCCTGGTGGACATAGAAGCGGTCGCCGTATGCGTCCTGCATGTCCTGCGCGACCTTCACCGCCGTGTCGAGGCCTGAGTTGTCGGCGAGGAGGAACGGCCCCATCGGGACGAGCTTCGCCTCGGTGAGCGCCCTGTCGATCTCCTCGACGTCGGTGCCGGTCTCGTCCTGGTAGCGCCAGATCTCCGACGCGGTCGAGGCGAGGATGCGGTTGACCACGAAGCCCGGGCACTCGGCGCAGCGGATCGGCATCTTGCGGATCGCCTGGGCGAAGTTGGCCGCCGCCTGGGCGGTCTCAGGCGAGGTCTCCTCCCCCTCGATCACCTCGATCAGGCGCATGTAGGAGGCCGGCCAGAAGAAGTGGAAGCCGACGACCTTGTCCGGGCGCTGCGTGATGTCGCCGATCTCGGTGATCGAGAGCCCCGACGTGTTGGAGGCGAGGATCGCGTGTCCGGGAGTGGCCGCGTCGAGGTCGGCGAAGACCGCGTGCTTGATCTCCATCTTCTCCGGGACCGCCTCGATGACGAAGTCGACGTCGCCGAAGTCGTCGTACTCGGTGGTGCCGGTGATCAGCCCGAGCGTGTGCTCGAGCTGGGCGTCGGCCTGCTCCTGGGTGATCTTCTCCTTCTTGACCAGCTTGGAGACCTGGCCCTGGGTGACTTCACGGGCCTTCTCGAGACCCTTGTCAACGAATTCCTGTTTGACGTCCTTCAGGAGGACGGGGATGTCGGCGGAGGCGATGACCTGGGCGATCTCTCCGCCCATGACACCCGCCCCGACGACACCAGCTTTGAAGACGAACATGGCCTGAGTCTTTCACGCGGGCGCCGCCACGAGCCGCACCGCGGAGAGCCCCGCGAGCAGCGTCATGCAGATCGCCGAGGCGACGCACCAGATGCAGATCGCGTCGAGCCTGGCGACCTCCACATACGTCAGCCAGACCGAGAACCCGAAGCCCGCGAGGCTCAGGAACGCCGCTGCCGTGCGGCCTCGCTCGCCGTCCCGGGCGAGCGCGGCCAGGATGGCGACGTAGCCGAGCAGCCCGAGCAGCGCGACGGGCACGCCCGCCAGCTGCGAGTAATTCGATTTCTGGACTATGGCGCACCCGTGTGCGATTGCGCACACGGGCTCGCCACCGGCGTAGTGGACGACGGTCAAGTAGCCCGCGATGGCGAGGCCGGCGACCGCCACGAGCTGCGACGCGCGCCTCATCGCAGCGCTGCCTTGAGCGCGGCCGCGTCGAGCACGCCGGAGCCGATCACCGTCGTCTTGCCGTTCTTGGTGACCGTGAACGTGGGCGTCGAGTTCACGCGCAGCTTCGCGGCCTCGGCGTCTGCCTTCGCCATGCCCTGATCGGAGGTGCCGTCGACGATCTTGTCGGGGTTCGCGCCGGCGGCGTCCGCGACGTCGCGCAGGAAGCTGTCGGTCACGTAGCCGGAGTTCTCGGCGCCCTGTGAGGCGTAGAACGCCTCCACGAACGGCCACAGCCGGCCCTGCTCCTGGGCGGCAGCGGCGGCGCGCGCGGCGCGGGCCGAGTCCGGGCCGATGAAGTGCAGCGTGCGGGCCTGGAGCTTGACCTTGCCGGTGCGGACGTAGTCGTTGATCAGCGTCGGCAGCGTCTGCTTCGACGCCTCGGCGCAGATCGGGCACTGGAGGTCGAGGAACTCGGTGACGGTGACCTTGGCGTTCGGGTCGCCGAGCACGCCGTTGCGCTCGGGGATCCCGGCGAACAGTGAGGACTCGACGGGCTTGACCTTCGGGGCGGCGCCTCCGGAGGACGAGGCGATCGCGGCGACGGCGACGACGATCGCCGCGAGGGTTGCGGCGCCGCCGAGCAGGGCCGCACGGCGGCGGCGGGTGGCACGTGCGGCCTCGGCCGCCTCAGCGGCCTGGCGTTCGGCGCGGCGCTGCTCGCGCAGCTCGCGCTTGGTGATGGTGGACATGAGACTCCTTCGAGAGTTGGGAAATGTGCAGGTCGGTCGCGGAACTACGCGACGACCGGCGGCGCGCGGCCGCGCGTAAGGCGCAGCCGGGCGGCGCTCGTGCCCATCCACGAGCGCTCGAGCGGTCGCGAGGCGACCGCGGCGAAGGAGTGCAGGCGCGGCGCGGAAGGCCGCAGTGCGCGAACCAGCGTGGGCGCCACCCGCAGGGCCAGCGCGAGTACGGCGCCGGCGACCACGCCGAGCGCGAGCAGCCCGAGCCAGCCGCCGCCGAGCGCGGAGCCCGCGCCGAGCAGCGAGGCGAGACCAGCCTGAGCGGCGCACGAGGCCCAGATCGCGCCGGTGGCGAGCGCCCACAGGCGCCCGAGACCAGGCGCGCTGCCGGCCAGCCGCGCGACGAGCAGGGCGAGCCCGAGGCCGTAGACCGCGAGCGCGATCATCCCGGCACTGGCGTACCAGCCCTGGCCGGCTGCCTCGAGGCAGCTCTCCGCGCGCGGCCCGCACAGCACCGCCGCCCGCGTCTGGTCCGTGAGGACCGCCAGCAGCGGCAGCAGCACAAGGGCACGCAGGGTCAGGGGAAAGCGACGCATCAGCTCACATGATGCATCGGCAGATGAGGGGCGGCTCAAGAGCCGTAGTCCGCCGCAGAGTCACAGCGGGTCGAGCGCGATCACCGGGATCGTGCGCCCGGCTTTCGCCTGGTGCCTGCCCGCGTCCGGCGATCGCTCGACGATGGCCGCGAACACGCGGTCGCGCTCCGCGCCCTCGAGCACGGTTGCGGTGGCGGCGAAGCGCTCCTCGCCGACCTCGACGTTCACCTGGGGATGGGCGCGCAGGTTGAAGTACCAGCCCGGGTGGGTCGGCCGGCCGCCGCTGGAGGCGACGACGTAGAGGCGACCGCCGACCCTGCGGTATGCGAGCGGTGTCGTGCGAGGCCGACCGCTCCTGGCGCCGGTCGTCCCGAGCAGCAGCAGCGGCGTGCTGCGCAGCTCGCCGCCCACCTTGCCGCCGTTCGCGCGGAACTCCTCGATGACCGCACGATTGCGGCTCAGGCGCCGAGCTCCATGTCTCCCCGCCGCTCGCGAGCGAACCGCACCAGCGTCCGCGTCAGCGACTCGCGCAGCGAGCGGCGGATGAACAGCGCGTCGGTCAGCGGCGTGAACAGATTGCGGTTCTTGAGCTCGTAATCGAGCTCCAGCGCCACCTGCACCCCCTCCGGGCCGGGCTCGAACGACACCCGCTGCGTCGCACGCAGCTGCTCGTCCTCGACCTCGAGCGTCTGGCCGGTCCGCGCCTCGTAGGCGGTCACGCGCTCGACCACCCGCCCCCGCCCGCCGGGCCGCGACTCCCACACGGACCGCGCGCCCACGGCGGGCCACTCGCCCTCGAGCTTGACGACGTGGCTGAAGCCGTCGATCCAGCCCGGCCAGCGCTTCGGGTCGTACCAGAGCTCCTCCGCCTCCGAGGCGAGACCCGGCACGGCCTGCGCGGCGCTGACCTTCGCCACCTATGCGATCCCGCGGCCGCCGTGCCCGGATGTCGTGTCCCGGATGCAGGGCGGCACGCCGGAGGGGGATAGTGGCAGCGCCACGACCCCTCCCGGCGGGTGCCGCCATGCGCCGCGGGACGCGTGCAGGCGGGTCGTCGGGGATCGGCCATCTCAGCCCGCGACGGCGTCGCGCCAGCGGGCCACGGCTGCGGCCGTGTCGCCGCCGGCGAGCAGCGCCTCGGCGCCGACGAGCACCGCGAGGTCCTCGCCTGACGCGAAGCCGGTCACCACCGGCTGGCGGACCTCGGGCCGCTGGTCCCCGCCGATCTCCCACCGCAGCACCGGGTAGGTCGAGACGAAGCTCGCGCCGAGGTAATAGGCGGCGCGCAGCACGGCCGAGCGCGAGGTCTCGGCGAAGTCGCGGAAGCCGCCGCCGTGCTCGGTGACGACGTCGCGCACCCAGTCGGGCGCGTCATCGGGTGGCGGGGCGTCGATCAGCTCGACCTCCGGCCGGATCGTGTCCACCACTTCGGGTACCGACGCGAGGCTGAAGTCGGCGGTCGCGCCGAACTCCATCGCCGCGCCGTCGTCGAGGAAGCGCTCGAGGAACTCGCGCGCCTCCGCCTCCGTCCCTTCTGCAAAGAACCACCAGTCCATGCTCAGAGCACCTCCGCCCGGATCGCCTCGATTGATGCCGCGATGCGATCCAATCGCGGGCGCAGCTCCTCGCCGAGCCGCTCGAGCTCGGCCCGTCCCGACGCCGTGATGCGGTAGAAGCGCCGCGAGCGCCGCTCGGGATGCTCCCACTCGCCGGCGATGTGCCCGTCGGCCTCGAGTGTCCGCAGCAGCGGGTACATCGTGTTCGGGTTGACCGCCAGCGCGCCCGTCGTGAGCGCCCCGATGCGATCCATCAGCTGGTTGCCGTAGGACGGCTCCTCGGAGACGAAATGCAGCACCAGCAGCGGCAGCAGGCCCGCTCGCCGCAGGTCGCCGATGAGCGGATCGGTGCCGCCCGGTCCCTTGGCGGGGCCGCCTGTGCCGGGCGCGTCGACCGCTGCGCGCGCCTGGTCGACGGACGCGGCCTCCGCTGCCGCCTGCGTCGTCTTGCGGGAGGGCACCCTAAGCAGCGTAAAGGGGTCAGACCCCTACCGCGTCTAAGGGGTCTGACCCCCTCCTTGCGGCCGCAGGACGTTGCCGCGGGGTTTGGGGGGTCAGACCCCTGCCTGGCCCGGTGCTACGCGGCCGCCGGCTGCGGCTCCTCGATCCGCCGCGGCAGCAGCGTCTCGCGAGCGATGACCAGCCGCTGGATCTGCGAGGTGCCCTCGTAGAGCTGCATGATCTTGGCGTCGCGCATCAGCTTCTCGACGGGGTAGTCCTTGATGAAGCCGTAGCCGCCGTAGACCTGCACGGCGTCGGTGGAGACCTCCATCGCGGTATCGGCGGCGAAGCGCTTGGCGTGCGAGGACTCGAGGGTGTTGCGCTTGCCCTGGTCGAGCAGGACGGCCGAGTTCCAGGTCGCGAGGCGCGAGAGGTGCACCTTCGTCGCCATGTCGGCGATCATGAACTGGATCGCCTGGTGCATCGCGATCGGCACGCCGAACTGGACGCGCTCCTTGGAGTAGTTGGTGGCGAACTCGAACGCCGCGCGCGCGATGCCGGTGGCCATCGCCGCCACGCCGGGGCGCGTGCGGTCGAGGGTCATCATCGCGATCTTGAAGCCCTTGTTCTCCTCGCCGATCAGGTGGTCGGCCGGGATCTCGGTCTCGTTGAAGGTGATGGTCGCGGTGTTGGAGGCCCGCTGGCCCATCTTGTCTTCCTTCTTGTCCACCGTGACCGTGTCGTCCTTGGGCACGATGAAGGCGGAGATCCCGCGGTGGCCGGCTTCCTTGTCGGTCTTGGCGTAGACCGTGAACCAGTCGGCGTAGCCGCCGTTGGTGATGAAGCACTTGGAGCCGTTGATGACGTACTTGTCGCCGACGCGCTTGGCGGTGGTGCGCATGCCGGAGACGTCGGAGCCCGCGTCGGGCTCGGTCAGGCAGAAGGAGGCGAGCTTGAAGTCCTCGGTCAGCATCCCGAGGTACTGCTTCTTGAGCTCCTCGGAGCCGGCCACCGACAGCGGCGCGGAGGCGAGGCCGTTGGCGCCGAGCGACGTGGTGATGCCGGAACAGCCCCACGAGAGCTCCTCCTCGATGATGCATCCATCGAGGTAGGACGCGCCGGGCCCGCCGTACTCCTCGGGCACGTGCGTGTTCATCAGCCCGACCTCCCACGCCTTGCGCAGGACGTCCTCAGGCCAGTCCCCGTCCTTGTCGTACTCCCAGGCGACGGGGCGGATCTCCTTCTGAGCGAAGTCGTGCGCCATTTCCTTCAGCGCCTTCTGCTCGTCGGTGAGGGTGAAATCGACCATTGGTGGGGTCAGCTCCAATTCCAGATTGACTGGTCAGTCAACAGCGTCTCAAGTGTACCCCTCTCGACGAAATAGAGAACGCCCGTTCGCGTCTGATACGTCAGCCGATCACGGCCCAGAGCACCAGCGCGACCGAGCCCAGCAGCAGGATCGCGGTCACCAGCGCGAGCGCGTACTGGCCCGGAAAGAGCACCGGCCGGCGGGGGGCCATGGTCCGGCGTCTGACGCGGCGCCACATGGGACCATGGTGGCCGATGGAGGAGGCCTTCGGCATCGTCATCTTCGCCGTGGTCGGGATCTCCGCGATCCTGGCCGTCGTCTCGCTGTTCTTCCGCAACAACACCTACGACCAGATCGGGCGCGGAGGGATCGGAGACGATCGTGAGATCGGGCCGGCTCGGCCGAGCTCCAGCGCGGTCAGCCTCGGTGAGAGAGACGACGAGATCCGCCAGATGCTCGAGGCCCGCAACGCCCGCCACGCCGCCCGCGGCGAGTCGGAGGTCGACGTCGAGGACGAGCTCGCACGGCTGACCGCGCCCGCCCTCGATCCCGCGCTGCGCGAGGAGGTGCGCGAGCTCGTGATCGCCCGCAACTCCCGCCGCGAGGCGAAGGGCCAGCCGCCGCTCGACGTCGACGCCGAGGTCGAGCGCCAGCTCAAGGAGTTCGGCGGCTAGGAGCTGGAGAGCGACTCGGTGCGCTCTTCGCGCTTGGCCTCCGAGTCGGGGTCGCGCCGGTCGGCGATCACCGAGGCGACGATCCCGATCGTGAACGCCACGAACACGACCACCAGCGTCATCACCGGGCCGACCTTGTAGAGGTCCTCCGCCAGCAGCTTGATCGCGACGATGCCGAGCACGATGGCGATCGTCTCGTCGAGGTAGCGGAAGCGCCTGATCAGCCCCTCGACCAGCACGAACAGGGCGCGCAGGCCGAGCAGGGCGAAGATGTTGGCCATCCAGATCAGCACCGAGTCGCGCGTGATGGCGAACGCGGCGGGGATGGAGTCGATCGCGAAGGCGATGTCGGCGGCCACGATCGCCGCCAGGCAGACGAACAGCGGGGTCGCCCAGCGGCGCCCGTCCTGCTTGACGAACCAGTGCTTGCCGTGGAACTCGCTGGTGACCGGCCAGAACTTGCGCACCAGTCGCACCACGAAGTTCTTGTCCGGGTCGACGTTCTCGTCGACACCGCGCAGGATCCGGTAGGCGAGGAAGAGCAGCAGGACGCCGAGGACGTAGATGAAGAAGTGCAGCTGCTCGAGCAGCGCGACGCCGCCGATGATCGCCAGGCCGCGCAGCACGAGCGCGGCGGCGATGCCCCAGAACAGCATCCGCGCCCGGTATTCCGTGGCCACCCCGAAGTACGCGAACAGCAGGAGGAACACGAACAGGTTGTCGAGCGACAGCGAGCGCTCGACGAAGTAGACGGTCGTGTAGGTGACGAAGTCCTCGACCCCGTGCGTGTCGAGGAACAGCAGCACCGTGCCCGCCAGCAGCGACACGACGAGCCAGCCGATGCTCCAGATGACGCCCTCGCGGAAGCTCGGCTCGCGGCCGCGGGCGAAGAAGTGCAGGTCGACCCAGAGCAGGAAGACTGTGATGACGACCAGAGCCGCCCACGCGATAGGCCCGCCGCCGCCGGTCATCAGACGAAGTAGAAGGTGAGCCCGAGCACCACGTAGACCGAGAGCAGCTGGAAGCCCTCGAACCACGTCGACTCACCCTCGTGGGTCACCGCTTGGGCGATCAGAATCGCCAGGAAGATCGCGCCCAGCTCGAGCCCGTTGAACACCAGCGACATCGGGAACGGCCCGAGGAACAGCGAGATGAGCACCAGCACCGGCGCGGCGAACAGCGCGATCTGGGCGCTCGACCCGATCGCGATGTTGACCGAGAGGTCCATCTTGTCGCGCGCGGCGAAGTAGATCGCCACCCAGTGCTCGGCGGCGTTTCCGACGATCGCGACGACGATGATGCCGACGAAGAACGGCGAGAGCCCGATCGACTCCGACGCCTCGGTGATCGAGCCGACGAGGATCTCCGACATCACGCCGACCGCGACACCGGCGCCTGCGAGGAACAGCACGGACTTGCGGACAGACCACGGCTCGCCCTCGTGCTCATCACCCGTGTGCTCGGGGTTGAAGAGGTCCTTGTGCGTCTTGAGCGAGAAGACCAGCCCTGCGAAGTAGGTGATGAGCAGGACGATCGACACCGCGATCGAGAGGTTCTCGATGTCGCCGCCGAAGTTGTGCGCCTTCTCCTCGGGGCCCGGCAGCCCGCCGCCCGCGACGAGCTGGAAGATGGCCGGCATCACGAGCGCGGTGGCCGCCAGCATCAGCATCAGCGACTGGACGCCCGCCGCGGTCCGGTCGAACTTCTGCCGCTCGCGCTTGCGGCCGCCGACGAACATCGCGGCGCCCATGACGAGCAGGATGTTGCCGAGGATCGAGCCGACCAGCGAGGCCTTGACGACCTCCTGGAGCCCCTCGTGGAGGGCGAACAGGGCGATGATGATCTCCGGCGCGTTGCCGAAGGTGACGTTGAGGAACCCGCCGATGCCCGGCCCGGAGCGCATCGCGAGCTGCTCGGTGGCCCGCCCCATCAGCGCCGCCGTCGGGATCACGCCGAGCGCCGAGCAGACGAAGATCACGCTCGCCGAGGCATGGGCAAGCTCGAGCGCGATGGCGATCGGGATGAACGGGACGAGGAGGTAGGGCCACCCGTCACCGCTGAGGAGGAAGCGGCGCAGCTGCGTCACCGCGCTCACCTTACATAAGCGACCGGCCTCCTAGACTCTGGCCCTCGATGCGACGGCGTACCTTCGGCAGCACGGATCTCGAGACCTCGGCGGTCGGCTTCGGCACCTGGGCCCTCGGCTCGGACTGGTGGGGCGAGCACGAGGAGCCCGACGAGCTCGTCGCGCGCGCCCTCGACCTCGGCATCACGTTCTTCGACACCGGCGACACGTACGGCCAGGGCGTCAACGAGGAGATCGTCGGCACCGCGCTGGTGCGCTCGGGCCGCAGCCGCGACGCCTACGAGCTGTCGACGAAGTTCGGCTACGTCCTCGACGCCGAGCGCAAGGGCGACAAGGAGTCCGAGCGCCCGCACGACTGGTCGCCCGAGCACACGCGCCGCGCGCTCGAGGCCTCGCTGCGCCGGCTGCGCACCGACTACGTCGACCTCTACCAGCTCCACAACCCGCGCATGGACGGGATCGAGGCCGACGAGCTGTACGCCGAGCTCGAAGCGCTCAAGGCCGAGGGCAAGATCCGCCACTACGGCATCGCGCTCGGCCCCAAGATCGGCTGGCGCGACGAGGGCGTCAAGGCGCTCGAGGAGCGCGACGGCCTGGCCTCGCTGCAGACCGTCTACAACCTGCTCGAGCAGGCGCCCGGCGCCGAGTTCCTCGAGCTCGCCGAGCAGCGCGGCGTCGGCGTGATCGCCCGCGTCCCGACCTCCTCCGGCCTGCTCGAAGGCCACCTGACGCCCGAGCACACCTTCGAGGGCAACGACCACCGCCGCCACCGGCCGCGCTCGTGGCTGATCGAAGGGCTCCAGAAGGTCGACCAGCTCGAGTTCCTCAAGCGCGACGGCGAGCGCACGCTCGCGCAGGCCGCCTACAAGTACATCCTCGCCCAGCCCGCCATCGGCTGTGTCGTGCACACCGTCAACACGACCGCCCAGCTCGAGGAGTGGGCGGCCGCCGGCAGCGAGCGCGTGCCCGACCTCGACGAGGACGAGCTCGCGCGCGTCGACGAGCTCTACGCGGCGGGCTTCGGGCTCGGCGCGCCCGCCTGACCCGCCGGGTTCGCCCGCGCCCACTCGACGATCTGCTTCGTGCCGGCGATCGTTGTGTCGTCGTCGAGGATCAGCAGCGGCACGTCGCTCTTGCCGGTGCGCCGGATCGCCTCCTTGCGGCCTGACGTGAGCTGGAGCGCGTTCGGCACCAGCCGGGTCGAGTAGGCCTTCTCGATCTGCGGGTCGTAGCCCGCGTCCTTCACGGCGCTGTAGGCGGCTCCACAGGCGTGGTGGCTGCCTCCGCCGGTGCTCCAGCAAACGATCATTCTCATGCGGGGCGACCTTAGCCGCTGCGCAGCGAGGAGCCGGCGAAGAAGAAGAACCAGACCTCGAAGGCGGCGATCGCAAGGACGACGACGCCGATCACGACGTAGTCGACCGACGTCAGCGGCGGGGCCACGGTGCCCTTGCCGTGCGTGCGCTCGCCGCTCATCGGGCGCAGCCACGTCGTCTGGCGCCGCGCCACGGGTCGGCCGCTGGCCTCCGCGTACGCGGCCTGCAGGTAGCCGAGCGCCTGCATGAGCAGCCACACCGCCACCCCGATCACCACGATCACGACGAGCACCGCGCCCATCGAGATGCCCGACTCCGGCGCCACCCGGGAGCCGACCCAGAGGCCGAGCAGTGGCGCGCCGGTCCAGATGTTGAGCGTCACCACGCCCATGGCGGCGACGATCGCGATGCGCTTGAAGCGCGACCCTACGGGCTGGTCAGGAGCTCGGCGCATTTACGCGCCTTGGTGACGTCGTTGCCGGCGTCAGCGACGCACTTCGAGTACTTCTCGAGATCGGCGTTCGAGCCGGCACCGGACGAGCCGCCGCCGGACGAGCCGCTGCCGGCGCCCGCACCCGCGCCACCCAGGCCGCCGAGGCCGAGCCCGCCGAGCTGCGAGAGCAGCTGGTCGAACGGCTTGGCGTCGGAGGGCTCGGAGATCTCCTGGTCCTCGTTGAGGTCCGAGATCGCGAGGTCAAACTTGATGTTGGCCGAGCCCGAGGCGCCGGAGCCCTCGGGAGCCACGATGCCGAGCGAGATGACCATGCGGCGGAGGATCTTGTCCTCCTTGCCGGTGTAGATCTCGACCTTCGGGTCCTTGACCGAGTCGACGACCTGCTTGCGCTGTTCGGCCGTGAGCTCGGTGGGCAGCTGCTGGGTGCCCTGGACACCGAGGTCGCGCGTCTTCTTCAGCGCCTGGTTGACGTCGTCGAGCAGCTTGTTGACGTCGACGCCACCGGTGATCTTGATCGTGTCGTCGTCGCCGACCTTGGCGTCGCCCTCGTTCTTGGGGTCCGTCAGCCACTGGCGCGGGTCAAGGCCGAGCGAGGAGAGCGACTGCGTCTCGTTCTTCTTGCTCTGCGACTGCGCCTGCTCGTAGCCGGCCTTGAACTGGTTGAAGACCTGGTCGGAGACCACGTACTCGTTGCCCTGGAAGTTCACGAACCCCTTGGTGCCCGTGGAGGTCAGCCCGGCCTTGATGCTCTGGCCGGCGCCCTCGAAGGCGAAGTCGATGTCGAACTTGGGCAGCTTCTTCGCGCCCTGGCTCTGGAACGGGCCGCCGACGCTGAGCGTGATCGGGCCGTTGACGCCCTCGGCGCCCTTGGCGTCGACATCGAGCTTCACGGCGAGCTTGCCGGACTCGATCTTCTTGTCCTTGCCGTTGAACGTGTCGCTCAGCAGCGTGTCGACGTCGGTGTCCTCAGACGCCGCGTCTCCGCCACCGCCGCCGCACGCGGCAACGCCCAGCGCCAGGGTGGCCAGGAGGGCGAGCAGGATCGCTTGCAGTGAACGGGTCACAGAGCGGCGAGCCTAGCATTGGGTCGATGACTTCAAGGCGAATTCAGCGTATGGCGTATTGCGTGTGTGTTGTCCTCGCGTTCGCGGCCGTTCCTGCCGAAGGCGCGACGAAGCGCACGGTCAAGAGCGAGCTCAACCGGCTCGCGGCGGCGGGCCAGATCACGACCGCCGACCGCGACCAGCGGCTCGCGTTCTTCAACTCGACCAAGCGCGCCGCCAAGCGGCTGCCGCGCGGGACGACGCGCAAGACCGAGCTCAGCGGCGTGGTCGCGAACGTCGAGGGGATCGCCCGCCTGAAGCGCCTGACCGGCCCCCGGCTCGTCCCGCTGTGGCTGACGCTCGAGCGCAACCGCTCCTACTGGACGACCCACACCACCGGGCCGAGCACGCGCCGCATCACGTTCCCGGGCTCCGAGGTGATCTGGCAGTACTTCCCGGGCCAGGGCCTGCAGTTCCACCCACTCGCCAACTTCGCGCGCCTCAACCAGCTGTGGGCGGAGCGCGACGACGCGATGAACACGCTCGCCGACGAGCTGATCGCGCTCGCCGTGCCGCGGGCCGGCGGCATCGCCTGGGAGTACTACTTCTCGTTCGGCGGCGGTCGCCCGCCGTGGGTCTCCGCGCTCGCGCAGGGCACCGGCATCCAGTCGCTGTCGCGCGTGGCCAAGCGGGAGAACCGCGAGGACGAGATCTACCCGATCGCTCCCCGGCGCGCTGGGCGTGTTCAAGACGGCGACGCCCGAGGGCGTGCGGGTGCCCACGGACGACGGCGTCGAGTACGCCCTCTACTCGTTCGCCCCGAACCTCCGGGTTATCAACGGCTTCGTGCAGGCGCTGGTCGGCCTCTACGACATGGGCAAGATCACAGGCAACACCGAGGCGCAGACCCTGTACGCCGAGGGCGAGCGCGTGGCGCGGCGGACGCTGCCGACCTACGACACCGGCGCCTGGTCGCTGTACTCGCGCGGCTCCAGCGAGCACGAGTCCGACCTCTCCTACCACCAGTTGCTGCGCTCGTTCCTGCACAGCATGTGCACCCGCACCGACGATCCCGTCTACTGCGACACCGAGCTGCGCTTCGCGCAGTACGAGCTCGAGCAGCCGGTCGTCTCGCTCGCCACCACGACGCTGCGCGGCGGCACGCTGAGCAAGTTCAAGGTGCGGCTGTCGAAGATCTCGCGCGTCGGGCTCAAGCTCTCGCGCGCCGGCAAGGTCGCGTACGTGAAGCCGGCGGTGGTGGTCGGCCACGGGACGCCGACGCTCAGCGTCACCGTGCCGCGCAAGGCCGGCGTCTACGACGTGGCGGTGACCGCCGTGGACCTGGCGGGGAACGTCGGGACGGCCGAAGGTACCCTCGACGTCTTGAAGCCGAAGAAGCGCAAGCGCGGCCGTTGAGGCCGCGCACGATCCTCTATACGGGCAAGGGCGGGGTCGGGAAGACCTCCGTCGCCGCGGCCACCGCGCGCCGCTGCGCTGCCGCTGGGCAGCGCACGATCGTGCTGTCCACGGACCCCGCGCACTCGCTGGCAGAGTCGCTGGAGACCAAGGTCGGCTCGGAGCCGACCGACGTCGGCGGCGGGCTGTGGGCGCAGCAGGTGCAGGCGCAGGACGAGCTCGAGCGCCACTGGTCGGCGGTCCAGAGCTGGCTCGGCGGGCTGTTCGTCGACCAAGGCGTCGACCGGATCGCGGCCGAGGAGCTCACCGTCCCGCCCGGCGGCGACGAGCTGTTCTCGCTGCTGCAGCTCAAGCGCCACGTCGAGGAGGGCGACTGGGACGTCGTGATCGTTGACTGCGCGCCGACCGGCGAGACGCTGCGGCTGCTGTCGTTCCCCGACGTCGCGCAGTGGTGGCTCGACAAGGTGTTCGGGCGCGAGCGGGCGCTGCTGGCGGCGGCGCGGCCGCTGGCGAAGACGTTCTTCGACCTCTCGCTGCCCGACGAGCGCGTATTCGGCGAGGTCCAGCAGCTGGTGCAGAACCTGATCGCCATGAACGAGATCCTCCGCGACCGCGAGGCGGTCTCGATCCGGCTCGTGATGACGCCCGACAAGATGGTGATCGCCGAGGCGATGCGGACGTTCACCTACCTGTCGCTCTACGGGTACCTGACCGACGCGGTGGTGGTGAACCGCGTGTTCCCGGAGGAGGTGGAGGGCGGCTACTTCGGCGCCTGGCGCGAGGTCCAGCGCGAGCAGCTCGAGCTCGTGGAGTCGGGCTTCGCCCCCGTGCCGGTGCTGCGCGCCCCTTACTTCGAGCAGGAGGTCGTGGGGCCCGTGATGCTCGACCGGCTCGGCGAGGCGCTGTTCGAGGGCGACGACGGCGGGGCGATGCTGCACAACGAGCTCGCCCAGGAGCTGTCGCTCGACGACGACGGTGCGCGGCTGCGGCTCGACCTGCCGTTCGCGGAGAAGGGCGACATCTCGCTCAAGAAGATCGGGCTCGAGCTCGTGGTGCGGGTCGACGGCCAGAAGCGCACGATCATCCTGCCGCCGGCGCTCGCCCCGTACCGGCCATCCGGCGCCTCGTTCTCCGACGGTTCGCTATTGGTGTCGTTCAGTGACTGAGTCCGATCCGCTGTCCGAGATGCGCTCGCAGGTCGACGCCGCCTACGCCGCCGCCGACCGGCTGGTGCGCGAGGCCGACGCCGCCGCCCGCGAGCGCGCGGGCGAGAGCGAGCTGCCACCGTCCGGCTTCGAGGGCGAGCGCACCTCCTCCGAGCGTTCGGCGTTCTCGGACCTGCAGGCGCTGGCCGGGCTGCTCGAGGTGGCGCGGACATCGGTGCCGCCCGAGGTGGCGCGCCAGCTCGCCGACGCGGCGCGCGAGCTCCTGCTGGCGCTGCGGGCGCTCATCGACTGGTGGATCGCCCGGCTCGACCAGGAGCCGGAGCGGCCGGTCGAAGTGCAGGACATTCCCATCGACTGAGGCCCATTAGACTCGGGTTTATGGCCACTTGGGTCCTCACCGGCTCGCCGGAGAACTACGAGGCGACCGCCGCGCGCGGCCACGCGCTGATCGGGATGAAGGAGCGGCGGCGGGCGATGGCCGAGCAGATGGAGCCGGGCGACCGCATCGTGCTCTACCTGACGCGGGTGATGGCGTTCGCGGCGGCGATCCGGCTCACCGGGCCGATGTTCGAGGACCGCGCGAAGGTCTGGCCGGGCAAGCCCGGCAAGGCCGATGCGTACCCGTGGCGCTTTGAGGCGGAGCCCGAGCTCGTGCTCGAGGAGGAGCTGTGGCTGCCGGCCGAGGCGGTCAAGGACGACCTCGAGTGGATCCGCAAGTGGCCACCGGAGCATTGGAAGCTGGCCTTCCAGGGTCAGCTGCGCATGATCGGCGAGGCCGACGCCGAGGTGCTCATGGATGCGCTCCGGGCTCGATCGGCGGCAGGCGTGGGTCGGTGAGCTTCACCGGGACCCTGCGCGAGCTGCCGCCGGAGTCCCGCCTGACCGGCGGCGCGGCGGCGGCGCTGATCTTCTCGATGGTGCTGCCCTGGTACCAGGTGTCGTCGATCGGCAAGGCGGACTCGCGCTCGGCGTTCCAGGTCTTCACGTGGGTCGAGGCGGCGATCCTGCTGGTCGCGGCCGCGGTGCTCTACCTGGTGTGGGCGCGCTCGCAGCGCAAGCGCTTCCACCTGCCTGGCGGCGACGGCTTCTGTGTCTCGCTGGCCGGCGCCTGGGTGCTCGCGCTGCTGATCTGGCGCCTGTTCGACAAGCCCTCGATCAGCGGCCCGGCCACGACCGTCGGCATCGACTGGGGCATCTTCGTCGCGCTGCTCGCGGCGGGCGCGCTGGTGGCGGCAGGCGCGCGGGTGCGCGCAGCCGGCCGCCCCGAGCCGGCCAACCCGATCGCCGAGGAGCCGGCGTGGGAGGTCCCGGAGCGCCGCCCCCGCGAGCGCACCAACGGCCGCCCGCGCGAGCACACCGAGGTCACGCAGGTGCTGCGCGAGCGCCCGCCGGCGTGGGAGGGCGACGCGCCCGAACCGCCGGGGCGCGCCGAGCGACGGCGGGAGGCGCCGGACGATGAGCCCGACGAGCCGCCGGAGAGCGGCCCGCCGGGGGACCCGCCCTCGCCGCCCGACCGCCTGTTCTGAGCGAACCTCGGCGCGGCGGTTCCGAGCAACTCTTCGCGGTCGCCGCCCGTTGGAGCGTGGGCATGCGTCGTGTGCTGCTCGCCCTCGCCGTCCTTGTCGTCCTACCGGCCTCCACCGAAGCGGCGCCGCCGTGGTCGGCGCCGCGGGACGTCTCGGGGCCCCACATGCTCGTCGACGGCCTGTGGGCCGGCGGCGGGCTGATCGGTTGGCGCTCCGAGGACGGCGAGGCGGGCACACCGGCGGGTCGCAGCGGTGATCCGGTGTTCTTCGGCAACGGGCAGGCGGCGGTGGCGATCGTCCGGCCGATCGGGTCGAACCGCGACCCGCGCTCGGAGCTGCGGGTGGCGATCCGCTCCGGCGGCCGCTTCGGGCCGTCGCGGCGCGTCGTCAAGCACCCGCGAATCGCGCCGCCCACGCTGGCGGGCAACGCGCGCGGCGACCTCGCGCTCGCCTGGTTCGAGGACCGCAGCGTCAACCACGATCGCGTCTACGTCGCCCTGCGCCGGGCGGGCCACGCGTTCGGGAAGCCGATCCGGCTCGCCGGCGGCCGCGTGCGCGGCGTGTCGGTCGCGGTCGGCTCACGCGGCGACGTGCTCGTGGCGTGGAACACGGTCGACAAGGTGCGCACGCGGCTCAAGCGGCGCGGGCACGGGTTCGCCCGCGCCGAGACGCTCCGGGCCGACCCGGCGTGGGGCGCCAAGCTCCGCCCCGCGGTCGCGAGCTCCGGCCGCGCATATGTCGCCTGGGCCTCGCAGGGCCTGTTCGAAGGGGGCGACAGCGGACCGGCCTATTACGACGTCGCGACGCGCCCCGCCGGCGCCCAGCGCTTCCACCGCGCGCAGCGGCTCGACCGGCTCGCGGCCGGCCACCTCGGCGGGCCACTCGACCTCGCACTCACCGGTCGCGGCAACGCGCTGGTGGCGTGGGTCTCCGACCGCGTGCGCGTGGCGGAGACCGGCGCGGACGGCCGCTTCGGGGCGCTGCGCGACCTGTCCGCGCCCGGCGCCATCTCCGACGACGACATCACGAGGCTCGGCGGTGTCGACGCCGCCGGGACCCCGGCCGGCGCGCGGCTGGTGACCTGGACGGTGACCGGGCCGCTCGTGCGGGCCGCCTTCGCACCGCCCGGCAGCACGTTCGGCGCGCCGGAGGACGTCGGGCCCGGCGAGACCCCGCGCGCCGTCCTCCCCGGCCCCAGTGTGGCCTGGCAGGTACGCCGGCCCGACGGGGTCCATGTGCAGGAGGCGACGCGCGCGGGGTAGACACCCCCGCATGGCCAACCGCGTTCCCGTCCCCCGCCAGTCCGACGACTACACCCGCGAGGCCGCCGAGGCTCGCCGCGACTTCCTCGAGCAGCATGCCGGCACCTCGCTCGAGCACGTCGGCTCCTACTCGCTCGACCCCTCCGTGCTCCCGGGCAACATCGAGCACTTCACCGGCGTCGCCCAGGTCCCGCTCGGGATCGCCGGCCCGCTGCTGGTCGACGGCGAGCACGCCCAGGGCGAGTTCTACGTCCCGATGGCGACCGCCGAGGGCACGCTCGTCGCCTCCTACAACCGCGGCATGAAGCTGCTGCACGCGGCGGGCGGCGTGAAGACGACGATCATGGACGACCGCATGCAGCGCGCGCCGGCGTTCCTGTTCGAGAGCGCGCGCGAGGCCCGCGCGTTCGGCGAGTGGCTCGACGAGCACTTCGACGCGATCCGCGAGGTCGCCGAGTCGACGACGAAGTCCGGCCGGTTGCAGGACATCGAGCAGTACTCGGCCAGCCGCATCCTCTACACGCGCTTCAACTACACGACCGGCGACGCCGCCGGCCAGAACATGACCGGCAAGGCCACGCAGGCCGCCTGCCACTGGATCCTCGAGCAGTACCCGGAGATCGACCAGTTCTTCCTCGAGGGCAACTTCGCCACCGACAAGAAGAGCTCGCAGATCAACATGCTGCGCACCCGCGGCAAGCGCGTCGTCGCGGAGGCGACGATCCCGGACGCCCTGTTCAAGGAGGTCATGAACTCGAGCTCGGCGCTGATGTACCGGGCGCGCCAGGTCTCCAACCTCGGCGGCTTCATGTCCGGCGTCAACAACAACGGCGCCCACTCGGCCAACGGCATCACCGCGATGTTCATCGCCACCGGGCAGGACGTCGCCAACGTCGCCGAGTCCTCCGCCGCCTTCACCTACGCCGAGCTGCGCGAGAACAGCGACTACTACTACTCGCTCACGATCCCGTCGCTGATCGTCGGCACCTACGGCGGCGGCACCGGGCTCGCCACCCAGCGTGAGTGCCTCGAGCTGCTCGGTTGCTACGGCGACGGCGGGGTGCGCAAGTTCACCGAGATCGTGGCCGCCACCGTGCTGTGCGGCGAGCTGTCGCTGGGCTCGGCGATCGTGGCGGAGGAGTGGGTCAACGCCCACGACCTCCACGGCCGCAACCGGCCCTAGACCAGGGCGGCGCGGATCGCGTCGAGCGCGCGGCGGATCGTCAGCGGCGGCGTCCCGTGGCGCAGCACGGCCACGACGGGGAGCTCGAGCGGCGGGTCGAGCGGGACGAGCTTGACGTCGCGATGGGGCTGGTCGTCGATCGGCCAGACCGCGACCGCGGCCCCTCGGGCGACGTCGGCGAGGCCGTCGCGGCCGACCACGGTCGAGACGGTCCACTCGACGTCGACGCCGGCGAGCAGCTCCTGCATCCGGCTGGTCCCGGTCGAGCGCTGCGACCAGATGAGGACGCGCTCGCCGCTGAGGTCGGCGAGCGTCACCGGCCGCCGCCGTCGGGCGAAGCGGTGGTCGTGCGGGACCGCGAGCCCCGCGGGCGTGGTGCCCAGCGGCAGCACGTGACGGCCCGGCCCGCCCTGGGCGAAGCGCGCGAGCACCAGGTCCGCGGTCCCGTCGCGCAGTTGCGGGCCGACCGCCGCCGGCCGAGTCTCGACGAGATCGAGCTGCACGCCGGGCAGCGCGCCGCCCAGCGCGTCGAGGATCCGCTCCAGCTCGCCCTGGCCGACGCCCGGCGACACGCCGAGCAAGAGCGTCTGCGCAGGCGCGCCGCCCAGCTCGCGAGCGCGGGCGACCGCGGTCTCGGCCGCGGCGACCAGCGACTCGGCGTCGGCGGCCAGCGCGGCGCCCGCCGCGGTCGGCTCGACGCGGTGCGTCGTCCGCTCCACCAGCGACACGCCGAGCTCGGCCTCGAGCCGCGCGACCGTGCGGCTCACGGCCTGCTGGGCGACGTGCAGCTCGCGTGCGGCCTGCGTGAACGACCGGTGGCGGACGACAGCGGCGAGTACGGTGAGGGCGCGGAGGTCAGCCACAACGATCGGTTGTGAGCATACGCCCGATCGGTGTTTCTGCTTTGGCCCTTCGGCGGGCACCCTGAACGGTATGGATACGAGAAACCTTGGAACCACCGGGCCCGGCCGTCAGCGCGATCGGCCTCGGCTGCATGGGCATGAGCCCCGACCTCTACGGCGACGCCGACGAGACGGAGTCGATCGCCACCATCCACGCCGCGATCGACGCCGGCATCAACCTGCTCGACACCGGCGACTTCTACGGCATGGGTCACAACGAGATGCTGATCGGCCGCGCGCTGCGCGACCGCCCGCGCGAGGACGTGAACATCAGCGTCAAGTTCGGCGCCCAGCGCGGCCCGGACCGCGCGTGGCTCGGCTACGACGCGAGCCCGCCGGCGGTCAAGACCGCGCTCGCCTACACGCTGCGCCGCCTCGGCACCGACCACATCGACGTCTACCGGCCCGCTCGCCTGGACCCGGACGTGCCGATCGAGGAGACCGTCGGCGCGATCGCCGAGCTCGTCGAGGCCGGCTACGTGCGCCAGATCGGCCTCTCCGAGGTCGGCGCCGACACGATCCGCCGCGCCGCCGCGACCGCGCCGATCACCGACCTCCAGATCGAGTGGTCGCTGATCTCGCGCGGGGTCGAGGGCGAGATCCTCGACGCCTGCCGCGAGCACGGCATCGCCGTCACCGCCTACGGCGTGCTCTCGCGCGGCCTGATCTCCGGCCACTGGACGCGCGACCGCGGCAACGAGGGCGGCTTCGACTTCCGCACCTCGACGAGCCCGCGCTTCCAGGGCGAGGCGCTCGACCACAACCTGAGCCTGGTCGAGACGCTGCGCGAGGTCGCCGACGGCCTCGGCGCCTCGCCTGCCCAGGTGGCGATCGCCTGGGTGCTCGCGCGCGGCGAGGACGTCGTGCCGCTGGTCGGCGCCCGCCGGCGCGACCGGCTCGACGAGGCGCTCGGCGCGCTGGAGCTCACGCTCGACGACGCGACGCTCGACCGGCTCGACGAGGCATTCCCGCCCGGCGTCGCCGAGGGCGACCGCTACGCGGCGGCGCAGATGGGCCAGCTCGACTCCGAGCGCTAGCGATCGGAGAGGTAGAGCCCGAGCGGCAGGCCGAGCGTGGCCATGAAGATCAGCCCGATCCCGGTGATGATCAGCGTCTTCGACTTGTAGACGTGGCCGACCGTGCCGACGAGGAAGCCGGCGGCCATCAGGATCACGAATGGGACTGGCGAGGGATCAAAGGCGGCCAGCGGCAAGGGTGGCGAGCATTCCACAGTTCCTAGACTCCTGAGCCATGAGCGTCGAACCGGCAGGGGTCGAGGACGTCGCCGCCGGCCTCCGGGCCGTCGGCTACCTGCCCGGCGACTCGACCGCGCTGGTGAGCTTCCTGGCCGCCCGGCTCGGCAAGCCGGTGCTCGTCGAGGGCCCCGCCGGCGTCGGCAAGACCGAGTTGGCGAAGGCGCTCTCGAAGTACCTCGACCGCCGGCTCGTGCGCCTGCAGTGCTACGAGGGGCTCGACGAGGCCAAGGCGCTGTATGAGTGGAACTACCGCAAGCAGCTCCTGCGCATCCAGGCCGAGGCCCAGGGCACGGGCTGGGACGCCGTGCAGGACGACATCTTCGGCGAGGAGTTCCTGCTCGAGCGGCCGCTGATGACCGCCATCTCCTCGCCCGAGCCGGTCGTGCTGCTGATCGACGAGATCGACAAGACCGACCAGGAGTTCGAGGCGATGCTGCTCGAGCTGCTCTCCGACTTCCAGATCTCGATCCCCGAGCTCGGCCGCATCGAGGCGCGCACGCACCCGGTCGTCCTGCTGACCTCGAACAA